>NZ_PDNW01000002.1 GCF_002849655.1 Pollutimonas subterranea
GCCAACAGGCCTTTGGTTTCACTGCGCTTCGCCGTCTGCACCGCGGGTAAACCCTAGGTGTTGGAGCAGCGAAGAACGAAACTATAGCACAGGTATTTTGTGCCGCGCAAACGAAAAACGGGGAAATTAGCAGGAAAAACGGGGGATGACGATCGAAATTGGCGTAAGCTGTTGAAACAAAACGGTAAGATATTTTTAACCGGAACGAAATAATTTGGGGTCACGGGCCCAAATCACGCGAAGGGGACGGAAAATGAGCTGTTCTCCCCGGTAAAATCTCTGGATGCGTGACATAAAACAGCCCGGCGCTTCCCATACAGCTTCGACTATTGGCCTCCAGGCTAAGCAATACGATCTAAAAAAGTTTCCCCTATACCTACATATATAGATCCCTGCCCAAATAAGGCCTCTTCCCAGAGGACGTGAGCGGATCTGCGGCTATATCAAAGCTCTCTACCTATATAAGATCTCTACCTATATAGAATCCCCACCCACCTCTATGTAGGATCTCTACCTATACAGGATAGATAGCGCCTCGACCTCAAGGTGACGCCCACTATAATCGGCGACACCCATACTCAATACTATTGCACGACCATGAATTCGCAAACGCCTTGTTTCGTCGTTAACCTTGACTCCGATACTCGGCGGCGCCGGTCAATGGAGGCGACGCTACAACGTGCAGGCGTGCGTGCTGAGTTCTTCTCGGCCGTAGATGGCCGGCTCATGTCCGAGGATGTCCTTGAAAGTCATGTGGACCGCATAAAAGCCGAGAAAGAATACGGCGCGCTGGCAAAGGCCGAGATAGGCACTTCGTTAAGCCATATCTATATATATAGGGAGATGGTGAAACGCAACCTTCCCTACGCTGTCATTCTGGAAGACGATGTTTGCCTGGACAGCGGCTTTGCCCGACTGCTCCAATCAGGGTCGGCCGATGCGCTTGAAAGCTTGTTTGACGCCAGTGTGGCGGTGATGATCCAGCTCTCACATGTGAATCGCGCCTATCGGCGCCCGGAAAAATCACTTGGATCGACTGCTTACGCGGCTGTCCGTCCCTATGGCGCGGTATGGTTGACCAGCGGCTACTTCATCACTCTGGCGGCGGCAAAACAGCTGGCCGATGGCTTGTACCCTGTATGGGCGGTCGCCGATTATTGGGGCCGCTTCCAGCAACTGGGACTGGTCGAGCTATGGGCGCTGACGCCCAATGCGGTGTGGGAATCAAGTGAAGCGCAAAACTCGAATATTTCGGCAGAACGCAAGGTGCGCCGCAAGTCGCCCAAGACATTGAAAAGCCGTTTACAACGCATAGGCCACGAACTTATCGTGAAACCGCTGCTAGTCAGGCGCCTTCCGAAAATTTCCACCTGATGCTCAGACAGCCTATAGTGGAAACCTGCTCACAGAATAAAGACAATCAGCACATGACTGAAGACATCCTCATTAACGTAACGCCTTTCGAAACACGTGTCGCACTGGTCGAACAAGGATCCGTCCAGGAACTACATATGGAGCGCAGTATCCAGCGCGGACATGTGGGCAACATCTACCTGGGCAAAGTGGTACGAGTACTGCCGGGCATGCAGAGCGCCTTCGTCGACATCGGACTGGAAAGAGCCGCTTTCATCCACGTCGCCGACCTCAGGCAGAATCGGCTTGAACGCACGAGCGGCGCCATTGCCACTCCCATTGAAAAATTGCTGTTCGAGGGCCAGTCGCTCATGGTCCAGGTCATCAAGGATCCGCTGGGCACCAAGGGCGCGAGGCTTTCCACCCAAATCAGCATAGCGGGGCGCATGCTTGTATACCTGCCGTACGACCCTCATGTCGGCATATCGCAGAAAATCGAATCGGAAGAAGATCGCGCATCGCTGCGCGAGCGCGTACTTTCGTTCATGCCGGAAGGCGAGAATGGCGGATTCATCGTCCGCACCCAGGCTGAGGGCGCCACCGACGACGAATTGCGAGCCGACCAATCCTACCTTCGTACTATCTGGAACAGCATACAAACGAAGACCAAGTCTCAACCGACGCCATCTGTGCTGTACACCGACCTGACGCTGGCTCAGCGGGTACTGCGCGACATGGTGGGGCCGTCGACAGGCATGATCACGGTGGACTCGCGCAGCACTGCGCAAGAACTGCTGGACTGGGCCACCACCTACACCCCTTCCGTACTGAGCCGCATCCGCCACTACAGCGGCGAACGGCCGCTGTTCGACACTGCCAATGTAGACGAAGAAATAGCGCGCGCACTGTCTCGGCGCGTCGACCTGAAATCGGGCGGCTATCTGATTATCGACCAGACAGAGGCATTGACCACGGTTGACGTCAATACCGGCGGCTTTGTGGGTGGCCGCAACTTCGACGACACCATATTCAAGACCAATCTGGAAGCGGCTGTGGCTCTTGCGCGTCAATTGCGCCTGCGCAACCTGGGCGGCATCATCATTTTAGACTTCATTGATATGGACGATGCCGGGCATCGAAGTTCAGTGCTGGCCGAGCTGAACAAGGCGTTGTCCAAGGATCGCACCCGCATGACCGTCAGCGGTTTCAGCCAGCTTGGCCTGGTCGAGATGACGCGCAAGCGCACGCGCGATTCATTGGCTCACCAACTGTGCGAGCCCTGCCCGACCTGCCAATCACGCGGCAATGTGCGTACGCCTCGTACCCTGTGCTACGAAATCCTGCGCGAGATATTGCGCGAGTCGCGCCAATTCAACCCCAAGGAATTCCGAATACTGGCATCCCAGGCCATTGTGGACTTGTTCCTGGAAGAGGAAAGCTCTCACCTTGCCATGTTGGGCGATTTCATCGGCAAACCCATATCGCTGGAAGTCGAAAGCCTGTATTCCCAGGAACAATACGATATCGTGCTTATTTAGCCGGACACACTTCTGGGTGCAGGATAGCGTTGAACACCTGATCAACGCGGTTCTTTGTGGCGGTATCGCTATAGTAAGTATAGATCTGCCCTCTGGTCCGCGAGTCTTCCATCATGGTCGACTGATACTGGACCAGATCTACCAGCACAGCGTGTTCGAAATTTTCAGCACCCTCGGGCCTATCGATAATCGTGGCGTAATTCGTTTGGCGCGGGTCTACGGAAAAATGGGGTGCGCTGCCACATGCGTCTTTATGCTTGAACAAGGCCATCTGAATCTTGGGGAAGGTCAGCGGAATGGTACGCTCACCCCGGGAATATTTTGGATCGCGCAAGTCGACCAGCCTCAGGCCTGCCGCACCCGCAGCGCAGCCGGCCAGCACCAGTGCGGCAACCATAATCGTCAGTTTCTTCATGTTGTTCTTCCCGTTCATTGTTCAATCCTCGTCCCGGAATTGCATGCGGTAAAGCGACGCATACAAGCCATTCAGTTCCAGCAATTCCTCATGGCGGCCCTGCTCCACTACCTGGCCGGCATCCAGTACGACGATACGGTCGGCTTTCTGGACCGTGGAGAGCCTGTGCGCGATAACCAGCGTCGTTCGCCCGGCCATCAGCAGTTCAAGCGAGGCCTGTACTTGCCTTTCCGATTCGTTATCCAACGCCGAGGTGGCTTCATCCAGGATCAGGATGGGCGCATTCTTGATCAAGGCCCTGGCAATCGCCAGGCGCTGCCGTTGCCCACCTGATAGCTGTCCCGCATTCTCGCCGACAGGCGTATCGAGGCCTTGCGGCAGGCCTTCGACAAAAGAAAGCAGATTTGCCGCATCAAGGGCATTACGGATTTCTTCACGGCTGGCTTCGTGCAGCGCACCATAACCCACATTTTCGGCGATGGTGCCTTCGAAAAGGACGACATCCTGGCTGACCAGCGAAAGTTGGGCACGCAAATCGCGCAAGGCGACATCTTTGACGTTCTGCCCATCGATCCGGACTTCTCCGCTTAGCGGATTGACGAAGCGCGGCAACATATTCACGAGTGTGGTCTTGCCGCTGCCCGAGCGGCCCACCAACGCTACGGTTTGGCCCGGCTCGGCAAGGAACGACACGTTGGAAAGCGTATCGGTCTGCGAATTGGGGAAGCGGTGATAGACATTGCTGAATTCCACGCGTCCCTTTACGGGGAGGACCAGCGCTTGCGTTCCTTTGTCGTCCTCGGGCTTCTCGTCGATCAGCGTAAAGACACTTTCCGCGGAAATGAGCATGCGTTGCATGGCGCTTGCGATATTGGTCAGCCGCTTCATGGGATCGAAAATCTGGCCCAGGGCGGCCATGAAGGCCGCAAAACTGCCCACGGTAAGTCCTTCGGTATTGGCCTGGTACAAGGCGACCGCAATGACGGCCGCGACGGACAAGCCTACCGAGAACTGCGTCAACGGCGACATGGCGGCATCGGCGCCCGCTGCTCTCATGGCAAAGCGACGCAAGCGGCCATTGACGTACTCGAAGCGGCTGGCCTCGCGATCATAGCCATCGAACAGCTTGATGACGCGCTGGCCATCTATGCCTTCGCGCACCACGCGGGTCAGTTCGGCGTTCATGCCGATCGTTTCCCGATTGATGCGCCGCAACCGCTTGATGAACACCCGGGCAATCAGTGTGGAAATCGGCAGCATGATCAGCACGATCAAGGTAAGCTGCCAGGACATGTATAGCAGGACGGCGAGCAGGGCCACGACCACCAATGTTTCGCGGACCACCACCGTGATCACTTCGGTGGCCAGCCCGGTGACCGTACCGGCGTCTATGGTGAACCGATTCAGCAGGCGGCCGGAGTCGCCACGCTTGAAATGTTCGTCGGAGAGCCCCAGCAAGCGCTGGAACATCTCTTTGCGCAATCCAAGCAGCATATTGTTGGCCACCCAGGCAAGCAGATAGGTACTGCCATAACTGCAAACGCCGCGCAGGAACATCAGCCCCACGACAGCCAGTGGAATTGACCAGATGTACGACGGTTTATTGCCGGAAAAGCCTTCGTCCAGCAGTGGCTTCATGATGATGGCGAGCGTCGGCTGCGTTGCGGCGGCCACGCTGACCAGCAATACCGCAACCAAGACTGCCTTCCAATAAACCCCGACGCGAGTGTAGATCCGAC
The DNA here is from genome assembly GCF_002849655.1 of Pollutimonas subterranea. GTDB lineage: Bacteria > Pseudomonadota > Gammaproteobacteria > Burkholderiales > Burkholderiaceae_B > Pollutimonas > Pollutimonas subterranea. The sequence goes on from NZ_PDNW01000002.1 coordinate 5,046, forward strand.
GCCACAGTTCGAATTTAACGGGATCAGAATGAGACGAAGTGGCTTGAGAGGGAGACTTCAACAATTAACTCGCTTATATACTATTGGATGCGTCATTTTAGCGTTCTTGCCAGGGCATGACCCTGCATGCACCGTTGAACAAGAATATCAGCCATCATACTTCCCCGCTACCGCCTGCAATACATGCCTACTCTTTCAGCTATCTATGTGCGTCTACCCAACTGGATTGGCGATGTCTGCATGAGCCTGCCCAGTCTGCATGCCCTGCTGAATACCCGCCTGCCCATCGTGGTATGCGCCAGGCCGTGGGCCCGGGACCTCCTTTCCGCCTATAAGCTGGGCGGATTCATAGAAATGAAAGGCCGGTGGCGCGAAGACAGGGCCACCGTGCATGCGTTCCGCAAGAAAGCTCAGCACGCTCATCCGCGCGGGCTGCTATTGCCGGACTCCTTGTCCAGCGCCATGGTGTTCAAGTTTGCAGGCGTGCCAAGCGCCGGATATCGTGACGACGGCCGCAGCTTGATATTGCGCTGGCCCGTCAATAAGCCGTCTTCGCGCATGCATGCCGTAGAGTCCTGGTATTACATTACGAATCAGGCCCTGAAGCGATGGAATCAAACGCCTCCGCCGGCCAACCCTCCGTCTGCCCTGGATCTTCAACTGACGGACAAACACCGCGCCGAAGCACTGCAGGCACTGAACACCGCGGGTCTTGCCGCTGGGCAGTTCATTTTGATTGCACCGACCGCGACGGGATTGCATCGGGGCAAAGCCAAAGTATGGCCGCATTTTGACACGCTGACCCGAAGACTGCAGCGACGGGGTTACCAAGTGGCCATGTGTCCCCCGCCCAGCGAAGCCGAAGCGGCCAGGACCAATGCACCCACCGCGATCACGCTTCCTCCGCTGCGCCTGGGCGCGTTTGCTACACTCACCCGACTTGCCTCACTGGTCGTGTGCAATGATTCGGGAGTTTCCCATCTCGCGGCGGCAACCAGCGCCCGGCAACTTTCCTTGTTCGGCGTCACACAGCGCGAGCGTACCGGCCCCTGGTCCGAGAACGCCAGTTGTCTGGGATCGTCGCACGCATGGCCCACCATCGAGGAAACGGAACAACGGATTCTCGCCCTTTTGCAATAGAAGAAAACTTAACGGCAGCGCATGACACTATCGAGTTTCCTGACTAACCTCGTGATCCCCTTAAACTTGAGTATCACGCTTTTGGTGCTGGGCGTCGTGTTGTTCATGCTGCGGCAGCGCAAAACAGCCTTCTTCTTTGCCGCACTCGGCCTGGGCTGGGCTTTGTTCTGGTCGTTGCCTGCATCGTCGCTGTGGGCAGGCGGCCGGCTTGAGCAGCTTTATGCCCACACGATGCCGATGAAGCTGCCCAACGCACAAGCCATCGTGGTACTCGGGGGAAGCACGGCAAACAATAGATCGAACTGGTTCGAACCCTACGACAGCGACACGGCCACCGCCCGCGTCGATACCGCTGCCATGCTTTACAAGGCGCATCGCGCGCCGTTTATCATCGTGTCAGGCGCGGCGCTGGAAGGCAACATCAGCGAAGCGCAAATCATGGCCAATGCACTCAGGCAACTGGATGTTCCCCAACAGGCGATCATCCTGGAAAGCGGCAGCTACACCACGTACGAGAACGCGGTAAACACCAGCAAGGAACTCAAGCAGCGCAATATCGACCGCGTATTGCTGGTCACGTCGGCGCTTCATATGCCGCGCGCCATGGCCGTCTTCAAAAAGCAGGGCGTCGACGCCATAGCAGCGCCGTCAGCACCGCAAATCGTCGTACCCAGCGATCGCGGATTCTCGTTCTGGCAGCCCAGTATGCGGGCATTACAGGCCAGCCGTTCCATCGTCAAGGAATATGTCGGGCTGCTGGTGTATTGGGTGCGCGGCTGGATTTGAATATGGAATGCCGCGCACATTGCGGTGCCTGTTGCATCGCACCATCCATATCAAGTGCGATTCCCGGCATGCCCGATGGCAAGGCGGCTGGAGTGCGCTGCGTCCAGCTGGACGAGAATGAACAATGTTTGATATTTGGCCATCCTGATCGCCCCAGCGTGTGCGCTTCCCTACAGCCGCAGCGCAGTATGTGCGGGGTAAACCGCGAACATGCCTTGCATTGGCTCGGGCACCTGGAAGCGCTTACGGCGCCAGGCAACTGAGAGGTCCGCGCCGGCAGATCAGCATCCCTGGCTACTGGAGGATACAAAAAAAACCCCAGCGCAGGCCGGTGCAGCATGGCGCAAGAGTATAGTAATTCATGGAAATGGCCGCCCCCAAAACAATGCGGCCTGCAGGTGGAGTGCCGGGTCTAACAGCACGTTGACCGAAAGGCCATGTTTAGAATAATCCGCATATTCCAGAACATCCGGCGGGTTCTGCGTTCATCACTATGTCCGATTCAATTGGCGATAACGGACTATGGAGATAACCATGACGAATACCCAAGCCATTGCCACCGAAAAACTGAAGAACGGATTTGGCGGAGGGATCTTCCTGCCGGGCGACCCCTCATATGAAGATGCACGAAAAGTCTGGAACGCAACCGTCGACAAACACCCTGCGCTGATCGCGCGGTGCTCCGACACACAAGACATTACCCGTGCAATAAACTATGCACGAGACCACGAAGTCTCACTTGCAATACGAGGTGGTGGCCATAACATCGCGGGCAATGCCATTTGCGACGATGGCATTGTCATTGACCTTTCCGCTATGAAGGCAGTAAATGTGGTTCCCGCTGACCGCCGGGTTACCGTGGAAGGCGGCGCGACGCTTGCCGACATGGATGCCGCCACACAAGCCCATGGGCTTGCAACTCCGCTGGGCATCAACTCCACCACAGGCGTAGCAGGCTTGACACTGGGCGGCGGATTTGGATGGCTCAGCCGGAAGTTCGGCATGACGGTAGATAATCTGGAATCGGCAGAGGTCGTCACGGCAGATGGCCGACTGATACGCGCCAGCGAGACCGAATATCCTGACCTGTTCTGGGCGCTAAGAGGCGGCGGCGGTAATTTCGGCGTCGTCGCTCGATTTACCTTCAGGCTTCATCCAATAGGACCGGACCTGTTGAGCGGCTTGATGGTCTATCCGATTGCCGAGGCAAAATCAGTACTTCAAAAATACCGCGACTTCATGGCCGCGGCGCCGGACGATCTTACCGTATGGACCGTACTGCGCCAAGCCCCGCCGCTGCCCTTCCTGCCACCGGAATTCCATGGCCAGCCCGTCATAGTCCTTGCAATGCTTTATATGGGCGACCCCGAGTCCGGTAAGAAAATCATTGAGCCTTTGCGCACGCTTGGCACCTTGGCGGGCGAGCACATAGGCGTCCAACCTTATGTTGATTGGCAAAAAACCTTTGACCCGCTGCTCACGCCAGGAGCCCGCAATTATTGGAAATCCCATAATTTCGCGAAACTTGAGGACGGCTTGTTCGATATCGCTATCGAATACACGAAAACGCTTCCATCACCGCAATGCGAAATTTTCTTCGCTGCAATCGGATGCGCTACAACAGAACAGTCTCCCGACTATACGGCCTACGCCCACCGTGACGCGCAATTCATCATGAACGTGCACGGCCGGTGGGACGATCCCGCCGATGACAAGCGCTGCATAGCCTGGGCTCGCGACTTCTTCGCGGCCACGGCGCCCTTCGCCAGCGGTGGCGTCTATGTCAATTTTCTTACCGCTGAGGAAACCGATAGGGTGCGTAGCGCTTATGGTCCGAACTATGATCGCCTGGCCCAGATCAAACGGAAATACGATCCCGATAATCTGTTTCGCATGAATCAGAACATCGCGCCCGCGTGAAGGGGCCAGCACGCCTACGCTCAAATAGAGGTACGCCGCGGCTTCCGGACAATACCGACGAGCTGCGGCGTGCGATCGTCAGGTATCCGCAACGCCCGGCGCGCTGCACGAAAACCGCGCCGGCGGCAATGACTAGCGCTCTTTCATCACATCCGCGTAAAGTTCCAGATACCGATCTGTTACCTTCGCCCAGCTATGGCGGTCCACGACCTGGCTTCCACCTTCGACCAGGCGCTCACGCCATGCCGCGTCACCGCTGATTTGCATGGCGAGCTGCGCCAACTGGTCGGCATCTTCGGGATGAGTCAGCAACGCTGCCTCATGTCCGTCGCGGACATACTGGGCAAAGCCGCACCATGGTTCCGGACTAAGGATGACGGGCAGTCCAAAAGACATGGCCTCCAGCGGCGCCATGCCGAAACTATCGTTCAGGGTCGGATGTACATAGAGATCGGCGGCCGCATAATACGGTGCCACATCATGGGTTTCCTCCACCAGCCGTATACGATCGGCCAGAAGGCGAAACGCCGACGAGCGGTGAATGTATTCGCGGGTGCTTGCATTGCCGCCAACGACCAGCAGCTTGAAATGCCCGGGCAGTTTCTCGAGCGCTTTCAAGACGGTCGGCAAGCCCTTGCGCAGAGGGTTGCGGGCGACCAGCAGGCATACGTAGTCATCCGCTGTCCAGCCCATGGCATTACGAACCTCGCCCCTACGATCAACAGTCGACGCTTGAGGTCGAGTGACGCCGGGAGGAATGACGGGGCAGGAAAATTTTCGACCATAAGCCTGGCTAAGCTGCTCGGCGATAAGCCCGGAAACTGCCACGGTACGGTGGGCAGCCCGGGGCTCGACCCGCTTTTCCTCCAGCTTGAGATAGGTATATACCCGCAGGCTGACGTATGAGAGCAGCCGTTTGATTGCAGGTAGCGGACGCACGCGCCAGTTATAACGCACCGGTGTGACGTGCACCACTTCAATGTCGCCGCACCATCCATTCATGTGTGAATGGACGATATCGAATTTGCCGCGGGTGGCCATTCGGGCCCGCCATGCAAAAATCAGCACGCGGATCCAGCTCGGCCAGCGGGACCAGGAGCGCAACGGTACGAAAGGCAAGCGCAAATCGCAAGCGTCGTCGTACTCACGCGCGTATACCGTAACATCGTGGTCCCGTACCAGCTCACGCATCAAGGCCACGCCATAGGCTTCGGCGCCCCCGAAGCGATTACCGAATCGATCTACAACAAAAGCGATCTTGAGTCTCTGCGTCGGCATAGGCCTGCAATCAAAATGAATAAAAAGCCTCTTGGGCTGAGGGCCTAGCCGTCGCGTCGTTTCTCTTCAAGCCGCGTCATGCATTTTTGCAGGAAACGCAAGATATTGGTGGATCGCGCCACCGTTACCCTGGGCAAACCGTAGATATCGTCGGAAGGATTGGCCAACCCACCCTGAGTCGTAGTGGCATTAAGATAGCCGGCATTCCGCACCATGGCACGCAATTCAGGCGTCTCGCCGCCATACGGGTAACAGAAGGCCGTGACCTCCGCAGCGAGGACTTCCTGCAATTCGTGCCGCGATTGCCTGATTTGATAGTCGGCAAGTTCCGGAGAAAGCTTGGGCAGATAAGGGTGGTCGAGGGTATGCGAGCCCACTTCCATGCCGGCGGTTGCCCACGCCCGCATTTCGTCTGGCGACATGAGGTCGGAATGGACGATGCCTTTTTCCCGGTCCCACACATTGCCCCCACCCAGCTGGCGGGCTACGAAGTAGTTGGTCGCGGTGAAGCCTTGCTCGGCCAATACAGGCAATGCATTCTGATAGACGTTGCGGTAGCCGTCGTCGAACGTTATACCCACCACTTTGCCGTGGCGTTGGCCGTTGACATAAGGCATGAGATCCCGCATGGAAAGGCCGCGATAGCCGAAGCGCCGCAACCATGTCATCTGCCGCCGGAAGTCGGCCGGATGCACGACAAGACTGCGATAGGGCGACCCCTTGGGCGCGGGCTGCCCTATCTGGTGGTACATGAGGATAGGAATCATGAAGACGATTATATCGGCGCAAGCTGGTTGCTTGCCACCGTACAGGCACTTATGTAGGCTTTTTTCGTATCGCCAAGAAAGTGGCTGCTGGAGAACCTATGTGTCACCCTCTCGCGGGCGGATCTTCCCATTACCGGCAGGCACGCGGGATCGGCGAGCGCTTGACGCAATACCGGGACGAGGAGATCGACATTGCCCGTGGGTACGATCCATCCGTCCATGCCATGACGAATGTTTTCCGGCAGCCCACCGGCATCTGATACCAGCGTGGGCAAGCCCATGGCCATGGATTCATAGCACGCATACGAGGCCGCCTCGCGATACGATAATACAAAGCCGACATCGCAAGCGCCAAGCACGGGACGTACGTCCTTGACCAGGCCCGGGAACACGATTTGATCTTCCACGTGAAGCGACTTGATCTTGCTGCGCATTTCCGGCGATGGGGGATCGCCGGCGACCACCATCCGGAAACGGCTCTTCGAGTCGCTGTCCAGGCGGGAAATCGCTTCGGCAAGAACCAGCCAACCTTTGTTGTAGTCTGTTCCGCCGGTGCTTCCGAATACCAGTACATCATCATCCAGCTTTCCGAAGAGCTGCTGTCGATAGTGCTGCCTGGCCTGAGGGTCGGCGGGTTGCCATGCATTCGCATCAATGCCATTGCGCACTACATGAATAGGGCTGTGGCGATACCGCGAGTCCGATAACATTTGCCCGACATAATCAGATACCGCAATGCAGATATCCGTACCGAAGCGTGCCCGCAAACGGTGCCCGAAACTGCTCACTGGGCTCGTGTTGTGCTTGGTCCAGACAATGGCGGCGCGATGGCGCAAGCCTATGCTGGCCAGCATGATGTGGCGATGATCCGCCCCACCGTTTACGTGAATGATATCGAATCGCTCCTGGCGCAAAAAACTGCGCAGGCGCGCCACTTCTTTCACCAGCGCCAGGGGCCTTGAAGTATAGAGTCCGGGTAGAACCCGTACGCCGGATTCACCGGAAGCACTTTTATACAGGCGGCCTGTAGGCGGTGCCGCGACAGTCAGGTCGAAGTCGTCCTTGAATCCCTTGAGAAGATTGAGCACATACGTGACATGGCCACCACCATTTCCGTGGTGTATGTCGGTAATCAGGACTTTCATTGTGGGCCCGCAGCTGTCTACAGCAGCGCCGCCCTAGGGACTTCGCCGTATAGCTATTTATTTTGTTTATTTAAAAAAAGCAGTTTATTGTAACGAAAAAAGCTGCCGGCGGCGCCCATTGTTGCCAAAATGAAACCTTCCTTGCCGTCGAGAAATCCACGCCTGATCAGATAGATGCGAACGAATGTCCATACCGCATGGCCGGTAGCGCCGAGCACACTGGTTCGACGGCCTTTGGCGTGCATCATCCCCGCCGCCTCGGACGAATAATGGTTGATCTTGGCAATGAATGTTTCAAGATCGGCATACGGATAATGCAGAAAATGGTTCTTCAGCGTTGTCACCGATGAGGTGGTCTGTACGCTTTCGTGTACCGCCACATCTTTGAAACGCGCGGTTCCACGCTTGAATAAACGCAATACGTGATCAGGCCACCATCCGCTGTGACGTATCCAGCGCCCCCCGAAATTCGAAAGCCTTGCAATCTTGTAGGCGTCGGACTGCGGAGCGGCGAGCTCTCTTTGTATTTCAAGCGCCAGCTCCGGCGTCACGCGCTCGTCCGCGTCGATGGAAAGCACCCAGGCACAGCTTGCCAGATCCAGGGCCCTGTTCTTCTGCCGGCCAAAACCGGGCCAGTCGTCGGTCAAGCTGACCCTGGCGCCTTTAGCTTGCGCGATTTCACGCGTTCCGTCCGTGCTGCCGGAGTCGACGACAATAATTTCATCGGCAAAACTGACCGAGTCGATGCATTCGCCAATATGTGCCGCCTCGTTTTTGGTGATGATGATGACGGACAGCGTCATGCGTGCTTCTTGCCGAGGCCGCGTTTCCATAGTTTCCACTTATTGAATAGCGGTCCGATCACGGGATGGCCGGCAACCTGGATACGGCGCCCTACCGAGTTGCCTGTCGTATTGCGCACCGCGAAGCGATAAATATGCGCAGGATCCGTGCCGGCCCGATTTTGTCCAAATGCTTTGGTGGTATAGAGATAACGAAATCCCGCATCTTGGGCGAGCTTCGTGTAATCGGCATCGAAATAGCCTTGGGGCCAGCAGAAATGCTGGGACACGTCACCCAGGTTGTCCCGCAATGCCGCGCGGGACAATTCCAACTCTTGCGCCATATGCTGGTTTTTCTCGTGCGGCACCTTTTGGTCCCAGCGCGTGTGTGTGTGCGTATGGCTATGGAACTCGACCACGCCTTCATCGCGCATGACTTTTATTTCGCTCCAGCGCAGAATGACGTCATCGCTCTGGCCCGCTTCTATGCGGCGTTCACATTCGCGATGCGAAGGTGTTTCGGGCAATTCGCCCTGCCCCAGACAATGCCGCAAAGGGCCGTCCTTGATCCAGGAAGTTACCAGGAACACAAGCGCCGTGTAGCCGTACTTCTTGAGCAATGGATACGCGTACACCCAGTTATCCAGATAACCATCGTCAAAGGTAATAAGAACGGACTTTGCAGGAACCGGTTGGCCGTTCAAATGGCCCGCAAACTGATCGCTGGACAGCGAACGGTAACCCCGCCGTTGCAGCCACTGCAACTGATTCTCGAAATTCGTGGTCGATACGGAAATCATGCCGTCCACCGGGGAAACGTGGTGATACATCAGTACCGGTACAGTCTGCGCAGACTTCATGCTTTTCGTTCCTTGAGCCAACGGACGTAATTGTTCTCGGCGTGCTCTGCCATGGATTCGGCGCTGAACCTGCGCTCGACCCGGCAAAACATCAGGCCGGCCTGCCCCATGGTTCGGCGCAGCGCCGGATCATCAATAAGCTGCTTCAAGGCGGCCGTAAATGCGGCACGGTCGTCCAGAGGAACCAAAAAGCCGTTGATGCCGTCCCGGACCATTTCAGGTACACCATCTACTTTCGTGCCGACAACCGGCAGTGCAGCGGCGCCCGCCTCGATGAAAACAGTACCGGACGCTTCTTCGCGGGTCGCCAGCGCAAATATATCGAAGCCCGCCAGCAAATTGGGAACATCCTGGCGCGCGCCCAGCAAATGCACCCGCTTTCCCAGTCCTTTTTCGGTCACGTATGCCTGCACTTCCTCGAATACAGGCGATCCGCCGCCCACGAATACCAAATGCACGTTAGGCCGTTCCTTGATGAGCGGCTCCATGGCGTCGACGAGATCACGGTGTCCTTTTTGCGCCCGCATCACTGCGACACAGCCCACCACAATATCGTTCTGCGCCAAATGCAGTTCCTGTCGCAAGGTGGACTGTTCCGGCACGGCGTGCAGATCCACGGCCGGATATAGCGTGGCCACATGTTCTGGGCGCACGCCCCTTGAAATGAGGTGGTTGCGCACGAATTCACTGGCCGCGGTAACGCGGTGCGGAATAATCGTATACGACAATAAAGAACCGACTTTCTTGGCCAGATGCCGGGTGCGCACGATAAGTGGCGTACCTGCCAGCCGGGCGGCGCAGCCGGCCAGTATCGTGTCGCGTCGGCTGTGTGTATTGAGTACGTCGAAGCGACCTTTCTTCAATATTTGCCGGATTTTTATGACACCCTTGATGAAGTTGGCCGGCCCATCCATGTAAGTGGTGTGCACGGTGAATCCTTCATCGCGCAGGCGCTGCGCCAACTTGGCATGGGGCTGGCAGACGGCTTCCAGGTGATGGCCGCGTTCGCGCATGGCCATCATCATTCGCAAAATATACTGTTCCTGGCCACCAAAACTGGTGGCCGCCTCGGAGTGCAGGATGCGCAAGGGTGTCATAAGTAGTTGATCTCCACGCCTTCGGGTTCAACCCAGGCACTAAGCTGCTCCAACATGGCATCGGCCATGCGCACGCGCCACTCTTCCCCGAGCCGGACGGTGCACAGAAAGTCATTGCGTTTCAAGCGCAACTCAACGGGTATGCCGGGAACGCCGTTTTCGGGCTCGGCCCGGAAAGGGTTCAAGAGCTGGCGCAGACGCTGCGCATCGGCATTGCCATTGAGCGTGACACGCAGGCTGCGCGCCCTGGCTTCGCGCGCCAGTTGCAGGTCGAATACCGACTCGGCCGAGACGCGCAAGCCACCCGAATAATCATCGTTGCTGACCTTGCCCTGGATGATGATGAGTCGATCTTCCTTGAGGCGATTCCGATGCTGCTCGTACAGTTCGTTGAAGATGGCCACTTCGACCTGGGCCGAGCCATCGTCCAGCAAGGCGTAGAGCATCTTGCCCCGGCGCGTCATTTTAGGCCGCACAGACGAGAGCACGCCAGCAAACCATTGCAGGCTGCGCGAAGGCTCGAGACGGGCCAGCGGTTGCGGCGCAAAGCGCCGGACCTCGTCGCGCCAGGCATCGAAAAGGTGACCGCTAAAAAAGAATCCCAGCGCCGCCTTTTCTTCGGTAAAGCGCGTCTGGAGGTCCCAAGGCGGCACCTTGGCCAGCTCGCCTTCGACAATGTCATTGGCATCGTCGGCAAACAGGGAAACCTGGTTGGCGCTACGCTCGGCCTGCTCGGCAGCCTCCATCGCGCTGCCCACCGTGGCCAGCAAGGCCGCGCGGTTCTCTTCGATCTGATCGAACGCGCCCGCGCGAATCAGTGCTTCGATGCTGCGGCGGTTTACGGAATGCCGATCGATGCGGCGGCAGAAATCGAACAGGCTGACAAAGGGGCCGCCTTCCTGGCGCGCCTTGATAATGGCTTCCACTGCGCCCTGTCCAGTGCCCTTGACCGCACCAAGTCCAAAGCGCATGGTGCGCGGCGGCAAGCCCTTGGCCGAGTGCTCGTCCATGACCGGCTCGAACCGGTAGGCCGACGCATTGACGTCCGGGGGCAAAACTTGTACATCGTTAGCCAGTGCATCCTTCCAGAAAATCTGCACCTTGTCGGTGTCGTCCATGTCGGAAGACAGGGTGGCAGCGATAAATTCCGCAGGATGATAAGCCTTGAGCCATGCAGTCTGGTAGGCGATAAGCGCATAGGCGGCGGAGTGGCTCTTGTTGAACCCGTAGCCCGCAAACTTTTCCATCAGGTCGAACAGCTTGACGGCCAAATCCGCCGCATAGCCTTTTTCCACCGCCCCTTTCTCGAAGATGGCCCGGTGCTCGGCCATTTCCTCGGCCTTCTTCTTGCCCATGGCGCGTCTAAGTAGGTCGGCGCCCCCCAGCGAGTACCCGCCTATGATCTGCGAGATGAGCATGACCTGCTCTTGATACACGATCACACCATACGTGCTCTTGAGTACCGGCTCCAGGTCTTTGTGGAAGTAGTCGACCTCGGCCCGCCCGTGTTTGCGGTTGACGAAGTCGACCACCATGCCCGATTCAAGCGGTCCGGGACGGTACAGGGCCAGCATGGCAATGACGTCTTCGAACGTATTGGGCTTCAGGTTCTTGAGCAGCTCTTTCATGCCGCGCGACTCGAGTTGGAATACAGCCGTGGTGTTGCCCTCGCTAAGCAGCTTGTAGGCACGCATGTCATCGAGCTTGAGCGCCATGACGTCGAAATCGCGCTTGGTCTCGTTGAACTGGCGCACATAGCGGACAGCCCAGTCCAGAATGGTCAGGTTGCGCAAGCCGAGAAAGTCGAATTTGACCAAACCGGCCGCCTCGACATCGTCTTTGTCGAACTGCGAAACCGTATTGCTGTCGACGCCCGGCTGGCAATATAGAGGGCAAAAATCCGTCAACTTGCCTGGCGCAATCAGCACCCCACCTGCGTGCATGCCGATATTGCGGGTCAGACCCTCAAGGGGACGCGCCAGATCGATAAGCGCCCTGACTTCTTCATCCTGCTCGTAACGTTCCTTGAAGCTGGGCTCTTCGGCGAGCGCGCGGCCCAGCGTCCAGGGGTCGGCCGGACTGAACGGTATCATCTTGGACAGGCCGTCGCACAGCATGTAAGGCATTTCCAGCACCCTCCCTACATCGCGCACCACCGCCTTGGCGCCCAAAGTACCAAACGTCGCGATCTGGCTCACCGCCTCTTTACCGTACTTCAGCTTGACGTAGTCGATGACGCGTTCGCGGTTGTCCTGGCAGAAGTCGATGTCGAAGTCGGGCATGGAGACCCGCTCGGGATTCAGGAAACGTTCGAACAGCAAGTCGTAGCAGATGGGATCCAGATCAGTAATACCCAGCGAATATGCAACCAGCGAGCCGGCTCCGGAGCCGCGACCTGGCCCAACGGGCACCCCGTTGTTCTTGCCCCAGTTGATAAAGTCGGCGACGATCAGGAAGTAGCCCGAAAAGCCCATGCTGGTAATGGTCTTGCATTCCCATTGCAGACGCTCGAGATACTGCGGATAGCGCGCCTGGCGTTCGGCCTCGTCCGGAAACAGCTGGGCCATCCGTACAGCCAAGCCTTCTTCCGCCAAATGACTCATGTAGTCATCCAGCGTGATGCCGTCCGGCGTGGGGAAGTCGGGCAGGTGTGGCTTGCCCAGGACCAACGTGAGGTTGCATCGCTTGGCGATTTCGACAGTGTTGGCCAAGGCAGACGGCACATCGGCAAATCGCAGCGCCATTTCCTGGCTGCTAAGCAGATACTGGTCTTCGGTGAACCGGCGCACTCGCTTGGCATTGGCCAGCTGCTCGCCTTCGGCGATACAGACCCGGGCCTCGTGGGCGCGAAAGTCGCTGCGCTGCACGAACTGCACAGGATGGGTCGCTACAACCGGCAGGCCAAGCTCACCCGCGAGTCGCATGGCTTGTTGCACGTAGGCTTCGTCGCCGTCGACACCTGCTCGCTGAAGCTCGACGAAATAACTGCGTGGAAACGCCTTGGCCCAGCCGGACGCCAGCACGGCAGCCTCGGCCGGTTTGCCGGCTTCCAGCATCTGGCCTACATCACCCTGTCGTCCCCCGGATAGCACGATAAGGCCGTCCTTGCCCAGAAGCCAGTCGCGACGCACCTCGGCTCGGCCGCGATACTGGTTCTCCAGCCATGCCCGACTGAGTATTTCGCACAGCGCCAGGTAGCCTTGCTGGCTGCTGGCGAGCAGCAGCAGGCGAAACGGCTTGTCGCGATCGGCTTCGTTTTCCAGCCAGATATCGGCGCCCGCAATGGGTTTGACGCCCGACTTGCGGGCTGCCTTGTAGAACTTGATGAAACCGAACAAATTGCATAGGTCGGTAAGCGCCATGGCAGGCTGCCCATACTCGGCGGCCTTCGCAACCAGGTCGGGGATGCGGCCAATACCATCCACCACCGAAAACTCGGAGTGGATGCGCAGGTGTACAAATAGAGGAGAGGAATTCGCTTCGGTCATGCTCGAATTGTACTCAGTGATCGACCCTCGCGCGTCCTAGCGCTGCATGGCCGCCCACGCTTTTTGCAGCCGTTTCACCGAAACCGGCATGGGCGTGCGCAATTCCTGCGCAAACATTGCAACCCGTAGCTCTTCGAGCAACCAGCGGTATTCATCCATCTGCGTATCCGGGGCACCTTTGCGCGCCAACAGTGCGCGCTGATACTGGACGATCAGCGGCGCCATCTCGGCCATCAGGCGACTGTCCCGTGCCGGATCGGCACGCAGCTTGTCGATGCGAACCTGCGCGGCCTTGAGGTAGCGCGGATAGTGAGTAAGTTGACGATAAGGCGTGTCCTTCACGAACCACTTGCTCATCAATTGGCCTTGCTGCTTTTGCAGGTCGGCGTAGGCGGCCGCATGGGGCTTCGCCTGCGGCAGCTTTTTCTGCAGCGCATTCCATTCGGTCAATATCTGGCCGGTAAGCCGGGCGATTTCCTGCGCCAGCAGGCCCAGCCGGGTTTTCCCCTCGCTGCGGCGCAATTCAAACGCCTCCTTGTCACTGGGCCACGGCTCAGCCAGGCACGCCTGGTCCAGTGCGCAATCGATGATCTGATCGCGCAGTTCTTCCTGCGTGCCCAGGCTCATGTACAGCATGCTCATCCGGGTCAGGTCGCTTAAATTCTTTTCCAGGAACTTCACCTGCTCGCGCAGGGCCAGGCGGAACAGCCGCAGCAGTCCCGCGTGATGCTGCACACGCGCTTCCCCCGGATCATCGTAGACATCGAGGTCGCAGTGCGTCTGACGGTCCACCAATGCCGGATAACCCACGAAAGATCGCCCCTTGCGGCGAATCTCCATAATTTCGGGCAAGGCGCCGAAGCTCCAGTCGGTGAGCTTCTCATGGGCCAGGGCGTGAGCGACCTGCTCGTCGCGCGCCGCAAATTTCTGGAACGACGCCTGTGCCTGCTTGCCGTGCTCAGCCTTGAGCTGGTCCAGATTTCTTCCGCCGGAAAGCATACGCCCGTGCTCATCGACGACCTTGAAATTCATGAACAAATGAGCGGGCAAGGTTTCGACCTTGAAATCGCTGCGTAGCGGCCGTACCTTAAGCTGCGTCCACATGTCCGAGCCTATGGCTTCCAGCAGCCCGCCTTCGGGATCCGATGCATGATCGAACCATCGGTCCATGAAGCCCGCCGCGTAGTCGGGCAGGGGTACGCAGTGCCGCCGGATTTTCTGCGGCAGCGATTTAAGCAGCAAATGCACTTTTTCCTTGAGCATGCCGGGCACCAGCCATTCGCAGCGCAGTGGATCGATCTGGTTCAGCGCGAACAGCGGAACGGTCAGCGTTACGCCGTCGCGCGGCGAGCCCGGCTCAAAATGGTAGTCGAGCGCCATCTGCACGCCCTGCCATTCGACCTTCTTGGGAAAGACGTCGGTGGTGATGCCGGCGGCGTCATGCCGCATCAAGGCGTCACGGGTAAGCACCAGCGATTTCGCCTGCTGTTTATCAAGGCGCTTGAACCATTTCTCCAGCGTTACGGCCTGGCAGATCTCAGCGGGTATCTGCTGATCGTAGAACGCGTAGATCAGGGCATCGTCGACCAGAATATCGGGCCGCCGTGTCTGATGCTCCAGCTTTTCTATGGAGGCAATCAGCTGGCGATTGTGCTGGATAAATGGCAGGGCAGTATCGATGTCGCCCGGCACCAGCGCTTGGCGGATGAAGAGTTCGCGCGCCTGGACGGGATCGACCTTCCCGTAGTGGATCCGGCGTCCTGTATAGACCGGCAAGCCGTAAAGCGTGGCACGCTCGTTGGCGACGATTTGTCCGGCCTTTTTTTCCCAGCGCGGATCGGACCAGCTGCGCCGTATCAGGTGCGCACCGACTTTTTCCAGCCAAACCGGGTCTATGCGCGCCACGCAGCGTGCGTACAAGCGTGTGGTTTCCACCAGTTCGGCGGCGACTATCCAGCGCCCGGCCTTCTTGACCAGGCGCGAACCCGGATGGATCATGTAGCGTATATCGCGGGCACCCTGGTAGGTGCCGCTATCCTCGCTTTTCAGGCCGATATTCCCCAGCAGTCCGGATAGCAGGGCCAAATGGGTCTGCTCATAGGTGGCGTCGAGCGTATTCATGCGCCAGCCCTGCTCGCCGACGATGGAAGCCAATTGGCTATGCACGTCGCGCCATTCGCGCAGGCGCAGCGGCGATAGGAAATTTTGGCGCAGCAAAGCCACCAGCTTGCGCTGCGACGCCTTATGCTCCACCTGTTCGCCATACCATCGCCACAGCTTGATGTATGAAATGAACTCGGACTTGTCGTCGCCAAATTTGGCGTGGGCCGCTTCAGAGGCCTCGCGCTCGTGCATGGGGCGGTCGCGCGGATCCTGTACCGACAGCGCCGAAGCGATGATCAGGATTTCCGCCAGGCACTCGTGGTCCTTGGCCGCCAATATCATGCGGGCCAGGCGCGGGTCGACAGGCAGGCGCGCCAGGGCCTGGCCCACTTCAGTCAGGCGATTGTCCTCGTCCAGTGCTCCCAGTTCCTGCAGGAGATGGTACCCGTCTGCGATGGCACGGCCGGACGGCGCATCCACGAAAGGAAAGGTCTCGATATCGTCCAGCTTCAACGCCTTCATGCGCAGAATGACCGATGCCAGTGAAGAGCGCAGTACTTCCGGGTCGGTAAACGCGGCGCGGTTCTTGAAGTCCGCCTCGTCGTACAAACGTATGCATACGCCTGGCCCTATACGGCCACAGCGCCCTGCACGCTGGTTTGCCGATGCCTGACTGATGGGCTCGATACGCAGTTGCTCGACTTTGTTGCGCCAGGAATAACGCTTGACCCGTGCCAGTCCGCTGTCAACTACGTAGCGGATGCCGGGCACCGTAAGAGAAGTCTCAGCCACGTTGGTGGCGAGTACGATACGGCGCGCATTGCTTTGCGGGCGGAAGATTTGCTCTTGTTCGCCCTGGGAGAGCCTGGCATACAGTGGAAGCACTTCCGTGCTGGGCGGATGGCTTTTACGCAGGGCTTCGACCGTCTCCCTGATTTCGCGCTCGCCAGGCAGAAACACCAATACATCGCCCGGGCCATGGCGCGCGCATTCGGCGACGCCTTCCACGATCGCATCGATAAGATCCCGTTCCTCGTCGGCATTGGCCCGCCGGCTGCCCGGCTCGGCACTGTCCTGCTCTTTGTCCTGCATGACAGGCCGATAGACGATGTCGACCGGGTACAAGCGGCCCGACACCTCGATGACCGGCGCCGGCTTGCCATTCTGTGCGAAATGCCGGGAAAAGCGGTCCGCATCGATGGTTGCCGAGGTGATGATTACCTTGAGATCGCGACGCTTGGGCAGCAGTTGCCGAAGGAATCCCAACAGGAAATCGATATTCAGGCTGCGCTCGTGGGCTTCATCAATGATGATGGTGTCGTAGCGGCGCAGCAGCGGATCGCGTTGCGACTCGGCCAGCAAAATACCGTCGGTCATCAACTTGATCGCGGCGTTGGGGCCAGTGCGGTCATTGAACCGGATCTGGTATCCCACCCAATCGCCAAGTTCAGTCTTGAGCTCTTCGGCGATTCGCTTGGCCACTGACGTAGCCGCCAGCCTGCGCGGCTGGGTGTGGCCTATCATTTTTTCCTGGCCACGGCCCAGCTCCAGGCAGATCTTGGGCAACTGCGTGGTCTTGCCCGAGCCAGTTTCGCCGCAGACTATCACCACCTGGTGCGCCTTGATGGCAGCGGCAATATCGTCGCGGCGTGCGCTTACCGGCAGGTCCTCGGGATAGTTGACCGGCGGCAATGCCCTCTTGACCGCCGGCCTGGCCGACGGACGTCGCTGGGTGTTCCTGCCCGTGGAGGGCTTCGTATTCTTGTCTTTGTGTTCGTTTTCCGACAAATTGACTGGCTCTTGCATGAAACTTCTTTTTAGTGGGCTGTCCGTCATTATAATTTTGCTCCGGACCTAAACAATTTGCAGACACATTACATTACCTCATGACCCCTAGCGACATCGATACCACTCTCTCCGCGCAGGATGCGCCTGAATTCGCCCCGGCCCAGTTTGTGCGTTGGTTTCGCGAGGTCGCGCCCTACGTCCACGATTTCCGGGGCAAGACGTTCATCGTCGCCTTTGGCGGCGAGCTGGTCAGCGACAATGCCCTTAACACACTGGTACAAGATCTATCGCTGCTATCGGCGCTGGGCGTAAAGCTTGTATTGGTGCACGGCTCGCGTCCGCAGGTAAACGAACAGCTCAAGCTCAAAGGGTACGCGACGCAGTTCGGCCGCGACATCGAACCGACCAGCAACGAAGCGCTGGAATGCGCCAAGGAAGCCGCCGGAGAAATCCGGCTTGATATCGAAGCGTCGTTCAGCCAGGGTCTGCCCAATACGCCGATGTCGCATGCGCAGATACGGGTTATATCGGGCAATTTCGTTACGGCGCGTCCGGTAGGCGTCATAGATGGAATCGATTACACCCACACCGGCGCCGTGCGCAAGCTGGATGTCGATGCCATAAAGATGATCATTCACCAAGGCGCAATAGTACTGCTTTCGCCACTTGGTTTTTCGCCGACCGGCGAAGCGTTCAATCTGGCCATGGAAGACCTTGCTACCAGCGCCGCCATCGCCCTGCGCGCGGAAAAGCTCATTTTCCTTACCCAGAATAAGACGGTCTTCAATGAAGATGGTTCCGTCGATACAGAACTGGCTCGCGAAGATGCCGACAAGCTGCTGGCCTCCGGTACGCTCGATGAAGACACCTCGTCATTCCTGACTCACGCCTCCCGCGCCGTCAAGCGCGGTGTGGCCCGAGCGCACCTGGTGCCCTACACGCTGGATGGCAGCGTATTACTGGAAATTTTTACCCATGACGGAGTTGGCACTATGGTCGTGGAAGATACGCTTGACGACCTGCGCCCCGCCACCGTCGACGACGTGGGTGCCATTGTGCAGCTTATCGAACCGCTTGAAGCGGACGGCACCCTGGTGCCCCGGGGCCGCGCCGTTATAGAGCGTGACGTCGAAAAGTTCACCGTACTGGAACATGACAGCGTCATTTATGGTTGCGTGGCATTGATGCCGTACCCGGAAGACAACATGGCCGAAATGGCCTGCCTGATCGTCCAGCCGGAATGGCAAGGTTCCGGCGAAGGCGAAGTGCTGTTGCGCCATGCCGAATCAAAGGCCCGCGCCGTAGGCGCCAAACGGCTGTTTGTACTGACCACGCGCACCTCACACTGGTTTATGAAACGCGGCTTCGTGCAAGGCGGAATTTCCGATCTTCCCAAAGAGCGCCAGGCGCACTACAACCGTTCACGCAACAGTTTGGTCTTCATCAAGAAACTGTAATCGCAACCGGCCCGGTCCATGGAACCCTGGGTACAATACCCAGGTTGGATAACTCGTTCTAAAGGTAAGACTGTCATGGCACGTATGGTTCAGTGTGTAAAACTCAAGCGCGAGGCCGAGGGCCTTGAGTACCCGCCGTATCCCGGCGATCTTGGAGTGCGCATCTGGCAAAGCGTTTCCAAAGATGCCTGGGCGCAGTGGATGGATACTCAAACCCGCCTGGTCAACGAGAACCGGCTGAATCTGGCCGATGCGCGGGCGCGCAAGTATTTGGCTCAACAGATGGAAAGCTTTCTATTTGAAGACGCCAATGTCGAGGCCCAGGGCTACGTGCCTCCCGAAAATTAAGGCACGCTCCCCGGCACGGGCCCTTATACTTCGTTGTCTTCGCCTACCGGTTCGCCACGGGCCAGGCGCTCAGTGTTCTTGATGCCGGTATGGCGCACGTCATCACCGCGGACCATGTAGATGACACGTTCCGACATATTCTTGGCATGATCGCCTATGCGCTCCAGCGCGCGCGCAATGAAGATAAGGTCGATGGAGCGCGAGATGGTACGGGGATCCTCGATCATGTAGGTAATGATGTGCCGCAACGAGCCCTTCCATTCCTTGTCGACTTCCTTGTCGTTGCGCACGACCTGTGCGGCATGCAAGGGATCCTGGCGGGCAAAGGCGTCAAGCGAGTCACGTATCATGGTCGTGACAAAACCCGCCATATGCCGCAGCTCGACCACCGGTTCGTAGCGAGCGCCAGATTCATGCAGGCGGCGCGCCATTTTGGCAATTTTCTCGGCTTCGTCACCGCAGCGCTCCATGTCGGTGAGCATTTTCGAGACAGACAGCAAGAGACGTAGATCGCCAGCGGTAGGCTGATTGCGGGCGATCAGCAGGCCTATGCGCTCGTCGATTTCGACTTCCAGGCGATTGACCTCTTTCTCGCGCTCCCGCACCTGGTCAACCAGGCTGAGATCGCCGCTTGCCAGGGCCTCCATGCCGTCTTTGACCATGGACTCGACCAACCCGCCCATTTGCAGGAACAGGGAACGCGTGGTTTCAAGGTCGGATGTGAACTGCTTATTGGTATGCTCGGACATGTCAGCCTTCGGTCAATACAGGAATCAATAAATAAGTAGCGTAGCACCGTGACCATCGCGTGCAAGCGATTTCGTACGGCCCGGTATCACCGCAGCAAGGCTACACGCAGATGATGACACCATTATGACGGGTTTTTTTCCATGCGCAGCACACCGTCCTGCGTGGAGACGAGTACGACGTCGGCACCCGCGATGGCGAACAGGCCGCAACTGACGACACCGGGAATATTATTGATACGCGCTTCCATCTGGCTGGGGTCACTGATGGCAAGGCCCGACACATTGAGAATCTGGCAGTCATTGTCCGTGACGAAGTCCGTACGCAAGGCGGGCTTGCCGCCCAGCTGTGCCAACTGGCGCGACACGGATTCGCGCGCCATGGGAATTACCTCTACCGGCAAGGGAAACGTGCCCAGGCAGTCAACCCGCTTGGATTCGTCCACGATGCATACAAACTGGTCAGCCACCGAGGCTACGATTTTCTCGCGCGTCAGCGCGCCGCCCCCGCCCTTGATCATGCTGAACCCGTGGTCGATTTCGTCGGCGCCGTCGATATAAAACGGCATGCCCTGTACATCGTTCAGGTCAAACACCTGGATACCGAGCGCAGCCATCCGCGCCGAACTGCGTTCCGAACTGGATACGGCGCCGCGAAACCGGCTTCTGTGCGGTCCCAGGCAGTCGATGAAAATATCGACAGTGGAACCGGTGCCCACGCCGAGTATGGTGTCTGGTGTCAAAAAAGGGAGGACGTATTCAACAGCCGCCTGGGCGACATTCTGTTTTAGCTCGTTCTGGGTAAGCATGGTAGCAATTCCTGGCGTATGCAATAACGTTTGATTGTGTATGGGTGGCGCGTAGTGTGTGACTGCATGGCCCCGGGGCTATGCGTTCGGCGTAAAAAGCTCGCTGTACTTTTTCTCGGAGAATCCGACGGCGACATTGTTGGGGCCGGTCACGGCTACCGGCCTTTTCACCAGCGCCGGAAATTCGGCGATCAGCGCCAACCACTGCTGCTCGTTTCCCGGGGCCTTGCGGCTCTCAGGCAGGTTGCGCCACGTCATGGAAGCGCGGTTCACCAGCTTTTCCCACCCCCCTAGCACCCCCGCCCACGCTACCAGCTGTGCGCCGGAAATCGGCTGCTCGCGGTAGTCGGTGAACGAGTAAGGAAGCTCGCGCTGCGTGAGCCAATTCATGGCCTTCACACACGTGCTGCAGTTCTTTAAACCATAGAGTTGCACAACGTCCATCGTATCTTTTCCCTTTACTAAGATTGCTTGCGCCACTGCATGCGACTGAGCAGCACCACAATAATGCCGACGGCAACCATGAACAACGTGGCGAGCGCGTTTATTTCAGGCTTCAGGCCCAGGCGTACCCGTGAAAAAACCTCGAGCGGCAATGTAGTGTAGCCGGGGCCGGACAAGAATGAGGCAATGACCACATCATCGAGCGAGAGGGTAAAGGCGAGCAGCCAGGCGGCCAGGATGGCCGGGACGATCAGCGGCAATGTAATGACGAAAAACACCTTCAGCGGCGTTGCCCCGAGGTCAAGGGCGGCCTCCTCCAGGGAGCGATCCAGGTCGCGGATGCGCGACTGGACGATGACGGCCACATAAGCCATGCACAAGGTTACATGCCCCACCCAGATGGTGAAGACGCCATTGCCCGCCGGCCACCCGAACAAATCACTGACCTCGACGAACATCAAGAGCAGCGAAATACCCAGCACCACCTCCGGGATGACCAGCGGCGCGCTGAGCATCCCGATATAAAGCGAAAATCCCCGGAACCGCCCCATCCGCGCAAGAACGTATCCGGCCCAGGTACCGATAATGACAGCGGCCGTGGCAGAGAGCGTGGCGATCAGCAGCGACAGGCTGGCAGCGGATAAAAGCGCCTGGTCGTTGAAGAGTTCGCCATACCACCTCAGCGAGAACCCGGTCCATGAGGTCATCATGGACGAGTCGTTGAACGAAAACACCATCAGGCACAAGATGGGCACATAAAGAAACGCATACCCGATCGCAAGGACAATCGCGCGCAGTACGGGATCAGGTTTCGTCATGCCGCCCCCCGTTTACCGGCTTCCTGCTGCTTGACCTGGTTGTACTGGAATAGCATCAGGGGCAGGAGCAATAGCATGACCATCACGCAAGTGACAGCGGCCGCCATGGGCCAGTCGGCATTATTGAAGAATTCGGTCCACATCACCCGGCCCATCATCAGCGTATTGGCGCCTCCCAGCATTTCCGGTATGACATATTCGCCCACGGATGGTATGAAAACCAGCATCGCCCCGGCGACTACGCCCGGCATCGACATGGGCAACGTCACCTTGCAAAAGGCGCGCCATGGAGTAGCACCGAGGTCATAGGCCGCTTCCAGCAGCCGGACATCAAGCTTGACCAGATTGGCATACAAGGGAAGGATGAAGAAAGGCAGATACGCGTATATCAGCCCGATATACACCGCCATATCGGTACGATAGATTTCCAGCGGCGCGCTGATGATACCCAACCACTGCAGCAGCTTGTTAAGCAGGCCGTCATTGCGCAATATTCCCACCCAGGCATAGACTCGCAACAGCAAGGACGTCCAGAATGGAAGAATCACCGCCAACAGCAGGAGGTTGCGTATCGACGGACTGGAACGCGCGATGTAGTAAGCCATCGGGTAGCCGATCAAGGCGCAACACACCGTGGTGACCAGCGCCATTTTTATGGAGTTCAGGTAGGTCGCGATGTAGAGGCTGTCGGTAAACAAAAGATCGTAACCGCGCAGGTTCAACATCAGCGATACGGTTTGATCCTTGATTTCGGTCAGCGATGTATAAGGCGGAATACCAAACCTGAGGTCCGCAAAACTGATCTTCAAAACCAGGATGAACGGCACCAGCAAAAACAGGATAAGCCACAGGAATGGCGGCACGACGGCCAGGGTCGTCCTTGCGGGCAAGGCGCCGCGCCAGGTGAACTTTTTCATGATGGCAGTACCGTCGCGCCGTCGCTGCACCAGCTTGCAAACACTTGATCGTCCAGAGCAGGAGCATCGGCTTGCGAAAGAACAAGGCTGGGTACCATTGCTTCGACGATCAGTCCTGAGTCAAGCCGGATCTGGTAGCGCGCATAGCTGCCCATCCAGGCCACATGGCTGACGACGCCGCGCCCCCAGTTGGATTCGGATTCCGGCTGCTCCCGCAGAACCTGTATGTGTTCGGGGCGGACCGAAACATGGACTTCCATGCCGAGAGGCTCGCTGATGCCATGGTTCACATACAAAGGGCGCGAAAGATCGCCGCTTTCAATAAGGACATGGTCGGGCTCATCGACCACTATCGTTCCGGTAAACAGATTGGTGTTCCCGATAAAGCCGGCTACAAAGCGGGAGTTCGGAAAGGTGTAGACGTCTTGTGGCGTGCCGTATTGGACGATCTGGCCCTCCGACATGACCGCCAGGCGATGCGCCATGGTCATGGCTTCTTCCTGATCGTGTGTCACCATGATGCAGGTAACGCCGACATCATCCAATATTCTGGCCAGCTCAATCTGGGTTTTCTGCCGGATTTGCTTGTCGAGCGCCGACATGGGTTCATCGAGCAGCAACAGCTTGGGTCGCTTGACCAGGCTGCGTGCCAGGGCGACCCGCTGTTGCTGGCCGCCGGAAAGCTGCTGCGGCTTGCGCCGGGCATAGCCGGCCATCTGAACAAGATCCAGTACGTCGAAGACACGATCGTGGATTTCGTTCTTGGGTACGCCCTCTTGCTTGAGGCCAAAGGCCACATTCGCCTCGACAGTCATATGCGGAAAGAGCGCATAAGACTGAAACATCATGTTGACCGGCCGGCGGTAGGGAGGCAGGTCGGTGATGTCTTCGTTGTCAAGGTAAATGCGCCCCGAGCTTGGCTGTTCGAAGCCGGCCAACATGCGCAGCAACGTCGACTTTCCGCAGCCCGAACTACCCAGCAAGGCAAACATCTCGTGGCGGCGCACCGAAAGATTGACAGATTGCACAGCCACGGTGTCGCCAAATATTTTGACGACATCCTCGACGCGCACAAACTCATCGGCATCCCCCGACCACGACGGAACGACAGGGCGAGCATCCGGCATACGACTACCTTCCCGATTTCAGTTCGGCCCACATGCGGGTTTGCAGACGCATGATGGCCAGAGGCTGTGGCTTGATGACGTACAAGGTCTTGGCAACCTCGGGCGCCGGGTAGATCATGGGATTATCGGCAACGTCCTTGACCACGTACTTGCGAGCCTCTTTGTTGGCATTCGGGTAGAACATGGTGTTGGTGATTGCCGCGTGCACCTGCGGCGTTTCAATGTAATTGATGAACGCATGTGCTTCATCGACATTGGCAGCGCCCTTGGGGATGGCCATGGTATCGAACCAGGCCGGCGCCCCACCCTGCGGAATGAAATAATCGACGCTGTAGTCCTTGCCCGCTTCGCGGGCACGATTCCGTGCAATCATCACATCGCCGGAAAATCCATACACCATGCATAGATCGCCGCCCGCCAATTCATCGATATAACCGGATGAACTGAACTGCCGGATGTAGGGCCGTATGGTCTTCAATAGCTCGAGCGCCTGACGGTAGTCGTCGGGCTGGCTGCTGTTGGGATCCTTGCCCAGGTAGTGCAATACCGCCGGGAAAACCTGAGCCGCTTCGTCTAGCACGGAAATACCGCAAGCCTTCAGCTTTTCCGCGTTCTCGGGTTTGAACAACATGTCCCAACTGTTCAGGGGCGCGTCCTTGCCCATGATCTCCTGGACCTTGCTGACGTTATAACCCAGACCGTTGGTGCCGTATCCCCACGGAACCAGGTATTGATTTCCCGGATCGACCGACGCGACCAGATCCATCAGGTCTTGATCGAGAAATTTCCAGTTGGGGATCTTCGACTTGTCCAGTTTCTGGAACAGGCCGCCTTCAATCTGGCGCGCCGCATAATGCGTAGAGGGAACCACGACGTCGTAACCCGATTTACCTGTGAGCAGCTTGGCCTGCAGGGTGTCGTTGCTATCGTACACATCGTAGCGCACCTGTATGCCGGTAGCTTCCTGGAAACCGGAAATCGTATCGGGAGCGGTATATTCCGCCCAGTTGTAGACGTTGACCACCTTGCCTTGCGCCCATGTTGACGACAGTCCCGTCAACAGTGCCGTGCCCAGTAGCAACTGTTTCGCCATGCTGAATTTCATTGCGGCCTCCACAGACAATACAAACAGCGAAAAGGCATGATGATAATGCCTTTTCAGGCCGGATTGGCTAGAGTATGCCTTTGGTGCGCGCAAGAAGCGCGTAGGCACGGCTGAGTTCGTCCCACCAAAGCACTCCGGCTGTATCCGCCACCTTTTCCAGTGAACGGCGCAAGCGCAAAAGATTGGCTTGCCGACGCTCCAGCGACAAATCCTGGCGATGGCATTTGTCAAAGTCGATGATCCAGACTTTTCCGGCTTCATCGACCAGAATATTGTAGGCATTCAGGTCGGAGTGCCAGACTCCCGCTTCGTGCATGGCATAGATAGCGCCGGCCACCGCCTTGTGGCTGGCCTGTTCAAGAACGCTTACCAAAGGCAGCACGCCGGGTATTCTCTCGACCAGAATGGCAGCACGGTAGCTGAGGCCATGTCGCCAGTATGCGGCGGCAATCGGCCGCGGCACGGCTAGGCCCTGCACCACCATGGATTGCAAAAGATCGAACTCGGCAAAGGAGCGTGTTGCGGAGGCGCCGGTCCAGAAATAGCGATCGGCATTGATGCGAGCCATCAGGCCGCCGCGCCGATAATGGCGCAACACGCCGGATCCAAACTCCCCTTTTACGAACCAGGCGGCCTGGCGTCCGCCCTGGCTGACCGCCTCCGCCTCAAGCTGCGCGCTCGAAGGATCAAAAAGAAACGGCCCTGGCAAAGAAATACGGCTGGCATCATAGCGCACGCAACCTGCCTCGATAGGCATATCAAGCGGACGAACGTCCTGGCTCATACAACCTCCCGCAGCGATACCAGAGGCGGGGTCTTCAACACGCCTGACAGCGTCATGCTGCCGCCTATGACCGACGCCAATACGCCGACTCCCACGCCTGCGGCCCATGGCCACCACGATAGCGTCAGGGTGAAATCGAAAACCTGCAGCGCCAGCACCCATGCTACGCCCACCGCGCCGAATGCCGCCAGCAATCCGGCCATGCCTCCCAGAACAACCAGCTCGATGCGCAGCGCTGAAGCCAGCTGGCGTCCGCTGGCGCCCAAGGCCCGTAGAACGGCCACTTCATGCATGCGCTCGTCGCGTGTCGAGAACAAGGCCGCGCCCAACACCAGAATTCCGGCGGCCACCGTAAAGAGGAATAACAACTGCACGGCCTGCACGACCTGGTCGAGCACGTGCTGTACCTGTCCCAGTATCGATCCCACATCGAATACGGTGAGGTTGGGAAAGCGGCTCAGCAATTCCTGTGTAAGCCGCGTATCGCTTGAGGGCACATGCATGGACGTGATGAAGGTCGCGGGTGCGCCTTCCAGGGCAAGTGGTGTCATGATGGCGAAGAAATTGGCCTGGAAGGAGTCCCATTTGACCTCGCGCACCCCGCTTACCGTGACTTCCGTGGGGCGTCCTGCAACCTCGAAGGTAAGCCGGTCGTTGACGGCTATGCCCAGCGATTCGGCAAGCCCGCTTTCCAGCGAAACCTCGGCCTTCGTTGGGTCCAGCCAGCGTCCGTGCACGATCTCGTTACTGGACGGCAATGTTTCTGTATAGGAGAGATTGAATTCGCGATCGACCAGACGCTTGGCGCGGTCATCGTCATAGTTGTCCGGATTCACCGGCTTTTGATTGATGGCAAGCAAGCGTCCTCGAACCATGGGCGAAAGCACGGGATCGGGGATGCCTGCCTGCTTGAGGCGTGCCGACACGGCCACGCGCTGATCCGGCTGAATATTGATGAGAAAGGTATTGGGCGCATCCGCGGGCAAGGTGCTTTGCCAGCCTTGCAATAAATCGGTGCGCGTAATGGCCAGCAGCAGCAATATCATCAAGCCCATGGCCAGGGAACAAAGTTGCGTCACGGTGAGACCGCGGCGGCGTACCATGCCGGCCAACGCAAAGCGCAGCGTCGGATATCCCCGGACGCGATGCCGCAGCATGGCCAGGACTCGCAACAAGCCGTATGCCAGCGCTGCGAAAGCCAGGAATGCGGCCAGGAAGCCCAGCGACACCACGACGCTCAGGCGCAAGTCGCCGGATATCCATACGATAAGCAGGAAGAAAGCGGTCAGGCCGACGATACGGGAAGGCCAGCGCCGCATCAGCGCCATGGATGCGTCGCGACGCAAGACGCGCGCGGGGGGAACCTGCCGCAAGGATGCCAGCGGCGGCAAGGCAAAACCCAGCAGCAATAGCAGCCCGGTTACGAGCCCCTGCAGCGCAGGCTGCCATGATGCCTGCGGCAGACGTGTATCGAGCCATGCCGTCACCACAGCGACCAGCCCCTGGTGCACCGCATAGCCGACCAAGGCGCCGAGTGCCGAGGCAATCAAGGCCAATAGCAGGAATTCCGTCCACAGCAATATACTTAATTGCGATTTACTGGCTCCCAGGCAACGCATGATGGCAATGCCGTCCTGGTGGCGCAGGCTGAACCTGCGCGCCGCCAATGCAACCGCGACGGCCGCTATCATGACCGTCAGCAAAGCGACCAGAACCAGGAACTGGTTCGCGCGAACCAGCGCCCGCTGGATTTCTGGACGGTTGGATTCAATCGTCACCAGCTTCTGCCCGCGCATCAATTGGCTGTCCAGCCACGATTCATAGGTGGCAACGGCTACGGGATCGCCTGCGATCATCAATTGGTAGGATATCCGGCTGCCCGGTGCAACCAGGCCGGTGGCGGGCAAATCAGCCTGGCTGATCATCAGTCGCGGCGCAACGTTGACAAATTGCATACCGCGATCCGGCTCATAGGAAATTACCTTGGCAACTGTCATGGTGGCATCACCGACAGACAGCGCATCACCTATGGCTATGCCGAGCAAACTAAGCAATTGCGCGTCCACCCAGACGGTTCCCGGTTCGGGCGGCTGGCGCAGCAGTTCCCCGGTTCCGGCAGCCGTATCGGCCAGGCGCAGCTGGCCACGCAGGGGGTAACCGGGCGATACGGCCTTGAGCGAGACCAGCTGGGCGCCCTCGCCGTTGCTTACCATGGATGGGAATTGCTGCGTGGTGGCGGTGGCCAGATGCAAGTCGGCTGCCTTATCGATAAATCGATCGGGAATGGCTTCATCGGCCTGGATGACAAGATCGCCACCGAGCATTTGTGCGGAATCGCGCTGCAGTGCGCGCCCTACCCGGTCGGCGAGAAAGCCCACGCTGGTTACCGCCGACACGGCAATAATCAGTGCCAGCATCAGCAGGCGGATTTCTCCAGAGTGCCAATCGCGTCGTAGCGCGCGCACTCCTAGCCGAATGTCGGGAAATCTGCTTGGACGCATGATGTCAGGCCTTTATCAACAACAAAACCATGATAACCAGAAGCATACAGGCAAAGGTCAGTTTCAATCGCGGTTCCGGCAAGGAATAGGCCAGCCTCACTCCGTAGGGCACCAGGAAAATACTGCCCATCGCCATCGGTATTCCTATTGCCCAGTCAGCCTGCCCATGCGCGGCGTACGCGAACAGGGCCACAAAGGTTCCGGGTATGACCATGGTAAGCGCCAAGGCTTGCGCGCCAGTCTGGGTCAGGCGAAACACAGTCGTGAGTATCGGGACGGCCAGGACCGAACCGCCCACACCGAAGATGCCTCCAGCCAGACCCGCGATAGTGCCTATCAGGGCAAACCAGCCTTTATGGAATTCTTCAACACTGCGCCGCGGCTTTTGTGGCGGGCCTTGTTGCCCCGAACGCCGGCTTTGGTAAAGATAGAATATGGCAATGGCCAGTACGAAGCCGGCATAGGTGCGGCGCAGCATCATCGGATCTATGCCCAGGGCGATCTGCGCACCGATCCAGGTGAAAACGATAGAGCTTGCGGCCCCGGCCGCGGCGGCCTGCAAATTGATCTTCGCTTTCTGGTTGTACTTGCGCACCGTCATGAGCACGGCAGGCAGCACCATGATCAGGGCCGTCCCTTGCGCCGCCTGTTGGTCCATGTCGAGGATTAATCCCAGCAATGGAATGGCAAGCAGGCCTCCGCCTATCCCAAGTACTCCACCTGCGAAACCAATCAAGGCGCCCGCGGCCAGGCAAGCCAAAACTACTCCATACCACTCCAACACAATACCCCTTTAGACTAGCGCAAACGCTCGATCGCGGATTCTACGCGGTCTACCGCCCATATTTCGAGCCCCTCTATGGGCTGCTTGGGTGCATTGGCCTTGGGAATTAAGGCAACACTGAATCCCAGCTTGGCGGCCTCTTTGAGGCGTTCCTGCCCTCGCGGGGCGGGACGGATCTCGCCAGCCAGGCCCACTTCGCCAAAAACGATCAGTCCTTTGGGCAGGGATCGATCACGCAACGACGACACAATGGCAAGCAGGACCGCCAGGTCGGCGGCCGGTTCGGTAATCTTCACGCCACCGACGGCATTGACGAAGACGTCCTGGTCGAACGTAACAACCCCCGCGTGGCGATGGAGCACCGCCAGCAGCATGGCCAACCGCGTACCTTCCAGCCCTACGGACAAACGCCGCGGATTCGGTACGTGGGCGGTATCGACCAGCGCCTGGATTTCCACCAGCAGGGGCCGCGTTCCTTCCTGTGTCGCCATGACGCAGGAGCCGGCGACGTCTTGCGCGTGTTGCGAAAGAAACAGGGCCGAAGGGTTGGCTACCCCACGCAGGCCGCGATCGGTCATGGCAAAGACGCCCAATTCATTGACAGCACCGAAGCGATTCTTGAACGCCCGCACCAGCCGGAATGAGGAATGGGTGTCACCCTCGAAATACAACACCGTGTCCACGATATGTTCGAGAACCCGCGGTCCGGCCAGGGTGCCGTCCTTGGTGACGTGCCCGATCAGAACAATGGTGATTCCTGTCTGCTTGGCCATGCGCGTCAGCTGTGCCGCACATTCCCGTACCTGCGACACGGAGCCGGGCGCAGCGCTTAATTCGCTGGAATACAAGGTCTGGATGGAGTCGATGACCGCCACGCTGGGGCGCTGTTCAACCAGAGCAGCCATGATGGCTTCGAGACGGATTTCGGCAAGCAGATCTACGTCGCCCGTTGCCAGCTCGAGCCGTCTCGCCCGCAAGGCAACCTGCTCAGCGGACTCTTCCCCCGTTACATACAGCACCTTGACCGCATGCGAAAGCGATACCAGCGCCTGCAGCAACAGCGTGGATTTTCCGATGCCCGGGTCGCCGCCGATAAGGACGACAGCACCCTTGACCAGTCCGCCACCCAAAACGCGATCGAATTCGCTGATGCCCGTGGGCTGACGCGGCAATTCGCGCGCCTCGATCTCAGCCAGGCTGCGTATTGGGCTGCTCCCGGCCAGCGGCGCAAACCGGTGCGCCGACACGCCCGGGTCGCGCGATTCCTGCAAGGTATTCCAGGCATTGCAATGGGGGCACTTGCCTTCCCATTTGGGGCAGCTTCCCCCGCATTCGCTGCAAACGAATAAAGTTTTAATCTTGGCCATGCAGCGAGTTTAACCGGCGCAGCGTTTTCTACCGGCCGGCCAGGCTGCCGCCGCCGTCCACGCCCAGCACCTGGCCGGTAATGAAGCCGGCCTCGTCGCCGAGCAGGAAGGTGACCGCGGCGGCCACATCGGCAGGCTGGCCAAAACGGCCCATGGGTATGGAGCTGAGCGCCTTTTTTTCGGCCTCGCTGCCTGTGGCATGGCCAGCGCGAAACAGTTCAGTATCGACAGGCCCCGGCGATACCGCATTGACCGTAATACCGTAAGGTGCAAGTTCGAGCGCCCACGTTTTGGTACAACCGACAAGCGCGCTTTTCGCCGCGGAATAGCTGGTGCGATTGATCGCCCCATGCGTCACGCGGCTGCATATATTGACGATACGGCCGTCCCGGCGGGCTTTCATGGAAGGAACAAAGGTTTGCGTGACCTGAACGGCAACCCGGACATTCAGGTCGAAGACCTGATAAAGCGAAGCCAGGTCCACTTCGCCCAAGGGCTCGGGCATCACCAGGCCTACATTGTTCACCACGGCGTCAACGGGATACTTTTCACGTATGACTCGCAAGACATCCTCGGTTTCACCGGCATTGTGCAGGTCGCAGGAATACAGATACCCCGGGAAATCGATGTCCTGGGTGTGACGCGCCAGGCCGACCACATGACATCCCAGGTCGGCCAGCCGCCGGCTGATTGCCCACCCTATTCCCTTGGTGGCACCTGTTACCAATACACATTTGTCTTTCACGCGATTTCCTTTGAGCGTTCCTGGAGGGCCCACCCGCCGCGCGGGCCCTTCGCAAGCACTGATTAAACTCCAATTTGGCCTTGCATACTGCTAAGAGATGACAATTTTGGGCACCCGGGCCGCCACGGCGCACAACAACTCGTAGCCTATAGTCCCCGCCGCCTGGGCCACCTCATCGACTGAAGGACCCTCTTCGCCCCACAACACCACCGTCGAACCGTTATGGGCCTGAGGCACTGGAGTCAGATCGACCACCAGCATATCCATGGATACGCGACCGAGCAGACGGGTTCGCACACCATCGACGGCGACCGGTGTGCCGGTGCCCGCATGCCTGGGATAACCGTCGGCATAACCACAAGCCACCACGCCTATGCGCATCGAGCCACTGGACGTAAACGTGTGGCCATAGCCTATGGATCCGCCCGAAGGGATATCGCGCACGCTGATCAGCCTGGATGACAGCGTCATGGCCGGGCGCAAGTCCAGGGAATCGGCCGATTTGCCGGCGAAAGGCGACGCGCCGTAGAGACAGATGCCGGGGCGGACCCATTGCTCCTGGTCATCCGGGATGGACGACCAGACGCCGGGCGTCAAGGTAGCCGCCGAATTGCAAACGCTTACTCTGCCGGGCAAGCCCGTGGTGACGCGTTCAAACACCTGCAACTGCTGCCTCGTCACATCGGGATCGTCGTCCGCCCGGGCAAAGTGGGTCATTTTGCCCAGAGTGTTCACGAGACCTTCGGCTTGCATGGCCCGGGCCCGCTCGTACGCCGCAGGGTAATCGGCAGCCGAAAATCCAAGCCGGCTCATACCGGTATCAAGCTTCACGAACGCATCGATCGCCTGTTCGACGCGGGCTGAGGCCAGCATATCGAGCTGTTCCTGGCAGTGCAGGGTCGTGGCGATACGATAGCGGTCCATGAACGCGATATCCGAAGGTTCGAAAAAGCCCTCCAGCAGAAGGATCGGACCCGTCCATCCCGCCTCCCGGCATCGCAAGGCCTCGTCGAGATCCAGCATGGCCAGGCCGTCGGCTTCCTTGAAGCTCTGGATAGCGTTTTCAATGCCGTGCCCATACGCATTAGCCTTGATTACCGCCCAGACCTTGGG
Organism: Pollutimonas subterranea; assembly: GCF_002849655.1. Classification (GTDB taxonomy): domain Bacteria; phylum Pseudomonadota; class Gammaproteobacteria; order Burkholderiales; family Burkholderiaceae_B; genus Pollutimonas; species Pollutimonas subterranea. The sequence goes on from NZ_PDNW01000002.1 coordinate 37,265, forward strand.
CCGCCTTCCGCCGGCCTTCCCGCTTATATCGCTTAAGCCTTGTGTAACGACGCGCAGATTATGACTGAGCGACGGCAACGAAATCGTCGCCGATATTGGACGTGGCATGATTCTTTCCCAAAGACCAAGATAAAGCAGCGCAAAGACGTGAATGGTACGACTATGAGGCGAGCCCATGCAACTCGAACGCAGCCGCAGTACCAGCCATGGCATGCGTCAGCGTACGAAGGGACCAACAGCGAAGGCCATGTCTTATACTTCCCGCCTATGGCCGTCGATCACTACGAAAACTTCCCAGTGGCATCTTTGCTGTTGCCGCGTCGCCTGCAAGCCCCCGTCAGAAATATCTATCGCTTTGCACGAAGCGCCGACGATATTGCGGACGAAGGCGATGCCACCCCGGACCAGCGTCTGCAGCAGTTGGCCTCCTATCGCGATGCGCTGCGTCAGATAGAGGCCGGCGCACTTGCACTGCCGGCGTGCGACGCAAGGGCCGAGGTCTTCATGCCGCTGGCTCAGTCCATCAGGCAGCACGAACTGCCCATGGAACCCTTTTTCGACTTGATATCGGCCTTCGAACAGGATGTGGCGACCACGCGCTACGAGAGCGACACCGAATTGCTGGATTATTGCCGCCGCTCGGCAAATCCGGTCGGACGCCTGATGCTGCATTTGTATCAGGCCGCCACGCCGCCGAACCTGGCGCAGGCCGACGCCATCTGTACCGGCCTGCAACTGACCAATTTCTGGCAGGATATCGCCGTGGATTGGCAAAAAGGACGCATCTACCTGCCACGGCAAAAGCTGAACCACTATGGCGTCAGCGAGGATCATATTGCACGGAAGCTGCACACAGATGCCGCATGGCAGGCGCTTATGCAGGCGCAGGTTCAACAGGCGCGCGAACTGCTAAATTCGGGACTGCCGCTGGCGCATAAGCTGCCCGGCCGCTTAGGCCTGGAGCTCAAGCTTGTCGTCCATGGGGGATTACGTATCCTTGAGCGTCTCAACCAATTACACTATGACGTATTCTTCCACCGCCCCACACTGACAAAACGCGACTGGACCCTGTTGCTTTGGCGCTCCCTATGGTAAGACGCCCTGCCACGGGTCCGTCACCACTGTGCCTTACCGAGCCCCGCTACCATTACGCATGAGCCCCGACGAATACTGCCAGAACAAGGCCGCCCAGAGCGGCTCGAGCTTCTACTACGCTTTCCTTTTCCTGCCCCCCGAACGGCGCAAGGCCATCACCGCACTCTATGCGTTCTGCCGCGAGGTGGACGACGTGGTCGACGAATCCAGCGAACCGTCCGTCGCACGCATGAAACTGGCATGGTGGCGTACGCAGGTCGAACGCCTGTATGAAGGCCATGCCGATCACCCGGTCATGCAGGCCCTGCTGCCGCACCTGCACACTTATTCACTGACTTCAGAGCGTCTGCATGCCGTCGTCGAAGGCATGGAAATGGACTTGGATCAGTCACGCTACATGGACTGGCCGGGACTGCGCAAATATTGCTGGCATGCCGCCGGGGTGGTGGGCGAATTGTCCGCCAGCATATTCGGCTACACGCAGCCCGAAACACTCGTTTATGCCGAGAAACTCGGCCTCGCATTTCAGCTCACCAATATCATCCGCGACGTAGGCGATGACGCGCGTCGCGGTCGAATTTACCTGCCCGTCGATGACATGCAGAAATTCAACGTCACGGCATCCGAGATCATTGACCGGCAACATTCGGAACGCTTCGTCGAATTGATGCGCTTCCAGACCGAAAGAGCGCGGCTATGCTACCGCGAGGCCATGCAGGCCTTGCCCGAAGCCGACCGCCGCGCACAGCGGCCCGGCCTTATGATGGCGTCCATCTATTACGCCTTGCTCGAGGAAATCGAACGCGATAACTGGCAGGTATTGGACCAGCGCATTTCGCTGACGCCTATCCGCAAATTCTGGCTGGCGTGGAAGATCTGGGTGGGTGGCGGACGCGGCCTGGTCAAGCGCCTGGGACGATGAACATTGCCGTAGTCGGCGGTGGCTGGGCCGGCCTTAGCGCCGCAGTCCGCCTGAGGCAGTACGGCTGCTCAGTCGTCGTATTCGAGGCCGCGCGGACGCTAGGCGGGCGAGCCCGCAGGGTGTCCTCTGCGACGCTCAATACCCGCATCGACAATGGCCAGCACATATTGCTGGGGGCCTACACCGAGACACTGGCATTGATGCAAGAGCTGGGCCTGAACGTGCCGGACCTGTTCCTGCGCGAGCGCCTGCAACTGCACTCGGCCGATGGCAGCTTTTCCTTGCGCGCTGGCGCCCTGCCCGCGCCCCTGCATTTGCTGGGCGCCATCCTGGGCGCACGGGGCTTGGGCTTGATGGAACGCTTGCGCATCATCGCCATTACCACCCGGCTGCGAAGGCACGGATGGAAGGTCGATGGCGGGATGACTGTTGCGCAATGGCTGGCACAAGGAAGGCAATCGCCCCGTGCAATCCAGTTGTTCTGGCAGCCCCTGTGTCTTGCCGCACTCAACACCCCCATGGACGCTGCATGCGCCCGGTTGTTCGCCCGCGTCCTGCAGGATAGTCTGGGTGGACCAGGTCATGCGTCCGATGTGCTGATACCCCGGGTCGATCTATCGCAATTATGGCCGGACCAGGTCGCGCAATACAGGCCCGACGGGACTCCCGGCGAGCTGGCTGTGCGCCCCGGATGTGCCGTAAGAAAATTGCAAGCATGGTCCTCGCACGTCAATGTGGACGGATCGCGGTTCGATGCCGTCGTCGTGGCCGGCAATGCACCCGCTACGCATCGGCTGCTGCAACAACTGGACCCTTGCGAATCCGGTATCGACTACCTTTCGACGCTTTCCGCATTTCAATACCTGCCGATCGCCACCCTCACGCTTCAACTGGAACGACCGTGGAATAGGGTGCACCCCATGCTGCTGCTCAAAGATTTTCCCGAACGGATGCAGTACGGCCAATGGCTTTTCGACCGCAGCGCCAGCGGACCGGCTGATTCACAATGTTTGCTGAATATCGTCATCAGCGATGCCCGCGCCTTCATGGAGCATTCCAGGGCGAAGGTCATTGCCGCCACGATCGACCAGGTAAGGGAACAGAGCGAGCGCGAGGCCGACATGCCCGGGGTGCGGAACCACGAAGTCATCATCGAAAAACGCGCCACATTCGCCGCCGTTCCGGGCCTGAGGCGGCCTTCCAACAGCACGCCCTGGCCACGAATATGGGTGGCGGGGGACTGGACGGACACCGGCTACCCGGCGGTGCTGGAGGGCGCCGTGCGCAGCGGCAAGGAGGCCGCGCACGCGATTTATCGAACGCTAGGATCCCGCCTGGCCCAATGACGATAATAGGCTGGCCGTGGCAAAACCAAGACAAGTCAGGGCCAGGCTACCCGCAAGACTGAAACCGATATAGCCAAAGGCCGACAAGTAGGCGCCACGCTCCAGCAGGCCCACCGCCTCCCCGGAAAACGTCGAAAATGTTGTCAGCCCACCCAGAAAGCCGGTGACCAGCATGAGCTTGAGCCACATCGGCGCTTCGGGATACATCGCCAGGGCGCCCAATAGCAGCCCAACGAAATAGCCCCCCAACAAATTAGCCGCCAGCGTGCCCCACGGCAAAAGCCAGCCTGGCTGGTTGAGCCACAATCCCAGCATCCAACGGCATATTGCTCCCGCTGCGGCGCCTATGCCGATGGCCATGAAATTAGTGGGCGTGAACATGGATTCGCAAGAGTCTCGGCGACTACCCCTTGGGGGCCAGGGTTACATCGGCCCACCAGCGGTCCGGGTGTGTTTGAAGGACTTCTATTTCAGCATGGTTCTGATTTGACATGTAGGGCTCCTTGTGAGGGTGCTACCGCTGTTCGAATTCAATGCCTCATCACACAGGCGCATGCTGACGGATATAGTCGCGCACCAGTTCCACGTTGCAGTCCATGACCTCCACCCGTTGCGGCAGCGCCGCCAGTTCCCGCAAATGTGCGGGGATTGGCGCGGCTTGGCCTATGGCTTCCTGTATGGTTTCTCCGAACTTGGCCGGCAAGGCTGTCTCGAGCACCAGCATGGGTATGCCTTCTTCGGTATAGTCGGCGGCAACTTTTACGGCGTCGGCGGTATGCGGGTCGATGAGCACGCCGGTTTCACCATACACCTTCTTGATCGTCGCCAACCGGTCCTGATGACTGCTTACCCCGGCCACGAAGCCATAACGCGACTCAAACAGCGGCAAGAGCCGGCTTAGATCGAATTCGCCCTTGATTTCAAGCTGCTTCCAGCAATCACGAACCTGCTCCGCATCCTGGTCAAGCAGATCGAATACGAAACGCTCGAAATTCGATGCACGCGAGATGTCCATGGAGGGACTGGAGGTTGCATGGGTGTCAGCGGCGGACCGGGGACGGTAGATTCCGGTGCGGAAAAATTCTTCGAGCACGTTGTTCTCGTTCGTCGCCAGGACCAGCCGGTGTATCGGCAGGCCCATTTGACGGGCAACATGCCCGGCAAGGATATTTCCGAAGTTACCCGATGGCACGGCAAACGACACCAGCTGCCGCGGCGCCGTGGTGGCACGCAACCAGCCCCAGAAATAATAAACCACCTGTGCCGCGATCCGGGCCCAGTTGATGGAGTTCACTGCGCCCAGATGATGACTGGACTTGAATTCCAGGTCGCCAGCCAGCGCCTTGACAATATCCTGGCATTCATCGAACACGCCCTTCAGCGCAATGTTGTGAATATTCTGGTCTTGCAGCGAATACATTTGCGCGCGCTGGAATTCGCTCATGCGGCCATGAGGCGAGAGCATGAACACCGATACGCCGCGCTTGCCGCGCAACGCGTATTCCGCAGCCGACCCGGTATCCCCCGAGGTCGCTCCGAGGATATTCAGGCTTGCATGGCGCTTGTCCAGCACATATTCGAACACCTGGCCCAGGAACTGCATGGCCATGTCCTTGAAGGCCAACGTCGGGCCCTCGGACAAACCCAGTAGGCTGACGCCCTGCGCCAGCGGCTTGAGCGGCACCATTTGTTCACCCGGAAACACGTCGGCGTTGTAGGCGGCGTGAGTCAACCGGGAGAGATCTTCCCGGGGAATGTCGCCGATGAACAGGCTCAATATTTCGGTGGCCAGGTCGGCATAATCGAGGCCACGCCACGATTCGAGCGTTTCCGCACTGATTGCAGGGAGGCTTGCAGGCATCGCCAGGCCGCCATCGGGCGCGAGCCCCTCGAGCAGGATATCGGAAAAGGCCATGGGCGCCATGGCACCCCGTGTCGAGCGATATTTCATACCAGATTCTCCACGCGCAAACGTGTGACCGGGGAACGTACGAACGGCAGGGCCTGGATACGTTCGAGCGCGGTGTCGACGTCGCCTTCCCGTGCCGAATGCGACAGGAAAATAATGTCAGCCTCTGTCGTGCCGTGCGGCTCCTGGAACATCGAGCCGATCGAAATTCCGGCGTCTGACAGAATGCGGGCCAAATCGGCCAGCACGCCCGGACGATCCTCGACGCGCAGGCGCAGGTAGTACGACGATTGGATATCGGCAATCGGCAGGATGGCAATGTCATCCATGGCATCGGGCTGGAAAGCCAGGTGCGGCACCCGGTGATCGGGATCGGCTGCCTGCAGACGGGTTACATCGACCAGATCGGCGATGACCGCCGAAGCCGTGGGCAATTCGCCCGCGCCCTGCCCGTAATAAAGCGTGGGACCGACTGCATCACCCTGTACCAGTACCGCATTCATGGCACCTTCGACATTGGCCAGCAGGCACTCCATAGGCACCAGGGTAGGATGCACACGCAGCTCGATACCGTCGGCGCGCCGGCGGGTAATACCCAGCAACTTGATGCGGTAGCCCAGGCGTTCGGCGTGGGCAATGTCTTCCTGCGCCAGCGAGGAGATCCCTTCGACGTGCGCTTTATTGAATTGCACTGGAATACCGAAGGCCAGCGAGGCCAGCAGCGTAAGCTTGTGCGCCGCATCGATGCCTTCAATATCGAAGGTGGGATCGGTCTCGGCATAGCCGAGCCGCTGTGCTTCCGAAAGCACTGCGTTAAAGGGCAGGCCGCGGGAGCGCATCTCCGACAGGATGAAATTGGTCGTCCCGTTGATGATGCCTGCCAGCCATTGAATCCGATTGGCGGTAAGTCCTTCGCGTATGGCCTTGACGATGGGTATGCCACCGGCGACGGCGGCTTCGAATACCACCATTACGCCCTTCTCGTGTGCCGCGGCAAAGATTTCGTTGCCATGCCGGGCAAGCAGCGCCTTGTTGGCGGTGACCACATGCTTGCCCTGCTTGATGGCTTCCATGACCAGGTCGTGCGCCAGCGTATCGCCGCCGATCAGCTCGACCACGATATCGATATCGGGGTTACGCACGATGTCCATGCCGTCTGTCGTGACCGATACCTGGTCGCCGACCAGGCGCCTTGCCTTTTCAATGTCCCGCACCGCCACGGCAGCGACTTCAATACGTCTTCCCGCCCGGCGTGCGATTTCTTCCGCGTTTTGCGTCAATACTTTCCAGGTTCCGCCGCCAACAACACCCAGACCCAATAAACCAACTTTCATAGGACTCATTTATTTACTACCCAACCCGTCTTTGCGGAACATTTCTTTAATGCCGCGCACCGCCTGGCGGGTACGCTGCTCGTTTTCGATCAAGGCAAAGCGCACGTAGTCGTCGCCGTACTCACCGAAGCCTATTCCCGGCGAAACCGCCACCTTGGCATCGGCCAGCAGACGCTTGGAAAATTCCAATGAACCGAGCTTCTGGTAGAACTCGGGAATCTTTGCCCAGATATACATGGATGCTTTCGGTATATCGACCATCCAGCCCGCTTCGTGCAAGCCTTTGGCCAGAACGTCACGCCGATTCCGATACTGTTCGACAACTTGACTTACGCCGTCCTGAGGGCCTTCCAGCGCGGCAATCGAGGCGACCTGGATAGGCGTGAACGTGCCGTAATCGTGATAGCTCTTGATGCGTGCAAGGGCGTTGACCAACTCCTGGTTGCCCACCATGAAGCCCACGCGCCAGCCCGCCATATTGTAGCTTTTGCTCATGGTGAAAAATTCGACGGCAACGTCGCGGGCGCCTTCGACCTGCATGATGGATGGCGCGACGTAGCCGTCGAAGGTGATGTCGGCATAGGCCAGATCGTGCACGACCAGTATATTATGCTCTTTGGCCAAGGCGATCACCCGCTCGAAGAACGACAGGTCGACACACTGGGCAGTGGGATTGCTGGGGAAACCCAATATCATCATCTTGGGCTTCGGAATACTTTCACGCACCGCCCTGTCGATTTCTTCGAAAAAATCCAGGCCGGGCGTCATAGGCACGGAACGTATGTTGGCGCCGGCGATTACCGCCCCGTAGATATGAATGGGATAGCTCGGATTCGGCACCAGTACAGTATCGCCGCGATCCAGGGTCGCCAGCATAAGGTGCGCGAGGCCTTCCTTGGAGCCTATCGTGACAATGGCTTCGGAATCCGGATCGATCTGCACGCCGTAGCGGCGTTCGTACCATCCGGAGATTGCCTTGCGCAGTCGCGGTATGCCTTTGGACACCGAGTACCCGTGCGTATCGGGCCGGGAGGCGGCCTCGACCAATTTATCGACGATATGCTTGGGGGTCGGGCCGTCAGGGTTACCCATGGACATGTCGATGATGTCCTCACCTCGTCGCCGTGCCGCCATCTTCAGTTCGCCGGTAATGTTGAATACATAGGGCGGTAGGCGCTCTATACGCGGAAAACTCGTCATGATGGTCCTTGGGCGACAAAAATGGGAAATGGGTAGTGATGAATGCAGCGCAACAAAACGGGGTGTCCAATTTGAACGCGCGAGCGCAAAACAGCTAAGTAGTTTAAACGATCCAAAAAAAAGGCGGAGTCGCCATAAATCGACCGGCTTTGCGCTATGATCTTCAAGACTTTGGGAGTTTTTTGTGCAATTGCAAAGCGAATCCAACCCGGCGCTCAATACCGTGACCGCGTACGGGCATGACTATATAGAAATCAATGAAGTCTCCTATGGGCACGCGGTCTACTTCGCGCCCGAAGGAGACATCAACACTTGGTCGGTGAACGTCTTCAGCGACATCACCGCCGATACGCTGCGCGCCATCGTCGGCATTACGTCCGCCCGCGTTGACCCCATGGCTTTCCTGGATGCCGATGCTGCACCGCAAAAGCCGGCTGGCGCGCCAGAGGTTCTCCTGATCGGGACCGGAAACAGGCAGCATCTGCTGCCGGCACACATAACACGGCCATTGCTTGAGGCAGGCATTGGCGTAGAAGCCATGAGCACTCAGGCAGCGGCCCGTACCTACAACATTCTGATGGCTGAAGGGCGACGCGTTATCGTCGCGCTCCTGCCTCTCGAGGAGGCCGACGCATGAGCGAAGTTGCCGTTGGAAAACCCATCCCCGACTTCGTCGCCGCCAGCACGCACGGCGACATAAGCCAGGAAACGCTTCATGGCCGCACTACTGTCGTGTACTTCTACCCAAAGGACAGTACACCGGGCTGTACGACCCAGGCCCAAGGCTTTCGCGATCATCACCAGGATTTTGCCGACGCAGGCTGTCAAATCGTCGGAGTCTCCCGCGACTCGCTCAAGTCGCATGCCAACTTCACCGAGAAGCAAGGCCTGCCCTTTGCGCTCATCGCCGATCCCGACGAAAACCTGTGCGAACTGTTCAAGGTCATGAAAATGAAAAACATGTACGGTAAACAGGTACGGGGGATCGAACGCAGCACGTTCCTGATCGACAAACAAGGCGTGCTGATTAAAGAGTGGAGAGGGCTGCGGGTCCCCGGCCACGTTGACGAAGTACTGAAGGCGGTGCGCGAACAGGCATGACGCCGCACGCACACTCCGCGCTGCCTTGACTCCGACTGCTACGATTACTTACTTTCCAGAACGCTCAGGGAGCACACACCTTATGCCGCTACCGAAGTTGCCGACCCGCATGGGAGCCATGATTTCCCCTGCTGCATATGACGATGCAAGCAATGCGCCCGAACCCGCAGAAACGCAAGTGGCTCCTACCCCCCGTGCTCCTGTGCGTAAAACACCCTCAAAACGCGTCTCCACCAAGCCGGCCGCCTCTCCGCCCGTAACGCCCGTACCCACCACGGCGTCGGCAAAAGCTGCCGTTGCGCCGCCGCTGGCGGCAGTGCCTACACGCAGCCCGCGCAAATCCCGCCTGCCTGCGGCCAAGCGCAAGCTGTTTGTGCTGGACACCAACGTGCTGTTGCACGATTCGAATTCCTTGTTCAAGTTCCAGGAACACGATATTTTCCTGCCCATGATCGTGCTCGAAGAACTCGATCATCAAAAAAAGGGAATGTCGGAAGTGGCGCGCAACGCGCGCCAGGTCAGCCGTTTCCTCGATGGCCTGGTTGGCACATCGACCGAACTGGAACCCGGCGTCGAGCTTGACACATTGGGCAACCAGGAAGCCCTAGGGCGCCTGCATTTCCAGACCACCGCACTGCACTCGCAACTGCCCATCGAATTGCCGCTGGGCAAGGCCGACAACGTCATCCTGAACGTCGTGCACGCGTTGCAGGAAGCGTACCCCAAGCGCGCCGTGGTGCTGGTATCCAAAGACATCAACATACGCCTGAAGGCGCGCTCGCTCGGCATGCCCGCCGAGGACTATCTGAACGATCATGTTCTGGATGACTCCGATCTTCTCTACGACGGCGTCATGCCATTGCCGGAAAATTTCTGGCTCAAGCATGGCAAGGACGTGGAGTCATGGCAACAAGGCGGCACGACCTTTTACCGGATCAAAGGGCCTCTGTGCTCCGAATTCATCGTCAACGAGTTCGTGTATTTCGATGGCGAGCTTCCGCTGCAGGCCCAGGTCAAGGAAGTCAGCGGCACGACCGCTGTGCTGGCCACGCTGCGCGACTACAGCCATGGCAAGAACAATGTATGGGGCATCACCGCGCGCAATCGCGAACAGAATTTCGCCCTGAACCTGCTCATGAACCCTGACTGCGACTTCGTCTCATTGCTGGGTCAGGCCGGCACAGGCAAGACGCTGCTGGCGCTGGCAGCCGCCCTGACGCAAACGCTCGAAACCAAGCGCTACAACGAGATCATCATCACGCGGGCCACTGTGCCAGTCGGCGACGATATCGGCTTCCTGCCCGGCACCGAGGAAGAGAAAATGCTCCCCTGGATGGGTGCGCTCGAAGACAATCTTGAAGTACTGCATCTGGGGCCCGGCAATAGCGACATCGCCCCTGCTCCCGGCGGACAGGACTGGACCAAGAATGCGACGATGGAACTCATACGCTCTCGCATCAAGGTCAAGTCCCTGAATTTCATGCGCGGCCGTACGTTCATGAACAAGATTCTGATCATCGACGAAGCCCAGAACCTGACTCCCAAGCAGATGAAGACCCTGGTCACCCGTGCCGGACCTGGCACGAAAATCATATGCCTGGGGAATATCGCCCAGATCGACACACCGTATCTCACCGAGGGCAGCTCCGGCCTGACCTTCGTGGTCGACCGTTTCAAGGGATGGCCGCATGCCGGCCATATCACCTTGCAGCGGGGCGAACGCTCACGCCTGGCCGACTACGCCAGCGAAGCGCTGTAAACCTTTGCGTACGACATGAGCCAACCTTCACGCTTACCGATAGGACTTACCATGGGCGATGCGGCAGGCATCGGCCCTGAAATAATCGTCAAGCTATTTGCCGCCGGCCTGCCTTACCCCGCGGTGGTATATGGCGACGCCGGTGTCCTGCAAGCCACCCTTGAACAATTGAATATATCGGATTCGCTGCACATAGAGCTGGTAAGCGAAGCCGAGCTTGCCAATCACAAGCCCGATTCCATTCCAGTACTTAATCGATGGCAAGCCCTGCCGGCCAGCCTGCCTCCGGGCCGGCTCAGTGCCGAAGCCGGCCGTGGCGCCTACGAGTATTTGTGCCACGCCATCGACGATGCGCAGGCCGGGCGCCTGCGCGCCATCGTCACCGCGCCGCTCAACAAGAAAGCCATGCAGGCGGGAGGCATCGATTTTCCGGGCCATACGGAAATCCTGGCTGAACGAACCGGCACGTCGCGCTACGCGATGATGCTTGCCAATCCCGAGCTGCGGGTCATCCTCGTCACCATCCACGTGCCTTTGCAACAGGTCAGTGCCCATATCGCTTACGAAACCGAACTCGACACCATACGGCTGGCTCAACGGGCCTGCCTGCAGGCAGGCATCGAGCATCCCCGCATCGCGGTTGCCGGACTGAATCCGCATGCGGGCGAAGACGGACGATTCGGACAAGAAGAAATCACGGTCATCACACCCGCCATCGACCAGGCACGGACAGAAGGAATGGACGTCAGCGGCCCCTTTCCGGGCGATACAGTCTTCATGCGCGCCCGCCAGGGTGAATTCGATATCGTTGTCGCTCAATACCACGACCAGGGACTAATACCCGTCAAGTACCTGGGCGTCGATGAGGGCGTTAACGTAACGGTAGGATTGCCCTTCGTGCGTACCAGCGTCGACCATGGCACGGCCTTCGACATTGCCGGGCAAGGCATAGCCGACGCGGGTTCCCTGCGTTGCGCCTACGACCTTGCCTTGTCCATGACGCCCGACAACACTTAAACTCCTCCTTCGCAATCTCTCTGCTGCATCCCTGATGACCCCACGAATCTCTGTCGACCCCTTCCTGATCAAACTCTTTTTTGCCATCTTGCTAGCCAGTTTCGCACCCGCCCATGGCATAGGCACGCCCATTTTCGGCTGGATCACCAACGTCGCCATCGCCCTGCTTTTCTTTCTGCATGGCGCGCGATTGTCCCGCGAGGCGATTGTCGCGGGTGCATCGCACTGGCGCCTGCACAGCACCATCTTCGCGGTAACCTTCGTGGTATTCCCGGTACTGGGCATCCTGTCGGGACCGCTGCTCAAGCCCTACCTCACCCCCGATCTCTATACCGGCATCTTGTTTTTGTGCTGTTTGCCGGCCACGGTGCAGTCGGCCATTGCGTTTACTTCCATTGCCCGGGGAAACGTGCCTGCCGCGGTATGCAGCGCCTCGGCGTCAAGCCTGCTGGGCGTATTCGTAACGCCTGTACTCGTCGGCCTGGTGCTGGCGGGCAGCAGCATCAATGACGTGCCCTTGTCCTTTGATGCCATCGGCAAGATCATGCTGCAATTGCTCTTGCCATTCGTGCTGGGGCAGATTGCCCGGCGCTGGATCGGGGCGTGGGTCATCAAGCGCAACCGCCTGCTGAAGATCGTGGACCAGGGATCGATATTGCTGGTGGTCTATACCGCGTTTTCCGAAGCCGTGATAGGCGGACTATGGGCGCGCACGCCGCTATCGGCCCTGATCGCACTGGTGATCATTTCATTGGTTCTACTGGGACTGGTGCTGGGTATTTCGCTGCTGCTGGGGCGCCTGTTCAAGTTCGAGCTGGCCGATCGCATCACGCTGATGTTCTGCGGCTCAAAGAAAAGCCTGACCAGCGGGATTCCCATTGCGAACATCCTTTTTGCGGGCAGTTCCGTGGGTGCCATCGTGCTGCCGCTGATGATATTCCACCAGATACAACTCATCATCTGCGCCATGATCGCCGGCGCCTACGCAAGGCGCCCGTAGGCAGTGGTTTAGCCCATTCCTGAAGTGAAATTCAGGAATCGGGTGCTGGCACCCTGGAAGGTCAGGCGCACGCTGCCGATTGGACCGTTACGCTGCTTGCCCACGATGATCTCTGCCGTACCCTTGTCAGGGGAATCCGGGTTGTAGACTTCATCGCGATAAATAAACAAGATCAAGTCGGCATCCTGCTCGATAGCGCCGGACTCGCGCAAATCGCTCATTACCGGGCGCTTGTTCGGGCGCTGCTCAAGACTGCGGTTCAACTGCGACAAGGCAATAAGCGGGCACTGCAGCTCTTTGGCCAGGCCTTTCAGCGAACGGCTGATCTCGGAGATTTCGGTAGCCCGATTTTCGCCGGAGGAATTCGCCGACATCAACTGCATATAGTCGATAATGATCAAGCCCAGTTGACCACACTGCCTGGCCAGTCGACGAGAACGGGCCCGGACTTCCATGGAAGTCAGTGCCGGTGTCTCGTCGATGTAGATCTGGGCTTCCTGCACTTGCTGTACGGCATGGGTAAGCCGGGGCCAGTCGTCGGCCGTGAGCTTGCCCGTACGCATGCGATGCTGGTCCAGCATACCCACCGAGCCGACCATACGCATGGCCAACTGCACTGCACCCATTTCCATGGAGAACACGGCCACCGGCAAGCCCTGCTCAATGGCGACATGCTCGCCGATATTCATGGAAAACGACGTCTTGCCCATGGAGGGACGGCCCGCGACGATGACCAGGTCGCCCGCCTGCAAGCCCGACGTCATGCGATCAAGGTCGGTAAAACCGGTGGGCACACCGGTAATGTCGGAATCGCCTTCGCGATGGTACAGTTCATCGATGCGCTCGACGACCTGCGTCAGCAGTGGCTGGATCTCTTGAAAGCCGGTCGTGCCACGCGAGCCCTCTTGTGAAATCTGGAATACCCTGGACTCGGCCTCGTCCAGCAACTGGCGCGCTTCTTTTCCTTGAGGATTGAAGGCGGCGGCCGAAATTTCGTCGGCGACCGACACCAACTTGCGCAGCATCGAGCGTTCACGAACGATTTCCGCGTAACGCCTGATATTGGCAGCGGACGGCGTGTTATGCGCCAGAGCATTCAGGTAGGCCAGGCCGCCGACTTCGTCGGACTTGCCGGCGCTTGCCAGCGATTCATTGACCGTGACCACGTCGGCTGGGCGCGCCAGGCCGACAAGCCTAGTGATGTGCTGCCAGATGATCTTGTGGTCAAAACGATAAAAATCGTCTTCGTTCAGTACATCGGTAATGCGGTCATAGGCGGCATTGTCCAGCAACAGCCCGCCCAGCACAGATTGCTCGGCCTCGACCGAATGGGGCGGCACACGCAGGTAATCCAGCTGCGCATCACTGTTTTTCTTCTTGCTGTCCAAATCGACGCTCCGGAACAAAACTGATCAAAATACAAAAAGCCGGCATACACCGGCTTCTTGCTTCATGCGGGCGAGGTGTACATTCCAGAACCAAGGAATGTACCACGTGGCTGATACGGGATCAGGCCATTTCGCCTTGTACACGAACCGTGATGTCGACCACTACGTCAGCGTGCAGAGCAACGGACACGGGAAATTCGCCGACGGCCTTGATGGCGCCATCGGGCAAGCGAACTTGCGATTTCTGGACCGAGTCGAAGCCTTGCTTGGCCAACGCGGCAGCGATATCCATGCTGGTGACGGAACCGAACAAGCGGCCGTCGACACCGGCTTTCTGTGAAATGACGACAGTCTGGTCGGCCAGCTTTTCGCCGGTGGCCTGTGCTGCAGCCAGTTTGTCGGCCTGGACTTTTTCAAGTTCGGCACGGCGCTCTTCGAACTCTTTCAAAGCAGTTTCAGTGGCGCGACGGGCTATTTTCTGGGGAATCAGGAAATTACGGGCATAACCGTCGCGGACGCGAACGACTTCACCGAGATTGCCTAGATTGACGACTTTTTCGAGCAGAATGATTTGCATGACGATAGGCCCCGGATTAGTTGTGGTTATCGGTGTAAGGCAACAAGGCCAGGAAACGCGAACGCTTGATCGCGGTGTCCAGCTGGCGTTGGTAAATTGCCTTAGTACCGGTCAAACGCGCAGGAATGATCTTGCCGTTTTCCTGGATGAAGTCACGCAGGGTGTCCAGATCTTTATAGTCGATCTCGTCAACATTGGCGGCTGTGAAACGGCAGAATTTGCGACGTTTGAACAGCGGGTTTTGTTGCGTGAACTTGCGTTTTTCTTTGTCTTTTTTGAAGAAAGCCATAATGTGCCTCTTTAATGTCTGGGCTTAGCCCAAGCTGTATGTTCCATGCATCGAGCGTTTATTCGCTCGCGCAGCGATTTACCATGAATTCCTGCTATACAACGGCGCTTGCGCCGCCGGCAAAAACCCGATTTGCCTGCTGTATATGCAATACCAATTTGTTGGAGCCTTTACGCGCCGGAGCCAAAAAGCCCTGGATCGACAAAGACGCACCCAAAGGGGTATCGGCCAACAACAAGGCGATGTCTCCGAGAGCAACCGCAGAAAGTACCAGTTCGATCCGGCGCATATGACCGGCTTCCTGAACTTCTGATTCGTGACTCAACATCATTTCAACTGCTGGCAATCCGGCCGGGGTATACCTTAAAGGCTTGACCTCGAGGGCTGAAGCAGACAATAGAAGTTGATTCACGCGTTGGCTCGAGACACAGGTCCTTATTCCGCCTGTGCTGCGGGCGCGGCTTCGGCGCTTGCCTTGCGGGCTTCTTCACGCTCGACCGACTTCATCATGAGTGACGGCGCGGTGTGCGCTTTCTTGGTCTTGATGAGCAGGTGGCGCAAGATAGCGTCGTTGTAGCGGAAAGAATGTTCGAGTTCGTCGAGCACGGTCTGGCCGCATTCGATGTTGAAACAAACATAATGGGCCTTTACCAGCTTCTGGATAGGGTAAGCCAATTGACGGCGGCCCCAGTCTTCCAGGCGATGGATCTGGCCACCATTGCTGGTAACCACTGCCGAATAACGTTCGATCATGGCGGGCACTTGCTCGCTTTGATCGGGATGCACAATAAACACTACTTCGTAGTGACGCATAAACTACACTCCTTGTGGATATCTTTTGATGCGGCCAGCGACATCGCTGCCATCAAAAGGGACAGCCCGCCCATAAAGCCCGATAAGCCGCCAAGGCGGCATAACCAGCATGAAAACATATGGGTCGAGCAAGAAACAACCAAGCATTCTACCACTGTTGCACAAACCATCGCAAGCGCTGATGGAAGGGACGCAGTGGTCGATCTACCCTTCGACTACGGCGTAGGCGGAATGATTGTGTATGGATTCAAAATTCTCGGCCTCAACGCGAAAGCGTTGGACGCCTGCCACATTCTGAAGCTGAACCGCCACATCCCGTACAAGATCTTCGACGAACTTCGGGTTTTCGTAGGCACGCTCGGTCACGTACTTCTCGTCGCCGCGCTTGAGCAGACCCCAGAGTTCGCATGACGCCTGCTGTTCGATCCCGCGTATAAGCGTATCGATGTCCACCAATGCCGGATCGGCAAACACGGCATTGACCGTGATATGTGAGCGCTGATTGTGCGCCCCATACTGGGAGATGGCCTTCGAGCATGGGCAAAGGCTGGTGACGGGTACGAGCACGGATAGTTCGAATTCCGTCTGGCCGACCGCCTTCACGTCTGGGGAGCCAGCCAGGCCTGCGGCAGCGAAGGGCGCGACCTGCGCTCGAGCAGTCCATTTGATTTCATAGTCCATCAGGCTTGCCACGCCGGACACCGGCGCCACCTTGGTCATGAAATAGGGAAACGATGCCGCGATATCGCCTTTATCGGAATTAAGGAGCACCAGCATGGAAACCGCCATGTCGCAGAACAGCGCGGGGGTCATGGGCGTTTGCCGATGTTGCTCGAGCAAGGCCACGAAACGGGACATATGAGTGCCCTTTTCATGGGCCGGCAAGGACACGGTGAGTTCCCAGTTGCCCACGGTGGGAAGCGATGGGCCCTGTGCGGCGGCTATCAGCATGGGATGCCGTACCCCGCGCACACCCACACGTTCGATGGCAATATGCCGTGTATCGACGCTGCTTTGCACGTCAGGCATGGCAACAGCAGAATCAATCATAATATTCATGATAATAGACCTATAGAGCACCCGCTACGCGGAAGTGCCGGTTTGCAGACAACCATTCATTATGCGGCACATAGTCGCCGCATAACCCTATAACCATGATGGTATTAGGCGCTTTCCCTGGCAGCGGGAATAACTTGTTCCGCCAATAGGGCGCCAAACCGCTGCTGGGTCGATCGCTGGATACCCTGCGCGTCGAGTCCCAACTCGCCGAGAATGACAGTTTGCTCGCCATGATCGATGAACTGGTCTGGCAGGCCCAACTGCAGCACGGGACGCAAGATGCCTTGCCGGCTGAAATATTCCAAAACCGCGCTGCCGGCTCCGCCCATGATCGCGGCCTCTTCGATGGTAACAAAGCCATCGTGGTCCTGGGCCAGTGTTTGCAACATGGCTTCATCCAACGGCTTCACAAAGCGCATATCGACCACGGTTGCGTTTATTTCCTGTGCCGCTTCCAGCGCTTCGTGCAAAAGCGGACCGAATGCCAGGATGGCAATTCTGCTACCCCTACGCCTGAGCACCGCCTTGCCGATGGCGACCGTCTCGAGGTCGGCCTGGACGTCGGCGCCGCATCCGGCGCCACGCGGGTACCGCACTGAAGCGGGACCGGGATGCTCGTAGCAGGTGCTCAGCAGCAAGCGCGTTTCATTCTCGTCGGACGGAACGGCAACGACCATATTCGGTATGCAACGCAGGAATGCGATATCAAAATTTCCGGCGTGGGTTGCTCCGTCGGCGCCAACAATACCGGCGCGGTCCAGGGCAAAGGTGACATCCAGGTTCTGCAAGGCAACATCATGGATCAACTGATCGTAGCCGCGCTGCAGAAATGTTGAGTAGATGGCCACAACGGGCTTTTCGCCCTCACAGGCCAGGCCCGCGGCAAACGTGACGGCGTGCTGTTCGGCAATGCCCGCATCGATATAACGGGCCGGAAAGCGCTGCTCGAAAGCGACCATGCCGCTGCCTTCGCGCATGGCAGGGGTAATACCGTAAAGGCGGCTGTCCGCAGCGGCCATGTCGCAAAGCCAATGCCCGAATACCTGGGTGAAGGTCTGCTTGGGCGGCGACTTGGGCTTCTGGATGCCGACGCTGGGGTCGAACTTTCCAGGCCCGTGATACAGAACCGGATCGGCCTCGGCTAGCTTGTATCCCTGCCCCTTCTTGGTGACCACATGCAGAAACTGCAAGCCGCCCAGGCTACGCAGGTTCTCCAGCGTCGGGACCAGCGCGTCGAGATTGTGGCCATCGATAGGCCCGACGTAGTTGAAGCCCAGTTCTTCGAACAAGGTGGCAGGCGAGACCATGCCTTTGGCATGCCCTTCGAAGCGGCGCGCCAGCTCAAGAACGGGAGGAACGTGCTGCAATACCGCCCGCCCCACGTTCTTTGCGGTGGCATAAAAACGCCCCGACAAGAGGCGGGCAAAGTAATGGTTCAGTGCTCCGACCGGCGGCGAGATCGACATATCGTTGTCGTTGAGCACGACAAGGACGTTGACCCCTGGCGTCACCCCGGCATTGTTCAAGGCTTCGAATGCCATGCCGGCCGTCATGGCACCATCGCCAATCACCGCAATGTGCTGGCGATCTCCGAGGCCTGCGTTTCGGGATGCGACCGCCATCCCCAGCACTGCCGATATGGACGTGGACGAGTGCGCCGTGCCGAACGCGTCGTACTCTGATTCGCTGCGCCTGGGGAAACCGGAAATGCCGTCTTTCTGCCGCAGCTTGGCCATCTGTTCGCGACGGCCGGTAAGTATCTTGTGGGGATACGACTGATGCCCGACGTCCCAGACAATTCTATCGTCGGGTGTATTGAATACATGATGCAAGGCAATCGTCAGCTCGACCGTACCCAGATTCGATGACAAGTGGCCACCGGTCTTGGAGACGGTATGCAGGACAAACTCACGCAGCTCTACCGCGACCTCCTTGAGCTCGCGCCGATCCAGCTGACGCAGGTCGGCCGGTGAATGAATTTGTTCAAGAGAGGCGTTGGTCATACGAGTGATAAAGTAGTATCCAGGCGGTATTTTAGACCGTCAACAATAACAGCAAGCGCTGGCAACGTGAAATGGGCCTAGCGATCGCGGTCCACGATGTAATTGGCAATGCCGGCAAGATGGGCCGCCGAGGGTCCCAGAGGCAGCAAGGCGCTGTGTGCCTGGTCGCACAAGCTGCGCAGCAGATCGCGGGATCCGTCCAGTCCCATGATGGACACATAGGTAGGCTTGTTTTCAGCAGCGTCCTTGCCGGCGGTCTTTCCCAGCGTGGCGGTGTCGGAAGTCACGTCCAGGATGTCGTCGACAACCTGGAAGGCCAAGCCAATGGCGCCCGCATAGCTTTCCAGTCCGGCGCGCGTGGCCGAGCTGGCACCGGCCACTATTCCGCCCAGCAACACACTGGCTTCCAGCAAGGCGCCGGTTTTCATGCGGTGCATCTGCTGCAACTGATCGCCCGTCAGCGCGTGGCCCACGCTGCCGCAATCTATGGCTTGCCCGCCAACCATGCCAAGGCTACCTGCCGAACGCGCCAGCAACTGGGTCGCCTGCACGGTCAGGGCGGGCGCAATCGGCATGAGACCCAACAACTCGAAGGCCAAGGGCTGCAGGGCGTCACCCGCCAGCATGGCCGTCGCCTCATTGAATTTGACATGTACGGTGGGACGCCCGCGGCGCAAGGCATCGTCATCCATGCATGGCAAGTCGTCATGGACCAGCGAATAAGCGTGGATCAACTCGACAGCGGCAGCGGCGTGATCCAGGGCGATGCGCTGGGCCGACGCTTCGGAGCCGGTTTGCAAGGATGCTTCGCCGGCGGCATAGACCAAAGCGGCCCGCACGCGCTTGCCACCGCCCAGCACTGCGTAGCGCATGGCGTGATGCAGTCCTTCGGGCACGGTTTCCGCCGAAGGCAGGACTTGCTCGAGTACACCTTCAATATGCTCGACACGCTCTTGCAGCCACAAGGAAAAATCGACCGGTTCACGCCCCATTCTTATTCCTCGTCGCCGTCTGGCGTGCCGGCCAAAGGCTTGAGCAGGTTGCCCTGCAGTACTTTTACCTGCTGTTCGGCCTGATCGAGCCGGCGCTGGCATATCTTGGCCAATTCCACGCCCTCTTCATAAGAGGCCAGGGACTGATCAAGCGCCAGCGATCCGTTCTCCATTTTGGCAACCAGGGCTTCGAGTTGCGCGAGGGCCGTCTCGAAGTCCTGGGGCAACGCTGTTGCCTTGCCAACCGGCTTTTCGCTCTCAGGCAGAGCGCTTGTTTTCGTGTCAACCATTATTCATTCCAGAAGATAAGCAGGCCGGGAACACCCGCTTTTTTTGCGTCTTGTCCAAATTGTACGAGATGCCCGCCAAATTACCGAAACCGCTCCATTCAGCCTCCGGCAGGCTCCGTTGCGGTACAATTCTCGCTTACTCATTTATCGGCCAGGCCTTTTTTCGTCGCACCAGGACGCGCCATCCTCCTGGTTCATCACCGCGGGGGCGAATTATGACCGACATTGGTCGGAAAGCGCACATTGCGCCGGCACAAACGCAACTATCTGTCAGCAGCTACTTCGACGATGCAATCTTTGTCCAAGAGCAAGAACTCATTTTCAAGAAATCCTCGCTGTACATAGGGCATGAAAAGCTTGTGCCCGAAATCGGCGACTGGCGCACACTGCCCCAGGAGGACAGCGGCCGGGTGCTGGTGCGCAACAGCCAGGGCGTCGAACTGATATCGAACGTCTGTCGCCACCGACAGGCCATCATGCTGGGGGGCATACCCCAAAATGGCTGCACGTCGCAAACACAAAGCGGGAACCTGCGCGATACCGGCGGAAATATTGTGTGTCCTGTACACAGATGGACGTACAGCCAGCAAGGAAAGCTGATGGGGGCACCGCAGTTTCCCGAAACGCCGTGCATGAACCTCCAGAAGTTTACGCTCGGGAACTGCCACGGATTGCTGTTCGAAGGGCCGCGTGATCCGGCTGCCGACATGGCGGCTTTATTCGAACGGCCTGAATTTGATTTTTCCGACTATGTACTCGACCATGTCGAGGTCCACCAATGCCGCTACAACTGGAAGACCTTCATTGAAGTCTATCTGGAGGACTATCACGTAGGCCCTTTCCATCCTGGACTGGGAAGATTCGTAAGCTGCGAGGACCTGACCTGGGAGTTCTCCGACACGTACAGTTCGCAACGCGTGGGCATACATGGCGCGCTCGGCCAGCCGGGTACCGGCACCTATCGCCGCTGGCATGATCAGCTCATGAACTATCGCAATGGCGAAGCGCCCGAATTCGGTGCGGTCTGGGTGACGTACTTTCCGACGCACATGATCGAACTCTATCCCCATGTAGTGGTCCTGTCGACCCTGCATCCGGTCAGCCCGCAAGAAACCATCAACATCGTCGAGTTCTATTATCCGGAAGATGTCGTGGCTTTCGAGCGCGACTTCGTGGAAGCGCAGCGTGCAGCCTATATGGAAACCGCCATCGAAGACGACGAGATCGCCGAACGCATGGACGCCGGCCGGCGGGCACTGATGCGCCGGGGAGTCGATGAGCGGGGGCCGTACCAATCACCCATGGAAGACGGCATGCAGCATTTCCACGAATGGTATCGCCGCATGATGGGCCTGTCCCGGACTTAACCCCGTTCGACCGGGCGTGCGGGGTCGCTGCACCACTCGCTCCAGGAACCGGGATACAACACTGAACCGTGCAAGCCCGCCAGTTCCATAGCGAACAGGTTATGGCTGGCGGTAATGCCCGAGCCGCATTGGTGCACGATACGGTCCGCAGGCTGTCCCTGGAGAAGCTCGTTGAAATCGTGGCGCAATTCGGCCGCGGGCTTGAAGCGCCCGTCGGCCTGGACATTCAGCGTACTCGGGCGATTCAAGGCGCCCGGGATGTGCCCGGCCACGGGGTCCATGGGTTCGATCTCACCGCGATACCGGTTGGCCGCCCTTGCGTCGAGCACCGTAAATGATGGCTCGTCGATATTGGCCAATATCTTCTGCGCATCCAACGTGGGCATGCCGGCCTGGCCTGAATAGCGGGCACCTTCAACGGCCTGCGCATTGCTTGCCGCCGGCATATTAGAGCCGCTTTCGATCGGTCCGCCAGCTGCCACCCATGCCGCCCATCCGCCATCGAGCACCACCACAGCGTCGTGCCCGAGCCAGCGCAGCATCCACCACAGATGGGCGGCGTACATGCTATTGCCGCCGTCGTAGACAAGCACTGAAGTTTGTGGCGTGAGTCCCTGGGCCCGCATGAGCGTGGCGAAGTCATCCCTGGAAGGCAAGGGATGACGGCCGTTTGTTCCATTCTTCGGTGCCGCCAGCTGATTTTCATGGTCGAGGTAGAGGGCGCCCGGAATATGCCCTTGCTCGTAGGCCACCCTGCCCGCCATGTGATCGATGAGATCATGCCTGACGTCAAAGACAAGCCAGTCGGAAGCCGGCAATTTACGTATGAGGGTGGGCGCATCGATCAATAGATCAGACATGTCGGGACTCCTGTTCGGTTATGGTGCTGGTTGTGCCGCTTGCGGCAGTCTGCATGGACACGGTGGTCTGGCCTCGCATGATGCGATCCTCGCTATAGGTGCGCCATATGGACAGCAGGCCTGAAGCAATGATCATCGCCATACCTCCCCAGGCGATTGCATCCGGCAAGTCGTCCCAGAAGATGATCCCCAACATGGCGGCAAAGATGATCGTGGTGTATTGCAATGCGGCCGTCAAGAGGGCCGATCCCATGCCGAAGGCCCGCGTCATGGCCAATTGCCCCACCAGGCCCAGCAAGCCGACTCCGACGAGCGCCAGCCAGGCGAGAACGTCTATTTGGCGCCATCCCTCTACAGCGATGCCGCCCACGCTGCTCAGGCATACGCAGCAGGAAAAGATGAGCACGGTGCGCCACTCGGGTTCACCGACCCGTCCCAACTCCCTGACCTGCATCATGGCAATCGCCGACAAAGCGCCGGCACTGAGTCCCAACATGGCGGCAAACCAGTGCTCTTCGGCAATGCTCGGGCGCAGCACCGCAATCACGCCGATAAAGCCGAACAGCACTGCGATGAGGCGGACGGGATCGCGCTGGGAACCGCCACGGGCGAGCATCCAGCCGGCAATGAATAAGGGAGCCGTGTAGTTAAGGCTGATAGCCGTTGAGAGAGGCAGGTGCGAGATGGCGAAAAAACCCAGCCACATCGATGTAACGCCCGACACATTGCGCCACAAGTGAAGCTTCCAGCTTGGCGGCCTGAGTCGGCGATGCGTGAATTTGGCCCAACAAAAAAGCAGCAGCACCGAGGGAATACCGCGAAACAAGACCACGTGCGGCAGAGAGGCCCCATAATCGGAGGCGACTTTCACACAGGCCCCCATGCCAGCAAACATGACACTCGCCAGTAACATCCAGAGAGACTGCATGAAATCAACCGAAATTCTGATTTAAACGACAAAGTCGATACTATACTCTGCCGTTTTCCCTATTTTGAGCCGAGCCCGCTTTAAATCCGGGAACTGTGCTCCATATATAAAGTCCAACTTCGTTGTTCGCTACGCCGGAAACATAAAAATGAATCGAATCATCCTATTTTTGCTCACCAACCTTGCTGTAATGATTGTCCTCGGCGCCTCCATGAGCGTACTGGGCGTGGGCCGCTTTATAACGTCCAACGGGCTGGACCTGACCCAGCTGCTGATTTTCTCGGCCATCATCGGATTCACCGGCTCGTTCATTTCACTGTTCATCAGCAAGTGGATGGCAAAACGCAGCACTGGCGCACGCGTCATCGACCCGCAAGCACCGGCCAACGCGCAGGAAGCCTGGTTGGTCGACACGGTGCACCAGTTGGCCGACCGGGCCGGCATCGGTCGTCCTGAAGTCGCGATCTACGACGGCGCCCCCAATGCATTCGCGACCGGCGCCTCCAGGAACAGCGCACTGGTCGCCGTATCCACCGGCCTGCTGGAAAGCATGACTGAAGAGGAAGTCGCAGGTGTACTGGGCCACGAAGTCGCACACGTCGCAAACGGCGACATGATCACGCTTACGCTGATCCAGGGCGTGGTCAATACTTTCGTCGTATTCTTCGCGCGCATCGTCGGTTATTTCGTCGACCGCGTCATCTTGAAGAATGATCGCGACATCGGCATAGGCTATTACGTCACCGTTATCGCCTGCGAAATCCTGTTCGGCATCCTGGCCTCGATCATCGTCGCCTGGTTTTCACGCCAGCGCGAATACAGGGCCGACGCCGGCTCCGCAAGCCTACTCGCATCGCGCGAACCGATGTTGCGTGCGCTGGCACGTCTGGGCAATCTCGAATCCGGTGAGCTGCCCAAGGCATTCAAGGCCTCCGGCATTTCCGGAAACCGCGCCATCAGCGCCATGTTCGCGTCGCATCCACCCATCCAGGCACGCATTCACGCCTTGCAGGCAGCCCAACGAATTTAAGGCCTATGGCTGGTATATCATGCAGCCATGAAAGAACTATTCGCCCTGCTTGATTTTGGCGGCTACATCGCCCTGCTGCTCTGGGGCGTCCATATGGTGCAGAGCGGCGTACAACGTGCATTCGGTGCAACGCTCGGTGTCTGGATGGGCCATGCGCTGGGTACCCGCGTACGGGCATTCTTCACCGGCCTCGCCATTACATCGGCCATACAAAGCAGTACGGCCACGGGCCTGATGATCGTCAGCTTTGCTGCCGGCGGGCTGGTAGCGCTCGGCCCCGGCCTTGCCGCCATGCTGGGCGCAAACGTCGGCACAACCTTGATTGTGCAGCTGCTGTCCTTCAATCTGACTGCGCTGGCACCCGCCTTCATCCTGGTCGGCGTGTGGCTGTTCCGGCGCAATCAGCCCAGCCGCCGGCGTGACCTCGGTCGCGTATTCATTGGCCTGGGCCTGTTATTGATGGCGCTGCACCAGCTGGTGCAGCTCTTTGCACCGCTGCAAGACGCCAGCCTGCTCCGAATTCTACTCAACGCCTTGTCCGACCAACCTGTGATCGCCCTGCTGCTTGCCGCGATACTCGCATGGGCGGCGCACTCCAGCGTGGCGGTCGTGGTCTTGATCATGTCATTGGCCGGTCATGGCCTGGTCACTCCCTCGCTGGCTTTCGCGCTCGTGCTGGGCGCAAATCTTGGTACGTCGATCAATCCCATACTGGAAGGCAGCGGCGACAACGATCCGGCCGCCCGGCGGCTTCCACTGGGCAATCTGGGCACACGCCTGGCAGGATGCATACTGGCGCTATTGCTGCTGCCGTGGCTGCCCTCGCTAATGGCCATTTTCAGCTCGGACCCGGCCCGCGCGGTGGCCAATTTCCATACACTGTTCAATGTCCTGACCGCATTGCTCTTCCTGCCTGTCCTTACGCCCTATTCGAAATTGCTCGTGCGGCTGCTGCCCAAGCGCACCGATCCCAACGACCCTTCACGTCCGCAGTATCTGGATGAATCCGCTCATGAAGTCCCGGGTATCGCGCTGGGAAATGCGGCGCGCGAAGCCTTGCGCCTGGCCGATATGCTGCAGAGCCTGCTTGGAATGGCTCGCGCCAGCTTGCTGCAGGACAACAGGCACCGCAATGCCCATGCGCGCTACATTAGCAACGCCATCAGCCGGCTGGACCAGCTTATCACTACATACGTGGCAACCCTGGACCAGGATGCCATGAATAGCGCGGATCACCGCCGCCGTGACGAAATCCTTGTCTTTTCAACGAAAATCGCCCATGCCGCCAGCCTGGTCACCGGCGGCTTGCTTGCCCATGCCGCCAGCCTGTTCAAGAAAGGCAGGTCTTTCAACGCCAAGCAAGGTGCCGAGTTGACGACGATGATGGACCGGCTCATTCGCAATCAACGCCAGGCCGCCGCTCTGTTCGTCGCCGAAGACGTCAGGAGTGCGAAATTCCTGGCCTTCGAAAAAGATCATTTCAGGGAACTGGAAACCAGCGCGGCGGAACAGCACCTGGAGAACATCAAATCGGGGCGACTTGACGAGGCGGAACTGGGCTCGTTCTACCTCGACATACTGCGCGATATCAAGACCGTGAACTCTTACCTGGTCGAGGCTTCCGCCTACCCGATACTGGCCAAGAATAACGAGCTGTTGCCCAACCGCCTGCGCGACAGCGAAGGCCTGCTGGAGTAAACGCTCCGGCAGCCTATCGGAACGCTCATGCCGGGTTGGACAGATGCCGTTCAAACCATGCCAGAGCCTTGTTCCAGGCATTTTGTGCATCGTCGGCCCGGTAGCTGGGCCGATAATCGGCGTAAAAGGCGTGGCCGGATTCGGGATACACCACGATTTCGGAAGCCCGGGCGGCAGCGCTGCCCTGCGCAAGGCAAGCTTCCATGCGGCGTATATCATCGAGCGGGATGCTGGCATCCTGGCCGCCGTACAGCCCCAGCACAGGCGCGTGCATATCCGCCGTGACATCGATGGGATTCTGTACTTGCAGCGGGCCGTGACCCGCGGCCAGTTTGCCGTACCAGGCTACTCCGGCCTTGCATTGCGGGTTATGCGCGGCATACATCCACACCTGCCTTCCTCCCCAGCAGAATCCGGTCACGCCCAGCCGGGTCGTATCCGCGCCCTGGCTATTGGCCCATTCGACACTGGCATCCAGGTCGGCCAACACCTGCTCATCGGGCACCTTGGACACGATATCCTTGATCAACAAGGATATATCGGTATAACCGGCTGCGTCGCCCTGGCGCTGATATAGCTCTACGGCAACCGCCATATACCCCTGCACGGCGAATCGGCGGCACACGTCCTTGATATGCTCATGCACGCCGAATATTTCCTGTATGACCAGGATAAGCGGCGGACGCTCAAGGTCGGCCGGCGCGGCGTAATAGGCCGATAGGGTGCCATCGGCGGTCGGAATGTCGACCAGGCCGTGGCGCAGGCCGTCGGCACTGGTGTGCAGTGTGGACTCAGTGCTTCCCGTGATGGAAGAAAATGACATGGCAACTCCTGAAAGAATGAGCAGGGAATTAGGAACTAGTGCGCCTGCTCCCAATTGGGGCCGACACCGACGTCGGCCACCAAAGGAACACGCAGGTTGGCGACCTTGCACATCAGTGCGGGCAGATTTTGTGCGACCGTCTCGACTTCGTCCGCCGGTACATCGAATACCAGTTCATCGTGTACCTGCATAACCATAAGGCTTTGAAGCCCCTGGTCTTCGATCCACTCCTGGGCCGCGACCATGGCAAGCTTGATAAGGTCGGCCGCTGTACCTTGCATGGGCGCGTTGATGGCCGCCCGTTCGGCGGCGGCAAGGCGCGGCCCTTTGGCGCCGCGTATTTCCGGCAGCCACAGGCGCCGGCCGAATACGGTCTCGACGTAACCCATTTCCCGGGCCATCCGGCGGGTCTGGTCCATATACGAAGCCACGCCGGGATAGCGGGCGAAGTATCGATCGATATACGCCTTGGCGGCATCACGAGTGATGCCCAGGCTGGAAGCCAGGCCGAATTCGCCCATACCGTAGATTAGCCCGAAGTTAATGGCCTTGGCTGCCCGGCGCTGTTCCGACGACACATCAGCCAGCGCGACGCCAAACACTTCGGACGCGGTGGCACGGTGAATGTCTTCACCCAGTTCAAAGGCGCGACACAGGTTTTCATCGTCGGACACATGCGCCATGACCCGTAATTCGATTTGCGAATAGTCGGCCGATACGATTTTGCCCTTGGTCGCCACGAACGCGGTACGAACCCGCCGGCCTTCCGGATTGCGTACCGGGATATTCTGCAAATTGGGGTCCGATGAAGCCAGGCGCCCGGTGATGACGGCCGCCTGGGCGTAGCGGGTATGCACCCTTCCCGTCGCCGGATTGATCATCTTCGGCAGTTTGTCGGTATACGTGGACTTCAACTTGGCCAGTCCCCGGTATTCGAGCAGGAGTTCAGGCAACGGGTAGTCGCGGGCCAGCTTGCTGAGCACATCCTCATCGGTGGACGGAGCGCCACTGGCGGTTTTACGGACTACCGGCAAGTTCATGCGCTGGAAAAGGATTTCGCCCAGCTGTTTGGGGGAATTCAGGTTGAACGGCTGCCCGGCCAACTCGTAGGCCTTGTTTTCAAGCCGCAGCAACTGTTGCCCGATTTCGTGGCTTTGCATGGCCAAGACATGGGCGTCTATGCCTACGCCGTTGCGCTCGATGATGGTCAGGACGCGCGAAGCCTTGATTTCCAGCTGATAGATGGCCTCAAGCCCGGGATCCACGGAAACTTGAGGGCGCAGCACCCGATGCAGTTGCAAGGTGAAATCGGCGTCTTCGCAGGCATAGTGTGAAGCCTTGTCGACATGGACTTCGTCGAAGCAGATTTGCCGCGCGCCCTTGCCGCACAGATCTTCGAAGGTCGTACCAGTACGGCCAAGCCAACGCTGGCCCAGTTCCTGCAGATTGACACGTTTATGCGATTCGAGCACATAGGCTTGGAGCATGGTGTCTTCAGTGATGCCCGCCAGGTTTATGCCCTCGCTCATGAATACATGCGCATCGTACTTGGCGTTATGCAGAAGCTTGGGCGCTGCCGGGTCTTCGAGCCATTTGCGCATGCGCTCCAGTACCTGCTGCCGAGGCAATTGCGGGACCTGATCGGGTCCGCGATGACCGACCGGTATATAGCAAGCCACGCCGGGCTCGATGGACAAGGAAATACCTACCAGCCGGGCCAACATGGGATCCAGCGAGGTCGTTTCGGTATCCAGGGCCACGAGTTCCGCGGATTCCAGCAAGGTCATCCAGCGATCGAAATCGTCCCATTCCAGCACGGTTTCGTAGCGGGTCTGAACGGGAGCCGGTGGCGGTTGAGCTGCCACGCGGCTGTCCTGGGCAGGAATGCGCTCGCTCTCGCCGCTGAGTTCACGCAGCCAATTGCGGAAACCATAATCGTCGTACAGCTTAAGCAAGACCTCGCGATCCATGGCCTTGGGCGTCAAGTCGGCCAAACCATGCGCGAGGTCGGGAATTTCGCAGTCGGTCTTGACCGTAATCAGTCGACGCGTCAGGTCGAAATTGGGAATGGCAGCTCGCAAGTTGTCGCCAATGACCCCTTTGATGCCCTGCGCGTTGGCAACCAGCCCGTCGACCGTCTTATATTCCGTCAGCCATTTGACCGCCGTTTTTGGACCCACCTTGGGCACACCGGGTATATTGTCGACGGTATCGCCGACGAGCATGAGGTAATCAATAATTTGATCGGGCCTGACGCCGAACCGTGCCACAACGCCCGCCACGTCCTGGCGCTCGTTGGTCATGGTATTGACCAGTTCGACATGCTCGTTCACAAGCTGGGCTAGGTCTTTGTCGCCCGTGGATATTATTGTACGTACGTCTTCCGCCGTAGCCCGCTCGGCCAATGTCCCTATGATATCGTCAGCCTCGACGCCGGCTACGGTCAGTACCGGCCAGCCCAATGCGGCTACCGCGCGATGTATGGGCTCGATTTGTGCTGAAAGCTCATCAGGCATCGATGGGCGGTGGCCCTTGTATAAGGGGTACATGTCGTCGCGGAAGGTCTTGCCTTTGGCGTCGAATACACACGCGGCATAATCGGCCTTGTAATCCTGCTGGAGTCTCCTTAACATGGAGATGACACCATAGAGGGCTCCAGTTGGTTCTCCCTTGGCATTCCTGAGGTCGGGCATGGCGTGGTAGGCCCGATACAGATAGCTGGACCCATCAACAAGCAACAAGGTTTTTTTCATGTCAGATAATAAAGTAGTCCGTTTGCCGGCAGCCCAGCAGATTCCCGGAATTATGTCAGAGATGCAGAAAGCTGCAGATACTCTGGAAGAAATAGGTTGGGGCGTAAGCATTTTCGGCAGCGCACGCATTAAACCCGATTCACCCTATTATGCATTAAGCGAAGCCATCGGTTCCCGGCTTGCCAAGGCAGGCCTCACCGTCATTGCGGGCGGCGGGCCCGGCATCATGGAGGCCGCCAACAAAGGAGCATTCCAGGCGGGTGGCAAGAGCGTCGGTTTGAATATCAACCTTCCGCATGAAGCCAGTTGCAACCAGTACCAGACCCATAGCCTCGCGTTCGATTATTTCTATTCGCGCAAGGCCACCTTTTTCATGCATAGCGCTGCCTACATCGCCATGCCTGGAGGTTTCGGCACGCTCGACGAACTCTTCGAGGTCATGACCCTGGTCCAGACCCGCAAAGTGCCTGCGGCTCCCATAATCCTCATCGGCGTTTCGTTCTGGACGGGCTTGATCGACTGGATAAAGGCCAACCTGCTTGCGAATCATCTTATCGGACCGCAAGACTTGCACCTTTTGACCATCACGGACGACCTCGACGTCGCCATGCGGCATATTGAAATGTTCTGCTCCCACCTGGCTGAAGAGGACAACTATGCGCCCGCCCTGCCCGAGTAAGGCGCGAACCACCGCCTCATGCCGGGGCGCGGCCTTTTACCCTTTCCCATCGACTCACCACCACGCAGGTTCACCCACACAATGAGCACCACAACGCTACCCGTACACCTGAACGACCCCACCCTGTACAAGACCAGTTCCTACATAAACGGACTATGGACCCAAGCCCCCGATGGCGCCACCTTCGGCGTTGACAACCCCTCCAACGGCGATATCATCGCGCAGGTAAGCAACCTGGACGAGACCCAGGCACGCAACGCCATCGACGCCGCCGACCGGGCCTTCAAGCCATGGCGGGCTCGCACCGGAAAAGACCGCGCAACCATCCTGCGCCGCTGGTTCGACCTGATCCTGGCCAATGCCGAAGACCTGGCCCAATTGATGACCCTGGAACAGGGCAAGCCCATCAGCGAAGCGCGCGGCGAAGTCGTCTATGGCGCGTCCTTCGTCGAGTGGTTTGCCGAACAGGCCAAGCGCGTCAGCGGCGACATCATGGCATCACCCAGCACTGCAAATCGCATGCTGGTCATGCGCGAGCCCATTGGCGTATGCGCGGCCATTACCCCGTGGAATTTTCCCCATGCGATGATTACCCGCAAGGTGGCGCCCGCCTTGGCAGCAGGCTGCACCATTGTGCTCAAGCCCGCCGAACAAACTCCCTTGTCGGCATTGGCGCTGGCCGAGCTGGCTCACCGCGCCGGTATACCCGCCGGCGTGCTCAACATCATTACGGCAGACAGCGAACGGTCCATCGCCATCGGCAAAGTGCTGTGCGCAAGTCCGATCGTCAAGAAGGTTACCTTTACCGGCTCGACCGCAGTCGGCCGCATACTCATGCAGCAAAGTGCAGCCACCATCAAGAAACTGTCTCTCGAGCTGGGCGGCCATGCACCTTTCATCGTGTTTGACGATGCCGACCTGGACGCTGCGGTCGAAGGTGCGATGATCTCCAAGTATCGCAATGCGGGCCAGACCTGCGTCTGCACGAACCGCTTCTACGTGCATGAAACCGTGTACGAGGCCTTTGTCGAGAAACTGGCTGCCAAGGTGGGCAAGCTCCAGGTAGGCGACGGTTTCAGCGACCAGAGCACTCAAGGTCCGCTTATCGATGACGCGGCGGTAATCAAGGTGCAGGAACACGTGCAGGACGCGATCGCCAAGGGTGCTAAAGTGGCTGCCGGCGGCGAGCCTCATGCGCTGGGCGGACGCTATTTCCAGCCTACGGTATTGTCCGGCATCACCGAAGACATGCTGTGCATGCGCGAGGAAACTTTTGGCCCCGTGGCGCCGGTCATCAAATTCACCGACGAAGACCATGTCGTCAAATTGGCCAACGACACCGAATACGGCCTTGCCTCTTACTTTTACAGTCGCGATGTAGGCCGTATCTTCCGTGTGGCCGAAGCACTCGAATACGGCATGGTCGGGGTGAACACAGGCTTGATATCCAATGAAGTCGCGCCTTTTGGCGGTGTCAAGCAATCGGGGCTTGGGCGCGAAGGCTCGGTCTACGGCATGGACGATTTCATGGAGCTTAAATACGTATGCTTGGGCGGCATGCAGTAACCATCGCCAAACAGCAATACACCCATCGAAAAAAAACTACCCGTCTTGCGACGGGTAGCTTTTTTACGCATGACCTACTTGGCGGTTAGCTGCCTTCGCGCGAATTGCGACGACGCTCGTGTTCCTGCAAGTAGCGCTTGCGCAGGCGTATGGATTTCGGCGTCACTTCGACCAATTCATCGTCGGTAATGAATTCAACCGCATATTCCAGCGACATCTGAATAGGCGGAACCAGGTCGATATGCTCGTCCTTGCCCGACGAACGCACGTTGGTCAGCTTCTTTTCCTTGATCGGATTGACCACCAGGTCATTATCGCGACTGTGTATGCCGATGACCATGCCCTCATACAAAGGATCCTGCGGCGAAACGAACATGCGGCCGCGCTCTTGCAGTTTCCACAAGGCATAGGCAACTGCGTTTCCGTTGTCCTGGCTGATCAGGACGCCGTTGCGACGTTCTCCGACACCACCTTCGCGCACCGGACCGTAGTCGTCGAAAATATGGCTCATCAGGCCGGTACCACGCGTCAGCGTAAGGAACTCGCCTTGCAGGCCGATAAGGCCACGGGCGGGAATGCGATATTCAAGACGCGTACGGCCACGGCCGTCGGCAACCATGTCCAGCAAGTCGCCCTTGCGGCGGCCGAGCTCTTCCATGACGCCGCCTTGATGCGGATCTTCGATATCGACGGTCAGAAGCTCGTAGGGTTCGCTGCGAACACCGTTGATTTCCTTGAAGACCACGCGAGGCCGGGACACGGCCAACTCGTAGCCTTCACGGCGCATGTTTTCGAGCAAAATCGTAAGGTGCAATTCACCACGGCCGCAAACCTCGAAAACAGTATCGTCATCGGTATCGTTGACGCGCAGCGCCACATTGGATTTCAATTCGCGATCCAGGCGTTCGCGCAGCTGGCGGCTGGTCACGAATTTGCCTTCACGGCCGGCCAAGGGCGAGGTGTTCACCATGAAATTCATGGTCAACGTAGGCTCGTCGATGCGCAGCATCGGCAGGGCTTCCGGATTCGCGGGGTCGGTAATGGTGCAGCCGATGCCGATTTCATCGATACCGTTGATCATCACGATGTCGCCGGCTTCGCCCTCGTCCACCAATACGCGCTCCAGACCCTTGAACTTCAGCACTTGGTTGATACGGCCCTTGATCGGAGCTCCGTCCGGACCGAATTTCACCACGACGTCCTGCGCGGCGCGAATGCGGCCGCGATTGATACGGCCCACGCCGATCTTGCCGACGTACGTGTTGTAGTCCAGCGAGATGACTTGCATCTGCAGGGAACCTTCGGCGTCGTCCTCACGCTGTGGCACGTACTTCAGAATGGCTTCGAAAAGCGGACGCATATCGCCTTCCCGCACGTCCTCGGTCAGGCCGGCATAGCCGGCTAGGCCGGATGCGAAGATGACCGGGAAGTCCAGCTGGGCTTCCGTTGCACCCAGCTTGTCGAAGAGATCAAACGTTGCATTGATGACATGGTCGGGGCGGGCACCGTGGCGGTCAATCTTGTTGACCACGACGATAGGCTTCAAGCCCAGGGCCAACGCTTTACGGGTCACGAAACGGGTCTGCGGCATAGGCCCTTCGACCGCATCGACTAGCAGCAATACACCGTCGACCATGGACAGCACGCGCTCGACTTCGCCGCCGAAGTCGGCGTGTCCCGGGGTGTCCACAATATTGATGTGCGTACCTTCGTATTCGGCCGAACAGTTCTTTGCCAGAATCGTAATGCCGCGTTCTTTTTCGATGTCGCCGGAGTCCATGACCCGTTCCGTCAAATGCTCGTTCTCGCGGAACGTTCCGGATTGACGGAGCAGTTGGTCTACGAGTGTCGTTTTTCCATGATCGACGTGGGCGATGATCGCCACATTGCGCAAGGCGCGATTCATAATTCTTCCTTCTGTTTGGTGGTTGCTGGCAATAAGCCTGCGGGCAAGGCGTCTAGTGCAATTAAAGTAGTTTGAGGTGCAGGCATCGCTTGCAAGGCTTCCAGCTCGATTGCATCGTCGAGGTGAAATGGCCCCACGCTGGTACGGCGCAATGCCTTCAGGTGAGCGCCGCAGCCCAACTGGCGGCCGATGTCTTGCGCAAGAGTACGGATATAGGTGCCTTTGCTGCACTGAACCATAATTTGCGCCTCAAGCCCGGTAAAGCTCAAGAGTTCCAGTTTGTAAATCGTGACGGCCCTGGGAGGCCTATCGAGTTCGATGCCCTGTCGGGCGTATTCATACAGCGGTCGGCCGTCGCGCTTGAGTGCCGAATACATCGGTGGAACCTGTTGGAGTTCACCGCGGAAATCTTCCAGGACCGTCTCCAGATCGCTCTGGACCACACCATTAAACTCCGGCGCAGCGGTAAAGACAATATTGCCGGTAAGATCGCCGGAATCCGTTTCCTGGCCGAACTGCATAGTGGCTACGTAGCCTTTGTCGGCATCGAGCATGCAGCCGGCAATCTTGGTAGCCCGGCCCAGGCAACAGACCAGCAAGCCGGTCGCAAAAGGATCAAGGGTACCGGTATGCCCGGCCTTGCGGGCATCCAGCGCGCGCTTGGCGCGCTGCAAGGCGTGATTGCTGGACAAACCTACCGGTTTATCAAGCAACAGGACACCATCGAGCATCTGCCCGCGTCGGGAAGCCATCGTTTATAGTTCCATGCAAAAACGATAGCCTCTTAGGGCTGCTCGTCGGGGTCCTCGGGTTCCGAGGGAGTGGATGTCTCGACGCGAGGCCGGTTGGCCTCGTCGATTAGCAGTGAGAGCTCGAGGCCACGCGCCAATTGGTCATCGTGGAAAAAGCGCAAGGTGGGTACAGTATGGATATGCAACAACTTGAACAGCAACGAGTGCAACCAGCCGGCCTTTTCGTTCAGGGCGGCGCTGGCCACGGCGGGCTCGGCACCGAGCACACTGAAGTACACCTTGGCATGCGCATAATCGGCTGATAGCTCGACGCCGGTGAGCGTGATAAGCCCCACCCGCGACATATCGAGCTCGCGCTGAATCAGGCCGGCCAGATCTTTCTGGATCTGGTCAGCCAGCCGGGTATTGCGCCCCGGATTGGGTTTGGACTTATGACGACTCATGATTACAGTGTCCGCGCCACTTCTTTGATTTCGAAGATCTCGAGCTGGTCGCCGACTTCGATATCGTTGTTGTTCTTCAAGGTGATACCGCAATCGAAGCCGGACTTGACTTCCTTGACGTCGTCTTTGAAGCGACGCAATGATTCGAGCCAGCCTGTCCATTGCACCACGTGATTGCGCAACAAGCGTACCTGCGAGTCGCGGCGCACGACACCATCGGTGACCATGCAACCAGCGATATTGCCGATACGGGAGATGCTGTAGACCTCGCGAATCTCGACCATGCCGATGACTTCTTCGCGCTTCTCAGGTGCCAGCATGCCGGACATGGCATTGCGCACGTCGTCGATGGCATCGTAAATGATGTTGTAGTAACGCAAGTCGATGCCGTTGTTCTCGGCGAGCTTCTTGGCGCTTTGCTCGGCCCGCACGTTGAATCCGATGACTACGGCACGCGAGG
This sequence comes from Pollutimonas subterranea, assembly GCF_002849655.1. Taxonomy (GTDB): domain Bacteria; phylum Pseudomonadota; class Gammaproteobacteria; order Burkholderiales; family Burkholderiaceae_B; genus Pollutimonas; species Pollutimonas subterranea. Next base: position 72,624 of record NZ_PDNW01000002.1, read on the forward strand.
CGATTGCCAGGTTGACATCGCTTTCAGAAATGCCGCCAACCGCCGCGTGCACGACCTGTACACGCACTTCGTCGGTGGACAACTTGGTCAGCGAGGACACCAGCGCTTCCTGCGAACCCTGGACATCGGTCTTGACGATCAGCGCCAATGTTTGCGTACCCTCGCCCAGGTTATCGAACATGGACTCGAGCTTGGCTGCCTGCTGGCGTGCCAGCTTGACGTCGCGGAACTTGCCCTGGCGGAACAGCGCGATTTCACGGGCCTTGCGTTCGTCGACCATGGCGATCACTTCGTCGCCGGCAGCGGGAACTTCTGTAAGACCTTGGACTTCGACCGGAACCGACGGACCGGCGGAATTGACCGGCTTGCCATTTTCGTTAAGCATGGCGCGGACCCGGCCAAAGCTTGCGCCGGCCAGTACCGCGTCACCGCGATTGAGCGTGCCGCTAAGCACCAGGATGGTTGCGACAGGTCCACGGCCCTTGTCGAGGCGCGCTTCGATCACGATACCCTTGGCAGGTGCATCGACAGGCGCCTTGAGTTCAAGGATTTCGGCCTGAAGCAGTACGTTTTCAAGCAAGTCGTCGATGCCTTGGCCGGTTTTTGCCGAAACACCAATAAAAGGAACATCACCGCCGTACTCTTCAGGAACGACCTGCTCGGCAACGAGCTCCTGCTTGACACGCTCGGGATTGCCATCGGGTTTGTCGATCTTGGTGATCGCCACGACCAACGGCACGCCTGCGGCCTTGGCGTGGTGAATCGCTTCTTTGGTCTGCGGCATGACGCCGTCATCGGCCGCCACGACAAGAATGACAATATCGGTCGCCTTGGCACCACGCGCCCGCATGGCGGTAAACGCTTCGTGGCCCGGGGTATCGAGGAAGGTCACCATGCCGCGTTCGGTCTTGACGTTGTACGCGCCAATATGCTGCGTTATGCCGCCGGCTTCGCCGGTAGCGACCTTGGCGCGACGGATATAGTCAAGCAAGGAGGTCTTGCCGTGGTCAACGTGACCCATGACTGTCACCACCGGTGCGCGCGGCAAGGCGTCGACTTCTTCGGCCGCTTCGGTGAGTTCGAGGAAAGCCTCTGGATCGTCAAGCTTCGCAGCAATGGCAACGTGTCCGAGTTCCTCGACCACGATCATGGCTGTTTCCTGGTCGAGGACCTGGTTGATGGTAACCATCTGGCCAAGCTTCATCAGGTGCTTGATGACTTCAGCAGCCTTGACAGACATTTTGTGTGCCAAATCGGCCACGGAAATCGTTTCCGGCACATGAACTTCACGAGCGATGAACTCGATGGTCTGTGGTTCTTTGCGTTCGGGCTGGGCGTTCCTGTTGCGGCCACCGCGGGCATTTCCGCCCTTGCCGGCCTTGGCGCCTGCGCGCCAACCGTCCCGGCTGGGACTTGCTGGAGGCGCATCGGCCTTGGCGGCCGGCTTCTTGCGGCCACTGTCATCGGTCCAGGACGTGGAAACTTCAGTGGCCTTGACCACTTTCTTCACATCGGTGGCCTTGCCGTCTTTCTTGGCACCCTTTACGCCGGCCGGTTTGTGCAGAGTACCGGATATGGTACCCGCCTCGGGCTCAGGAGCTTTAAGTACTTTGCGTGGACGACTGAGCATTTCGCGCAAGGCGGCCGCTTCAGCTTCCGATGCGCGACGGGCACGCTCGCGCCCCTCGTCGACGACCGGAGCCGGAGGAGGAACGCGCTTGAATGCCGTTTTACCAGGCCTGGCGCCAGCTGGCGCAGCAGTTTTGGCAGCGCCAGCTTCGGGCGCCACGGGTGCAGCCGCTGCGGCGTCGGTAGCCGCCGCTTTGGCATGCTCTGTTTTGGCAGGCGCTGAATCAGCAGCCGCTGGTTCGCCAGCCGCTGGTTCGCCAGCCGCTGCTTCTATTGTTTTGGAATCGGGCGTCTTGGATTCGGCGGACTGTTGCCCGGAAACCTGTTCTTTCGCCTTCTGCCCGGCAGTCCCATCCGTGACATTGACGGGCGCTTCAACTGGCGCTGCCGCTACATCGGAGACAGGCGCAGCCGTCGAGGCTGCTGCATCTTCTTGTTGTGGCTTCTTGTCTGCTTGCTGTCCGACAACGGCCGGCTCGGCATCAGCCGATTTCGCATCAACTGCTTTCGTATCAGCCGTTTTCGCATCAGCGGTATCGGCAGCGGCGGTAGAAACGGCCGGCTCGGAGCCGGTGGCTGCGACAGGCGCAGATTCGCCAACCTTGTCCTGGCCAACGGACTGATTTTGCGCTGCGGCGTCAGCCGGCGCAGAGTCTGCCGGAACAGCCTGGGTATCGGGGACGGCAACGGGCGCGTCAGTGGACGGCGCCTCGATGGCGTCGGCCTGCGACTCAAGAGAAAGAGGAAGGTCTTCGTCTTTGACGACTTCTACGCCGGCTTCAGACGGATCGCGCTTGACGAACACTCGCTTCTTGCGCACTTCCACCTGGATCGTGCGCGAACGGCCCGAACCATCAGCCTGCCGGATTTCGGAAGTCTGGCGACGAGTCAGGGTAATTTTCTTGCCCTCGGACCCACCGTGGGAGCGGCGCAACGACTCGAGAAGTTTCGCCTTATCCGCGTCGGTGACGGCATCGTCAACCGACTTGAGTTCAACACCAGCCGAGCGCAGCTGATCCAGCAGTACGTTGGCAGGCATTTTCAGTTCAACAGCGAACTGGGCGACGGTGTTACTCAACATTCGACTCTCTCTTGCTTACTACAACTATTTTTCAATAAATACACCCTGACTCATTCAGCCTGGGTATCAGGCTTCGTCGTCGAACCAGTGAGCGCGAGCGCGCATAATCATCTGACTAGCGTCGTCCTCGGACAAACCGGTAATTTCCGACAGCTCATCGGTTGACAATTCAGCCAGGTCATCGAGGGTGAGAACCTCTTTTTCAGCCAGCTTGGCAACCAGTTCCGGGGTAATCCCATGTACTTCCAACAGATTTTGCGCCGTCTGCACGCGTTCTTCCTGAGCAATTGCCTCAGTCAGCAGAGCGTTGCGGGCGCGGGTACGAAGTTCGTTGATGGTGTCTTCGTCGAATGCTTCGATTTCAAGCAGTTCCTGCAAAGGCACGTAGGCGATTTCTTCGAGGCCGGTAAAGCCTTCATCAATAAGGATGTCGGCGACTTCTTCGTCGACATCAAGCCTGCTGGTGAACGTCTGGCGCAGACCGCTGCGCTCTTCTTCCTGGCGATTCTGGTTCTCTTCCGGCGTCATGATGTTGATCTGCCAGCCGGTGAGCTCGGAAGCCAGGCGAACGTTTTGCCCGCGGGCACCGATAGCCTTGGGCAGGTTTTCGGCGTCGACCACGACATCCATGGCGTGCTTGTCTTCGTCAACGACAATCGATTCGACATGTGCCGGTGCCAGGGCACCGATAACAAACTCGGCCGGATCTTCCGCCCATAATACGATATCAACCTGCTCGCCGCCAAGCTCGTTGCGCACCGCCGTAACACGCGAACCGCGCATTCCGACGCAGGTGCCGATAGGATCGATACGCTTGTCGTAGGCCACGACTGCAATCTTGGCACGCACCCCGGCATCGCGGGCCGCCGCCTTGATTTCGAGCAGTCCCTGCTCGATTTCGGGAACTTCGTTTTCGAACAGCTGGCGAATGAATTCAGGCGCCGTCCGGGAAAGAATGACCTGCTGGCCCCGGGCGGTATGATCGACTTTCAAGACCCATGAGCGGATGCGGTCGCCGACCCGGATATTTTCCTTGGGGATCATTTCCGAACGCGGCAAACGGGCTTCGATCTTGCCCGTTTCGATGATGGCATCGCCCTTGTCCATACGCTTGACGGTACCGGATATGATGTTTTCCCCGCGCTCGAGGAAATCGTTCAATACCTGCTCGCGCTCGGCATCGCGGATTTTCTGCAAAATGGCCTGCTTGGCCGCCTGCGCGCCGATACGCCCGAACTCGATAGGCTCAAGGGCGTCTTCGATGTAGTCGCCGACTTCGATACCCGGCACGATTTCCTGCGCTTCGGAATAAAGCTCTTGCTGATCCGGCTCTTGCAGGCCCGCATCGTCGGGCACAACGAGCCAGCGACGGAATCCTTCGTGTTCGCCGGAAGCACGATCGATGGAAACACGGATGTCAGCGTCTTCCTTGAAGCGTTTTTTCATGGCAGACGCCAAAGCGTTTTCTAGCGCTTCGAAGACGACTTCGCGCGCTACGTTTTTTTCACGCGCTAAGGCGTCAACCAATAAAAGAATTTCGCGACTCATCGCTTCTTACCCTTGAAATCAATAATGGGATCCAGCTTGGCCCGGTCGATGTCGTCGAAGGTGAAGCTTAAAACCTGGGCTTCACCGGACTTGGTTTCGAGCTCGAGACCGAACACAGGAGCAGAGGATGCTTCGACTGCCGCATTCTCGGGAACGCGCAGCGTACCGGAATACGTCTTGCGGTTATCGACAGCCTCGCGCAACTTGATTTCGATGCGCTCGTTGGCAAATCGTATAAAATCGGCAAGCCGCTTCAACGGACGATCGATGCCAGGCGAACCGACTTCCAGGCGCTTGAAGTCGATGTTCTCGACCTCGAAGACCCGGGACAACTGTTTTGAAACCTGTTCGCAGTCTTCGATTCGCACACCTTCAGGGCGATCGATCGTAACGCGCAAAAGCCCCAAAGGGGCGCGTTCCACGTCGACAAGCTCGATATCCATACCGGCCAGGGCCTCTTGTGTCAAAACGAATATATCTGCCATAAAATCCAAAAAAAATGGGCTGTATGCACCAGCCCACTGTTATCACGCCATGGTGCGACTCAAGGGCCTAAGCCCGAACCAGCCCCAACGCATTCGAAATGTGCCGCCACATTGTCAACGCCCGACGATGCAGGCGCCAAGCACCTTGCCGTAACAAAGTGCCCTTGCAATCAAAAACAATATAGCTGTAAAGCCCTATATTCTAACAGAGAATTGCAAAATTTCCTGCTATCACCGGAACTTACAATTAAATAGCAACATTCGGGCTGCAGCAGGCAGCCCGAATGCCGGTATTATGGGGCCCGCGTTATAGATCGATACGCGGCCATCCCCCATTGATATGCCGATCAGCGATCGCGGCCACGGCCGCCAAGCTTGCCCAGATGGGACTCATGAGCGGATGCGCTACGCGGTTGCCAATCGTCGCCGCGTGGACCAGCCGACCCCTTGGAGCGACCGCCTGCGGGCTTGCCATTTCCCGACCGTGGGCGCGCCGGAGCCGCGGCGCCGGACTTGGCTTCCCCCCTAGGTGGCCGCGGAGCTCCTTTAGCACCTGCCCGGGCTCCCGGACCCCGGCGACGAGCGTCGGAAGCCGCAGCCCCTTGGCCTGTCCCAGCTCGGGGGCCTCCCCCATGGGCGGCCCCCGCACGGGCGGCCCCCGCTTGGGCGGCCCCCGCTTCCGCGCGAGGACCTCGCGCCGGACCATTGCCTGCCTTCTTACCCTTGCCGCCGCTCTTGGAGCGACCGCCGCCCGCCGCCGTACCCGGATGGCCGTTGGCCAGCCCGCCAGCGAAGCTCAGGCCCGTTCCGTAAGGATCCGAGGGATATGCCTGATTGCTGGTGCCGCGCTGCGGACGCCCTCCGGACAATTTACCGCCGCGGCTGACCTTGGCGCCATTCATGCCATTGCGCTCCATCGTGCCGTAGCCCGGGGGCAATGCGCTGTCGTGCGAGGTAGGCTGGCGTTCGCCGCGCCCGCCCGCGCCCGCCTGCCCGTCGGAATCATCGTCGCGCAGCAGGCCCAACTGCAACATCAATGCCGTTACGATGGAAGCATCGAGTTCTTCCCATCGACCACGGCGCAGATTGCGGGGCAGGACCACTTCACCGAAACGCGTGCGTATCAAGCGGCTGACCGTAACGCCTGCCGCTTCGAACATGCGGCGAACTTCGCGGTTGCGCCCCTCTTTGAGCGTAACCCGATACCAACGATTGCTACCCTCGCCGCCAAGATATTCGAGCATGCCGAATTGCGCAACGCCGTCTTCAAGCTGGATTCCCTTGAGCAGACTGGCTTGCTGCTCTTCGCCGAGCTCGCCCAGGACCCTGACCGCATATTCGCGTTCTGCGCCGTAGCGCGGATGCGTGAGGCGATTTGCGAGGTCGCCCGATGTAGTAAGTATGAGCAAACCTTCAGTATTCAAGTCCAGCCGCCCTACGGACAGCCACTTTCCTACGCGCATCTTGGGTAAGCGCGCAAAGACCGTTGCACGTCCTTCGGGATCATCGTGGCTGACAATTTCACCGGCAGGCTTGTGATACAGAATGACGCGCGGCGGCTTCTGGGCATTGGGCCGGGTAACAGGTCGGCCATTGACTCGGACCTGGTCATTGGCGCCCACACGCTGGCCGATGTGAGCCGGCTCGCCATTGACAGAAACACGCCCGGCGACGATCAGCTCTTCCATTTCGCGACGCGATCCGACGCCAGCGTCGGCCAATACCTTGTGCAATTTGGGCATCAGCGCATCGCTGCTGAGATACTTGCCCAGGCGCTGCGTCATCTTGGCGGCCGTGTCCAGGTAAGACAACGCGCGTTCTGCTTCTTTTTCACTTTCGGCATTACCGCCCTGCTTGCCGCCACGGCCCGGGGCCTTGCCCGCAACGGGCGCATCGACGCCAACCTCGACGGCAGCGGCCACTGCCGCAGCGGACGGCTTGCCACGCCGTGGCGCACGTCCAGCCGGCCGCGCGACAGGGTCCTGGGCAACGCCCGGAGCCGCGTTCCCGGCAGCGTTCCCGGCTGCGTCCTGAACCGCGTCCTGGGCCACCTTCGGCGCTGCGGCTTTGCTGCGGCGGGGTGCGCGGGCAACTGGAGCCGCGACAACGTCTGCCTCTGGCGCTGCAACAGATTTCTTGCTGCGCCGCGGGGCGCGCGTGCCGGGAACCGTATCGGGCGTGACCGCGAGCGCGACCACGGGGTCGACTGCGGCATCGATCGCGACATCGCCCTGCTCGGCCACCGCAGCTTTGCTACGACGCGGCGCGCGCGGTTTTTTGACAGCAGCCGAAGGTTCGGTCGTATCCGCGTGTGCCTGCACTGGAGCAGACTCGGTCGGCGCGGATGATTCAGCGCCTTCGGGCATATCGGCTTGCGCATCACCCCGGCGACGCCGGAAAGGAGTTCTTAACTTACGGCCTCGCCCGCGCTGCGATGCAGCCTTGTCATCGCCGTTCGCGGCGTCTGCGGCAGCGGGTATCGAAGCCTCGCCAGCGGCCGGACCAAATTCGTTGGTGTCAGTCATTTTCTTTTAGGTACTCCATATGTATTTGTTCGTCTGACGTTGGTTCACTGCCGCCAGGGTTATTCATTGATTCAATTAATGTGTGATCTTGTACTGTGCTGTCTGTCGGCAGCGGCTCGACCGGCGTGTCGGGCACGACTTCCAGATCGAGTCCCGCCAGTGCCGCGACAGCATCCTGGGACTCAAGCTCCGGAAGCTCATCAAGAGCCCTCAAGCCGAGGTCATCGAGAAACTGCCGCGTGGTACCCAGTAAGGCGGGCCGGCCCGGGGCATCGCGGTGGCCCAGCACCTCGATCCAGCCGCGGTCTTCCAGTGTGCGCACTATCTGTGAAGAAACGGTCACGCCGCGTATGTCTTCGATATCGCCCCGCGTAACCGGCTGGCGCCACGCAATGATCGCCAGGGTTTCAAGCACCGCACGGGAATATCTGGGCGGCTTTTCGGGGTTCAGGCGAGCAAGATAGCGTTGCATTTCGGGACGGCTTTGAAAACGCCATCCGGTTGCAAGGTTTACCAGCTCGAGCCCTCTTTCATTCCAGTCCCGCTGCAAAAGCGCCAGATAGCGGCGCAAATCGTCATTGGAAAAGTCTTCGGCGGCAAACAGTTTACGCAATTCTGCCAGAGGCATGGGCTGGTCAGCACATAAAAGTGCCGTTTCCACTACGCGGATAATTTCATTATCAGTCATCAATTACAGGATATCTGCCTACTCGCTTGCATTAAATCAAAGCATGGGGTACTATTCTTTTTCCAGACGCGGGGTGGAGCAGTCTGGCAGCTCGTCGGGCTCATAACCCGAAGGTCACAGGTTCAAATCCTGTCCCCGCAACCAGCTTCCCAAAAGGGCCAATCGTTAAATGCGATTGGCCCTTTTTTGTTGCCAAGCGCAATGTAGAAACTTTCAAGCGCCGACCGGCAACGGCGCGCACTGCGCCAGCCGCAAACGAACCATGGCCTGCCAACAAGGCAAAAAGTACCGGCGCAAGAAGGCGCCCGTGACGCGCACCGGTATCGAGTCCATCAGTTTTATACGGAATAGTAGCCATCGTTCCTATTTCAGTGCATAGCGCTAGCGCCGTACCTGCCATGGCCCAAAGTGCGAACATGGCGTGGAAACCCCGTAGGGTGACGGCGCGGGCTACTGTGAAATATTGGGGTTCAAGCGCTTTCGATACATCAAGGGAAGCTCGCCAATGAATAGGCGACATCCTGACGTACGTACAGGCGCTTGCTTAAAAATTATTCAATTTATATTGCGGTGGCCGGAGAATGAATCATCGCGGACCAAAGCCAGCAGGAGCCAGTCTTTTTGCGTTTAGTTTGATTAAAAACCGCTGTAGACGGCGGGACAGCGATGTTGATGATCAACGCGCCCCAACCTGTGGCATAACAGCCCCATTACACCATCAGGCCGCAGACATTGCAATACCTCACTGCACAAAGTTGCCACCAGACGACAGCGCCACGCGGTGACCACCCGGCAACAGCCGCGCGAGCCTGCATTCAAGGTCATCAATATCCGCGGCGCGAAAGATCAGTACCAGCACCGACACTCTGTCATCCAGCTTCGCTGCCTGACCATCTTGTGGCGAACCCGGCATCGGGTCGATGGCAGGCGCAGTTTCTTCTATAGGAACCAAGGGGTACAACTGCCTGTGGACGCCATGAAAGGCGCTGGCTTTGTCGTCTCCACCCAGCCACAGGACGCCTTTCATTCGCAACAGGTCGAAGCTGCGGTCTTCATGAAGAGCGCTCATGGCGGTCAGGAATGCCGACCGCTCAATCGGACTGTGCCACGACATAGTCAGCGCCTGCACATTACCGTGGACCGATACTGCAGGCCCCAGGCCGCCCCCCAGCCAGGGCCCGGCTCGTGATCCTGTCCTGGCAACGTTCGCCCGCAAGGAGCTTTCCAGCAACAACGGCTGCAACGCCGGCGCATGTTGGACCAGGTACTGCCGGGCATCCTGATTCAAATACTGCAACGCTTGCTGCAGTTTAGGGAGCTCTTCCGGAGGCGCCAGGTCGGTCTTGCTGATCACCAGCACATCGGCAAGCACGACCTGCTTGACGGCCACCGGTTCGCTCTTGAGCTGCTGGACGCCAAGCACCGCGTCAACAACCGAGATGCACCCGTCATACATATAGCGGTCGCTGAGAAAACGTTCGTACTTGAGCGTATGGCTGATTGCCGCCGGATCGGCAATGCCGGTGGTCTCTATGATTATTCGCGAAAAAACCGGGATTTTCCTGTGGAGGGCTGCCAGAAACAAGTCACGCAGGGTCTCGACAAGCTGGCCGCGCACTGTGCAACAAAGGCAGCCCGAATCCAGCAGCACGACACTATCCCTGACATGCCGAACCATGGTGTGTTCGAGTCCAATGGCGCCCAGTTCGTTAACGATTACGACGATCCGCACACCGGTACCGGCTCCGTCGCCGGGCGATGCCAGCAAGCGATTAAGTAAGGTAGTCTTCCCACTGCCCAGGAAGCCGCTCACTACCGTTACGGGAATTTTGCGAACTGTCATGCTGAGTCCCTCACGCCACTACAATAGAAATGCAGGCGTGTAGCCAGCCGGTTCGTCCTTTGCACTCTATTCATTGAATCCAATAAAGCCATCGCCTTGTCACCCACCTTCACCCTCACCCGCAATCTGCAAGATATTAACGCCGAACAGTGGGACGAGCTGTCCGGAGATCACCCGCTGGTACGCCATGCGTTCCTGCTGGCGCTGGACCAGGCCGGATGCGCAACTCCGGAGACGGGGTGGGCACCGCATTATCTGCTGCTGCACCGGGACGGCAAACTCGAAGGCGCAATGCCTTTGTATTTGAAGTCGCACTCTCGCGGCGAATATGTATTTGACTATGCGTGGGCAAGAGCTTTCGAACGGCACGGTCTGCCCTATTATCCAAAACTCCTGTCGGCCATTCCGTTTACACCGGTTCCGGGTCCGCGCCTATTGGCGGCCACGCACGACGATCGGGTACTGCTGGCTCGCAAGGCCATAGAGATGGCCCAGGAAAACAAGATTTCGTCGCTGCATATCCTGTTTCCCTCCGAGGATGACAGATCAGCCCTGGCCGAGGCCGGCTTCCTGTTCAGGGAAAACATCCAGTTCCATTGGTTCAACAAGGGCTACCGCGATCTGGACGACTTTCTGTCCACGCTCAGCCAGCAAAAGCGCAAGAAGATCAAGCAGGATCGAAAGAAAGCAATTCAAGCCGGCATCAGCTTTCGCTGGCTGCAAGGAACGCAGATCGATGGTCCAGCCCTTGATTTCTTTTACCGCTGCTATTACCAGACCTATATGGAACATGGCAACGCGCCGTATCTAAGCAGGGACTTCTTTGCGCAACTGCTGCACAGCATGCCTCAGAACCTGGCTCTGGTATTGGCTGAGCAGCAGGGCCACCCCATTGCCTGTGCGCTCAATATGCGCAGCCGGACACGGCTGTTCGGCAGATATTGGGGAAGCATCCAGTATGTGCCCGGCCTGCACTTTGAAACCTGCTACATGCAGGCCATCGAGTTCTGCATCGAATATGGCGTGCAAGTATTTGAAGGGGGAGCCCAGGGCGAACATAAACTGTCCCGTGGCATGCTTCCCGTACAGACATCGTCGGCGCACTGGATACGGGATCAGCGCTACGCCGAGGCCATTACCAATTTCCTGGCCGAGGAAACACCGGCTGTCATGGCGTATTTCAACGAACTCCAGGACCATAGCCCGTTCAAGAAAGGCCCGCCGGATCTTTAGAACCGGCTACCAGACCGCAAAGAACAGTGCCCATGCGACGCAATACGGAATGGTCCCCAGTGCGACCAGCAACAAGGCATTGAGGCGGGATCCCGACGACGCAGTACGAGAAGACGTGATGCGCCACACCAGGCGCATGCTCCAGAGCATTGCCAGGCCGAGCACGCCGAACCGCAATGCGCTTGCCCAGGCGATGGACACACCCTCATGTTGAAGCAAGGTCAGCGTTGTGGCGGACAGCCCCAGGAATACCCCCGCACCCGCCGCAGGAATGAGACCCAACGCCATGTCATGAATGCCGCGGCTCGCTTTCGCGATCGGTGCACCTGAGGAGTCTTTCACACCCGGCATGCGTAGCGGTGGCAATACCTTGTCGGCGGCCCATAAGCCGAGGAATACCGGGCCGCCCAGACACACGGCGGCACCAACGATGAACAACACAATGACGCTGCCGTCCAGCCAGCTGAAACTATCGTTGACTTCGGGATAGTGCGTAAGCAGGAACCAGGGAGCGTTCTGCTCCAACGGCCAGTAGACATCGTGGTTGACCAGCCAGGTTGCGGCAGCCTGCTTTACCACCACAAACCATGGGCTGGCGCTCCAAAGGAAAGCCCCCACCGCCAGGCCCATCAAGCCGAAAACGATGAGCGCTGTCTGCCAGCCATCACCATTCGCCACGCGCACGATCTCTGCCTCTGGGGATCGCGGCGTCAATTGAATGGCGCCACGATAATCGCTACAGCGTCCACACATATGGCAATCCGATGCGCCCTGCATATGCCGCAGAGGCACGAGCGGCGCGCAATTGATTGTTTCGGTACGGCGCTCGGGATGCCGCCAGGCATCTTCATTGACTTTATAGTGCCACGGGGCCAGCTTGGCCAACAGGTTGAATACACCATTGACCGGGCATAGATACTTGCACCATACGCGCTTGTTGCGTCCATACAGCCACCCCACCAGCATGGCTGCGAGCGTCGACCCGCCCAATACAGCTAGTACCGCCCACGGATATTGATACACGCTGACCAGTTGCCCATAGATGGTGGTCAGGGAAAACGCGACAAAAGGCCAGCCGCCCCACCGCATCCACTTGGGGATCGCCCTGCCCCGTCCATGCCCGCTGGCCCACTCACTGAGCATCCCTTCGGGACAAAACCAACCGCACCATGCCCGCCCCATCAGCGGCATGGACACCAGTACGAAGGGCCACCAGATTCCCCAGAAGGCAAATTGGGCAAAAACCGTAAGGTTGTTGAACACAGACGCTGTACGTCCCGGCAGTGGCAAAAGCGCCGGCACGATAAGCAGAAACGCGTAGGCGGCAACGATTATCCATTGCATGCCACGGAGCCATTTTGCATGGTCGCGCAGAAAGTCGGCGAAGCTCACCGCCCCATTTTTCAGTATTAGCAGGGACATATACCCGCCTTATGCCTTGGCCGTAAGCGGCGCCGCCGAACGTGCCGAGGGCGCCCGGGCACGCCGCAATAGCCGCCATGCCGCGATCCAGTACAGCACCCAGATCAGTACTGCGGAAAGCGCCGGATAAGCGCGGTACCCGGCAAAGTCGGCCAGTACCTTGCCCAGCCCCTGATTGGCATCGAGCAGCGCCGAACTATCCCAGACTGGATCCACGATGACCGGCAAGGCTTCCAGGGAAATAAGATGGTCCAGCCCTGACATCAGCAGTGAACCGGCCAGCAAAAGCAGCACTGTTTCGGTAAGCTGGAAGAAGCGCCGCCAGCTGATCAGCCTTCCGCCCAGCTGCAGTACCCAAAACGTAAGCAGTGCCGCAACGAATCCCATGACGCCCGCTATTGCCAGCTGCAAGTCTGAATGGTCCGCGCCACCGCCCGCTATGGTTCCGTAAAGGAAGACGACTGTTTCGCTTCCTTCGCGCGCCACGGCAATCATGACGAGAACCAGCAGACCCCACCAGTTTGAATCGTTCGTTTGCCGCGCGGCACTGTCTTCGAGCTCGCGCCTAAGTGATCGACCATGGCGCTTCATCCAATACACCATCTGCACGACCAGAACGCAAGCGGCCAGAGCCATGATGGCCTGAAACCATTCCTGCCCCGCATCGGACAACCAGGACGATACACCCAACAACACCAGCGCCAGTGCCACGGCCAGCGCGAGCCCGGCTGCGACACCGCCCCACAGCCACGGAAGCCCGCGGCGCCCGGCCGCACTGGTGCGCAGCCAGGTGAACAGTATGCCGACCACGAGCAGAACCTCGACGCTTTCGCGCCAGACGATGAAAATCACTTGTTCCATTTTGAGTACCCGGTTTATGGCTTGGGCAGCACCACCAGGGTGCCCTTGGCGTCTTGATGGAAATCATCGAAAAAGGGGTAGTCGCCGGGCCGGGAGACATTCAAGACAACAAAAGATTTCACACCCGGGCCCAGGACTTTTTCCTTGCGCAATGGAAGGCTTTCAAACTCCACGGGTTCTTGGCTTTCATTGACCAGCACAAGCTTGAAGCGTCCCGCCGGGACCTCAAGTCGTTGGGGGTCGAAGTTGCCGTCCGGCTTGAACGTGATTGTGAAGGTGGGGAGGTCGGCGGCCAGCGCCGGAGTACCGAGCCCCGCCATCAGGGCGAGGGCAAGAAGCGCCCAGTATCTGGAAGACACCATCAATAACCGCCTTTCTTGCCCGTGCCGGCATAGACGAAGTCGTACTGCACCTCGAAGCGCGTGAACCAGGGATCGACGCCCGTTTCCTTGTCAATGTGGCGTCCGAAATGGTTCATCTTTCCGGATTCGGGATTGCTTATGATGAAAGTAAGCTGATATTTACCGGGCCCATCCAGCTTGACGTTATCGCCGTAATGCGGACCATCGTTGGCGACCATGGGCATCAACTCGCCTTTGTGGACAGCGCTCGCGCCTTTCTTCTGCAAGACGTACTGAATGTTCAGGTAAGGTGCCCAGGCGCCTTCCGGCAAGCCGTTCTTGTTGTCGGCGGTAGCATGGATGTCGGCTTCGAGGTGAATATCGGAATCTTTGGCGTCGCGCATCATGCCGGGCGGATCCATTTCGATGGGCTGCAAATACACGGCAGCCACCTCCAGGCCGTGATGTTCAGCGGGGACGCCTATAGGGTATTCAGCCGCGTTAGCCGACAAGGCGCAGCCAGCCCCCAGCAAAATCGAAAAGAATTGTTTGTTCATGGGTACCGTTACCAAAACGTCGTGAATGGGGATGATTCTCATTATGAGCCTCACGATCTTACAAGCGTCTGAAATACCGGCTTTTGATTCAAAACAATCAATTCGGTGCTGGACGATATTTTTTGCTGGAGGTACGCCGGCTGCTGGACGGAACAAGCTGTGAGCGCGCCCTGCCGGGCGCACCATAAAAAAGCGGCCCGATCGGGCCGCCCAGAGAGCGCAAATGAAGCGCGCGCTATTTCTTTTTGTTATCGACCCCAGTAGGAGTGAACGGGAACCCCGTAAAGATATTTCGCGACTGATCCTGCATCTGGTCCTGCATCTGGACGAACATATTCTTGCTTTGGTCAATATAATTGCTCATCATGTTCTGCAGCACCGGAGTCTGCACATTCATGAATTGAGCCCAGGCTTCCGGCCCGAACTGCGTGCCGTATACGCCTTTTGATTGCTCGGCCATCCGGTTCTGGATGTCCATGAAGGCCTGGATATTCTTTTCAAGAAAAAGGCCCATGACGCCCTGGGTGGAATGGCCATAGAAGCGGATAATTTGCGATAACGCCGTAGGCGAAAACATAGGCACGCCACCGCTTTCTTCTTCAAGGATGATTTGCAAGAGAATGCTGCGCGTGAGGTCTTCGCCGGACTTGGCATCGATGACCTGAAAGCCTTCGTTATCCAGCACCAGTTGCTTCACGTCCGACAAGGTAATGTAACTGCTGGTTTTCGTATCGTACAAGCGCCTGTTCGGGTACTTCTTTATCAGACGGATCGAAGCAGCAGTTTGAGTTTGCGTCATAACCTAACCAAGTAAAAACATAACAGTGTTCGCCGACCTGTCGGCAAACACTGTTAAGGAAGGCAAAGCCCTGGAGGGGCTTAACCCATATGCAAGCCACCATTCAGCGAAAAATCTGCGCCAGTGGCAAAACCGGAGTCGCCGGACGCCAGCCACGCCACCATCGAACCGATCTCTTCGGGCGTGCCCAGGCGCCTGACCGGAATGGTGGCGATGATCTTCTCGAGAACGTCAGGACGTATCGCCCTGACCATATCGGTACCTATGTACCCGGGAGATATCGTGTTGACCGTTATTCCTTTATTGGCCACCTCTTGGGCCAGCGCCATGGTGAACCCGTGTATGCCCGCCTTTGCCGTGGAATAATTGGTTTGCCCGAATTGCCCTTTCTGACCATTTACCGAACTGATGTTGATAATACGCCCCCATTGCTGATCTATCATGCCCTCGATAACCTGCTTGGTCACATTGAACAGACTGTTCAGGTTGGTGTCGATGACGGCGCGCCAATCTTCCTGGGTCATTTTCCGAAACAGTCCGTCGCGGGTGATGCCAGCGTTATTGACCAATACCGAGACGGGCCCGATTTCGTCCTGCACTTTATGGAAAGCGTCGACGGTTGAGTCCCAATCGGAAACATTGCCAACCGAAGCATGAAACTTGTATCCAAGCGCCGCCTGTTCGTCGATCCATTGACTGAAATTGCGGCTGGGGCCGCAACCGGCCACCACGGTAAAGCCTTCTTTGGCCAGACGCTGGCATATGGATGTACCTATGCCGCCCATTCCACCTGTTACATACGCAACTTTGCCGCTCATTGTGTGCTCCTTTTTTTAAATTTCCGACAATCTGCCGTTGCCGGCCTGCATTGCGGCGCTTCTAGACTGCTTTGACCTTGACGTAGTCGCCGGGAGCCGGCTGCAACGGCATGTAATGCGCATTACCCAATTCTGTACGGGCGTCGACCAGGCCGCCGGAGTGCGAGCTGAGCCAGGATGTCCAGTCGGGCCACCAGCTGCCGGCGTGCTGTGTTGCGGCATCGAGCCAGGCTTGCGGACCGGAAACCTTTTTGCCGGATGAGGATTCGGTGTCATGAACCCAGTAATTACGACGCTTCTTGGCAGGATGGTTGATGACGCCGGCAATATGCCCCGATGCGCCCAACACGAAACGGGATGACCCCGACAAAAGATGCGTTGCCTTATACGAGGCATGCCATGGCACGATGTGGTCATCGCGAGAGCCATAAATATAGGCAGGCATAGTCAGCCGGCCCAGATCGATGCCCTGCCCGTCAACCGTTACCCGGTTTGGAACCTTCAGGTTGTTCTCGAGATAGGTATTTCGGAAGTACCAGGTAAAAAATGGGCCCGGAAGATTGGTGCCGTCGGCATTCCAGAACAACAGGTCGAACTTCTGTGGCGATTCGCCTTTGAGGTAGTTGTTGACGACGTAGTTCCAGACGAGTTCACTGGGGCGCAGAAAGGAGAATGTGGTACCCAGTTCGCGCGCAGACATGAGGCAGCCGTGACCTAGTTGCCTTTCACGTGAACTGGCGTGCAGTTCGTCGACGAACACATCGAGCACACCCGTTTCTTCGAAGTCGAGCAAGGTGGTGAGCAGCGTAAGCGACGCCACCGGATCGCGGCCTTCGGCACGGGCAAGAGCCAGCGCCGACGCCAACAAGGTGCCGCCCACGCAGAAGCCCAGGGCATTGACCTGCGCCTGTTCCGATACGTCGCAGGCGATATCGACAGCCTGAAGCACGCCATGCTTGAGGTAGTCGCCCCATGTGGCATCTTTGATGCCGTCGGTGTCGCCAGGCAGCGGGTTGCGCCATGAAATCAGGAAGACCGTAAAGCCTTGCTCTACCGCGTAGCGCACGAAGGAATTTTCGGGCTGAAGGTCGAGTATGTAGTATTTATTGATGCAAGGGGGCACGATAAGCAGGGGCTTCTGGTGCACCTTGTCGGTGAGAGGCGCGTACTGAATGAGCTGCATGAGCTCGTTCTGGAATATGACCGAACCTTCGGTAACGGCGATGTTCCGGCCCAGTTCGAACTGAGACTCGTCAGATTGGGTAAGCCGCCCCTTTTGCATATCGGCCAACAGGTTCTGGATGCCGAGGCCAAGAGATTGCCCGTTGGTTTCGAGGAGCTTGCTTTGGACCTCGGGATTGGTGACCATGAAGTTTGAGGGCGACATGGCTTCCACCCACTGCATGACTGAAAAGCGAAGACGGTTTTTTACGGGTTCGCTTAACTCGGCGGCGTCGACCATTTGATTCATGGCCCTTGCCGAAAGCAGGTACGCGTGGGCAGCCACCAGATAGCCGGGGTGGGTTTTCCATGCTTCAGACGCGAAACGCCGGTCTGCCGGCTTTTCGAGCGAGCCCTGCTGGGCCGACGTAATGATACGCAGCCATTCGCGCGAGAAATCGGCCTGTATTTCAGCGAGCTTTTCGGGCGCTACGCTTACCGGACCTGGCCACTGGGATGGGGACGAAGCACTCACTTTGGACACCTTGCATAGATCGACGCTCGACACCATCTTGTATCCCAATCGAGATGCTGTCAATCAGGGAAAGTCGCTACGCAATTCGGCCTCTTGTCATAGTGAAGAGGGATTATCCAGCCAAGCCAGGGTAACGAGCCGCCCCGTTTGCATATCGCGCCGGTATGAATAAAACAATTCGGGCCGGGAATAGGTGCAATAACCGCTAAGCTCAATGCTTTCGACGCCAGCCCTTTGCAGCCTGTGTCGCGCCAGGGACGGCAGATCAGCCAGCCATTTCGTGCCCGGGACGGTTTCGGCGAAAAAATGGGCGGCCTGTTCATCATGGTCGGCGAACGCGGCGAACACATCGGCGCCCACCTCGAAATGCCTGGGACCAATGGCAGGCCCTATCCAGGCGCGCCAAGCTACGGCTGCCGGATGACGTTCGCGCAATGCGGCGAGCGTGTTCTCGAGCACGCCGGCGGCAAGTCCGCGCCATCCGGCATGAGCCACGCCCAACGCACGGCCATCGATGCTGGCCAACACCACGGGCAGGCAGTCTGCCGTCATCACGGCCAGCACCCGACCGTACTGCATCGTGATCGCCGCATCAGCGTTCGGAACCGGTGGCGGAGTGCCGGGCGGCACGTCGGCATAATGGTCCGGGTCATGGACTTCACAGCCATGCACCTGGTTCAGCCATACTGGGTCGCCGGGCAGAAAGCGACGCAACGCGTCCCGGTTGGCCTGTACATGCGAGGCCTTGTCTCCGGTATGCAGGCCAACGTTAAGCGAGGACCAGGGACCGCCGCTGACCCCGCCTTCGCGCGTGCTGCAGAAATAGCTGACGCCCGGCCACGCCGTGCCCGATATGGTGGGAACAGCCCTGTGTGGACTCATGCCTCCCACGATATGCCTTCCAGCACTTGCCTGAAGTCGTCAGGAAGAGGAGCTTCGAATGACACCCTTTCACCGGTGGCCAGGTCGTCGAAACTGAGGATTTGCGCGTGCAGCATCTGGCGCGTTGCGCCGGCGATGAGCTTGCCCCCATAGAGGACGTCGGCGACCAGAGGATGGCGCAAACTGGTCATATGCACGCGAATCTGGTGGGTGCGTCCCGTTTCCAGCTTGCATGCCACTTCCGTCACGGGCATATCATCATTGGAGCAGCCGGAACGCAGGGGGGAATAATGGGTGACGGCTGGCTTGGGCGCGATGGGGTTGTCGACGGCCATCCGCACCGGCACGCGCGGGTCGCGGCCGATCTCCGCCTTGACCGTACCCGGCCGGTTCAGGCGTCCGTGTACCAGCGCCAGGTATTCCCGGCTGACGGTTCTGGCCTGCAATTGCCGGATCAGATGCGTTTGCGACTTTTCATGGCGGGCCACCACCAGCAGCCCCGATGTGTCCTTGTCCAGCCTATGCACAATGCCTGCGCGAGCCACCAGGCCAAGCTCGGGAAAACGGTGAAGCAAGCCATTGAGCAAGGTGCCCTGCCAGTTGCCGGCACCCGGATGCGTAACCAGGCCGGCCGGCTTGTTCACGACGATCCAGTCGGCACTTTCCGCGATTACGCTGAAATCGACAGGCTCAGGGCTGAAGGCCAGCGATTCCGGGGGCGATTGCTCGAACACCGCAAGCTTGTCGCCGGCATTGACCATTTGCTTTATGCGCCCAGGCTGGCCGTTGACCAGCACATGCCCGCCTTCTATCCAGCCCTGGAGCCGGCTGCGGGAATGATCGGGAATAAGCCGGGCCAGCACTTTGTCCAGCCGTTCGGGAAGGGCCTTGAATGGAAGCTGGAATTCCAGGGGCGCGGCAGGTAATAAACTTTCTTTGGAGATATCTGTGTCAGGCATGGCGACAAATCATATAATCAGCCTGCAATGCTAACACCAAGGATGCTTTTGTGACTCGTCTCGACCTCCACATATTTCGATTTCCCGGCCTGAAGCGCCTGGGTCAGGCCCTGCTTGTTTTTGCTGCCGCCAGCTTGATTGCCGGATGCGGTACCGTCAAGACCGAAACAGATCCCACCGCGGGCTGGTCAGCCGACCGCTTGTACCAGGATGCCCGCACCGAAATCAGTGCTGGCAACTGGAAAGACGCCCGCACCCGCCTGGAAGCGGTGGAAGCACGCTACCCGTTTGGCGGCTTTGCGCAACAATCGCTTATCGATCAGGCCTACATCAACTGGAAAGACGAAGAGCCCGAACAGGCATTGGCTGCCATCGATCGCTTTCAGCAGCAGTATCCGAATCATCCCGGCACCGATTACATGCTGTATCTGAAGGGGCTGATCACCTTCACCCCGCCAAGCGCGGCATTTACGAAGTTCACACGCCAGGACCCCAGCGAGCGAGATCCCAAGGGGCTGCGCGAATCCTATGAGTCGTTCAACGAGCTCATCGAAAGGTATCCCGACAGCCGCTATACGGCCGATGCCAAGAAACGTGTAACGTGGCTGGTCGACACCATAGCCCGCAACGAAGTCCATGTGGCTGAATACTATTACACGCGCGGCGCCTATGTGGCCGCCATTAACCGCGCGCAAACAGTCATCACCGATTTCCAGGGCGTGCCCGTGGCAGAACGTGCGCTATATCTTATTTACCTGTCGTACGACAAGCTGGGCATGACCGAGCTGCGCGACAACGCCAAGCGCGTGCTCGACCATAACTTCCCGAACACCCAGTATTACGAAAAAGGCCTGGAAGAGTCGGTCAACAACTGGAACCCCATCAACTGGTTCTAGTGCTCCTGCTGAACCTATAGCGCTTGCGTGGCCTGCTTCTTCTCGATAAACGCCACGACTTGCGCAGGTTCACGGGTGCGGGCAAACGGCGGCAAGCCGCGCCACAACAGTTTGCCGTAGGGTTTCTCGACGATACGTGCGTCGCCCACCATCAACACCCCCCAATCCTGCTCTGATCGAATAAGGCGCCCGGCGCCCTGCTTCAGGGCAATGGCCGCTTCCGGCAACTGATATTCCATGAAGGGGTTGCCGCCTTGCGTGCGGCAGAGGTTCAGCCGCGCCTCCAGGACGGGATCGTCAGGAGGCGCAAAAGGCAGCTTGTCGATGGCGACCAGTGTCAGGGCATCGCCCGGCACGTCGATGCCTTCCCAGAAGCTGGCACTGCCGACCAATACCGCGTTCTTTTCCGTACGGAATCGTTCCAGCAGCGCACCACGGGAACTTTCCCCCTGCCGCAGCAAGACACGATCAATATCGTGATCTTCAAAATGATCTTGCAGCAGCTCCGCGATTCGGTCCACCGCACGCAGAGTGGTGCACAACACCAGCACGCCGCCAGTGGATGTGCGGATCAAGGGCAGCAAGGCGGCCACGAATTTCTCATTGAACTCGCGATCGCTGGGCAGCGGCAGGTTCTTCGGCACATACAGCACGCCTTGTCCTGCGTAGTCGAAGGGAGAGTTCCAGCTTTCCGTGCGGGCTTCCCAGAGGCCCAGCTGGCGCAGGAAGTGGCCAAAATCGCCATGCACGGACAGCGTTGCCGAAGTGAGCACCCAGGCCTGGTCTTTGCCGCGGTAGCGGGAAAAGATCTGCGCAACGGACAAGGGAGCGCTATGCAGTCGCATATGATGCAGGCTTTGCTCAACCCACCGGACGGCGGCGACAAGCTCTTTGCCGCCTGGCGAGCCGTCGGCCTTGGGAGGATTGAGCGCGTTGTTCCCCATCCTGTCGGGCTGGCTCCACTGGTACAGCTTGGCCCGTATATCCAGGCAGGTCTTGGCCACCGCGGCAAGATCCGGGTGTTTTTCGCTGACCACGCCCAGCAGTGCCGAGCTGTCGTCCAGCACTTGCAGTAGCTCCTGCAGTGCCGCATCGAACTCTGCCGCATTGGGGATGGCCTGGAAAGTAGCTTTGCGACCGGGCATCTTGTCGATAGGCGCGCCTGCAAGGCGAAGCTGGCGCGCTGCATGCTCTATTCTCTTGCCGACTTCGCTCCAGTTGGTCGATTCGCGTGCGTAGGCCAGCCCTGCGGCTTCGGTCGCCCGGGACAGATCCAGCAACTGGTGCGACGAAACGCTGGAGCCCAGAAAGCGCGTGGCGATATCGGGCAACTGGTGGGCTTCATCAAATACGACCAGCTCGACGGTGGGCAACAATTCGGTGATGCCTTCCTCGCGCAGTGCCAAGTCGGCCATGAACAAGGCGTGATTGACGACCACGAGGTCCGCATCCTGTGCCTGGCGGCGCGCCTTCAGCACGAAACAGTCGCGTACATGGGGGCATTCCTGGCCCAGGCAATTCTCCCGCGTGGACGTGACACGATTCCAGATATCGGCATCTTCGGGAACCTGTACCAGATCGCTTTTGTCCCCTGTCTTGGTTTGCTGTGCAAAGAGCTGTATATGACGCAACTGGCTTATTTCGGCACGCGACTTCAGTGCGCGGTCGTCACCCGACAAGCGTTCCAGGTGATACGGACAGACATAATTGCCACGGCCTTTCAGGAGGGCAACATTGATGGGCAGGGCCAGGGCCTTGCGCAAGCGCGGCAGATCGCGCCGGAACAGCTGATCCTGCAACGTGCGGGTTCCGGTGGACACCAGCACCTTGCTGCCGCTGAGGAAGGCGGGCACCAAGTACGCCCAGGTCTTCCCGGTGCCCGTGCCCGCCTCGGCGATCAGGATGGAATGATCACGCAAGGTTTCCTCGATTGCCTGAGCCAGTTCGAGTTGTGCCTGCCGCGGATGATAGTCGGGCATGGCCTTGGCAATAGGCCCATCGGGGGCGAAGATATCAGAGAGTTCTTGCAGGAGCATTGAGGGTAAATACGGAAACTATCCGCGTGAATGGGGTACGGAAAAAGGGTAAAGTCCTCAGAGAGGAACCGTACGTGTGATGATACCCGCGTATTTTCGGCTACGCTGTCGGCTTGTGGCAAAATTCGCCGCACGATTTATGTTTTTATTATGGACTCATGACTGATACCTCTGTGCAAGCCAAACCCGTCTCTGTGGTGCAAGCGGCGGATCCCGCCCGCATCATTGCCTTGCTGGCCAATGAACTCAATGTTCGAACATCGCAGGTCGCAGCCACGGTAGAACTGCTCGACGACGGCGCAACCGTTCCATTCATTGCCCGTTACCGCAAAGAAGCCACCGGGGGGCTGGACGATACAGTACTGCGCAATCTTGAAATACGCTTGTTATACGTGCGCGAACTTGAATCGCGGCGTTCGGCCATCCTGGAGTCCATCGAGCAACAAGGCAAACTCAGCGAAGCCTTGCACAAGGAAATCAATGCCGCCGACACCAAGCAGCGGCTTGAGGATCTGTATGCACCATTCAAGCCCAAGCGACGCACTCGCGCGCAAATAGCCCGCGAAGCCGGCCTCGAACCGCTGGCCGATGCCATTATCGCCGATCCGGCGTGCGATCCCGCCTTGCTGGCCGCGGACTATCTGAATGCCGAGGCCTCCATCAATGATACCAAGGCGGCACTCGACGGCGCCCGCGATATCCTGGCAGAGCGCTACGCCGAGAACGCGGACCTGCTGGCCAACATGCGTGACTATCTGTGGAACACCGGACTTCTGTATTCCAAAGTGGTCGAAGGCAAGGAAAACGACGGCGACAACTTCCGCGACTGGTTCGACTTCAGCGAGCCGCTGCGCCTGCTGCCCTCCCATCGCATTCTGGCCATGCTACGCGGACGACAACAAGGTGCCCTGGACATCCGCCTTGGTCTCGAGACCGAGCTCGAATCGCAAACGCCCCATCCCTGCGTCGTCAAGATCGCCAGCTTTTTGAACGTGCCGGCCGGCTTCGCCCCCGAAGCGCCTCCCCAGGCACGCTGGCTGGGCGAAGTGTGCCGCTGGACGTGGCGCGTCAAGCTGCTGACGGCCTTCGAGTCTGAACTCATAGGCCGCTTGCGCGATACCGCCGAGCAGGAAGCAATACGTGTATTTGCAGCGAACCTGAAAGACTTGCTGCTTGCCGCCCCGGCCGGCCCTAAGGCGGTGCTGGGCCTGGATCCCGGCATACGCACGGGTGTCAAGGCAGCGGCGATCGACGCCACGGGCAAGGTGCTGGATACCGCAACCATCTATCCTTTCGAGCCGCGCCGCGATCGCGACGGCAGCATCAAGACGCTGGCTGCCCTGGTGGCAAAGCACAAGATCGAACTCGTTGCCATTGGAAACGGCACCGCCTCGCGAGAAACCGAAAAGCTCGTGATCGACATGATGGAAAAGTACCCCGCCATTACACTGACGCGCGTGATGGTCTCGGAAGCGGGGGCATCGGTGTATTCCGCCTCGGAATTGGCCGCCCATGAGTTCCCCGACCTGGATGTCACGTTGCGGGGCGCGGTATCCATCGCCCGGCGCTTGCAGGACCCGCTGGCTGAACTGGTCAAGATCGAGCCCAAGGCAATCGGTGTCGGCCAGTACCAGCACGACGTGAACCAGCGCGAGCTCGCGCGGTCACTGGACGCCGTCATCGAGGACTGCGTAAACGCCGTTGGCGTCGACGTCAATACGGCGTCGGCGCCGTTACTGACACGCGTCTCGGGCCTTAGCGCGCTAGTGGCCAAGAACATAGTCAACTGGCGCGATGAACATGGCGCCTTTTCCAATCGCAAGGCCCTGCTCAAAGTCCCACGTTTCGGCGACAAGGCCTTCGAGCAGGCAGCAGGATTCCTGCGGGTGCCCGACGGCGACAATCCGCTGGACGCGTCATCGGTCCACCCTGAAGCCTACCCGGTCGTCGAGCGCATACTGGCAAAGGTCAAGGCCGAAGCCAGGCAAATCATGGGACAGCAAGGCGCTCTCAAAGGTATCTCGCCGTCCGAATTCACCGATGAGCGCTTCGGGCTTCCCACCGTAAAAGATATTTTTGCCGAACTGGAAAAGCCTGGTCGAGACCCCCGTCCGGAGTTCAAGACGGCGCAATTCAAGGAAGGCGTCAATACCATCAACGACCTTCACGTCGGCATGATACTGGAAGGCGTGGTCACGAATGTGGCCAACTTCGGCGCCTTTGTCGACGTCGGTGTCCATCAGGATGGACTGGTCCATATTTCCGCCCTGTCCGATACCTTTATCAAGGATCCGCGCGATGTCGTGAGGGTCGGACAGACAGTAAAGGTCAAGGTCCAGGAAGTGGACGCTCCACGCAAACGCATCGGGCTCACAATGCGCCTGAACGATGATGCCGCTCCGGTGCGCCGCGCGGCCCCCGATCGTCGCCCCGGCGCCGGCACACCCCGCCATGCCCAGGCACGGAACGCCCCGGAACCTGCTGCTTCAGGCGCCATGGCAGCCGCTTTTGCCAAACTCCGGAAATGAGCCCTATGACTACCGAACCCGACTCTTATCCACAGAAGCTGGCCACGCTTATCGGACTGCTTTCCTGCGACGACCTCGATGAACACGAGACATCCCGCATCGTCAACATCTGTATCCAGGCGAAAACCGATGCGGCCAAGACCCTGAAAGAAAACTACGGAGCTGACGCGGCCAAGGTGGCCGAATACGATTCCCAGGGCGTGAGTTCTTTCATCATTTTTGTCGAACTCGAAGACTACTTTGCGGTTGCCGATACGGTGGACGAACTTTATGAGCAGATCATCGATGCCTTCGAGCATCCCGCACTGCCTGAGTATCCTTACGACAACAACAGCTTCGAGACCATCAATGACTTCTATCATTGGGTCGACCAGCAACTACAGACGCATCATGAAAAGTACAGCCTGATTACTTTCGGCGAGAGCTATACGCACGATTTCCAGGTCATCCTGGTTTATCGGGACAAAGTTTCCGACATTCTTTCGTTGTGCCGCGAACTCGGACTACAGGCACAGCGCTGCGAATAAAGGGCGCCCGGCCACACGGGCGCAAGAGGTCTAACCCGGTCACCGGCGGCAGGTATGGATATGTCATCAAAGCTTGATCCCCTGGTCAGCTTCCGCAATGTGCAAAAGTCGTACGACGGCGGAGCGCTGGTCGTCAAGGACCTGAATCTCGATATATACCCGGGCGAGTTTCTTTCTTTGCTGGGCCCTTCCGGTTCGGGCAAGACCACATGCCTGATGATGCTGGCCGGTTTCGAGTTTCCTACCGGCGGCGAAATTTTCCTGGATGGGCAAAGCCTGAACCATGTGCCGCCGCACAAGCGCAATATAGGCATGGTGTTTCAAAACTATGCCCTCTTTCCGCATTTGACTGTTGAAAAAAACCTGGAGTACCCGCTCAAGGTAAGGAAGATGCCCGCCGCACAACGTCGGCAACGTATTGCAGAGGCCCTGGAAATGGTCCAAATGGGCAGTTTTGCCAAGCGCTATCCCGGCCAGCTTTCTGGAGGCCAGCAACAACGTATCGCCCTGGCGCGGGCCCTGGTCTTTGACCCCAAGCTGGTATTGATGGATGAGCCGCTGGGCGCGCTGGACAAGCAACTTCGCGAGCACATGCAACTCGAGCTCAAGGCCTTGCATCGATCATTGGGCATTACCTTCGTATACGTCACCCACGATCAAAGCGAGGCACTGACCATGTCGGACAGGGTCGCGGTATTCCATCAAGGCGTTATCCAGCAGGTGTCGGCCGTGAACACGCTCTACGAATCGCCCTGCAGCAGCTTCGTGGCGGGCTTTGTCGGCGATTGCAATCAATTGACCGCCACCGTTGAATCCGCTGAAGGCGGCAACTGTGTCGTACGGCTTGCCGACAATTCGCCCCTTGCCGCGTTGAACATCAACGATCTCGCTGCCGGCGCATCCTGCATCGTGGCGATACGTCCGGAGCGGCTGCACATTGCCGGCAGTGGCGTATCCAATGCGATTGCCGCCACGGCGCTCGATACCGTCTACTTCGGCGACCATGTCAGGCTGCGGTGCCAAATAGCAGAACAAACATCTGTTTTCGTCAAGCTGCCCCTGACGGATGGCCAGCTCATCGATGCGATAAATCCCGGCAATCCCATTTTTCTACAAGCCCTGCCGCAACATGTCAGGGCCTTCCGCCCCCCGGTATAACTGAACGACACGATACGGAGACAAAACATGAAAATTCGAAACACGCTACAAAGCGCCGCACTCGCTACCTGTTTGGTGACTACCGCAATGGGATCAGCCATGGCCCGCGATCTCACTGTCGTCAACTTTGGAGGTGCTAATGGCGACGCGCAAAAGATCGCATTTATTGAGCCGCTGGAAAAAGAACTCGGCATCAAAATAATCGGCGTGGCCTACAACGGTGAACAAGCCAAGGTGAAAGCCATGGTCGAAACCAATAATGTGGTCTGGGATGCGGTCGAAGTCGAAACCGCGGACCTGGGCCGCGGCTGCGAAGAGGGCCTGTATGAACAGCTCGACTGGAGCAAGATAGGCGACAAGAACAACTTCGTCCCCGAGGCCGTCCATGACTGTGGCGTGGGCACGTTTGTATGGTCGACGGTGCTGGGCTACAACGGCAAGACGCTCAAAGCCACGCCGCAGGGCTGGGCCGACTTCTGGGACGTCAAGAAATTTCCCGGCAAACGCGGCATGCGCAAAGGCGCTCGCTACAACCTCGAGTTTGCGCTCATGGCCGACGGTGTCGCGCCCAAGGATGTCTACAAGGTGTTGGCCACTCCCGAAGGCATAGACCGGGCTTTCAAGAAGCTGGATGAGATCAAGCCCCACGTCCAATGGTGGGAGGCCGGCGCGCAACCGGTCCAGATGCTTGCGGCGGGCGATGTCGCCATGTCCACGGTATATAACGGCCGAATCGATGCGGCGAACCGTGAAGGCCAGTCATTGAAGATAGTCTGGAACGAAAGCATTTACGACCTGGATTACTGGGTGATCCCAACCGGCTCTCCCAATAAGGAGCTCGCCGAGAAATTCATCAAGTTCGCTTCCTCGACCGCGCCGCAGTTGAACTACGCGCAACACATTGCCTACGGCCCCATCAACAAAGAGGCGATCGCAAAGCTCGATCCCAAGCTGTTGGCCGACATGCCGAACTCGCCCGACAACATCAAGAACGCCTTGCTGTCCAGCTACGACTATTGGGCGGACCACGGCGAAGAACTGGACCAACGTTTCTCGGCCTGGTCCACGCGTTAAACCAGGCGTACGATGCAATTGAGCCGCGCTGCCCGATCCGCCATGGAAAAAACCATGTCGGCGACGGCCCGCCGACAAAAATGGCGGGCGTTTGCGCTGATCGCTCCGCTTGCCCTGTTCCTGTTCGTCATTTTCGTCATTCCGATCAGCGCGCTGCTGTATCGCGCGGTCGACAATCCCGAAGTGATTGAACGCCTTCCGGGCACGCTCGTCGTTCTGGAAAACTGGGACGGTGAACAGGCGCCCGCGGATAACGCCTATACCGCACTGATGAACGACCTGCTCCAGGCAAAAGCCGATTCAGGCACGGGCAGCCTGGCGCGCAGGCTGAATTACGAAATTTCGGGCTATCGCACGCTGATTTTCAAGACCGTACGGCGCCTGCCCTTCGACGACGGAAGCGCACTGAGCGCGGAGCAGGTCAAATCGCGTTTTATCGACGTCGACCCGCGCTGGGGCGAGGCGCGCTACTGGCAAGCCATCGCCAACAATGGAACATCTTACTCGCCCTATTATCTTTTGGCGGCGCTAGACCTGAAGCAGGAAGCCGACGGCAGCATCGCGCGGGTGCCACCCAGCACGTCGGCTTTCCTGGAGATCTTCGGACGGACTTTCCTGATCAGCGCGGTCGTCACCGTGGCAACGCTGCTTCTGGGCTTTCCCCTGGCCTACTGGATATCGACCTTATCCAAACGACGGGCCAACCTGGTCATGATATGCATCCTGATACCCTTCTGGACATCGATACTGGTGCGCATCGCCGCATGGGTCGTGCTGCTGCAACGCCAGGGACTGGTCAACAAGACGCTGATGGGCGCCGGGCTTACCGGCGAACCGGTTGATTTGCTGTTCAATCGCCTCGGCGTGTATATAGCCATGACGCACATCCTGCTGCCGTTCATGATCCTGCCTATCTATAGCGTGATGCAGTCCATTCCGCCGACCTACCAGCGCGCGGCCGTATCGCTGGGCAGCCATCCATTTGCCGCATTCTGGCGCGTATACGTGCCCCAGACTTATCCCGGGGTAGGCGCGGGCACATTGCTGGTATTCATCATTGCCGTCGGCTACTACATTACACCGGCCTTGCTGGGCGGCGCAGGCGACCAGATGATCAGCTACTACGTCGCCTATTTCACCAACCAGACCATCAACTGGGGTATGGCCAGCGCGCTCGGATTCATCCTGCTTGTCGGCACACTGATACTGTATTCCTTGTACCGGCGCCTGTCCGGGCGCGAACTGGGGCTGGGCTGATGCCAGTTGATCAGAAAGGATTGCAATGAAGGCCAGCCACTTCCCGCCCTACACGTCCGGACCCCAACGCGCCTGGCACTACGGCCACCGGGTCCTCAGCATACTCACGTTGCTGTTCCTGCTGTTGCCCATCCTGGTCATCGTTCCCTTGTCCTTCAGCGAAAGCAGCTTGCTGATGTATCCCATACCCTCTTTTTCAATGAAGTGGTATGAAGCGCTCTTCGAATCACGCGACTGGATGCGTGCGGCGCGCAATAGTTTCATCGTGGCGCCGTCGGCCACGGTCATTGCGACGGTATTGGGCACGCTGGCGGCCACCGGACTGCATAACAGCAACTTTTTTGGCAAGAGCCTGCTGATGGCGGTTTTGATTTCGCCGATGATCGTCCCGCTGGTCGTGGTCGGGGTCGGAATATATTTGTTCTTTGCACCCTATGGCCTTACCAGCAGCTATATGGGCCTGATCCTGGCCCATGCCGCGCTGGGTGCTCCATTTGTCGTCACGACGGTACTGGCAACGCTGCAAGGTTTCGATCAAAACCTGCTGCGCGCCGCCTATAGCCTGGGCGCCAATCCACTAAAGGCATTCTTCACCGTCACCCTGCCCATTATTGCGCCTGGTGTCATTGCCGGCGCCTTGTTCGCCTTTGCCACCTCTTTTGACGAGGTCGTGATCACCCTCTTCCTGGCGGGACCGGAACAGGTCACCCTGCCCCGACAGATGTTCACCGGCATACGCGAAAACATAAGTCCCATCATTGCCGCCGTGGCGACCATACTTATTGTTTTCTCAACCTTCCTGCTTTTGACTCTGGAGTGGTTGCGCGGTCGCAGCCAGGCCGCGGCGGTGTCCGCGACCGGAGCTTGACCAATGGGGGTCAGGCTTGATCGGAGCGCAGGCCTTCGATGGCCTGCGTGACGGACTCAAGCTGGGCCAAAGGAAAGCGCACAGCCACGGTCCCGTCTATATCGACAAGGATCGTTCCGCTTTCTTCCCTCAACAGCGTTGCAAGCGGCGTTTCCTGCAAGGCCTTGGTCAGTGCGCCGGCCGCCTTGGGATTATCAAAAGGCTCGGACAACAGCAGCTCCCGACCATCCGCAGCCAGCAGGCGAAAACGGAATTTTCCATCCTCATCACGGAAACTGACGAAGCGCGCCCGCTTGCCGGCAGGCTTTTTGTCAGTAGCCGGCTTCGCAGCGCGCGGCGCAGGCGTTGTGCGCAAGCCCACCGCCTCGCGCAAACGCTCCATGAGCGGCTGCGAAAGGCGGCGCGCCTTGCCGGCGCCGGCCTGCAGGATGTCTTCAATACGTTCGGGGTGGGCCATGAGGTCGGCATAGCGCTCGCGCATGGGCGCGAGATCCTGCTCGATACGGTCCGATAACGCGTCTTTGGCATCGCCCCAACCCATACCCGCTTCGAGTTGCTCGCGAAAGCTTCGGGCTTCGGACGGCGTGGCAAATGCCCGGTACAGCATGTACAGATGCGAGCCCTCGGCGTCTTTTGCCTGGCCGGGCTCGCGCGAATCCGTCACGATGCGCTTGACTGCGGCACGCAAAGCCTTTGAGCCGCCTTCGAACAACGGTATGGTGTTGTCATAGCTCTTGGACATCTTGCGGCCATCAAGGCCAGGCAGGGTCGCCACGTCATCGTCGATCTGCACATCGGGCAGTACGAAGAAGTCGGTACCGCGCCCATACAAATTATTGAAGCGCTGGGCAATGTCACGCGTCATCTCCAGATGCTGGATCTGGTCGCGGCCCACGGGCACCTTATGGGCATTGAACATCAGGATATCGGCCGCCATCAGTATGGGATAGGAAAACAAACCCATATTGATGCCATCGTCCGGCTCGGCGTGCCGGGCAATATTCTGGTCCACGGATGCCTTGTAGGCATGGGCCCGGTTCATCAAGCCTTTTGCCGTCACGCAGGTAAGCATCCAGCACAGTTCCGGAATCTCGGGGATATCGGACTGACGGTAGAAAGTGACTTTCTCGGGATCCAGTCCCGCTGCGATCCAGGTCGCTGCTATCTCGAGACGGGAACGCGCAATACGCTGTGGGTCGTCGCACTTGATCAGCGCATGGTAATCGGCCATGAAATAGAATGCATCCACCCCCGGAAGCAAACTGGCTTGTATCGATGGTCGAATGGCGCCGGCATAATTGCCCAGGTGAGGAGTTCCGGAAGTCGTGATGCCAGTTAATACGCGGGTATTCATAATCGCTTGATTCAGACAGATTGCAGGGAAGGTGCCGTGTTCTTGCTTGGCGGTGTTCTACAGGGTAACGGCCATACGCCGATCGGATTCGAGATATTCGAGCGACTGCATCTCCATGATGCGTGACACCGTACGGTGGAATTCATTGGCCATTGGCCCCTCAGTGTACAGTTCATCGGCCTCGCATTCGGCGGATATGATCAGCTTGACCTTGTGGTCGTAGAAGACGTCGATCAACCAGGTGAAGCGACGCGCTTCCGATGCGTGGCGCGGGCCCATGCGCGGTACGTCCGACAATATAACCGTATGGAAACGGCTTGCCAGGTCCAGATAATCATTTTGCGACCGCGGGCCACCACACAAGGTCGCGAAATCGAACCAGACTATGCTGCCGCCCAGCGCGATGGCCTTGAGCTGGCGGTGCTCAACCGTAAGCACCGGTTTCATGGGCGCGGTATCGAGCAGGCGGTTGAAGTCGGCCTCAAGCTCTTTATTAGTCTGGGCGGTGATAGGGGTAAGGTACATGCGCACCTGTTCCAGCGCGCGACGACGATAGTCAATTCCGGTATCTACATTCAATATATCCATTCTTTCCTGCAGCAGCTTGATCGCGGGCAGAATGCGATCACGGTGCAAGCCGTCGGGATACAGCGTCGAAGGTTCATAGTTGGAGGTCATGACGAATGACGTACCGTGTTCAAACAGCTTGAGCAAGAGACGGTACAGAATCATGGCGTCGGCCACGTCGGACACATGGAACTCGTCGAAGCAAATAAGGCGATAGCGCTTCGCAATGCGTCGCGCCACCTCATCCAGCGGATCCTGCTGCCCGCGCACCTCGCCCAGCTCGTGATGCACCCCTCGCATGAATTCATGAAAATGCAGGCGAGCCTTGCGCTTGACCGGCACGGTGAGGTAGAAGGCGTCCATCAGAAAGCTTTTGCCGCGCCCCACTCCGCCCCAAAGGTAAACGCCCCGGGGTACGTCCGGCCGACGGAAAATCTTCTTGAACGATGAGGATCGCGCATTCTTGAACGCTATCCATTCGTCAAAATACACCTGGAGGCGCTCGACGGCGGCCAGTTGTGCTTCATCGCATTGGAAGCCGCGCTCGTTGAGCGCCTGGTGGTAATACTCTAGGACATTCATTGGACCGGACTCGTATAACGATGAAGGGCAGGTCAAACGCCCGCCCCTCATCAGGTCATGCTGTACGTAAAATCGTTGATCAGAAATTCAACGTGCGCTTGTCGACAGCCAGGGCCGCTTCTTTCATGGCTTCGGACAAGGTTGGATGAGCATGGCAGATACGCGCGATGTCTTCAGCCGCACCCCGGAACTCCATGATAGTGACGGCTTCGGAGATAAGCTCGGACGCCTGGGGACCAATGATGTGAACGCCAAGCACCTCGTCTGTCTTCGCATCGGCGAGTATCTTGACGAAGCCCGTTGTATCGCCCAAGGCGCGTGCGCGTCCGTTAGCCATGAAGGGAAAGCTGCCTGCCTTGTATTCGCGTCCTTCGGTCTTGAGCTGTTGCTCGTTCTTGCCGACCCAGGCGATTTCCGGCGAGGTGTAGATGACTGAAGGAATGGTGCCGAAGTTGACGTGACCGTGCTGTCCGGCGATACGCTCGGCCACCGCAACGCCCTCTTCCTCGGCCTTGTGGGCCAGCATGGGACCGCGCACCACGTCGCCCACTGCCCACACGTTCGGAAGATTGGTCTTGCAATCGTCGTCAACGGCAATGAAGCCGCGTTCGTCCAGCTTGAGACCAACGGTCTCGACACCCAGGCCCGAGACATTGGGAACCCGGCCGATGGAAACGATGAGGCGGTCGACAACCAACTTCTGCTCGGCGCCCGATGCGTCGGTATAAGGGACGGTAACGGATTTGGCCGTGGATTTGACTTCACCGATCTTGACGCTGGTCTGGATGGCCAGGCCTTGCTTGGCAAACGCCTTCTGTGCTTCCTTGGCCACTTGCTGGTCGGCAACCGCGAGGAACTCGGGCATGGCTTCCAGTATGGTCACTTCGGCACCCAGGCGACGCCATACGCTGCCCAGTTCCAGGCCGATTACGCCCGCGCCGATAACGCCCAGTTTCTTGGGCACGGCCGGAATGCGCAAGGCGCCGTCGTTGGACAGTACTTGCGTTTCGTCGAATGGCAGGCCGGGCAGCGCGCGCGGCGAGGAGCCGGTGGCCACGATGACATGCTTGGCGACCAGGTCTTCGTCGGATGTGCCCGACACCTTGATGGACCAGCCGCCGTCAACGTGCGCCACGAATGAGCCCGTGCCGTGGAAGAACGTGATCTTATTCTTCTTGAAAAGATACAAAATGCCATCGTTGTTCTGCTTGACGACGGTATCTTTACGGCCAACCAGGGTGTCGAGCTTGAGCTCCACGCCTTTGATTTCGATGCCGTGCTCGGCAAAATGATGGTTGGCCTGCTCGTAATGTTCGGACGACTGCAACAAGGCCTTGGACGGAATGCAACCTACGTTGGTGCACGTGCCGCCAGGAGCGGGCTTGCCATCCGCTGTGCTCCAGGCATCGATACATGCCACGCTTTGGCCCAGCTGGGCAGCACGGATTGCGGCGATATAGCCGCCTGGGCCCGCACCGATGACGACCACGTCAAATTGTTTAGCCATAATTTTCTCGATCTAGATAGTGTTGGCGCGAACCACCCGAGGGATTCGCGGGGCGCGAGGAAGCGGCGGCCTTGCCACTGAACGCTTCCACGACGAAAACAGACATCAAAAAAACGGCCGGCACGTCCTGCACAAGGAGCGCCAGCCGGGTTTTCATTGCACCGTAGCCTGCATGCCTGGCTTAGACGTCCAGCAGGAGGCGCTGTGGATCTTCCAGCGCTTCCTTGATGGCTACCAGGGCCAGCACCGCTTCGCGTCCGTCGATAATACGATGGTCATAAGACATGGCCAGGTAATTCATCGGGCGCACCACAACCTGGCCGTTCTCGACCACTGCGCGGTCTTTCGTGGCATGGATGCCCAGAATGGCCGACTGCGGAGGATTGATGATAGGCGTGGACAGCATGGAACCGAAAACGCCGCCATTGGAGATGGAGAACGTACCGCCGGTAAGCTCTTCGAGAGTCAACTTGCCGTCGCGAGCCCGGTTGCCGAAATCGGCGATCTGCTTCTCGATGTCGGCAATCGACATTTGATCGGCATTGCGCAGGATGGGAACGACCAGCCCGCGCGGACTGCCGACCGCAATACCGATATCGAAGTAGCCATGATAGATGATGTCTTTTCCGTCGACCGAGGCATTGACGACAGGGTACTTCTTGAGCGCGGCCACGGCGGCCTTGACGAAGAAGGACGTGAAGCCCAGCTTGACGCCGTGCTCTTTCTCGAATTGATCCTTGTACTTCTTGCGCAGATCGAGAATGCCTTGCATATTGACTTCGTTGAAAGTCGTGAGAATGGCATTATCGGCCTGCGACTGCAGGAGGCGTTCGGCAACGCGGGCACGCAGGCGGCTCATGGGCACGCGCTGTTCAGGACGACCGTCGAGCGACATGGTAGCGGGTGCGGCCGGGGCGGCGGCCTTCTTGGCGGGAGCGCTATTGGCGGCGAGTGCATCGCCTTTGGTCACGCGGCCACCGCGCCCCGAGCCTTCCAATGTAGCGGGATCCACGCCTTTTTCGGCCAGGATCTTGTTTGCAGCGGGAGAGGCTGCTGTGGACGCAGCCTGGGTAGTCGCGGCGGGAGCTGATGCAGCAGCCTCAGGGGCGCTGGCCGCTGGAGCTTGCGCAGGAGCGGCAGCTGCCTTGCCTTCGCTGTCGATGCGCGCCATGACTTCGCCCGAAGCGACGGTGCTTCCGTCACCTTTGACGATTTCCTTGAGCACGCCGGACGTTGGCGCGGGAACTTCCAGGACCACTTTGTCGGTTTCGACTTCTATCAGGATCTCGTCTGCTTCGACCGCTTCACCAGGTTGCTTCTTCCATGTAAGCAGCGTCGCCTCGGAAACCGATTCGGAAAGCTGGGGAACGAGAACATCAGTAATAGCCATGGTATGTATTCCGTTTTGAAAATATTCGTTATTTAGTCAGCATGAAGCTTTTGAATTTGGGCGCCAGGGCCTGTTCAAGCAAGTTGCGTTGCTGCTCTTGGTGCTTGGCCAGGTAGCCCACGGCTGGAGACGCCGACGCTGCACGCCCCGCATAGCCCAACTTCTGGCCGTCGGCCATGTTTTCGTAAAGATGATGCTGAATATAGAACCAGGGGCCTTGATTTTGAGGTTCGTCCTGAACCCAGACAATTTCCTTGGCGTTGACGTACTTGTGCAGCTCGGCCTGGAAAGCTTTGTGCGCGAACGGATACAGCTGCTCGACACGCAATATTGCTACATCGGTACGACCGGCTTCTTTACGGGCATGGACTATATCGTAGTAGACCTTGCCCGAGCAGACCAGCACCCGGGTGACGGCGGCCGGATCGATGCTGTCGTCTTGTTCGCCGATAACCGGCAGGAACTGGCTGTTGGCCAGGTCCGACAAGGGCGAAGTGGCGTCTTTGTTGCGCAGCAAGGACTTGGGCGTGAGGATGATCAGTGGCTTGCGGAACGGCCGTATCATCTGGCGGCGCAAGACATGGAAAATTTGCGCGCCGTTGGTGGGCTGCACGACCTGGATATTGTTATCGGCGCACAGCTGCAGGAAGCGCTCGATACGCGCCGAGGAGTGCTCGGGACCTTGACCTTCGTAGCCGTGCGGCAGCATCAGGGTCAGGCCGCACTGACGGCCCCATTTTGCTTCACCCGACGTAATGAACTGGTCGATAACGACCTGGGCGCCGTTGACGAAATCGCCGAATTGGGCTTCCCAGATGGTAAGGGTATTGGGTTCTGCCGTCGCGTAACCGTACTCGAAGGCCAGTACCGCTTCTTCGGACAAGACGGAGTCGATGACCGTGAAAGGAGCCTGGGTATCGGTTACGTTCTGGAGCGGAATGTAGGTGCCGTCATTCCAGCGCTCGCGCTTCTGGTCATGCAGCACCGCATGGCGGTGCGTGAATGTACCGCGCCCGGAATCCTGGCCGGTAATGCGGATGGCATAGCCACTTGCCACCAGCGTAGCGAAAGCAAGGTGCTCGCCCATGCCCCAGTCGACGTTCTGCTCGCCGCGCGCCATATTGCGACGGTCATTCAACAGCTTGTTGACCAGTGAGTGAGGCGTGAAATTTTCAGGCACCGTGGTGAGCTTTTCGCCGATGCGGGTAAGCTCGGCGACCGGCACGCCGGTATCAGCCTGGTCAGTCCACTTGGCACCCAGGAACGGAGACCAGTCGGTGGAGTACTTGTTCTTGTAGTCGGTCAGGACAGGTTCGATGGTGCGTTGACCATCTTCCATGAGCTGACGGTAGTCCTTGACCATTTGATCGGCTTCGTCTTCGGACAGGATTCCTTGCGCCACCAGCTTCTCGGCATACACCTTGCGGGTGCCGGGATGCTTGCCGATGCTCTTGTACATGAGCGGCTGGGTGAGCGAGGGCGTGTCTTGTTCGTTGTGGCCAAGCTTACGGAAGCAGACGATGTCCACCACCACATCGTGATGGAACTGGAGACGGTAATCGAGAGCCAGCTGAGTAACATAGACGACCGCTTCGGGATCATCGCCGTTTACGTGAAAAACCGGCGCCTGGATCATCTTGACCACGTCCGTGCAATACAGCGTGGAACGCGTATCGCGCGGATCGGATGTGGTAAAGCCGATTTGGTTGTTGATGACGATATGCAGCGTGCCACCGGTGCCGTAACCGCGCGTTTGCGCCAGGTTAAGAGTTTCCATGACGACGCCCTGGCCTGCAAAGGCGGCATCGCCGTGAACCAGCACAGGCAGGACTTGGGCGCCGACTTCGTCGCCGCGGCGATCCTGACGGGCACGCACACTGCCTTCGACCACAGGATTGACGATTTCCAGGTGCGAAGGGTTGAAAGCCAGGGAAAGATGCAGCGGGCCGCCGCGCGTGGAGAGGTCGCTGGAGAAGCCGTTGTGATACTTCACATCGCCGTCTGTCAGGCCTTCGGCGTGCTTGCCTTCGAATTCGGCGAACAAGTCGCCGGGCATCTTGCCCATGATGTTCACGAGCATGTTCAGGCGACCGCGGTGCGCCATGCCCACCACGAGTTCCTGCACGCCATTTTCACCGGCATGTCCGACCACTTCGTCCATGCAGGCGATGAAGCTTTCGCCGCCTTCAAGCGAGAAGCGCTTCTGGCCAACATACTTGGTGTGCAGGAAGCGCTCGAGCCCTTCGGCCTCGGTGACTTGCTGCAGGACGTGGCGCTTGCGTTCCGCCGAGAACGACGGTACGCCCAGCGTGGATTCAAGACGTTCCTGTATCCAGCGCTTGGCGGCCGGATCGGAGATATGCATGAATTCGGCACCGACACTGCGGCAATAGGTATCCCGCAAGGCCTTGAGCATGTCGCGCATGGTCATCGTGTCGGCTTTGGTGAAATACGTATTGGTAGCCGAATAGACCTGGTCGAGGTCGGCTTCGGTCAGGCCGTAGAAGGTGGGATCAAGCTCGGGGATGGCCGGACGGTCCTGGCGTTTCAGCGGATCGAGCTCGGCAAATCGGGAGCCCAACGACCGGTATGCGGCAATGATGGACTGAACGTAGACTTGCTTGCCGGCGACCGTGAGGTCAGGCTCTTGGGCGCGTGCGACGAAGGCATTGGCCTTGGCGCGCTGCGCAAATGATTCGACAATGGGCGCGTGGGCCTGGTCGCGCGTGACTTCCCGACCGTCAGTGGCAGGCTGGTGCTGCAACTGGTCGAAATAATCGCGCCACTCGTTTGGCACCGACCCCGGATTGTCGAGATAGGATTCATAGAGATCCTCGACATATGGGGCGTTACTACCAAACAGGTAAGAATTGGATAAAAGTTCTATTTCCGATGACATAAATGCGCTTCACCTATCCGAGTGTCTCACTCGTTATGATGCAGGGAACAACCTTCCGCGACACGGCCAGACCGATTAGCGGATAGCGGGGCAGAAGGCAACGTACGACGCCTTGATAAGCCGTATTCCTACTAGTATACCTGTCGGGCATAGAGGGACAACCCAAAGCCGGAGAAATGCCGGGCAAAATCAACAAAGCGTTGGCATTAACAAACACCCTGGTCCATTTAACCGATGAACCGCCTTATTCGCCGGGTACCGCGCAGTCACAATCCAGTCTGACAATGGATCCACGATGGCACTACACTTAAGGTTTTCGTCCTTCATTCAATCTCTTCGCGACTCAGGAGTTCCAACAAATGGACGCCAATTCCGATCTTGAAAAACTTGCCCTGGACTACCACGCCTACCCGTCCCCCGGCAAAATCTCCGTCATGCCCACCAAGCCGCTGGCCAACCAGGATGACTTGTCGCTGGCGTACTCTCCCGGCGTCGCATTTGCCTGCATGAACATCCATGCGCAAGGCGAAGACGCCGCCGCCAAGTACACATCGCGCTCAAATCTGGTCGGTGTCATCACCAACGGTACCGCGGTGCTGGGCTTGGGCAACATCGGTCCGCTGGCCGCCAAGCCGGTCATGGAAGGCAAAGGATGTCTGTTCCGCAAATTTGCCGGCATCGATGTCTTCGACATCGAGCTTGACGAGACCGACCCCGACAAGCTGGTCGACATCATTGCGGCGCTTGAGCCCACGCTGGGCGGCGTCAACCTTGAGGACATCAAGGCGCCCGAATGTTTCTATATCGAAAAGAAACTTCGTGAGCGCATGAAGATTCCGGTGTTCCACGACGACCAGCATGGCACGGCGATTATTTCCTCGGCCGCCATCATCAACGGACTGAAAGTCGTCAACAAGAAGATCGAAGACGTGAAACTGGTGTGTTCGGGCGCCGGCGCGGCCGCCATTGCCTGCCTGAACCTACTCGTACACCTGGGCATACAGCAGTCCAACATCTACGTCGTGGATTCGCGCGGGGTGATCTGGAATGGCCGCGATGAAAACATGGAGCCCAACAAAGCCCGCTACGCTCAGAATACCGATGCCCGAAGCCTGGCCGATGCCTGCAACAACGCCGATGTGTTCCTTGGGTGTTCCGCGCCCGGGGTGCTGACCGCCGACATGGTCAAGACCATGGCCTCGCGCCCTCTCATCCTGGCCCTGGCCAATCCCGAGCCCGAAATCCGCCCCGAGGTTGCCAAGGCCGCGCGCCCCGACTGCATCATTGCGACGGGCCGTTCCGATTATCCGAACCAGGTCAACAACGTATTGTGTTTTCCCTTCATCTTCCGCGGTGCGCTCGACGTCGGCGCCACGGTCATCAATGAAGAAATGAAGCTGGCTTGCGTCAAAGCCATTGCCGAACTGGCCGAGGCGGAGCAGAACGATGAAGTCGCTATCGCTTACGCCGGCCAGGAATTGGCCTTCGGCCCCGATTACATTATTCCCAAGCCGTTCGACCCACGGCTGATCGTCAAGATTGCGCCGGCGGTGGCCGAAGCAGCCATGGCGTCGGGCGTTGCCCGGCGGCCTATCGAAGACCTGGAAGCCTACCGGCAAAAGCTGATGAGCCTGGTCTACCACACTGGCCAGCTCATGCGGCCACTGTTCATGCAAGCCAAGAACGCACCGAAGCGGGTCATCTATGCCGACGGCGAAGACGAACGGGTGCTGCGCGCTGCGCAAACTGTGGTCGACGAAAAATTTGCCCATCCCATCCTGGTGGGCCGCCCTTCGGTGATCGAGATGCGCATTCAGAAGTACGGCCTGCGCCTGGAAGTCGGCCGCGACATTGAAATCGTCAATCCTGAAGACGACGACCGGTTCAACGAAACATGGTCGGCCTACTACAAATTGATGGGCCGTGATGGGGTGACGCCGGATATCGCCAAGGCCATGGTGCGCAAGCACAATTCATTGATCGCCGTCATGCTGCTGCAGCGCGGCGATGCGGACGCCATGATTTGCGGCGTGGCCAGCCGGTTCGACAATCAGTTGAAGTACGTGCAGGAAGTCATAGGATTGAAGCCGGGCGTGCAAACGTTTGCCGCCATGAACGTGCTGATGCTGCCGACACAGACACTGTTCATCTGCGATACGCATGTGAATGAAAACCCAAGCGCCCAGCAGATCGCCGACATGACGATCCAGGCCGCCGACGAAATCCTGCGCTTTGGCGTCATCCCGAAGGTCGCCCTGCTGTCGCACTCCAACTTTGGCAGCAGGTCCACCGAGTCGTCACGAAAAATGGCCGAGGCCCGTCGGCTTATTTCGGAGCGCGCGCCGACGCTGGAAGTCGACGGTGAAATGCACGCCGACTCGGCCCTTTCGGAAACCATCCGGCTCAAGGCCTTTCCCGATTCGACATTGAAGGGACCAGCCAATTTGCTGATCATGCCGAATCTCGACACTGGAAACATCACCTACAACATGCTGAAGATGACGGGCAGCAATGGCGTAGCCATGGGACCCGTATTGTTGGGCGCGGCACGCCCGGTACACATACTGACGACCAGTTCGACCGTGCGCCGTATCGTGAACATGACAGCCCTTGCCGTGGTGGATGCGCAGCAGGAGGCCGGTCTGGTCCAACTGTAAATGTATCGCAGGGCTACTCCACTTTGCCGATATCCTGGACAGCCCTGCGAAGCACTTTGTCATCGGCATCCCAATAAGCCTGGAACTCGGGCGTATCGAGATACTCGATAGGGCTGCCGGCGCCAAGCACCTTCGCCTTGACATCCGGGTCGTTCGCGACCCGTCTTGCGCTTTCGCGTAATGTATCCACGATTTCCTGCGGCACTTGGCCCGGCACAAAAATGCCGGACCATTGCACGAATTTGGCGTTGTAACCCAGCGACTCCAGGCTGGGCACATCCGGCAGAGTTGCCAGGGGCTTATCACCCCAATGCGCCAGGGGCCGCAACGTACCGGCCTTGATGTGTTGGAGAACGCTGGAAGGTCCGGTAGAGATTGCATCCACCTGCCCGCCCAGCAATGCCGCCACGGCCGGCCCCGCCCCCGTGTAAGGTACGTGGGTCATTTTGATGCCGGTAGCGTTGGTCAACATCGCCATGGGCACATGCATCGAGCCATAGATTCCTGAGCTGCCATAGTCGATCTTGCCCGGCGACTGGCGGGCATAGTCGATAAAGTCCTTTGCCGTCTTCCAGGGCGCATCCGCGCGCACCACCAATACCGTCGGGTCAGCGGTGATCCGGGCGATGGCCTTGAAGTCGCTGGTGTCGTAGGCCGGTTCGCGACCCAGTATGCGATCTGCTTCAGGCAGGATCGATATGGACGAAAGCATCAGCATGATGGTGTAGCCGTCGGGTTTGGCCCGGGCCGCCGCCCCCACGCCGATGGCGCCCCCGGCGCCGGCCTTGTTTTCCACCACAACCGGTTGACCCAGATCTTTACCCAGGGCATCTGCAATAGGACGCGCCACCGTATCGGTGACGCCTCCCGGCGGGAAAGGCACAATCATGGTCACAGGCCGGTCAGGGTACTTTGCCATGACGGCGCCGGCTGCGAACAGCGCCGAGGCCGCCATAAGGAGCTTCATGGGTATTGTGCTTTTCATCGCTGCCTCCTTGGTGAAGGACCGCCCCGCATTCAGACAAAGCGGTTTTCGATGCTGCCCAGACCGTCGATCTCGATGCGGACGGAGTCGTTGGGTTTCAGGTACTGCGGCGGGTTCAGGCCCATGCCCACGCCGGCCGGCGTTCCGGTGGCAATGATGTCGCCCGGGAACAGGGTGATGCCGCGCGAGCAAGTTTCAATAAGCGCCGGGATGTCGAAAATGAAGTCGCGTGTGCTGGCGTCCTGGCGCAATTCGCCGTTTACCCAGCATCGCACCCGCGTATCGGAACCGTCGAGTTCATCGGCGGTGACGATCCAGGGGCCCATAGGGCAGAAGGTATCGAATGACTTGCCGAGATCCCATTGCTGATGGCGCATCTGCACATCGCGCGCGGTGACGTCGTTGACAATGGTGTAGCCGAAAATGTGGTTCAGCGCGTTTTGCCTGGAAATATTCTTGCCGCCCGTGCCGATGACGACCGCAAGCTCTGCCTCGTAGTCGATCTGGCTGGATAGTTCTGTTGGCAGCGACACGTCGTCGGCATGGCCGACGACACACTCGGGTACTTTAGTGAAGACGATGGGCCAGGCGGTAGTATCGGCATTGCTGGCCTTGAACACGGACCCCGATAACTCTTTGGCGTGCGCATGGTAATTGCGGCCCACACAGAAGATATTGCGCCGGGGCAGCGGAATGGGTGCGATCAGGCGGACGTCGTCCATGGAGGTGGTTTCGCCATGGAGCAGACTGGCCAGGTCGTGCCCCGCCGATGCCAGTTCAACCAATGACAGCACGCCGCGTTGAGCATCCTGCGGTGGCAGATCGAGGGTCTGCACAGACTGTCCGTCGCTGGAAACGACTCCTACACAACACTGTCCATTGTAACGGTAGGTGGCGAATCGCATGCGTGTAGTTCCCGTAGTTGGTCACCCGCGCAGTATATAAGCGGCTAGTTCACAAGGCAATACAGCTTTATACCCAGGAAGATGGCAGCCAGCCGGATACCGACACGCGCCCTTGGACTACCCCAATAAAAAAGGGCGCCTTGCATAGCCCATTATGCAAGGCGCCCTTCCCGTTACCGCCGATTACTTGCGGTTGGCAGGTATGTCGCGTGGTACCGAACCGGTGTACAACTGGCGTGGACGGCCGATTTTGTAATCGGGATCCGACAGCATTTCGTTCCATTGGGCAATCCAGCCCACTGTGCGCGCCAATGCAAAAATGGCGGTGAACATCGAAGTGGGTATGCCGATGGCGCGTTGCACGATGCCCGAATAGAAGTCGACGTTCGGGTAGAGCTTGCGTTCGACGAAATACGGATCTTCCAGCGCAATGCGCTCGAGTTCCATGGCCAGCTTGAACAGAGGATCATTTTCCAGGCCCAGGGCGGCCAGCACTTCCTTGCAGGTTTCCTGCATGAGCGTGGCACGCGGGTCGTAGTTCTTGTAGACGCGGTGACCGAAGCCCATCAAGCGTACGCCCGAATTCTTGTCCTTGACCTTTTCCATGAACTCGCCAACCTTGGCGATTCCACCATTGGCCTGCAGTTCTTCCAGCATTTGCAGGCATGCTTCGTTGGCGCCGCCATGAGCGGGGCCCCACAGGCAGCCTACACCTGCCGCGATGGCGGCAAATGGATTGGTGCCCGACGAACCGCAAAGGCGAACCGTCGACGTGGACGCGTTCTGCTCGTGGTCAGCGTGGAGTATGAAAATACGATCTAGCGCACGTTCGACGACTTCGTTGACCTTGTACTCTTCGCAAGGCGTTGCGAACATCATGCGCAGGAAGTTGCCCGTGTAGGACAGATCATTCTGCGGGTAGATGAACGGCTGTCCTTGCGAGTACTTGTAGGCCATCGCGACCAGCGTAGGCATTTTCGCGATCAGGCGAATGGCCGACACATGGCGATGATGCGGGTTGGTGATATCGGTGGAGTCATGATAGAAAGCCGACAAGGCGCCCACCAGGCCCGTCAACACGGCCATGGGATGCGCGTCGCGACGGAAGCCGCGCAGAAAGAAATGCAGCTGCTCGTTGACCATCGTGTGATGAGTGACGAGCGAATCGAAGTCAGCCTTTTCGGTTTCGTTGGGCAGATCGCCGTTCAAAATCAGGTAGCAGATATCGAGAAAATTACAATTTTCAGCAAGTTGGTCGATGGGGTAGCCGCGGTACAAAAGCTGACCCTTGTCGCCATCAATATAAGTAATGCCGGATTCGCAGGATGCCGTCGATAGAAAGCCCGGATCGTAGGTGAACATGCCGGTTTGGCCGTACAGCTTGCGGATATCGATTACGTCTGGACCGATCGTACCTTGGTACACCGGAAATTCAATCGGCGCACTACCATCGGAGAACGATAGTGTGGCTTTGTTATCTGACAATTGCATCACATTTTCCTTAAAATTAAAGCTTTTGCATCTGCGTGACTAGGCGAAGGATATCGGGCGTGTCATACACCCCGTCCAGCTTTTCGCGGCCCAGCAATACATCAAGCAATTCGTTGTCATCCATCTCGAACAGCAGGGTCAGGGCAGATACGTCGGTGTCGGTCAGTTCTGTTTCGAATTGATCCAAAAATCGGGTGATGATCAGGTCATTTTCCAACAAGCCCCGTCGAGCACGCCACCTCAGGCGGGCACGCTCCAGTTCTGACAACTTTCTCATCAATGATCCAAACCTTCTTTATATAGTGCGGCGAACCAGCATTTCCTTGATCTTGCC
This sequence comes from Pollutimonas subterranea, assembly GCF_002849655.1. Classification (GTDB taxonomy): domain Bacteria; phylum Pseudomonadota; class Gammaproteobacteria; order Burkholderiales; family Burkholderiaceae_B; genus Pollutimonas; species Pollutimonas subterranea. Next base: position 117,006 of record NZ_PDNW01000002.1, read on the forward strand.
GATGGCAGCCGATGGATTCAGGCCCTTGGGACAGACGTCGGCACAGTTCATGATGGTGTGGCAGCGGAACAGGCGATATGGATCTTCCAGATTGTCCAGGCGCTCGCCCGTGGCTTCATCGCGGCTGTCCACAATGAAGCGGTAAGCCTGCAACAAGCCTGCGGGACCGACGAATTTGTCGGGATTCCACCAGAAGGAAGGACATGCGGTGGAACAGCATGCGCACAGGATGCATTCGTACAGGCCGTTGAGTTCGTCGCGCGCTTCTGGAGTCTGCAGGCGTTCTTTCTCGGGTGGCGGCTGGTCATTGATCAGGAACGGCTTGATCGAATGATACTGATTGAAGAAGTGCGTCATGTCGACGATGAGGTCGCGCACCACGGGCAGGCCCGGCAAAGGCTTCAGGACGATGGGCTCTTTGAGCTCGAGAAGATTGGTGGTGCATGCCAGCCCGTTCTTGCCGTTGATGTTCATGGCATCGGAACCGCACACGCCTTCGCGGCATGAACGGCGTATGGCAAGACTGTCGTCGACATCGCTCTTGATGCGGATGATGGCATCGAGCAGCATCTTGTCAGTGGGCTGCAGCTCGACTTCGAGCTTCTGCATGTATGGCCGCTCGTCCTTGTCCGGATCGTAGCGATAGATTTCAAACTTGACGGTACGTTTTTGACTCATTTCGATATCCTGCTTAGAAGGTCCGCGATTTGGGCGGGAAGCTGTCTACGGTAAGCGGCTTCATTTGCACCGGCTTGTAGTCGAGACGGCTGCCTTCCGAGAACCACATTGTATGGCGCAACCAATTGACGTCATCGCGCTCGGGGTGATCGTTCAGCGCGTGCGCTCCGCGACTTTCCGTACGGTTGGCGGCCGACTTCGTCGTGGCACGCGCCACTTCGATCATGTTGGTCACCTCGAGGGCTTCAATACGCGCCGTATTGAAAACTTTCGATTTATCTTTGAAGTAGAGGCTGTCCACCTGAGGAGCCAGACTTTCAATGGCGTCCACGCCCTTGTTCAGCAGGTCGAGCGTGCGGAATACCCCGCAGTGATGCTGCATGGCCATTCGAATGGCGTTGCCGACATCTTGTGTTTTTTCGCCATCGGTGCGCGTCTCGAGCTTGTTCACGCGGTCGAGGGAGAAATCGATGGCCGACTCGGGAATGGATTGATGGGAACGCTGGCGTTCGGGATGCGATTCGACGATATGGTTGCCCGCCGAGCGCCCGAACACGATAAGGTCCAGCAAGGAGTTGGTACCCAGACGGTTGGCGCCGTGCACCGACGTGGCGGCGCATTCGCCGATGGCGTACAAGCCATTGACGGGCGTGGTCTCGCCGTTGGCGACGCTGACAACCTGGCCGTAGATATTGGTGGGGATACCGCCCATTTGATAATGGATGGTGGGCACCACGGGGATGGGATCTTTGGCGGGATCCACGTTCGCAAACTTGATGGCGATTTCGCGAATGGAAGGCAAGCGCTTCTGGATGGTTTCGGCACCAAGGTGGTCGAGCTTGAGAACGACATAGCTGCCGTCTCCGCAACCGCGGCCTTCCTTGATTTCCTGGTCCATCGAGCGCGAAACGAAGTCGCGCGGGGCCAGGTCCTTGAGCGTGGGCGCGTAGCGCTCCATGAAGCGTTCACCGTCTTTATTCAAGAGAATGCCGCCCTCGCCGCGCACGCCTTCGGTGATCAGTACGCCAGCGCCAGCGACGCCAGTGGGATGAAATTGCCAGAACTCCATGTCTTGCAAGGGGAAGCCGGCACGCGCCGCCATTCCCAGGCCATCGCCGGTATTGATGAACGCGTTGGTGGAAGCAGCCCAGATGCGGCCTGCACCGCCCGTGGCCAGCACAGTTTGCTTGGCTTCCAGCACGTAGATCTCGCCGGTTTCCATTTCGAGCGCGGTAACGCCCAGCACATCGCCTGCATCGTTGCGCAACAGGTCGAGAGCCATCCACTCGACAAAGAATTGCGTGCGCGCCGCCACGTTACGCTGATACAGCGTGTGCAGCATGGCATGCCCTGTACGGTCAGCCGCGGCACAGGCGCGTTGCACGGGCTTCTCGCCGAAATTGGCGGTATGGCCGCCGAAGGGCCGTTGATAGATGGTGCCATCGGGATTGCGGTCGAACGGCATGCCGAAATGTTCGAGTTCGTAGACGGCATTGGGCGCTTCACGGCACATGAATTCGATAGCGTCCTGGTCGCCGAGCCAGTCGGAACCCTTGACGGTATCGTACATATGCCAGTACCAGTTGTCTTCGCTCATGTTGCCCAGCGAGGCGCTGACGCCGCCCTGAGCGGCAACGGTATGTGAACGCGTCGGGAACACTTTGGACAGGACCGCGACGGACAAGCCGGCCTGAGCCAGTTGCAAGGAGCAACGCATGCCGGCTCCGCCGGCGCCTACGACCACCACATCAAACTGGCGGCGCGGTAAGGAATTTTTGACAGCAGCCACGGCTTATAAGCTCCAGAGAATTTTTGCAAAGAATACGACAGCGCCTACCAGCCACAGGAGGGTCAGGACTTGCAGGAACAAGCGCAGGCCCGCCGAACGGACGTAGTCCATCCAGATGTCGCGCACGCCTATCCATGCATGCCAGGCCAGCGACAAGAACGCCAGCGTGGCCAGCAAGGAGCCAACAGGCATCCCGAACCATGCAAAGGTAAAAAGGTGGCGCCAATTTTCGAAATTCATTTCAGACGTGAAAATAATTCCGAAAAAAAGCACCAGCGTGTAGACGGCCATTATGATGGCGGTAACACGCTGAACGATGAAATCGATGGTGCCGTAATGGGCACCGACAACGAGGCGTTTCGTGCCGAGACGTTCTTGAGTTGTCATTACCACACCCCAAACAGTTTAAGACCAAAGACGATGGTCAGCGCCAGGCTGACCCCCAGGACGACGCCCGCCGTTTTCTGGGCCGAATGCTTGTCGTTGGCAATATGCAGGTCGAGCATGAGATAGCGGATGCCGGCACAGAAATGGTGCAGGTAACCCCATATAAGAACCAGCAGCACCAGCTTGCACAATGGGTTCGCCACCCAGGATTGAATGCTTGCGTAGCTTTCGGGTGATGTCACGCTGAGCGCGAACAGCGGCAAGATGACCAACGGTAAACAGACGAACAACAATGCGCCGCTGATGCGGTGCAGAATCGACGTTTTCCCTGCCAACGGCAGGCGGTAGCTCAGGATCTGCGGAATGCTTAGGTTGCGAAACTGCGGACGTGGCTTTGAAGCTGAATCGGACATGATGGCCTCGAGTTATAACAATTAATTTATTGCAAAGAGCTGCGGTATTTTCGCCTATTTGGCGGCGGTCCACCAAACGGAGTAAAAAAGGTAATCAATTCAAGCTGTTCTTGTAATGGAATCGTTCTGTTACATACAATCCCCTACGTACCTCCATGGGTCGATCCCCATAGGTATAAGACACACGCTCGACTTGCAGCAACGGACTTCCAGCGGCAATCTGGAACAAGTCGCATTGGTCTTGAGTCGCCGAGACGGCTCGTATTTTTTCTTCGGCCCGCACCATGCTTACGCCGAATTCAGATTCGAACAACGCATACAAGGGGCCGCGATAGCGCCCGAGTGAATCGGCGGTAAGCCCACGAAACACAGACCCGGGCAGCCAGATGTCATCGAGTATGGTCGGGATCTGGTCAAACGACAGCAATCGCCGGATATTGACGACGATGTCGGCCGTGCGCAGATCGAGCAGTGCCGCGATATCGGCGGGTGCCTTCACCCGTCGGCATTCAAGGACCCGGCTGCCGGACAGGGACTGCTTGGCATCGTCGGGCGTAAGCCGCAGGAAACGGAACCGGACGTTGGCTTCGTGGTGCGTGGCCACGAAGGTGCCCTTGCCTTGGCGGCGTATCAACAGGTTTTCGGCGGCGAGTTCGTCGATGGCCTTGCGCACCGTGCCCTGGCTGACCTGAAAGCGGCCGGCCAGTTCAAGTTCGCTGGGTATGGCTTCGCCAGGCTTCCATTCGCCGCGGTCCAGGCTGTGCAGCAACAAGCCCTTGATTTGCTGATACAACGGACTGAAGGCCGCACTGCTTGCAGAGCGACCCGCGTCTGAGGCGTGATCAGCGGAAGGGTTATTGGGCATAAGGCAAAGTCGGTTTTGCGTAAGATTCGGCGAGGCGTAGAAAACTTTCATGGGGCACCCGGCATTTTCGCATGCCTGACGGTTTCTGTCTAACACTCTTGTGTCTTATATAAGATATAAGACAATTGACGCGCCTAACGTTTTTCGCTAACCTAGCGTGCTACCGTGGCGTGTGCGCCCGCTGTTGCCGCGCCCGCACGGGGAGCCTGTCATGCCTCGCGTCCAGGCACCCGAAAGCACTACACTATTAGTATCCGTACCCACTCATTCCTACTATCTACGGGAGATTGTTCATGTCCAAACCCGCCATGCGTGTCGCCGTCACCGGCGCTGCCGGCCAGATCGGCTACGCCCTGCTGTTCCGTATCGCCTCAGGCGAAATGCTCGGCAAAGACCAGCCCGTCATCCTACAGCTGCTTGAAATCCCCGACGAAAAAGCCCAGAAGGCGCTCAAAGGCGTCATGATGGAGCTGGACGATTGCGCCTTTCCTTTATTGGCGGGCATGAGCGCATACAGCGATGCGCGTGAAGCCTTCAAGGACGTCGACGTTGCCCTGCTGGTTGGCGCACGCCCCCGCGGACCCGGCATGGAGCGCAAAGACCTGCTGCACGTCAATGCCCAGATCTTCACGGCTCAAGGCAAGGCATTGAACGATGTCGCCAGCCGCAATGTCAAGGTACTGGTTGTCGGCAACCCTGCCAACACCAATGCCTACATTGCCATGAAGTCGGCACCCGACCTTCCGGCCAAGAATTTTACCGCCATGCTTCGCCTGGACCACAACCGCGCGCTGTCGCAATTGGCCGCCAAGTCGGGCAAGCCGGTCGCCGACATCGAAAAGCTGATCGTCTGGGGCAACCACTCGCCCACCATGTATCCCGACACTCGTTTCGCCACGGTCGGCGGCGAAAGCCTGCAGGGCATCATCAACGACGAAGCCTGGAATCGCGACACGTTCATTCCTACTGTCGGGAAACGCGGCGGCGCCATCATCGAAGCGCGCGGCCTGTCATCGGCTGCCTCGGCGGCCAACGCGGCCATCGACCATATCCGTGACTGGGTGCTGGGCTCGAACGGCAAATGGGTCACCATGGGCGTTCCTTCCGATGGATCCTACGGTATCCCCGAAGGCATTATCTATGGTGTACCGGTCACCACGGCCAACGGCGAATATACACGTATCGAAGGCCTGGAAATCGATACCTTCTCGCGCGAACGCATGGATTTCACGTTGAACGAGCTGCTCGAAGAACGTGACGGCGTGCAAGATCTATTGAAGTAATGCGACACAGACAAGGCTCGGTAATCCGGGCCTTGTCTTCGATATGCCCCGACGCATATCCGGTACTTTGTCCCCACGAAGACAGTTCCGTGGCAGCCAATACATTAGAGTCTGGGCATCTGCCCACGACACAGCCATTTTCGGAGATCCCGATGACCCGACCCGCCTCGCCCGGCGCTCTGTTTCGCCAGGCATTAAAAGAAGAACAGCCATTGCAAATCATTGGCGCCATCAACGCCAATCACGCCTTGCTGGCCAAGCGCGCCGGCTACCGGGCCATCTACCTTTCCGGTGGCGGAGTCGCCGCCGGCTCGCTGGGCCTGCCTGACCTGGGCATCAACACGCTGGACGACGTGCTGACCGACGTGCGGCGTATTACCGATGTGTGCGACGTACCCCTGGTGGTCGACATCGACACCGGTTTCGGGCCTTCCGCCTTCAATATCGGGCGCACCGTAAAAAGCCTGATCAAGTTTGGCGCGGCCGCCTGCCACATCGAAGACCAGGTCGGTGCCAAACGTTGCGGCCACCGGCCCGGCAAGGAAATCGTCACCACACAGGAAATGGCTGACCGCGTCAAGGCGGCGGTCGACGCCCGTACAGACAGCGATTTCTTCATTATTGCGCGCACCGATGCCATCGCCGTCGACGGCGTGGATGCCGCACTCGAGCGTGCCGTGGCCTGCGTCGAAGCCGGCGCAGATGCCATTTTTGCTGAAGCCTCGTACGACCTCGCCACCTACGAGCGGTTTTCCAAGGCGCTGAACGTACCCGTGCTGGCCAATATCACCGAGTTCGGGCAAACGCCGCTATTCAGCGTCGACGAACTGGCAGGCGCAGGCGTGGGCATGGTGCTCTACCCGCTTTCGGCATTTCGCGCCATGAACAAGGCCGCCGAATCGGTATACACGGCAATACGCAAGGATGGCCACCAGAAGAACGTCATTGACATGATGCAAACCCGGGAAGAACTCTACGACCGCATCGGCTATCACGAGTTTGAATCCCGGCTTGATGCACTATTTCAGCAAGGCAAATCGAAATAACCTTCCAGGAGTTGAGACATGGCTACAAACGAAGTTAAAGATAGCAAGCCCGGCCCAAAACCCAAGAAATCCGTCGCCCTTTCCGGCGTAGTCGCAGGCAATACAGCGCTGTGCACTGTCGGACGCAGCGGCAACGACCTGCACTACCGGGGCTACGATATTCTCGATATTGCTGAAGCCAGCGAGTTCGAAGAAGTCGCCCACTTGCTGATACACGGCAAACTGCCCACTAAGGCCGAGCTCAAGGCCTACAAGCAAAAACTTCGCAGCCTGCGCGGACTGCCTGCCGCGTTGCAAAGCGCGCTCGAAGCCTTGCCGGCGGCCAGCCATCCCATGGACGTCATGCGCACGGCCGTATCAGTGCTGGGCTGCGTCCTCCCCGAAAAGGATGACCACAACATCCCCGACGCCCGCGACATCGCCGACCGGCTGATCGCCAATCTGGGTTCGGCCCTGCTGTACTGGTACCACTTCAGCCATAACGGCCGCTTCATCGATGTACAAACCGACGACGACAGCATAGGCGGACATTTCCTGCACCTGCTGCACGGCACTGAGCCCAGCGAAGAATGGGTCCGGGCCATGCATACATCGCTGAACCTGTATGCCGAACACGAGTTCAACGCATCGACGTTCGCCAGCCGCGTCATTGCCGGCACAGGTTCGGATATGTATTCCGCCATTACCGGCGGTATTGGCGCGCTGCGCGGACCCAAGCACGGCGGAGCCAATGAAGTCGCTTTCGAGGTTCAAAAACGCTACGACTCGCCGGACGAGGCTGAGGCCGACATCCGTCGCCGCGTCGAGAACAAGGAAGTCATCATCGGCTTCGGTCATCCGGTGTATACGGTTTCCGATCCGCGCAATAAGGTGATCAAGGAAGTCTCGCGCAAGCTGTCCAAGGAGCAAGGCAACATGAAAATGTTCGATATTGCCGAGCGATTGGAAACGGTGATGTGGGACGCCAAGAAAATGTTCCCCAACCTGGATTGGTTCTCGGCCGTGTCCTACCACATGATGGGCGTGCCCACGGCCATGTTCACGCCACTATTCGTGATTGCCCGCACTGCCGGCTGGGCCGCGCATATTCTTGAACAGCGTGCCGACAACAAGATCATCCGCCCCACCGCCAACTACATTGGCCCGGAAGATCAAACTTTCGTACCGCTCGCCAAGCGCTGATCGCGACAGGGGCATAAGCCGGGCATCGCGCCCGGCCGTTCCCCGCACCACCCCTGGACATCACATCTCAATCTTCCGGATGCCATGAACACTGCAAACCGCAAACCCCTGCCCGGCACTGATCTCGACTACTTCGACGTACAGGCAGTCGTCGACGCCATCCAGCCCGGTGCCTATGAAAAGTTGCCATATACGTTACGCGTACTGGCTGAAAACCTGGTGCGTCGCTGCGATCCGGCCACGCTGACGGCTTCGCTCAAACAGCTCATCGAGCGCAAGCGTGACCTGGACTTTCCCTGGTTCCCCGCGCGCGTGGTTTGCCATGACATCCTGGGCCAAACCGCACTGGTCGACCTGGCCGGCCTGCGCGATGCCATTGCCGCGAAAGGCGGCGATCCCTCCCTGGTCAACCCGGTCGTGCCAACGCAACTGATCGTCGACCACTCGCTGGCCGTCGAACATGGCGGTTTCGAGAAAGATGCCTTCTCCAAGAATCGGGCCATCGAAGATCGGCGCAACGATGATCGCTTCCATTTCATCAACTGGACCAAGAAAACGTTCAAGAACGTCGACGTGATCCCGCCGGGCAACGGCATCATGCACCAGATCAACCTGGAACGCATGTCACCGGTCGTGCATGCGCGCGACGGCGTTGCCTATCCGGATACCCTAGTCGGCACAGACAGCCATACACCCCACGTCGACGCGCTGGGCGTGATCGCAATCGGCGTGGGCGGCCTTGAAGCGGAAAGCGTGATGCTCGGTCGCGCATCGTGGATGCGCCTGCCCGACATCATCGGTGTCGAACTGACCGGCAAGCTGCGCCCCGGCTCCACCGCCACCGATCTGGTACTGGCGCTGACCGAATTCCTGCGCAACCAGAAAGTCGTATCGTCATACCTCGAGTTCTACGGCGAAGGCGCGTCCCGCCTGACCCTGGGCGACCGCGCCACCATTTCGAACATGACGCCCGAATATGGCGCCACCGCGGCGATGTTCTACATCGACCAGCAGACCATCGATTACCTGAAACTCACTGGCCGCGACGACGATCAAGTCAAGCTGGTGGAAACCTACGCCAAGCAGGCCGGCCTGTGGGCCGACAGCCTCAAGAATGCCGAATACGAACGCGTGCTCCAGTTCGACCTGTCGACCGTCGTGCGCAATATCGCCGGACCATCGAACCCGCATCGGCGCGTACCCACGTCCGAACTGGCGGCCCGCGGCATATCGGGCACGGTGGAAAACGAACCCGGCCTGATGCCGGACGGGGCCGTGATCATCGCCGCGATCACCAGTTGTACCAACACCAGCAACCCGCGCAACGTGATTGCCGCCGGACTGCTGGCCCGCAACGCCAACGCGCGTGGCCTGAACCGCAAACCCTGGGTCAAGACCTCGCTGGCACCGGGATCCAAAGCGGTACAGCTTTATCTTGAAGACGCCAAGCTGCTGCCCGAACTGGAAAGCCTGGGTTTCGGCATCGTCGGCTTTGCCTGTACCACGTGCAATGGCATGAGCGGCGCCCTGGATCCCGTGATTCAGAAAGAAATCATCGACCGCGACCTGTACGCGACAGCCGTGCTGTCCGGCAATCGCAACTTCGACGGCCGTATCCATCCTTATGCCAAGCAGGCCTTCCTGGCCTCGCCGCCGTTGGTGGTCGCCTATGCCATTGCCGGCACCATCCGCTTCGATATTGAAAAAGATGTCCTGGGTATCGACAAGGACGGAAATCCGGTCACGCTGAAAGACCTCTGGCCCACCGATGAAGAAATCGATGCCATCGTGGCCGCCAGCGTCAAGCCTGAACAGTTCCGCCAAGTCTACGAGCCCATGTTTGCCGTGAGCGTCAATAGCAATGAGCAGCTCAGCCCGCTATACGACTGGCGCCCGACCAGTACCTACATCCGCCGCCCGCCCTACTGGGAAGGTGCACTGGCCGGCGAACGCACGCTCAAGGGCATGCGTCCGCTGGCGGTACTGGGCGATAATATCACCACCGATCACTTGTCTCCGTCCAACGCCATCATGGCGAACAGCGCCGCCGGTGAATACCTGACCAAGATGGGCTTGCCGGAAGAAGACTTCAATTCTTACGCAACCCACCGCGGCGATCACCTCACCGCCCAGCGTGCTACCTTCGCCAACCCAAAACTGTTAAATGAAATGGTCCAGGAGAACGGCCAGGTCAAGCAGGGTTCGCTCGCGCGCATTGAACCTGAAGGCAAGGTTACACGCATGTGGGAAGCCATAGAAACCTACATGGAACGCAAGCAGCCGCTCATAATCGTTGCGGGCGCCGACTACGGCCAAGGGTCATCGCGCGACTGGGCCGCCAAAGGCGTGCGCCTGGCCGGCGTGGAAGCCATCGTTGCCGAAGGCTTTGAACGCATCCACCGTACCAACCTCGTTGGCATGGGCGTATTGCCCCTCGAATTCATGCCCGGCCAGAATCGCAAGACGCTGGGCATCGACGGCACGGAAACCTACGACGTCATCGGTGAATGCACGCCGCTTGCGACGCTGACCCTTGTGATCAACCGCAAGAACGGCCAGCGCGCCGAGGTGCCCGTCACCTGTCGCCTCGATACAGCGGAAGAGCTGTCGATCTACGAAGCGGGCGGCGTATTGCAACGTTTTGCCCAGGACTTCCTGGACTCCACCGCGGCCGCTTAAGAACAAAGGAACTATTCATGGCTCACTCCCCACAGATCAAGGTTCCCGCCGTTTATATGCGGGGCGGCACCAGCAAAGGCGTGTTCTTTCGCCTGCAGGATTTGCCCGATTCCGCCCAAGTGCCAGGCGCCGCACGCGACGCGCTATTGATGCGCGTCATCGGCAGCCCCGATCCCTACGCCAAGCAGACGGACGGCATGGGCGGCGCGACCTCCAGTACGAGCAAGACGGTCATTCTCTCCAAAAGCAGCCGGCCCGGCCACGACGTCGACTATCTGTTTGGCCAGGTCTCCATCGACAAGGCCTTTATCGACTGGAGCGGCAACTGCGGTAATCTCTCGGCAGCTGTCGGCCCCTTCGCCCTCAGCAATGGCCTCGTGGATGCCAGCCGTATCCCGCAAAACGGCATGGCGACGGTACGCATCTGGCAGGCGAATATCGGCAAGACTATCGTCGCCCAAGTGCCCATCACCGACGGCGCCGTACAGGAAACGGGCGACTTCGAACTGGATGGCGTCACCTTCCCCGCCGCAGAAGTGCAGTTGGAGTTCATGGATCCGGCCGCCGATGAAGACGGCGCGGGCGGCTCGATGTTCCCCACCGGCAACTTGGTCGACGATCTTGATGTACCGGGCATAGGTACGCTGAAGGCCACCATGATCAATGCCGGCATCCCGACCATTTTCATCAATGCCGAAGACATCGGCTACACCGGCACCGAGCTGCAGGATGCCATCAACGGCGATCCCGGCGCGCTCTCGAAGTTCGAAACCATACGTGCCCATGGCGCATTGCGCATGGGCCTGATCGCGCATATCGATGAAGCCGCCCAGCGCCAGCACACTCCGAAAGTGGCTTTCGTCGCCAAGCCGGCCGCCTACGCCGCGTCCAGCGGCAAGCAGATTGACAACGCCGACATCGACCTGCTGGTGCGTGCCCTGTCCATGGGCAAGCTGCACCATGCCATGATGGGCACAGCCGCCGTCGCCATTGGCGCCGCGGCAGCCATTCCAGGCACCTTGGTAAGCCTGGCGGCTGGCGGCGGAGAACGCAATGCGGTACGCTTTGGCCATCCCTCGGGAACATTGCGGGTCGGTGCACAGGCCCGCCAAGAAGGCGGCGACTGGGTCGTCACCAAGGCCATCATGAGCCGCAGCGCCCGAGTACTGATGGAGGGCTGGGTGCGCGTGCCCGGCGACGCGTTCTAGGAACGCCAACGACTGTTGCCCGGAGGACAAGTCCATATGGAATCTGCCAACCGCCCCGACTGGGATCCCGTCCTGGTCGACATCGTCGATTATGTCCAGCGCTACGAGATCAAGTCGGAACCGGCCTACGAAACCGCCCGCCTGTGCCTGATCGATACCCTGGGTTGTGGCCTTGAGGCGCTGGAGTATCCCGCCTGCACCAAACTGCTGGGGCCCATCGTTCCTGGCACCATGGTGCCCAACGGCGCCAAAGTGCCGGGCACCCAGTTCCAGCTTGATCCCGTGCAGGCGGCGTTCAACATCGGCGCCATGATCCGCTGGCTGGATTTCAATGACACCTGGCTCGCGGCGGAATGGGGCCATCCGTCGGATAACCTGGGCGGCATCCTGGCCACCGCCGACTGGCTCTCGCGCAACGCCGTTGCCGCGGGCAAGGCGCCGCTGACCATGCGCGCCGTCCTGACCGCCATGATCAAGGCACACGAAATCCAGGGCTGCATTGCACTGGAAAACTCCTTCAACAAGGTAGGCCTGGACCACGTCGTACTGGTCAAAGTGGCCTCCACGGCAGTGGTGTCCCAGTTGCTGGGCCTCACGCACGAGGAAACTCTCAATGCCGTGTCGCTGGCCTGGGTCGATGGCCAGAGCCTGCGCACCTATCGTCATGCGCCCAATACCGGCAGCCGAAAAAGCTGGGCAGCCGGAGATGCCACCAGCCGCGCGGTTCGCCTGGCCCTTATCGCCAGGACCGGTGAAATGGGCTACCCCTCGGCACTGTCGGCGAAAACCTGGGGCTTCTACGACGTGCTGTTCAAAGGCCAGCCATTCAGGTTCCAGCGGCCCTATGGCAGTTATGTCATGGAAAATGTGTTGTTCAAGATTTCCTTTCCGGCCGAATTTCATTCGCAAACGGCCGTGGAATGCGCAATGGCCATCCACCAGAAGCTGAAGGCGGTCGGCAAGTCGGCTAGCGATATCAGGAAAATCACGATTCGTACACATGAAGCATGCATACGCATTATCGACAAGAAGGGTCCACTGAATAACCCGGCCGACCGCGATCATTGCATCCAGTATATGGTGGCTGTCCCTATCCTGTTCGGTCGCCTTACCGCCGGTGACTACGAAGACAACATTGCCACCGATCCGCGTATCGATGCGCTGCGTGCCAAGATCATATGCGTGGAAGACCCTGTCTTCACAAGCGAATACCACGATCCCGATAAACGCTCGATCGCCAATGCATTGACCGTGGAGTTCAACGACGGCAGCATCCTGGATGAAATAGTGTGCGAGTACCCCATCGGGCACAAGCGCCGCCGCAATGAAGGCATACCGTTGCTGGAAGACAAGTTTCGCAGCAAGCTCGCACTCCGTTTCCCTACAAAACAGCAACAGCACATCCTCGATGCGTCGCTGGACCTGAAGAAACTCGAGGCCATGCCGGTGCATGAATACGTGGATCTCTACGTCATCTGAAGCATAAGTGGTACCGTAGGCGGTATCATCCGCCTTCGGCGTTGATCGACCCGCGTTCAGCGGACCAGCGCTCCGACAAGCCGCTTCCATTTCAAATACCTCTAGCCATAGCCCCACCGCCACTATCACTATGTTTCAAACTTTTGTCCTGTACGCCCTACCCTTCAGCTTCACATTACTCGTCGCATGCGCATTGACCTCTCTTGTTTCAGCGCTTGTCCTGCTGCTGTTCAGGCTGAGAAAGACCAACGAGGTCCTGCGCCACCCTTATCTGAAGCATCAGCCCTGGGAGCGCTATCCACTGTCGATACGTGCAGCCATCCTGCTCGATTATTTCCTGCGGCTTGCCTTTCCCAAGAGCACGTTCTGGATTGCGGGCGAGGCCAACCGGCTGCTTCCCCATATCGAGCCGGTAGACGTACCCATTGGGATAAAGTGGCCGATCATAGGCCTATGGGCGGGCTGCTTTATCGGTACCGCCGCCATGCTGGTGATGTGGGCACTGATCCTGCTTACAATGAACTCCTGATCATTCCCTTGTCCAGGAGCAACAATGAGCCGCAGCATCGAAAACAACACCAGCTTGCAACGATTTGAATGGGTAGAAGACGGCATCCTCAGTGTTCTTGATTATCAATTGCAAGACGGCGTCATGATCATTACCCATACCGGTGTACCCGAGGCTGTCGGGGGCCGGGGCATTGCCGCCGACCTTACGAAATATGCCCTGGATACCGTCCGCGGCAATGGGTGGCTGGTGCGCCCGCAGTGCTCCTATGCCGCCGCCTACATAAAACGACACCCCGAGTACGCTGACCTGCTGGCGTGAACTGAACCGTCTTTTTGGCGCCGCCGCCACAAAAGTGTATCTTATGTCTTATATAAGATATAAGACATTTGCTTCCGGCCGCCCTTCCTCCTACAATTAGGGGTAAGCACTATTCCATTCATCATCGAATAAAAGGGCATGCACAATGCTGGATTCATATCGCCAACATGTTGCCGAGCGCGCCGCGTCAGGCATCCCTCCTCTTCCTCTTTCCGCACAGCAAACCGCCGACCTGATCGAGCTGCTCAAGAATCCGCCTGCCGGCGAAGAAGCGTTCCTGGTCGACCTCATCACGCACCGCGTCCCCGCCGGTGTGGATGATGCTGCCAAAGTAAAGGCCTCGTATCTGGCCGCCATTACCCTGGGCAAGGAAGCCTGTCCTCTCATTGATCCCCAGTACGCCACTGAACTGCTGGGCACCATGCTTGGCGGATATAACATCGGTCCCCTGGTCGACCTGCTCGACAACGATATGCTTGCCAGCATCGCCGCCGAAGGCCTGAAGAAAACCCTGCTGGTGTTCGATGCCTTCCACGACGTCAAGGACAAGGCCGACAAAGGCAACAAGCATGCCAGCGCCATCCTTCAAAGCTGGGCCGATGCCGAATGGTTCACCAGCCGCCCCGAAGTCCCACAGAGCCTTACCCTTACGGTGTTCAAGGTAACGGGCGAAACCAATACCGATGACCTGTCTCCGGCACCGGACGCATGGAGCCGCCCTGATATTCCGTTGCATGCCCTGGCCATGCTCAAGAACCCCCGCCCGGGCATCGAGCCTGAACAGCCCGGAAAAATCGGCCCGATCAAATTCATAGAAAGCCTGAAGCAAAAAGGTCACCTTATTGCTTATGTGGGCGACGTGGTCGGTACGGGCTCGTCGCGCAAATCAGCCACCAACTCGGTGCTCTGGCACACCGGCGAGGACATTCCTTTCGTTCCCAACAAGCGCTTTGGCGGCGTTTGCCTGGGCGGAAAGATTGCTCCGATCTTCTACAACACCATGGAAGACGCCGGCGCCTTGCCTATCGAACTCGACGTGACCAATATGAATATGGGCGACGTCATCGAGCTGCGCCCTTACGACGGCGTCGCACTGAAGAACGGCGAAGTCATTGCTGAATTCAAGGTGAAGTCCGATGTATTGTTCGACGAGGCACGCGCCGGGGGCCGCATTCCCCTGATTATCGGCCGCGGCCTGACCGCCAAGGCGCGCGAGGCGCTGGGCTTGCCGGTATCGACGCTGTTCCGCCTGCCCCAGGTTCCTGCCGATACCGGCAAGGGCTTCACGCTGGCCCAGAAAATGGTTGGCCGTGCCTGCGGTCTGCCGGAAGGTCGCGGCATGCGCCCAGGCACCTACTGCGAACCAAAAATGACGTCCGTGGGCAGCCAGGACACCACCGGCCCCATGACGCGCGACGAGCTCAAAGACCTGGCCTGCCTGGGCTTCTCGGCCGACCTGGTTATGCAGTCGTTCTGCCATACCGCCGCCTACCCTAAACCCGTGGACGTGAAAACCCACCACGAACTGCCCGCTTTCATCAGCACACGTGGCGGCATTTCCCTGCGCCCGGGCGATGGCATCATCCACTCGTGGCTGAACCGCATGCTGTTGCCCGATACCGTGGGTACCGGCGGCGATTCACACACGCGCTTCCCGATCGGCATCAGCTTCCCCGCCGGCTCCGGCTTGGTGGCCTTCGCGGCAGCCACGGGCGTCATGCCCCTGGATATGCCCGAGTCGGTACTGGTGCGCTTCAAGGGCACGCTGCGCCCCGGCGTTACCTTGCGCGACCTGGTCAACGCCATCCCGCTGTACGCCATCAAGCAGGGCCTGCTCACGATCGAAACCCAGGGAAAGAAAAACATATTCTCGGGCCGCATCCTGGAAATCGAAGGATTGCCCAACCTCAAGGTTGAACAGGCTTTCGAACTGTCGGATGCCTCGGCAGAGCGCTCGGCCGCCGGCTGCACCGTGCACCTCAGCAAAGAGCCCATCATCGAATACATCAACAGCAACATTACGCTGCTCAAATGGATGATTGCCAACGGCTATGAAGACGAGCGTACGCTAGGCCGCCGCATCAAGGCCATGCAAGCATGGCTGGCCAATCCGCAATTGCTGGCACCCGACGCCGACGCCGAATATGCGGCCGTGATCGAGATCGACCTGGCCGATGTGCACGAGCCCATTGTTGCCTGCCCCAACGACCCTGACGACGTCAAAACACTGTCTGATGTCTCCGGCACGGTGATCGATGAAGTCTTCATCGGCAGCTGCATGACCAATATCGGCCATTTCCGCGCAGCATCCAAGCTGCTGGAAGGAAAACGCGATATGCCGACCAAGCTGTGGGTTGCGCCGCCCACCAAGATGGACCAGAAGCAACTCACGGAAGAAGGCCATTACGGCGTACTGGGCAGCGCCGGCGCGCGCATGGAAATGCCCGGCTGCTCGCTGTGCATGGGCAACCAGGCACAAGTGCGCGAAGGTGCCACCGTCATGTCGACCAGCACGCGCAACTTCCCGAACCGTCTGGGCAAGAACTCCTTTGTCTTCCTGGGTTCTGCCGAACTGGCCGCCATTTGCTCGCGCCTGGGGCGCATTCCCACCAAGGAAGAGTACATGGCCGACATGGGCGTGCTCAGCGAGAATGGCGCTGAAATCTACCGCTACATGAACTTCGACCAGATCGAAGACTTCAAGGAAATCGCCGACTCAGTCAGCGTATAGTCCGGCCTCAGTACCGCTCGCCGAACAAACTCCCGGGGCCCTGGCCCCGGGAGTTTTTTTATCAGGAGAGCGTTACACTAGTCATCTAACCAACTTGTACTGTCTTATGCCCCGTATGCCTGCCGCCCCCCCCTCCCGTTTGACTCGCGACGCGCAACGCCTTGTCACCTTGACGCTTGCCCTGGCACGTTCAGGCAGCCGCCTGGAAGATATCTATTGGGAGAACCTGATTGCCACGCAGTTGAACAAGATGCTGTCCGGCAAGAAGAACAAAACGATTGAAAGCGTTCTTGAACACTTGCTGGCCAGCGACTTGAACGCCTACGAGATCCTTGTCGAACAAGCCGAAACGCTGTCCGAATCAACGACTATCGTGCACCAGGGTATCGAATACGACGCCTTATTATTCTCGGCACCCATCGTGGCCTGGACCCGCTATCAGTTGCCCGAGGGCGATCTTACGGCTGTCCAAAGCGCAACACTGGCCCGCCATCTGCACGAGCATATCGTCGCGGAAGGCGCCAGAATGGCGCTCATACCGGCGTTCGTCAATTTCGACCAAATGCCCCAGTCGTTCCAGGAAACGCACGCATGGACGCAACGCCTGGCCCAACTGGCACTGGGTGTATCCACCGAGCCCTGCATCATCAATACGCCCGAAGAAGCGGAAGGCATGCTGGCCGATGCGCGCTTCGCCGTCGGCGTCATCGTCGTTCCGAAGGGACAGGCAGTATTCCGCTGGCAAGCACCCCAGGACGACGCCATTGCCCTGCGGCAGGCATGCCAGGAAGCCTGGGAGAAAGCCAGCGCCGAAGTTTTCACGCCCATGTTCACTGGTTGCCATATGGAGTTCCTGCAGCCCGACGCGTATTACATGAACAGCCGTGAAGCTGACCGCCGCATACGCCCCCTCGCCTTGAAAGCCGCCGTAACATGGCTGCAAACCGCTGCTCATCTGCCCGGCGAGGACCTGCGCGCAGTCATCACGGGTTGTGGCGCCACCAGCATCGAAGAATACCGCGTCGGGTTCAGCACGCGGCAAAGCAACGAGGTCATCTACGGATGCATCTGGCCGGTACTCAGCAAGGAAGAGGCTGTCGCCGACGACGCGGAAGACGAAACCGTCGACATACCCGATGAGATCGCAGCGTTGCTCAAGGAGCAGGGCGTGGGCGACGTGCGGCGCTTGCCTGGTGTTCATCCCGCCGAGTTCTGCGACGACTGCGGGGCGCCTTATTTCCCCAATGCACAAGGCGAGATGATGCACCCCGAACTTCCTGAAGAGACCGACCTGGCGCCCGTCCACTTTCACTGAATGGGCAGGCTCAGTTTCGACATCTTCTGCCGGGTCGTCGACAACTATGGCGACATCGGCGTGTGCTGGCGTCTGGCCAGGCAATTGGCGCAGGCGCCGCACCAGCATGAAGTCCGGCTCTGGGTGGACGATCTGCACAGCTTCTCCCGGATCGCACCACAGCTTCGTACGCAGGATGGGTCCCAACGTATCGACGATGTGGATATTGTCCATTGGACCGCGCCGGCACCTGTCATGCAGCCCCATGCGGTGGTCATCGAAGCCTTTGCCTGCGATCCTCCGCCCTCCTTCATCGAGGCCATGGCCCGCCACGATAGCTTGTGGATCAACCTCGAGTACTTAAGCGCAGAAAACTGGGTCGAGTCCTGCCACGGGCTGCCGTCCTTGCAGCCCAATGGCCTGCGCAAATATTTTTACTTTCCCGGGTTTACAGCGAAAACAGGCGGCCTGCTGCGCGAGCCCGGCCTGCTGGCGAAGCGGGCTCAATGGCTATCGAACCCGGGACGCCGCCTGGACCTGATGAAATCAGTCAATGTCCCGAACGAGCAGATCCACCGCCTGGAAGAAGGTGCGCTCCTTGCTTTCCTGTTCTGCTATCCCGATGCGCCAGCCCGGGCTTTGCTCGCCGGCCTGAATGAGCAGGATCGTCCTGCCTTGCTCCTTGTGCCCCAAGGCGTCTACCCGTCCCTGGCCGCACACACCAGCGAACATGTGCATCTCCACGAAGTGCCCTTCGTCGACCAGGCGAACTTCGACTTGTTGCTCTGGAGCAGCGATTTGAATTTCGTGCGGGGTGAGGACTCCCTGGTTCGCGCCCTGTGGGCGGGGAAACCGCTGGTCTGGCAGATATATGCCCAGGAAGCCGGCGCGCATATGGATAAACTTCAGGCCTGGCTGGACCAGTCCGGCTACCCGGCGGCGGCGCAAGCGCTGATGCAGCACTGGAACCTGGGCAATGAACGGGAAGTTTCAGCGCATCTATGTGAAGCGCTGAAGCCACAGAATTGGCAGAACTGGCAATCCAGTTGCGCGGATTTCAGTCAAAAACTGGCTGAGTATCCCGATTTGGCCCACTGCCTTGTCGACTTTTGCACGCAAAAGCAGCGATCAGGTTAAAATCTAAGGTTTAGTAAGTCATGCTCCGGCCCGGCAGTGGCATCTGGCGGAGCAATCAAACCCCCGGAGTCTTTGGAATATATGAAAACCGCACAAGAATTGCGCGTTGGGAACGTCGTAAAAGTAGGTAACGACGCACTGGTAGTGCAAAAAACCGAATATAACAAGTCAGGCCGCAACTCGGCTGTCGTCAAGCTTAAGTTCAAGAACTTACTTACCGGATCGGGCAGCGAATCGGTGTCCAAGGCCGACGAAAAATTCGAGGTCGTTCAACTCGAAAACAAAGAATGCACCTATTCGTACTACGCTGATCCCATGTACGTCTTCATGGATGAAGAATACAACCAGCACGAAGTCGAATCGGAAAGCATGGGCGACGCCCTGAACTACCTTGAAGAAGGCATGAAAGTACAGGTCGTGTTCTACGATGGACGGGCCATTTCCGTCGAACTTCCCACGATCGTCGTGCGCGAGATCATGTACACCGAACCTGCCGTCAAAGGCGACACGTCGGGCAAAGTACTGAAGCCTGCCAAGACCAACACCGACATGACCATCAACGTGCCGCTGTTCTGCAATATCGGTGACAAGATCGAAATTGACACACGCACCAACGAATACCGCAGCCGCGTAATGTAATAAGCAAAACCCAGCCGATTCATTCGACTGGGTTTTGGCTACAGCTTGCGTCCCCAAGGCGCAATCCAGAGGCACCAATTTAACGATTGGTGCTTTTTTATTGCAAAGGCCGCAGGCCCTTACTGCAGGCGGTCATCGTCCAGAAATTCCGGTATGGGCATGACTGTGATTCCCTCTTCCGCCAATTCCCGCCGTTCCTCGCGGGTAGCTGTTCCGCGAATGGCACGCTCCTGGGCCTCGCCCTCGTGCATGCGACGGGCTTCTTCGGCGAACCGTACGCCGACGTCTTCGGTATTGCGCAGCATCTGGCGAATATGGCGCATGACTTGAGCCTGCAACTGCGCCATCTGGGCCGCGGCAGGCGCAGCCACCGCAGTGGCGGCCACCCCAGTGGCGGCCACCGCAGAGCCAGGCCCGGCAGCAGGGGCGGACCCCGTGCCCGCAACGGGGTCCGGGCCCTTTGCATGGCCAAGATTCAGGCGCGGTGCCGATAACTTCTTCGAGACGCGGGAACTGCTGCAAATAGGACAGCTCAACAAGCCCCGGGCTTGCTGCGATTCATAATTGTCGACGGACCCGAACCAGCCTTCAAATACATGGCCCTGGTCGCATTGAAGATCAAACACTTTTAATGACATAAGACCAATATGTGGGTGGCGGCGCCAACTACAAGGCGAGGAACCCGCCCAGCATGCGCAACGCTAAAAGACCATTATAGAGAGAGCTGTCGCTACAGGCGGGGAACGGCGGCGAGCAGGCGGCGGGTTTCACTATGCTGTGGCGCGGAAAGAACGGATTCAGTCGTACCGGCTTCGACGATTTTCCCTTGATGCATGATGGCGATACGGTCGGACAGATACTCGACGACGCCAAAATTGTGCGTAATGAACAGGTAGGCAATACCGAACTCTTCCTGTAGCGCACGTAACAGATCGAGAATTTGCGCTTGTACCGATACATCCAGCGCAGAGGTGGGTTCGTCGCATATCAGCACGGAAGGCTCCACGGCGAGCGCGCGGGCGATGGCGATTCGCTGGCGCTGCCCACCCGAGAACTCGTGCGGGTAGCGCTGTGCCGTATTTTGGGGTAGCCCTACCCGGTCCAGCAAGCTGCTGATTTGCGCCTTGCGATCGGCTCTGGATCGATCAGGACGCAAGGCGGCAATGCCTTCATCCAGAATCTCGCCGACCAGCATGCGCGGATCGAGCGAGGCATAGGGATCCTGGAAAACGATCTGTATGGCCTGGCGCAACTGACGCAAGCGTGCACCGCGGGCGGAAAGCAGATCTTCACCCTGCAAGCTGGCGTGGCCGCCGACTGTGGCTTGCTTGTCCAGCAGGCGCAGCAGCGCCTTGGCGGTCGTTGTCTTGCCGCAGCCCGATTCGCCGAGCAGGGCCAGTGTTTCGCCTGCGCGCAAGTCGAACGACACATTCTCGACAATTTTCACGGGCTCAGGATGCCTCCAGAAACTTCCCCTGGCGGAATACGAGACCGAGAGATTCTTTACCGCCAACACGGGGGCATCGCTAAGACCCGCCTTGCTGCGGGTCGCGGCGGCCATGGGCAAGCCGGAGATTTCCGTGGACCGCGAGGCGGCTTCCGATACAGGTACCTGGCTCGCCGACAAGGGCTTGCCGCGCTTGGCAAAAGTGGGGATGGCCGCCAACAACTCACGGGCGTAGGGATGCTTAGGCGCCGAGAAAAAGGAGTCCGCATCCACCGTCTCGACGATACGGCCGCCGCGCATCAGCGCGACATGGTCCGCCACGTTCTTGACCACGGCCAGGTCATGGGTAATAAGCATGATGGCCAAGCCCATTTCTTTCTGGATATCGGCCAGGAGATCGAGGATTTGCGCCTGTACCGTGACGTCCAGTGCGGTGGTGGGCTCGTCGGCAATCAGCAGGCGCGGTTCGGCGGCCAGGGCGATGGCAATCATGATGCGCTGCTTCTGTCCGCCCGAAAACTGGAAGGGATAGTCGTGCAGGCGCTTATCGGCTTCCGGTATGCCGACTCGTGCCAGCCACCAGGCGGCACGCTGCCGGAGCTCCTTGCCGCGGTATGAGGTATGCGCACGCAGTGTCTCGATAAGCTGGTCGCCTATCGTCATGACGGGATTCAGGCTGGTGGACGGCTCCTGGAATATGATGCCGACCTGTCCTCCACGTACACGGCGCATGCCCTGTTCCGTCAGCCCGTTGAGTTCAATGTCGCCCAGGTGGATTTCGCCGGAGACAACACGGCCGGCTTCGGGCAACAGGCGCAGCAAGGCAAGCGCCGTCATACTTTTGCCACACCCGGACTCGCCGACCAGCGCAAAGGTTTCTCCACGCGCTATGGTCAGGGCCAGGGACTTTACCGCGTCCTGCACCCCCGCATCGCTTGATATCTGTACTGACAGGTCGTGAATCGACACTACTGTATCGCCTGCACCGGCGCGCGAATGCCTGTCGCTATGGACAATTTCATTCATGGCGTAGCGTCCTTGAGCGCGTATCGACGTGGCTTATAGCGGCGTGTACGGGGGTCGAACGCATCCTGGACGGCGTCAGCGAAGATGTTGGCCGACAACACCAGCGCCAGCAAAAACATAAAGGCGCCCAGGAGATTCCACCAGATCATGGGGTCGCGTGACATTTCCAGGCGCGACATGTCTATCATCGTACCGAATGAGGGCGTGCTGGGGTCGACCCCTATGCCCAGGTACGACAATATTGCCTCGTAAAGGACCAGGCCGGAGAATTCCAGGACCATGGTGATCAACACGATGTGCATGAGATTGGGAAGCAAGTGGCGCCGCATGATGCGCCAATGGCCCACACCGAATGCACGGGCCGCCTGGACGTATTCGAGTTCGCGCAGCTTCAGCGTTTCAGCACGCAGCAAACGGCACAGTCCAGCCCAACCGGTCAAGCCCAGGATCAAGCAAAGCAGGAACAGGCGGAGGTCCGCGCGGGCCGCGACCGTATCGAACAAACCGGGGTTATTGTCAATATAGACCTGCATCATCAGTACGCACGCGGCAATGAGCAAAACGCCCGGGATGGAAGTAAGCGTCGTGTAAATATACTGAATGACGTCATCGACGCGCCCCTTGAAGTAACCGGCCGCAATACCGAATATAAGCGCCGGGGGCAGCATAGCCACGGTGGTCAGCGTGCCTATCACCAGTGCAGTGCGTATGCTTTTCAGGCATTGCCACAGCACATCGTTGCCCGTGCGATCGGTACCCATTACATGGTAGTCACCACCCAGGCTCAGGGCGACGGCGGCCAGCAAGAGCCCTATCCCGAATGTGATCCACATGGGCCGCCAGGGCACACCGGATTCACCGCGCCACCATATTTGCCAGGCGCGTCCGAAACTGGCTGCACCACGCAGATGAGCCATCGTCAGCAGCAAGGCCGCGATCAGCGATGCGCCCAGGCCAGTGGCGACTCCCCACGCCAAACGCCTGTAGATGTCCTGCAGTCGATCGTCCTCGCTCTGCAAATACTGGCCGGCATGCTTGAGGCGCGGGTATTCACGCGTGGCCTGGCCATTGTCGACGACGGTTTCTTTGGTGAATTGGCGCACTGCCAAGGGCGCGGAATAGGTGTTCTCGCGCTGGGCCAGCTGGGTAAGCGACAACAGGTCATCCAGCGCAGAACGCAGCCGTGGCGAATAGATGGGCGGCGCGTCGGCGACGGCTGGAACCGCGGTACTGACCGGTGGCAGTAAAGGCCGGTAGTGCACGGAGTCGAGAACGCCTACCGACACAAAGCCGGCCAGGACGACCGCCGCGCACATGGCCGATGACGTGCGGGCCACACTGCGCCAGGCCGAGCGCAAGGATGCGCTGCGCCGAACCCGTAACGCATAAAACAGCACGGCAAGAACCATGCAGAACACAAAGATATCGGTCCAGAGGAAGACAAATTTAGGCATGGGCTACTCGAACCGGACCCGGGGGTCGGCCAGGGTGTAGGAAATATCCGCCAGGATCAGTCCAACGATATACAGGGAAGCCCCCAGGAAGACCATGGCGCGCACGATGGAAAAGTCTTGGGCGTTGATGGCATCGATGGTGTAGCTGCCCAGGCCGGGGATGCCGAAAAACGACTCGGAAATCAGGCTGCCCATAAAAAGTAGCGGTATGGCCGAGACAGTGCCCGTGAGTATGGGCAGCATGGCGTTTCTCAGTACATGGCGAAACAGCACTATTCGCTCAGACAGGCCTTTGGCTCGCGCTGTGCGTACGTAATCCTTGCCCGCTTCTTCCAGGAACAATGTGCGATAAAAGCGGGATTCGGCACCCAGGCGCGACAACACGGCCACCAGCACCGGGAGCACAAGGAAACGCACGCTGCCCCAGCCGTCTACGTAGCCCGAATAAGGCACCCAACGCAGCACCTTGGCAAAAACCCATTGGCCCGCAATGATGTAGAACAGCCCGGAGATCGACAGGAGCACGACACATAACACCACGCCGGCAAAGTCCAGCGGCGTGCCCTTGAAAAACACGAGCAGCAAGGCGAACGATACACACGCCAGAAGGCCAAGAAAAAAGGTGGGCAGGGCCAGCGCCAGGCTGGGGCCCATGCGCTGGCCGATTTCGTGACTGATATCCCGTCCTTCGTCGGAGAATCCGAAATCGAAACGCAATAGCGGCACCGAGCGGTCGACGAAGATGGTGTCGGTCCATTGGTCCGCACCGACCGCCTGCTTGTTGAAGAACAAGGGCTTGTCGTAGCCCCTCTCGGCTTTCCATTTATCGATGGCGGTCTGGCTGACACGCTGGCCGCCTATCGACAAGCGTGCCATGTCATCGGGTGTATTCACCGCAAAGAACAGCACGAAAGTAAGAACGTTCACTCCGATCAGGATGAGGACCCCGTACAGCAGGCGCCGTATTACATAGCGTGTCATGCTTGCCTCGTTGTATCGTGGCGCGCCAGGGCCGTGCTGCGGTCCCGGTTGCGCGCCGTTCGCCAGGCCAGGAATCCGCCCACGGCGATCAGTCCGCCCAGCAACCATAAGGGCCACCAGACAGGTTGATTCCATTCCTTGATTTTTGCCGCACGCAGCGCGGGATCGATCCGGTAGAACTGCAAGGTATTGCGCACCATTTGGGTTGGCTTTGCGTTACCCACCCATGCCTGGTAGGCCCCGCCCGATTTGGGAAAATAGCCGAACAGCCAGGGCGCATCGTGCTGGACCAAGTCGACCATTTTATGCACCAGCGCCTCTTTTTCGGGGCCATCGTCGAGAAACCGCATTTGCTCGAAGAGACGATCAAACAGCGGATTCTGATAGTTCGATGCGTTCTCGCCCCCGCCTTCGGCCTTCGCATTGGGGCCATAAAGCAGGAAAAGGAAATTCTCGGCATCGGGATAGTCGGCGACCCAACCCCACATGAACATTTGCGCGCTACCGTTGCGCATCTTGTCCTGGAAGCGGTTGTAATCAGTGGCACGCACTTCAAGCTGGATATTGATGGAAGCCAACTGGCGCCGCATCCAGTCCAGCATGGCGCTGGAACCCATGCCGCCGGCGGAATCGAAATGCAGGATGAGGGGCCGGCCGGTGTCCGCCTCGCGGCCATCGGGATACCCCGCCTCTTTCAGGAGCTGGCGTGCGTCATCCAGCGGACGACGCAAGGCACGGCCGTTTTCCAGGGTATAGATCTGCTCATTAATGCCTTGCGGCAGGTCCTGATAACCAAGGATGCCCGGCGGCACCGGGCCATAGGCAACCTGGGCCTCGTCGTTCTGGAATATGGAGACAAACTGCTCCCAGTTGAACGCAATGCCGATTGCCTGGCGAAGCTTGCGATTTTTTTCCTGCTGCTCGGGCGTGTCGCCCTGTCCCACCACCGGGTCGCGCCAATTGAAGCCCAGGTAATACACCTGCGCTTCCGTTGAGCTGCGCAACTGTATGCCATGGTCACGATACAGGGATGCCTTCTCGGCGGAGTCGCCTGCGGCAACACGCAAGGCAACCCCATAGTCGCCCCGGTCTACTTGAGGAATGTCGTAATAGCCTTGCATGAATTTGCCCATCAGGGGCACGCTTTCTTTTTCCAGCGAAAAGACCACCTTGTCGACGAAAGGCGTGAGTTTTCCACAGTCGGCCAAGAGGCCTGCCGCGGCATCGGCCGGCTCGCCCTGGCAAGGATAAGGCTCGCCACGAAAATTCGGATTGCGCGACAAGACGTGTCGTCGGTTCGGGATGGATTCGGTCAGCATATAGGGACCGGTACCCACAGGCCAGGTATTGAGCGACAAGTCGTGCTGGTCCATGCCGGCCTGCGCATAAAAGCGATCGACTTCCCAGGGGACCGGAGCCGTAAACGTCATGGCCAGCCAGTACTTGAATTGTGGATACTTGCCCTTTACCTTGATGCGCAAGGTGTGGGAGTCCAGCGCCTGTACCCCGTCGAACTGGGTCTCGCGCAAGTCCAGCCATGGGCGGTGCGCGAATGCCATCGTAGCGGATTGGGTCTCGTCTATTTTCTTGAGCTGTTCACCATAGTCGCGCAAGCCAACGACATGCTCGGCCATGACCCCATAAATGGGTGAGGCCACACGGGGGCTTGCGAGCCGCCGGAAAGCATAGACATAGTCGCTGGCCAGTAGTTCTCGCGTTCCCGTATGTGGAAAATCGTCAATGCCGAATTTATGTTCAAGCTCGCCGTCTTGTAACGGCCAGTAGCGATACCCGCCCGAGGCGTCGCGTGCCAGGGCGGGATGCGGCTGGAACTTGATGCCCGGCTTGATCTGGATATCGTAGACGCTGAGCGCGACTTGCTGGCCCGGAGCGTCGTCGGGCAACTGCTGACCGGCAGCATCGAAGTACACGGGCTGCTCTATCGCCAGCGCCGTCTTGGGCACCAGCTTATAAGGCCGCGCCAGGTAATCATAGCCATACAGAGGCTCGTAGATGGAGTAGGTAAACGGCGTCTCGTCTGCCGAATAAGAGCGCGCCGGGTCCAGGTATTTTGGCGAACGCTGCGCGAAAGCCGTATACAGGACATTTTCGTCTGCTTCTCCGTGGGCGTAGGGGCTATTGACCGGCCCCGATGTACACGCCGCCACCAGCGTCACAGCTAGGAGCACAAGCATGCGCACTGCCCGTGCGCCTAGCATTGACCTTGCTTCCAGCACTGATAGCGCCACGCCCATGGGCTGACCGGCCTCGCCTGCTGCCAGACGCCGGCGCCGGCGCGCCTGGCCTGCTGTTCCAGGCCAGGCAGCTCGGGATCGCGCATGAACTTTCCACGGCCTTCCATATTGGCCCACGCCATGCCCGCGGCCACTTGCTTGCGGTTGGCGGTGTCGCCGCCGGGCAAAGGAACATTGCAGACATTTCGGTCGTAGCGATCACGTTCATAGCAATCAAGCGTAATGGTTTGGCCGGCTATGAGTGCCGTCAATGCTTTTTTTGATGCTTGCCCATGCGCCTGTCCAGGCCGATCTGGATTTCCACCGATTTCGGGCGCATCGATGCTCGCCATGCGAACGCGTTGTTGCTGGCCCTTCACGAGCAGGGTGAAGGTATCGCCATCGATCACCTGCACCACGCGCCCAACCATGGTGTAATTTCCATCGACCGGCAGCGTGCTTGAGGCCGTATCGGCCGAGGTCTTTGGCGTGAAGGCAGTGACCGAACCCAACCCCGCCAGGCCCAGCATCAAGGCTACCGCCAACCATCTGGTCCACGGCTTGGCCGTCGGCCCAGCAAGCAGCCTGCTCGTCAATTTATTCAAGACTCTATTCACTGGGTCCCCGGAAAAATACAGTGTAGATGCCGGCGACCATTGCAGGACGGGCTCTGCGATTATATGGGCTTGCCGCGACGCGCAACAGACGGTTAATCCCTAGAAATTACTTGCTCCTGTTTGCGTCGTAGTCATTCCGGCCATGCCCGCTCCAGCACACTGTATAGGGCCAGGGGCGCCGCGCTTACGCCGTAGACTCGCCCGCCCGTGCCGCCAAAGCGGCTTTGCACAAAAGCATCGGCCAGCACCGATGGCGCATGCCGACGCAGCAGATTGGCCTGTGTCAACAACACGAGCTCTTGCGCGACATAACGGGCAGCCGCCTCGAGCGTAGGACCGGACGATGACAAAACGGCAAGGAGATCCTGCATGCGCTGCTTCAAAAGCGGCTCACCGGCGCAATCTTCCTGCAGCGCCGCCAATAAGGCCTGTGCCTGATCGGGATGCCGCTTCAGGCCGCGCAATACGTCCAGGCACATCACATTCCCGGATCCTTCCCAAATGGAGTTGACCGGCGCTTCACGAAACAGGCGCGCCATGGGGCCGTCTTCTATGTATCCGTTGCCGCCCCATACCTCCATGCATTCGCCCGCCGCCTCGATGCTGCGTTTGCATATCCAGAACTTGGCGGCCGGCGTCAGGATGCGCCGGTAAGCGTGGTCGATAATATCGTCCGACGCATCGAAGGCCCGCGCGAGACGCAGCGACAAGGTGGTGGCCGCCTCGCTTTCCAGTGCGAGATCCATCAACACGTTTTGCATTAGCGCATGCCGGATCAAGGGCTGTCCGAAAGCCAGCCGATGCCGCGCATGATGCAGCGCCTGGACGAGCGCCTGCCGCAGCAGCGCCGTACTTCCGAGCACGCAATCAAGCCGGGTATAAGAAGCCATCTCGACCAACGTCGCGATACCACGGCCGGGCTCGCCAACCATGACGCCGATGGCCTCATCGAATTCGACCTCGACGCTCGCATTCGAGGTGTTGCCCATCTTGTTCTTGATACGCTGGATATGCACGGCGTTCTTGCTGCCATCGTCGAGCCAGCGGGGCATGTAGAAACAGGAAAAAACATCGTCGTGGCGCGCCAGCACCAAGTGCGCATCCGATGTGGGTGAGGAAAAAAACCACTTGTGGCCGATCAGCCGATACGTGCCGCCGCGGCCGCCAGCTTCGGTGGGCGTGGCGAGTGTCGTGTTGCTGCGCAAGTCCGAGCCGCCCTGCTTTTCGGTCATGCCCATGCCTACCATCATCGAACTTTTCTCCGACAAGGGAAGGTCGCGCGCATCGTAGTCGCGCGAATATAGCCGGCTAACGATGGAATCGAACCAGGGTTCCTGTTGAAGCACCGGGATCGCCGCTGACGTCATGGTCGTAGGGCATAGGGACCCGGCTTCGATCTGCCCGTGCATCAGGTAGGCCGCCGCCCGCGCCACGTGGGCACCGGCTTGCGGCGCCGACCAGGCGCTGCAATGCATGCCCTGCTGGAACGCCATGCCCATGAACTGGTGCCAGCCTGGGTGAAAGCGGATGCGGTCAACACGATGGCCTTGTTGATCGAAAGCGTCGAGCTCCGGCTTGCAACGGTTGATCTCGTGTGCCAGCGCCATGACATCTTTCCCGCCAAGACGCCCGCCATAATCAACCAAGGCCTCATCGTGCCACTGACCACCCTCTCGCCTGACACCTTCGCGCAAGGCGATATCGCTGCCGTAAAGGTTGTAGTCACCCAATTCGGGGACCTGGTTAGTCACTTCATGTGTCGTAGTACTCATGGCGTCACCCATATCGCCGCAGCGATTCATAACCAGTTTGACTTCCTGAACTTCCAGTACAGCACGGCGCATACCGCGAAGGTAGCGCCCATAACCAAGGGATACCCATAGGCCCAGTCGAGTTCGGGCATATACTTGAAATTCATGCCATAGATTCCGGCTACGGCTGTCGGGACCGCCAAAATGGCCGCCCACGCAGCCAGCTTTTTCGTTGTATCCGTTTGCTGCGACTGCCCTATCATGAGGCTGGCTTCGAACGCGAACGCCAAGGCTTCGCGCAGACTGTTGATAAATTCATTGGCGCGCAATACGCGATCGGCCACCTCGCCAAAATAAGCACGGCTATCCGCGTCGATATTGCGCATCTCGACCCGCGACAGGCGCCGGCAGATTTCCGCCATGGGCGCAATTGCCGTATGGATGCGAAGCAGGTCGCGGCGCTGGCGATACAGGCGGCGCACATCCGTTTCCCGGAATCCTCGCAACAGGAACTGTTGCTCCACCCCTTCGACGACGCTCTCGAGCTTGGTCAAGGCAATGATATAGCGGTCTACCAGCAGGTCCAGCAAAGCCGATGCCACGTAATCGGCGCCGCGGCCAAGGAATTCAGGCGAGTTCTCGAGCTGGTCGCGCAATTCCTGATGGGTGGCCATGGCGCCACGCCGTATGGTCACCAGGAAGCCTTCCCCGATCAGTATCTGGGTTTCTCCGAAGCTGGGCCGCAGGCTCTCGACTTCAACGGTAATCGCCACGATCAGCGTCAATCGCTCGTACTCGACAACTTTGGGTCGCCGGTGCGGGGACGTGATCTCTTCCATGGCTTTGCGCGAAAAACCAAGATCAGCGCCAAGTTTCTGCAGCTGTCCCAACGAAGGCTCTTTAAGCCCTATCCATAACAAGCCATTCTTCGACATCACACAGGAAGCGACCTGGTCCAGGTCCACATGCAGCGGATCGAGGCCAGGCCGATATAGCATCGACGCTACCACCCCTTGATTTGCCGCAGGCGTATCTGGACTATCAATGACCATACCCGGAGTTT
The DNA here is from genome assembly GCF_002849655.1 of Pollutimonas subterranea. Lineage (GTDB taxonomy): Bacteria > Pseudomonadota > Gammaproteobacteria > Burkholderiales > Burkholderiaceae_B > Pollutimonas > Pollutimonas subterranea. The sequence goes on from NZ_PDNW01000002.1 coordinate 147,218, forward strand.
CCTTCACTGACCCGTTGCTCGAATATAGAAAACAGCAAATTCATCATATCACCCCTGGACGCGTCCGCCGGATGAACATCTGGAGCTGCCGAAGGCCAAAAAACGTCCACGCTGTTAAAGTATTACCTTATACCGTCGGCCAAAAAATTACTGGACTTAACTTATCATGATCCGAGACCCTGAAACGCAGACCTTGCTCGAAGAAGGCGTGCGCCGCTTCATCAAAGAGGTGCTGATTCCCCGCGAAGAAGAGGTTGCCGAAACCGACCAGATTCCCGCCGATGTCATTGCCCAGATGAAGGAAATAGGCTTGTTCGGCCTGTCGCTTCCGGAAGAATTCGGTGGCCTGGGCGTGACCATGGAAGAGGAAGTCCGCATCGCCTTCGAACTGGGCCAGACCTCGCCGGCTTTCCGGTCGCTCATCGGTACGAATAACGGCATCGGCGCGATGGGCATCTACCTGGACGGCACCGACGAACAGAAGCAGGCTTATCTGCCCCGTCTGGCCAGCGGCGAACTGATCGGATCATTCGCCTTGACCGAGCCGGAAGCGGGCTCCGATGCGGCATCGCTCAGGACCACGGCAGTACGCGATGGCGATCACTACATTCTGAATGGGACCAAACGCTTCATCACCAATGCGCCCGAGGCGGGAATTTTCACCGTCATGGCGCGTACCGATACCAGCATTAAAGGTGCTGGCGGTATTTCCGCGTTTATCGTCGAAGCGGGTACGCCTGGACTTTCCTTGGGCAAGATCGACAAGAAGATGGGCCAGAAAGGCGCTCACACCTGCGATGTCATCTTTACCGACTGCAAAGTGCCGGCCGCCAACCTGATCGGCAATCGGGAAGGTGTCGGCTTCAAGACCGCCATGAAAGTGCTGGACAAAGGACGCCTGCATATTGCGGCGGTGGCCATCGGCGCCGCCAAGCGCATGTTGGGCGATGCGCTGGAATTTGCCATGAACCGCAAGCAGTTCGGCCATCCCATCAGCGACTTCCAGCTTGTGCAGGGCATGCTGGCTGATTCCAAGACCGAAATCTATGCCGCCGAATGCATGGTGCTCGATGCCGCCCGCCAGCGCGATGAGGGGAAAGACGTATCCATACAGGCGTCCTGCGCCAAGTATTTCTCCACCGAAATGTGCGGCCGCGTCGCTGATCGGGCGGTGCAGATACATGGTGGTTCGGGCTATGTCAGCGACTATGCCGTCGAACGCTTTTACCGCGACGTGCGGCTGTTTCGCCTGTACGAAGGTACTTCGCAAGTACAGCAAGTCATCATTGCTCGCGGCCTGATCCGCGGCGCAGCCATTTAGCAAACGCGGGGACGCGGATTGAAATCGTCCTTGCAAATCCTATTCGAGACCACACGATGACCGACCGCCGACTGTTGATCCTGGGTGCACTGACCCTGCTTACCGGTGTCGGCGCCGGCGCGTTCGGCGCGCATGGACTCAAGTCCATCATCAGCGCCCATCTCATAACGGTCTGGCAGACCGCAGTCTTGTACCAACTGGTGCATGGGCTGGGTATGTTGCTGCTGGCTAGCCTGGGGGCGCGATTCGGCTCCGCCTTGATGAGCAAAGCCGGCACATTGATGTTTGCCGGTGTCGTGGTCTTCAGCGGAAGTCTTTACGTACTGGCGCTGACAGGGGTTACCTGGCTGGGCGCCATCACGCCCCTGGGCGGCCTCGCATTCATTGCGGCCTGGGGCATGGTGGCGCTGGCGGCGTATCGATTGCCTCAGTGAACCTGGCGTGCAAAGCGCACGACGGTAACGCCGGGTACAAGTTGCCGCAAGGAAGGCATGACCAATACGCAGTTGTCGTAGGGCGTGACGATGGGCACGCCATCATCGTGTCCAATCGTCGTCCCTGCATGTTCGATACATTCCATGCCCTGCCAAGGACTGCTGAACGTCAGATTCTTCGACTTTGCGACAACCGGCTCGGTGACCTGCAAGACTTGCTGGGCAATATCCTGGCCATCGCGCTCCTGCCATTCGGCAGGCAACTGCCCCGCTGAGACCACACCGGACTCAAGCAGAAAACGTGCAGTAGTCTGCTTGGCAATGCGTACTGACGATGGATCGCCATGAAACCCGCACTCCACCAGCAAGGCAAGCGCCTGGCCTTCAGGATCGCCAAACTGGGCATAATCGCGCATTCGTGTGCCGTCTTTGTGGCCGGCATCGACGACAAGATGGCGGGGCACGCCCAGGCGTAGTCCCACATCGATATTTCGCTGCAGGATCCCGGTGACCAGTAAAGGCGGTGAGGGTTCATGCATGGAATGCAGATCCAGCAAGCGGTCCGCCTGTTTCACCCACGGCAGCAGTTCGGCCGCCCGTTGGCGTTCGAGAGTGCTGGGTTCCGCGAGCTTCTGCTCTGTCCATACGCGGTTCAGGTCTTCATCGGCAAAGCGCGACGTGTCGTGGGCCAGCGGGTCGAAGCGATCGAATGCGGCCAGGTTGCAAAATGCCAGCGTAAGCTTGCCATTTTCAGGCTTCAGGCCACTGGCAAGTAGATCCTTCAGCGCCCATGCCCCGCAAAGCTCATTCCCGTGTATCAACGCGGAAATGAGCACGCTGGGCCCGGGCTTGCCGGAATCAAAATGCCATACGCCTGGCGTGCCGGTGTTTCCGGCGCGCTCTTGCGTGAGGTCGGGAGTATCAATCTTGAAGATCATGGAAAAGTCTCACTTCACGCCAATTCCGGCAGTATCCACCATTTTCTTGAACTTCTCGCGTTCGGCGGGAAGAAAGGTCGCCAGATCGGGTTGCTCGGCCATGACGACTCCGCCTGTGCGCTTGTATTTTTCCTGGAATGCGGGATCCTTCAGCACATCGGCCAATGTCGCCTGCAATTTCTTGATGACGGGTTCGGGGGTGTCTTTAGGTGCGAACAATCCGAACCAGATGTTGATGTCCACCCCCTTGAATCCCGGGTTCTCGGACAGGGCTGGAATCTCTGGAGCCGTGGGAGCGCGCGTGGTGGACGTAACGCCGATCGGAACGATCTTGTCGGCGGCAACCTGGGGCAAGCCTGAAGACAACACAAACATGCCGAACTGCAATTGGCCGCCGACCATGTCGGTCAAAAGAGGTGCAACGCCTTTATATGGCACGTGTTGCACCTTGCCCCCAGTTGTGGTGTTGATCATTTCACCTGCCAGGTGCAAGGCGGTGCCGACACCGGACGAACCGAAATTGGCGTCTTGCGATTTGCCGGCCTTGACCATCTTGAGATAGTCGTCTGCGGATGTCACGCCCGTCGCTTTTGATGCCGCGAGCAACATGGGCTGCGAACCGATGAACCCTATGGGACGCAAATCGGTGACGCCGTCGTACTTGACGTTGGGGTTGATCAAGCCGGCGATAATGATCTCGTTGACCGAGCCTACCAGCAGAGAATGGCCATCGGCCTTCTGGTTGACGACCTTCTGCGCGCCGATCGCGCCGCCCGCGCCGCCGAGGTTCTCGACGACAACCGAGCTGCCCAGCTTTTGCTCAAAGGCTTCGGCCAGCAAACGGCCGTTAAGATCGACGCTGCCACCGGCCGGGTAGCCCACCACAATATTGATTGTCTTATTGGCCGGGTAAGCCTGCTCGGCATGAGCAATACTGCCAAGATTGAACAGCATGCCTGTTCCCAATAGCGCATAAGCTAGCGTGCTCGTTTTTTTCTTCATTTCGCGTGCTCCTTGTATTTATCTGTTGTGGTGATCTATGGTAATAAGAAGTAAGTCGTACACCGTGCCTTTACGGCACAACGATGTGCCAATTGAAGCAACCAATGACCGAAACAAAACTACTGCAAGACTTCATCGCTTTATCAAGAACCGGAAGCTTCACGAAAGCGGCGGAGCTCAGGCACGTGACTCACCCTGCGTTCAGCCGGCGGATAAAAGAACTGGAGGAATGGGCGGGAACATCCCTGATCAACAGGAAGAAGATGCCCATCACATTGACAGAAGCGGGGCTTGATCTGCTTGGCGTTGCCGAGCATGTCATTGCAAGGCTCAATACAATCCAGCAGCAAATCGCCAAGCCCGAAAGCCAGGCGAACCGCAAGTTGCGCATTGCCACCGGCCGTACCCTTGCCCATTATCTCGTTGCCGACTGGGCCAGTGAACTTGCCCGGCAGGTCGAGCGCAACATGGGTTGCCCCATACCGATAGAGATACACACCGGCATTACGCAAGACATGATTACGCTGCTGAAGCAGGGCCAGGTCGATTTCCTTTGCTGTTATGAACATCGCGCCCTGTCGGTACCCATCAGCACCAAGGATTTCCAGTACGTCAGCCTCAGCGCGGACAGGCTTATTCCCGTAAGTTTGAACACCAGTGACAGCGGTGGCGCTTACCGGTTGGAAGACGAGATCACTCCCCTGCCCCACATCAGCTATTTCTCGAGCCTGGCCTTGCAACACATCATCAACGACCACCTGCGCTCCAGCAGTTATCATCTGCGGGAGGTCGCGCACTGCGACTCGGTCGACGTTGCATACAGCCTGGTGAAGAAAAACCTGGGCATGGCCTGGCTGCCATGGTCTGCCGTCAAGCAGGACTGCGAATCCAACGTCCTTTCCGTGCTTGGAAACCGGAAGGATGAAATTCCCTACGAAGTTCGCCTGTATCGACCGAAAAGCCCCCTATCGGCCGCTGCCGAACTGGCCTGGAAGAAAACAATAGCCTGATGCGTTGCCGGACGGATTGCCGGATACCGGACGCGCTACGCCGGCGGGGTCTGGCGCTACTCGCGAGATATCATTAATTTAGCTTAACTACATCACAGCATGGCAATCATGTCACTGTTCTGCCAGACTATTTGCTCTATTATGTAGTATAACTACATATCGTCAGGCATAGACGTCTTCCCCTAAGGTTCCGATCATGGCATTGCATTCCGTCGTTCAACGCGTGTCCGAGCGCATCATCGAACGCAGCCGCGCTACCCGCGAGCAGTATATGGCCCGCACCCGTGCGGCCTGTGGAAAGAAGGTCGAGCGGGCCCATCTGGGATGTACCAACCTTGCTCACGCCATTGCCGCCATGCCTGTGCCGGAAAAACAGCGCCTTAAAGCCGCGGCACGCCCCAACCTGGCCATTGTTTCATCCTATAACGACATGCTCTCGGCCCACCAGCCACTGGCCGCCTATCCCGCCCTCATCAAGCAGGCCGCCTTCGCGGCCGGCGGAACGGCACAGTTTGCCGGCGGCGTCCCCGCCATGTGCGACGGGATTACACAAGGCGAAACCGGCATGGAGCTTAGCCTGTTCTCGCGCGACGTGATTGCAATGTCGACGGCCATCGCGCTTAGCCACCAGATGTTCGACGCAGCTGTATTCCTGGGCGTTTGCGACAAGATTGTTCCGGGCTTGCTGATAGGCGCCTTGAGCTTCGGCCATTTACCCGCTGTATTCATTCCGGCCGGACCCATGAGTACTGGCATATCGAACAGCGCCAAGGCTCATACCCGCCAACTGTTCGCCCAAGGCAAGGCAAGCCGGTCCGAACTGCTTGAGTCTGAAGTGCAGTCTTATCATGGGCCAGGTACCTGCACGTTCTACGGTACGGCCAATTCAAACCAGATGCTCATGGAAATCATGGGCCTGCATTTGCCCGGCGCAGCCTTCGTACCGCCCAATACGGCACTGCGCGAGGCGCTCACCCGGGCAGCCGCCCAGCGCGCCCTGATGCTCGGCCACCAGGGGGACCAATTTACGCCCGTTGCCGAAGTGATCAGCGAAAAAGCGATTGTGAACGGCATCGTCGGCCTGCTTGCCACCGGCGGCTCGACCAACCACACCTTGCATCTGGTCGCTATTGCACGTGCGGCGGGCATTGCCATCAACTGGGACGATTTCTCGGACCTCTCGAGCATCGTGCCGCTGCTGGCGCGCGTGTATCCCAACGGCGGGGCCGACGTGAACCATTTCCATGCCGCGGGCGGCATTGGATTGGTGATCGCGGAATTGCTGGATGCCGGACTGGTGCACGCAGACGTCAAGACTGCCGCCGGCGACGGTCTTAGGCACTACACGCAAGAGCCGTACCTGGCCGACGGGAAACTGGCCTGGCGGCCCGTTGCGCCTGCATCGCTGGACAGGGCCGTTATCCGTCCCGCCAGCCAGCCATTCAGTGCGGATGGCGGGCTGAAGCTGCTCCAGGGCAACCTGGGAAGGGCCATGATCAAAGTATCCGCAGTCAAACCCGAACATCGCCGTGTCCAGGCTCCCGCTCTGGTATTCAATAGCCAGGAGGCGTTGCTGGCGGCCTACCAAAGAGGCGAACTGGCGCGCGATTTCGTCGCCGTCGTGCGCTACCAGGGCCCGTCGGCGAACGGCATGCCGGAGCTGCACAAGCTGACGCCTGCCTTATCGGTGTTGCAAGACCACGGGTTCCAGGTGGCACTGGTGACCGACGGCCGCATGTCCGGCGCATCGGGCAAGGTACCTGCCGCCATACACGTCAGCCCCGAAGCCCTTGGCGGCGGACCCCTGGCATTGCTGCGCAATGGTGATATCGTAAGCCTGGACGCCGACGCCGGTGTACTGTGCGTTCTGGAGCCTTCCAATTGGCTGGAACGCAGCCCGGATCCGGTAAACATTGATACGCACGCCACCGGTTTCGGGCGCGAGCTTTTCGCGTCGGCGCGCCAACATGCCGGCACGGCGGAATCGGGCGCCACACTTTTTCAACACCCAGACTGGGCCGCGTCTTAAGCACAGTCCCCCCACGAATGAGAAACCCATGAATGCTCTTGAACTACTCGAACAAAGCCCTGTAATGCCAGTGATGGTCATCAAGGACCTCGATACCGCCGTCGAACTGGCCCGCGCCCTGGTGGCCGGCGGCGTGCGCAGCCTTGAGATAACCTTGCGTTCCGAAGCGGCACTGCAAGCCATTTCGTTGATCACCCAGGAGGTTCCTGAAGCATTGGTCGGGGTGGGCACGGTGCGCAGCGCTCAGCAGCTCGACGCCGCAGTCAGGGCCGGCGCGCGCTTTGCCGTCAGCCCGGGGCTGACGGCCGACATCGCGCAAGCAGCGCGCCAAGCAGGCATTGCATTCCTGCCCGGCATTGCCACGCCCTCGGAGTCCATGTTCGCCGCGGACCACGGCTTTATCGTACAGAAGCTGTTTCCCGCAGAAGCCGTGGGCGGCGTGGCGCTGCTGAAGGCCTTGTACGGTCCCCTGCCCGATATCGTGTTCTGCCCGACAGGGGGCATCAATGCAGGCAATGCCGCCCAGTACCTGGGCTTGCCCAATGTGAAATGCGTGGGTGGTTCGTGGCTCACGCCGGATGCAGCGGTGTCGGCCAAAAACTGGGGCGACATTACAGAACTGGCCCGGCAGGCATGCCTGCTGCGCAAATCGTAACGCCGCCTTCCGCTCCCTACCTTGCAGGCGCGGGACTATAAGCCGCCAGGGGCTGCTTGCCTTGCAAGGCAAGCAGCAGATTGGTGGTGGCCATTTCGCACATGGCCCGGCGGGTTTCATGCGTGGCCGAACCGACATGCGGCAGCGCCAGCACTTTGGGATGCGTGCGCAAAAGAGAATCGACCGGCAAAGGCTCGATGTCGAACACGTCCAGGCCGGCAGCCCGCAACTGCCCATGCTCCAATGCCTGCAACAGGGCTGCCTCCTGGACGATAGGCCCGCGCGCGCCATTGATCAGGATAGCGCCAGGTTTCATCAAGGCAAATTCCTGCGGCCCGATCAAGCCGCGCGTCTGTTCGGTCAAGGGCAACACCAACACGATGAAATCCGACTGCATCAGCACTTCGCGCAAGGTGACCGGCTGTGCGCGACCTTCAGGTAGACCGCTAGGCACCGGGGTGCGCGTGTGATAGAGCACCGGCATATTGAATCCCAGCGCCGCGCGATGAGCCAATGCCTGCCCAATACGCCCATAGCCCAGTATGCCCATGGTCTTGCCATGCACATCCCAGCCGTAGAGGTCTTCGCCCACGCTGCGATTCCATTGCCCTTCCCGGACATACCGGTCGAGCTCGGCGACGCGGCGGCTGGTGGCAAGCACCATGGCAAAAAGCAGATCGGCAACCGTCTCCGTGAGCACGCCCGGCGTATGGCACAAGGTGATGCCGCGACGGTGCAAGGCATCGGGCGAAAATTGATCCAGGCCCACCGAAATACTGGAAATGACTTCCAGGCGGGGAGCCAGCGTAAGCACCTCTTCATCAATGGGGTAGCTGGATCCTATCATCCCCTCGGCGGTGGGCAAGGCCTTCAGGAACGCATCCTTCTGGCCGGCTACGCGCGGGTTCGCGATCACGACATCATGCTCTTGCTGGATACGGGCCAATTGATCCGGCGGCAGTTGCCTGTAAACCAATACCTGTCTGCGGCTCATTTTCGGGACTCCATTGTTTGCCGGGGACCTCCGAACGCCAGTGCCGGACGGCACACTAACGTCCGGCCTGCTCGAGCACGTCGCGGGTGGGCAGGCCTTCGGTGTCGCCCAGTACCTGCACGGCGCGGGCGCCTATCCATGCGCCCCGCTCGACCGCCTTGCGCAAAGGCAGTCCCGCCAGCAACGCGCTGATCACGCCTACCGCAAAACCATCGCCCGCACCTACTGTATCAAGCACGGTATCGACAGGGAATCCGGGCACGTAACCGCGTTCGTCGCCATTGTCGAAATAGGCGCCCTTCGCACCCAGCTTGATCACAACGAGCCGGGGGCCGCCCATGCGGGTGCCGCCGGCTCGGTAAAAGCCGGCGATGTCTTCGGGGGTTTCATGTCCCGTCAGAAGTCGGCCCTCTTCGATGCCGGGGAAGACCCAGTCGGCTGAGAAGGCCAGCTCATTGATGCCTTCACGCATTCGTTCGGTCGAAGGCCACAAGGTGGGACGCAAATTGGGATCGAAGGAAACGGTCTTGCCCGCCTCGCGCATCAAGGCCATGGTCTTGCGCTGTACCTCGAAACAGTTGTCAGAGATTGCCGCAAAAACACCGGTGCTATGCAGATGCCGGGCGCCGCACAGCCACGCCTCATCCACGTCGGACACCTGCATCTGGCTTGCGGCAGAACCCTTGCGGTGGTATTCGATGGGTGGATCGCTGCCATCGGTGACGCGGCCCTTGAACTGCATGGCAGTGCGTTGCGTGGGATCGCTCACCACGTGTGAACAGTCGATGCCCTCGCCTTGCATCTCGGCAAGCAGATAGCGGCCCATGGAATCGGCGCCCAGGCGGCTGGCCCAGCCTACTTTCAAGCCCAAGCGCGCCAGCCCGATCGCGACATTGGTCTCGGCGCCCGCTGTGCGCCTATGAAAGGCCTTAGCGTGCTCCAGTGGTCCGGGCTGGTCGGCCACCAGCATCATCATCGCTTCGCCGAAAGTCACGACATCCAATTCGCCGCTCATGAGCGTTTCTCCAGGTTGCGCAAGCCATCAATGGCGTCGCGGGTCACAGACAGCAAATCGTCGCCGATCAAGGGGTATTCAATGGCGCATGGCGTATCGCCGGGAAGCGCCCTCAATATCGCACGCCAGGGTGCGCTGGATTCGGCAAGGGGAACCGCGACCCAGCGTGCGGGTTGACGCTGCACCCCTTTGCAATGTACGTAGCGTACGCGATTTGAAAATACGTCGGCGGCCTGAACCGCACATTCGCCCACCCAATGCCAATTGCCCATGTCGAAGGTCATGCCCAGGTCCAGCCCGTAAGCGTCGGCGGCCCCAAAAAACCGCTGCAACGCGTCCAGTGTGCCGGCAGCGGCGGTCTGGTCGTTCTCGATAAGCAGACGCACGTTCTGCCGTTCCAGGGTCTGCTTCAGCACCCCAAGCGTCTCGGAGCTGGCCCGCTCGAAATGGCCTATGGACATCTTGAGCACCGGGGCATTCAGGCTGACCGCGCGAGCAAGGCTTTGTTGCAGCGCGTCCAGATTCAATAGCCCCGAAGTCTCCCAGAGCATCTCCGGGCAAGAATAGACGCAGGACAAGCCGGACTGGCTTATGCCGGCGGCAAGTTCGTCCAGCTCTTGCGCATGGCCCTGAAGCAGCTCACCGCGAATCTCAACGCCATCGGCACCGGCGGCGCGGCACAGCTCGACGAACCACCCCTGCCCGTGGCGCCGCACTTCGCTCGCGCCGAAAGAGGTCAAAGAAATAATAATCTGTCTGGACGAATTCATGGTTCCATAGGAGCCGCATAAATGGGGCTCGCCAATGAGAGGACGCGGCAAGACGCAGCCGGGGATCGATCGATACGGCTGCGGTAAAGACCTAAGAGTTCAGGATCTGTCCGAGGAAGCTGCGGGTCTTCTCGTTCTCGGGATTGCTGAAGAACTTTTCCGGTGGCGCCTGCTCAATTATTTTACCGTCCGCCATGAAAATGACCCGGTCCGCCACGCTGCGGGCAAAACCCATTTCATGCGTCACGCACAACATCGTCATGCCGTCCTCGGCCAATCCGATCATGGTATCGAGCACTTCCTTGACCATTTCGGGATCGAGCGCCGAGGTGGGCTCATCGAACAACATGATTTTCGGCGTCATGCACAAGGCCCGCGCGATGGCCACCCGCTGTTGCTGTCCGCCGGACAACTGGCTGGGATACTTGCGCGCCTGATCAGCGATACGGACCCGGGTCAGGTATTTCATGGCCATGGTCTCGGCTTCCTGCGAGCTGATGCCTCGTGAGCGCATGGGCGCCAGCATGCAATTCTGCAGCACCGTCATATGCGGGAACAGATTGAACTGCTGGAACACCATGCCCACTTCCTGGCGGATCGCATCGATATTGCGCACATTGGCGGTCAGGTCGATGCCATCTACCACAATACGGCCTTGCTGGATCTTCTCAAGGCCGTTGATGCAGCGGATCAGCGTCGATTTGCCCGAACCCGAAGGCCCGCAAATGACGATCCGTTCACCCGTTGCAACCGTAAGGTCAATATCGGTCAGGGCATGGAACTTGTCGTACCACTTGTTGAGAGCGTCGATTTCGATGATGGTCCCGCCTTGCTGCGCGGGACCACTCGACACATCGACCGCGATAGTGGTCTGTCTGTCAGTCATGATGAATTGCCAGGTTGATCAAGAGGCTTTCAGTTCAGGCAGGGGAGCACCCAGCCATTTCTCGAAGAGCTTGCTGAATTCGCCGCTCTTGATGTTCTTGTCGACCATCTGGTTGACCGCCTCAAGGGTCTTAGCTTCGCCTGGACGCAGGGCTACCGCCATTTCCTGCTGAAGCAATACGAATTTATTCTCGAAACGGTCTGGAGCGCGCTGGGCGATCTGGCCGGCGACGGTCGTCGAGCAACCAATGGCATCAACCTGGCCCGACAGCAATGCCTGCATGGCCGAGGCGTCGTCATCGAAGCGGCGGATGTTGGCATCCTTTGGGGCGATTTTGCTTACAGCGATATCCTGGGTGCTGGCACGGGCCACACCAATACGCAAGCCCGACAGGTCTTCCGCCTTGGCGATCTTTGTGTCTTTGCCGCCGAACACGACAATCTGGGCTGCCGAATAGGGATGGGAAAACTGTACCTGCTTGGCGCGTTCAGGAGTGATCGCGAGCGACGCAATCAGCATGTCGACTTTGTTGGTTAACAGGTAAGGAATGCGATTGGGGCCTGTAACGGGAACAATATTGACCTTTACGCCCAGGTCTTTCGCCAATTGGCGTGCCACATCGGCATCGTAACCATCGGGCTTGTTTTCAGTATTCAGGATGCCATAGGGCGGAAAATCAACAAGCATGCCCACGGTGAGCTCGCCCTTCTCCTTGATTTGGTCTATGGTTTCGGCCTGCGCCGCGGTGGCGCCCATCGCCAGGGCGGCACAACTGGCCAGTAAGGTCGCACCCACAAAGCTGCGCATTTTCTTGATTACGAACATTTCATGTCTCCAGGATTGAAGTAAACGTCAACAAAGCACGGGCGCAGAACTATCGCTGCGCCCAGGTTCTAGCGTGAAAGCGACACGGCAAGGCGCCGTTCCATATAGGAAGCCAGCAAAGACAGGGGCCAGCATAGTAAAAAGTAGATGGCTGCGACCACCGAAAACACCACCATGGGCTGGAAGGTAGCGTTATTGATGATCTGGCCCGCACGGGTCAACTCGGTGAAGCCGATAATGGCCGCCAGCGAGGTGCCCTTCACGATTTGCACCATATATCCCACTGTGGGAGGCACGGCAACCTTCAGCGCCTGCGGCAGCACCACGTCGCGCATTTTGTAGCGATACGACAGGCCCAGCGCTTCGGCGGCTTCCCACTGGCCGCGTGGAATTGCCTGGATGCAGCCGCGCCAGATCTCGCCCAAAAATGCGCCACTATTGAGGGTAAGCGCCACTGCCGCGGCAATCCAGGGATTCACATCGAGCCCGAGTACCGGCGCGCCAAAAAAGACCAGGAACAGTTGCAGCAACAGGGGCGTTCCCTGGAACAGCTTTATGAATCCCATGGAGGCGCCGCGCGCAATCGTATTATCGGATGAACGCGACAGCGCAACAATCAGCCCGACAATGCCGCCGCCGATGAAGGCCATGATGGACAAGGCGATGGTCCACTGGGCGGCTTCGATAATGAACCAGAAATCGGAATAGCCAAAAGTACGCATTATCGACGGTCCGGATAATTGAGGCCCCACTGGTAGATCAGTCGGAACAGATAAGAAAAGGCCAGGGTAAGTAGAAGGTAGATGCCGGTCACGACGATATAGATCTCGAAGCTTCGGAAAGTCTCGGACTGCAGGTTGGCGGCCACCGAAGTGAGGTCATCGGCCGATATCACCGAAACGACGCTCGATGCCAGCATCAACAAGATGAATTGGCTGGTCAGTGCGGGATAGATCGCCTTCAACGCCGGCTTGAGCACAATAAAACGGAAGATTTCGATGCGCGACAGGCTGAGTGCGGCTCCGGCTTCGATTTGGCCTTTGGGGATGGATTCGATACCGGCGCGCACGATCTCGGTCGCGTACGCACCCAGGTTGAACACCATGGCCACCAGCGCTGCCGTATAGGGCGACCAACGTACTCCGACCGCGGGGAGCGCAAAGAAAAAGAAAAACAACTGCACGAGGAAGGGGGTATTGCGTATGACTTCGATATACGCATTGATGATCCAGCGCAACGGGGCGGGACCTGCCGTCTTGCCCCATGCGCAAAAAATCGCAACGAGGGATCCGAGCACCATTGCCATGAATGACAGCTGAATAGTCATCCAGGTGCCGTGAAGCAACAAAGGCCAAGCGTCGAAGACCGGGCCAAATTGGAAGGAATAATTCACGTTATCTCAGACCTAAGGTATTGCCGGCGGGTCAAGCTTACCGCGTTGTGGCGGAAAATACCTACAAAAAAAGCATATCGCCATAAGCATGACGCCCCATCAATAAGTATTGATTTGCACGCTATTTGCGTATGAAACCGGTTTCACGTCGGGGCGACAAGACTGAAAATTATATCAGGACTTTTGCCTAGGCGGTCGCCGGACGCGATGAACCCCGGGCCATCAATGTGCCGGGCAACAAGATTTGACGCGCCGCAACGGTCGATCCTGCCACCCGTTGCATGAGGCATTGTGCCGCCTTGCGTCCGAGCTCATTGGTAGGCTGGGACACCGTGCTGATGCCTGGTCCCACGTACGGCGCCCATTCGGTATCGTCGATACCGACCAGGCCAATGTCCTTTCCCAATTCCCACCCCAGCCGGTCGACGGCGGCGACGACCCGCAGCGTCACGACAGCATTGTTGGCGATGATCGCCGGCATGGCGGACCTGGCTCGGGCGCGGTCACGGCATGCCCGCAACGCATCGGCCAGGGCGTCTCTATCTTGTTCGCGGCTTTCGGTGCAGCGCCCCGAGACCGGGGGATGCCCGGCGACGAATGCATCGAAGGCCCGAGCGCGCTCAACCCGGGAGCTGACCTCCCCCAGCGGTTCGGTGACCAGCAACAGCTCGTGATAGCCGGCGTCGAACAGATGCTGTGCGCTCAAATAGATGGCTTGATGATTGTCCAGCGAGACGAAGTCCACGTCGAGCCCTTTGTGCAGGCGGTCGACCAATACCATGGGCTTGCCTTGCCTTGCGGTCTCCAGGAGCGCGCCCGCATCATGGCCCATGGTATTGAGTATGAAACCTTCAACCCGATACGACGACAAGGCATGAATGCCTGCGGTTTCGCGTTCGCCTTCATTGCCCAGGTTGAACAGCATAAGCAGGTAGCCGGCTTCACGGCATGCCTGCTCGGCGCCCCGCAGGACAGCCACGGAATAGGGATTCGTAATATCGGCCACGACCAGCCCTATAAGGCGCGAGCGCCCGCGCTTCAGGGATTGGGCCATCGGGCTGGGGGTATAGCCCAACTGCGCGATCGCGGTTTCCACGCGGATTGCAATCTCGGGAGAAAGCAGGGTTTCGCGATGATTGAGAAAACGCGATACGGTGGCTTTGGAAACGCCCGCGTGACGAGCTACGTCGGCTATTGTGTTGCGGGCCGGGCTTTTGATCATGGTTGGGTCTGACAGGTGAATGCGTGAATCGATGATACCGTTACGATGAACATAACACGCTCACCCTTCCCGATTTGCACTTTACATTGTGGGCGGCCTGTAGCTTAATTACATTTTCGATCAGGGAGCTTTCCATGGCCACCACGCCGGCATTCGATATCGTTTTTTTCGGCGGCACCGGCGACCTGGCACTACGCAAACTGCTTCCCGCGCTATACCAGGCTCACAAGGCAGGCGCCTTGCATGCGGACGGCCGCATTTTTGCACTGGGCCGCAAGCCCATCGGACTTGAAGGTTACCTTGACCTGCTGCAGCAGCGGGTCCGGCCCAAGCTGGGCGGCGACTACGATGACAAAGTATGGGAAAGTTTCGTCAGCCGCCTGCAATTCCAGACTCTGGATGCCGGCAATATCGAAGACTATCGCAAGCTGGTCGCGGCAATGGACAGCCCAGGCAACCGCATTACGGTATGTTATCTGGCGACTGCTCCCCACCTGTTCATCCCTATCTGCCAGAACCTGGCTGCGGTGGGCCTGAACCATCCCTGTGTCCGCATCGTCCTGGAAAAACCCCTGGGTCACGACCTGGAATCGTCCGGCACCATCAGCGAGGCGGTGGGACAGTGCTTTGCGGAAAACCAGATATATCGTATCGACCACTACCTGGGTAAAGAGTCGGTACAGAATCTGATGGCGATCCGCTTCGGCAACACACTGTTCGAACCCCTGTGGCGCCGCGAATGGATAGACAATATACAAATCACCATTGCCGAAGACCTGGGCGTGGAGGAACGCGGCGAATTCTATGATCGCACCGGAGCACTGCGGGACATGCTGCAAAGTCATCTGCTGCAGCTTCTGTGCATCGTAGCCATGGAACCCCCGCCCAGCCTTTCCGAGGACGCAATACGCGATGAAAAGCTGAAGGTACTGAGGTCGCTCAAGCCCTTCAGCACTGAAGACGTGCTGTCCAAAAGTGTACGAGGCCAATATCGCAGCGGCGCCATCAACGGCATGCCAGTGGCGGGATACCGCGAAGAACTGAATGTGGCGCCGGATAGCAACACCGAAACTTTTGTTGCCTTGCAAGCGGAAATCGTCAACTGGCGCTGGGCCGGCATTCCTTTTTTCCTGCGTACCGGCAAGCGCCTGCAAGAGCGGGTAGCCGAGATCGTCATCAATTTCCGGGACGTTCCGCATGCGCTGTTTCCCTCACCCCTGGGTTCGCACTGCGCCAATCGCATGGTCATAGGCCTGCAACCCAAGGAAAGCGTGCGCCTGTATTTCCTGGCCAAGGAGCCAGGCGATGCGATGAATCTGCAATCCACTTACCTCAATCTGGATTTCCACGCTATGTCTAAGTCGCGCCGCGCCGATGCCTATGAGCGCCTGCTGCTGGACGTCATACGCGGGCAATTGTCGCTTTTCATGCGCCGCGACGAGCAGGCGCAGGCGTGGGCCTGGGTCGAGCCTATATTGGAATGCTGGAACAAACACTCGGTCCCGCCAAAACCCTATACGGCAGGCAGCTGGGGCCCCGCCGCTTCCAGCGCCCTGGTTTCGCGTGCCGGGGTGGTGTGGCATGAGGAGACCTGAATTGCAATACGATTTCGACGATCAAAAAGACTATCTGAACACCATGGTCGACAAGGTGTCCTCCGTGCTTGCCAATGCCATAGAACACACCGGCTGCGCCGGACTGGCCGTGTCGGGCGGACGATCGCCCGTGCCATTGTTCGAACGGCTCAGCCTCGAGGCCCTGCCTTGGGAGAAAATCCATATCACGCTGGTTGACGAGCGTTTTGTTCCTCCCGATCATCCCGACAGCAACGAGCGGCTTGTTCGCACTCATTTGCTGAAGAACCGCGCCCGACAGGCACGTTTCACCGGCCTGGTCAGCCACCCCGGCGATCTCGCACTGTGTTTGCAGGACGCCAATCGTCAAACCCACGCCATCAGCCTGGCCGTGCTGGGTATGGGCGATGACGGTCATACAGCGTCGTTATTCCCCGAGGCGCCGCAGCTGGAACAGGCCCTGGATACACAGGCAAGCCACCGCTATGTTCATGTCAGCCCGGCGCATGCACCCCACGAAAGAATCAGCATGACGCTGGCGGCGCTATTGGCAAGCGGGCACCTCCTGCTGGCCATCAGCGGCCCGCACAAGCGGCGCATTGCTGAACAAGCCGCGCTTCAAGCGACACCGCGCCTGCCAGTAAGCTACCTTATATCGCAATCCGGAGTACCTCTTGATGTCTACTGGCACCCCTGAAACCAAACCGTCCCGCCTTGTCGCCGACATAGGCGGAACGCACGCGCGATTCGCTTTATCGACATCGGTCGACGATATCCGGAACGTCAGCGTGGTCAACGTGGCGGACTACCCCAGCATCGTAGACGCCATCAAGGGCTATCTGCACAGCGTCGGCAGCCCGGCAATCACGCATGCCGCCATCGGGATCGCCAATCCTATCGTCGGCGATCATGTAAAAATGACCAATTTCCCATGGGAGTTCTCGATCGAGGCCACGCGAGAAGCGTGTGGCTTCGAGAAGCTGCATGTCATCAACGACTTTACGGCGCTGGCGCTGGCATTGCCCCATCTACCGCAAAGTGAACTGCGTGCCGTCGGCGGCGGCCAGGCTGTAGCCGGGACACCGCTGGGGGTCGTGGGCCCGGGTACGGGCCTGGGCGTCTCTGCCCTTATCCCCACATCGCAAGGGTGGGTGCCGTTGGCCGCTGAAGGCGGGCATGTCAGTTTCGCGCCCTCCGACCAGCAGGAGCTCCTGCTTTGGCAGGAAGCCCATGAAGAGTTCGGGCATGTCTCCATGGAACGCCTGGTCTCCGGATCCGGCCTGCAGTTTATTTACCAGAAACTATGCCGGCGCGCGGGCAACAAGGGACTGGACTATTCGGCTTCCGACATCAGCAAGCACGCAATCGCGGACAGCAGCAACCATTGCCGGCAGGCGCTGGACACCTTCTGCGCCATTCTGGGCACGGTAGCCAGCAATCTTGCGCTCATGCTGGGCGCGCGAGGAGGCATTTATATCGGTGGCGGCATCATTCCCAAGCTCGACGGCTATTTCGCCGATTCCCCGTTTCGCCAGCGCTTCAACGACAAGGGCCGCTTCTCGGACTATATGGCGGCCATACCCGTTTTCGTCATCACCAGCGAGAACCCGGCACTGACAGGTGCTGCCGCCTATCTGGATGCATGCATCAATGAATGACTCGGTGCTTGAGCAAATAGAACGCCAGCTTCCCCAGTTGAGCACGGCCGAAGGCAAAGTGGCACGCCTCATCCTGGATCAGACTCAAGCCGTTGCGCGGTCTGCTCTGGCCGAGGTGGCCAAGCGGGCTCACGTCAGCGAACCTACCGTAATCCGATTTTGCAGGTCGCTCGGCTACGACGGCTGGCCCGACTTCAAAATCAAACTCGCAGCCAGCCTTATGGTGGGCGTACCGTATGTGCACTCATCGCTTGGCGCCGGGGACGGCACTGCGGTACTGGCCGCCAAAGTACTCGACAATGCCGTATCGGCGCTGCTGCGCGTGCGTAACGACATCAATGCCGACCGCCTCGATACGGCCATCGGCCTGCTGGCCGGCGCCCGGCGCATCGAGTTCTACGGCGTCGGGAATTCCGGCATTGTCGCCGCCGACGCACAGCACAAGTTTTTTCGCTTTGATTTGTCCACGGTGGCCTATTCCGATACCCACACACAGCTCATGGCGGCCTCTCTGTTAAGTCCTGCGGATGTGCTGGTGGCCATTTCGCACTCGGGACGTTCGCGGGAATTGCTGGATGCGGTCAAACTCGCTTTGGGAAATGGCTGCCCGGTCGTCGCCATCACCGCCTCGAACACGCCATTGGCGCAAATGGCGACGGTTCTGCTGCGAGCCGATACCCAGGAAGACACCGATATCTACAGCCCCATGATCTCGCGCCTGGTCCATCTGGCACTGATCGATGTACTGGCTCTGGGCTTGGCGCTAAAGTACGGGAACAATGTCAGCAGAGTGCTGGAGAAAACCAAGCAGAGCCTGCGCGACCGGCGCGCGTAGCCGCCTACATGCTTGAAGACAAGCCACCGTCAACGGCCAGGACTTGCCCGGTTACGAAACGGGATTCCCGGGCAGCAAGAAAGACCAGCGTCGACGCAATGTCGTCAGGTTCGCCCCACTTTTTCACGGGAACCCGGTTTTCCAGCCAGGATGTGAATTCAGGGTCTTTCCACAGCTTGGTGGTGAGCTCGGTTCTTATATAGCCCGGCGCAACGGCGTTGACGGTAATCCCCGACTCCGACAATTCGGTGGCCCACTGACGCACGATACCGTGCATGGCAGCCTTGGCGGCGGTATAGGCGGTCACTTCCCGCCGACCCAGCAGTGCCGTGATCGAACCCGTAAAAATAATACGCCCGTACCCCTGTGCATGCATGCCGGCCGCCACATGCCGGCCCAGCGCCCACTGCGCCGTCAGATTGGCAAACACCACGCGCTCAAACTCGGCCAGCGGAAAATCGAGAAGTTTTTCCCTGTGTTGTATGCCGGCGTTCGAAAAGAATATGTCTATCTTGCCCACTGTCTTCAGCACCGTGTCGACCGCCACGATGGATTGGTCGATATCGGTGATGTCGAAAGGCAAAACAACGCTGTCGATGCCTTCGACGGCAAGTTTTTCCCGGGCGCGCTCCAGCGAGTCGGCATCCCGGCCATTGATGATGACCGTCGCGCCCTGGCGTCCCAATGCGCGTGCGGCGGCCAGGCCGATGCCGCGTGATGACCCCGTAATCAGCGCGACCTGTCCAGACAAATCAAACATAGACCATCCCGGTAAAGGTATTCGTTGGAGCGCGACAAAATGCGCGCCCCTTCATGCAACCATCAGAAGGCGACCTTGTCGGCGCCTTTCAGATGCAGGATGGCGCGGGCGTCGGCCGGCGTTGCCACGTCAAGGTTCAGAGCCTCCAGGATGATGCGTATGCGGCTTACCTGCTCGGCGTTGGACGATGCCAGCTTACCGGGCCCGATCCACAGCGAATCTTCCAGGCCGACGCGTACATTCGACCCCATGGCTGCGCCCATGGTCGCCAGCGGAATCTGGTTGCGCCCGGCACCCAGGATGGACCATTCGTAGTTATCCCCGAACAGGCGGTCCGCGGTACGGCGCATATGCATCAAGTCTTCCGGGTCGGGGCCAATACCCCCCAGTATGCCGAATACCGACTGGATGAATGGTGGGTTCTGCACCAGCCCCTTGTCCATGAAATGCGCCAGGTTGTACAAGTGGCTGATGTCGTAGCATTCGAATTCGAAACGCGTGCCGTTTTCCGTGCCCTTCCTGAGTATGGCCTCTATATCCTTATAGGTGTTCTTGAAAATGAGATCGCGGCTGTTTTCAAGGTGTTCGCGCTCCCATTCATGCTGGAAGGTTTTGAAGCGATCGAGCATGGGGAACAGGCCGAAATTCATGGAGCCCATATTCAGCGATGCCAATTCGGGCTTGAACGTCATGGCCGGGCGCATGCGTTCCTCGACCGTCATGTGCGGGCTGCCGCCGGTGGTGATGTTGACCACGGCGTCGGTACTGGCCTTGATGCGCTCCAGGAACGGCCGGAATAAATCGGGTTCTTGCGAAGGCTTGCCATTAATCGGATCACGCGCATGCAGATGCAGGACTGCAGCGCCGGCTTCGGCGGCTGCAATCGCAGCGTCTGCGATTTCATCGGCGGTGACCGGAAGGTGCTCGGACATGCTGGGAGTGTGGATGGCGCCGGTTACCGCGCAGGTGATGACAACTTTCTTCTTGCTGGCCATGGTTGGTTCTTCCTTAATGATGCTGATGCGATATGAGTCAGTCGGGTACGCCGGAATCAGGCATTTTTGAGCCGCAACAATTCCATCAGGCGCGCGTCACGCCAGAGGCGCCGATCCAGCAGTTCCGCTTTGGGCAACAAAGACCGCCGCTGTTGCTCGATGTCAGCCACGATTTCCGCATCCCATGCATCGACCGATGTCTGCTCCCTGGCAATTGACTGGTACATGTCCCCGTAGCGATTGCAATAATCCTGGACGCCTTCCGGGGCGTTCAGGTCTATGGTCTCGAACGGCCCCATGAAGGCCCAGCGCAGGCCCAGGCCGTCCTTGACCGTGGTGTCCAGATCCTCGGCTGAAATGCAGCCGCCCTGGACCAGGCGAAATGCCTCGCGCAGCAGCGCGCCTTGCAAGCGGTTGAGCACGAACCCTTCCAGTTCCTTGTGCACGATGACCGGCTTCTGTCCGACCGACGCGTGCAGGGATCGCGCCTTTTCCACGGCGGACTCATCAGTCCATGGAGCGCCGCACAGCTCGACCACGGGAATGAGATACGGGGGATTGACCGGGTGCGCCACCAGGCAGCGGTGCCGTCCAGCCAGATGCTCGGTAAAGGCCGATGCGGGGATGCTCGATGTTGAGCTGGCCAGTACGGCACGGGGGTCGCTCAAGGTATCCAGTTTGCTGAAAATTTCTTGCTTCAATGCCACTCTTTCAGGCAGATTTTCCTGAACGTACTGGGCGCCGCTCAGGGCGTGCTCCAGGCTGGCCGACGTCTGTATGCGTGACATGACGCTGGCCGCATCAAGCAGCAGTTGCTGATTCTCGAGCTCGGCCACCTGCCTGCCGATAAGCGTCAGCGCACTATCAAGAGCCTGCTGATCGCCATCCCACAGCCGCACATCGCAGCCTCCCCGCGCAAACACAATAGCCCACGCCTGGCCGATGAGTCCTGCGCCTACAACTGCAACGTTCATTATTTTCTCGCTATTGTCAGAGTTAAACGAGAGACTGGGTGTGCCCGTCAACCACCAGGGCCTGCCCGCTTACACTGCCGGCGGCGGCGCTTGCCGTGAACAACGCCATATTCGCAATATCGCGCGCCGAGACCATGCGCCCCATCGACGCCTGCTGCTCATACGCGGCAGCGACCTCTTGCACAGGCTTGCCCAGTGTTTCGGCCTTGGCCGCGATGACCGCCCTGATGCGGGGTCCTTCGACCGCACCCGGCAAAATCGCATTGACCCGTATGCCATATTTGCCCAGCTCTATGGCCAGGCTTTTCGTGAATCCAATTACGGCCCATTTGGACGCGGCATAGGCGGACCGGCCTGCAAATCCCAGATGCCCGGCCGCCGATGACATATTGATCATGACACCGTCATCCGACTTCTTGAGCAATGGGATGGCAAGCCGTGCACACAAAAACTGACCCGTGATATTGACCGCCAGGGTCTTGTCCCAATCAGCCTTCTGCAATGTCTCGACATAGCCGGTTGGGCCGGCTATGCCGGCGTTATTCACGAGCACGTCCAGCGTCCCGAAAGTGCCGGCGACCTGTTCGAACAAAGCCGCGACACTGGCTTCATCGGATACGTCCGCAAGCGCCGTATGAAGTGACGGAAGCTCTGCCCGGGCCTGCTGAAGAAGATCCTGATTCACATCGCAAATAAAAACCTCGCATCCGGCCGCCATAAAGACGCGTGCCATCTCCAGCCCCAGGCCACTGGCCCCGGCGGTAATCAGCACCTTTTTCGCTTTCATGCTCACGTCTTCAAACATAGATGCCTCTCCTTGGGTCGCTGTGGTATTTTCTCGCTATACTAGCAACTGAGATCACAGATCACAGTAAGTGATAACCCTTAATCAAGCGCCATGCAGACACTGCTACAGCCGGCCCCGCGAAGAGAGACGCTCGGTGCCAATGTGCTTTTCCAAATTAAAGACCTGCTGCTCAGCGGGCGTCTTATGCCGGGCGAACAACTTTCCCTTCGCTCCACGGCCGAGGCATTGGGGGTCAGCGTAATGCCCGTACGCGAGGCCGTATATCAGTTAGTTGCGGACCAGGCGCTGGAAGTGGCGCCGAATCGATCGGTCAGGGTGCCCACCATGACGCGGGAACAGTTCAAGGAAATCACCGACATTCGTCTGCAGATCGAGGGCTATGCCGTAGAGCAAGCCACCTTGAAGGCCACACCGGCGCTGATACTGTCGCTTAGAAGCCTGAACGAAACGCTTGCCCGGGAAATGGACGCTCCCGACAACAACAAGGCATCGATTGTGATGCTCAACAAGGAAATCCACTTCTCGATATACGAGGCGGCGGCAATGCCCATGCTCCTGAAAATCATCGAAACGCTATGGCTCAGAATTGGTCCGATCCTGAACTACGACATTCGTGCCGGGTCGGAACGAACACAGAACAAAATCGCCGTGAATCACCACATCAAAATGATTGACGCGCTCGAACAGGGAATACCGGCTGAGGCCAGACAAGCGCTGCACAACGACATAAAAGGCGCCTTCGACTATATTTACGCCAAGCAATTTTCATGAAGCGCCCAGCATGTCCAAATCAGTACTCCAGCTAGACCTGCACACCTTTGTGCGCGGCCTGCCCAAGGCCGAACTCCATCTCCATATAGAAGGTTCGCTCGAGCCCGAGCTGATGTTCGAGTTGGCAAGGCGCAACGGCGTTGAACTGCCCTACTCCAGTGTCGACGAGTTGCGGCGTGCCTATGCTTTCGACAGTCTTCAATCCTTCCTGGACTTGTATTACGCCGGGGCCGGCGTGCTGATCACGGAACGCGATTTCTACGACATGACGATGGCCTATATGAGCCGGGCCAGGCAAGACGGCGTGGTACATGCGGAAATCATGTTCGATCCGCAAACGCACACGGCGCGCGGCGTGGCCATGGAAACCGTTTTCGCCGGCATTGCGCGAGCACTGCGGGAAACGCGTGCGACCACGGGAATCACCAGTTACCTGATACTGAGCTTCCTGCGCCATCTGTCCGAGGAGGACGCCATTGCCACCCTGGAAGCGGCCCTGCCTTTGCGGGAACAGTACAACGACCTCTGGACAGGCATCGGGTTGGATTCCGCCGAGCATGGCAATCCGCCCGGCAAATTTGCACGAGTTTTTGCGCGATGCAGGGAACTGGGCTTTCGCCTGGTGGCCCACGCAGGCGAAGAAGGCCCCGCCGACTATGTGCGCGATGCGCTGGATTTGCTTCAGGTGGAACGCATCGACCATGGCGTGCGCAGTGAGGAAGACGCGGTGCTGCTGCAGCGGCTGATTGACCAGCAAGTGCCGCTGACCGTCTGTCCGCTTTCGAACCTGAAGCTGCAAGTCATTCAAAGCATGCCGCAGCACAATCTGGCACGCTTGCTGCGATTGGGCGTAATGGCTACCGTGAACTCGGACGACCCTGCCTATTTTGGCGGCTACGTGGCGGATAACTATATTGTCTGTGCCGAACACCTGGCGTTGACGCGTCACGAACTTTTCGAGCTGGCACAAAACAGCATAACGGCATCGTTCCTGCCGCCAGAGCAGAAGCACAAGCATATGGAGACTTTGTCTGCGTATGTGGCGGACAACAGCACGCCGGCCATGTAGCGCCCATAAAAAAACCCGCCTTGCGGCGGGTTCTTCTGAAATCCAGCGAAGCTTAGATGGCTTCGATCGATTTGGCTTGTGGGCCTTTTTGGCCTTCGGCAGCGACGAAAGAAACACGTTGGTTTTCTTCCAGCGACTTGAAGCCCGTACCGACGATGTCGGTGTGGTGCGCGAACAAGTCCTTGCCACCCGATTCAGGCTTGATGAAACCAAAGCCCTTTTCGTTGTTGAACCACTTTACAATACCAGTTTCTGTTTGCATTTTTTTGCAATCCCTAAAAATACGAGCACTATGCCCTATAGAAGACGGTCAAGGTGTAGAGATTTGAACAAAAAAATACTGTTTCCTGGTACTTCACTTGCACTAACTTCAACGAACTTGAAAATCTAACCGCTAATGGTAGCATCACGAAAACAAACTGTCAAACAAAATTTAATGCCTCCACTTCCCAGAGAATTCTACAACAGAGACACCACGCAGGTCGCTCATGACCTGCTCGGCAAACTGCTGGTTCATCACATTGACGGTGCCGAGCGCATCGGAAAGATTGTCGAGGTCGAGGCCTATTTGGGGCCACACGACCTTGCCGCGCATACCTCCAAGGGCATCACTCCCCGCACCCAAGTCATGTATGGGCCTCCCGGGTTCGCCTATGTGTACCTGATATACGGAATGCACCACTGCATGAACGTCGTCACCGAGCCGGACGGAACGGGCGCGGCCGTCCTGTTGCGGGCACTGGAGCCTATCGCCAATCTCTCGGATAACACCAAGGGTCCAGGCCGGTTATGCAAAGCCATGGGCATAGACCGCAGCCATTACGGCCACGACCTGACCAGCGAAGATTTCTACATCACCAATGCGCCCGAGCCGCAAACGATAGAAATTGTGCCACGCCCCCGTATCGGCGTGGACTATGCCGGCGAATGGGCTGGAAAACTATTGCGCTTCTATATAGAAGGCAATCCTTATATTTCCAGGAAGTAGGCGCTCGCAGCCTTGGATGCATAAAGGCCCAACGTGCAGGCAAAAAAAAACCGCCTAGAGAATTGAAGCTCTAGGCGGTTTTAACCAACAAACTACATTGGTAAATTCTGGCGCGGCTGGCAGGATTCGAACCCACGACCCC
Organism: Pollutimonas subterranea; assembly: GCF_002849655.1. GTDB lineage: Bacteria > Pseudomonadota > Gammaproteobacteria > Burkholderiales > Burkholderiaceae_B > Pollutimonas > Pollutimonas subterranea. The sequence goes on from NZ_PDNW01000002.1 coordinate 172,286, forward strand.
TTGGTTCGTAGCCAAGTACTCTATCCAACTGAGCTACAGCCGCTTTGGAAGAGGCGTAACTATAACACAGATTTTTTTTCGTGTCCCGCGCGCCTTTGGCGATGGTGAGTAGAATGAGGTTTTCGCCAAGGATTCCGGCATGAGCCCACCCCGCGCTGCTTACTCTTATGACTACTCGCGTATCGAAACCGTCATTTCAGGCTTTGTCCCAGCGTGGAGGTTCATGAACTTCCATGCCGTGGTCGCCATCGCACGCGGAGCGCTGACACCGGGCGTCATGGCCTCTACAAGCCTGGACGTCCCGCTGCATGCGCTGGCCTATGCTCGTGCCAGTCGACAGGTCTCCTGGTATACCGTCGATCAGCCCCAACCAAACAGCCGCCTGCTTCTCATTGAAGATGTTGCCGGACGCGGCACCACCTTGTCGGACAGCGTAGATTATTTGCGTGCGCAAGGTCACGACGTTACCGTCTTTACCTTGGCCTACGATGACGAATCACGTATCAAGCCGGATTTTGGGATAGAGATCCCGACGGGCTTCCGGGCCTGGTTCCCATGGGAACGGGAATCCATTACCCCATCGTTCGATGCGACCCGGAATTGCCCTGACCGGCTCGCCTATGACTACGCGTCCTGGGCCATTGACCTGGACGGCGTGCTATTGATGGATTTGCCTGAACACGAATACGCGCAGGCGCTGCATGAAACCCTGGCGCGCCGGGATGTGCTGCCTCCCAGTGCCAGCTTGCCGCAGCTTGATTTGAGCGACATTACGATTATCACCGGCCGCCCCGAGCAGGATCGCGAACGCACACAGTGCTGGTTGGATCAGCATGGGTTTCATGGGCCATTGATCATGCGCGACGAGGCCCTTCACACCGCGGCACAAAGTGCCTCGCACAAGGCGCAAGCAATTCTCGCACGATGCCACACGCACTTTATTGAAAGCGATCCCAGGCAGGCGCTTGATATTGCCAGCCTAGCCCCGGTCGCACGCGTGGTGTGGTGGAATGGCAGCAAGGCGCTGATGGTCTACGCCAATGCCGTGGAACAACTTGATATGGCCTAATAAACCTGCGCGACCGCCTTCATGAATCGTATCAATCCAGCGATGATTTTGGTTAAGATGCGATATTCGATAAAAAAGACGGCCGTACCACCCCACGTCCAGACAAAAATCAAGGAGATGTTTCTTGCCCAGTCCATCCAAAATCACCTGCATGGAAGACTTTCGCCGGCTAGCCCAGCGCCGGGTCCCTCGAATGTTTTACGATTATGCCGACTCCGGCTCCTGGACAGAAGGCACGTACCGCTCCAACGAAACTGATTTCCATAAATTGAAGTTTCGCCAGCGTGTAGCCGTTGACATTGAAACGCGTACTCACCGCAGTTCAATGATAGGGATCGATGTCGCCATGCCCGTGGCCATCGCGCCAACCGGCCTGACTGGCATGCAACATGCCGACGGAGAAATCCTGGGTGCCAAGGCAGCCGAAAAATTCGGTATTCCGTTCACCTTGTCGACCATGAGCATCTGCTCCATCGAAGATATCGCGGCCCATACGCACAAGCCATTCTGGTTCCAGTTGTACGTCATGCGTGATCGGGACTTCATCGAGCGCCTGATTAACCGTGCCAAGGCCGCCAATTGCTCGGCCCTGGTACTGACGCTGGACCTGCAGGTATTGGGGCAACGCCATAAAGACATCAAGAACGGTTTATCCACGCCTCCACGTCCCACCTTCGCCAATCTGGTCAACCTGGCCACCAAGCCAAGTTGGTGCCTGGGCATGCTGGGAACCAAGCGCCGCAGTTTCGGCAATATTGTCGGCCATGCCAAGGGCGTGGGCGATCTGTCTTCGCTGTCGTCATGGACGGCCGAGCAATTCGATCCCGCCCTTAGCTGGAAGGATATTGAATGGATCAAGAAATGCTGGGGTGGAAAACTGATACTCAAAGGCATCATGGACGCTGAAGACGCGCGCCTTGCCGTCGACAGTGGCGCCGATGCCCTGGTCGTCTCCAACCATGGTGGTCGCCAGCTTGACGGCGCACCCTCCTCCATTTCCGCGCTGCCGGCAATTGCCCACGCCGTAGGCAAGGAAATCGAAGTATGGATGGACGGTGGCATCCGTTCAGGGCAGGACGTGCTCAAGGCCATCGCGCTGGGCGCCAAGGGCACCATGATAGGACGCTCTTTCCTGTATTCGCTGGGCGCCATGGGAGAAGCCGGTGTGACGCGCTGCCTTCAGATGATCGCCAACGAGCTGGACATCACCATGGGCTTCTGCGGCCATACCGATATCCACAATATCGACCGCTCAATTTTATTGAACGGCGATATATTCGATCGCCGTTGATTCACGGCACCGCTTCGCGCCTAGGCTGACGGATTCACCAGCTCGGGCGTGAGACGCGCCCTGCCTGGTTCGACCGTGGTGAGCGGGTCAACGGCCTGCATGGTTTGCAGGCAGCGACGGGTAAGCATCTGGTATTGGCGCGTTCCAAACGACTTGCCCGCCACTTCGGCGTCGCTCAGCTCACGCAAGACACGTGCCGGCGCACCCACCACCAGGCTGCGCGGCGGCACCACCAGGCCCGTCTTCACAAAAGCCATGGCCGCCACGACACTGGAATGACCAATGACGGCCTGGTCCATGACCACGGCGTTCATGCCCACCATGGCGTTGCGTTCGATAGTACAGCCGTGCAGTACTGCACCATGCCCGATGTGCCCATCGACATCGACAATGGTGTCATTGCCGCCCACGCCATGAATGACACAGGTGTCTTGCACGTTAGAGCCTTCCTTGAGCTCGATTCGGCCGAAATCCCCCCGCAAACTGGCGAGCGGGCCAATATACACGCCCGCACCGACAATGACGTCGCCAATGAGGACCGCGGTGGGATGCACGTAGGCCGAAGGATGGACCACGGGAACGATGCCGTCGATGGCATAAACTTTGAACATGCAGCGAGTCTCCGAGACTTTTATACCTGGTTGCGGAACGGTTGTTCAATTTACCAGCGAGCATGCCTTGTGGACAAGGCTTTCTACCCCGGCACCGTGGATTCAGTCAGATCCAGGGCTGAACGCCGCCGGACCCAGAACGCCGAATCGGCAAATCGGCCTTCCCGCCCGTACAAGACGGCGCGCTGTGCCAGGAATTGCTTTCTGCCCGCCTCCAGTGCGTCCGCATAGGCTGTTAATGGCGCGCGATCGCCCGCTAGGGTAGCCACGGCGGCGTCTCCAACGCGTGTCGCGCACCACAATGCCGACGTGATGCCATGCGAAGACAATGGATCAAACGCAGCCGCCGCATCGCCCACTGCGGCCCAGGCAGCGCCATTCGCTGCCCAGCCACAAGCGCGATCCAGCCATGTTGTTCCGGCGCTGGCCAGCCTGGGGGCTCGGTCGGCGACGAAACCCGCCTCGGACACCCAGCGGCCAATATAGTCGGTATCGGCCAACAGGCGCCGCCATACCGCTGGATCACGCGACAGGCCGGCGGGCAGTATGTCCGGGTCGGAAAAATAGACCAGCGACAGCCGGCCATCAGCCAGCAAGGACGCATACCACCAGCCGTCCCGCTGCGCTTCAATAAGCGTGGCCGGCGTCGGCGCCACGGGACTATCGTGCTGACGCAATATGACCGCCGCTGCCGCAAGATTATCGGCACGCCGGTACGCGGAAAGATGGCGGCCCACTGCGGCGCCACGGCCGCTGGCATCGATGACGAACCGGGCAGTCGCCACAACGCCATCGGCCAATGTCAGTCGCCACCCGTTGTCGTCGAGCGGCACCACGGACGCTAACGTACAGGTGTGACGCAGAGCCACTGCCGCAGCCCGGTCGGACAAGCCGGATTCAAATATCCGCCTGTCCAGCACCCGACCCGGCCCGTCCAGATGAATGATGGCATTCCGTTCCACCAGGCGCGAAGAGCCCCAGGCTGAAAAGGTCGTATTGGCCGGCCTGTGCCGCGGGCTGTCGAGCAAATCCTGCAAACCCAGCCTGGTCAATATCGCGTTCGCCGCCGGTGCCAGCGATTCCCCGACGGGATCGTGTTGGGTGCACGCCGAAGGCCCTATCCACAATGGCTCAATACCGTAGCGGGATAGTGCAATGCACGTCGCGGCAGCTGCGATGCCGCCTCCCACGACGGCTACGTCGACAGCGATATTCATCGCGGCAGCTGTCCGTCCCGAAGCGACCAATCAAAGCGCATCTCTGTATTGGAACGGCCGATTTCCACATACAGCTCGTCGGGGATTCCCGCAGGCTTGCCGGCATCCGTTGGTCCGGCACGTTTTTCGACAAAACCCATATGCTGCCAAAGACGGATCATGTTTGTGATTCCGTCCCAGTAGCTGCCATTGGCGTGATAGCCGATACCGGCAACGCCGCGCGACCACGCCACCCTGGTTTCGTAGAATTTAAGCCTTGCATCGGCGGAAAGGTCCGCCCGCATAAGCTGCTCGTAATGATGCTGCGGCAGGACATCGATGGGCAGCAACGCGGGCCACCATGCCGCAGACGGGAAATCTTCCTGCATGACGACCTGCTGGCAACTGAAGGCATCGCACTGCCATGGCAGCCCCATCCAGCGCGTCAAGTCGCCCGGCATCTGTGGGCCGATGGGCGCCGGCGCACCATTGCCGCCCTTCAGTGCTTTCTCGGTCGTCAGCAAACGCCCAACGTTCTGCAACAGGCTTCCGCGCTCGCCTTGGGCAATGCGGAAGGGTTCCTGCGTGCTGTCGTAAGCCCGCGCATACAAAGGAGCGAGGCGCATGTAGTAGCTAAGCTCCACGCCCGGATGGAACGCGCCTCCGGAACAGGGTTCCAGCGCCGCTTCAGTCAATGCCGCAGGCTGAAGGGCCACGTCGATATCATCCAGCGTGGCAATGGCGTTCGCAGCCGCATCATCAAGGTCGTCAACGAAATTGCCCGCCGCCCACTCTTTCAGCCATGCATACTGCAGCTTGGGAAACTGGAACCACTGCAAAGGACTGCCGTCGTAATTGATGCCATCGCCCGGCATGTAAGGCATCTTGAGCCGTTCTTCCTTGTAGGCCTGGTCACTGATGTTTTCAGGATTGCGAAACTTCTGGAATATCGATGAACGGAACTGAGCATTTTCAGGCGATGGATCGGCAAGCTGGGCCACGTAGGCGGGATCGGTAAAGTCGCCAATACCCAGCCAGCCCTGGCGCAAGTTTGCCTCCGAAGCCACCCACTCCGCCAGCCCCAGGCGTCGAAACGTCGGATAGATATGTTTCCGGAAGGACAAGGGCAATGCCGGCACATCGGTCCAGCCTTCGCGCACATTCAGGTCGGCAACCACATCGTACAAGGTGGTGATGGGCGGAATGTCGGGCGCAAAGTTCGGGCCCACACTAGCCACCCAGGAATGCGCCGCCTTCAGGCGTCGGCCATCCGGCAAGGTAACGGTTGCGCCGACAGGACCGTCGCACCAGTCGTCATACCATCCATCGTTATCGGCAAAGCTTGTAATCGGACTGCCGACAGGGCTGCGCGACACGCCATCCGGCGGAAAAACCAATAAGCGCCCTTTGTCATCGGTGCGCAAGTGGCCCAGCCCGACGTCAGTCTTATCGTAGAATCGGCCCACCATGGCATGCGCGGCGGACGTCCCATCGGCATTCGCGTCGATGCCTGAAATTGTCTTGCGGCCGCCGTCGATCAGCAGCATCTGCTCGCGCTGTGCATCCGAGACAAAATACTGATTGCGCAATTGACCGGGCAGGCCCGGAGCCAGCTCGCCATTATCGAGTGGGTTATTAAACCCGTACCAGGCCGCCTTGGTGTTGGCCACGTGTACGCTCCATTCGATGCTTGCCTTTCCCTGGGTGATCTCGCCAATGACCCTGTCGTGGTCGTCAAAAGCGTAAACCCGGAAGCGCTGGATCTGCTTCTTGATGAGTTGCGCCCCGTCCTTGAAGCCGCCTTCAGGTTGCGATGGCAGGCCGGGGACCTCAGGAGCCAAGAACCACTGGGGACTGCCACCGACCCGGCAGATACCAATGGCGGGATAAATGCCCAACCGTGCGATCTTGGCATCCGCCGGCGCGACAGGGGCTGCCGACGCTTCGGTGAAGTCCGTTCCTGCGATGGCGGCACGGGCCAGCATGGGAAAACCGAATGCAAGGGCCCCTGCCCCAGCCAGGAAATCCCGTCGGCTAACCGCCGTATTGGATACGTCTGACGACATCTTGTCCCTTTTATTCTGCAATATTGTAAGTCGATGTTTCGATTTTAGCAGAGGGAAAAGACGGTTTAAGAGGGGCAGAGAGACCGGACGCTCCGGTCTTTTGCCGTGGCGGGTCGTCACTTTCGGCAGCGTTCAAAACTCGACCCTTACCCCCGCCATGATGCTGCGGCCCTGGAGGGGCGCCTCGCGAGAAATAAATGACGTGTGGTTGTAAGCCAGCTTGTTCATCAAATTGCTGCCTTTCAAGTACAACAGGAAGTCCGTGTCAGCCATTGTGCCTTTGTACGATACTCCGGCACCCAACAAGCCATAGCCGGATGTGGTCTCTTCATAGCTCGCAATGCGGTTTTGGCTTAGAACCTGTGTGTACTCCAGGAAGCCGCCCCAGCGGTCCCACGTCAGGTCGGTGCGCGTTCCGATGCGTGCCGAGGGTATGCGCGGCAGGTCGCCGGCGCCATCACGCAGCTTGCCACGCACATAATCACCAAAGACGGTCACCGACATATTCGGCGAGAACCGGTATGAAGCTTCAGCCTCAACGCCGGCAAAGAAGGCATCGCCTTGCGTATATTCGATCAGGCGAAAATCCTCGTGCTGGTCCAGTGTATTGCCATAGATGTAGCCGTCAATACGACTAAGAAAGAGGTTAACCGCAAAGCGCAGGTCGCCATCCGTTTTGCGCAGACCCAAATCCACCGTGCGGGCTGTTTCCTTGTCGAGGCTGGCGTTGCCTTTCTCGTAGGTCAGCGTGGCAAAGTGCACGCCCCGGGCGTAGAGTTCCTGCACATTCGGCATGCGTTGTGAGCGCGATACGGAGAGCGACGCAGCGTACCCGGGCACGAAATTCCAGGTCGAGCCCGCTGACAGTGACGTAGCGTTGCCATCGTAGTCAGGCTGGATACCGCTTTCGGGGGAGACCGATTGCCATTCGTGGCGCGCACCAAGCTCAAAGCGCCAATCATTCCATTCATAGCTTTCCAACAGGAACAAACCGGTAGACTGGGTGCGGGTATTAGGGATGAAGTTCTCCGCGCCCCCAAAGGATGCAAAATCATAGCGTGAGGCCTGCATGCCAACCACGCCATCCCAACCGGCCAACGGCTTATGGCGCAACTCCAGTCGTCCGTCGTAGCCCCGATTGGTAAAGGTCGTGCCCAATTCGCCATCGTCACGCTCGTCGTGCCTATAGTCGGTATAGCCGCCGCGAAAACTCAGATTGGAAAAACCGGCGAAAGGATCCCGAAGCTCGCCTCGTAGGTCCAGCCGATCACTGCGCAGATGCGCGGTCGCGGCATGCTCTCCGTGCTCACGATCATGGTCGTGGTCGTGGTCGTCATCGTGGCCATGGTCATGGCCACCGCAATGCAGCGTCGAACCATGCGGATGGCAGTCCTCGTACTCATGACTGTGGCCAGGCAAGCCGTAGTCGTCCTCGCGATACGAATAGGCTGCTCCGATATAGCCTCGACTTCCTATGAACGACAGTCCGACGCTGCCCGTGGTGCTGTCGGCATTGGAGTTGGGCACCCGGCTTTCAGTCCAATCCGCCACGCGATAGTCGTCGGCACGACGCCTCGCGCCCTCTACGTGCACGGCAATATTGCCTTCTCCCACAGTCAATCCGACGGCCCCGGCTCGTTCTTTCGCCGCTGTGGCGCCCAGCACCTCGATCGAGCCACTGAACCCGTTCTCCGGTATCTCGGTGGGAATCTTGTCGTCCAGCACATTGACCACCCCGCCAATGGCGCCGCCGCCGTACAACAGCGCGGAGGGACCGCGCAGGATTTCAACACGGCGGGCCAGCAACGTATCGACCGTCACTACATGGTCGGGCGACACTCCGGACGCGTCCATCACCTCGGATCCATCGCTTAAGACCTTGACGCGCGGTGCCGTTTGCCCGCGGATTACCGGCCGGCTTGCCCCACCACCAAACGTATCGGCGCGCACACCGGGCTCGCCTTCAAGCAGTTCACCCAGCGTGCTGCGGCGATTCAACGTCAGGCGCTCGCCCTGCAACACACTGGCCGGTGTCGTCAAACTGTCACTGTCCAAACCGAGCGGGTTAGCCGTCACGATGATGGATGGCAAGCTCCCGACCGAGGTGGGCGCGGTCTTGGTTGTCTGCGCATAGGCAGGCTGCGCGAACGCCATAACCAAGGCCAGTGTCAAAGGGCGGGGGATCGGTCGCATGAGTACTCCTAGAAAAATAATGTAATGTTATAACATAACATATTATCTGAGCATTAGGCCCCACCCCGTTTCTATCCTATACTCGCTCGCACGCAGGGGTACTCGCTGTTTACAGCGGGTTGAGAAAGGCCCTTCGTACCAGTACGGATAATGCCGATGCTGGGAGCGTGCCCGTTGATATCGTTTGACTTCATGTCATCCGATAGCGACGGGTCTATTCCCTATCGGCTCCATTATTGATTTTTGGAGCATGTCTTGAACACCAATCACACCTTTACGGCAACCAGCGCCGAAGTCGACGCTGCCGCCATCGCCCCCCTTCCCCAATCACGCAAGGTTTATCAACAAGGCTCGCGTCCCGATATTCGCGTGCCATTTCGAGAAATCTCACAAGGCGAGACGCCAACGATGTTTGGCGGTGAAGCAAATCCACCGCTGACTGTTTATGACTCTAGCGGGCCCTATACCGACCCGTCGGTCAACATTGACATCCGCAAAGGTCTCCCCGCATTACGCAGTGCCTGGATAGCAGAGCGCAACGACACCGAACAGTTGGATGGGGCCAGTAGCGAATATGGACAAGCCCGTTTGCAGGATCCAGGGCTTGCCTCCTTGCGATTCGAATTGAAGCGTGCACCACGCCGTGCAGTGGCGGGAAGCAACGTTTCCCAAGTGCATTATGCGCGTCGCGGCATCATCACGCCCGAAATGGAGTTCATCGCCATTCGCGAGAACCTGCAACGGGAACGCTACGTGGAAATGTTGCGCGCCAGCAGCCCTGACGGCGACAGGCTGGTGCAGCGCTTGCTGCGTCAACACCCCGGACAATCCTTTGGGGCCGCGATCCCGGTGTCGGTCACGCCGGAGTTCGTACGCGCAGAAGTGGCGAGGGGGCGGGCCATTATCCCGGCCAACATTAACCACCCTGAAAGCGAGCCTATGGTGATCGGCAGAAACTTCCTGGTCAAAATCAACGCCAACATAGGAAACTCAGCGCTAAGTTCGAACATCAGTGACGAAGTCGAGAAAATGACATGGGCGATACGCTGGGGCGGCGACACTGTTATGGACTTGTCGACTGGGAAGAATATTCACGAAACCCGTGAATGGATCATACGCAACTCACCGGTGCCGATCGGCACCGTGCCCATCTACCAGGCTCTGGAAAAGGTAGACGGCAAAGCCGAAGAACTGACTTGGGAAATCTTCCGCGACACACTCATTGAGCAAGCAGAGCAAGGTGTCGATTACTTCACGGTTCATGCGGGCGTTCGGCTACCCTTCATTCCCATGACGGCCAACCGCATGACGGGCATTGTGTCGCGTGGCGGATCAATTATGGCCAAATGGTGCCTCGCCCACCATAAAGAAAGCTTCATTTACGAGCGCTTCGAAGATATTTGCGAAATCATGAAAGCCTACGACGTCAGTTTTTCACTGGGCGACGGCCTGCGTCCCGGATCAGGATACGACGCCAATGACGAAGCGCAATTTGCCGAATTAAAAACATTGGGCGAACTAACCCAGGTAGCCTGGCAACACGACGTGCAAGTCATGGTCGAGGGGCCCGGCCACGTGCCCATGCACTTGATAAAGGAAAACATGGACATGCAATTGAAGCACTGCCATGAAGCACCCTTCTATACGCTGGGGCCGCTGACGACCGATATTGCACCTGGCTACGATCATATTACGTCCGGCATCGGCGCGGCCTTGATCGGCTGGTATGGCACGGCTATGCTGTGCTATGTAACGCCCAAAGAGCACCTGGGCCTGCCCAATAAAAAGGACGTCAAGGACGGCATCATCACTTACAAAATTGCCGCGCACGCCGCCGATCTGGCCAAAGGGCATCCGGGCGCTGCCATACGGGACAACGCCTTGTCCAAGGCGCGCTTCGAGTTTCGTTGGGATGATCAATTCAACTTGGGGCTGGACCCCGATACCGCCAAGGACTTTCATGACGAGACCTTACCTAAGGACTCCATGAAAGTCGCCCACTTTTGTTCAATGTGCGGCCCGCATTTTTGCAGCATGAAAATTACGCAGGACGTACGGGATTATGCAAAGCACAAGGGTTTGCAAGAAACTGAAGCCTTGCACCTGGGCATGCAGGAAAAGGCCACCGAGTTTGTGAAGAAAGGGGTACAAATCTACCATCAGACCTAGCCTAAGCCCCCCCACATGAATCATGTACCGGAACCCGATCGATGACTCAACGCATAAATCCCGTTACTGCCACGCATAAGGCAAATCTGGACAGCAAGCAGAGCGCGACGCGTTGGCGGATCCTGATTGTCCTGTTGACGGCGCTCTTCATGTCGCTCGTCGGCGTAAGCATCGTCAACGTGGCTCTTCCATCGATGCAGAATGCGCTCCATGCCTCGCAATCGGATATCCAATGGGTGCTTTCAGGCTACGCGCTGACGTTCGGCGTTGTTCTGGTCAGCGCCGGACGCGCGGGCGACCTCATGGGACGTGGCGGCCTCTTCCTCATTGGAACGGCCATATTCACGGTTTCTTCGGTCGCAGCCGGCCTGGCTCCGGACGCCACTTGGCTCAACGTCGCGCGCTTCGTGCAAGGGTTGGGCTCGGGGCTGCTAAGCCCACAGGGCATCGGCATGATCCAGCAATACTTCAGGGGCGCCGAACGCGGTCGGGCATTTGGCTATCTGGGCACTGTCGTGGGCTTCTCCGTCGCGATCGGACCGGTACTCGGGGGGCTCCTGATCGAGCTGGGTGGTGCCAGCATCGGTTGGCGGCTCACTTTCCTGGTCAACGTCCCCATCGGGCTCATGACGATTGTTCTGGGCTTGCGCTGGTTTCCCCGCCCCCTCTTCGCCTATGTCGGAAATCCTGAAGAACCACGATCAAACCGAAACAGCAGCATTCTGCGCTCGCTGGATCCCGTCGGCGCCGGCTTGCTCGGCCTGGCGGTGCTGGCCGTTCTGTTTCCGTTCATGGAATTCCGCAGCTCGCCACTGACGTGGCTGCTGGTGCCCGCTGGCCTCGTACTGGCCTATATGTGGGTCAAGTGGGAGCGTCGTTACGCTCGCCTGGGCGGCAGTCCCATGGTCGATCTGAATATTTTCTCCATCTCGAGTTTTACCAACGGAACCCTGATCATGACGCTCTACTTCCTGGGGATGACCAGTGTCTGGGTCCTGGTGGCGCTCTACGTGCAATTGGGCACTGGCAAGACCGCATTTGAAGCCGGGCTGTTTGGCGTACCGGCGGCGCTGCTGTCCGCCTATGCCGCCGCCTGGGCCGGCAAACGAGTCATGCGCTATGGCCGCAGGATCGTCATCGGCGGCCTTTTGCTGGCGCTACTGGGCCTGGCATTGAGCATACTCGTTGCGTTGTTCCATGAGAAAGGCGCGATCAGCATCTGGTGGTTGCTGTTGACGCTGTCCTTCATCGGTTTGGCGCAAGGCTCCATCATCAGCCCGAACCAGGCGCTGACGCTGGCAGATGTGCCGCTGGACTACGCAGGAAGTTCGGGTGCCATTATGCAGACTGGCCAGCGCATCGGTACCTCGATAGGCATTGCCGTGATCACGGCCGCCACCTTTGCATCGCTCGACGCCTCATCATCCTGGGCAACCGCCGTCATGGTCGGCTTTGGCATAATTTTTTTTGTGGTCTTCCTGACCTTGATCGTAGCCATCAAAGATATGCATGAGCGCAATAAGCCAGTTGTGTAGCGTAAATCGCGGGGCTGCCACTACGAAGAACGAGCGGCACTCTTGGTATGAGCGCCGCTCGCAAACCAAGACTTAACTACTGATTATTTTCGTATTGCTTCGATTTGGATCAACAGGCGAACATCATCGGGAATGCCTTTATCGATGCCCCAGGTCATGCCCCATTGACTGCGTTTGATGGTGGTTTCAAAGTCTCCGCCGCAAATCTGAGCTTTCATTCTGGCATTATCGTAGCAGTTGAAGTTGCTGGCGGTGAGCGTAACCGGTGCAGTTTTGCCGAGCATCGTCAACTGGCCCGTTAACGCTTTTACCTTATCGCCGTCGAAGCTGAAATCCGTACCGATGAACTTGGCCGTGGGTGCTTTGGCGACGTCAAGGAAGTCCTGGTTTTTCAGATGAGCATCGAAGTCAGGTATGCCGGAGCTGATGGAGTTGGCGTTGATAGCGATGTCGGCTTGGCCCGTCCCGGCTTTGCGGTCCAGCACGATGAAGCCGTCGACTTGGTCGAAACGGGCGCGTGTCGTCGAGGTCTTGGAGTGCGTGACTTCGACGTTGACGAAAGTATGAGTGGGCTCGATGTCGTAGCGGACGGGTTCGGCGTAGATAAATCCGGCCCATAGGCTCGATAGTGCGATTGCGGTGGCGATTCCGGTTTTTACTGATTTCAGGGTCATGGTGTGTTCTACAGGTAAGTTCAGTTTTCACTTATGGAAAGCGCCAGGCGTTTGCATTGCGTGGCGCTCTCATCGCGGGCGAAGAAACCATTGTCAGTTTTTCTACTGAAGTGTTTTTGATTCTTCGCAAGTTCTGATTTACTGGTGGGTAGAACGTAATCCATTGAAACAGGTAACGCCGCTTAGGCGGGATACTCCCGCAAATCAGCAAATGTCATAGGTGATCATTACGCACATCCAACGCGTCACGCAGCCCATCGCCGATGAAATTGAAGCTGGTCACAGCAATGGTGATCGTGATGCCCGGTACGATGGCGAGCCATGGCGCAGTCGCCAGATATTGCTGCGCACCGTTCAGCATGTTGCCCCAGCTTGGCAATGGCGGCTGGATTCCGTAGCCGAGGAAGCTGACATACGCTTCGAGCAGGATAGCGCGCGCCACTGTGAGAGTGGCGGCCACAATGATCGGGCCCATTACATTGGGCAGAATCTCGCGAAACATAATGTGGTTGCTGCTGAGGCCCAGCATCAGTCCTGCCTGTACGAACTCCCGCTCGCGCAGGGAGCTCACTTCGGCCTCGACGATACGGGCGACTTCCATCCAGCTTGTGACGGCGATGATCACGGTGATCATTATCGGACTGGGCTTTAGCAGTGCGGCAAGCGCCAAAACCAGGAAAATCGAGGGAAACGCCAGAAAGGCATCGACCACGCGCATCAGCGTAGCTCTCAGCCAACCGCCGCGATAGCCCGCAATGACTCCTACCGCGGTACCGATGATCGTCGAGAGGACCATTGCCGAGAAACCGACCAGGAGCGAGATATTTCCGGCCTCCAGCAAACGCACAGTCTGGTCGCGGCCCAGAGGATCGGTGCCCAAATAATGTTGCCCGGTAAGGGGGGGCGCGAAGCGCGCGCGCAGGTCAATGTAAAGCGAGTCGTAAGGCAGAAGCCAGGGGCCCACGATACAAGCCAGCGTCAGTGCAGTAATCATGAAGATCCCGACCAGGGCCAGGCGATGGCGGGCGAACCGGCGCACGGCCCGGCTCTGCCACCAGCGACTGTGGCCGGACGATGTTGCGATAGCGGTCATAACAGTCTCCTGATTAAGGGGTCAGGCAAGGCGGATGCGTGGATCAACCGTCGCCACGATGACGTCGGCGATGAGGTTTCCAAGCAGTGTCAAAATGGCGGAGAGCATAAGAAGCCCCATCACCACCGGGTAATCGCTGTAACCGAGGCTGTCGAGAAACAGCCGTCCCATTCCGGGCCAAGTGAAAACCGTCTCGGTTACCAGTGCGCCGCCGAGAATCGTGGGCAGCTGCATTCCTGCCAGCGTGATCATAGGAAGCAGAGCATTGCCCACCACGTGCTTCATCACGACCCGGCGCTCTCGCACCCCCTTGGCCCGGGCAGTCTTGATGAAGTCTTGATTGATCACGTCGAGCGTGGCCGAGCGCATGTAGCGGCTCCAGGTGGCAATGCTCACCAGGGACAGTACGAGGCTCGGCAAGATAAGGTGATGCAGGTAGTTCAGTACCGACTGATCGCCGATCGTGTACATATTGCCCGCGGGCACCCAGCCGAGCTTTAGTGAGAATACATAGATACCAACAAGGCCAAACCAGAAGGTCGGGATCGAAAGCGCGATCATGGCGCCGATGGTGGCGGTGTAGTCGAAACCCGAATAGCGGTGCGTCGCGCCACGGATACCTATCCATGTACCGATGGCGATGGAAATGGCCGTCGATGATCCCATCAGCAACAGCGTCGCGAAAAGATGTCGACCGATCACTTGCAGGACCGGAACGCCGTCGCGAAAAGAGGTGCCCCAGTCTCCGCGCAGCATTCGCCACGCCCAGTCGAAATATCGCAGAATCAGCGGTTTGTCGAGGCCAAGCTGACGGGTCAGGCGGTCGATGTCCGCCTGCGTCATGCTGGCGTCAAGTGCAAATTGCGATAAGGGACCGCCGGGTATCATGTTCAGCACCGTGAAGCCGATGATAGACACGATCACCAGCAGGATAATGCTCTGCCACAGGCGATTAAACAGAAATCCGGCCATTCAGCCCCCATCGGGATTACAGGACTTTGAAAGAAATGCCCGGGCACTGCGCTTGCCCGGGCGGCGCATACGATCAGGCCTTGCGGGACCAACCCGCCGCATTCCAGGATTCGCTGCGGGTGTTGCTGTTGCTGACCACGCCCTTGATGTCCGACTTCCAGCCTTGGACGGAATTCTCTGAAAACAGGGGCAGAAAGGGCAGATCGGCGCGCACTGTCGCCTGAATTTCCTTGTAGATCTCGATCCGGCGCGCCTGGTCGAAGCTGCGTGCGCCTTCTTCCAGAAGCTGGTCGACGCGCGGATTGCTGTATTGCGCGGTATTCGAGCCCCGTCCGCCTTTGACGCGAGTTGCACCGCTATGGAAGCGGTTGAATACGTCGGGGTCCGCCCCCACCAGATAATTGATGCCCACCACGACAGAGTCGAATTGCGACAATGTCCAGAAATCTCCCCAAATCACAGCGGCGGGCAGGTTCGAGATGGTCATCTCGATGCCGATCTCCTTCAGTGTCTGTTGGACAAATTGCTGCATCTGTTCGCGCAGATGGTTGCCCGTCGTGGTCGAATTGGTGAACGCAAGCCGCACGCCATCCTTGGCGCGGATTCCGTCACGCCCCTTCACCCAACCTGCGTCATCAAGCAACTTCACCGCATTCTCGAGGCTGAACTCATGCTTGGGCAGGTCTTTGTTGTAGTAAATCGAGCCACGCGGCATGTAGGATTCGACGGGCTCAGGCAGGCCATAGTAGAGCGCATCGATGATCGACTGCTTATCAATGGCTGCATAGATTGCCTGGCGCACTGCCAGATCTTTGAAAACCGGACGTTCCAGATTGAGGTAAATCTGTTCGACGGCCGGCGCCGGTTGCAGCTGGACCACCCGATTTTTCAGAGTCTTCGCCTCGGCATAATTGTCGGGGGTGATATATTGGCGCCCCACAAGATCGATGTCGCCGCTCTTGAACTGGGTATAAAGTACCGTCAGGTCGGGAATATATTTGAAAACCAACTGCTCGATATAAGGCCCTTCGCCGTGGTAGCTGGTATTGGCAACCAAATTGATATGGTCGCCTGCGACGCGACTACCCCATTTGAATGCGCCGGTACCAATCGGTGCTTGATTGAAAGCGGCGGCGTTCTTGTCCGCCTCGCGCTCGAGCACGTGCTTGGGAACGATGAACGTCTCGGTCAGGAAAGACAGATAAGGCGCAAAGGGCTCTTTCATTCGCCACGTCAGCTCGGTCGGCGAGACCACGGCAATGTCGTGTACGAGGTTATGTCCCGCAGTTCGCCAGCTACGGAAGTTTGGATCGACGATCAATTCCAGCGTGAACTTGACATCTTCGGCGGTCAGCGGAGCGCCATCATGCCATTTCACATCGTCACGCAGCTTCACGCGCCATTGCAGACCATCGGCAGAAAGCCCGCCATTCTCCTGGCTCGGCACCTCCGTGGCGAGATTTGGCACGATGGATCCGTCTGGCATGGTTCTGAACAACGCGTCGAAAACCGAAAAGTGGATGCCATCGTCAACTTCGATCTTCAGCATCAGTGGATTGAATACGGTCGGCTCCTGTGACAAACCGACGATGACCCTGCCAGAAGGTGCTGCTGGAGGGGTTTGGGCGAAGGCGGGCTTGCCCAACAAGTACGGGGCAAACAAACCCGCTGCACCAGCAACACCCATAATCTTCAGGGCTGAACGGCGGGTTGTTTTCGGGATAATTGGGTCAGTCATGAGACGATCTCCTTGATACGGCCTTGTTGATACAGCGATTATTCAGTCACGCGGCTCTTCTGGCCTGCTCCTTGCCCGGTATGGCGGCGACCAGTTCCCGGGTATAGGCGGACTTCGGGGCGAGGAAAATCTGCGAGGGCGGACCTATCTCGACAAACTTACCCTTTTGCATCACGGCAATTTCGTCGCAGATCTGGCTGGCAACGCGCAGGTCATGGGTGATGAAGACCATCGACACACCTGTCTCGCGCTGCACTTGGTCGAGCAACTTCAAAATTTGTGCCTGAATCGAAACATCGAGCGCAGAGACGCACTCGTCGGCCACAAGCAACTTCGGCCTGAACATCAGCGCGCGGGCTATGCCAATGCGTTGGCGCTGTCCCCCCGAGAATTCGTGCGGATAGCGCCGGAAGGCTCCGGCATCGAGGCCGACATGCGATAACAGCACCATCGCTTCTTCGCGGGCCTGAGGGTAGGCCATACCGTGCGCCACAGGACCGACGGTCATGATATGGCCGACAGTCGAGCGCGGATTGAGCGAGGCAAAGGGATCCTGGAAAATCATCTGGATCTTCGGGCGCAACGCGCGGAAAGTACCTTCCGCCATCTTGGCGATATCGGTGCCCTCGAACAGGATGCTGCCACTATCGCTTTTCATTAACTTGATCAGCAACCGCCCAAGTGACGTTTTTCCCGAGCCGCTCTCGCCCACTACGCCAAGGGTTCGGCCGGGTTTCAATTCAAATGAGACGTCGTCGACCGCCTTGGTCAGCCGCTCGCTGCGCAAAAGGCGGCTGCCGCTGCTATAGGTCTTCACCATATGCTCAACCTTGAGGATCGGCGTCGTTGAGGTCTCGGGCTGCACCCGGTCGGTGCCGGTCAGCTCCGGCACCGATGCAATCAAGCGCTTGGTGTAGGGATGGTCAGGGTTATTCAACACCTTGTCGGCGGGTCCCTGCTCGACGATTCTGCCCTTCTCCATCACCACGACGCTGTCTGCGATCTCCGCGACCACGCCGAAGTCATGAGTGATGAACATGACGCTCATCCCCTTGCGACGCTGGATATCCCGGATCAGATCCAGGATTTGCGCTTGCGTGGTCACGTCGAGAGCAGTGGTTGGCTCGTCTGCGATAAGGACGGCGGGTTCCATTGCCAGCGCCATCGCGATCATTACCCGCTGTCGTTGTCCGCCTGACAGGCGAAACGGATACTGGTGATACATCAATGAGGGCTCCGGCAAGCCAACCTCGGCTAGAAGTTCAAGGCTGCGGTCCTTGCGGCTCTCCGCTGTGCCCTCACCGTGGGCCGCCATTGCCTCGGCAATTTGCGCTCCGACAGTCATCAGGGGGTTCAATGCCGAAAGCGGGTCCTGAAAGATCATGGAGACTACCCGCCCACGCAGGCCGCGCAGGTATTCAGGGTCGGCATTAATAATCTCGGTATCGATCAGCCTTATCGATCCGTCGGTCACGCGGATCACCTTGGGCAGCAGGCCCATGATCGCATTGGCCGTCACCGATTTCCCCGAGCCCGATTCTCCGATAATGCAGAGTATTTGTCCTTTCAGAAGATCGAAAGAAATTTCGCTGACGGCATGGGCGCGCTCCATACCGGGGGGCAGGCTGACGGAAAGATTGCGCACCGAGAGGACGGCGGCTGGGGCTGTCATGATGCTTGCCGATATAGAAACCACAGTCCTCTCCTGTTCAGTCATGGCAGCTAAAAAATTCAATATATATTAAAAATCGCCGCAAGGTCGATTTAAATTGTTTAGCTCGAAAATATGATGCAGCCGTACATTTTCTGCTATGCTTTTTTATAGGCTATCTGGACAAACTTGATGCTCGTGAGGTAAGTGGGGTGATTGCAGGATTCACCATATTTATGTTGAAAATTTCTCATGAGTATTTCATTATATTGTTTGATCATCATTTTCTGTCAATAGGGAATTTCAGCAGCAACATGCGAAAAGACATGGAACCGCGCGTCACCGCTACACCCTCATCGGGAGTACCCGAATTTCAGCTTGGCGCCAATCTTCGGAAGCTGCGCAAACAGAAGAGCCTGTCGCTTCAGAGTCTAGCGCAGGCCTCAGGCGTCTCGGTAGGGATGATCAGCCAAGTCGAACGCGGCATCGCCAATCCATCGATGCGGCTCCTGACCTCGCTGCGGCGGGCGCTGAACATCTCTATGCAAGAATTGTTCGGCGAGACCGGGAATGAAATTCCCGTGGCTAGCGACCCGCAATTCGTGCGCCGCCGCGCGCAGCGTCCCGTGATCGATTTGGGCATCCTTCACAAGGAGCTTCTGACACCCTCAGGCCGCCAAAACCTGCAAATCATGATCCTGCGGCTGGAGCCCGGCGGCGAATCCGGAGGCAAGGCACTCAGCTATCCGGCGGAAAAAGGCGGGCTCGTCCTGTCCGGCAAGGTGGTCCTCAGCGTCGATGATGTAGCCGCCGAACTGGAAGCGGGCGACAGCTTCGTCTTCGACAGTACCCAACCGCACTCCTTGCGCAACACCAGCGACACATCGACAGAAGTCCTCTGGATCATCGGGGCGGTACAGTTCGACCGCCACCTTTAGCCCTTCACCGCAACAAGGAAAATCCGTCATGCAATCATCCCGAATCGCCGAAAAGAGTACTCCCTACTGGTGGGAAGCCGCGCCGGTTCAGCCGCTGCCGGAGCAGCCGCTAGCCAAGCAGGTGGATGTGGTCATCGTCGGTGCGGGTTATGCCGGGCTGACCGCGGGGCTGACCCTTGCGCGAGCGGGACGTTCGGTCGCGGTACTGGACAAGATGAATCCTGGCGAGGGCGCCTCGTCGCGAAATGGCGGCATTACCAGCGGCAACATCCGGCTCGATTACGCCGAGCTGGTACGAAAATACGGCGAAGAGCACGCTAACGCCATCGAAGCCGAAGGCAAGGCCGCGCGCGAATTCATCTATGACTTCATCCGTAACGAAGGCCTCAACTGCGATTTCAGTCTGACCGGCCGCTTCTATGGCGCCATCGGCAAGGAGCAATACGAGACCATGGCCCGCAGCGCCGAGAAGCTGCAAAAGGCGCTTGGCGTCGACTCCTATGCTGTCCCCCATGCCGAACAACGCCAGTATCTCGGCACAGATTACTATCGCGGCGGCACCGTACGCATGGACATTGGCGGCTTGCATCCGGCGAAGTACCATGCCGAGATCCTTCGCATCACCCTGGCGGCAGGCGTCACTGTGCACTCCAATACAGCGGTGCAATCCATCACGAAGGACGCCACGGGCTTTCGGGTCGAAACGGCGGTGGGCACGATTACCGGCCGACAGGTGCTGATTTGCACCAATGGCTATACCGATGGCGCCGATCCATGGCTACGCCGTCGTCTGGTGCCAGTGCGCAGCCGTATCATTGCTACCGAGGAACTGTCACCAGAGCTGATGATGAAGTTGATGCCGCGCAAGATGATGTGTGGTGAGAGCAAGGTCCTTGGCTATTACTACCGCCCATCGCCGGACGGGAAGCGCATCCTGCTGGGTGGTCGCGATGCCTCGCAAAGCGGCGATCCGGCGGCACCGACTGTCGCGCTGCGAGACGGACTGATCCATCTTTTCCCCGAACTCGCGGATGTGAAAATCAGTCACAGCTGGTTCGGCAACGTTGCCATGCACCGCGACATGCTGCCACGGATCTTCGAGCACGACGGCCTGACCTACGCCACGGGCTTTTGTGGTTCCGGCGTTGTCTGGGCACCCTGGATCGGCAGCCGTGCCGCACACAAGCTCTTGGACGACGATCAGCGGAAGTCGGCGTTCGATTTCCGGCCAATGTCTTCCATCCCCTTCTATGCTGGCAAACCTTATTTCATGCCAGCCTTCATCCAGGTGTATCGGTTGCAGGACCGTATCGCTCTGGCACGCGCCACACGCTAAGCCTTTTCTGCCGCCGGTCCTCGCAAGAGTTCGGTGGCCTCGATCCAGCAAGGATGTCCGATGACTCTCCTCATGCTTTCCTACCCCGAACGCGTCGAGGTCTTTCGCCGCGCCTTCGCCCGTGACCTGCCGGAAGTGCCTTTCGCCAGCGATCCTGCGCAGATCGACCCGCGGGAGGTCCGCTACCTGATAACCTGGAATTATCCCGACAACCTGGCCGAACGCTATCCAAACCTCGACGTGATTTTCTCGGTCGGGGCGGGAGTCGATCAGATGATCCAGGCGCAGATCCCGCCAAGGGTCAAACTGGTCCGCATGATTGAAAGCGGCCTGACCAGCCTGGTGCGGGACTATGTGGTGATGAGCGTGTTGGCCCTGCATCGCCGCCTGCCAGCTTATATCGAGCAGCAGCGACGGCGCGAATGGGTCAATCTGGAATTCACGTGGGCCGACCAGCGCCGCGTGTCGGTCCTGGGCCTGGGAGAACTCGGACAGGCCTCGCTTGAAGCGCTCAAGCATTTCGGTTTCCGTCTTGCAGGATGGAGCCGCAATCCGAAAGAAATCGAGGGCATCCGCTCATACCATGGTCGTGAAGGATTGATGGCGATGCTGGCTGAAACCAACATCTTGATCTGCTTGTTGCCGCTGACCCCAGAGACCCGACATATCCTCAATGCCGACCTCTTTGCGCAGCTACCGCAAGGGGCCTCGCTGGTTCAGGCGGGACGGGGCGGACACCTCGATCAGGAAGCGTTGCTGGAGGCACTCAATACAGGACATCTGGAAGCGGCATTCATCGACGTGACTGATCCCGAGCCGCTACCGGCCGACCACCCGCTCTGGTCGCACCCGAAAGTGGTGCTGACACCTCATGTGGCCGGCCATACCCGCGCCGAAAGCTCGGCCGAAGCAACCATTGCCAATCTGCGCTGCATTCTTGCGGGTGAAGCGCCCAACGGACTCGTCGATCGCCAACGCGGGTATTGACCCCGCTTTCGCCCTTGCCTTTTCCGCCAATGGGACAAGGTTTTCCGCCAATGGGACAAGAGTTTGGCAAGGGTGCTTGAGGAAAACAGACCCCCGTCTGGACGCTGTTTGGCAGTCGGGTGTCAGGTGAGTTCCCGTTAAGTGCCAGTTGAGTGCCCGTCGAGCGTTAGTTGAGTGACGGTCGGTTACCGTCGCGTGCAGCTGCGCAGGTCCCGATCTCTAATTCATTTAATCCAAGTAAGTAAAACGCTTGCGTACGTTACAAAACCGAACTATTATTTTTCGTTGGTAACCCTGATGGCTCGGGCCGTTGGGTGTCGCATGAAGCGCATCAGCAAGCCCACCCTCACAACACAGGAGTACCGCCGTGACTTCCAACAATCCCTCCCTCGACTCTGCCAACACAACTGAAGATAGCCAGGTAATCCAAGCCGCCAAGCCTTCAGTTGACATGGAAGCGGCCAACGCCCAAGCCGAGAAGATCATAAAGAAACAGGTGAAGTGGGCTGCAGCGGCCGCCATTGTGCCGATCCCCCTCTTGGATCTGGCTGCGCTGGCCACTGTTCAAGTCAAAATGATCAAGAACATCGCCGAATGTTATGGCTGCGAGGCCAAGGAAAGCTCGCTTAAGCCGCTGGTCGCTTCCCTGGCGGGTACGCTGGGCGCCGCTGGCCTCAGCGGTGGCTTGCTCGGCTCTTCGGCCAAAGTCGTACCGGTCGCAGGCACCATTCTGGGCAGCATCGGGTTTGCCGCTTTTGGTTCAGCGGCTACCTATGCGCTGGGGCGGGTATTCGCGTCGCACTTTGCCTCGGGCGGCACTCTTGCAGATTTCAATGCCAGCGCAGCCGGTAGTCGCCTGAAAGAAGAATTCCAGAAAGCACGCAGCGAATAACGCCATGTCGCCGATGTCCGTTCTTGCCTACGTACTTCTTTGTCTGGTCGTTGCCTTCATCGGGCGCAACAGTCGGGTACGCTTCGTCGGTGCTTTTGTGCTGTCGCTGCTGCTCACACCCGTCATCATGGGGCTGGTTTACCTTGTAGCCGAACCACGTAAAACACCGTGATTCCTTATCGCTCAACTGGGCCCCAAAATAACCATGGCTGAACCGATAGCACCCCGGAGCACTGGAGCATTTCTGCTCCGGCTGTTGGGTCGCTCAGATAACCAGGATGAACGAGCCCCTTTACCTTTTCTTGCGTTTCTGACCATGTGGGGGCAACAAGGCACCCGTGGCTTCCTGCTGGCCTACGCGGTGCTCTCGGCCGCGGCCGGCACGGGCATTCTTGTATTACTCAACACAGAAGCCGAATTGCTCCAACGCCAAGGCTATTCCACATTGATCGCGGTGTTTTTCATCGTTCTGCTACTGGTATACCGATTTTCGCAACGCATGCTGGTGGCCAACGCAGCCGCCCAGATCGAACAGGAACTGCATGCACGTCGGCAAACCATCGTGCGCAAAACCCTGAATCTTTCGCTGCGCGACATTGAACACCTTCGCGGCGAACGGGTCGTCAATGGGCTGGCGGCATCGTACGACTCATTGTCCCAGGCTATCGTGCCGCTGGTGGCTGGCCTGGAAGGCGTCGTCATGCTGGCGTTCATGTACGCCTACTTGCTCGTCCTGTCGCCCGCAGCGGGGGCGCTGACGGCAGTCGTAGCCGGACTCTCGGTGCTGGGCTACCTTAGCCTTAATCGCCAGCTCGATCATACACTGCGCGAAACCGAAGAAAGCGGGCGGCGCTTCCGCAGCTATGCGGCCGCCTTGGTACAGGGCAACAAAGAGCTGCGCATGAACACACAACGGCGCGTCGAGCTTGAGCGCGACATGGCCGAAACATCTGCAAGCATGGCAGCAAGCAGGTCCAATAATGCTCACATCCTGGCCCAGATCCTTACCACCGGTACATCGGTGTCTTATTTACTGGCGGGCAGTGTCGTGTTCCTGCTGCCCATGCTCGCCGACATCCCCGGCGAAGATATATCCCGCATTGTCATGGCTGTGCTGTTCCTGATCGGGCCAGTAGGTTCTCTGGCCAACAGCGTCCAGCACTTCATCATCGCGCGCTTTGCACTGGACAATATCCAGCAGTTTGAACAGCGTATCGATGAGTGCGGCGCCCCCGCCCCGGATGCCACCGATCCGCCGCCGGCGGCTTTCGACGGACTGAAACTGAGCCGCGTTTGCTACCAGCACCAGGCGGCTCAAACAGCGAACGCTGCGGGCTTTCGGGTCGACGACATCTGCCTTGAACTAAAGCCCGGTGAAGTCATCTTCATTACCGGGGGCAATGGGTCAGGAAAAACCACTGCACTACGGGTGCTTACCGGACTGTACCCGCGCGACGGCGGGACCATTACCGCGCGGGGCGTGCAAATACCCGCGCAAGCTCCTCAATGGTATTGCAATCTCTTTGCCGGTGTATTCGCCGATTACCACGTGTTTCCCCGCGCCTATGGCCTTGAAGCCTCCGGGCTGGCGGCGCTCGACCATTGGCTCAAGCGGCTGGGAATCCGCGACGAACTGGCCGACGACCTGAGCACGCTGCAGACCGAGGCGCTATCGACTGGCCAGAAGAAACGACTGGCCCTGGCTCTGGCTCTGGCCGAAGAACGTCCAGTGCTGGTGCTGGACGAGTGGGCTGCCGACCAGGATCCGGCCACACGCCTGGCCTTCTATACCGAAATCCTGCCCGAGCTCAAGCGCCAAGGCAAGGCCATTATCTGCATCACCCATGACGACCGCTATTTTGATTGCGCCGACCGACGCTTTCATATGTCTGAAGGAAGAATGACCCCTGCGGACGCCTCATGAACTTAAAACTCCGACACAAATTGCGGCGCCTGACCTCCGCCCTGGTGTTCCTGCTGCTGATTTTCGTCTTCCTGATCATCGTGCTGTGGGACTCCGTCGTGCAAACCACGCCAGTAGGGCACACCAGCGTGCTATGGCACCGGTTTCCCATCAGCGATGAGCACTCGGTCGGGCCCCTGCGCGAAGGCGTGCACCTCATCCAGCCGTGGGATCAGTTCTATACCTATGACTTGCGGCTGCAGACCAGCGACCACGACTTTCAGGTCGTTTCCAAGGACGGTCTGCATTTCAATATTTCATTTACCATCCGCTGGCGGTTGTTGCGTGACAAGATCGTATTGCTGAACCAGACCCTGGGGCCCGCTTACGTCGAAAAACTGCTGGCTCCGAAAATCGGCTGGGCCGCCCGCCGCGTCGTGGCACTTTATTCCGCAGAAGCGCTCTTCACAGAAAAACGCAGCGAAGTCCAGGATGCCTTGTATGAGCTGATCACCAGCGCATCGATTGAAAACGGCATTGCCCCTGAAGCGCCCGGCAGGCATGACCCGAACGACGTTCTGGAACTCACCGACGTACTTATCCTCAGGGTCGAACTGCCGCCGCAAATCAGGCAGGCCATTGAAAACAAACTCGAACAGGGACAAATTGTTGAAGAATACCGCTTCATCGTCGAGCGTGAAGAACTCGAGTCTCAACGCAAAGCCATCGAAGCCGACGGAATCCGGAAGTTCCAGGAAACCATCGCACCCGCCATATCCGACAGCTATCTGAAGTGGCGCGGCATTGAAGCCAGCCTGGAACTGGCCAAGTCGCCCAACAGCAAAATTGTGATCTTCGGCAACAGCGAAAGCGGGCTGCCGGTCATTTTCGACGCCACTGACAAGACCGCCCCTGCAGGCGGTCCGGCCGGCATCGACGACCCAGCATCTGCCGTCAGTACGGGCCCCGACAAAACTTCACCGAACAAAGCCGGAGTTCAAACCCAGCAGCCGGCTTCAAGCAGCACGACACCAAACATGCCGCCTATTCCCGGCCCGATGCGGGGCTATAAAGACGATGGCCCTGGCCATCGCTACCCGGCGGCTCATTCGCAACAAAGGTAATTCCCATGTTCAGCCCGAACACGTCTGCTGACAGGCCGGGAAGCGTCAATGCATCGCTATTGCAAGCACGGCTGGAACAGCAGCCGGGCATCCATGCCGTCACTGCCGCCACCGTCAAAATCCATGGGCAAGACAAAACGGTTTTCTGGCTGAGCGGCCCAGGCAGCCTGGCCCTGAGCGCAAACCCGCCTCAATGGGTGGGTCCAGGCGTGCAATTGCTCGCCGTCACACAGGCTCCAACGCCTCATGAAACCGCCACTCTTCCCGTCTGGACGCCTGCGGCGCTCGAACACGCCGAGGCCACCGTACGGCGGGAAACCAGCGATCCCACTGCTCGGCTGGTCATGCAGTCTCCAATAGGCAGCCTTGTCGCAATACCCGGCCATGACAGCCCCGCCGATACCGCGGCGAGCGACTCCACCAAGCCGTTGCCATCAATAATCGGCCGCTCGCGCGGCAAGATTCCGGCATTGAGCGACGGCGGTCCGCAGCATTGGCCGGAGGGCTTTCCCCGCGATTGCGTAGAAGCCTTGACGCGTGCCGCCACTTCGGACGCGCAAGCGGTCATTTACCAGCCCGACGGGCAAATCACCCGTATCCCTTACGCCGCCCTGCAGCACGAAGCGCTGCGCGTACTGGCCGGACTGCAGCAATCGGGCCTGAAGGCCGGCGACACGCTCCTGGTCGCCTCCAACAAGGCCGACGTCCTTTTGACGGGTTTATGGGCTTCGATTCTGGGAGGCATATACGCGAGCGCCATCGAATTGCCGGATCCCCAGGCGGATTCTGCCGCGTATCACCGTCTGGAAGCCGTCTGTGCAGTACTGAACAATGCTCCCCTATTGCTCGATGCCCAAGCGGCGGCACAGCGGGCGCATCTGCCCGCAATCCAGGTCCGCCGCCTGCTAACGCTCGAAGCGCTGCGACAGGCACCGGCCGCCCAGGCTCGCGTCCATTGTGCCGACCCGCATGACACCGCGCTCATCATCCTCACTTCGGGCAGCACCGGCGTGCCCAAAGGCGTCATGCAAAGCCATCGCGCGATCCTGGGCATGGTGGCGGGCGTGCTGCAACAAAACTGCCAAGCCGGACCCGATGACGTCATGTTGAACTGGATGCCACGCGATCATGTCGGCGCCATGGTGTTCGTCTTTCTGGCTGCAGCCATCTTGCGGGTCAGGCAGGTTCACGCCGACACCGCTTATGTGCTGGGGCAGCCCGAACGCTGGCTGCAACTGATCAACGACGAAAAAATCAGCATTACCTGGTCTCCCAATTTCGTTTACGAACTGCTGGCCCGCGCCGCCCGGGCCACAAAGATCCGCTACGACCTGACCAGCCTGCGTCGCATCTTCAATGGGGGTGAGGCCGTCAATGAACAGGCCTTGCTGTCCAGTCTTCACGATCTGGAGCGGCACGGGCTTGACCCTGCCGCAATGATTCCTTCGTTCGGTATGTCGGAAACCTGCTCTGCCATCACCATGGGCCAATTGGGCAATACCATCGGTGCTTTCACCAGCATGGGACCTCCCGTACCAGGCTGCCGGATTCGCATTACCAACGACCATAACCAGCCCCTCACCGAAGGTGAACTGGGCAATATACAGATCGAATCGTCCCAACTGCTGACGCGCTACTTCGGGCTGCCTGAAAGCTTGTCCCGTATTGAAAATTCATCGTGGTTTGATACCGGCGACATCGGCTTCCTGGCAAATAGCGAGCTGTACCTCACAGGGCGAATCAAGGACACGCTCAATGTGCGGGGCGTCACGCTGTTTGCCCATGAGCTTGAAAACTCCCTGATCAGAATCCCGGGTATCGATCCAGTATGCCTCGCGGTAACCCCTGTCCAGCCCGCAGGCTCGTCTACCGAACAGATCGCCGTTTTCTTTTCAACCTACCCCGAGACCGGCGTGTGCAACGTACCGGCCCTGTCGGCTGTCCTTGCCTCTGTGCATGAGATCCTGCGCTCGGCCCATGCCGTGGCGACCCACTACGTGATTCCGCTGGCGCCCTGCGAATTTCCAAGAACACCCATCGGGAAAATCATCAAGAAAGAGTTGCGCCAGCGCCTGGAAAGCGGGCACTATGACGCAGCGCTTCAACGCGCCCGACGGCTAACCGCGCCTGCTGCACATCAGGCTGCGCTTCACCGACGCCGCTGGGTGAAGCTGCCCACTCCCACGGTACCGGGCGCTGTCCCCGCAGCAAACACACGCATTTTGGTCATGACCGCCGATTCGGGCGTTAACGATGTGCTGGAAACGCTGCAATCCAACCCCGAACGCCAGACGCTGCTGCTTGATATCCGCCCCCTGCTTGCCTCCGGCACAGGTGCTTCAGGCCTGGCCTACAACCTTTTGCAGGACATCAATCGGGCTGTGGTTGCGCAACCGTCTATCAGTGCGCCGATCCAGGTGCTCGCCCACTCTTGCCTGCACCTTGGCCCTGAAGACCTCCTGGACCTGGAAGCCGCCATGCTGCCCGGACTGATCCACAGCTTCAACTTGGCCGCGTCGGACTGGCGCTGGGCTCTGGTGGACCTTCGGCCGAACGCACCGGGTTCCGCGGCCATAGCCTTGCAAGGCAGCGGCTATGCCCCGATTGTCGCCCTGCGCCAGAACGTCTTCCTGATCGAGCACTTTGATACCGTCGACCCCGACACCAGTTCTTTCAAGCCGGCACCAGGGCTTTGGCTGCTTATCGGCGGCCTGGGTGGCGTGGGGGATCAATGTGCCCAGGCGCTACAGGAACTGGGCGCCGGTCTGCTGATCTGCGGGTCCACACCGCAAGACGCACTGCCCGATTCCAAGCGGCAAAGGTTAGCGTCGCAGGCCGCACATGGCCCGGTTCGCTATGTCGCCGCCGCCGACATCGAAAGCCTGTTGTCTGAAGTGGCTGCAGCAGAGCAAGCCATGGCCATGCCGCTGCGCGGGGTCATACATTCGGCGGGGCTTGATCTGGGTGGTCACGAACGCTGGGAAGACGACGCATTTCAGCGCAGCCTCGCCGTCGCGCACGGACGTTTGGCACAGTTGGACACGCTATTGCGCGCACGCCCAGGTACGCAGTGTGTCGTGATTGCATCGATCACGGGAATGGCCGGCGGCCGGCTGGGCAGTTACGCGGCACAACAGTCCGCCCTGATCTCGCTGACGCAACGCTTGCCTGCAGTCAGCATGCCAACCGTTCTGGCCTTTTCTGCCTGGAACAATATCGGCCTGAGCCACAATCGCACGAGTCCCTCACTGCTTGCCAACGACGGTCTGCTTGTCATCAGCCCGGCAATAGGGCGCCGCGTTTTGACATGGGCCCTGCATCATCCGGGCGGCGTATTCAGTATCGGTCTGAATGATCGTCATCCGCTCCATGCCTGGCGTGTGCCTCAAGCATTGACGCCGCTTCTTGAACCGGCCATTCATGCTCTGCGCGGTGGCGCCATTTGCGCGCCGGACGGACAAGGCCACCTGCACTGGCTGCCCATTCTGCACGCGTCAACAGCAAGCGCCGGCCTTGATCCGGCCGCAACGTGCATCGCCGGTTTCATTGCCCTGGCGCTGGATCAAGCCACCATCGATGTCCATGACGATTTCTTCCTGATTGGTGGCGATTCGATCAGCGCGAGCCGTCTGGCCGCGCAGCTTTCAGAGTGGTTCTTCACCGATGTGCCGGCAGCAGCCGTTTTTCAGCACCCGACCGCCAATGGGCTGGCCGGCTATCTGCGTATTCAGGTTGACGAGCCCGAACTGTTTGCGACGGTCATTGCCCACTTGGATCAAATGCTTGACGGCGCCAACGCTGGCGTCGGAGCCCTTGACTCATGAAAAGAATCTTTGCTCACCACCACGAAGCGCTAAAAGCTGCTCTGCAGGAAAAAGGTTTGCTTGACAAAGGTTCGGCAAGGTCCCTGCGGGAAACCCTTGATGCGTCATGGCCCGCCCCGGCTGCCGTGCAGCGCCTGTGGCTTCAGGAGTGCCTGGAAGGCGATGAACGCCTTAATGGACTGGGCGTATGGCTGAGGCTTGAACAAGCGCACGCAATGCCACAAGTCGAACAGGCCATCCAGGCATTGGTAGACCGCCATGAAACCTTGCGCACCATCTATGAACCCAAAGATGATCAGCTCTACGCGAGGGTTCTGACCGAAAAAACCTTTGTGCCCGCGCCGATCATGGACGAGCCCGACGAAACGGCCCTCACGCAGCTGCTGCATACTCATAGCCCCTCTCTGTCAAGCAACGAAAGCTGGCGCGTGCATCCCATTGTTGACGCAGATGGCGATTGCCGAGGCATCATCTGGCTGATGCACCACGCCGTGTGCGACTGGTTTGGCCTGCAAGTGCTGATACGGGAGTTTGCGGGCTTGCTTCAGAACCTGCCCCTGGCGGACACCCCGCCGATGCAACCACGCCACGCAAGCCAGGCGGAACGGCAGCGCTCCGCAACCCGTACGGACACCTTGCGAGCCTACTGGCGCGAGCGGCTTCAGGGTGCGTCCATTTTTTTTTCGCCGCCTATCCGCCTGGCCGCTGCAGCATCGGCTGTACCGACCGAATTCGCCTGCGAGCGTTTCCGCGTATCGATCGACCCCGGACAGACTGCGGTCTTGAGAACCGCTAGTCGCAAGATCAAGACCACGCCGTACTTTTTTTTCCTGACTGCCTTCGTACGTTTGCTGCAAAGCCTGACTCTGGACGAGGAAGTGGTCGTTGCCACCACCATCGCCCACCGTGATCGTCCGGGTACCGAAACGCTGGCTGGCAGCCTGAGCGATCTGCTCCCCCTGCGTTGCGACCCGGCAACATCCCTTACCTTCATTCAGGCCCTGCGCCATATTCAAACCCATGCCTCGAAAGACATGGCGCATGCCGAACTGGGCCTGCACCAGATCGTCGAGGCCGTGCGACCGGAACGCCGGCCCGGCAAGGCTCCGCTGACGCAAGTCATGTTCAATGTGCTGCCGCCGCTCTCGGCGCAAGGGATGGAAATCATACCCGCGCCATTGCCAGTTGCCCGCGCCGATCTGGTATTCGAAATTCTTGAAGACGAGGGTTTTACGGTAAACATCGAATGCCGCGCCGATTCGTTTCCAGCCGGGTTTACGCAGCTGCTGGCGCAGGCGTGGCAGCGGGAAATCTCTGCCGCGCTGATTGCGTTGCAGGATCCGGTATCAGACACGCACACGGCTGCGCATTGCGAAACTGTGCCGGACACCCAGTTCGCGGCAGCGCCACCGCTGCTGCCGGCAGACGCCGCCATCGAACTGTTCATGCAGCAGGCGAAAAAAACTCCGCTAGCTCCTGCGCTGATGTCCGGTAGCCGTACGATTAGTTACGACGAGTTGACGAAACACGTCGACCTGCTGGCGCACGCATTGCGCGAGCACACCGCGTTTTCATCCGGCTGCAGGGTCGGCGTGTGGCTGCCTCGGTCGATTGACCTGGTCGTTGCCGTACTGGCCTGTCTTAAAACCGGTGGGATCATGATGCTGCTTGATCCCAATCATCCCGCACAGCGCCAGCGTCAGATTCTTTCAAGCGCGCGTCCCGCGCTGCTGATAGTCCGGCCCGACGCGGCTCCCCCGATTGACCCGGCTACCGCCATCGTCCATACGCTCGACACGTCATCGCCTCAAGCCGTCCCCCATACCGTATTCGAACCGGCCTTCCCTTTACCCGACGACGCATTCATTGCCTTTACCTCAGGATCCACGGGCACCCCCAAGGGGGTGGTCTGCACCCAGCGGGCGCTGGTCAATCGGCTGGCATGGTACGCCTCAGCTTTCCCGCCAGCACACGACGATGTCGCCTGCCTGAAGACTTCGTCCGGGTTTGTAGACATCTATGCCGAAATGCTCGGCCCATTATGTGCGGGAATCCCGCTGGTTATCGCGTCCGATGAGACCGCGGCTGACCCGCCGGCACTGGCGAGCCTTATGCAACAGCACCGGGTCACCCGGCTGGTGCTGGTACCGACTTTATTGGAAGCGCTGCTTGCCCATGGCGACTCAGCCGGCCTGCAATACCTGCGTCTATGCGCCTGCAGTGGTGAACCGCTTGCCCCGGCGCTGGCCAGATCGTTTGCCCTTGCCGTGCCAACCTGCCGCCTCATCAACATCTATGGGGCGTCCGAAGTCACGGCCGACGCCACCTGGGCTGAAATAAAGCCTCCATTAGCGGCATACTGTGATATTGGCGAAGCGCTGCCCGGTGTTGCGATCGCGGTCGTCGATCGCAACGGCGATCGCGTGACCGACGGTTTCCCCGGCGAACTCGCCATCAGTGGAATCGCGTTGGCCAACCACTATCTGGATGATCCCGTGCTGACCGAAAAGCGATTTCGATCGCTGCCCGCTTTCGGCGGCCAACGGGCCTTCCTGAGCGGTGACACCGCCATCAAGATTCCTCACGGGCCGCTGCTGCTGCTCGGCCGCAGCGACCGGCAACTCAAGCTTGAAGGTGTACGGGTCGACGCAGCCGAAATCGAAGCCGCGCTGGCGTCACTTGCGGGCATTTCGCGCTGCCGCGTCGTAATGGATACACAGACAACACCTCCCCGATTGCTGGCTGCCATCGTCGGCAGGCCGCCTGCCGATGACTGCACGCTGCGCAGCCGCCTGTGCGATCTTCTACCCAGCTCGGCCATTCCCCAGCGGCTGCTCTGGATGGATGCGCTACCAGCCGGACCCACGGGGAAGGTGGACGACGCAGGTATTTTGGCAGCGGCTCGACAGACTGCACTGACACCGGCCTCAACTGCGCTTGCCGGCCACGAGGCTCCGAAGGGCGACATCGAGCTCCTGCTGGCACAACAGTGGTCTGAGCTGCTCGATTGCACTATTGACGATCGCCACGCGCATTTCTTTGAACAAGGAGGCAGTTCACTCAAGGCCATCATGGCCATGAACCGGGTACGCTTGGCACTGGGTCTGCCGGCTGATGCGCGCTGGCTGTTCGAAACCCCCACACTGGCAGGCATTGCGGCGCGCATCCATCAGGCACGCGCGGATCATCCGCCCGCTCAAACCGCACAGGCAACACCAAAAGAAGAAACAGTCCCAACCGGCCATGCGCCGGTGCAAGCTCCCCTGACATTCAACCAGCAATGGCTGGTCCGCGAATACACGAACAACCCCAAGCGTACCGCCTATAACCTGGCCATCGCCTACCGCTACGCCGGGTCACCCGATGCCAATACCTTGCAAGAGGCTTTGCAACATTTGGCCAATCGGCACGCCGCCCTGCGCACGCGGTTAAAGCATTCCTGCGGCCAGTGGGCCCAACACATTTGGCCGCCCGGTACCCCCTTGCTGGTCACCCGGCGTGAAACGCCGTCCATGAACGACGAAACCGCCGCCCGCCACCGGGACACCTTGGCGGGAATACCCTTCGTGCTCAATGGCGAACCGCTATTTCGGGTTGAGATCTGCGTTGCAACTGCCGATAAGCTGTATTTGTTCATGACCGCCCACCATGCCATGATCGATGGCTGGTCAAGCGAACGATTGATGCGTGATCTGGCCCGCCATTACGCCGCCATCTGCGGGCAGGCCGAGGCGCCATGCGACCTGCTTACCGGCATCGGCGAAATCGCCACTGCCCAGCACGCCCGCCTGACGACATTGGCCCAGGCACTGCCCGCCTATCGGGACTACGTGACGGGCGGAGCCTGCCCGCGCTGCCCGTCGACCGGACGCGGCACAACACGCGGCGGCCCACTGGCCAGCTTACCGGTCCTCTCGCAAGCGCCCCTCCACGCCAAAGACTCGAAAGGGGTTACCCCGTTCGTACTTGGGCTGTGTGCGTTGGCTGGCGCTTTGCAGCAATTCAACACGCTTGATCGGCCGATCCTCATCGGTTTTCCCGAAGCGGGCCGGCACGATCCCCACCTCGAAAACAGCATTGCATTTCTTGCCAACACCGTACTGGGGCGCTTCGATCTCTCGGGCCAAAAACCTGGTCCGGCCGCTGTAAACGCCGCACAGCGGCAACTTCTGGAGGCCCTGTCATTTCGGGACATCCCTGCATTCTGGCTGCAAGAACAGGGATGGAAGGGGCTCGACGACCGCAGCGACGACCTGCAGGCGATGGTCGTGCCGGAACAGGACTTTGATTGGAACGTGACGATACCGGGTTTGGACATTGCCTGCCTGGGCCAGGCCACCGCGAGGGGGGCTCGCGTCGATCTTGCCCTGACCATCAGACGGGGACGCCAGGGCGGCACCGACTTCGGGCTGGAATATGACAGTCAGCGGGTGCCTCACGAATTTGCCCAACGCCTGGTCCGGGTTCTGCAAACCCTTCTGGCGCTGAATCAGCCGGCACGGCCGCCGACTACCGCAGCAGACCTTGCACTTGCCGTGGTGGGAGACCAGTCCGCACAGGAAGCCGTGTCCGTTGCGCAGGAATCAGCCCGGCCCATTCCCGCCAGCCGGCTGGATATCTTGCTGGCAGGCCTGGCCGCGTCCTGCCCGGATGTCCGTCTGGCCGCCGACGCCACAACGACACTGACGGGCGCGCAGTTGTGGACGCGTGCCCAGGATATCGCCCGGATGATGCGTCGGGCACATCCGGCACCCGGCGTCGTTGCCCTGTGCATGGAGCGCTCAGCCAATTGGCTGGCTTCGTTGCTGGCAATCTGGCAAACCGGCTCGACCGCTGTCATCATCGACCCGCAATGGCCAGCCGAACGGGCTGACTTCATCATCGGGGACAGCGGGGCACAACTGCTTTGGGCCAACGGCATCGGGGCCGATATGGGCGCCAACACAGCAGACAGCGACGCGGCGGCGGCCCCGCCCAACCCGGTGGCGGCGCTCGTCTACACATCGGGATCCAGCGGTCGGCCAAAAGGCGTGCCGATATGCCATGATGCCCTGATCCGCTTGGGCAGCAGCCTGGCAAGCCATTACGAACTGAAATCCAGCAGCACCATCTTGCAGCTGGTCTCCCCCGCTTTCGACGTTGCTCTGTCGGACATTGCCATGAGTTGGTGCTCTGGCGCCTCGCTGGTCACCCTGCCCCAGCACTCAGTCATGCCGGGCAGCACGCTGAGTCATGCGATTGATGCCTGGGGCATTACACACTTACAGGCACCGGCGGCCGTTTTAAATGGCACCCAGGCACAAGCTCACCCGTCTCTGGAAATGGTGGCCGTAGGCGGCGAAATCTGCCCAGCCGTCACCCTGGATGCCTGGTCGCAGAATCGAAAGCTATTTATTGTGTATGGCCCAACCGAAACCACGGTGACAGCCAGCTTAATGCCTTATCGAGCCGCGCATGCTCCGGGCAGCCTGGGCACTGCTGTGGCGGGTAATCGGCTCGCCATTGTAGATTCGTCGGGTCGGCCGCTGCTATTCGGGATGCCCGGCGAGCTCCTGATTGCGGGGCCGCAAGTGGCTCAGGGCTATCACGGCCATGCCCAATCCTTATCCAAGGCGTTTGGCACAACATCCCTGTTTGGAGAGCCGTGCCGCGCATACCTCACCGGCGACCGGGCCTGGATGGACGAAAGTGGGCAAGTCTGGTTGCTGGGGCGACTGGACCGGCAGTTCAAGATCCGGGGCCAAAGAATTGATCCGGAAGAGATCGAGATCATATTGCGCCAGCACCCCGCGGTCAGCCAGGCCGCCATCGCCTCACGGCCGACGCTGGACTCGGGCACCGCGCCCGGCGCGGCCGAAGCCGAAAACCTGATCGTCGCCTGGATAGTATCCGCAACGGCCGCAAGACCTTCGGAAGAGACCCTGCGGCGCTGGTTGCAAGATCGATTGCCAGCGGCGTATGTACCCGCACGCTGGGTCTTCATTGCAGAGTTGCCGTTGAACGCAAACGGCAAAACCGACTGGGCGGCGCTGGTTGAACCAGCATCCGCGGCACTGCCCTCAGTACAAGCAAGTGCAGTCCGCCTTGAAGATCGCGACGATCTGATCGAATTCCTTTATGCCTGCTGGTGTGAGTTGCTGGATCGCGACGAGATCGAATACGACCGGAGTTTTTTCGACTACGGCGGTCACTCGATGCTGATGGTCAAGCTCCACGAACGCCTCGAACAGGCGACCGGCCTCACGCTGTCCATCGGTGAGATTTTCGGGCATCCCACCCTCGACGAACTGGCGAACTATCTGCTCGAGCAGATCAATGCGTAATCAGAGACTCATAATGCAGAAGCCGTCCTCATCCACATTCCTCGAACGACTGGCTCACGATAAAGCAGGGCTTCCCTCTACGGTCCGCCTCCCCCTGAACGCAGAACAAACACGGCTGTGGTTCATCGACAAGCTCAGCCAGAACAGCCAGGGTTTTGTGCTGCAAGCCTCCTTCCTGCTGCGCGGCGCAGTCGACCCTACCGTCTGGCAAAAGGCAGTACGCCTTACGGTTGAACGCCATGCCATTTTGTCGGCTCGACTGGTGGAGCACGATAACAAGGCCTGGCTGGAATTGGCGGATACCTCTTCCGAACTTGAAATGTGCGAGGCCGACACGCCGCGCGCACTGCCGCCCGGCACCCTATTTCGCGCAATGCTGCAGCCGCGTGCTGAACACTACCAACTGACGTTCCTCATTCATCATCTGATCGCCGACCGCTCCTCCATGGCGATACTGATCAACGACTGTTTCACTTCCGTACGCGGAATCGGCCTTCCGTCCGCCGCACAATTCACCGAGCGCTTGCTGGCCCGTCAGGCGGAGCCGGCAAATGCGCCCGAGGCATTGGAGTGGTGGCGTGCGGCTCTGGAAGGCGCCCCGGCCGAACTGGCCTTACCCTTCGATCACCCGCGCCCACCCGAGCGAGGTCGGCGCGGTGCGACGATCAGCCTGCCTTTGACGGAAGATGCCGACCTGACGGCACTCAGTAAATCGCTAGGGGCCACACCTTTCATGACCTATCTGGCCCTCTACGTGCAACTGCTGCAACGCTGGAGCGGCGAGGAAGACCTGGTGATCGGCTGCCCGGTCTCCATACGCAAAACCCGGGAAGACCAGCAGATGGTCGGGTTTCTGGTCAACACCTTGCCGCTGCGACTGAAGCCAGGCCTGAACGATGATCTCGCGACGCGAGTCAGTCAGGTCAAGCAAACCCTTCTGAACACCCTGGGTCAGCCGGCAGTCACGCTCGATCAGATCGTCAGCACACTGAACCCGCGCCGGCATCTGAACCGCAACGCCTTGTTCCAGGCAATGTTCGTGCTGCAGGCACAGCCGCTGGCCATGCCCACGCTGCCCGACATCGACATCGAGGCTCTGTCGACGGCGCCATTGGCGCCGGAGGTCGATCTGAACCTCAGCGTGGAGCGCACGACAGACCCGCAGACCCCTTACGTCGCGCATCTGGAATACGACCCCGAACTCTTCCACGCCGAAACTGCCCTGGAATTTCTGCAACAGTTCATAGCCTTATGCCGCGCGGCGGCCCAGCCACAAGGCGCCGCACAAAAGCCGTCGGCAAGCCACCAACTGGCTTGCTGGAAGGGGCCGCGACTGGCGTTGCCGCCGCATACCGTTGACACCCTCATCCTTGAAACTCTGAACGGTTTGGCGCCCGAGCGGCCCATGCTGCAGGATGCCGGCCAAACGCTTTCATGCAAGGAACTACTGTGGAACATTGCACACACTTCCGACGCTCTCGAGGCCGCCGGCGTCGCGCCGTACACACGCGTCAGCCTGTGCCTGCCGCGCCTGACCGAACTGGTACCGGCGCTGCTGGCGGTTTGGCGGTTGGGAGCCTGTGCTGTTTTCCTGCCCACCGATGGGCCGCATGACGTCATCGCGGAGCGTGCAACGCTGGCGGGCGCAAATATCGTGCTCATTGGCACTGATAGCCCCGACCTTGCCGGCCTGGCAGCCGATAGCTGCAAGGTGCTCACCTGGGATGCCCTGCGGCACGCGCATTCATCCGGTGTCCACGCTCGAACCGATATGGGCGCGTTCAAGGAAGAGCCGGCCTATGCCTGCTTCACTTCCGGTACAACCGGCACACCCAAAGCCGTATTCATCAGTCACGCCAGCTTACTGAACCATGCGCTGGATTGCAGCCGTCGCTTCGAACTGGATGCGACAGACCGGGTCTTGCAGTTTGCCGCGCCTGCCTTCGATGTCCTGCTCGAAGAGGTGATTCCGGCCTTGTTATCCGGCTCAAGTCTTGTGCAACTGGCAACCGGGTACACCGGCGATCTCGAAGCCTTCCATCAGGCCCTGGAAGACAAGCGCATTACCGTCGCCAATTTACCGGCAGCCTTCTGGCACACCTGGGTGCATGAACTGATCGCAGCCGGTACTCCTGTGCCGACAACACTCAGACTGCTCATCACCGGCAGCGAAGCGGTTCAGGCGGCCGCTGCACGCATCTGGCGAACACACGCCGCCCATTGCCGCCTGTTGTGCGCTTATGGCTTGACTGAAACCACCATTTCGGCCGGCTTTATGCAGGTGGACGACGTGCCCGGACACTGGTCCACCATGCCTCTTGCCGAAGCCGTTCAAAATACCGAATTGGCTGTAGTCGGGCCAGACAACCAACCGCTGCCTGCGCTATGTCTGGGTGAAATCCGCGTTCGCGGCCAGGCGTTGATGCTGTCTTCAACGGGCGAAGTCCACCCTATATCAGGCCGCGCCCCCATCACTGAATTGCATACCGGCGACTACGGCCGGATGGATCTGAATGGACGGCTATGGTGCCTGGGGCGCCGTGACCGGCAAATCAAGATTCGCGGCATCCGCGTAGAGCCAGCCACGCTTGAACACGCCTTGACCCGGATTTCGGGCATCAGCGAGGCTGCCGCACTGGCCAT
Source organism: Pollutimonas subterranea (assembly GCF_002849655.1). GTDB lineage: Bacteria > Pseudomonadota > Gammaproteobacteria > Burkholderiales > Burkholderiaceae_B > Pollutimonas > Pollutimonas subterranea. The sequence goes on from NZ_PDNW01000002.1 coordinate 210,514, forward strand.
TCCGGTCGGGCAACGCCACAGCCTGTGGGCCTTTGTCACAGGCCATGCGGCGCCTGCGGCCGCGGCCATCAAAGCCGCGCTGCAAAACCGGCTGCCAGACGTGCTGATGCCGGAACAGATCATTGCACTACCCAGCCTGCCCCGTACGGCGCAAGGAAAAACCGACTACAAGGCTCTGGCCGCACGGGCTGCGCAACAGCCGAGGCCGCCGTCCGATACCCGCTTGAATTCTGGCCGGGAACGTCTGATCGCCCAGCTGTTCAGTGAGGTTCTGCAACGCAGCCCGGTCGGTCCAGAGGACAATTTTTTTGACCTGGGCGGCGACTCGATCAGCAGCCTGCAGGTAATCTCGCGCGCGCGCCGCGCGGGCGTTGACCTGTCTGCCAAGACCGTCTTTGAATATCAGACGGTGCGCGCTATTGCGCAACAGACGACTGAAACCGCCAAAGCCTCGCACGATGCGCAGAGTTGCGGGTCTGTGTGGGCCACGCCCATTCTTTCGTGGTTCAAGTCGGAAATGAAAGGGGCATGGCGTCAGTTCAACCAGGCTGTTGTCATTGCTCTGCCCGACCCAGTTGACCTGCCCCGGCTTCAGCAAGCACTGAGCGCCGTCGTTCACTGCCACGAAATTTTCGGCCTCCATGTCGCGACGGCGCCTGATGGTGAGGTGAGCTACCACATCCCGACCACTCGGCCAGCCCCTCTGTTCAGCGTGGTGACACGACCTGACGATGTGGCCGACTCAGCCTGGGCCACCCTGCGGCAGAGGCATCTGGCTGAGGCACAAGGCCGGCTTGATCCGTCCACCGGCATTAATGTTTCGGCCGTGGCCCTGCCCGCCGATAAACAATTAATGTTGACGGTTCATCACTTGTGCATCGATGTCCTGTCGTGGCAGGTCGTGCTGCGCGACCTGCAGAACGCTTATGAGGCTGCGGACCGGCTGGATGCGTCACCGCTGCGTCGCCACGGTTCACCATGGCGGCGCTGGGCTTTGGCTCTACAAGACTTCAGCCTCGACCCCGATGTACGCGCGTCGCTGCCCTTTTGGATAAAAAGCCTGTCGGCCCGCCCGACCCCACTGGCCCCGGGTCTGCCCGCCAAGCCCGGCATCGAAGCGGACGCCCGAGTTCATCAACTGGCCCTCAGCACCGAACTGACGCAACATCTGCTGCGCAAGGTTCCTGCCGTGTGGGGGCTGCGCATGGACGAAACGCTGCTGACAGCCCTTGCTCTGGCCCATGCGGCAGACGAGAGCGTAGTCTTGCGCGTGGATCTCGAACGCAATGGTCGCGCCTCCCCCCTGGATGACCTGGATATTTCCGAAACTGTCGGCTGGTTCACCTCGGTCATTCCATTAAGTCTGCAGACAGGTCGGAATGCTCAGACCATGGCCCAAGCCGTTAAAGCGAGACTGGCAGACGTCCCACACGAAGGTCTTAGTTATGGCTTGTTGCGCTACGGGAATAACCCCGAAACAGTCCGCCTGCTAGCTGGCTTGCCTGAAGCCGATGCTCTGTTGAATTACGTCGGCATTCTCGACGGCTGGGCCCAGGGTCCGTTCCAGCCAGTTGATGCCGACACGGGCCCGACCATCGCCCCGGATCTCGCGCGGAGCCACCGCATTGAGCTTAATGCGGGCGTTGTCGCCGGCCAGTTGCGCGTGGCACTGAATTACGCCGATGGGCACGGCAGCAAGCAAGCCGCAGCCTCACTGATGGCCAACATCGAAAGAGCGCTGAACCGGATTGCCGCCGAGACCGGTTACCAGCGCAGCGTTGGCGGCCAGGCCGACGTCGCTAACAATGAAGTCCGTGCCGCGGGGGCCTTGCCCCATATCCCGGTCACCCCCCTGCAGCGCGGGATTTTGCTGCACAGCCTGCATGAACCGCAAACGTATTTCGACCAGCTTCATTTCAGGCTTGACGGGCCCCTGAACCTCGATGCGCTGAAAACCGCTTGGGCTTTGCTACTGGATCGCCACGGAGCCCTGCGATGCGCCTTCGGATTCGATGACAACGATGAACCGTGCCAATACATCGAATCCGGTCTCGCGCTGTCGTGGCAGCTCTATGATTGGACGACGCTGGATGAACCCGAGTCGCGCCGAGAACTACAAACGCTGATGCAAGCCGACCGCCAGAAAGGCTTCGTGCTGGACCAGGCGCCGTTGATGCGCATGCATTTGATCAAACAAGCGCAAGATCGGCATGATTGGATCTGGAGCAGTCACCACCTGATACTCGATGGCTGGTCTGTATCCATTTTGATGCAGGACTGCCTGAGCGCGTATACCGCCAGCCTCGAGGGCACCGTACCCGACTGGCCCAGCCCACCCGACTGGCACGCCTTTGTTCACCGCTGGCATCGCCTTAATGCGGCGGGTGCATTACTGTGGTGGAAACAGGCGCTGGCCAATGTTGCCCCAACGCTGATGGCTCAACGCGATACCGTTGGCCTTGCCCCACCCGCGCAGAGAGCGCTGCACGACGCCGGGATTGCACTGGATCCGGCCATACGCGACGCCCTGGCCTCCGTGTGTCGTCGACATGGCGTGCCGCTGGGCGTATTGATTCAGGCGTCATGGGCCATGCTGCTGCGCCGATACCGGTCTATCGACACGGTGGTCTTCGGGATCACACTCGCCCACCGCCCACCCGAGTTCAACAACGCTGACGCCTTGGTCGGCATGACCATCAATACCGTGCCGGTCATCGCCGACATACAGCCGGATATGCCGCTTTCTACTCTGCTGGCCAACCTACGGCAACAGTCGTTCGAACGGACTGACCACGCCTTCGTGGGACTTGAAGAAATCCTGCAAACGGCGCGGCACGACCCGGCCTGCCCCCTCTTTGACACCTTGCTGCTGGTACAGAACTACCCGCGCCCCACAACCCTGGCGGCAAGCGATCTGACCATTCAGGTATGCGACGTGCGGGAGCAAACCAACTTCGCCCTCACCGCCATCGTCACGACGGGTGAGGACGCCGCGATGAGTCTAGCCTGGGACAGCACACGTATTTCCGACGCGCTGGGGCGCGATGTACTGAACCACTGGCATCAGCTTCTGCGGGCCATGACACATGATGCGCCGTCACTCGTACGCGACTTGTCTATCTATACCGATATCGCGCTGAACAAGCGGATTGCGTTGGCCACGGGTCCTGACAGCGAGCTATCGGCACCGGACGTGTTGGAACGATTCGATCAATGGGTGGATGCCACTCCCGAACATCCCGCGGTTCAGGCCCTGGAAGGCTGCTTCAGCTATCGAGCTCTGTCGTGTGCCGCTGATCAACTGTGCCAGGCGCTGCGCGACTCAGGCGTAGTCACGGGCGAACCCGTTGCCATTCTTTTGCCGCGCGGCGCCCGCGCCATCGCGGCTTTGCTCGGTGTCATGAAATCAGGGGCGATGGCTGTCCCCATCGATGCCGCCTACCCCGCCGAGCGCATTGCTTTCATGCTGCAAGACAGTCAGGCCAGATGGCTGCTCACCGAATCGGCCCTTACGGATCGCCTACCGTCACCCCTCCCTATCAGAGCCTTATTTATTGACCAGATGCCCGATACGACTCAGCCTGTCGTTACGCATCGGCCCGAAATTTCCCCCACAAGCCCGGCCTATCTGATCTACACATCAGGCTCGACCGGCCAGCCCAAGGGGGCGATCACGCACCATGGCGGGCTGGCCAACATGATGCGCATCCAGCAATACCATCTGTGCCCAAAGGCGACAGACCGAGTGCTGCAATTCGCCGCCTTGTCCTTTGACGCGTCCATTTGGGAAATCTTCATGGCCCTAGGGTCAGGCGCCACCTTGCACGTCCCAGACCCGGTTGCGGTCCGGTTTGGTGAAGAATTGCTCGACACCATCGAGCACGAACGCATCACAATAGCTACCTTGCCGCCGTCCCTGATGGCCACGCTGCCCCCACGGGCCTTGCCGTCGCTGCGCATACTGATGGTAGCGGGCGAAGCCTGCCCCGATGTCGTGGTGGAAAAATGGGCGGACGGTCGGCGACTGTTCAACTGTTACGGGCCCAGCGAAACCTCGGTATGTTCCAGCCTCCATGAAGTCACGGGCCGAACCTTGCACATTCCCATCGGCAAACCGGCGGCTCATACGCGGGCCTACGTCATTGACCCGGACGGCCAACTGGTCCCTCCAGGCGGCGAAGGCGAGCTGCTCATTGGCGGAGACGGGGTCGGGCTGGGCTATCTGCATCGAGCCGAGCTGACGGCTGAACGCTTCAAACCGGATTCCTGGAGCACTGAACCCGGCAATCGGGTCTATCACTCCGGCGACCGGGTGCATGTCGGGCACAACGGCGAGCTCACTTTTTACGGCCGTATCGACCGGCAATTGAAAGTACGTGGCTTTCGTGTCGAGCCCGGCGAAATCGAACGCCAGCTGGAACAACTTGGTCCTATCGACAAAGCCCTGGTCGGACTGTCGCCCCGTGTCGACGCCGAGCCGGTCCTGCTGGCCTGGGTACTTCCCCGGGCGGGTCTAACCATCGATACGCAACGACTGCGCGACGACTTGTCCAGACGTCTGCCTTCTCACCTGGTGCCCGCTGTCATCCAGGCCCTGCAGCAGATACCGCTCACACCCAACGGCAAAATCGACTGGGCAGCACTGCCGATGCCCGCTGATGGTGCCTACGCAATTGAAGCCCCGGTTCAAACGGACAGCACAGACCGGGCCAGAACGATTGCCCAAAAATTGGAGTCCATCTGGGCCGAACTGCTGAAACTGCCCAGAGTCGACTGGCACGGTAACTTTTTTGATCTGGGAGGACAGTCGCTATTGCTGGTCAAAATGCAGCCCATGCTGCGCAATACCTTCAACATCAAAGTGCCCACCCGCATTCTGTTTGAACATGTCACGATATACGCGCTAGCCCAGTGGCTGGCCACGCAACAGACAGCAGAGCCCGGCGTGCCCGAAGTCGACTCCGACTCCATCGCCATCGTCGGCATGGCCTGTCGTCTTCCTGGTGCCGATTCCGCCGAGGCTTTCTGGACTCTGCTGCGCGAAGGCCGCGAAGGCATCACCGAGTTCGAATCCGATCTGTCTGGCGATACCTTGCAAGCCGGTCAAAGCCACTTTGTGCCGCGATGCGGCGTCATCCCCGACAGCGACCAGTTCGACGCCGCCTTTTTTGGCATTGGGGCTCGCGATGCGCTCCTGCTTGACCCGCAGCACCGGCTATTTCTGGAAGGCGCCTGGAATGCCTTTGAAGACGCCGCTGAAATTCCTGGCGGCAACATTGGCGTATTCGCCGGCTGCAGTCACAATACCTGGTTGCGCGAAGTCCTGGTGCCAGGCGGCGAAACCCTCGGTGGCCCGGCGGGTTTTCATGCCATTACCGCCAATGACAAAGACTTCCTGGCAACACAGGTCGCCTACCGCCTGAACCTCAGCGGCCCCGCGGTCACCGTCCAATCGGCGTGCTCCACCTCCTTGGTCGCGGTCGCCCAAGCGGTCGATGCCTTGCGTGCCGGGCGCTGCGACATGGCGCTGGCCGGCGGTGTCTCGTTGAGTTTCCCCGACCCGTCCGGCTACGTTTACGAACCCGGAATGATCCTCTCGCCCGATGGCCATTGTCGTTCCTTTTCAGCCGATGCTGCGGGCACGGTTCCCGCAGCGGGGATGGGTGTGGTGCTGCTCAAGCCGCTTGAGAAAGCACTGGAGGACGGAAATCGCATTTACGCCACCATACGGGGCGTTGGCGTCAGTAATGACGGCGCTCGCAAGATGAGTTTTGCCGCGCCCGGCATTGAAGGCCAGGCCAAAGCCATTCAGCAAGCCCTTTCGGATGCCGGGTTGCGCAGCGACGAAGTTGACCTGGTCGAAGCGCATGGCACAGGCACTGCGCTGGGCGATCCAGTGGAGATCACCGCCCTTGGCAAGGCTTATGCCAAAGGACGCAGCCGTCCCTTGCTGATTGGTTCCGTCAAGAGCAATATCGGGCATGCCGACGCCGCTGCCGGCATTGCCGGGCTGATCAAAGCTACTCTAAGCCTGCACCATCAGTTCCTTCCCGCCAGCCTGCACGCAGACCGATTAAATCCTAAGCTGGATCCCGGGCCACAGCCTTGGTTCGAGATCGCCCGCGTAGGCTCGACACTATCGCCCCCCGGGCGCCCACTGCGCGCGGGGGTCAGCTCGTTCGGCATCGGGGGCACCAACGCCCACGTCCTGCTCGAGCAAGCCCCTTGCCGGCAGGCAATACAGACTGTGAACGACAACTGGCAAGTCGTCCCGGTATCGGCGTCGGTCCCCGGTCAGCTGGCGGTTGTCCTCAAGAAGCTTGAAGACCATTTGCGGCATTCACCCACACCGCTTGCTTTAGCCGACATCGCCACCACGCTGCAGCAAGGCCGTACGGCAATGAAGGCGCGTATAGCGCTTATCGCCGATAAGACAAGCGGTCTGATCCAGCTATTGCCCGGGACTGTTACGGATACCGTAACCTTAGGCTCAGGCACTACACGCCGCCCACCGAAGATTGCTTTGCTATTGCCGGGCCAGGGGGTTCAGCATCCGGGTATGGGGGCTGCGCTATCGGCCCAATACCCAGCCTTCAGGGAACATCTGGCAGCCCTGTCCGACCTGCTGCGCCCGTTGTTGAACCTCTCGTTGATCGATACACTCAATGATTCCGCCCTCGATTCCGGATTCTGGCAAGACACCCGCGTAGCACAACCCGCCATCCTGGCCATCAGTCTGGCCTGCGCCCAGTGGTGGGCATCGCTGGGTATCAAGGCCGACCTCATGTTAGGCCACTCGCTGGGCGAATACACTGCCGCTTGTCTGGCGGGCGTATTTTCGCCGGAGGACGCATTGAGCATCGTGGCCGAGCGTGCTCGCCTGATGGCAGCCATGCCCCACGGAGCCATGCTCGCCATCACGCAAGAGGGACCCGCTATGGAGGCCCTGCTCTTACGCCACCCGGCACTTGATCTGGCAGCCATCAACGGCCCGCGTCAGGCGATCATATCAGGCCCCGTTGACGCCATCGATACGCTTGCAGCCGAGCTGGCCCAACAGCTGCTGCCCGCGCAACGGCTTTGCACCTCGCACGCATTCCACTCGCGATCCATGCAACCTGCAGCCGATGCTCTGCGCGCCTTTCTGAGCACCCGGGTCCTGAATCCACCCACCGGCAAATTCGTGTCCAACCTGACCGGAACCTGGATCACACCGGAACAAGCCGTATCGCCCGACTATTGGGCCGAACACATGCTGGCGCCCGTGCGCTTTGCGCAGGGCTTGCAAACACTGCAGGACAAAGGCGCCGGTCTTGCGATTGAAGCGGGTCCGGGCAGGGTCCTGACCATGCTGGCACGCAGCAAGGGCTTGCCCGCCTGCCCCAGCCTGGATGCCGCCTCGCGGTCCGGGACAAGTTCGGCGCCAGAGCATGCGCCCGCCCACATCCAAAGCGTTGCGCAGCTTTGGGAAAGCGGTATTGAAGTGGATTGGAGCGCGTTCAATACCCAGCCTGGAAAGCGTATTGCCCTGCCCGGCTATTCGTGGGCGCGCCAAGTATTCCGGCCAAAGGCGGTATCAATACCGGCGGCACCGGATACGGAGGCAACACCGCCCAAAGAAAAACCATCGCCTGACCACTGGTTTTACACGCCGCTCTGGGTTCGCCGATCACCGGTAACCTGCGCGGACGCCTCGGGTCCTTTGTTGATTTACAGCTCGGCAATGGCACTTGCCAACCCGGTAGCGCAAGTCCTCAGGCAATCAGGACGCGAGGTCAGAGTAGCGACATCAGCCGAGGCCTTGCTGGCCGTGCCCGGCGAAGCGCGCACGCAGCTTGTTGTACTGATGCCCCCTGCAGGCGGACAGTCGGCACTGGCCATCATGACGCAGTTGCGCACTACGCTGCTGACCGTACGCGACGCCATCCTGGCTTGCCACCCCAAGCCGATGCGCATCGACCTGGTCACGATGAGCGGCGCTGCCGTACAGGGCAGCGAGCCCCTGTGCCCGGCGAATACGGCGCTGATCGCCGGGTTCAGAGTGTTGGCCCATGAGTTCCCGGAACACCTGTTCGCCGGACTGGACCTGGTCTCGCCCGATCCCGTTCTGGTGGCCCGGCAGATGCAGGAATGGCTGAACACTGAAAGAACGGGGCAGTTCCTGGCCTACCGCCAAGGCCAATACTGGAACGAAGAAGTGGCGCGCTGCCACATGCCCCCGGCACAGCCCTGGCCCTTGCGGGCTGGAGGAACTGTCCTGATCACGGGAGCTGCGGGCGGGGTCGGCCAGGCTTTTGCTCTGGACCTTGCTCGCCACGCCGACACACCGCATTTGCTGCTCGCAACCCATCGCACGCCCCTGCCTGACATGCTTTGCCGGCAATTACAGGCGCTGGGCGCGAAGATCAGCCAGCTGACGCTCGAGCTGGCCGACGAGCAGTCCACTACCGATACCCTGACGAACTGGCAAAACGCCTTCGGCCCGATCAACGGAGTCATACACGCGGCCGGGCTGGCCGACTATGGCGGCGTCATGGCTCGTCGCAGTGCCGGCTCGATTGACAGCGTACTGGCGCCGAAAATCATTGGACTGCACGGCATTGAAAGCGCCCTGACGGGTCTGCCCCTGGACTTCATGGTGCTGTGCTCGACATTGGGGTCCTTTCTTCCCGCCGCCAAATTTGGTCAAGTGGCATACAGTGCTGCCAACGCGTATCTGGACACGGCGGCTGCCGCACTAGTGCAACGCCATCCCTGGCGTGCCGTCACCATAAACTGGGATGATTGGGTGGAGGTCGGCATGACAGTCGCCGCCCGTCAGCGGGCAGGGTTGCAGGCCTTGAGTGCGGAGTCCGGCCTTTTGCATGATGAAGGCCCCGCCGCCGTCCGACGCGTCTTGCCCACCCCGCTCACCCGCGTAGCCATTGCAGTCAATGATCTGACGGCGCTCGTTGCCCGCAGCGGCACATGGTTTTCAGACGAACTCGCCGGACCCAACATTGACAGCACCGACCGGCCTGTTTCAAGCGTGACAGCTCCAGTCGCGCAAGCTCTTGCCGGCCCTGCCGATCTTTGCCCCGTTCTGGAGGACCTATTCTGCGAAGTACTGAACGAACCTGTTTGCGGGCCCCATGGCAATTTTTTCGATCTGGGCGGACACTCCCTGCTGGCCATGCAACTGATTAGCCGGGTCAAAGAGACAACCGGCCTGGATGCAACACTGATCGACTTGTTCGCCTCGCCCACGCCCGATGCGCTGGCGCAATTGCTGGTCACCAAAGCGCCCGAGACGCCCTAATCAACGGACTCAACTCTCATGCCGGATGGCTGTAAAAACCGGGCCATCCGCCGTCAGGGACGATTCGTGCATGATAACGGCGGGCGCCGGTTCGCCTGCTGCGGGCCTGTGAACGGCCAGCCCCAGGCAAAAATTCTCGTCACGAAACACCCGTAGCGGCCAGGACGCGGACCCACTCGGCCCGAAAGCCGCCGGGAGGTGCACGGCCGGAATCCAAGCCTCTGCGGCGGGCAACCCGCACGGCGACAGCCATCCGAAAGCCCCATCGGTCCATGAAAATACCGGTAGCTCCAGCTCGCAAAGAGGCTGGCGAAGCCCCAGACCCACCGCCTTGACCAGTGCCTCTTTGGCCACCCACCACGCCAACCGCTGCGCACCCTGGTCCTTGTCCAAGGCCGACGTTAGAGCAAGCCGTTCCCCAGCCGACAACCAGGCCTCATCCATATCGGACAAGGCATGTACGCGGTCGACCACTTCGACATCAACGCCTACCGGACCTCGGCGGGAAACCACTACTGCGACGCGACCGCGTGTGTGCGACAAACTGAAGAACGGCTGTGCGACGGGGCTAAGAACGTGGGGTTTGCCGAGAGCGTCGACGTCGAACCTCCATTGTTCGAACCTGCCCGCGACGTGGTCCAATGCGACGCGCAGCAGCGCGTGACTGGCCACATAGGCTCGCCGGTCCACCGCGTGAACAAAGCGTCCTGCCCGCGCATGCTCGGCACACGTCAGGCGTTGCATCATCCAGTCGGGCTCGCCGGCGGGTACAACGGCTACAAAAACTTCAACTGCCATTCGCGACTCCCGGTACCATGCCTGATTGATCAGTCTGCAAGGGAACGCAGCCTTCGAGCCAACGCGTAGAAATCATTATCAAATGATAGCAGCACCACGTTGTCATCCAACGTCCTGTTGAGCGACGTGGCCAGCTGCATATGACACGGCCTGCCTGCGAAAGCCAGTCGCTGCGTGCGAATGAACTGGGCTCTTTCCGACCAACAGGGGAAAACGCATCAGTCGCTGACTGGCCTGATTCGTGGATAGGAAAGCTGGTAAGAAACGCCCAAAAAAAATCCTCGTAATCATTGGATTACAAGGACTTTTCAATACTGGCGGAGACGGAGGGATTCGAACCCTCGATGCGGGTATAAGCCGCATGCTCCCTTAGCAGGGGAGTACCTTCAACCACTCGGCCACGTCTCCGAACAGGCCGCCATTCTAGCACGATAAAACCTCATTTTTTCTGATACCCCGCTCGCGAGGCGAAATCACAAGAAATTTCGGTAAAGAATGGCGGTTTGAAACTCTAAAATTCAACGATACAACAGACACGGACTCAGGGGTTTGCAGCCTGGCCGCTTTCCGTATCCAGACCGAACGCCTTGTGCAACGCACGTACGGCCAATTCCATGTACTTGTCGTTGATAATCACTGAGGTCTTGATCTCGCTGGTGCTGATCATCTGAATATTGATGCCCTCTTCCGACAAAGTGCGGAACATCAGGCTTGCGACGCCTACGTGGCTGCGCATGCCGATACCCACGATGGAGACCTTGCAGACCTTATCGTCGGAAACGATCTGTCCTGCGCCGACTGCCGGTCCAATCTGGTTATTCAGGAGGTCCAGCGTGCGCGCGAAGTCGTTGCGATTCACGGTGAAGGAGAAATCCGTGGTGCCCTGCACGGACTGGTTTTGCAGGATCATGTCGACGTCGATGTTGGCGGCGGCAACCGGACCAAGAATCGAATAGGCCACACCCGGGGTGTCCGGTACGGCTAGGAGGGTAACTTTCGCCTCGTCACGGCTGAAGGCGATGCCCGATACAACGGCGGCTTCCATTTTTTGATCTTCCTCGAAAGTGATAAGGGTGCCCGAAGTCATTTCTTCTTCGAGCGGAATCAGGGGGTCGGTGAGCGACGACAGGACGCGCACGGGCACGCGATACTTGCCGGCGAACTCGACGGAACGGATCTGGAGAACCTTGGACCCAAGAGACGCCATTTCCATCATCTCTTCGAACGAGATGACTGCCATGCGTCGCGCCTCGGGCACCACGCGCGGATCGGTCGTATAAACGCCGTCGACATCGGTAAAGATAAGGCATTCAGCGGCGCCCATGGCGGCCGCCACGGCAACCGCCGATGTATCGGAACCGCCGCGTCCAAGCGTCGTAATATTGCCGTCGTCGTCGATGCCCTGGAACCCGGTCACGATAACCACGCGGCCCGAGTCGAGATCGCCACGTATCCGGGCATCGTCGATGGACTTGATACGGGCCTTGGTGAACGAGGAATCGGTACGCACGGGCACTTGCCAGCCAGCGTAGCTGCGCGCTGGAACGCCCTGCGACATCAGCGCCATGGCCAATAGCGAGCTGCTTGCCTGCTCTCCCGTGGAGGCCAGCATGTCAAGCTCGCGGGAATCGGGTTGCGGTGAAATTTCCTTGGCCAGGCCAAGCAGGCGATTCGTTTCACCCGACATGGCGGAGGGAACCACGACAACCTGGTGGCCGGCTGCATGCCATTTGGCGACGCGTCGCGCCACGTTCTGGATGCGCTCGACCGAGCCCATGGACGTACCGCCGTATTTTTGAACAATCAGGGACATCTTCTACTCTGCATTAAAGAGACACTGTCAGATAGACAAAGTCGATTAGTTTAACGTTTTTCATCATTGCTGTTTTCGGCGGGAAGGCAAGCGGGCGCGGCCACGGCGGCGTCAAGCAGTACTCGACCCTGGACGCAACGTATCCATACAGGGCCGTGCTTTACCCGCATCTGCCTGTCGTGACCCATGGCATGCAGGCCGCGCAATTGGCGCATGATGTCCTGCAACCGCGCATCGGTGGGCATGCGCACACCATGCAGCGCCAGCCAGTAGCGCAAGACCAGCGCCTGGCGCGCGGCGGACAGCAGGCGCCATCCCGCCAGCGAGAAGCTTCTGGAATCGTCTGCGGGTGACAGTCCAGCGAAATCCTGGGCCGCAACCTCGTCCAGCACTTGCTGCGTTTCGGCGCTTTGGCGGGCGTGGCGCAGTACGATGCCCTGCCAGCCCGGCCAGCGTTCGTTCAGTACCGGCACCAGACGTTCGCGCACGGCTGCGCGCGTGTACTTGTCGTTGGCGTTGCTGGGATCGTCCACCGGCGCCCAGTCGCTGAACGAGAAAAACTGATCGGCTTGCTCAAGTATGACGGCCCTGTCGACATCCAGCCAGGGGCGCAGATACGTCAAGCCTTCGCGTTTCATGGTGGACGCCATGGCCGCCAGGCCGGTGGGGCCCGAACCGCGTAGCAGGCGCAGCATGACGGTTTCCGCCTGGTCGTTGCGATGATGCGCCAGCAGTATGTGCGCAACGCCAGTCTGGGCCGCCATGGAACGCAGGGCTTCATAACGGGCGTCCCGCGCTGCGGATTCCATGCCGGCGCCGGTAGACAGGCCTACGCGCACCATGCGGCTGTGGCAGGGCACGCGCAGCCAGTGCGCCAGGTCATGGACATGGCCCTGCCACTGCGCGGCAGCCGCTTGCAATCCATGATGCACGTGGAAGAAATGCAGCGTCAACTTATTGCGGCGGGCGAGAATGGCCGCATGCACGGCCAGCATCGCGGAGTCGGCTCCACCGCTAAGCGCCACGGCAATGCGGTTGGCCGGCTGCGGCAAGGCAGCCAATGCGTCGTCCATGGCCTGAAGCAGGCCGGCCGAACCAAAATTACTCCAGAACTCATCGCTGGGCATGGCTGGCGTCAGGAAGCGCTTTCCTGGAAGCGGCCATAAGACATCAAGCGTTGCAGGCGGTGTTCGATAAGCTGGTCGGGGTTCATACCCGACAACTGTCGCAAGGAGTCCGACAGGGCGCGACTAAGCTGGCGGGCCATGACGACAGGATCGCGATGGGCGCCACCAACCGGCTCGTTGACGATGCGATCGATGAGGCCCAAATCCTTGAGCCGCGGCGCGGTAATGGCCAGCGCTTCGGCGGCGGTGGAGGCCTTGTCGGCACTGCGCCACAGGATGGATGCGCAGCCTTCCGGCGAAATAACGGCATAGGTGGCGTATTGCAGCATCATGACGACATTACCGACCGCGATGGCCAATGCACCGCCTGAACCGCCTTCACCGATGATGGTGGCGATGATGGGCACTTTGAGTTCGGCCATCGCGTACAGGTTGTGGCCGATGGCTTCAGACTGGCCTCGCTCTTCGGCACCGATACCGGGGTAGGCGCCCGGGGTGTCGACGAAGGTGAAGACCGGCAGGCGGAATTTTTCGGCGACCCGCATCAGGCGCAGTGCTTTCCGGTAGCCTTCGGGGCGCGGCATGCCGAAATTACGCATGGCGCGCTCTTTGGTATCGCGTCCTTTCTGGTGGCCGATGACCATGCAGGGCGTACCGTTGAAACGGGCCAGCCCGCCAATAATGGCCTGGTCATCGGCATACATGCGGTCGCCGTGCATCTCGTGAAAATCGGTGAAGATCTCGCGCACGTAGTCCATGGTGTAGGGCCGCTGCGGGTGGCGGGCGACCAGCGCCGTCTGCCATGGCGTCAGCTTGGAATAAATGCTTTTAGCGAGCGTCTGGTTCTTTTGTTGCAACCGGCCGACTTCTTCCGATATATCGACGGCGGAATCGGTTTGAACAAAACGCAATTGCTCGATTTTGTTTTCGAGCTCGGCCAGAGGCTGTTCAAATTCCAGGAAGGTATTACGCATAAGAGCTTGGTATCCAGATTAGGGCATTTGCTTTTTATCAGTACTGTATGGCGGCCGGGTCCAGGCTGCGCCATAAGTACCAGGTAGCTACCGTGCGCCACGGCGCCCAGGCCTGGGCAACTTCCCGGGCCTCGAAACGCGAAACGGGCTCACCACTAAAGTAGTGTAGCGAAATTGCCTTGAGCAGGCTGGAATCGTCCAAAGGAAGAATGTCCGGGCGCTGCAGGTTGAAGATCAGGAACATCTCGGCCGTCCACCGCCCTATCCCACGGATGGCGCACAGATCGGCAATAACGGCTTCATCGTCCATCGTGCCCCATGCGGCGGGCTTTACCTTCTTTTCGGCAAAATGGGTGGCAAGGTCGAGAATGTATACGGACTTTCGTTTTGACAAGCCGGCCAGGGCGCTATCGGTCTCGGCCAGCTTCAGCACCGAGCGCGGCGTAGGCTGGCGCCCGCAAGCGTCGGTGAAGCGTACCCACATGGCATCGGCCGCGGCAACGGACAATTGATGCCCGATAATAGCCCGGGCCAGCGTGATGAAAGGTGTGGCCGAAGGCGCCAGCCATTCGGACTTGTGCTGGGGAATCAGCTTCTTCAGGATCCGGTCGCGCCCCATAAGCTGCGCGGAGGCCTCGTCCCAGAACTCGGGCTTGTCTTTGATCACTATCATGGTTTCTGGCATGGCATTTCCTAGGCGCGACGCCATTGGGTGATGCCGCCGGCCTTGTCTTCAAGCTCGATTCCGCCGTGCTGGAGTTCGGTGCGCAGGCGGTCTGCCTCGGCAAAATCACGCTGTTGTTTTGCCGATGACCTGGCTGTGATCAGCGCTTCGATTTGCTCGTTGGACAAGACGTCTTGTGTGCTGCCGCCGCGCTGATAGCGACTGGAGGACTGCAGATACAGAGCCGTATCGGCCTGCAAAATGCCCAGCAACCCACCCAGCTTGCGCATCAGTCCCGACACCTCGCCGGAGCCGCTGCGATTGGCCTCGGAAGACAGTTCGAACAAAGCCGCAACGGCGCCCGATGTATTGAAGTCGTCGTCCATGGCGGCGCGGAATGCCTGTGCGCCGGGATGAGCCCAATCGATATCCACCTGGGCAGGCGGAACGTTATGCAATGTCTGATATAACCTGTCGAGCGCATTCTGCGCATCCAGCAGGTTGTCGGGCGCATAGTTTTGCGGACTGCGGTAATGATTGCGGACAATGAAAAACCGCAGCATTTCGGCTTCGCGGACATTGGGCTGGTAGACGGCCTGGTCATCCGACAGCGCGGCATCGGCGGCGATCGTAGCGCGTATCGTGCGGAAGTTCCCCAGCGACTTGGACATCTTGTCGGCATCGACCATCAGTGGGCCGCAATGCATCCAGATAGAAGCCAGCGTGCCCCCAAAAGCCCCCTCAGTCTGGGCGATTTCGTTTTCATGGTGCGGAAACTTCAGGTCGGGACCGCCACCGTGAATATCCAGCGGCAAGCCCAGCAAAGACTTGCTCATGGCCGAGCATTCTATATGCCATCCCGGCCGTCCCGTGCCATACGACGATTCCCATTGGGATTCGGACGGTTCGTCGGCCTTGGCGGATTTCCATAGCACGAAGTCCAGCGGATCGCGCTTGCCCGATGACACCGCGACACGCTCTCCGGCCCGCAGGTCATCGAGCGACTTGCCCGAAAGCTTGCCGTAGCCGGGAAACTGGCGCACTGCGTAATTGACGTCGCCATCTTCGGACTGATAGGCCAGCCCTTTATCCTGGAGCTGCTTTATGATGCCGAGCATGTCGCCGACATGGTCGGTGGCGCGAGGTTCGAAGTCGGGCGCGGCAACGCCCAGGGCGCGCTCATCGGCGTGCATGGCATCAATATAGAACGACGTGACTTCGCTCATGCGACGCCCGCTTTGCACGGCGCGGCGAATGATCTTGTCGTCGATATCGGTAATGTTGCGCACATACCTGACCTTATAGCCGCTCTCGCGCAACCAACGCTGCACGACATCGAAACTGACCAGCATGCGCGCATGCCCCAGATGGCAGAAATCGTAAACCGTCATGCCGCAAACATACATGCGCACCTCGCCGGGCTCTACGGTTTTCAGTGGCTCTTTGCCCCGGGAAAGGGTGTTATAAATGTGCAGCATGGACGATTTTGTCTATAAATAAATACGATTGCAGGCCCGTTCAATGCAAATCTCCTTGCAGTAAACTGGGTGCTGAACGTAAAGCATGGCTAAAATGGCGGTCGATAAGTATAGCAAGCGTTGATGCTATACCACCCACCCACCCTAACGTATAGGTGCGCAACCTGTGTTTCGAATTTATTGTCCTGTATTAGCGATCGCCCTGTTTACGGGCGGGCTGTCGGTACAAACTGCCGGTGCCCAGACGCCCGTGCCCGGCCTCGAGCCACATGTCGATCTTAACGCCACGCTTGACGCCGGTCCAGACGCACCCTCTTTTGCATCATCTTCAGGCGGTATCAGAGTCGAAATGGCACGGCAATCGCTGAGCGCCAATGAGAAGCTCTTCAACGACGAGCCCCCGCCTGAAGGCGGCTGGAAAGGGCTGGCCCGGCTGCTCGAAGCCATCACGCCCAGTGTGGACACCGATATACCATTGACGCCTTCGCAGATCACCTCGCGCATCTCGGCCATGATAGATCGTGGTGAAGCGCGCGAAGCGCTCCAGATCATCGATAAGCGCGCGGCCCAGCTTGACGCGCAGGCCGACCTGGGCAGCGATGTACAGTTGATGTTCTTGCGGGGACGCGCCTTGGCCGCATTGGGCCGGCAAGCCGAAGCCATAGAGCTCTACCTGACGATGACCACGCTGTATCCAGAGCTGCCCGAGCCATGGAACAACCTTGCATCCGAATATGTAAAGCAGGGCAAACTTGAAATGGCCCAGGACGCGCTGGCCATGGCGCTGTCGGCCAATCCCAATTACGCGACCGCCCGGGCCAATATGGGCGACGTACAGCTTATGCTAGCCCGCCAGTCTTTTCAAAGCGCCGCGCAACTGGGCATCGGCGACGCGGGCGGCAAAGCGCAGGCAACGGCCGAACTCCTGAACAACAACCGTTAGGAAACTACTTTGCACATGATGCTTCCACGTTCGTTTTTAACCGGCATGTCGCGTCCGACGCTGCGTGCCGTCAGCCTTGCTTGCGCAACATCGCTCGCCCTGTGCATGGGTAGCGTCGCGCAGGCAGCCTCTTCAACTTCCAATCAAGGTAAGCCCATGAGCACAACAGCAACTCCACACGTCAAGCTTCAAACCAACCACGGCGACCTGCTCATCGAACTGAACGCCGAAAAAGCGCCAAAAACCGTTGAAAGCTTCCTGATTTACGTCAACGAAGGCTTTTACGATGGCACGATCTTCCATCGCATCATCAACAACTTCATGGTCCAGGGCGGTGGTTTCGATGCCGACATGAAGCAAAAGCAAACGCATGCGCCCGTCGAAAACGAGGCCAACAATGGCTTGAAGAACGACCGCTACACCCTGGCCATGGCCCGCACGTCCGACCCGCACTCGGCGACTGCCCAGTTCTTCATCAACGTGGCCGACAACGACTTCCTGAACTTCACCGCGCCTACGCCTAACGGCTGGGGCTATACCGTCTTCGGTAAAGTCATAGAAGGCACCGAAGTGGTCGACAAGCTCAAGGGTTTGAAAACCGGAAACAAGGGCTTCCACCAAGATGTTCCCGTCGAGGACGTCATCATCGAGAAAGCAACGGTCGTTGAGTAAGCTTCCGCTGGCGGGCGCGGTATGGATCGCCTCGGATATTCATCTGGGGCCGGATACACCCAATACTGCGCGCGCCTTTCATGCTTTTCTGGACAAGGCATGCGCCCAGGCGGATGCCTTGATTTTATGCGGCGACATCTTCGACGCATGGATAGGCGACGACTTCGCGCTGGCCAGTCCTCCGGAATGGCTCGTGCATACACTGGACAAGCTGGTACACGTATCCTCGACCACGACGTTGTGGCTAGGACGCGGCAACCGTGACTTCCTGATTGGCCACGCCCTGGCGCGGCGAGTCGGTGCCCAATTACTGCCCGATAAAGTGTATCTGGTCACCGAATACGGTAATGTCCTGCTTTCGCACGGGGATGAATATTGCACTGCCGACGCCGGCTATCAGCGTTTTCGCCGCATTGTGCGAAACCCCGTTGTGCAGAAAACCTTCCTTGCATTGGGCCTCAAGCTGCGGCGCGATATTGCCGACTGGGCCAGGCAGCGCAGCATGACCGCCAACCGCTATAAATCAGCCCGCATCATGGATGTGGAACCGCAAGCCATCGAACAGGCCTTCCTGGACTATGACGTCGATACGATGGTGCATGGCCATACCCATCGGCCTGCGACGCACCGACACATCGTGGGCGGACGACCACGCCAGCGCATCGTGCTGCCCGATTGGGATTACGATCATAGCCAGCCTGCGCGTGCAGGCTGGCTAACCATAGATCGCAACGGCCCGGTACTGCATCAGCAGACCTGAAGCGTCACGCCTCGAAATCCAGCTGCAGTTGTGCGATGGCATCACGCTGGCGCACCTGCACACGCTTGGCGAGGCGGCTGAGCAAATAGGCCGTAAGGTGGGCAGTGGCTTGCGGATCATCGATCAAGGCTTCGGGCGTGGGGGCTATATCGCGCGCGACAGGCAAGG
Source organism: Pollutimonas subterranea (assembly GCF_002849655.1). GTDB lineage: Bacteria > Pseudomonadota > Gammaproteobacteria > Burkholderiales > Burkholderiaceae_B > Pollutimonas > Pollutimonas subterranea. The sequence goes on from NZ_PDNW01000002.1 coordinate 229,209, forward strand.
CCGCGCCCGAATACGTAAAGGTCACGCGCAAGCCATACTCATCAAAACGGGTCCGTACTTCCAGCCACGGTTCCTCGGGGGAAATCCGGTTGGAATGGGCGAGCAAGTCGAAAGCCTGCCACACGGCCTGCTCGGCGCGCTGGACGGCGTCGCGCCGGGCACCCCACAAGCGCCCCTGGTTCTCCATGAATTGATTGAGATCATCGGCGGTGGTTGCATCCAGCGAGAAACGCTGCCTGGTGCGCCGCGATGCCCCCAGGCGAAACAGCATGGTCAATACCAGCGCTATCAGCGTCCCGTTGGTGACGCCGGCCAGATCCATGAATCCGGCCAATGGCGCATACTCCAGGCCGCGCACGATGTACTGGTGGGAAACCCCGACAATCAGCCCCACGCCCAATGCCAGCGAGCGCCGGTCATCGAGCATGCGCGAGGCCACCAGCTTCAGTCCGGCCATGATCAGGAAAGCGGATAGGAACAGCAATAAAGCACCGACCACCGGACCCGGGACCGCAAGCCATAGCACGATCAATTTCGAGCACAAGGCGGTGACGATCAGGAAACCGGCGACCCAATAGCCAAGATAGCGGCTTGCGCTGCCCGAGGTGGCGGCCAGGCCCACCGCGCCTCCACTGGAAGACTGGGGCATTGCGTTGATAAACGAAGCCAGTACGTGGGTCAGGCCTTCGGCGCGCAGGCCGCGGCCATAGGCACGCAGGTCCGGCTTGTGCCAGTCGGCGTCGGCAGTGCGCTGTGCTACGGTCTGCGTGCCGATGGACATCAAGGACAAGGCCAGGCCCATAAGCATATAGGGCCAGACCAGATTCCAATCGAAGGACCAGCCGAATACGGGCAGATTGGGCAAGCGCAGCCAAGGGGTCGACGCAATATAACTCACGCTTTCCGAAGGCATCAGGCCCACCAAAGCAGCCATGATGCTGCCGGCCAGCAAGCCCAGCAAGGTGGCGAACAGACGTACTCGCGATTTCAGCCAGATATTGCAGAACACCATGACAAAGAATGTGAACGCGGCGACCATGAGTTCCAGATTCGTCGCGCCTTGCCCGACCTGGGCATCGAACAGGACTTTGAGTCCGACCTGCCCGGTTGCAACCCCGGTCAGCATTACCGCGAGACCTGCAATCTCGACGGTAAATACGCTGCGCAAGCGCACGATGCAAGCGCTGAATACAAGCTGGGTTAGCCCCGTCACGAATACCATGCCGTAGGCCAACGGCATGCCGCCCGGGCTGCTGCCCGCCAGGAACATCACGGCAAACACCGTAGGCGTGGCTTGCAAGGGGTAGTAATAGCCCGAGCCTATTCCCCAGCGGTTCATCGTCTGCAACAGTATGGAAAACGCACTGGCAATCAGCGAAGCGCTGGCGATGTCCAGGTAGACGCTACTGCCAAGATTGACAGAGCTTTCGTGGACAAACAAGTTGGGCACGACCAGCAGCGCCCCGAGAAAGGCGATTTGCTGCAGGGCCAGCCCCATCGCGGTCGGGACTGGCAGCCTGTCGTTGATCCAGTAGACAATTGATTCCGGTTTGCGCATGGGGTGCGACCGGAAGATCAGATGGCGGGCATAAGGCGAAAGTCGTTTTTATCGGACTTCCATAGGTCGCCCGTCTCGATGTCGAACCACCAACCGTGCAACGAAAGCTTGCCGGCATCGTAGCGTTCCTTTACCCACGGATACGTCAGCAGGTTGTGCAGGGAGCCCGTCACGGAGGCGCGCTCGACCAGGCCGGGATTCTCTTTCAGGAGGTCTACCGATACCTTATGGCGCACCCCCGATTCATCGGGATTCAGATACAGTTCGGTCGCATCCATGGCCATCGAGACCCAGTCAGCGACAAATTCGCGCTCTATCGGCTTGCCACCGGCCGCGGCCAGCACCGCCTTGATGCCGCCGCAACTGGCATGCCCGAGCACGATGATGTGATCGACGGCGACGTCGCGCACCGCATACTCAATGGCGGCGCCGGTGCCATGCAAGCCGGCTCCCTGCTCGTACGGAGGTACAAGGTTTGCGATATTGCGTACGGTGAAGAGCTCGCCGGGCTTCGCGCCCAGCAGTACTCCGGTATCCACGCGCGAATCGCTGCAGGCAATGATGAGTGTGGCGGGAGCCTGCCCCTTGGATAGCGCCTGCATCATCTCGGGATCGCGCTCGTAGTACTGGCTGCGAAACTGGCGTACAGCCGCTTCGAAATGGGATATGTCACGAAGGCTGTTCGGGCAACATTCTGCAGTCATGGAAGCTATCTCTTGTAGGGGTCAGCGGAAACAAGCAGCCGATTATAGCGGGATGTTTCCAGATTTAACGCATCAAGAGCCAGGCAAGCACCACAAAACCCAAGGCTATGCGATACCACGCGAAGGGCCGGTAGGTTCTTTTCGACACGAAACGCAGTACCGCGCGCACGATGAACAGGGCGCTGATAAAGGCAGCCACGAACCCTACCGCAATGGCTTCCGTCTGGGTGCTGGACAACGCCCCGGCGTTGCGGTACAGGTCGTAGACCGTTGCCGCCAGCATGGTCGGCATGGCAAGGAAAAATGAAAACTCGGTCGCCGTTTTGCGCTGGATGCCGGCCATCATGCCGCTGATGATGGTGGCTCCGGACCGCGACGTGCCGGGCACCATGGCCAGGCACTGCGCGAACCCCACTATCAAGGCCTGTCGCCAGGTGATTTGCTCGAGGGTGATCGCGGTGGCGTGTTGCGACGCAACGCTATCGTCTTTGGCCAGGATATCGCCGCCCTTGCCGTGCTTGGAATATTGCGGCTTGCGCTCTACCCACAGCATGATCAGGCCACCCAATATCAGGGTGACGACGAACACTCCGGGATTATGGAACAAGGCCTTGATGTACTTGATCATGACGGCGCCGATGACGGCGGCAGGCAGAAATGCAATCAGCAGGTTGCGCATGAACAGCACCTCGCTGCGATCGCCGCTCAGGGTACCCCGTATCAGCTGCCAGACGCGGGCCCGGAATATCCATATGACTGCCAGGATCGAGCCGAACTGGATCACGACTTCGAACACCTTGTCACTACCGGATGAGAAATTGATCCATTCGCCAATAAGCAGCAGGTGTGCCGTGCTGGAAACCGGGATGAATTCGGTGAAACCTTCCATCAGCCCAAGGAAAAGTGCTTTTATCAGAAATAATGTACTGTCAGTCATGCTCGCTCATGTCGCTTGTATCGTCAGTCTGATGATAAGTGCGCTCGATCTGGACAGTCGCTATGCGGCGGCCATCCAGGCGCAATATCGTGAATGTGAATGTGGCGTGATCCTGGCGCAGTTCACAGCTGTCGCCCGTTGCCGGCAAATGGCCGAAACGCTCCAGCAGGTAACCCGCCAATGTCGAATAGCCTTCTTCCTCGTCCACCAGGTCGTCGGTGTTCAGGAGCAGTTCAAGATGATGCAAATCGGCCGCTCCATCGACACGCCACCGATCCTCACCCTCGACGACAATGTCCGGGCTCTCGTCCTCGTCGGGAAATTCGCCCGCAATGGCTTCGAACACATCAATGGGCGTGACCACGCCTTCAACGGCGCCGAACTCATCGGTGATCAGCACAAGCTGGCCTTTTGAACGCTTGAGCGTATCCATCAGCCGCAAGACACCTGTCGACTCATGCACGAAGATGGGATCACGCAGGCGTGAAAGCCGCAAATGGCCATGGGTCATCAGGTCGGCGATCATTTCCTTGGCACGGCCTATGCCTATGACCTCGTCCAGCGACCCGCGGCAGACGGGGAAAAAACTGTGCGGCGCCCTGGCGATCTGCTCGCGCTGCTCGGCTGGATCATCATCCAGGTCGATCCACGAGATGTCCGTGCGGGGCGTCATGATGGAATTGATCGATCGATCGCCCAGGGTGAGCACGCCGCTGACCATGTAGCGCTCTTCGTCACCGAAGACCGGGGCAGCTTCCTCGGTATCAGGCTGCTGAGGCTCAGGCCCCATCAAGGGACGTTTGCCCAACATCCGCATCACCCCTTCGGCCGTGCGTTCACGCAAAGGCCGTATCGTCTCGATGCGGCGCATATTGCGTCTTGCGACCTGGTTGAGCACTTCGATCGAGACCGAAAAAGTGATAGCAGCGTACAGGTAACCCTTGGGCACCGTGAAGCCAAAGCCTTCCGCAAGCAGCGAGAAGCCGATCATCATCAGGAACCCAAGACACAGGATCACAACAGTGGGATGTGCATTGACAAAACGCGTCAGGGGCTTGGACGCGACCAGCATTATGCCTATGGCGATGGTCACCGCAATCATCATTATGGACAAATGATCGACCATACCCACCGCGGTAATGACGGCATCGATGGAGAAAACGGCGTCAAGAATAACGATTTGCGTGACAATGACCCAGAAGCTTGCATGCATGCGCGCCCCCGTGGCGTGTACCGCCTTGCCTTCCACCCGCTCGTGCAGTTCGAGCGTTCCCTTGAAAAGCAGGAAAAATCCGCCGACTATCAGGATGAGATCGCGCCCCGAGAAGCTCATGGGTCCAAGCGCGACAAGAGGATCGGTAAGTTTTATCAGCCATGACATGACCGACAGCAACACCAGTCGCATGATCAAGGCCAGCGACAATCCCAGAACGCGGGCCCGATCGCGCAGTGCCGGCGGCAGCTTTTCGACAAGAATGGCGATAAAAATCAGATTGTCTATACCCAGGACAATCTCGAGAATGACCAAGGTAAGCAAGCCGACCCAAGCCGATGGGTCCACCATCCATTCCATCAACACGCTCCGTAAAACAAGCAGGGACGTAAAAAAACAAGGGCCGGCAAAAATGCACCGGCCCTTGTCATGGTGTATCAGGCCTGCACGTGGCCCAGCATCTGCGTAAAGATCTTTGGTGTGGCGGCCAGCACGCTGCCGCTTTTCATCCAGTCTTGTTCACCGTCGAAATCGGCGATCAACCCCCCCGCTTCCAGTATCAGCAAGCCGCCGGCCGCCAGATCCCAGGGCTTCAGGTTCACGCCGCAATAACCATCCAGGCGTCCGTTGGCCACGTAGGCAAGATCGAGTACAGTGGAACCAAGCCGACGCGCCGACGCGCATTCCGACAGCATGCTGGCATAGCGGGTATTGGCGCCGATGACGCCTGCCGAACCGGGCACATGGGCACCCAGCAATGCATCGTGATAACGTGTCTGGCCGGATACGCGAACCCGCCTGTCATTCATGAAAGCCCCGCCGCCCCGTGTGGCAGTGAATAACTCATTGCGGGACGGGTCATAAATGACGGCCTGGGTGACTTGCCCCCGTTGCGCCAGCGCAATCGATACGGCATAGATGGGCAGGCCATGAATGAAGTTGGTCGTTCCATCGAGCGGATCGATGATCCACTGGAATTCCGCCTGGGTGTCGACTGACTGGCCGCTGGCAAGATGGGTGCCGGTTTCTTCACCCAGGAAGCCGTGATCGGGATAAGCAGTGCGTAAAATATCGATAATGGCTTCTTCGGCGGCATGATCGACTTCCGTGACATAATCCTTGGGCCCTTTGCGTGCCACTTGCAGGCGTTCCAGGTCGAGGCTGGCGCGGTTGATAATGGCGCCAGCACGGCGAGCCGCCTTGATGGCGGTATTGAGCATCGGGTGCATAAAATTCCGTAGTAAACAAAAGACTGTCAGTGCCTGGCACAGCCGAATCAAACCGCCTGGATAGGCAAAAAATCAGGCAATAAACATTAAAAACCATCTATTTTAAATGACTCAGACGTTTTCTTCCGAAACGGCCAACGCATTCGCCCGCGTTCGCTTCATTATGGTCCATCCCAGCCATCCCGGAAATGTTGGCGCGGCCGCCCGCGCCATCAAGACGATGGGGTTCCACGATTTATGCCTGGTGGCCCCCCGCTTCCCCGATGTACTGGATCTGCCTGAAGCACAATCCCTAGCCAGCGGGGCGACCGACGTGCTTGCCGCCGTCACCATCGTTCCAACGCTGCAAGAGGCGCTGGCGCCTGTAACCATGGCTTTCGCCCTTACCGCGCGAGCCCGTATGATAGGCCCTCCGCCTTGCGATATCCGCGAGGCAGCCGATATAAGTTGCAACCACCTCCAACAAAGCAACAACAGAGTGGCCATCGTACTGGGCACCGAAAGGTCGGGCCTGACCAACGACGATATTGCCTTGTGCCAGCGTATCTGTCACATTCCGGCGAATCCGGACTATAGCTCGCTGAATGTGGCCCAGGCCCTGCAGTTGGCAGCTTGGGAGTTGCGCTATGCACTGGCGGTCGCCACATCGCTGCCACTACTGCCCGTCACAGACGGGCAGGCCGAAACAGGCAGTGAGCCGGCAACGAGCGAGAAAATTCAGGCGCTCATGGCCCACTGGGAGCAGGCCATGGTGGCAGTCGGCTTTCTCGACCCTGAACATCCCAAAAAACTGATGCCCAGGATGCGCCACATGTTAGGCCGGAATGCGTTAAGCCAGGACGAGGTCGACATGCTCCGGGGCCTGTGCACCGCCATGATAAAAACGGCAAGAAAGCAGTAATCAGCCCGCGATCAACGGCAAGCCGGTCAAGCGCGAGAGCTCTGCAATACCGGCGCCGGCCAGGTCATCGATAAGCAGCACCTGGCCATCCTTGAGTTCGAATACAGCCAGGTCGGTGTAAACGCGCGACACGCAGCCCAGGCCGGTAAGCGGGTAGGTGCAACGCTCTACCAGCTTGCTCTCGCCCTGACGCGTCAGCAATTCCATCAACACGTAGACGGATTTCGCACCAATTGCCAGGTCCATGGCGCCGCCCACTGCGGGTATATCGTCCGGTCCGCCTGTGTGCCAATTGGCCAGGTCGCCGGAACGCGATACCTGGAATGCGCCGAGCACGCAGATATCCAGGTGGCCGCCGCGCATCATGGCAAACGAATCAGCATGATGGAAAAAAGCGCCGCCAGGCAGCAAGGTGACCGGTTGCTTGCCCGCGTTGATCATGTCCGGATCTTCCTCGCCAGCCTCTGGAGCCGGACCCATGCCGATAACACCATTTTCACTGTGCAAGATGATTTCGCGGTCGGCCGGCAGATAATTGCCGACCTTGGTGGGCAGACCGATGCCCAGGTTTACGACACTGCCCTCTGGAATGTCTTGCGCCACGCGGGCTGCCATTTGTTCGCGATTGAAAGGCTTCATTTTGCGGCTCCTGCAGCTACCACACGTTGAACGAAAAGACCCGGCGTCACTACCGCTTCGGGGTCCAGCGTGCCGAGTTCGACGATCTCATCGACCTGGGCGACGGCAATGCGCGAGGCGGTCGCCATGATGGGACCAAAGTTGCGCGCTGTCTTGCGATACACCAGATTTCCCCACCTGTCGCCGCGCAAGGCCTTGATCAACGCATAGTCGGCATGCAAGGGATACTCGAGCACGTAATTCCGGCCATCGATGGTGCGTTGCTCTTTTCCCTCGGCCAGCAGCGTGCCGGCGCCAGTGGGCGTATAAAAGCCGCCGATACCGGCGCCGCCGGCGCGTATACGCTCGGCCAGGTTTCCTTGCGGCACGAGTTCAAGCTCGACTTTGCCGGCACGATACAGGGCATCGAACACATGCGAATCGGCTTGCCGGGGAAAGGAGCAGATGACTTTTCGTACGCGCCCTGCGGCAAGCAAGGCTGCCAGTCCGGTATCGCCGTTGCCCGCGTTATTGTTGATGATGACGAGGTCTTTTGCACCTTGGTCCAGCAGTGCATCGATCAGTTCCTTGGGCTGGCCGGCCAGGCCGAAGCCGCCCACCATAATGGAAGCACCATCGGGAACGTCGGAAAGTGCCTCACGCAAGCTGTCAATAATTTTGGAAATCATTCTGCACTCACTTTCTGCGTAATAAAGAACTTCTCATGAAAAATGGCCGACCATCGGTCGGCCATTGCGCCCGTCTATATATCGTATTAGTCGACGGTGGCGCCGGAGGCCTTGACGACCTTGGCCCAGCTGTCTACTTCAGACTTGATGAACGCGCCGAACTCGGCAGGCGTCGTCTTGGCCGGGACTGCGCCCAGGCCCGCCAGGCGAGCTTGTACATCGGGCTTGGCCAAGGCCGTTTGCACGGCGGCGTTAAGCTTGTTCACGATATCGTCAGGCGTACCCTTGGGGGCAATTACGCCGAACCATGACGACACATCGTACGAAGGAAAGCCCGATTCCTGCATGGTGGGCAAGTCAGGAGCGGTCTGGGTACGATCTTCAGTTGTCACGGCCAGGGCGCGAAGCTTACCGGATTCAACATGCGGCCATGCCGAAGGCATGTTGTCGAACATATATTGCACTTGGCCGCCGATAAGGTCGGTAAGTGCCGGAGAGCTGCCCTTATAAGGGATATGGGCGGCATCGATGTCGGCCAATTGCTTGAACAGTTCGCCAGCCATGTGAATGGACGTGCCGCTACCCGACGACGCGAAGTTCAGCTTGCCGGGGTTGGCCTTGGCGTATTCCACCAGCTCTTTTACCGACTTGACGGGGACTTCGGGGTTCACGACCAATACATTGGGAACCCGTACGCCCAAAGCCACTGGCGTAAAGTCATCAACGAGGTTGAAACGCAGGTTTTTATATAGCGTCTGGTTGATTGCGGCCGTTACGGCCACCATGTAAAGGGTATAACCGTCAGGCTTCGCACGCGAGACCATTTCAGTGGCGATATTGCTACCGGCACCCGGGCGATTCTCGACCACGACCGGCTGGCCAAGCGCATCGCTCATTTCCTTGCCCAGGATACGTGCAACGACGTCGGTGGTGCCGCCTGCGGAAAAACCGACGATCATGCGTATTGGGTTTTCAGGATAGGCCGCCGATGCGCTGCCTGCAAAACCGACTGTACCGGCAAACAACATACTGGCTGCAATAGTTTTGGCGCCCAGCTTGAATTTTTTTTGAATATTCACAGTGTCCTCGCGTATTAGTGTCCATGTTACGGACAGTTCTATAATGGGGAGCGCATTTTCCCTCAATTTCGGTTTTTCTCCAACCTACTCGTACATTCAGTGGACACATTACCCGACACCGATAGCCCAAATTCCGGACCTCGCACTTTGCGGCGGGGCCTGCACGTCCTGCGGGCATTGCAACAAAGCCCGGATAGCGGCGTGAGCGTAACCGGGCTGGCACGCATGACCGGTTTGCAGCGTCCCACCATTTATCGATTGCTTGCCGCACTCGTGGAAGGCGGTTTCGCAAAAAATGTAGGCGGTAGCAAACGCTATGTGGCTAATCACAACATTGCCATGACCGAGCCCGGACAAGACCCCCGCATCGAGCTCGCCCTTCCCATACTGAAAAATCTGGCTTCGATTACCGGAGACGCCGTTTTCCTGGTGGTACGCGACGGCTACGAATCGGTCAGCCTATGGCGTGAAATCGGCGCGTATCCAGTCCAGATTCTTGCGACCTTTGCCGGAAAGCGCCAGCCGCTGGGCGTAGGTTCAGGAGGCATGGCATTATTGGCCGGACTTGACGATGAAACGATAGAAAAGATTATTGCGCACAATAGCGACCGTCTTGAGCAGTACGGCGGAATGACCGGACGTGAAATGCGGCAGCTCGTACAAAATACCCGGACGCGGGGCTACTCGGTGGTCGGCAACTATGCCGTGCGCGGCGCCTTGGGCGTCGGGTGCGCGCTATACGATTCGAATCACCAACCTTATCTTGCCATCAGCGCCACGGCCATTACTGAACGTATGCCGGCACCCCGACAGCGAGAAATAGCAAAGCTGATCCAGAATGAACTAAAGACCCTTGCCACGAAAATATGACGACATGACTTATCCACGGTAATTGTGGATAAGCGCGAGGACAACGTGGGCAATACCCACATAAGTCCTTGTAAATCGGCAGCTATTTGACCATGGGTGAATTTACGCCAAACGTCGGATTTCCGGGGCGACTTATCCACGCGCGCTGTGGATAAACCCGAGGACAAGCTAGGGTTTAAGCAAAACCTGCCATATAAAACAATAACTTGCGAGGCATGAACCCATAATGCCCAAATAGGCGCCCGTCTGAAAAACGGACGCCCACCGCAACGGTGACTACCTTATATTGCCCAGCTAGGGAGCTCTGCCGCTTATCAGGCGTACCAGCACCATCACAATGGCGACCACGATAAGAATGTGAATGAAGCCGCCTATCGTGTACGACGTGACCAGGCCTAACAGCCATAGGACTAGCAAAATTACTGCAATGGTATAGAGCATGGGCTTTCCCTTAATAAGTTTCTCGTAGGCACGCCGACTTCGATGATGAAGTTGACGGCATCTTCTCCACAGCAACTGCCATGCCCGGATAAGTATTGCGGCAGCGGCATGCTATTTGCTGTGAGCGAATACCTGTACAACTTCAAAGGAAATACTATGAAACGCTTATTCGCCATTGCAGCATGTTCGGTGCCATTTCTTATGCTTCCCGCAGTGCATGCGCAAACGACTCCCGCGGCCGACAGCGGCAGCTCGACCACCGGTGGCCCCGCTGCTCCGGCCCCGAGCACGCCTCCCGCCAGTTCCACTCCCTCGGGCGTCACCCCAACCGCACCGGAATCCAGTACTGCTCCGGCAACGGGGATGGGCGCGACGGGCGCACCTGATACTGCGGAAACGACGCAGGCAATCTCTGGCTGGAGCGTGAAACAGAAGATCATGGGCAAGGACGTGCATAACGAGAACGACGAGAAGGTGGGAGAAATCACTGATGTCATCCTCGCGGACGACGGCAAGGCCGTCTATTACGTGATCGGTGCCGGCGGGTTTCTTGGCATGGGCGCACACGATGTAGCCATCCCGTTTGAGAAAGTCACTCAAGGCGATGACAAACTGACCCTGACCGGCTATACGAAGGACCAGCTGAAGGCGCTTCCGAAGGTGGAAGTCGCCAAATAAGAGGCGGTAAGCGGCAGGCGGACCACTTTCGCCTGCCTGTTCTTTCTTATCGCAAGGAGTAGTCATGACCCATCAAACCCAATCTTCGTTTCCGACTGTAGACCCGGCGGGTATCACTCCGGGACATGACGAAGCCGTTACGAATCCCCCCGAACCGCGCACCCTCTACAAGGATGAATCCGAAGGAGGCCCCGCAGGATCGAAGAAACAAGGCGTGTGCGACACCTCGCAGGAAGGTACGCCGGACACTGACCTGGTTTCGATAGGAACCAATTCTTCGAACCAACCGGTGTGAGCATATGGGTCCACGTCATGATTTACCCGACGCAAAGGGCGGAGCTGTACTGGTTTATGCGGCACGCGACCATGAGCCACAGCATGATAGGGCAGTCCATTTTGAACTCGGCAAACGCATTGCGCGTTTGCTGGGGCTTGAATTTGAAGGGCAGTACGATTCCACAAAAGCCTACTCGGGTCGGCGGTACTTTCTTCCAAGCGACACACTCATTGGCATCGCGGCAGCTCGCGACTTGGGCATAGCGGCCGAGACGGATATTTTTGGCGGCGTCGCGCCCCACGCATTCATCCCGACCAAGGCCATCACTCATCCTTTGCTGGCAGACAATGCCTATGCCCCACAAGGATGGTCGCGCGATTTCGGTCGACGCGTCAGGGATGTGGTCCTGCAGGGATACACCAGTTTTACACTGGAAGACGCACGACAGGCCGGCCTGGAATTGCTGAACCATGGCGTGCTGCGCGTAAAACCCGTGCACGCGACCGCCGGACGCGGGCAAGTGCTGGTTTCGAATGCCAGCGAGCTGGACCAAGCATTGCATGAGCTCAACACGGTCCGCCTGTCCGACTGCGGTGTGGTGCTTGAAGAGCATCTCGATGACGTAAAAACATACAGCGTCGGCCAGGTCCGCGTGGCTAACATGGTTGCCAGCTATGTGGGCACCCAGCGGTTGACGACCGACAACCATGGTGTATCGGTGTACGGTGGATCGGATCTTATTATCCGGCGGGGCGATTTTGGCGCCCTGCAGAGCCTGGATATACCCGACGATTTTCGTAGTGCCATCGCCAAGGCCGAAATGTACGATCGGGCGGCGTCGGATTGCTTTGCCGGTTTAATCGCTTCCCGGCGCAATTACGATATTGCGGGAGGCATGGATGCGCAAGGCAAGCTGCGTATCGGGGTGCTGGAACAATCGTGGCGTTCCGGCGGGGCCAGCAGCGCCGAGATCGCGGCTCTCGAGGCTTTCCAGGCAGACCCGGACCTCCAGCAAGTCCGTGCGAGCACGATCGAAATTTTTGGCGAAAAAGCCGAGCCGCCTCCCACTGCAATCGAAGTGTATCGAGGCGAGGACAAGGACCTCGGCCTGATAAGAAAATACGTAACGGTGGAACCCTATGGGAACTAGCAGCGCTTCTGTAGAGATAGTGGTCGACGACGAGCACGTTGCCGGTACATTCCTGGCCCCCCAATCCAAGGTGCCGGGCGTGCTGTTCGTGCACGGCTGGGGCGGTAGCCAGGAACGCGACTTGGACCGCGCGCGCGGCATAGCAGGACTGGGCTGCGTGTGCCTGACGTTCGACTTGCGCGGCCATGAAAAAGGTTCGGAACGCCAACAGACCGTCACCCGCGAAGATAACCTGCGTGACATCATTGCGGCCTACGATAGGCTGGCGCAGCATCCCGCCATCGACACGTCGTCGATCGCCGTAGTGAGCACGAGCTACGGCGGCTATCTGTCCACCATCCTGACAACAATGCGGCCGGTGAAGTGGTTATCGCTACGCGTTCCTTCTTTGTACCGCGATGCCGAATGGTCTTTGCCCAAGCGTCAATTGAATCGTGAAGATCTCGCCGTGTACAGGGGCGCGCCGGTTACTCCTGAAGAAAACCGGGCCCTTGCAGCGTGCGCGGGCTTCAAGGGTGACGTCCTGCTGGTGGAATCCGAACATGACCACCTTGTGCCGCATGCCACCATCATGAGTTACCGCGCCGCGTTTCGCAATTCCCACTCGCTAACGCACCGGGTGGTCGACGGAGCGGATCACGCCTTGTCGGAAAAAGCATGCCAGCAAGCCTACACGTCCATCCTGATCAGCTGGATCACGGAAATGGTAGTCGGCGCCCGGGTCGGCGCGCGATCCGGACGATTTTGAACAGCAGGCATTGATTTCCTGCGGGGCAGCCCCATCTGTTCAAAATGACTCCATTTTCCATACTCGACCTTTCGCCGATCACCGAAGGCAGCAATGCCGCCGAATCTTTCCGCCATACCTTGGACATCGCCCAGCATGGCGAGCGATGGGGCTATAACCGCTACTGGATGGCGGAACATCACGGAATGCCCGGCATAGCCAGCGCGGCAACCGCTGTACTCATCGGCCACGTAGCGGCCGGCACATCCACCATACGTGTAGGCGCAGGCGGCATCATGCTGCCGAACCACTCGCCGCTGGTGATTGCGGAACAGTTTGGCACGCTCGAATCACTCTTTCCAGGGCGTATCGATCTTGGATTGGGCCGTGCTCCCGGCTCGGACCAGACCACCGCCCGCGCCTTGCGCCGCAACCTCGCTTCCGACGCGGACGAATTCCCGCGCGACGTGGTCGAGCTGATGGACTACTTTTCAGATGAGCCACGGCAAGCCGTGCACGCGGTGCCGGGTAAAGGCTTGAACGTTCCTCTCTGGATACTCGGTTCCAGCCTTTTTGGCGCGCAACTGGCCGCTGCACTGGGCCTGCCCTACGCCTTCGCTTCGCATTTCGCGCCACAGCAGATGATGCAGGCCATTCAGTTGTATCGCAGCACGTTCAAGCCATCGGAACACTTGCAGAAGCCTTACGTGATGCTGGGGTTCAACGTGTTCGCCGCCGATACCGACGAGCAGGCCCAGTTTCTCGCGACATCGTGGCAGCAGTCGTTTGTCAATCTGCGCAGTGGCCGCCCTTCCCGGCTTCCTCCTCCTGAAAAGGGATACCTGGACAAGATCGGGCCGCAAGCGCAGGAACTGTTGCAGCACGTGCTTTCGTGTTCTGCGATCGGCGCGCCCGACACCGTCGCGGTCCAGCTCAAGGCCTTCCTGGACAAAACCGGCGCCGATGAGTTGATGATTACATCGAACATGTTTGATCACGCGGCGCGGCTACGTTCCTACGAGATCACTGCACAGGTACACCAGTCGCTCATGTCTCCCCGCTAGCGGTCTACAATGGCATGACCGCTTATTCGCCGCCCTGGCCGACAGGGCGGCAATCATTTCAGGGTATGCCAACATGACCGACGAAAGCTCTATTGCCGACCGCCTTGCTCACGTCACAGACCGCATCCGTGCGGCCGCGCTTCGCGCCGGCCGTCCCCCTGATTCCGTTGCGCTGCTGCCGGTCAGCAAGACCTTTGGCGAAGAAGCAATACGTGAAGCCGTGCGTCTGGGAGTGCACCGATTTGGTGAGAACAAGGTGCAGGAGATCCGGACGAAATACGAAGGCCTGGCCGATTGCAATATCGACTGGATCATGATCGGCCACCTGCAAACCAACAAGGCGAAAGACGTGGCGCGCCTGGCTGCAGAAGTACAGTCGCTGGACCGTATGGAGCTGGCCGTCGCGCTGGACAAGCGCCTGCAACAAGAAGGACGCGCCATAGACGTACTGGTGCAAGTCAAGACATCGAGCGAGCCCAGCAAATACGGATTACCGCCAGACGAGCTGCCCGCATTCCTGCGCAGCATTGCCCGTGACACCCCTACCCTGCGCGTGCGCGGCCTGATGACCATGGCCATCAATGTCGAGAGCCAGGATGCGGTTCGCGCGTGCTTCCGTACCCTGCGCGAATTGCGCGACCGTACGCAGCACGAAGGTATTGATGGCGTGGAACTGGGACGGCTGTCCATGGGCATGAGTGGCGACTTCGAGATTGCCATTGAAGAAGGCTCGACCGAGGTGCGTATCGGCACGGCCATCTTCGGCGGACGCATCTACGGTGATGACTATTATTGGCCCGAAAACACGCCGGCGGCAGGATTAATTCCTTCGCCCAGAATCAACTAATCTTGACTATATAAATTCAATTTCGAGATTCTCCACTTATTTCTGAAAATAGGCTGCAAAAGCCTGAATGGTACATGCTGGACGCCTGAGAAATGACGATAAGGGAGAAAGAAAACGGCGCCCGTCTATGCCTCGTCACTCAAACAGAATGGCTTCGATTCTGGCCAGGGCCTCATCGACGATAGACTGCGGTACGGTTTCCTTGAGGCGCACTTTGCGTGCACGCCAATCCAGCGACTTCAACTGATGACAGTGCACAGCACCCTGAGTATCCGTACCCACTCCCATCAGCGTGACCACCGTTCCGTAAGTTCGGGCGGCCGCAGCAGCCCCCTGCGAAATCGGACAAATCATCGCCAACCCTTGTTGGTTAAAGACCTTGCCACTCAGCACAAGACCGAAGTGCGGCCCTTGCATCTCTCGACCTGAGGAAGGGTCGAAATCGAGATGTACGATGTCGCCACGGCTGGGCACATACGCCATCAGCCGTTCTCCAGCCCAACTGTGGGCATTTCCTCCCAGCCCTCGACACGAGGCAGCCCTTCAGACATTTCTGCCATCAGGTCGACCAACTTATAGTGCGGACGGATTGGCGCCTCGACAGTCATCTTCTTTCCCTGAAGATGAAGTTCGACCTGAGAACCTTCGCCGAGACCGTTCTGCTCAACAAACGCCTTGGGGACGGTCATCACGAGCGAGCCGCCCGCTTTGCGTAAAGTTTGAAGCATATACCCTCCTGTTTTACTTAGGGCCCAAGAAGTCCTATTTTAATAGAACTAAATATCCTATTCAAGTAGGACATGTTTCACATCAGCTCATGCTTAAGACACATAGGTCTCATGATGCGTACCCAAAGCCCTTCTGACTAGCGTGCTAGGTTTCCAGGAAGGGCCCGTCATAGGAAGGGCATAGCGTAATATGTCGTCTAGCGTTTTGAACCTGTAGGAACCCATAGTTTTGGTCTCGAGGATAAAACCGATACGCTAAGGCACCCACAAATTGAGTTTTTATATGAAAATCCGACAACTCACGGAATTTTTGGCTGAAAAATGAGCAATTCCGGAAAGGCAGAAAACCACACCCCCATGATGCAGCAATTCCACCGTCTGAAAGCCGAGGCGGGTTCGCATCTGTTGTTCTACCGCATGGGCGATTTCTACGAGATGTTCTACGGTGACGCAGAGCGCGGCGCCCGGCTGCTTAACCTCACGTTGACCAAGCGCGGAACCTCCAATGGTGCGCCCATACCCATGGCAGGAGTTCCCTTTCATGCCATGGAGGGCTACCTTGCAAGGCTCGTGGCGCAGGGCGTATCGGTTGCCATCTGCGAGCAGATCGGCGATCCGGCGGCCAGTAAGGGGCCGGTCGAGCGCAAGATCGTGCGTATCGTCACGCCGGGCACCCTGACCGATGAGGCCCTGCTGCCGGCAAAAGCCGATCGCATGATCGCCGCCGTCTGGATTGCAAAGGCGAATAAAGTCGAGCGCGCAGGACTGGCCTGGATGAATCTTGCCAATGGCGAGTTCAAGGTCGGCGAATGTACGCGCGACATGCTCGACACCGAGTTGCACCGCATCGCCCCTGCCGAACTGGTCTGTGCCGAAAGCGCGCGAATAGACGCGGGCAATGGCATTGCCATCAGCGCCATCCCCGACTGGCACTTTGAAGCAGACGGCGCGCGCGATGTACTGCAGCGACACTTTGCGGTCGACTCATTGGCCAGCTTCGGGCTGTCCGATCTGCCGACGGCCAGTTGCGCCGCCGGCGCCCTGCTGCGCTATGTCAGTCGCACCCAGTCGCAATCGCTGTCACACATACAAGCCATACAGGTGGACCATGGCGGGGAATATGTCGTGCTGGACCCCGTCACCCGCAAGAACCTCGAGATTACCGAGACAATCAGCGGCGAAAGCAGTCCCACGCTTTTCTCGACACTGGACCATTGCGAGACCCCCATGGGCAGCCGACTGCTGCGCCGGTGGCTGCACAACCCGCTGCGCGACAATGACGCCGCCCTGGCGCGCCAGCACGTCATCTCCGTGTTCCTGTCGGCACCCAGGCAGGACAGGCTTGATGCGGAAGCGCCTCTTTCCTCGCTGCGCCAGATGCTGGACCGCTACCCCGACCTGGAACGTATTGCCACGCGTATCGCATTGCGCTCGGTACGGCCGCGAGAGCTTGCCAGTCTTCGGGAAGCGCTGGCATTGCTGCCGGCCGTTGCGGAACACCTGAGGCTTTGCTTCAACGCCGAATCGACATTGCTTCCGTATAGCCAACGTATAAACATCGATGCGGCGATCGCAGCACTATTGCACCACGCCGTTGCACCGGAACCGGCCTTGATGATACGTGAAGGCGGCGTTATCGCACCGGGCTACGATGAAGAGCTCGATACCTTGCGCCGCCTTGCCAGCGACAGCGGCGAATTCCTGCTCGAACTGGAGGCACGCGAGCGCGAACGCACGGGCATCAGCAATTTGCGTGTTGAGTTCAATCGGGTTCACGGCTTCTATATAGAGGTCTCCCGCGGTCAATCCGACAAGGTGCCTGCGGACTATCGCCGCCGCCAGACCCTGAAAAGCGCCGAACGCTACATCACTCCAGAGCTGAAAACCTGGGAAGACAAAGTGCTTTCGGCGAAGGACCGAAGCCTGTCGCGCGAAAAATGGCTGTTCGAGAACCTGCTGGATGAGCTCATGGTGCATGCACCGGCTTTATCTGGATGTGCGTCCGCCTTGGCGGAAATCGATGCCCTCGCGGCATTGGCCGAACATGCCGCGCTGAACGGCTGGGTAGCGCCCGACCTGACACAAGGCAATGAAATCGTGATCGAAGCCGGCCGCCATCCAGTGGTCGAGCACTCCATAGAACGCTTTACGCCCAACGATTGCGAGCTGGGCCCCCAAAGGCGGATGTTACTGATCACCGGCCCCAACATGGGTGGCAAGTCAACCTATATGCGTCAAATCGCCCTGATTGCCTTGCTCGCCAGGACAGGCAGCTTCGTGCCGGCCACGACAGCCCGCATCGGCCAGATAGACCGGATATTCACGCGCATCGGGGCCGCGGACGACCTCGCGGGCGGCCGTTCCACCTTTATGATGGAAATGACCGAAGCCGCCGCCATCCTGGCGGGTAGCACGCCACAAAGCCTGGTATTGATGGACGAGATAGGCCGCGGCACCTCGACCTATGACGGCCTGGCCCTGGCCTGGTCCATTGCCCATCGACTGCTCACCCACAACCAGGCTCTCACGCTGTTTGCCACCCATTATTTCGAGATCACGCGGCTGCCCGGCGAAGCGCCGGCGGCCGCCAATGTACACCTGGCCGCGGCGGAATCGTCGTCAGGCATCGTGTTCCTGCACGAGGTCCAGGCCGGTCCGGCCAGCCGCAGTTATGGAATTCAGGTTGCCCAGCGCGCCGGTATCCCGGCTGCCGTAATCCGCCATGCAAGCCGCGAGCTTTCCCGCCTGGAAGCGCAAGGGGCGCCCACGCCGCAACTGGATTTATTTTCCGCAGCGGCCGACCACGACGACCAACCGCAAGAGGACTTGTCGCTAGAAAACGCCGGCACCACCATACAGGAACACTCGGCACTACAATCGGAACTGGCCGCGATCGATCCCGATCAACTCACTCCACGTGAAGCCCTGGACATCCTCTACCGCTTGCGCAAAGACTACTCTTAATGAATCCCCAACAGCCACTCACTCTCCTGGGCGGACTTACGCCCGCCGATTTCATGAAGTATTATTGGCAGCGCAAGCCTCTGCTGATCCGCCAGGCCATCCCTGGCTTCAAGCCTTCCCTGTCCATTGCCAATATCAAACAATTGGTCAAGCGGGAAGAAGTTGAATCGCGGCTGATATGGCAGGACGAGAATGGCTGGAACATGAAGACAGGCCCCTTCCAGCGCCTGCCGGCGGCCCGCAAGCCGAACTGGTCACTGCTCGCGCAAAGCGTTGATTTGCACGACGATGCAACAGCGGCGCTGATGCGGCAATTTCGCTTCATTTCCGATGCGCGTCTGGACGACGCCATGATAAGCATAGCCACCGACGGCGGCGGCGTTGGACCGCATTTCGACAGCTATGACGTCTTCCTGCTGCAGGCGCACGGCCAGCGCCGCTGGCGCATCAGCCAGCAAAAAGACCTCACGCTGCAGCCCGGCCTGCCATTGAAGATTCTGCAAAACTTTGTCGCTGAAGAAGAGTTCGTTCTTGAGCCGGGCGATATGCTTTACCTGCCCCCGCATGCCGCACATGACGGCGTGGCCCTGGGCGATTGCATGACTATTTCCGTCGGCTTTCGCGCCCCCACCGAAGCGACCCTGGCCTGCGGCATGCTGGAAGCCGCCAACGACCAGATCCTGGCAAATCTAGGCGACCGGGGCGGCCTGTACGCCAATCCCACCATTCCGGGTCCAACGCTATCGAGTACATTCAAAGACAAAGGCGTCGCGGCAAGCGCGACACCGGCGGCGCTCCCCGATACGTTGCTAAAGGCCGCAATCAAGGCGATCGAGAAAGTGCGTTTCGATGAAGCACTTGCCGCGCGTTTCCTGGGACAGTGGCTGACCGACATACCGGCCAACGCCTATTTCGAACCCGGCAGCGAGACCGTTGATTTATCGGCTGGCCTTCCGTCTTCGGGAAAACTGGTCCTTGATCGCTGCAGCCGTGTGATGTACCGCGGCAAGGAACTTTTCATCAATGGCGAAGTGGCCGCCGTTCCCGCGTCATCCCGCTTGCGGCGACTGGCCGATGAGCGCGAGCTCCCGTGCTCCAGCGACGATGCCGTCAAGCTGAAACGAAAGGAAAGACGCATCCTTACCGAATGGCTCGAGGAAGGCTGGCTGCATCTGGTAGACGACTGATGGCAAGGCCGCGACCTGCATCATATGCTTCAAAGACCTTTGGAATACGTTCTTATTAGCTTATAAGTAATTTAGAAATAAGAACCGAATCGTTTGGCGTTCAAGCCCGGCTAACTAGAATGGGGGCACATGCATTCTCCGAGTACGCCATGCTGGCCCCTTCTTATATACCCGAAGCAAAACATAAGCTCCTTGTCGAACTGTCCGATGGTCTTGAATCCAATGCCCTAAGCTGGCTTTCCGGCTATTTCGCCGGTGTCGCACAAGGCAGGCAACAGTCAGGCCGCAGCGCCCCGCCGTCTATCGTGGCGGTCGCCGACACACAATCGGCAAGACAGCTCACCATCGTGTACGGAAGCCAGACGGGCAATGCCAAGCGCATTGCCGAATCCATCGCCGAGCGAACCGGTGCATTGGGTCTCAGTACACGCCTGCTGCGCGCCGATCGTTACCCCACCCGCGAACTGAAAGACGAGCACCTGCTGTACATCGTCATGAGCACGCAGGGTGAAGGCGAACCGCCTGATGATTCCCTGGCGTTCGTCGAATTTTTAAGCAGCCGGCGCGCCCCCAAGCTGCCTCAATTGAAATACGCGGTTCTTGGCCTAGGCGATTCCAGCTATCCCCTCTTCTGCGGCATTGCACAGAATCTCGACGCCCGGCTGGCCGAATTGGGTGCTCAGCGCCTGCACGATCTGGGTACCGCCGACCTCGATATCGAGACCGTGGCGTCACCCTGGCAAGAAGCCACCATCGCGCTGGCACAGAAAGCCCTTAAACAGTCCGAACCGGCTGGCGCCAGTGTCATCCCCCTGCACCCCAAGGCAACGCCTGTTTCGCGCGATCAGCCCTTTCTTGCCGAGCTGCTGCTCAACCAGCCCATAACGGGACGCGACAGCAATAAGGATGTGCGCCATCTGGAGATATCGCTCGAAGGGTCGCAGCTGAACTATCAACCTGGCGACGCGCTTGGCGTCTGGCCAACGCAATCCCAGGTACTGGTCGATGCGATTCTTGCCACCTTGAATCTCGATCCCGATGAGCCCGTCGAGTTCAATAAAGTGTCGCGCAGTTTGAATGAATGGCTGAAACACCATCGCGAGCTGACGCAATTGACCAAGCCCTTTCTTGTGGCCCAAGCCGAATTGGCGCAGAGCGATGATTTGCAGGCGCTGCTCCAGGCGGATTCTGTTGAGGCATTAAGGGACTTCCTTGGCACACGGCAAGTCATCGATGTATTGAAGACATACCCCGCCAAATGGACGGCACCCGGCCTGGTCAAGGCACTACGACCGCTGACGCCGCGCATGTACTCCATCGCCTCCAGCCAGACAGCCGTTGACGAAGAAGTTCATCTCACACTGGCTAATGTCGAGTATGAACACCAGGGCGAGAGCCGCTGGGGTGTGGCGTCCCGCTACCTGTGCGAGCTTGACGAAGGCGACAAGCTTCCGATCTTTATTGAAGAAAACCCGCGTTTCCGGTTGCCCGCAGACGCCTCCCGCGATGTCATCATGATCGGACCGGGTACCGGCATCGCGCCATTTCGCGCTTTCGTGCAGGAACGTAGCGCCAATGGCGCCAGCGGCCGCAATTGGCTGTTTTTCGGCAACCCGAATTTCGCGTCCGACTTCCTCTATCAAACAGAGTGGCAGCGCGCGCTGCAGGACGGCGACCTGGACCGCCTGGATCTGGCGTTCTCGCGCGACCAAACCGAAAAGATCTATGTCCAGCACAAACTGCTGGAACGCGCCACGGACTTGTATGAGTGGATACAGGGTGGCGCACACCTTTACGTATGCGGCGATGCGACCCAAATGGCCCGGGACGTTCACCAGGCCCTGCTGCGCATTGCCCAGGACGAAGGCGGACTGGACGAAGTGCAGGCCAAGCAGTGGCTGGATGATCTGGCGGCGCAAGGCTGTTACGCCCGCGACGTTTACTAAACAGGATTTTCATGAGCAACACCCTTTCGCACCTGGAACAGGTCAAAGCCGATAGTCGCCATCTGCGCGGCACGATCGAAGAAGGATTGAATGACCCCGTCACCGGCGCCATCAGCGACGATGACACCAAACTGCTGAAGTTTCATGGCAGCTATCAGCAGGATGATCGCGATATCCGGGACGAGCGGCGCAAACAGAAGCTCGAGCCGGCCTATTCCTTCATGATTCGCGCACGCCTGCCGGGCGGCGTGATCAGCCCGGGCCAATGGCTGGCATTCGATGATCTGGCGCGCAACTATTGCAGCCGCGGCTTGCGCATCACCACCCGGCAGACCTTCCAGTGGCATGGCGTCATCAAGCGTAATCTGAAGCCGACCATGCAGGCCATCCATGACGCCATGGCGACCACGATCGCCGCCTGTGGCGACGTAAACCGGCAGGTCGTAAGCTCAGTCAATCCTCAACTGTCCAGCCAGCATAAACTGGTGCAGGAATGGACGCAGAAGCTGTCCGACCACTTCATACCCCGAACCCGCGCCTATCACGAGATATGGCTGGACGGCGAGAAGATCACCGGCGAGCCGGAGGAAGAACCCATCTATGGCGACACCTACCTGCCGCGCAAGTTCAAGATGGGCATTGCCATACCGCCCACCAACGACATCGATGTCTTTGCCCAGGACTTGGGACTTATTGCCATTATCGAAGGCGGCACGCTGCTCGGCTTCAACGTGGCCATAGGCGGCGGCATGGGCGCCAGCCACGGTGACGATACCACTTATGCACGCCTGGGCAGCCTGATCGGCTTCGTACCGCCGGAACAATTGATTGCCGTCGCGGAAGGGGTAGTCACTCTGCAGCGCGACTACGGAAATCGTGCCGAGCGCCAGTATGCACGGCTTAAATACACCATCGACCACCGAGGCCTGGACTGGTTCAAATCCCAGCTGGAAGAGCGTATCGGATTCGCGTTGCAGCCGGTTCGTCCCTACCATTTCGATCAGAATGGCGATCGCTACGGCTGGTCCAAAGGCGAAGATGGAAAATGGCATCTTGGCCTGTACATCGAGTCCGGGCGCCTGTGGGACAGCGGCGGCAGCCAATTGCAGACCGGCGTGCGCGAGATCGCGAAGGTACACAAGGGCCAGTTCCGCCTTACCTGTAATCAAAACCTGGTCATCGCCGATGTCGCCCAAAAAGACCGTAACGCCATCGACAAGCTGGTAGCCCAGTACGGATTGGATGGCTATGTACGCCAAAGCGGCATCCGCCGCCATCACCTCTCGTGCGTTGCCTTGCCCACCTGCGGCCTGGCAATGGCCGAAAGCGAACGCTATGCGCCTGAATTGCTGACTAAGCTGGAAACGCTATTGGCCGCCCATGGGCTGGACGACGCCCCTATTCTGCTTCGCATTACAGGCTGTCCCAATGGTTGCGCCCGTCCCTACCTTGGAGAGATCGCCTTGATCGGTCGGGCATTGGGCCGCTACGACTTGCGACTGGGCGCCGACTTCATCGGCGAACGGCTGAACATCGTGTATCGTGAGAACATCGCCGAGCCCGAGATACTGAGCACGCTTGACACCTTGTTCGCGGCATACGCGAAAGACCGCAAAACCGATGAGAAATTCGGCGACTTTCTCGTACGCAGCAAGGTAATACCGGCTCCCACGCAACGGCTCACCCCTATAGTCCTGGATGCCGTAACCTGAGCCTGATGAGATTATTTCCTTTGTTTGCCGACCTTAAAGGCCGGCGTGTGCTGGTAGTGGGCGGCGGCAACGTCGCAGAACGAAAAGTAAGAAGCCTGCTGGCCTCCGGTGCGCAGGTCACCGTTGGCTCGCCTGCGATCACGCCGGAACTCCAGCAACTGCATGAGCATGGCACGATCAACCACCTGGCCCTGCCCTTCCAGCCTGAATGGCTGGAAGACATCTGGCTGCTTATTGCGGCCACCGATAACCGCGACACCAACCGGCACATCGCGGCGCTGGCCCACGAAAAGCGGCTGTTCATCAACGTCGTCGACGATCCGGTGCTCTCTACCTTCCAGGTCCCCTCCATTGTCGACCGGTCGCCAATGATGATTGCCATCTCGTCGGCAGGACATGCGCCGGTGCTGGCGCGGCGGGTGCGCGAACGCATAGAGACTCTCTTCGATCATTCCCTCGGTACGCTGGTTGCGTTGGCCGCCCGCCATCGTCCGGCCATACGCCTGGCGCTCCCCGACATGCGCCGCCGGCGCGAGTTCTATGACTGGCTGCTGGACGGGCCTGTGGCAGCGGCCCTGCGCAAGCAACAACCGCAAGCCGCCGAGCAGGCGCTGGTCGACGAACTGCAGCACGAACACGGCGCTGCCAAGGGCAAGGTCGTTCTGGTGGGTGCGGGTCCCGGCGACCCGGGCCTGCTTACATTGAACGCGTTGCGCGCATTGAACGAAGCCGACGTCATTCTCTACGACCGATTGGTAAGCGAAGAAATCCGCGAGCTGGCACGCCGTGATGCGACGCAGATCTGCGTCGGGAAAATCCCGGGCGAAGATCACAATGCCACGCAAGGCCGAATCCACCAGCTTATGCGGGAACACGCCAATGCGGGCCAGTATGTGGTCAGGCTGAAAGGCGGCGACGCTTTCGTATTCGGACGTGGCGGCGAAGAACTTGAATACCTGCGCAGTCACGACATTGCCTACGAAGTCGTACCCGGCATCACCGCCGCGATGGCGTGCGCCGCGTATGCAGGCATACCCTTGACGCACCGCGACCATGCACAGTCCTTGCGGCTGACCACCGCGCAGTTCAGCAGGGATACGACAGAGGAAGATTGGGCATCATTGGCCCAGGCCAACCAGACGCTGGCGTTCTACATGGGCGTCAGTCAGCTGGACTGGCTTCCCGGGCAGTTGATGGCCCATGGGCGTTCGCCTGACACCCCGTTTGCGCTGATCGAAAACGGCACGCGCAGCGATCAGCGCGTGCTGCATGGAAAACTGGAAGAATTGACAGTGCAGGCCGGGCGACATGGATTCAAGTCGCCGTCACTGCTACTGATAGGCGAGGTCACCGCACTGGCGCCAAAACTTCAGTGGTTTGGCGCCAGCCTTAGTGCCCAGAGCCCTATTGGGACGTCATGTGGGACGACAACACCCCGATAATGCGCTTGGCTGTGTCCGTGTCCTGGACTTGGCCATTCTGATCGAGCACGGTAACGACAGACGTTGAACCTTGCTCGGCCACATGGATGCGGTAGGGTGTCGCCGCAGCCGTATTCTTGCCGCCGAACAGGCGACCAATAATGTTGGGCTGCTCGATCTTTTCACCCGTATCGCTATCCAGGTAACGGATGAAATAGTCGCCGGCCGAGCGGTCACGGTCGTCGACGGCGAATCCGGCCGAATCAATGGCCACGCCAACGCGGCGCCATGCCCGGTCAAAGGGTTCGCCCAGCGTCAGCGCCGCCTGCCCTTCCGTCGCTTGGATGACCTGCGCCTGGCCGGTGCCTTTCTCGGCCTGGGCGACCATGTTCTGTGCACTCTGGACATCGGTTCCGAGGAACACCATGAGGCGCGCCAGCATGGCGGCATTCAGGCCTGGATCTTCCTTGCCAAACACCCATTTGAAGGCTGCGCCGTCAGGGGTGGGGGTTTCGACCATTTGCTGGTGGCTGATATAGACTTCCGTCTTACCGTTGACGCGTTCGACCCGGGTGCGGAAACGCTCGCGCTCGCCGCTGTCAAAGACTTGGTCGATGATGGAACCCAGTGCGCTCCGGATCCAGCCCTCTGGAATCTTGGCGCGGTTCTCAGCCCAATCAGTTTCCATCAAGCCTGCGCGGGGATCCTGCGAGTGAATCGTGAAACCCTGTTCGCCCCAAAAATCGATAATCTTGGGATAAATTTCTTCTGCCGGCTTGTCAATTGTCAGCCAGCGCAGATCGCCGTCGCGCATGACGCTTACGCCGCTGGTGGTCGGCAGGATGCGGTCCGCCGCGCCACTGCTTTGCTGAGCCCGCTGGCTTTGCTGGTACTCGCTTAGCGTAGCCGAGCCTTCGGGGGCGCGGAAATGCGCATCGCGATTTGCCTGTGTGAGATCGGGCGGAATACTTAGCGGGTCGCCGGCGACTGTGCTTTTGTAATCGACAGATTCTTCGCTGCCCGTCATCTGGTTCCAGGTAGAGCAACCCGATAACAACAGTACGCCCAGCCCCAGCGTCAAGCCGGCGCAGCGTTTGTTCATACTCATATTTATCATTTAGATCAAGCCCACTTCTTTCAACGAGTTGCGCACCACATTGTGATATTGCTCATGCAGTGAGGTTAAGGGTAAGCGATAGCCAAGTTCGGTCAGGCCCATTTGGGCGACGGCCCATTTGACCGGGATTGGGTTGGCTTCGACAAACAGAATTTTGTTCAGGGTTCCCAACTGGGCATTGAGCTGCCTGGTCAGGGCGACATTGCCCTGGACAGCGGCCATGCACAACTGATGCATGAGCTTGGGCGCCACATTGGCAGTCACGGAAATATTGCCGCGTCCACCCAGCAACATCAGCGCTGCAGCCGTCGCGTCGTCACCGCTGACAATGGTGAAATTGGCGGGTGCGTCGCGCACCAGCAAGGCCCCGCGGGCGATATCGCCCGTGGCATCCTTGACGCCGATAATGCCCGGCACCTGCGCCAGGCGCAAGATGGTGTCGTTCGACATATCGGCCACCGTGCGGCCCGGCACGTTATACAGCACCGAGGGCAGATCGACCGCTTCCGCAATGGTGCGAAAGTGCTGATAGAGGCCTTCCTGGCTGGGCTTGTTGTAGTACGGCACCACCGACAAACCGGCATCGGCGCCCACCGCCTTGGCATGCCGCGAAAGCTCGATGGCTTCGGCGGTGGAGTTGCCGCCCACACCGGCAATGACGGGCAGGCGTCCCGCCGAATACTCGACGGCCACCTTGATGAGTTCGGCGTGCTCATCGACGCTGACGGTCGGCGATTCGCCCGACGTGCCAACGACGACCAAGCCGTCGGTTCCCTGGTCGGCATGCCAGTCGATCAACTTGCGGTAGGCATCGAAATCGAGGCTGCCATCGGGATGCATGGGTGTAACCAGGGCCACCATGCTGCCCTGAAGGATCGCTATCGCGGAATCCGTGCTTGCCATAATACGAAGAGTCTCCTGGAACTCACCAAAACGGTGAACTTGCCGAATTAACTCGCAAGTTTACCGGATAAGCAACGCAAATCATAAGAACCAATTAACAATTCCCTGACCAAGTGCTAACAAAGGTTGCAGCACGATCCACAACACCCCGGTGAACATCAGCACGATCAGGATGAGCAAGCCGTAGGGTTCGACTTTAGAGTACTGCCACGCCATGCGGCTGGGAAGCAGGCTGAAGACAATACGGCCGCCGTCCAGCGGAGGCAATGGAAGCAGGTTCAAGGCCATGAGAACCAGATTTACCTGTATGCCGGCGATGGTCATCTTTACCCAGAAATCATCCGCCGTGGCCCCGGTTTCCGCCAGGATGCGCAGGCTGATTGCCCAGATAATGGCCATTACCAGGTTGGACGCCGGACCGGCCAGGGCCACCCACAGCATGTCGCGCTTGGGACGGCGCAAGCGGCTCCAGTCTACCGGCACCGGCTTGGCCCAGCCAAACAACAGGCCCGCCCCGCCCATCAGCTTGCTGCTGAACAAGAGCACCAGCGGCACGATAATAGTGCCGACAAGATCAATATGGCGCACCGGGTTCAAGCTGATGCGGCCCGCCTGCCAAGCCGTGGGATCGCCAAACATGCGCGCAACATAGCCGTGCGAGGCTTCGTGCAATGTGATCCCGAACAGGACAGGCAAGGCGTAAACAGTAATAGTCTGTATCAGGGATTCCATAGATTTCCGCTGGTTGGCGCGCCGTTCAGTGCAGGCGCGCCGGGTGATACTGGGGCGTCAGCGACCAATATGGTGTTCAGTCCAGCCCCAGCGCGGACAGGTCGCCCTGGCCACGCCTGACGACTTCGGGAACTGCCGCCGTCAGGTCGATGACCGTCGTCGGCTGCAACGGACATGATCCGCCGTCAATCACGGCCGAAAGCTGGTTCCCATAACGATCGAAAATGGTCTGCGCATCGTTCAAGGGCTCATCCTCGTCCTGCGGTATGAGCGTCGTGGACATCAGCGGAGACCCTGCCGCTTCGATAAGCGCTAGGGTCACCGGGTGATTCGGAACCCGTATGCCTATCGTCTTGCGCGATGGGTGGGAAACCCGGCGGGGAACTTCACGCGTGGCTTCCAGAATGAACGTCCAGGGGCCTGGCGTTGCCATCTTCAGCAGCCGATATTGCTGGTTGTCGACACGCGCAAAATGGCCGATTTCGGCAAGGTCGCGGCACAGCAAGGTAAGGTGATGCCGATCATCAAGCCCGCGCAGGCGACGCAAGGCATCGGCCGCGGCCTTGTCATCGAGCCGCGCCACGACGGCGTAGCTGGAATCGGTCGGTACGGCCACCAGGCCACCGTCGGCCAGCAGTTGAGCCGCCTGTTTCAGCAAGCGAACTTGGGGATTCTCGGGGTGTACAACGAATAATTGAGCCATTTAACGTATCCTAACATTCTTGAAGAGTGAGTTTACGGTTCGGTATCGCCATAGGCAATAGAATTGACCGGATGCCCGGCGCCCGGAAGCCCGGCGCCTTAAAAAGCGACTTGTCTTCGTTATAACCGATACACACAAAGGAACCATCATGCGCCTGGACAATTCCCGCGAGAGCCGAAACGTTGAAGACCGCAGGGGCCGTCGGCGGATGTCTGTCGGTGGGCGAGGAAAGATCGGCATCGGCACTATTGTGCTGGCGCTCGTGGCCATCTATTTCGGTGTCGATCCCAACGTTGTCTTGCAAACGGTCGGCGGACCGGAAACGGAAAGCACAACCGCTGGCGAACCTGCCGTTCCCACTGCAGAGACGCGTTTCGTATCCAAAGTACTGGCCGATACGGAAGACGTCTGGGGAGCCGTGTTTCAGCAAAAAGGCTGGGGAAGCTACCAACAACCAAAGCTTGTATTGTTCAATGGCGCAACGGCAACCGCATGCGGCACCGGCCAGTCGGCCATGGGCCCTTTCTATTGCCCCGGCGACAGCAAGGTATACCTGGACCTTTCTTTCTTTCAGCAAATGGCACAAGAACTGCAGTCTCCAGGCGATTTCGCACAAGCCTATGTGATTGCTCATGAGGTCGCCCATCACGTACAGCACATGCTGGGGGTTACGGATCAGGTCGCCCCAGTGCGCCAGCGCAGCACCACGGCGGCGGCAAACCAGCTGTCAGTAAGAGTGGAATTGCAGGCGGATTGTTTCGCCGGTGTTTGGGCGAATCACTCTGATACCCAGCGCAACACGCTTGAAGCAGGTGACATCCAGGAAGCCCTGGACGCTGCCAGCGCCATTGGCGACGATCGCCTGCAACAGAAATCGCAAGGACATGTCGTGCCTGACTCCTTCACCCACGGCACGTCGGCACAACGCATGCGCTGGTTCACCCGTGGCTTTAAAAGCGGTGACACCGCGCAGTGCGACACGTTCAGCGCGGCGTCCCTGTAATGCTTACTGGCGCTGCACGCCCGCCCCGGAATTAACCCCCGGGGTGATGTAGCCGGGCGTCCGATCCTGCGAAGGCATCGTCGACGGGGATGGAGATGCCGGCGCGTAGCCGCCCGATGACGATGGCGACGTCGTCGAAGGCATGGATGGCTGATACGTGGACGGCGCCTGCGTGCCTGTCGTACCGGGCATGGTGGTCGACGGGCTTGGAGAGCTTGCAGAGGAATCGGCAGGGATCTCGGTCTCGGTAATCTTGAGCGTTGGCTGTATGTCTATTTTCTGTGCCCGAAGCCAGGCTTCGTCGGCGGCATGCACCGCAGTAAACGGAACAGCGATAAGGGCCGCGAGCAGTAATGTCTTGCTTGATGTTTTCATGGCAGTCAAATCCTTTTTTGAAGATTACTGAGTACCTATCGTAGAGGAATGCCATGTCACCGCAAGGGCGAAACGTTTCAGACTGTCACGGCCACCCGCCTTGGTTACCTGTAGTTGCTCTTTTATAGCAGCGCCCGCCCGTCCTAAAACATTTTCTTTACTTCATGCTAGAATCTCGTTCTCTCCAAGGCGTAGCCATGAATTCAAAAGTGTTATACTTTTTGTTGATGGCAGCTTTACGGTGGTGGCCGTAGCTCAGTTGGTAGAGTCCCGGATTGTGATTCCGGTTGTCGTGGGTTCGAGCCCCATCGGTCACCCCAACCAATACGCGGTTTTCGAGGCATACGCGAAAGCCCAAAATGGTGACAACAGGCATTCCTGATGTCACCGCACAACCAGCCCGCCCTAATCGGTGGGCTTTTTTGCATCCACCCCTTTCCTTTGACCGCGTATCATTACGCCATGCCCATACCTTCGCAAACTCTCGATTGGTCACTCGCGCCGCCAGGCTGGAACTGGGCGGCACAGGACGAAGATGGACGCTGGTTCTGGTATAGCGTGCAGCCTCAGCTGGGCATAGGCGGCGGCGTCTGGCGAGCACCCTCGCGCGCGCAGCAATACGCCCTGCAAGAATCGCCCAATCCCCATTGGCACGAAAGCCTGCGCCAACGACCTGATTCGCCGGATTCCTGAGCGGTCTTCTATATACTGGCGGCTGAATAGGGGGTTGAATATGGCTACACTGCAGTCCGCGTTTCAGGAGTATTGGCCGCATCTTGCATTCGTTTTAAGCCTCGCCGTGGGCGGCACGGCTGCCGTGCACGCCGCCATGACAAAAAACGATGTCCGGGCCGCAATCGGCTGGGTCGGCGTGATTCTGATGTCGCCACTGCTGGGGCCTTTGGTCTACCTGATTGCGGGAATTAATCGAATCCGCCACGATCATATGTCGGAACAGCGCTACAAGGCCGAGAATGACTATTCCCGCGTGCTTGGCGCGCCGGCGGCCGATATAAGCGCCATTGACGCACCGCAGTTCCGCTCACTCAAGGTGCTTGGCGACCGGGTCAGCCACTTCTCGCTTCTGGACGGCAACCATGTCCGCACATTGCTGGGCGGCGACCAGACCTATCCTGCCATGCTGGAGGCCATCCAGGGAGCGCAAAGAACCATCGCGCTCCAGAGCTATATCTTTGATGACGACAGCGAAGGCCGCAAGATAGTGGATGCGTTGGTAGAAGCGCGGGATCGCGGCGTTGAAATACGAGTTTTGATCGACGCCATCGGTTCGAAGTATTCCCACCCGCCCATCATTCGGCGCTTGCGCAAGCAAGGCATACCTTGCGCCTTGTTCATGACTAATCCCCTGGGCTTTCTGCGCATGCCCTATGCCAACCTGCGAAGTCACCGGAAAATCCTGGTCGTGGACGGGCGTATCGGCTTTACTGGCGGCATGAATATCCGTGCCGGTTTCGTCACCGAGGTGGCAGGCGCCGAGACGACCGGCGATACGCATTTCCAGGTCGAAGGCCCTGTTGTCGTGCAGCTGATGGGTGTTTTTGCCCACGACTGGAAATTCACCACCCGGGAAGCATTGCCGTACGACACGTGGTGCAGCGATACGCGGCCAGCAGGCGCACCGGGCGTACCGGCACGCTGCATCCGTTCCGGTCCTGACCGCTATATCGTCGGCACCCACAACATGCTTCTGGGCGCATTTGCCGTGGCCCAGCATCACATACGCATACAGTCGCCCTACTTCCTGCCCGACCAGATACTGCTTGGCGCCATCAATACGGCGGCGCGCCGGGGCATCGTGGTGGATATCGTGATTCCAGGCCGCAATAACCTGCGACTGGTCAACTACGCCATGTTCGCGCAGCTCGACCAGGTAGTGCGAAATGGCTGCCGCGTATGGCGTACGACGGGAAACTTCAATCACTCCAAGCTCATCACCATCGATGGATGCTGGTCTTATGTGGGCTCGTCCAACATGGATCCACGCAGCCTGCGATTGAATTTCGAGCTGGACATGGAGGTCTACAGCCGCGACACGGCGCGCGACATTGAAATGATGATAGACAAGGAAATCGTACAGGCCGAGGCGGTGACCCTGGAAGGATTGGCCGCCATTCCGTTTCGCAAGCGCTTGCGAAACAGGGTTATCTGGCTGGCCAGCCCGTATCTTTAATAGAACTGGGGCCGCTATGCGGCCCCCATCCACGCCTGCTTGCTGCGACTGCTTTTATTGTTTCTGCACACCAGATTCTTTGACCACACCGGCCCAGCGGACAATTTCGCTATCCACGAATTTCCCGAAGTCGGCGCCGGTAAGATTCGGCGTGGCGCTGCCGTTGCTTAGCCAGAGCTCCTTGACCTTAGGCGCATTCAGCGCCTTGGTGATTTCCGAAGCCATTTTGTTGACAACATCCTGCGGCGTACCCTTGGGTGCCCACATGGCATACCACGTCGATACTTCATAATCCGGAATGCCGGCCTCGGCTACCGTGGGGACGTCGGGCAGTGACGGCGAGCGCTTGGCCGCCGCGACAGCCAGCGGACGTATGGTCCCGGCCCGGATATGCGAAGCCGATGAACCCAGGCCGTCGAAAGCAAGGTCTACCTGTCCGGTAATCAGGCCCGTCAGCATCGGTCCCGCGCCCTGGTAAGGAACATGCGTGAGTTCGACACCGCTCTTCAGGGCAAACAGCTCGCCGGCCAGGTGGTGTGTGCTGCCCACACCCGCCGAGCCGAAATTCACGCTGCCCGGATTGGATTTGGCGTGTTCCACGAGTTCCTTGACCGTCTTGACGGGAAGTTTGGTGGGATTGACCACGATCACCTGAGGAGGTTGCGCAAGCATGGCCACAGGCTCGAAATCCTTCTGGATGTCGTAGCTGAGCTTCTTGTAGATGGACGGCGCGACCACGTGATGGGCGCCGCCCATAAAGAAGGTATAGCCGTCAGGCGCGGCGCGTGATGCAACGCCGGCGCCCAGCGTACCGCCTGCGCCACCCCTGTTATCGACTACCACGCTTTGCCCCAGCTGCTCGCCCAGTTGTTGTGCCAGCGGCCGTGCAAACGTGTCGGTTCCCCCGCCTGCGGGAAACGGCACGACGATGGTGATGGCACGGTCAGGCCATGCCGCCTGGGCAGTACC
Source organism: Pollutimonas subterranea (assembly GCF_002849655.1). GTDB lineage: Bacteria > Pseudomonadota > Gammaproteobacteria > Burkholderiales > Burkholderiaceae_B > Pollutimonas > Pollutimonas subterranea. Next base: position 262,142 of record NZ_PDNW01000002.1, read on the forward strand.
TGTAATGGCCAGCGCTGATAAGGCAGCGACTGCTGCATAAGTAATTTTCTTCTTCATCATGTCTCCTCTTCCGATTTTTTATCGGTAAGCTTGTTTTGTGTTTGAATAAATAAACCCCGGCACTCGGTACACGGGGAGCCCAGCTCCTGAAAAAGCTTCCATGGCGTCGAGCCAGGAAAATTATACGTACTGATCGCGCAGCACGTTTTTCTGCACTTTGCCCATCGTGTTGCGGGGCAGTTGATCGGTGAAATAAATACGTTTGGGCACCTTGAAATTGGCCAGTCGCGATTTCAGGTCGGCCATCATGGCATCGGCATCCAGCTTGGCGCCGGCTTTGGGCACTACGACAGCCACCACGGCCTCGCCAAAATCCGGATGAGCAACGCCAATGACCGCCGACTCGTCAACGCCGGGTATATCGTCGATGAGCAATTCGATTTCCTTGGGATAGACATTAAAGCCGCCGGATATGATCAGGTCTTTGCTGCGGCCCACTATCGACAAATAATTTGCCGGCACAGAGTCGCCTCCCCAGCGTCCGACGTCGCCTGTGCGAAACCAGCCATCAGACGTGAATTCTTCGCGGGTCTTTTCCGGCATGCGCCAGTAACCCGAAAAAACATTGGAGCCGCGTACCTGCACGCTTCCAATTTCGCCGACCCCGAGTTCGTGTTCGGCATCGTCGACCACGCGGACCATTACGCCTGGCAATGGCTGTCCCACGGTCCCTCCGATTCGTTCGCCCAGCGAAGAATCATAGGGATTGGACGTGAGCATGATGGTTTCGCTCATACCGTAGCGTTCAAGTATGGGCTGTCCGATACGGGCCTTGAACTCGTCGAAGGTTTCCTTGAGCAAGGGCGCAGAGCCGGAAATAAACAAGCGCATGTTGGCGCAAAGCTGCCGTGTGAACCGGGCATCGTTGAGCAGGCGTACATAGTAAGTGGGCACCCCCATCATGACGGTGCTGCGGGGAAGGTAATGCAATGCTTGCTCAATATCGAGCCTGGGCAGCCAGATCATGCGCGCTCCGGCCAACAGGGCGCCATGCGAAGCGACGAACAAGCCATGGACATGAAAAATGGGAAGCATGTGCAAAAGCACATCATCAGGGCGCCAGCCCCAATACTTGTGCAGAACTTCAGCGTTTGACGAGAGGTTGCGATGCGATAGCATGGCGCCCTTGCTGCGTCCCGTGGTGCCCGATGTATAAAGAATGGCGGCAAGATCATCCGGAAGGCTGCGCACCGTGACAAATTCGCCGGGCTGGCTGGCGGCGGCCACGGCCAAGCTGCCGGTTCCGTCGCTATCCAGGGTGTAGACGTTCGCGGTGCCGGTTTTTTCGGCCAGGCGATCCACCCATTCCTGGTTGGCGCTGTCACAAACGACCACGGCCGGCTCGGCGTCGGCCAGGAAGTATTCCACCTCCGATTCCCGATACGCCGTATTCAAAGGCAGATACACGAGCCCCGCGCGCACACTGGCCAGATACAGCATCAGCGCTTCAGGCGATTTCTCGACTTGAACCGCAATACGCGCACCGGCAGGCAGCTCGAGTGCTTGCAACAAATTGCCGTACCGCGCACTGATTTCCTCTATATCGTTCCAACTATAGGAACGGGTGGGCGTTTCAATGGCCACAGCGGCGCGGTCGGCTGGAAAGCCCGCAGCCAGCAAAGCATATAAATTGGCATTGCCTTCCAAATCAATCTCCTGAGAATACCGGCTGCTGGCCGGCCAGAAATGCCCTTACACCTTCCCGGTGGTCGCGGCTTTCAGCGTACTTGAAAAATGACAGCAGCTCAGCCTCGGTCAGTGGTGGAACCTGAGGGCTCAGCCGCGTTACGGTTTGCTTGTTGATACGGGCCGCCATGGGCGCTCCGGCGGCCAGGCGCCGTGCAAGCTGCATGACATCGGTGGCGACATCGGCGTCGGGCAGCACCCGCGTGAGCAGACCCTTGGACATTGCTTCCGCAGCGCCAAACACCCGCCCTTCCAGCAGTATCTCCAGCGTCGTGGCCCGGCCGACCAGCCCCAGCAAGCCGCGCATCTCATCGGGCGCCATGGGAAAGCCCAGGCGATTGATGGGAACACCGAAGCGTGACGAGACGCCGGCGATACGCATGTCGCACTGGCTGGCAATTTCGAGGCCGCCCCCCACGCACACGCCTTCAATCTGGGCGATGACCGGATGCGGGCATGCCCCGATGGATTCAAGCGCAGGTGCAAGGACGTGCCGATGGTAATTCATGACACCGGACAGGTCGCCGCGTTCACGCGGGAATTCGCCGATATCGGCGCCCGCTGCAAAGTTTGCGTCCTCGCCGCGCAGCACGACGGAGCGCAGTGCGTCGTTGGCGGAGAGCGTCGCAAACACGTCGGCCAGGGATTGCCACATCGATACGCTGATGGCGTTCAAGCGCCCCGGGTGGCTGAGCGTCACCAGGGCTATAGGACCTTCGTAGTCAAGAATGATCCTGCCTGCGCCCTTACCGACTCCGGTCTCGACTATAGCCATCGCAGATTAAGTCCCATTTTCGGTTTACCCGCCGCGAGCAGCGCAAGGTTATCGTCAAGCTGGTCCAGATCGTAGAGGTAATTGACCATGATTCCGCTGGACTGCGCCATGCCTTTCGGGGAGCAGTCGGCGGCCCAGTTGACCCGCTCGATACGAGCACCGTTACCCAGGTGAAAGCGCGCCACCGCATCGATGGGCTGGCCGTTTTTCATGCTTTTCAAGTAAAGAACCGCAAGGCGCAATCCGGTGCGTTGCACCGCTTCGGAGACCTTTCCGCCAGCCGCCGCCTGCAGCCGCTCAACCCATTTTTGTCCCGCCGACGCGTCGTCCTGCGCCTGCTGCTTGTCGGCCTTGTCGTGCAACAGCTCCTGCATGGCCTTGCCATCCTGCTTGCCCAGCCAGTCGACGAAGCCTGGGATGGGCGACAGCGTGGCAAAGGACTTCAGCTTGGGGAGCTCGGTGAGCAATTGATCCACGACGCGCTTGAGCAGGAAGTTGCCGAAGCTAATGCCGCGAAGGCCGGGCTGCGTATTGGAGATGGAATAAAAGATCGCCCATTTCGCCTTATTAAGATCGGAGGCCGGAACCTTGGGGTCGAGCAAGACTTGCACGTTATCGGCCATCTGCGTGGCAAAGGCGACTTCGACAAAAATCAAGGGTACGTCGTTCATGCGCGGATGGAAGAACGCATAGCAACGGCGATGATCGGCCACCCGGTGACGCAGCTCTTCCCATGACCGGATTTCATGTACGGCTTCGTACTGAATGAGTTTTTCCAGGAGCGAGGCGGGCGAATCCCAGGTAATGGGACGCAGCTCGAGCATGCCGACGTCGAACCAGCTGTTGAGCAAACCTTCAAGTTCGCGCTCGAGCACCGTAAGGCCCGCTACCTGGTTGCGCCAGCGCAGCATATCGGCACGCAGCTCCACCAGCAAATGCAGGCTGTCGGCCTGGGCATACAGACGGCGGAACAGCCGCAAACCCTGGTCGCCACGCGGCTCGAGGCCGGCACTGGCCTGAGCCAGCGTCGCCAGCAACACACGGCGCTCTTTGCCGTCGGCTGCGGCGTAGCGCAGGCTCCATTGCTTGGCGAGCCGATTAGCCGCGACGTCGGTCATGCGAGCCGTAAACAACGTTGCCGTCTCGGCCGCCAACGAACCGCGATCGCGGTCCAGCCAGCGTCCCAGGCGAGCCACGAGCCCTTCCGCTTCCTTGCTGGCGACCGCCACTTCCACTCCTTTGCTTACTACCACCGCTTTTTCAGTATCCGTAGTCGTCATGGGCTAGCCTCCTGAGTATTGGGTTGAACCGCAAGGTCTGGGTCTGACGAGAGCCGGGCCTGTTCATCCAGGGCATGAAGCGCGTGCAGCTGGTTCATGAGATGCTTGCGGGTATGAGCCTCGGCGCCGTCGGGATCGCGGGCCTTGAGCGCCTCGAAGATGGCCAGGTGCTCGGCACAGGAAGCCTGCACGCGCCCGGGCCAGGCCAGGCTTTTGTGCCGGGACAGGCTCAGTACATGGCGAAGATTATCAACCAGGTCTGATAGCCAATGGTTGTCCGCGAGCGCCTGGATGGCCTCGTGGATCAAGGCATTCGTCGCGTAATACTGATCGGTATCCCCGGCGGCGGCGTGTGCCCGCAATTGCCGATGTAAAGGCTCCAGGCGCTTGAGATCGGAGTCGCTTACCTTGCGTGCCGCTTCGTAGGCGCAGCGCCCTTCAAGCATTGCCATCAGGGGAAATATGTCGTCCAGGTCGCGGGCCGAGAGTTCATTGACGAAACAGCCCCGGCGCGGCTCCAGCCGGATGAGCCCTTCATTGACCAGCACTTTGAGCGCTTCACGCAGCGGAGTGCGTGAAATACCCAGCTCTTTGCTTAAGCGCATTTCGTCGATCCAGGCTCCTGAAGTCAGTTCACGCGACTGGATCATGGCACGCAGACGGTCTGCGACTTCGAGATACAGCACCTGCTGGACAATGCGTCGGGTCAATGTCTGGGCTCCAAATCGTGATGCAATAATTCATAATTATGGCGAATTAACGCAAATAAACAAGCCCATCTAACCTATAGTATTCCCTAGGAGCGCGGACGCCCCTGGGCAACATTACGCGTCGAAATTATGGACAATGGTCTTGGTAAGGCTCATTTCCTCCAGCGCCATGAACCCTTTTTCGCGGCCATGGCCGCTCTTGCCAAAGCCTCCGAATGGAAGCTCCACCCCGCCGCCGGCACCGTAGCAGTTAATGAAGACCTGCCCGCTATTGATTCCTTGCGCGACGCGTTCCTGGCGTCCGCCGTTTTCCGTCCATACGCCGGCCGCCAAGCCGTATTCCGTGTCGTTGGCCAGGGCGATGGCATCCGACTCGTCACTGAAGGGCATGGCGGCCAGCACCGGGCCGAAGACTTCTTCTTTGGCAAGAATGTGGTCGCGCGGCACATCGGCAAAGAAAGTCGGCGCCACATAGAACCCGTTCGCAGGCAGATTGGCCGCGAGTTCGCCCCGCGCGGCGATGCGCGCACCGCTTTTTTCCGCATCGTCGATGAATCGCTGCACCCGGTCCCGTTGCCGGGCGTTGATGATAGGGCCGCAGTCCAGTTCCTGGTCTTGCGTGCCGGTACGAAGCTTGCTGAACCGGTCGGCAACCCGGGAGACCACCTCGTCGTAGATCTCGCGCTGTATCAATAAACGCGATCCCGCCGAGCAGGTCTGGCCGGCGTTCTGGATAATGCCGTTGATGATTGCCGGGATGGCGCGATCCAGGTTCGCATCGCCAAACACCAGTTGGGGCGACTTTCCGCCCAGCTCAAGCACGCACTTCACATGGTTGCGCGCGGTTTCCTGCTGAACGATGGTGCCCACCTGGGGCGAACCGGTAAACGACACGAAATTCACGCCAGGATGCGAAATAAGCGCAGCGCCCGCGGTCGTACCGTAGCCGGGAACGACATTGAAGGCGCCGTCGGGAAACCCGGCCTCGGCGGCCAGGTCGGCCAGCCGCAAGATCGACAAGCTGGCGTCTTCAGCCGGCTTGATGACGGCGGCATTGCCCATGGCCAGGGCTGCGCCGACAGAACGGCCCATGATCTGCACGGGATAGTTCCAGGGAATGATATGTCCGGAAACACCAAAGGGTTGGCGCACTACCCGGACCGCATGGTTGTTCTGGTAAGGAATGACTTGGCCATGCACCTTGTCGGCGGCACCGCCATAGAATTCGAAATAACGGGCCAGCAGTTTGACATCGTTGCGAGCGGTCGCGAGGATCTTGCCGCAATCGCGTGACTCGAGCTCCGCCAGTTCATCAAAATGATCCAGAACCTTCTGGCCCAACCGCGTAAGAACACGTCCGCGTTCGACAGCAGTGAAACGTCCCCATTCGCCGGTGAGCGCGCGACGTGCGGCCTGCACAGCCAGGTCGATATCGGCCGCTCCACCGTCGGCGATCTCATCGAACTGCTCTCCCGTTCCGGGATCGATGACCGCGATGGTCTTGCCCGAATGAGGTGCCAGCCATTTCCCACCAATGAACAACTTGCCTTTCATGCTTTCTTCTCCGCTACATCCTGAGTTGAATCGTGGACCAATACTGGTCCCACCCGATAATTTGCGCTATCTTGTGACTGTCTTTGTGGTCTCTCCATATGGCGCGCCCACGTTATACCTTTCCGGCAACGATTCTGTCCCGACACCACCCTGCAATAAAGGAGTCAAATGAAAAAAATCCTGGTTACCGGGGGATCCGGCTTTTTGGGCCAGATGCTGATACAACGACTGCTCGCGCCCGAGACCCGAACGGATGCCGATGCCCTTGCGGGCCATTTCGATGAAGTCATCGCCATGGACCAGGCCGTCGGCGCGTTCAGCCATCCTCGCTTGCACTACCATTGCGCCGACCTATCCGAACCTGCGCAATGGCGGTCAATCATAAACGATGAAGTTTGCGGCATTATTCACCTGGCCGCTGTCGTCAGCGGCACTGCCGAGAGCGACTTCGATCTCGGCATGCGCGTCAACCTTGACGGCACACGCGCGCTTCTCGATGCCGCGCGCACACTAAGCCGGCCACCCCGCTTCCTGTTTTCCAGTTCGCTGGCTGTCTACGGTGGGGCGATGCCCGAAGTAGTGGACGACAGCACGCCGCCTGCGCCGCAGTCTTCCTACGGCATACAGAAACTGATCGGCGAGCTGCTGGTTGCGGACTACACGCGCAAGGGCTTTGTCGACGGTCGATGCGTGCGCATTCCCACCGTATCGGTGCGGCCCGGCAAGCCCAATGGTGCCGCCTCAAGCTTCGCCAGCGGCATCATCCGCGAGCCGATGGCCGGCAAGCGCGCCATATGCCCCATCGATCCGGACACACCCTTATGGCTGGCATCGCCCAAGCACGTCATACAGTCCCTGATCCACGCCTACCTTCTGTCGTCGGCGCAACTCTGCGATCGGCGGGACGGACAGCTGGCCGAGCGGCGTTCCATCAATTTGCCGGGCGTGACCATCACGCCACGGGAAATGGCCGACACCTTGCGGGAATTGGCGGGTGCAGAGATCGCGGATCTTATCGATTGGCAGCCCGACCCGGCCATCAAGGCCATTGTCGACACCTGGCCCGCCCGGATCGACACTCAGCACGCGCGATCGCTGGGCTTCGCTTCAGCCGGCACAGGCGCGGAGCTGGTCGCCGCTTACGTGCAACGACAATAAGCAGTCCTTTGGGCAGGCTGCCGCCTTGCCTCACCACTGAATGAGACCTCGATATGCCAAAATTTTCTGCCAACCTGGGGTTCCTGTGGCCTGAGCGCCCCTTGCTGGAGCGTATTGACGCCGCCGCAAGGGCCGGATTCAAGGCGATCGAACTGCATTGGCCCTACGACACCGATGCCACCGAGGTTCGCACTCTGTGTGCGGCGCGCGGCCTGACCTTGCTGGGCATCAACACCTATGCGGGCGATACTGAAAAAGGTGAATTCGGCCTGGGCGCCCTGCCCGGCCGGGAAACCGATTTTCAACAGGCGGTCGAGCAGTCCATAGACTGGTGTCGTGCCAGCGGCGCACAAGCCATACATGCCGTCGCAGGGCTCATACCCTTCGAATCCCAAGCGCGCGACACCTTTACACGAAACATCAAGGCCGCCGCCGACAAGGCCGCCGCGCACGGGCTAACCCTTCTACTCGAGCCTATCAACCAGCGCGACAAGCCTGGCTATTTCTATTCCACGCTGGCTCAAGCCAACACCATCCTCGAACACGTCGACAAGCCCAATGTGCGCATCATGTTCGATGCTTACCATGTCGGCGTCACCGAAGGCGACGTGCTCATGAAACTGGAACAGTATCTACCTCTCATCGGCCATGTGCAGATCGCCGCCGTTCCCAGTCGCGCTGAACCCGACGAGGGCGAACTGCGCTATGAGGCAATATTCGAAAAGCTCGATACGCTAGGCTACAAGGGCTGGGTTGGATGCGAATACAAGCCGCGGGCCGATACGGACAGCGGACTGATATGGTTCGATAAGCTGGGTGCCTCGCTGGACACGGCATCGGCCTAGTCTGGTGTGGTGCCGGTCAGTCGCGCTTTTCGAGCCGTTTCATGATTGCTTGCGCAGTGCTCACCAATATATCGTCGGCATGCAAGGTACCGTCAAGAAAGAGCAGCGAACCGGCTTCATGGCTGACCTTGCCGCGGGCCACCAGAAGCTGACCCGCGCGAGATGTTCCAAGGAAATTGACGTTCAACTGCACAGTGACGCACGGCACCCTGCCCGCCCTGTCCCAGGCTATCGTGCTAAGGGCATGGTCCATCAGGGCCGTGATCGTGCCGCCATGCACGACTTGCGCCTGATTCAGGTGTTCATCGCGCACTCGGATCGCGTATGCCCACTGATCACCGTCACGCCGTGTAAGCAGTGGTCCGAGCACACCCAGGAGACCCGGCAGGTCATGGGCCCGCCACCCGCTTTCCATCAAGGACTTGGATAAGGGGTTAGTGATTTCCGTCACGTCTTTACTCCAGGGAAAATAGCTGGCGGGAGAGCTGTCCGGCGTGTCGCTTCAATTCCTGAATAAGGGTCTGGGACTCGTCCGGAGACAGTTGGTTAACGATGCTGGCGGCCACCATCGTATGGGTGATATGGTCCTGCGCGTCCAGGACAGGCACCGCGATCAGGGTGATGCCGGCAATATAGTTGCCCTGATCGAAACTGTAGCCATTGTTTCTTGCGGTCTCGACTTCCTGCCACCAGTCCTCGAAGCTTAACGGCTGCTGCCAGCGCAATGAAGCAAACTGGACTTTGATTTCTTGCTGCGAATACTGGCTGAAAGCCGCCACCAGGCGTCCTGTGGCGCTGATCAGGCCGGGAAAGCGGCTGCCGACATCCACATGCAGTCGAAACGGCAGGTCCGAGCGCGAAAGCGCCGTGACGACCATTTGGTTCAGGTCAACGACCTCCACCCCAATGGCCGTTACCGACCAGGTCTTGGCCAGCTTGTCGAGGACGGGTTGTACCGAATGGGCGAAATGATCGTTTTCCAGCACGCCACGCGCGAGCGCAAGCATCCCGGCGCCCAGCCGGTATCGCTTTGAAGCGGGATCGAAGCCGAGCAGCTTATCGGCGGTCAATGCCCGCAGGATGTGCAGGCAGGTGCTGGGCACCAGATCGAGCTCATCGGAGATGGACTTGACGTTCATTGGTTCTTTGCTGCGCCCCAGCAGCCTGAGAATGGCAACGGCCCTTGTAACCGCTGGCACCGGACGGATGCGCGGACCGGCTTTAGGCGTTTTGAGGGTGTCTTGTATGCTGGGCATGCTTGAACCTATGACGATAGTCGGCACAATGTGCGATGCAGAATTCTATCAGGCGGATCCTTCCTGCTTGCCCGGCGGAACTACTGAATCTGTATTCCCGCTTTCTTGATGACAGGACTCCATTTTTCCTGCTCGGCCGCCACGAACTGGGCCAAATTGCCGGGCGTGCCTCCACCAACATCAAGTCCCATCGAGAGCAACTTCTGCTGCGTCTCCGGCAAAGAAAGGAACTTTTGCAGTTCGAGGTTGAGCTTGGCCACGACGTCGGGCGGTGTGCCCTTCGGAGCAAATAACGCATTCCATGCGATAACCTCGAACCCCGGCAAGCCTTGGCTTGCCACCGTAGGCACTCCGGGCAGCAGTTTGGTTTCGCTCTTGCTGGTCACGGCAATGGCCCGCAGCTTGTTGCCGTCTATCTGTGGACGCGCCGCCGTAATAGTGTCGATCGACAAGGTTATCTGGCCTCCGATCAAGTTGGTCATTGCCATGGACGAGCCCTTGTAGGGAACGCCGAACAGGGGCGCCCCGCTTTGCTCTTTCAGAAGCTCGTAGACCAGCCTGGCCGTCGTGCTGGGCATGCCGATGTCGGCGGACCGGCTCGACACCTTTACCTTGTCGATGATGTCTGTCGTTGTTTTGAATTCCGAATCGGATTTGGCCACCAATACCATCGGGAACGAGCCGACAAGTATGACCGGCTCGAAATCTTTCACGGGATCGAAACTCAGTGATGAATAAAGAAAAGAATTGAGATTGTGGGTGGCATTCGTGCCCATGGTCAGGGTGTAGCCGTCGGGCTCTGCACGGGCGGCTGCCTGGGTGCCGATATTGCCGCCCGCCCCGCCTTTGTTTTCGACAAAGAACGTCTGCCCCATGGCCTTGCTCAGGTAGTCGGCGATGTAGCGCGCCGTGGTATCGGTGCCCTGGCCCGCCTGATAGGCGACGATAATCTTGACCGGTTTATCGGGATAGCCCGCTGCAAATGCCGACGTAGCGCCCAGCAAGGTAAAGGCGGCTACGGTTGCCATTGATTTTAGTTTACGCATCATTTATGTCTCCTCGGTTGTTATAAGTCTTTGGTGGTTTGCATCTCTGTGCCTAGGGCTCTGGCGAGCACGACGCGGGCGTGGAGACGAAAATACTATCCCTTATGGAGCTATGTTCATCAAAAGCAGGAGGCCGGAGTCCGGGTGTTCCGGGCGTTTCCGTCAGCCGGATCGGTATGCCAAGCCCTTGATAGCCCGAGTCGTTGATCATCATGCCGCGGTGCAAAGTGTGGGCGTGGGCAAGGGCTTCTGGAACCGTGTTGACGGGTCCGGCTGGAATGCCGTGCTTCATCAACATGTCGCACAGTGGCGCCTTTTCCCAATCTTCCAGAATGACTTCAATCTCTTTGCGCAATTGCTCACGATGCGCGAGCCTGGCGGCGTTGGAGGCGAAATCGGGGTCATCAGCCAAGCCGGGCTTGTCGATGCACCGACAAAATCTCTGGAACTGCGGATCGTTCAAAATGCTCAGGAACACCATGCCATCGCGGGTCTTGAATCTGTCGTAGGGCGCAATGTTCGGATGGGCGCTGCCAAGCAACTTGGGCGTTTCGCCTGACTGCAACCAATTCATGGCATGCGGCACCAGCAGGCTTAGCGCGGTATCAAACAGCGTGGTCTCCACACGCTGGGCCTTGCCCGTGCGCTCCCTGGCAAACAGCGCCATCAGTATGCCCGACAGGGCCGTGTAACCGGTCAGGTGATCCACAACGGGAATGCCGATGCGGGTCGGTCCGGTTTCCGGCGATCCGTTGATACTCATTAACCCGCACATCGCTTGCAGGATGGCATCGTAGCCGGGCAGCCCGCCCAGGGGACCGGTTGCGCCAAACCCGCTGATGCTGCAGTAGATAAGGCGGGGGTAGCGTTCGGCCAGATGTTGTTCGTAACCCAGGCCCCACTTTTCCATGGTTGAGGGCAGGAAGTTCTCGACCAGGACATCCGCCTCTTCCAGCAGCGCAAAAAGCACCTCTTGCTCTTCGGGTTTGGACAAGTCCAGCGCAAACGCGCTTTTCCCGCGGTTCAGCCCGGCAAAGTAAGCCGCATTACCGTGCTCGTCGAACGGAGGCCCCAGCTTGCGCGTTTCGTCGCCAAACGGGGGCTCGATCTTGATGACGCTCGCCCCGTGGTCAGCGAGCATCTGCGTGCATAGCGGCCCGGCCAGAACGCGGGAAAGGTCGACGACACGCACGCCTCGCAGGGCGCCCGTGCTGGCCGGTGCTTCTGGCCAGACCGTCTTGCGGGCGTGGTGGCAGTCCATGTCAGCCGCGGGAAGGAAGCTGAACGACACCGGTCCCGATGACCGAGAGCTCGCCGTCCTGGTTGCGTCCTTCCTGCTCGATCTCTATCAAGTGCTGGCCATCGCTTTCGTATTTTTTCGTGACCTTGCCCTTGATGAACAGCATGTCGCCCTCGGGATTATGCCGGCGTACCTGGCATAGGGACTTACGCAGGAAGCCGTCGTCGCCCATCCAGTTCGTCAGGTGGTGGGTCAACCATGAATTGCGCTCCGGACCATAGTCGTAGGCACCGGGAGCCCCCACTTCAAGGGCGAAATCTTCTTCCCAGTGGACGCGTTCGGGAACATCGGGAATGCCAAAACGGTTCTTGATCCCGACTCCGGGATGCGCATCAATGAGCTGCCAGGCCAGCTTATTGGCGCGGATGTAGAGCCCACCCCAACCCTGTGCGTAGGCAATGAAGCCGGTAACGGTCATGGGGCCTTTGAACAGGACAGGAAGCTCGTCGCCGACGTTGACGTCTTCCCAGTATCGGGGGATTGCGCCGCGGATCTCTTCCTGTGCGTAGAGCTTGTACGCTTCTTGCAGTTCCTCCTCGGTATAGCGCCTGGGCGCGCGTTCACGCACTTCCTTGTACTTGGTACCGGCTTCCCGTGCGTGGTCGCGCTCGGTACGGAAACACCAGCTGTCGGCTTCCGCGACTTTGTCGCCATCCTGATTGTAAAACTGGACGTTGTAGATCTGCTGGATGGCTCGGCCGGCGAAACGGGTCTCATGCGGAATAAGGGCTTTCAGCGATGCTTCCGTATGGATTTCATCGTTGCGCTTTACTGCTTTATGCCAGGTCCAGTCTGCGCCCGACCACATCGCATGAACGCCGGGCAGACCGCCCACATAGCCCGACACTATGCGGTTCGTCGCGAACAGGAAGCTGGGCAGCGCAATGATGCCGCCATGCTTGGTGTTGGACGCATACGCGGGATTGCACCAGAGCGGGTTGTCATCGCCAATGCCGTGTGCGTAATGACGGATATTGTCGCGGGTCGCCTCATAGCACCACGGCTCCGCTGTTTCGGTAATCTTGACGCCTATCCGGCGGCTGAGCGCCTCCAGGTCCTGATCCATGATTTTCGGGAAGGTGCGTGTTGGCATATCCATGTCTTGTCTCCTGATTGCTGTCATTGCTGACTGATGGGTTCAATTTCTCGCTGGACTTTTCCAGCTTCTTGTTCGCGCAGTTTTTTGCGGTGTACTTTTCCTGCCGGCGTCTTGGGCAGCTCTGACACAAAGGCAATCTGCCTGGGGTACTCGTGCTGGCTGAGCTGCGATCGGACGGAGTCCTGGATGTCCTGCTTCAACTGCTCGTCCCCGGGGCGTTTGGCGACGACAAACGCTTTGACGACTTGCCCCCGCAGTTCGTCGGGTACGCCAATGGCGGCCGCCTCGAGAACGTCCGGGTGCTTCAGGATGGCATCTTCGATTTCCACGGCGCTCATGGTCCAGCCCGCCGAAATAATGACATCGTCGGCGCGACCTGCATGATAGAAATAGCCGTCTTCATCCGTGCGGCCAAGATCCTTCGTGGGGATCCACGCCCCGCGCCGCAAGACTTTCATTTCGCCGACGGTGCCGGGCAGGCAGACGTTTCCGTCCGCATCGTGCACCTCAACCACGCCGCCGGGAATGGGTTTGCCTAGCGAGCCGTTCTTGACGGGGAAGTCGTCGGCGCCCGGATAGGACACAAGAATGACTCCGATCTCGGTGGTGCCGTACATGCTGCACACAGAGGCGCCGAACAGGTCCTCGATGAACGATTCCGTAGCGCTGTCTATGGGTTCGCCGGTGAACGACAGTTTCTTGATGCTGTATGAATAGGTATTGACGTCGGGGCTGTTGCGGATCATGCGGTAGTGGGTGGCGGCCGCCGACATATTGGTGAATTTGTGTTCGCTCAGTGCCTGGAGCAGCCGGCTTGCGTTGTACCGGCCGGAAAAAGCGCCGATAGTAAGCCCGAGCGCCAGGGGAGCCAGCGTGCCGTGCCAAAGCCCATGGCCCCATGCGGGCGACGATGGGCAGAAGAACCTGTCGCCCGGGCGCAGGCCCGTGCCGTAAAGAGCGGCAACCATCAAGGTGACCAGCGCCTTATGACTGTGCTTGATGGCATCGGGCTGTTCCCGGGTCGTGCCTGATGTGTATTGGAAAATGGCGAGGTCATCGCTGCCGGTTCGCACTGTGTAGCGCTCGTCGTATCGCGACAAGTCCGTCAGGAAGGCATTGTTGACCACGACGGAGACGAGGCTGGGCGTGTCTTCGACCATCGAGATCTTTTCATCGTTGGTGAACAACATTTTGGGTGCGCAGTCGCCCACACGCAGCCGGATGCCGTCGGGCCCGAACAGGGTGAACAACGGTACCGCAATAGCGCCCGTCTTCATGACGCCAAACAACGTTGTATAGAAAGCCCGCGATGGTTCCAGCATTACGGCGACACGGTCTCCCGGCCCTATTCCTTGCTCGGCCAGATAGTGAGCGAAGCGAGACGAGTCTTGCGCGATTTCGCGATAGGTAAGGATTTCGTCGTGGCCATCGGCATGTACCACGATGATTGCAACCCGTTCCGGATCAGTGGCATGGCGGTCGATGCATTCATGCGCAATGTTCAATTGTTCGCGTGAGCCATCAAAGATATCCCACAGCTTTTCCACACTCCAGTGATGCTGGGCATCGGCATATGACGTGTAGTCGGTAAGTTTGTTCATTATTTTGCGCTCATTGGTTTTCGTCGTTGGAACCACTTTATGCGCATCCTTTTTAATTGTCAAATAGATTATTGAATTGTCTATGTACAATTAAAGGCAGACGGATGTACGCGGCGATGCGGCAATGCGACGCGCAGAAGGCTCGGGATGGATTAGCGGGCGCAGGCAGCCTGGCGGCGAGCGTTTATATTGGAGGGGGGTAGATTGCGCAAAAGCGGCGGCCGCGGCATCTCGCGGCGAAACGCTGTGGCACTGGGCCATGCCAGCAGCGTGCTGAACGACTGAGGCAGTCGTTCAGCAATAACGATTATTTGGCCTCGATATTCCCCGCTTTGGCCACCTCGGTCCATTTCTTTTTCTCATCTTTCAGGAACGTATTGAACTCGGCCGGTGTATCCAGCGTGACGATAGCTCCCTGATCCGCCAACTGTTTGGCAATGACCGGATCTTGCGTTGCCTTGAGCAGGCTTTCGTTTATTTTGCTGACGACGCTGTCGGGCATTCCTTTCGGCCCGAACAAGCCATACCAGCTCAATGACTGGACGCCAGGAAAGCCGGCCTGGGAGAATGTCGTCGCCTCGGGGAAGGCATCCACCGGCTTGTCACCGGCAATACCAATTACTTTGAGCTTGCCGGATTTCACATGAGGCAGCGCGGTAAGTACGCTGGTAACGCCCGACTCGACATGCCCTCCAATAATGTCCACCATCAGGGGCGAACCGCCTTTATATGGCACCGGAATGACTTTGACCCCGGCTTTCTGGCGAATGAGTTCACCGGTCAGCTGTGTCTGGCCTTCCGAGTAGCCAATGCTGACGTCGTTCTTTTTGCCGAGGTCGATAAAGCTCTTCAGATCCGCGTACTTTCCCTCTTTTGGAACAACCAATACCAGAGGCGAAACGGCCAGACGTGTAATCGGGGTGAAGTCTGTATCGGTATTGTAAGGAACACTCTTGGTCAGCACTGGATTGATAATGTGCGAGCCGACAACGAGCATGATCTTATAGCCGTCGGGTTGCGATCTGGCAATGTCGGCGGAGCCGATCACTCCATTGGCCCCGGGCTTGTTTTCCACAATGACCGATTGCCCCCATATCTCGGAGAGCTTATTACCCACCAGCCTGGCGACGATGTCGGTGCCGCCGCCTGGAGAGTAAGGCACCATGAGCGTTACGGATCTCGAAGGCCAATTCCGGGCCTCTTCGGCGTGCGATGCAGGGGAAATGGCCATGACGGCAGCCACAAAAGTCAGACAAGCTTTTAAACGAACCATTTTTGTCTCCTCGTATTCTTGAATGAAGGTTGCACCAGCCGCTATTTCGCTTCCAGATTTTTGTACTTCTCGTCGAAGTCCCAAATTCTCTGAAAGCCGATCATCTTGCTGAACTCCTGGAAGTCCGCGATTTCGTCATAGTGCAGCGAGTCACCGGTCGCTTTCAGATGCGAATACGCTTGCTGGAGCGCATGTCCCATGGCAAGAAAGCCAAGGCCGGGATGAATGGCTAGCGCAAAACCCATGTCCTGCAGTTCCTCGGCGGTGGGTTGCGGCGTGCGCCCCCCTTCTACAATATTTGCGACTAGCGGAACATCGAAGGTTCTTCCGATGATGGCAAGTTCATCCATCGATTCAGGCGACTCGACGAACAACACATCGGCGCCGGCATTCAGATAGTGCTCCGCGCGCTTCAGCGCTTCGTCCAGGCCGAGCGTCGTACGGGCGTCCGTGCGCGCAATAATCAAGAAATCTTTATCGTTCCCTCGTGCATCGCGAGCCACCTTGATTTTATTGGCCATGTCCTGCGCAGGAATAACGCGGCGTCCTTTGGTATGTCCGCATTTTTTTGGAAATTCCTGATCTTCAAGCTGGATTCCGGCCGCTCCCGCGCGCAGGTAACCGGTAACCGTATGCTCCACATTCAATAGCCCACCATAGCCGGTGTCGCCATCGCAAATTATCGGTGTCGACGTCGCGCCGCAGAAAGTTGCGACCCGGCTGACCATATCGGTATAGGTGGCGAGTCCTGCGTCGGGCAAGCCCAGATAGGAGGCGACCGTGCCGTACCCCGTCATGTATAGGCAGTCGAACCCAAGCTGGTCCGCGACCTTTAAAGAGATCATGTCAAATATACCGGGTGCCACGATCAGCTTCTTCTGCGAAAAAAGTTGGCTCAGGGTTTTAGTGTTTCCAGCCATGCCAATACATCCTTGTCAGTTGATTATCACGTTCAAAAAACCGCGGCCATGTATACCCATGGCCGCGCCAATCTATCTTCCTGCTGGAAGTCATCAATCTGAGACACCAAGGTCAGCGTCTGAGCGATATCGTCCTGGCCCAGGAGCAACGCCTCCCGCTGGGCATCGAGCAGATCGAAATGGATTTCGCCGGCCTGATCCGTGCCCACGGTCCGAGAGCGCAGGTCTACGCTGAGCACAGCGCCCGACGAAGCGGCGGCCGCCAGGCGCTGGATATCGCCGCGCTCCAGGACGACGGGCAGCAAACCGTTCTGCAGGCAGTTGCTGAAAAAAATGTCGCCAAAGCTGGGGGCAATAATGCAGCGGATGCCGAACTCTTCCAATGCCCATACCGCCATCTCGCGGGAGCTTCCGCAGCCGAAGTTGTCGCCTGCAATCAGAATCGCAGCATGCCGAAAGGGTTCCGCATTCAATACGAACGCCGAGTCCTCGGAACCATCCGGCAAATAACGCCGCCCCTCGAAGACCCAGGGAGCAAACTCGCCCCTGCGCAGTTGCGCAATACGTTCGATGCGGATGATCTGGTCAGTATCGATGTTGTCATGCATCATGACGGCTGCAACGCCTCGACATATCGTGAACGCTTTCATGATTGACGCTCCATCATTTCCGGCGACGCGATGGTTCCCACGATGGCGGTGGCGGCTGCGACGACGGGGCTGGCCAAATGGGTCATGGATCCCGGGCCTTGTCGCCCAACAAAGTTACGGTTCGATGTCGACAGGCAGCGATGTCCGGGGGGCACCATATCGCCATTGGCGCCCACGCACATCGAGCAACCTGGCTCTCGCCATTGGAAGCCGGCCTCCATGAAGATTCGATGCAAGCCTTCGCGTTCAGCCTGGCTTTTGACTTGCGATGATCCGGGTACGACCCATGCGGTAAGGCCCGCTGCAATGCGGCGCCCCTTGACCACGGATGCCGCTGCCCGCAAGTCCGAGATCCGACTGTTCGTGCAGGAACCTATGAAGACATGATCTATCTTGATTTCATCGATCCGCTGGCCAGGCTGCAGCTTCATATAGTCGAGCGCATTCGACACGCCCAGGCGCTTCTTGGCATCGGCCATCCTGGCAGGATCGGGAACAGCGCCGTCGATAGCCACCACCTGCTCAGGACTCGTCCCCCACGTCACCTGCGGCCTGATTTGACTGACGTCGACGTCCTCTTCCCTGTCGAACGATGCCGAGGTTCCAGACGGCAAGCTGCGCCAATATGTCACCGCACGGTCAAATTGGTCGCCGGACGGTGCAAACTCACGGCCCTGCACATAACGGAACGTGGTCTCATCGGGAGCGATCATGCCGATCTTGGCGCCCAATTCAATGGAAAGGTTGCAAAGCGTCATGCGTGCTTCCATATCGAGTGCGGTGATGGCCGGTCCGGCGTACTCGACGGCGTAGCCTGTGCCCGCCGATGCCCCAAGGACACCGATCACATGAAGAATCATGTCCTTGGCAGTGATCGACGGTCCGGGCATTCCCGTGAAGTTGATGCGCATGGTCCTGGGCCGAATCTGGCGAATGGTCTGTGTAGCCAGCACATGTACCAGCTCGGACGATCCGATGCCCCATGAAATAGCCCCGAAAGCGCCATGCGTGCACGTGTGGCTATCCCCGCACACAATCGAGAGCCCAGGAAGCGTCAGCCCCAGCTCCGGACCGATAACGTGCACGATGCCTTGGCTCCGATCTATATCGAACATCCGGATGCCTTTCTCTTCCGCCTGCTCCCGCAATGTATTGACCATCGCGGTGCTCCACGGCGCATCGCCGGCCTGTCGCCCGGGGCGGGTCGAAATGACGTGATCGACTGTCGCGAAAGTGAGGTCGGGATTGCGTATGGGCACCCGGCGGCGTTCAAGCGTCTTGATGGCTTCGACCCCGGTAAGTTCGTGCATCAAGTGACGATCCACATGCAGCAGGCTGGCGCCTCCCGGAAGCACCGCAATCTCATGGGCACCCCACACTTTATCGAATAGCGTATTGGCCATTTCGGTTTTCCAATATATTAATTCCCACGCCGCAAGCGGCGATCCCATTGCAGCAATGCGATACTGACCGCCGTCGCGAACAGAAAAAGCATCAGGGCAAGGGCCATGATGGTAGGAGGATTATTCCGGTCGATGGCCAGCATCAGCAGATGCCCAATGCCGCGCTGAGACGCAAACATCTCACCCAGCAGCGTCCCTAACAAGGTCAAGGAAAAGCCTATCCGCAGACCGGCAACGATTTCGGGCACGGCGGCCGGTATCAGCACGTGCCACGCACCTTGCCACGGAGTGAGGCGGTGCACACGGATGCAACGCATATAAACGGGTCGAATATTGCGCACCGCCGTCATCGTGAAGATGACTATGGGAATAATGCCGTGAATGACGCCAAAGGCTATCTTTGCCGAAATGCCCAGACCGAATATCAAGAGAATGATGGGATACAGGGATATCTTCGGTATGGAGTACAGGGCAATCAATACCGGTTCCATCACATCGCCGGCGAGCCTGCGCGCGCCCAGAACCAAACCCAATGCAATCCCGCCCACCACAGCGAGCAGCAAAGCGGAAAAGAACGCCTTGCTTGTCTCCGCCAGATGGGCACCGAAATCGGGACTGGTGAATTCATGACGTAGCTGGACGAGGGTACGCCAGGGACTTGGCAAGACCTCAATGCCCAGCACCGTGCTGGCAAGCTCCCACGACAGCAAAAGTCCGCCAACCAGCAACACACTATCAATAAGGGGTGCCCGCCCGGAATTGCCCGGGCCTGCCAGTTGCCTCGCCGCGCGCTCGTTCATGCCAGCTCCTTGAGCACCCGTCGTTGATATAAGCGCTGTTCGACCGCGTGCAGCACAAGGTTTATGACGCCGATGAACGTAAGCAGCAGGAACATAAGCCCATACATCGTCTGGTTATCAAAGTTGTTATAGGCGAACGCGATCTGATACCCGAATCCCGCACCCGAAAGCAGGAACTCGCCGCCTATGATCGCTATGAACGAGTAGACGATGGCCAGCTTGATACCCGTAAAGACAAAGGGAAGACTGGCAGGAAGGGTGATAAGAAGAACTTCCTGTGTTCGGCCCATGTGCAACATCCTCGCCGTTCGCATCAAGACCTGAGGCACACGTTGCAGCCCATTGAGCGTGTTCACCGCCATGGCCACGATGGCGAATAAAAATCCCAGTACGATCAATGGCCACCTGTTCAGTCCGAACAGCACAATAAGCATGGGATAGAAAACAAAAATTGGCACCGCGTAATACGACATCAGGAGTGGATCCAGGACGCGTCGCAAACGTGGCAGCTTGAATAGCACAAGGCCGAAAAGGAAACCCACCGATGTCGCAAGCATGATAGACACGGCTGCGGACGACAAGGTCAACAGCATATCCGACTGGTAGGTTCCATCCCGAAGCAGTCGCCATGCACTTAGTGCCATTTCCGACGGGGGAATGAAAGAGACCGGATCTATCCACCCCAGCCTGCTGGCGACTTCAAGCAAAACAATGCTGAAGACGATGACAAGGCTCCGCAGCAGCACCACGCGGTACCTGAACGACATGCCGGCACCCGGCGACCCCGATATAGAACCAGGAATAGTTGCGCTGGCCATTTGTTAAACCCCCATCGCCTTGAGCGACTCGGTTCTCAACAAGCCCCACACCTTCGACTGGAGCGCGCCGTAATGCGGGTCCATCGCCGTTTCGCTCCCACGCTCGCGGCTCCAGCCGGTTTCCACGATATCGATAAAGGTGCCCGGACGCGCCGACATGATCCCGACACGGTCCGACAGCAAGACGGCCTCGTCAATGGAGTGGGTGATCAGCATGACGGTCGAGCCGGTCTCGCGCCATAGCTTCAACATCTCCTCTCCCATTAACAGGCGCGTCTGTTGATCAAGAGCGCCAAAAGGCTCGTCGAGCAACATAAGGCGTGGCCGCAGGACCATTGCGCGAGCTATGCAGACCCGCTGCCGCATGCCGCCTGACAGCTGCGCCGGATAGCTCTTGGCAAAGTCCGTGAGCCCCATGAAAGCAAGGGCATGATCGACACGCTCCCGGACTTCGCTCTCGGGTAAACCGTTGCGACGGGTTCCGAACGCCGCATTGTCGAAAACAGTCAGCCAAGGGAAGCTGGCATCCTCCTGGAATACGACGGCGACGCCGTCCGGCACCTCACCCTTGACCTCCTTGTCTTCGAAGACGACCCTGCCTTCAGTGGCCGGGCTCAAACCGGCCACGAGGTCCAGCAATGTGGACTTCCCGCAGCCGGAGGGTCCAACGACGGAAAAGAATTCGCCTTGCCGCAAGTCGAAAGACACCGGCCCCAAGGCATGCAGCGGCGATCTTCCATCTCGCGCGGCAAACACCCTTGTCGCCGCGTTGATTGCAACATGCGCCTTGCGGTCGACTGCGATTTCGGGAAACTCCCCGATCATAGTGAGTGGGCTGGCCATTCCAACCCTACCCTATTTACTGCGTTGATCTGCGGGCAACAAGCTTTCGTCGACAATTGCACTCCAATCGAAAGGCCCCTCTTCGATTGCCTTCACAAGGACCAGCCCCTTTAGCATGGCATTCATGCCCTCGTAGTCTAGGCGGCCGGGACTCCAGTAAACGCCCTTTGCCGCCATAATGTCGTTGATGGCGAGCTTGGCAATCTTAGGATCAATTTTGTAATGCTTGGCCAGAATATCTCCGGACTCCTCCGGATTCTTAAGCAGATAATCGACACCCTTTCGGCGCCCTTCAATAATGGCTTTAATGGTATCTGGATTCTTCTTGAGATAATCGCTGCGCACAATACCCACGGTTTGGGTCAACTTTGGAATCTCGTCCCCGGACTTGAAAACGACTTTAATGTTTTCTGCTTCACGGCTCAGTACAGGTTCTGTCATGTAGATGACATCGACGGCGCCTTCACGCAAGGCGGTATACGCCGAGCTGAGGCTGCCCACCGCCTTGCGGTCTACATCAGCCAGGATGCCCCGATTGCTCAGCGCTATGGTCGATACCATATCAGTGACCGACTTCGGACTGCTGTAACCGAGCTTCTTGCCTTTTAAGTCCATGATCGAGTTCAATGGCGAGTCCTTCTTGGCCACCCAGACGTTATCGGCCAGACTCAGGACTCCGCCATGCACGATCGTGAGCTTGACGCCTTGCTTGATAGCCGCAATTGCCGCGGAAAGCGCCACCTCACCATAAGGGATATCAGAAGCAAGCGCATTGCGGACTGTCGTCCCGCCACCTTGCGAGGTGATGAATCCCGTAACATCGATACCGGCCTCCTTGAAAAATCCTTTTTCCTGGGCGACCGCAAATGGCGTTCCATACATCCCATCGGCCCAGTGTGTCACGGTCAGGTTGGTAGCGGATGCCGATGAACAGGCGAAAATGACAGGTAGAACAAGGCCGGACGCTACTTTGGCCAATGCAGGCTTAAGATTCATTTTTCGTCTCCTGAATAGGTATAGTAATTTTGTCCTACACTTTTAGATTAAAGTATATCCCTACATTTGTCACGGAAATTTCTCATCGATGAACACCGCCAAAAGAAGTAAAGAATCATCCGCAGATGACGGTGTATTGCGCAGCGGCGATATGGTCGAACGAATTGCGGCGACCCTCAAGGAGCAAATTCTCGAGGGCACGCTGGCGCCAGGACAACGTCTTATTTCCCGCGACCTTATCGAAGAACTGGGGGTTAGCCGCGGGCCGTTGCGCGAAGCGTTCCGCCGGCTCGCGGAAGATCGGCTCGTCCAGATCATCCCTAATCGCGGCGCACTCGTGCGCCGCCTATCGCATGACGAAATTATTAATCTGTTCCAGATTCGTGAAGCATTGGAAGGACAGGCAGCACGCCTGGCCGCCCAACGCATCGACGAAGGCGGCAATCGGCAATTCTTCCAGGCAATCGTGGATATGGGTGCGTTGCATAAAGAAAAGCAGGAAATCCACCCTTTCATAGTCCATAACCGGGAATTCCACCAAGCCATCGTGAAGCTTAGCGGGAACCCCGAATTGGGCGAGCTGATTGACCGGTATCAGCTGGCGGTGTTCATGTCATTGTTACGTCAAGTCATCGGCGCAGACCAGTTGATTGTCGACTCTATTTCGCAGCATGAGGCAATAGCGAGCGCGATTCTTGAAGGCGATTCTGACGCGGCGTACACGGCCATGCAAAAACATCTCTGGCATTCGGCCCACACTATGCTCAAACGTGCCGAACTGAAAAATGATCGGCGCCTCACGCCAGCGCTTGTAGAATAAAAGCGATCTGTCTAAAAATTTGAGGGGAAATTTGCCGATGCGCCGCTTAATGCTTCTTCGCCACGCCAAAGCCGACAGGCCGGACGGCGTCATCGATCACGAACGCCCTCTTGCAGCACGCGGGCTGCGGCAAAGCAAAGAGATGGGCAGATACATGGCCAAGCAAGGGCTGGTCCCCGACCTTGCCATCGTGTCCACCGCAAAACGCACGCAAGACACATGGCTGCTGGCGGGCGAAGCCTTTGGCGCAGAAGTGGCCCGGCACGACGAACCGCGCATATACGAAGCCGCCTTGGGCGACATCCTTCAGGTCATTTCCGAGACCGACCCTTCCGTACAGACTTTGCTGCTGGTGGGACACAACCCCGGATTCGAACGCCTGGCGACAACGCTGGCCGGCGCAGGCCGCGCCGCAGCATTATCCCGACTTGAACGCGAGTATCCGACGGCAGCGCTTGCCGTCATTGATTTTTCCGTGGACAACTGGACGGAAGCGACTGTGGGCAGCGGTTATCTCGACCGTTTCGAGACCGTCGCGTCCATCAGCAACTGATAATCGCTACACAGCATGCTGAATAGCCGCAGGATCCGGGGCGGCACCCTGCGGCATTCGATTCCGCTGCGATGAGGTGCACTCAACCGTACTGAAGAAGCTGGCTTGACGCCAAAGTGTCGACCTCTTCCTGCTCGGGTTCGACAACCCGGTCTCCTTGGGCGTCGCGAATGCGGGTCACCAGTCCCATCCGGTTCATCAGCGCGATGAAAGGCACCGGGTCGAGTTCCTCGACATTGGCCATCTCGCCGATGTCCCAGGTCCCGTCGGCGATCAGCATGGCCGCCGCCACGACAGGCACGCCGGCGGTATAGGAAATAGCCTGGCTACCGACCTCTTCAAAACATGTCTTGTGATCGCAAACGTTATAGATCAGAACTTCCTGCGGTTGGCCGTTTTTGTGGCCCTTGATCAGGTCGCCAATGCAGGTCTTGCCGGTGTAGTCGGGCGCTAGCGACGCGGGATCCGGCAACACGGCCTTGATGACTTCCAGCGGCACGATTTCCTGGCCCCTGGCTGTGCGCACCGGCTGCTCGGATAAAAGGCCCAGGTTCTTCAAGACAGTGAACACATTGATGTAGTGGTCGCTGAACCCCATCCAGAAACGGATGTTCGGTACGCCGAGGTTTTTCGACATGGAGTGAAGCTCGTCGTGTCCCGTCAGGTAGGTCGTGCTCAGGCCCGTCACCGGCATGTCCCAATCCTTGCGGTGCTCGAACATTGCGTTGGCCTTCCAGGCGTTGTCTTCCCAGGACCAGGCGGTAGAGACAAACTCCCGGAAGTTGATTTCGGGATCAAAGTTGGTCGCAAAGTATCGTCCGTGGCTGCCGGCGTTGATGTCGATGATATCGATGGATTCCACGCTGTCGAAATGCGTATCCATCGCATAACGCGCGTAGGCATTGACCACGCCTGGATCAAAGCCCACGCCCAGCACGGCCGTTACCCGGGCATCCTTGCACGCTTGGCGCCGCTTCCACTCGTAATTGCCGTACCAGGGCGGAGCCTCGCACACTTTATCCGGATCTTCGTGAATGGCGGTATCCAGGTAGGCCGCGCCCGTTTCAATGCATGCAGCCAGCACCGACATGTTGAGGAACGGCGAACCAACATTGATGACGATTTGGCTGCGAGTAGCGCGAATCAGGAACTTGGTCGCTTCGATGTCCATGGCGTCAAGCGCATGCGCTTGCAGGGTTCCGGCTCGCTGCAAGCTGCCTTTTTCATGGACGGATTCGATGATTGCCTGGCACTTGGCCAGCGTGCGCGACGCAATATGAATGTCGCCGAGCACGGCATTGTTCTGGGCGCATTTATGTGCAACCACCCGAGCCACCCCGCCCCCGCCAATAATTAATATGTTGCGCTTCATTTGCTTATCTCTCAAGATTGAACATCCGCTGTCAGGACAGGCTGCTGACAAAGTCATCAAAGGAAAACTGGCGTACCACCCGCACACTGCCATCGATTTCCTTGATGGCAATGGCCGGCATGTGAATTCCGTTAAACCAGTTCTTCTTCACCATGGTGTAGCCGCCCGCGTCACCGATCGAGATGCGATCACCTACTTGCAGCGGCTGCTCAAAATTTGCTTCCCCGAAAATATCTCCGGCCAGGCAGGTTTTCCCGCAAACCTGGTAAGTGTGATCACCCTGGCCGGTTCCGATGGGTGCGGTCTCGCGATAAATCAACAGATCCAGCATATGTGCTTCGGTGGAACTATCGACCACCGCCAGGTTCTTGCCCTTGAAGCCGATATCGAGCACGCTGACTTCCAGCGTTGTGGTGTGGCGCACGGCTGCTTCGCCGGGCTCGAGGTACACCTGCACGCCGTAGGTCTGTGCAAAGCGGCGCAAGCGCTCGCAGAACGCATCCAGGGAATAGCCAGGCGATGTAAAGCTGATACCGCCGCCCAGGCTGACCCAGTTCAGTTTATGCAATATCGCGCCATAGCGGCGCTCGACCTCGGTCAACAGCTCATCGAAACGCTCGAAATCCCGGTTCTCGCAATTATTGTGGATCATCACGCCATCAAGGTCTTCGATGATAGCCAGGATACGGGCTGGGTCGGACTCACCCAGGCGGCTGAAGGTGCGAGCCGGATCGGCCAGATCGAAGCTGGCGCAACTGACGCCCGGATTTAAGCGCAGGCCTTTGGGCTTGTCGCCAGCGAACGACGCGAATCGTTCGAACTGGCTAATCGAATTGAAAATGATTTTGTCGCTGTGTGCCACGACCTCTTCAATTTCATGATCGGCAAACGCCACGCTGTAGGCATGGGTTTCACCGCCGAATTTTTGATGGCCCAGCTTGACTTCGTACAGGGACGACGAGGTGGTCCCATCCATGTGCTGCTGCATCAGGTCGAATACAGACCAGGTGGCAAAGCACTTGAGCGCCAGCAAGACCTTGGCGCCAGAACGTTCTCGAACCTGGTCGATAATGCGTAGGTTGCGCAGCAAGGCTGCCTTGTCGATCAGATAGTAGGGTGTGGAAATCATGTGGATCGTTCAACCGGTTTGCGGCCGCGCTTCTTGTGCGCGCCCGATTTATCGCCGTGATGATCGATGATCACGGGAGGATGATTGGGAAAGGTCGCCACCAGTTCAAGCTGGCCGCCTATGCATTCGACATAGTGGCGCAAGGTCGACAGCAGCATGTCGCTACGCTTTTCAAGCCGCGAGATCGTGTCCTGGCCAACACCCAGGGCGGCCGCCATCTCTTCCTGGGTCTGCCCGGTACGCTTGCGCAGTTCTTTCAAAGTGGTTGGCGCCATGGCATTTGCCGTGATCGGCAGGCCGCAATCAGCAGCCAATGCAGGTACCTCGTCGTGTTTTTTTGCCATGCCGACAGCTCGTTCCGCTGGAAGTCAAGGCGGAATTATGGCTTAAAGATCATATGTCGTCAAATCCATATGTTCGGCTTGTGTACGACCAGGTTTTCTTAAATAGCCTACGGCGGATACGTATGTCCTTCGAAGAACGCCGTAAACCCGTTGCAATGAAAAGCACCTCATAGGGTTGGAGACTCCCAACCTTATGAGGTGCATGATCGCGCAACAACGGCTTTATGCCCAGAGCCAGAGACACCTGGCTGCTCTCTGGGAAGTACGGATTCCTACACGTTATTTGACAGCGCCGGACGCGGCCGCGCCGCGGTCATCGATCCGGTTAATCTTGGTGCCCTCCAGAGATACCCCTGCCATCAAGCCCGCATTTGTCATGACAAAGCCGACGACGGGTTCGCGCATGGTTCTTGTGTCAAAGGATCCAGTAGCGCTCAAGTTGGCGACGGCCACCGTCGCGTCAACGCCTGCGGTCCATCCTTTGCTGCGTTGAAAGTGATCGAGCGCTTCTTGTGTTTTGAATACCAGGATGATGGCCTTGGATTGGGCGCCAGCCTGCAGACCGAATGATCCGCTTGATGTGCTGTAGTAGCCTTGATTCTGGCCGCCCACTCTCAGTACCCCATCACCATGCTCGGCGCCGACCACCAAACTGGCGCCGAGGACTTTCGGAAATATGAGCACGCCCTTGGCTTGCGACACCAGTTCTCTGGAATGTGGCGCAACTTCGTAGAGGCGTTCCAGGGCAGCGTCGGCCCGCGAGTTGATATCATCGCGCCGTTCAACACCGGTCTGTTGCTCGCGGGGAAGCGTGGTCGTGCAAGCCGTCATGGCTAATGCAGCCGTAGCCACGGAGATGGCAATTAACATGCGGCGGGGCTTGGCGGTCATTTTTATACTCATTTTATTCTCCTGGTATGAATCTAAAGTACATCCTTCGCGAGCTGCCAGCAAGAAGCATTCCCGGCCTTCGACATAACTCATGAACTGCTACCGGCAGGCTGCAGGGCAATGACGGCCATACCTACGAGCGCGATACCGGCCCCCGCTATATCCCACCGCGTCAGCTCAACGCCATCGACGATGCGCAGCCATAACAGGGCAACGGCAATATACATGCCGCCGTACGCGGCATAGGTGCGGCCGGCCGCAGTGGGATGCAGCGTCAGCAGCCACGCAAAAAGAGCCAGGGAAATGGCTGCCGGCAGCAAGAGCAGAATACTTTTACCTTGTTTCAGGACAAGCCACGGCAGATAGCAGCCGATAATTTCCGCCAAGGCCGTTACGGCGAATAATAGACTCAAGCGCAGAATATCCAAGACAACTTCCTATGCAATGGTTTGTCCGTTCCCCCTGAACCATAAAGGCCGATAAGGCCCCACGCCAGCAAACCCGAAGCGTGCCTCGCCCACACGACAAATAAGGGTTCGACGATGATAGCATCGGGGCGCCCTCCCCAGGCGCTGCGGCGGTTCGCTGCCAGGCAATCCCGGCAGCGCACGGGAGCATCTAATCTTCCACTTCACCATACGGATATCTACCAATATCGGACAAATTCAACAGTTGCCGAAGACAGCTCGAAAACTGTTATTGTGAGTATGGTTAACTGCATATTTCAATACAACCGAATCTCGTGATCGAACTGAAAAAAATATTGTGTAGAGCACGTAAAGATCAATCATGCAAAAAGACCAAAAAGAGCAAGACGGCAAAGCCAACGTCCTTAATACCGATGCATTAGTAAATAGCGGACGATTCGAGCTGCTGGTCCACGCCATCAAAGACTATGCCATCTACCTTCTCGATCTGAAGGGATACATTATTAGCTGGAACACCGGCGCGGAGCGGTTCAAGGGCTATACGGCACAGGAGATTATTGGCCGGCATTTTTCGTGCTTATACACTGAAGAAGACCAAAACGCTGGCGTCCCGGCGCGCGCGCTGGCCATCGCGGCGGAACAAGGACAGTACGAAGTCGAAGGCTTGCGCGTGCGTAAAGACGGAAGCCGATTCTGGGCCAGCATTGTGATCGACCCGGTTCGCGATGAGAACGGAACATTGATCGGCTATGCCAAGGTGGCGCGAGACCTCACCGACAAGAAGGCGGCCGACCAAGCCCTCTTCGAAAGTGAACAACGGTTTCGGCTATTGGTGCAGGGGGGGTCCGCGACTATGCAATCTATATGCTTGATCCGAACGGTTACGTCATCGACTGGAATTCCGGCGCTGTGCTTATTAAAGGCTATTCTTCCGACGAAATCATCGGCCGCCACTTTTCCTGCTTTTACACGCAGGAAGATCGCGAACTGGGCGAGCCCGAACGGGGTCTTGCGATTGCGTTGCAGCACAATACATTCCAGAACGAAGGTTGGCGCGTCCGCAAGGACGGTTCGCATTTCTGGGCCAGTATCGTTATTGACCCCATTTACAACGAAACCGGAAAACTAATAGGCTTTGCCAAGGTTACCCGTGACATCACCGAGCGCAAGCGGACGCAAGACGAAGTCGACAGGCAGAGGGATATCCTGAGCCACGCCCAAAAACTGGAGGCCATCGGCCGAATAACTGGCGGCGTGGCCCATGACTTCAATAATTTCCTTACGATCATTCGTTCCGCCGCTGACTTGCTCGGCATGCACAGCCTACCGGCGGAAAAGCGATCACGATATGTTGAAATCATCATTGAAACAGCCGGACGGGCGGCCCTCTTGACGCAGCAACTGCTTGCCTTCGCGCGAGAGCAGCCGCTACATCCCAAAGTGTTCGACATAGCCTCTCGTATCCATGGATTGAAGCATGTTATCGAAATGACCCTCGGAGCCAGCGTCAACATAAACATTGGGCTTCCAGCAGATTTATGGGCTGTCCACGCCGATGCCAGCCAGTTTGACACTGCCATCCTCAACTTAGTCATTAATGCACGCGATGCAATGCCAGCTGGCGGCACTCTGCAAGTTGGTGCTCGCAATGCTACCAGCCTGCCCCCGTTACGCGGACATACCGACGTTGTCGGCACGCTTGGGCGTTTTATTGCGGTTACGATCGGCGATACCGGGAGCGGCATCGAACCTTCGCTTATCGAACAAATATTCGAGCCTTTTTTCACAACGAAAGAAATCAATAAAGGTACCGGCTTGGGTCTTAGCCAAGTATATGGGTTTGCAAAACAGTCGGGCGGCGAAGTCATTGTGGAAAGTCAGCTGGGCAGTGGCACGACCTTTACCTTATTCCTTCCATGTGCCACGGCGCAGCATCCGCCATCCGTTTCCAATACTACTGTCGATGAGCGAAGAAACGTTCAGCCGAGCAATGTACTACTTGTCGAGGACAACGAGCTTGTAGGAGCATTTGCACAGAGTATGCTCACCGATGTGGGCCATAACGTGACCTGGGTAGTAAATGGCGAAGCCGCACTGGCCATGCTTGCTGCCCGACGCGCCAACTTTAATCTCGTCTTGTCGGACATTCTGATGCCTGGCATCAACGGGATTGAATTGGGAAAAGAGATTCGGCGTCGCTGGCCAGATTTACGGGTAGTGCTCAGCAGCGGCTATAGCCCCGCCCTGGCCCAGGAGGGTGACCATGGGTTTGAGTTCCTGCAAAAGCCCTACACCCTCGATCACTTGCTTGCGATTATTCGATGAACGCGGCAATGAACGCAATGTTGAAACGATAATAACCCACGCGTATCGAATCATTTTCGGCGTACTTCCGTACCGGCTGCGTCGTCGGCGTCCCTGCCATCCGATGCGGCGCCATGCTTCAAGCGTTCCGTCTGTGGGTCATCGGCAGTACCTTCCGCTTGCGTGGCAGCAAAGTCGTCAGGTCCGGGAACCTGCCCTGTTCGGGCTTCATTGTCAGCCGCCGCCGTCGCACGATCAAATCCGGTTGACGTGGTACTGGGAGGCGGATGATCCATGTCGGGGCGCCGCTCGTCCTCCGAGGATATGTGGGCAGGGCGAGGCGCTTTGGCGTTTGGATCGGGAGTCTTCATTTCATTCTCCTGGATGTTGCGTGATCATGCCCCTCCTGCAGCATGTTCCATGCCACCTGTTGGGGACATAGGAATAGCACTTGCTGGATTCCGATCGCACCCATACAGGAGCTTGATCATGCCAGCAAAATCCAAATCACAGCAACAGGCGGCCGGCATCGCACTGGCGGCCAAAGAAGGCGAAAAAAAAGTCAGTGACTTAAAGGGGCCATCCAAATCAATGTACAAATCCATGAGCGAAAAGGAACTGCACGACTTGGCGGCCACGAAAACCAAAAATAAGCCCGATCACAAATCCGACAAGGATTAGCACACTGATGCCTTGTCACGAGGAGAGCCCATGGACCCACTACTGTTGAATTTTTCCGTAAATGGCCAATCGCGATCGATCTCGGTGGATGCCAGCGCGACACTGTTGGATGTATTGCGCGAGCAGCTGGCACTTTCGGGCACCAAGAAGGGCTGTGACCATGGGCAATGCGGGGCCTGTACCGTACTGGTGGATGGACGCCGCATCAATGCGTGCCTGACGCTTGCCGCCATGCAGGAGGGTCGGTCAATTACGACAATCGAAGGCTTGGCTGACGGCGATGTCTTGCATGACCTGCAAAAAGCCTTCATTGAACATGACGCCTTCCAGTGCGGCTACTGTACGCCCGGACAGATTTGCTCGGCCGTGGGGTTCATCAATGAAGGCCATGCTGATGCGGTAAAAAGCCGTGATGCCGGGTCCGACGACACGCTGCGCGATGTGATCCGCGAGTTCATGAGCGGTAATCTGTGCCGTTGCGGCGCGTACACCAATATCGTGGACGCCATCATGCACGTAGTGCAGGAACGGGAGCGCATATGAACCCATTCTCGTACACGCGCGCCCGGGACGTTGCGCACGCGGCGCGCGAAGGCGCCGCAGGGGACGTGAAATTCATTGCCGGTGGCACGAATTTGCTGGACCTCATGAAAGAAAACGTCGAACGTCCCCAGCGGCTGATCGACATCAACGGCTTGCCCCTGCATCACATCGAAGATACGGCTGAAGGCGGCCTGCGTATTGGAGCGCTGGTGCGCAACGCCGATCTTGCCGCTGACGCACGGGTGCGCGAGCGCTACCCGCTACTCTCCAGCGCGCTGCTCGCAGGAGCCAGCCCGCAGCTTCGCAATATGGCCACAACGGGCGGCAACCTGATGCAGCGCACGCGTTGCTACTATTTCTACGATGTTGCGACGCCCTGCAACAAGCGGCAACCCGGTTCCGGCTGCAGTGCCATCGGAGGCGTCACACGCATCCACGCCATACTGGGCGCGAACGAGCGATGCATCGCCACCCACCCATCGGACATGTGTGTCGCCATGGCAGCGCTCGAGGCCAAGGTTAACGTCGTCGGCCCGGACGGCGCGCGCAGCGTGGCGTTTGCCGATTTTCACCGCTTGCCCGGCGAAACGCCCAATCTTGACAACAACCTTGCACACGGCGAACTAATCACCAGCGTCGAACTTCCTCCGGAAGGGTTCAGCCAGCACTACAGTTACCTGAAAATTCGCGATCGTCTGGCTTACGCCTTTGCCCTGGTTTCCGTCGCAGCGGCGTTGCGGATCGAAGACGGCCGTATCACGGCAGCACGCGTTGCATTGGGCGGGGTGGCCCACAAACCCTGGCGCAGGCCCGATGCCGAGCAGAGCCTGATTGGCGCACAGGCAAACGCGAAGACGTTCACCGACTTTGCCAACAGCCTGCTGAACGAGGCAAAAGGCCAGGGCGACAACAACTTCAAGATCGCGTTGGCGCAACGCAGCATCGTGCGCGCGCTTGTACAAGCCGCCGACGGCACCCCTCAATCCCAAACCGACAAGCGAATTGTCTAAGGAGACGGCCATGGCGGCTCAGCCCGATATCGGCATCGCAGTGAATCGTGTCGATGGCGCCAAGAAGGTCACCGGACAGGCCACCTATGCGGGTGAGCACCCAGCGCAGGATCTTCTATATGGCGTCATCGTAAGCGCCGGGATCACCCGTGGGCGCATCACCTCCATCGACACATCGCATGCACGACAGGTCGAAGGCGTGGTTGAAGTCCTTACCCACGAGAACCGCCCTCATGTGCCCTGGTTCGATATGGATGATGGCGGCTCCGCCGCGACGTCCAAGCCACCGTTCCGTACGCTGTGTGATGACTCCATTGCCTTTGCCGGACAACCCATCGCCCTGGTCGTAGGCATAAACTTCGAAGCGGCGCGCCGGGGCGCCATGCTGGTCACGGCTAGCTACCAGGAGGCAAGCCACAACACCAGCCTCGAGACGGCGCTACCGCAGCGGTTCACACCCGAGGAAAAGAAAAAGGGCAATACGACCAAGGGCGATGTCGACGCCGCCTGTGCACAGGCCGTGGCGAAAGTCGAAAGACGCTATCACCTGGCGATGGAACAACACCATCCCATGGAAATGCACGCGACGACCGTCGAATGGCACGGGAATGGTACTGTCACCCTCTACGACAAGAATCAGGGCTCGCAAAACGCGCAAGAGCAGCTGACGCGAGCATTCGGCTATACCGCGGAGACCCTCAAGGTTATCAATCCTTACGTGGGCGGCGCATTTGGTTCCGGCCTGCGGCCGGCTTACCAGGCTTATCTGGCCATGCTGGCCGCCATCATGCTGGAGCGTTCCGTACGCGTCACGCTGACCCGCCAGCAAATGTTCACCCATGTGCATCGTCCCGCCTGCATTGAAGACGTGACCCTGGCGTGCGATGCGCAGTCAAAATTGACCGCCATTGCCTTGAAGGCAACCACCAGCACCTCGCAGTTCGAGACCTATACCGAAAACATCGTCGGCTGGGGTCCCACGGCCTATCCCTGCGAAAATATTCGGCTGGACTACGCCGTCGCTGCCATCGATACACCCACGCCAGGCAATATGCGCGCGCCCGGCGCGGCCACCGGCATGAATCTGTTTGAAATCGCGATGGACGAACTGGCCTACGCGAATGGGATCGATCCGCTTGCGCTTCGCCTGGCGAATTATTCCGATACGCACGGACTCAAGGACCTGCCCTATACAAGCAAGGCCTTGATGGCCGCCTATCAAGAAGGAGCCGCACGCTTCGGCTGGCACGACCGCAGCCCGCAACCGCGCTCCATGCACGAAGGCAAGGAACTCATAGGCTGGGGCATGGCCACTGGCATCTGGGACGCATTGATGTTGAAAGCAAGCGCCCGCGCCACCCTTGATGAACGCGGCATATTGACCATCGCCTCCGCCGCATCGGACATAGGCACCGGCACTTACACCATCATGGCCCAGATTGTCGCTGGCGCCCTGGGCTTGCCTCTGGACCGTGTAAAAGTGTCCCTCGGCGATTCCAGCCTACCGCCTGCCGGACTCGCAGGCGGGTCGAGCATGGCGACCTCGGTGGGCGCAGCCGTAAGTCGGGTCTGCGGCGAGCTGGCACAACAGCTTTTCAAGACGGTGGCGCAATCAAAAGATAATCCGTTTGGCACCGTGCGATTCGAAGAGGTGGAGTTTTGCGAGGGCTGCATGCGACTTGTCAAAGATCCTTCGCGTTTCATCGACTACCCGAACATCGTGGCACTTTCTGGTGCGTCCTCACTGCATTGCGAAGCATCGATAGATCCTTCCAAGGACAGTACAGACGCCAAGGCCAAGAACACGCACGCCGCGGTATTCGCCGAAGTCAGGGTAGACCAGGAACTGGGTGTTGTAAGGGTCACCCGGCTAACACTCGCCGTTGCGGCCGGCCGCATCATCAACCCCAAAACCGCCCGCAGCCAGATATTAGGCGGAGCCGTCATGGGCATCGGCATGGCGCTGCAGGAAGAAAGCATGTTCGACCACCGCCTTGGCCGAATCATGAACCACAACCTCGCCGAATACCACATACCATGCCACGCCGACGTCTACGATATCGACGTCATCTTCGTGGAGGAACCGGATAGCGAAATGAGCCCGCTCGGGGCCAAGGGCGTGGGTGAAATCGGCACCGTGGGAACCGCCGCCGCCATTGCGAACGCGATCTATCATGCAACGGGAAAACGTGTCCGCGACCTGCCGATTACGCTGGATAAGCTTTTGTAGGGGTTTGGGGCGGACGCTCCACTCGCTTCAGTTGCTTGAATTCGGACTGATCCAGCTCATAGGTATCCGGATCGGCGTCGATGCCGGCATTGATGGCCACGTCTTCCGCCTCGGTGGGCATGATGAGTTTACGTTCGCTCGACATAGTGCTGCACCTCCCCTGCTGTTGGCCTCGGGTAGCTAATGATAGGCACATGGCTTCCGTTTCAATCCGCTGGAACCATAGCGGATGATCAACGTTGTGGAACCCCGATGTCACGACGACAAGAGAGACTCTAAGCGCATGCTAACTGTTTTCCACTCAAGAAGTGGGATACATTAGTGGCGCCCATGCGCACACAGACAAGTCAAGTAAAGCGATC
The DNA here is from genome assembly GCF_002849655.1 of Pollutimonas subterranea. Lineage (GTDB taxonomy): Bacteria > Pseudomonadota > Gammaproteobacteria > Burkholderiales > Burkholderiaceae_B > Pollutimonas > Pollutimonas subterranea. The sequence goes on from NZ_PDNW01000002.1 coordinate 296,882, forward strand.
CGCACAATGAAAAAAGGCAGTCAACATACGTACGAAACTCTCAGAAAGCGAATCATCGCGGGACACTACACGGCCGGCACACAACTAAAGGAAAACCAAATTGCCGAAGAAATGGGGATCAGCAGGACACCGGTGCGTACAGCGCTAAAGCAGCTAATTGACGATGGGCTGGCAGTAGCCGAAGGGGGCCGCGGCGTATTCATCGCGAGCTGGACACGGTGGGACATAGAGGACATGTTTCGATTACGTATTCGCCTTGAACCTTTTGCAGCAAGGCTTGCTTCAGAAAGAGCCGAAACACAGACCATCGAGGAGCTGAAACGCTGCAATGATCAAATGGCACGCGGCATAGAAGCACTAAGCAAAGATAAAAATGCAATCACTGAGATTCAAGCCGCAAACAGTGCTTTTCACCGAATATTACTGGAAGCGGCAGGTTCGCAGCGTTTGAAGTCGATGCTGGAAACAATGATTGATATGCCGGTCATAACTCGTTCTTTCTTTTTATACGACGTAGAAGATCTCGAGCGCAGCCTACAGCATCACCGCGATCTGGTTATGGCTGTAGAGCTGAGAAATGGCGATCTAGCTGAACAGATCATGTCCGTCCATTTGTTGATATCGAGTCAACGTTTCATGAGTCAAAGACTGGACAATTCATAGTGATGCTTGTTTGTGACGCTGGCCGTAGTGAGCTCGCATAAAGATCAATAAAGATACATTGATAATGTTTTTTGGGGTAAACACCTACAAAAACGCATATTGCCTTCACGTACTATGTACATATTGTTTTTTTATTGTACTTTTATGAACGTTGCTATTGTTGGTTGCGGCGACGTTGGGCGCTGCTACGCGAAGGCCTTAATGGATGCCGGGCATCAGGTTTCTGAATTGTGCGACAGCCGGCCAAGCGTCGCAATCGCCCGCTATGCAGAAGAAATTTCCGCTAAAGTTCACTCCGAACCAGGTGATTGGCTAGCCGAAGTTGACTTGGTGATTTCAGCCGTCTTTGGAGGCGTGGCGCTTGATGTCGCCCGCCAGTCTTTGACGTATATGCACAAAGACTCAATCTATGCTGATTTCACGACGGGACGTCCTGCCGACCTTCGCGCCGCTGCAAATATGGCATTGGAAGCGAATATCGAGTTCGTTGATGTCGCGATTACAGGCGCCATCGGTCTTGGAGGTCAAAAGACGCCTCTACTTTGCGCTGGACCAGCGACGGCCAGATTCGTTGAGCTTATGAAAGCCATTGGCGCACCAATACGAATAGTGGGTACCGAACCCGGCGATGCCGTCGCACTGAAGCTGTTACGTAGCATTTTCACCAAAGGTTTGGAAGCTTTAGCGGTAGAGTGCCTGATGGCCGCCGAGCACCAAGGCTTAAGACAGTCGCTCTACGAAGTCCTTTCCGACATTGATCAAACACCCATTCGCAACTTCATGGAAGCGACGGTGACTACGCATGTGCGGCACGCAGAACGGCGACTAGCGGAGGTTCGGGAAGCCCGTCTTCAATTAGAGAGCGAGGGCATCCAGCCTCGTGCCCTAGACGGTGTCGCCGCATTATTCGAACACACCGCTAACGCCATCCAAAACTCACCCATCGAAGGTGAAGCAACGATCGAAAACAGCCTTAGGTGGCTGCTCGATCAACAGCGCTCGGACGCTACCAAAGCGCCGACCACTGATCATTGACTCTATACATTCCAGAAAAGAAAGGAGACCTCATGTCACGTCGCTTCGTTAAAACGTTTTTGCTAGCTGGTGCACTTGCTCTTACCAGTGCTTCTGTCGCCTCCACCTTGAGCGAGAGGTCAATATCGTTCATCTCTCCATATCCCCCAGGAGGAGGTACCGATACTCTTACCCGCATGCTGGCCGATGCCATGGCCCAACAAACAGGCTGGAATATCGTTGTCGAGAACAAGCCAGGTGCTGGCGGTAACCTGGCCCTGGATACCACAGCGCGCGCCAAACCCGACGGCCATACCCTAGTCATGGCACAGACTGACAATATCGTACTGAACCCATGGTTGTACAGCAAACTGTCCTATGACACCTTCAAAAGCTTTGCTCCCGTCGGCTTGGTGGCCAGCTCGCCGAGCGTTTACGTAGTCGCTCCCAAATCTCCCTATAACACACTGGCGGATATAGTCGCCGCGGCGAAAGAAAAACCTGGGGTTGTCACGCTAGGCATACCCGGCATTGGCGGCACCGGTGATCTTCTGGGTAACCTGTTCAGCAAAGAGGCTGACATCAAGTTGAGCCACATACCGTATCGCGGTTGGTCGCAAGCCTTCCCAGACTTGAGCAGTGGCCGGATCGAGATTTATACCGGCTCTGTTGCCTCGCTGCTTCCTCAAATCCTTGCCAAAACGGTTAAGCCTATTGCTGTAATCGGAGAAGCCCGTTCGCCTAGCCTGCCCAATGTTCCGACTTTCGCAGAAGAAGGCTATCCAGAGGTGAAGCAGGCGATATGGTGGGGCCTCGCTGCTCCAGCAGGCACCCCTTCGGAAATCGTAAATGAGCTCAACGAGGCGATGAAGAAAGCGGTAACCAGCGATGAAATGACGCAAAATCTGCAAAAGGCTGGATACGATCCGATTGGAAGCAGTGCCAACGATATGGCAAGTCGTCATAGAGCCGATCATGACACATTTGGTGCTTTGGTAAAGGATTCTGGCATTGAGCCGCAATAAACCCTTTCACAACTTTCAGAGAGCAAACGAACATGATTGGTTTTCAAATTCATCAACGCGATCGAGCCGTCGACATGGCCACGGTAGAGCAATTCAAGAAGCTTCCTGTCGCCAACGTCAGTGACATGATGTCTCGAATGTATGCGGGAGGGGCGCACCTGCGTCCCATGCATGACGGCACTCCCATGGCTGGACCTGCGGTTACAGTCCGGTGTCGCCCGGGTGATAACCTTATGGTGCACAAGGCGCTCGACGTAGCCAGCACCGGCGACGTGATCGTTGTGGATGCCGGAGGCGACCTCACTAATGCCATCATTGGTGAAATCATGGTGGCATACGCAAAGAAGCGCGGATTAGCCGGTATCGTCATTCATGGAGCCATTCGCGATTCAGCCGAGATCGGTCGGGGTAGTTTCCCCGTTTTCGCTGCAGGCGTTACTCATCGCGGACCATACAAAGATGGTCCAGGCGAAATCAATTCGATAATTTGTCTTGGTGGAATGACAATCGAGCCCGGTGACTTGATTATCGGCGATGCAGATGGTCTGCTATGTGTGCCGTTTGACATCACACAAAAGGTTTATGAACAGACTGTCGAAAAACATGCTGTCGAAGAGAAGATGTTAGCTGATATTGATGCAGGCACATATGACGCGAGCTGGGTCGATGCGCGTCTAAAGGCGCTTGACTGCACGTTTTAAGTAACAGCAAACGTTCTGAACTGATCATGGTCGGAACTACTACGGCTTAAGCGCCCGCCGACACATCGGCATCATCCGATCAGTGGGCTGCAGCCGCACAATGGGCGGCTGCGCCCCGCTGCTACTCGTCATCCTCACGAGACACATACCGAAGCCTCAGTTTTGTCACCTACGTGCCTGGCTATCGCCGCCGCCATACGCCTGTCGGCTTCAGCGATCGTGCCCCTTCGTTGCTCAATATTTCTCAAGGTCGTCTCCAAGTGCCCTTTGCGCGTCAGAAGCATCGCGTCCACGCTGCGCTTGGACGGGCTGCCGAAAGCTAACAACACCCCACCGTCTCTACTTGGCCGTGAACCTGAGATTTTATGGAATGCTCCACAGATCTTGAAAGCCTCCGTCAATTGCAGGCATCCCGCTTGACAAGAAGCCTGCCGCCCGCATCGGCATCCCGACGAGGAAGCGCTCCAGCATGTCAGCGCATGACAAAGGGATTCCCAGCCACGGCGCCGCTGTTAATCCAGACGGTTTTCACTTGCAGAAACTCTCGGATGGCATCTATCCCGTTCTCCCGCCCCAAGCCGGAATCCTTGTAGCCACCGAAGGGAGCCATGAAACTTACCGCACGGTAGGTGTTTACCCAAACGGTACCAGCCTGCAGTTTCTCCGACATGCGCACCGCTCGTCCGATGTCGCTGGTCCATACTGCGGCTGCCAGCCCGAACCGCACATCGTTCGCGATGGCAACCGCTTCAGCCTCGTCCTTAAAGCGGATGATGGAAAGGACGGGACCGAAAATTTCTTCCTGGGCGATGCGCATATTGTTCGTCACATCGCCGAAGATGGTCGGCTCGACAAACCAGCCGTCGCCGCACTCTGGCTTATCGGCGGCGCGCCCTCCAAGCAGAAGCGTCGCCCCATCCTGGCGCGCGATGTCGAGGTATTCGAGCACCTTTTTGTATTGCGGCGGTGTGGTCACAGGTCCGACCTGCGTGTCGGCATCCATCGGATCGCCCATCCTGGCCGTGCGCGCAATGTCGAGCAGCTTCGCAACGACCTCGTCGTAAATGCTGTCCTGCACCAGCAACCGCGAACCCGCGATGCATGTCTGGCCGGTCGCGGCAAAAATGCCCGAGATTGCGCCGAATACCGCTTGCTCGAGGTCAGCATCGTCAAACACAATGTTCGGTGACTTGCCACCGAGCTCCATCGCGGTGTGCTTGAGGTGACGTGCAGCCTGTTCGTTGATGAGACGCCCGGTCGTATCCGAGCCTGTGAAGCTGATTTTACGTACGAGCGGATGCTCGACCAATGATGCGCCGACATCCTTGCCGAATCCCGTAACCACGTTGAAAACACCCGGCGGAAAGCCAGCCTCGTCAAAGAGCTTGGCAAACTCCAACGTTGACGCGGACGTGAATTCGGAAGGCTTGATAACCACCGTGCAACCGGCGGCCAATGCGGGCGCGATCTTCCACGTTGCCAGCATAAGCGGCGAATTCCAGGGTGTGATCGCAGCGACCACGCCGACGGGCTCGTTGCGCGTGAAGGCCAGGTATCCCTTTTTGTCCAGGGGCAGTACATTACCCTGGATTTTGTCGGCGAGTCCTCCATAGTAGTAGTACCACTGCGGCAGGTAATTCACTTGACCTAGCATCTCGGCAAAGAGCTTGCCATTGTCGCGCACTTCCGTCTCAGCCAGCTTACGCGCATCGCGCGCAATCAGGTCGCCCAAGCGGTGCAGCAATAGGCCGCGCTGCGTCGCGGTCATTTCCGCCCACGGCCCTTCGGTCAATGCCAAATGTGCCGCCTGGACAGCACGCTCGACATCACTTGCGTCGCCCTTGGGAATCTCTGCCCAGGTTTGGCCGGTGTATGGATTCTGGGTTTCGAACCATTGCCCGGCAGTCGGGTCGAGGGACGTTCCACCAATGTGGAGCTGATAGCGTTTCATGAATATACCCTGTATATACCGAGATGGTTGAATACTACCGTAGCCTGCGAGCCGGCACGGCCTAGGTTATCAGAACGTGGAAAAGCCCAGTGCGGCGCGGAAACGGTTCTTCACGAAGACTCCGTCGCGAGGCGGCAGCATGCGCTGCGGCTCATCGGAACCAATGAGCACCTGGGCGAAGGTCACCCCCTGGCGTGCATTGATCCGCTGTGCAACCTGTGCACACTCATCCAGGCGTTCGACAGTGAAAGCGTCGGCGATGCCGAATCCCTTGGCGACCGCAGTCAGGCTTGTTCCTAGGCTGGAGTGACTGCGTTGCATGCCGGTTTCCCCGAAATGGCCGTTGTCGAGCACAACAATAGTAAGGTTTTTCGGCTGCTTGACGCCGATGGTGCCCAAGCTGCCAATGCCCATGAGTTGCTCGCCGTCGCCCGTGATAACAACCACCGACTTCGAAGGCTGCGCCAGCGCAAGGCCCAACCCAAGGGATGTCGAGCCGCCCATTGCACCCCACAAATAGAAATTGTGATCGCGGTCACCAGCAGCGAAAACGTCGTAGGAAGGTGAACCCAATCCAGTTACCACCAGCGCATCGGGCGTGGCCTGTAGCAGCTTGGCGATGAATGCACGGCGATCGACCGCCACTTTTGCTGTTGCGTTCATTATTTACGCTCCCATTTTTTCCGGCCAATCAGGCTCTGTGACAACAACACGGCCACCTGCTCGCCCGCGAGAAATGCGGCGTCCAGTCCGGCACTGACGATTTCGCCCACGTCTTCCGGGTCGGAAGCTCGCATTACGGTAATACCCATCAATTCCAGCGCCGCCTGCGTGGTTTTGCCCATCGGGCCTTGCCACGGATTGAACTCGGCATATTCTCCCCGCATGGTGACAAGCGTCAAAAACGGGAAATTGCAGCTGCGCAACAAGGAAAACATATTGACGCAGTTGCCAACGCCACTACTTTGCATCAGCAAGGCGGCTCGCTGGCCGCCCAGCCACGCGCCACTCACCAACGCGACGCCTTCTTCCTCTGTGGTGAGGACGGTATCAATGATATCCGGGTCAGACTGAGCGGCCCTGATTGCGTAAGAATGCCCTGCGTCCGGGACATACGCTATTTGCTGTATTCCGCCGTCTTTTAATGCTTTGAACACTGCCTGCTGCCAAGCAGGATCCGTTGTCACTTCCATGGCGCTTCCCTGGTGAGTAAAGAAACTACCATCCTATTCCGTGATTGAAACTCACGTAAAATAGAATTTCGTGATTATTTCAATCTCAAACTTGTATGAGGCGCTACCGCGATGGACATAAAGCAGCTCCGGGCCTTGGTCACCGTGGCCGAAACCGGCAACGTCACACGGGCGGCGGCGCTGCTCAACATCGTGCAGCCGGCCGTCTCGCGGCAACTGCGACTGCTGGAAGAAGACATCGGAGCAGTGCTGTTTGACCGCGGACGTCATGGAATGAGATTGACTGAAGCGGGCCAGACACTGGTTGAATATGCGCGTCGGGTGCTGAACGAGATTGACCGGGCCCGCGCCGAGATCCAGCCTTCCCGTGGCACTGTCGGAGGAATTGTCACCATAGGCTTGCTGCCCAGCACTTGCGATCTATTGTCAAGTGCGCTTGTCAGGTCAGTTGCCGAGCGTTATCCAGGTATCCGGATTCGGATGTCGATGGGTTATGCAGGAACACTGCAAGCCTGGCTCGAGGCAGGCGAGATCGATGCCGCGTTGCTCTATGACCCCAAACAAACGCCCTCGATTCAGGTCCAGCCGCTGCTGGAGGAAGGTTTGTGGGTCGTAGGCTTGCCGGCGCATGGCCTGAAGAAGGACCAACCTGTCTCCTTGGTGCAGTTGGCCGGCCAGCCCTTGATTTTGCCGAGCGCCCCACATGGCCTGCGCAGCCTCGTCGAACATGCTGCAACCCTGATGGAACTTCAACTGACGGTGGTGGCCGAAACCAATGCCATGAGCGTGCAAAAAAGCCTTGTGCTCGGCGGGCACGGTCTCACCATTCTGCCGACAATTGCTGTCGTGGACGATCTCGCGCGGGGAATCCTCACCGCCGCGCCGCTTGCCGAACCGACACTGATGCGCAAGATCGTCCTTGCCGTTCCCGCAAACAGACATACCACCACACCGGTCCGCTGCGTCGTCGAGATCCTGGTGGAAAGCATGAAAGATACTGTTCACCGTGGCGATTGGCTTGGGGCGCGGTGGCTTGGCGATTGATCTTCTCAGTAAGCCGATCTATTCCTGCGCCGCGCCGCTAATACGGATCAACTCCTTGTACCGTCCGAACTCGGACGCCCAGAATGCCGAGAATTCCTGGGCAGTGCCGGGTTGTATGTCAGCCCCCATGTCAATCAAGCGTTTCGCAAGGCTAGGGTCCTCCAATGCCTCGTTCAACGCGGTGTTTACTTTTTTGATGATCGCATCAGGCGTCGCGGCAGGCGCGGCCAAGCCGAACCATGTACTTAGTTCAACCCCTGGCATACCCAGTTCTTTAAAAGTGGGTACTTCCGGCAGCGTTTTAATGCGATTTTCCGATGCGACGGCAAGGCCTTTAATCCGCCCCGTCTTGATGTTATCAACGGCGCCGTTGTCAAACATGAAATCAAGCCGCCCTCCTATCAAGTCCACAAGGGCCGGGTTGTTTCCCTTGTAAGGGATGTGAGTTGCCTGGGTGTCCGTGGCCGAAAGAAACAGCTCGGCAGACAGGTGCCCGGAGTTGCCGATACCTCCCGATCCGTATGAGAGTACGCCCGGATCGCGCTTGGCGCCGGCGACAATATCACGGGCGCTGCCGTACTTAGAGTCGTTGGGCACGATCAATATGCTGGGTATTAATGCAACGGCACCGATCGGCGAGAAATCCTTGATGGGATCGAAGTTGACGCTTTTATAAAGATTAGGTGCTGAGACATTGGCAGAGCTGGTTGCCAATAGCAACGTGTACCCATCTGGGGCGGCGCGAACCATTTGCTGTGTGCCTATCGTTCCGGACGCGCCCGCCACATTCTCGATAATGACAGGCGTGTCAAGCTTCTGGCCCAGCACCTCTCCCAAGGAGCGGCCAAGCGTGTCGGCAGAACCTCCGGCGGGCCAAGGCACAATCAATCGAACCGGCTTGTTAGGGTAAGACGGTGCCGCATGCGTAGCGAATATCGTGAATGCGCCTAAGAAGCCGGTCAGAAGCGTGCACATTTTCTTGTATGTCATTTGTCTCTCTACTGTGTTGGTTGGTTCCAGCAGCAAGGCAATGTCGCCGACAAGGCCCTGAATATGGACGGTCATCGCCGAGTAGATACTCACTGCTTCAGCTTTTCCGCCAAGGGCCTGAGCGCCTCGGTATCTTTCTTGAGTTGAGCAGTCCACTCACCACCTGACTTGAAGGCCAGCACGGGGCGTCGGCTGTGGCGGCGGCGATAAACTCGGGATCACTGAGAATGCCTTCGAACAACGCCTCGAGGCGCTTGGCGATTTCAGGCGGCAAATCTTTAGGCCCAGCAAAGCCACGCTCGGAGGCGATCGATACGTCGATGCCTCCCTCACCTGCGGTGGGCACGGAGGAAAAGCGCTCCGTCCGCTTCTGCGATAACTGCGTCACGGCCATGAACGGGGAATCAACGTTTGCGGCATCGGGGACTTCTCCCGTTGTCAGCAAGGCGTAGCTCATATGGCCGCCTATCAAGGTCGATCGCGCGTCGGCACCACCCTTGAAGGGAATAGCACTGGCCTCGAATCCCGCGAGCTGCTCCATCTGCATCAAGCCGATGTGTCCGACCGTGCCGTCGCCGGAATGCCCGAAGGAAAGTGATTCAGGCTTTTTCTTCAATGCTTCTACAATTGCCGGCAAGCTCTTGGGCACATCGCTGTCCCGCTTGGCGAAAATAACGATTGGATCTTCGACCACGCGCGCGATGAGGCGTAGATCCTCCGGTTTGTAATGCGTCGGTTTGTACAGAGGTAGAAAGTTGAAGCCGGGCACGTTGACCATGCCGATCGTATAACCGTCCGGAGCGGCTCTGGCTATCTCAGCAAATGCGATCGTGCCACCTGCACCGGGCTTATTGACCACGATAAACTTGGCGTCCGGCATGCGCTTTTCAGCAAAGCGGGCAATCAGGCGAGCCATCACGTCAGTGCCTCCACCCGGCGAGAAGCCCACAATTACCTCAATAGGCTTGTCGGCGGGCCATGCCGCTTGCGCGACAGATGCGCCTGCCATCAGGCTTGCGGCCAGCATGGTCTGAATCAGTAAACGCTTCATTATCGTTGTCTCCTACATTATTTATGTCCGGTCAGTTCAACCGGCGCCCGGAAAATTGGGGCGGCAGACTGATTCTGCACGCCTTCCGGACCAATCCATCGTAGGATTAGATAAGCTATACGTAAAATAAATTAAAGTGATCGTTCGATGCCGAATCGTGATGTCACTACCTCAAACTCACCAGCGCTGCATTCACCACCGCCTGCGCATCCACCTCGAAAAAGCGCCGCAACTGCGCACGCGTGTCGCTGCGCCCGAACCCGTCGGTGCCCAAGGTAATGTACTCGCGCCCAGCCGGCAAGTAGGCGCGTATCGATTCCGGAACCAAACGCACATAATCGGTGGCCGCAATAATCGGGCCGCCGCTGCCCACCAACTGCTCCGCAATAAAGGCCTGGCCTTCCAAGGGCGTGTTCTGAAGGCGAGCTGATTGATGACGCTGCCCATCACGCGCCAGCTCGCTCCAGCTGGTGATGCTTAGCACATCGCTGGTGATTCCCATTTGCCTCAATATCTCGGCAGCCTTGATGACTTCGGTCAATATTGCGCCCGAACCGAGCAGTGTGACGCGACTGGGCAGACCGGCTGCCTGCTCAGTTGCGGCCTCAAAGCGCGCATACCGATAAGCACCGCGCAGGATGCCATCGCTTGAATCTTGAACCAAGGCCGGTTGGACGTAATTCTCGTTCATCGTGGTGATGTAATAAAAGACGTCTTTTTGCTCGACCAGCATCTCCCGCATGCCCTGATCGACGATAACGGCCAGTTCGCACGCAAATGCGGGGTCGTAGGCCTTGCAGTTTGGAATGGTACTGGCAACGAGATGGCTGGTGCCATCCTGGTGCTGCAGCCCTTCGCCCGCCAGGGTCGTACGGCCGGACGTCGCACCGATCAGGAATCCACGTGGACGCTGGTCGGCGGCCGCCCAGATCAAGTCGCCTACCCGCTGGAAACCAAACATGGAGTAATAGATATAAAAGGGAAGCATGGCCGTGCCGTGCACGCTATAGCTGGTCGCGGCGGCCACCCAACTGGATATGGCGCCGGCTTCGCTGATGCCTTCTTCAAGAATTTGTCCATCGATGGCTTCGTGGTAATGCAATATCGAGCCGATGTCTTCAGGCTCATAGCGCTGTCCCACGCTGGAGTAAATTCCCACTTGCTTGAACAGATTAGCCATGCCGAAGGTGCGTGCCTCGTCAGCCACGATAGGAACGATGCGCGCACCCAACGCGTCGTCTTTAAGCAGTGCACCCAACAGGCGTACGAAGGCCATGGTGGTCGACATTTCGCGGCCGCTGTCCGTGAGGGCGAACCGCCCGTAATGCTCCAACTCAGGGACGGGAACGATCGCGGCCTGGGTGATCCGTGCAGGCAGGTAACCACCCAGCACGCTACGCTTGGCATGAAGGTAACGCATCTCGGGCTTGTCGTCCGCCGGCTTGTAGAATTCAAGCCCCACGACCTGTTCATCGGTCAAGGGCAGCTTGAACCGGTTGCGAAACTCAATCAAGTCAGTGGCATCCAGTTTTTTATGTGAATGCGTGGTCATGCGGCCTTGGCCGGAGCTGCCCATGCCGTACCCTTTCTTGGTATGCGCAAAAATAACGGTGGGCTGGCCTTTATGCTTGGCCGCCGCGGCGTAGGCGGCATAGATCTTGACGACGTCGTGGCCGCCGCGCCGCAGCTTGTCGATTTGCTCGTCGCTTAAGCCTTCCACCAATCGTTTCAACTCTTCATTCTGACCAAAAAAATGATCGCGGTTATAACGACCATCCTTGGCGGCGAACGTTTGCATCTGGCCGTCTACCGTCCGGGATAAGGCCGAGGTCAGCGCGCCATTATGATCGCGGGCGAACAGGCCATCCCAATCGCTTCCCCACAGCGTCTTGATGACATTCCAGCCGGCACCGAGAAACAGTTTTTCGAGCTCGTCAATGATTCTGCCATTACCGCGTACCGGACCGTCCAGCCTTTGCAAGTTGCAATTGACCACCCAAACCAGGTTGTCCAGACCTTCCCGGGCGGCCAACGTCAGGGCGCTCATGGATTCGGGCTCGTCCATTTCCCCATCGCCAAAGACACCCCAGACCTTGCGGCCTTCGCAATTGACCAGGCCCCGATGGGTCAGATAGCGCATGAAGCGGGCTTGATAGATGGAGCTGATGGGACCTATGCCCATGGAACCCGTGGGAAATTGCCAGAAGTCCGGCATGAGGTAGGGGTGCGGATAGCTGGACAGACCCCTGGCGCCGTGGCGCGGGCCCTCGATTTCCTGACGATAATGCTCCAGGTCGGCTTGGCTTAGCCGTCCTTCCAAAAAGGCACGGGCGTACACGCCAGGTGCGCTATGCGGCTGAAAAAACACCAGATCACCGCCATGCCCTCCTTCGGTCTGTTCGCGGGCATGGAAAAAATGATTAAAACCCACCTCGAACAAATCCGCCGCGCTGGCATAGCTGGCAATGTGGCCACCGAGCTCGCCATATGCGGCGTTCGCGCGCACCACCATGACCAGCGCATTCCAGCGCATGATCGCACCCAGTTTTTCCTCCAGTGCCAAATCGCCGGGGAACGGTGCTTGCCGATCCGCCGCAATGGTATTGACATAAGGCGTTCCCAGGGGAGCGTTCCAGGCAATTCCGGCAACGGAAGCAAGCTTCTCCAGCTCGCCCAGCATGAACCCGGCGCGTGCCGGCCCGTGCGCCGCCAATAAGGATTGGAACGCCTCCCGCCATTCTGCGGTCTCCTGGGGGTCGACGTCGACATTGGTATGGCTACGGTCGTGTGTGTAATGCGAAAGAGGGAGAGGTGCGTTCATGGGAGCTCCAGCTCGGTGTATGCGTAAGGGTGGACTGTCTATAGTGTGTACAATTTGGCGAAAAATGTGCTGTTAAAATCAACAAAAATTTGACATGAATTCAGCATAAAATGCTGCAAAACCTTGCAAACCCAAAATAATGAAGCTTGATACGATAGATTTGCGAATTCTCGATGAGCTGCAACATGACGGCTCGCTCAGCAACGTCGAACTGGCAAAGCGTGTGCATTTATCGCCATCGCCCTGTCTGGCACGGGTCAAAGCGCTGGAAGCCGCCGGAATTATTGGGCGCTATGTGGCATTGGCCAATGCCGCCGCGCTTGGCTTGGGATTAAACGTCTTCATTTCGATCAGCCTGAAGTCGCAATCAAAGCAATCCCTTTCCAATTTCGAACAGCGTATCGCGGTACACGATGAAGTCATGGAATGCTATTTGATGACTGGAGACTCCGACTATCTGATCCGCGTCGCCGTTTCGGATATTGCCGCGCTCGAGCGCTTTATCCTGAACCAGCTCACGCCCATTCCCGGCATCGACAAAATCCGCTCCAGCTTTGCGCTCAAGCAGGTCTCGTATAAAACGGCGCTACCCCTGACTAATTTGCAGCGAGCCGTGTAGGTTCGGGATGATCGCGGTGACTGATAACGCAAGTTCAATTGGGAGGATAGCTTTTTATCGCGACCGACTCCATCCTGATCCATTCCCAAATTCAACTCCGGGTGTGGAGAGGCCAGAACGCGTTGCAATGGCGGGTTTAAAGGTGTGGGTTCATCGGCTGACCCTCGCCGTCCATTTATTGTTATTCCTATGTGTCGGTCCAGCGGCCATAGCCCAAAGTCAACTCGGAAAGGACATACCATTTCGGTGGTACGAAGACACATCCGCCGGCCTCGATATTCATGATTTCATGGCTTTGCCGGCCGACGCTCTTACGGAACAGCGCAATGTACTGTCGATAGGGTATACGCAGTCGCCGGTATGGTTGAGATTCTCCTTGCCTGCCGATTTATTCAATGGACAAGATCGCTGGTTGCAACTTGGTCCCAATTTTCTTGATCACATTACGCTTTACTATCGTCCCTCTGCGAGTAGCGGGGATTGGTCGATTCATCGCGCAGGTGACATGTGGCCTCGTGCTCCTGGCGATATGGATTACCGGTTTCCTGTATTCGCACTCGCTGCGCCGTTAGGCACGCCGGGATACGATGTCGTGATCCAGATACAGAGCTCCAGCTCCATACTCTTGGATGGAACGCTCTGGGTTCCGGAAGCTTTCTTGAGCGAGGCAGCTCGCGACACTGCATTTTGGAGCTTCTATTTCGGTCTGGCGGCGCTTTCAACCGCCCTTGCCGTATTTGTCGCGTTTCTTTTTCGTCGCCCTCTTGCATGGGCACTTTGCGCGTTTTCTCTTACGTATTGGCTTGTTGCCTGCATTCAGGGCTATATCGATTGGTTCTTCGACAGCCCGTTTCATTGGCAGCACTACCTCACCAGCATACTGACGCTGCTGGGGTACACGAGCCTGCTTTGGGTAACAACAGAGGCACTCAATTTGCGCGAGCGCCGCCCGGGCCTGCATCGCTTGATAATGATTGCGATAGGCTTAAGCCTGTTGCTACCGCTTAGCATTCCCTTTGATTTCTATGGACAGGCTATCAAGATTCAAGGCGTGCTGTGCATTTCTACTGCCTTGATACTTGCTGCGGGTGCGTGGATAGTTTGGCGAGATGAGGACCGCGACGCCATGACCTTGGTGTTGGGCCTTATGCCGGCACTGTACGTGGCCGCGGGTATTGTTGCGTTGATGTCGCTCATTGGCTTGATTCCCTACAACAAACACATCTATGGTCTGTGGCAGTATGTGATCATGGTCAACATGCTGACAATACTGGGGTGGGTCGCCTATCGCATCCAACAAGAGGCACGGGAAACTCAGGAAAAGCGGCAACTGGCGCACGAGTTAAAACTGGAGCGGGAAGCCAGTTTCCATCAACGCCAATTCATCGGCATGGTGTCGCACGAGTTTCGCAACCCGTTAGCCGTCATTACCAGCGCCCTGGAGAATCTTCAACTGCTTTCAGTCTCGGACAAGCAGCAAAGAAGGCGCTATCAAAGCATTCGACGTGCTACTCATCGTCTTGTGCAACTGACCGACAATTGCCTGGCGGACTCGCGTCTTTATGCCGACGGTTTGCAGTTGCATATGGAGCTGATCAATCTGCTTGACGTGGTCCGCTCTGCTGCCGAAATCGTTGATGGCTCACAGGATCATCAGTGGCGGCTGACAGTGCAAGGGCAAAGCGTCGACAAGCTTACCCGGCAAGAGATACTGGTCCAGGCCGACGGCGCGATGCTGCGTATTGCCGTATCAAACGTTCTGGACAACGCAATCAAGTACAGCGACAAAGGCCGCGTCGATGTAGACCTGACCTTTAGAAATGAACGCATTGTGGTCAGCATTTTGGATCGCGGCCCCGGAATTCCGATCGAAGACGCCACTTTAATTTTTGAACGCCATCGTCGGCGGCAACTATCGTCAATGGCGGGGCATGATCCAGGCGGCTCCGGCCTTGGCCTTTATGTTGCGAGGCAAATCGCTCATGCGCATGGCGGCGAGCTGGAACTCGCTCGGAGCGGGCCCGAAGGTAGCTGTTTTGAGTTGTCTATTTACATATCCGCCACGGGCGCATCATCATGATACGAAAGAGCGAAATACGAATTGCCATTCTTGAGGATAACCTGGACCTTCAAGAGGAGTTGCGATTCTTTCTGGAGGCAAAGGGTTATAGCGCTTGGGGCCAGCGTAGTGCCGAAGCTTTCTGGAGACACCTACATGCAAACCCCGTGGATGTCGTGCTGATTGACATCGGCTTGCCAGGAGAGAATGGATTCAGCGTGCTGGAGTATCTTCGCGAGCTAGGCTCATACGGATTGATAGTAATGAGCGCAAGGGGAAGCCAACAAGACAGACTCCGCGGAATGGAACTAGGCGCGGATGCTTACCTGGTAAAACCGGTGAATTTCTCGGATCTGGTTCTTACTATCAATCAGTTATGGCAAAGATTGCAGTCACAGTCATCGGACTCCAAGCCGTCTAAACCGGTAGCACCGGCAAGGTGGGTGCTTCAGGATAAGTGCCTGTCCGGGCCCGACGGCCACGAAATGCTTTTGACCAGTCAGGAAGCTCGACTGATCAGCGTCTTAATGCGGTACCCAAGCGAAGTGTGCAACAAGGAGGTCCTCCATGAACACCTGTTTGGGTTTCACGACGAGCGCGACACACATCGTGTCGACGTGGTGCTGAGTCGCCTACGTAATAAAGCCCAAAAACAACGTATGCCCTTGCCCATTCGGGTGGTGTTCGGCAAAGGGGTCGTTTTTTTGGCAGACATTCCTTAATGAGAGAATTAAGATAGTTGAGACTGACAAACACCTGCATGTTTGTGGCACATTCGCACAGTTGACGGCTGATCGCACCCCGACGTTTCTGGTTTACTTATCAGACGACCAAGCCGACACCCAAGACAGCCATCATCGTCTTATTCATGGTGTCGCTACCAAGCAATTGCTACCCAACACGGCGTCCGAGGGTAAGGCTTAAGCCTCAACCTGGACCGGCGTTGGGTTCAGCTTCCGCGCCGTCAGTGCACGCAATGTACCAACTCTTATATCAAACTCCCGGGAGATTCCGATGAAACTAACCACCGCGGTTCGATTAGCCGCTTTATTTGGAAGCGTGCTGCTTGCGCAGTCTGCTTCAGGGGCCGAAATGGCCGAGCAAATCTGGTCTGGTGGCCCCATCCTGACGATCGACCAGAGTCGGCCGCGCGTTGAAGCGGTAGCAGTCAAGGACGGCAGGATTCTGGCTGTGGGTTCCAGTAGCGAAATAGAGCGTTATCGCGGCAAGCAGACCGTTATGCACGATCTGGGAGGACGGACATTGCTACCGGGCTTTGTCGATGCGCATGGCCATGCCTTCATGATCGGCTTGCAGGCGGTCTCAGCCAATTTGTTATCGCCGCCCGATGGCAAGGTGAAAGACATTAAAGGTTTGCAAAGTACGTTAACGCAATGGGCGAGCGAGCATGCCTCCACCGAGAAAAGTATCGGCATGATTCTAGGTTTCGGCTATGACGACGCACAACTGGCTGAACAACGGCATCCGACCCGTGACGATCTTGATCTAGTGTCCAAGGACATACCGGTCATGATTATTCATCAATCAGGTCATATCGGGGGGATGAACAGCAAAGCGTTGGAGCTTGCCGGGATCACTGCGGCAACGGCCGATCCTCAAGGAGGTGTTATCCGTCGCGACAAGGAGGCTTCACGGCCCAATGGTGTGTTGGAGGAAGCAGCGTTCTTCAATGCGCTGGCCAAGCAGTTCAATGGGATGAGCGCAGCGCAAGCGCAAGCGCTGTTTGTGGCTGGCACAGAGTTACTGAGCAAGTACGGCTACACCACGGGCCAGGAGGGACGCGCCACGTCGACCATCGTGCCCTTTATGCAGCAGTCGGCAGCGGCAGGAAAAATACCCATCGACGTTGTGACCTATGTGGACGTTCTGCAAGACAGGGACTTTATCGCCAAGCATGCCAGCAAAACGTATATCAATGGCTTTCGGGTCGGCGGCGCCAAGTTGACTATTGACGGTTCGCCACAGGGCTTCACCGCCTATCGCGACCGCCCTTACTACAACCCGCCCGAGGGCTACCGGGCGGACTATCGCGGCTACTCGGCGGCAACCCCTGAACAAGTGTTCGATTCCATCGACTGGGCATTCCAGAACGATATCCAAATCCTTACCCATTCCAATGGCGAAGCGGCTTCCGATATATTGTTGGCTGCAATAAAAACAGCCAGAGAAAAGCACGGCATCAAAGATCGCCGGGCCGTATTGATTCATGGCCAGTTCCTGCGCAAGGATCAAGTCGCCACCATGGACAAACTTGATGTTTTTCCTTCCTTGTTTCCCATGCACACGTTCTACTGGGGCGACTGGCACCGCGATCGCACGGTTGGTCCTATCAACGCCGACAATATTTCACCAACCGGCTGGGTACGCGAGCGTGGCATGATGTTTTCTTCGCATCACGATGCACCGGTCGCTTTTCCCGATTCGATGCGCGTGCTATCAGCCACGGTCACACGCCGTTCGCGTTCGGGCGACATCCTGGGGCCGCAACAGCGCGTCGACGTGATGACCGCACTGAAGGCCATGACGATCTGGCCGGCCTACCAGCACTTCGAAGAAAGCGACAAGGGATCGATCAAACCCGGCAAGTTGGCTGACTTTGTTGTGCTGTCTGATGACCCTACAGCGATCGATCCTGAAAAATTGAGCGGTTTGAAGGTAGAGCAAACCATCAAGAAAGGCAAGATCATCTATCAGGGTCAAGACAGTAACGCCCAGACCCACACAAACAGAGCGGCTGTCGGCGACGTCATTTCGCGCCTGCTGCATGAATGGCAGCACCATGATGAAGAATCAGGCCGGGGCGGCCACAGCCACGGACCTGAACTTCTGATGGGCGCAGTGGCTCAAGGGCTTGCTCAACGCAAGTCTCCTGAAGGTCCGGGCACCACTTCAGAACCGATACGTTAAACGGGCGCTTATGTTCTGCGAGCGGTAGCTGCTGCCGGCTTGCAGACCATATTCCGCGTTCAGATCCAGCCCGTCCTTGTTAAACATATGCACGCCCAGGTTTAAGCGACCGACGATTGACGGTGCTTCGGTGGTGACATTGAACGTGCCGGTAGAATTGATTGCCCCAATAAAGCTGTTCTGGCTGGTACGTCGGTTGTTCGGTAGAAAACTGACGCCTGTACTGGCATAGACGCGCAAGGATGTGTTCCCGCTCGGGTCATAGCGTGTGCCGAGTTCCATCATCGGCGTGATCGCCACGTTGGTATTGCTCACGGAACTCATATTCAAACCCAGCGGGCCGGCACCTGATTCGCTGAACGCTGGGCTGCGGTTGTGCATCACATCCAAGTCAAGGTAGGGACGAAGGTAGCTATCCTCGAGATTGATGTCGTAGGCCGTGCGCACGCGTGCGCCTACCATCGTCATTTTTGATTGGCTGGAATAAGTGGTATTCAGCCCCAGCGCATCGCCCACTCCACCCAGTTGGGGCCGACGGTCATTGCGAAAGGTTCCGTGAGCGGCTGCCAATGCGCCCGTGATCGACCAATTGCCAATCTGGCGCTTGAGTGACACTGAGGCATCAAAGACTTCACCCTTGCTGGTAAAGCCGTCCGAACTCAGGCGATTCAGGTTTGCCCCGAATGTGGCTCCAAACGTCCATTGATTATCCAGCTGGCGCTGTACACCCAGCCGCAACCCACCTCCCTCGGACTCATAGCCCAGGTTGTGGCCGTTGGCGGACTGGTCAGTGAGATTGCCGCTAGCCCGCGCCCACACACACCCGGTTCCATTCACGCGTACCGCAGGAGTGTGGAACATTGGGCAGCTCATGCCGTCGCTGAAACTGTTGTAGGCGCTGGCCAGCATTTGTTGCGGTTGCGCGTGCAAATGTTGACCGCCCAATTGGTCCAGTGTGTATTGATAATGGCCGCTGCCATTGACGTGGTTCAGGTAACCGAACAAACGGGCCTTGCCGCGGTCGGCACGGTTCCAGCCACGTTCGAGGTACGACACCAGACTGTCGGCCGTCTCACTGAGCCCTAGTCCGGCAGGGCGAAAGTTGGCAATGGGAGTGATGGACAAGCGGTTACCGTCCAACTGGTGCTTCCAGCTGAACAGCAGCGACTGTTTGATTGCGCCGGTGAAGTTCAGTGCGGATGCCTCGATAATGGCATGGTCAGTTGGCAGCAAGGAAATTGCGTGCGCCTCGACGATGCCACCTAAGTTGGCAACGCCCTTGATTGCCAGCGCGTCGTGCGTCGCACCCACATTGGCAGCGTCCACGGTTATGACCGTGCGCCCGCTGTCGTACTGGTTGAGCCGTCCGTCTATCGTGGTCGTGCCCACCGTGTCAATCAAGCCTACGTTGAGGACACCGTAGTTATCCAGACTGCTGCCGTCGATCCGGTAGCTCGCTCCGGCGTTCAGAATACCGGTTGCTTTGTTGGTGACATTACCCGGTGTCGACCCTAGATCAATGCTGCCGGTGATGGCGCCGCTGTTATCGACATTCGTGACCCCGTAATCGGCCTGGATGGCATACCCGCTACCGGCACCTCCGTGTGTCGTGATCGAGCCAGCCTTAGTTACGGTAATTGTGTTTTCGAAGCCCGACTTTTCGACGCCACCGCCCGATACCATCACACCGACGCCATTCACTTTCCGATTCGTGCGCGGATTGGTGGCGGTACGGCCACCAATGACTTCCCCTTCAATGGAAATGTCTATACCGTTCTTGTCATGGTTGGCATATGAGCCGCCACTCTGAGCGAGGATCGCCACGCCACCGATCGCCCGCGTCTCCACAATAGTGTTGGGCGAGGTGGCAATCGATATGCCACCACCATAACCGTCGATCATATTCGACGCTTCGAAGCGCAATGCCCGGTCGGTCATCGTTTCGTTGGCGAACTCCTGGGCCGCCACGATGCCGCCCGAAGAGCCAAGGCTTTGGGCGACGATGGCATGGGCGTTGACAATATCTTCACCTTCCTTGCCCTGACCCACGATAATCGACGAACCCGAAGTGACCGAGACCGAGATATCGCCGCCATGCGTGCCGCTTTTGCGGGAAGAGGCGACATTCACGTCAGGTACGTACAGCAGATCGGCTGACAGATCACCAACGACGCCGCCACCAGAGCCGATGGATTGGGCCAGTATGCCCCAGGAGCCATGTCCGGCGGCGGTGATGTCCATCCCCGACACACCAATGTTTATGTCGCCTCCACTGCCTCCGGGCTTAGCGCTACCCGCGATAGTCGCGTACGCAAGATTGGCCATGTCGGCGGTCATATAGCCGCCTCCGCTGCCAATGGACTGAGCCAGGATGACGGGGCTGCGATCGCCTGTCGTCGCATAGGTTCCCGCGCCGGGGTCCAGCGTTATGGCCCCGCCGTTCCCCTTGCCGTCACCCGCGAGCTCAAGGTGGAAGAGCTGCTGGCCGTTCAGGAATTTTGATGGGATATGCTCGCCAGGCGGTGTGTCACTGTCGGCTGTACCCGCATTGGTGTGGCAAGCGCTTGCCCCCAGGGAGCCGGAAGCGCGACCGCTGTTCGTGCAACCTACACTGGCCACGCCACCGCCGCCGCCGATCGACTGCGCGAATATGGCCGCTGCGTCATCGCCCGCTGTTTGAACTTGGCTTACCGTTGACACCGAAAAATTCGTAGTACCGAAATAGATGCTTCCACCATCGCCCGACGACGCCTTGGACGCATCGATGCTGCCCAGGGTCACGGCTGGAACGTCGGCCCCGGCCAGCTTGCCTCCCAGACCAAAAATGGAACCCTCGTGCGCAACACCGCCGCCCCCACCAACAGACTGCATGAATACCGCATGAGAACCATAGCCCGAGGTTGCGATGAAGTTGTCCGATGCCGTCCCGCCGAAACTGCTCGTGTCGACGCGGACATTACCGCCGTTCCCGGCTGTGCCGCCCTTGCCACCGACGTTTACCGCAAGATCAAAATCCGCGCCGGTCAATGGGCTGAGGTCGATGTCGGCATCCACCAGGGCATCACCCGCGGCGCTGCCCGCCTCGCCGCCGCCACCGCCAACTGATTGGGCGAAGATCCCATAGGAACGATGGCCTTGCGTAAGAATAGTGGTGTTCTTGCCTATCGACACATCCACCTCGCCTCCGTTGCCGCCAGCGCCGCCGGTACCGCCCACGCCGACGCCCACGGACAAAGCCTTGGGAAACTCGTGTTCCTTTTTCTCCCAGTTCACGACGCGGCTTGCCAGCCACATGATTGTGCCCTTGGCATCCATGAGCTTGTTCGCGTCATCAATGATGATTTCAGCGAGGTCCGGCAGCAGCGCCTTCGAAGGGTCAGCGTTGCCCGCCTTGCCACCACCGCCGCCGATCGATTGCGCCACGATGCCATGCGAACCGCCACCCACCGCGATCGGTGTCGTCAAGGATGTACCGCCCGACGTATTCTCGTACTGAACCTGATAGCGGCCACCCGTACTGATCTGCCCGGAATAGTTCACGGTAACCTTGCCGCCATTGTTCCCAGAGCCTCCATCGCCTCCCGCAGCAATCTGCGTCTTCAGCTTGCCACCCACGCCCTGCGTTCCGGCGTCGCCGGCGATACCACCACCGCCCCCGATGCTTTGCGCTGTGATGCCACTCGCCCCGGAGCCCAATGTGCGGATGACAGAGGCTGAGCGCGAAGCGACCGTCACATCGCCACCGCCGGCTCCCTTTCCGCCCTCGCCGCCCACGCCTAAAGCGACACTGTAGTTGGCTTCTTCAAGGGGGACCGCAACCACGGTGGCCGCGTTGCCTACTCCGCCCATACCGCCGCCGCCGCCAATCGATTGCACCAGAACGGCATTGGCATTGTGGCCGCGGGTCGTCTGCGTGCCCGACAAGCCCAGACGAACCTTGCCACCCTTGCCGCCAGCACCGCCGGTGCCACCCACGGCCACTGCTGTGTTGAGGGCAAATTCGGAGTTCGCCAGGAAGGAGCCGCTGCCCGCTGTAGCGTCCCCACCGATGCCTCCGCCGCCGCCGATAGACTGCATGACAAAGCCAGTCGAAGACGCACCTTGCGTTTGCATATCATTGACCAGGTCGAAATCGATGTTGCCGCCATCGCCGCCTATGCCTCCGGAACCGCCAAGACTCATGCTGATGGTCACGTTTGGCATTTCCGGTATGGAGAGCGCCGAGAACGCTGCAGCGGTGGAAGCGCCACCCATGCCGCCTCCGCCTCCGATGCTCTGCAGCGCCATGCCGAAAGCATCGTGACCAGTGGTCACGACATCGCCGATCGACGAGCCGCTCGCTGCGCCACCAGCGCCTCGGATGTCGCCGCCATTGGCGCCTTTGCCGCCGCTGCCGCCCACCGCCAGCGACACGGTAATTCCGGTACCGGCATCATAACTGTGCGCCGCGCCGCCTTTTCCCCCGCCCGAACCCATCGTCTGGACCACGATGCCATGTGCGTGCTGGCCCGAGGTAGTAATTGTTCCTGTCTGATCTGTGCCGGCATCGTTCAGGCCGCCCAAGAACACGTCCCCACCCGTGCCCCCGGGACCTCCTGAACCGCCCACAGTACCTGTTACCACCGTGCCCAGGGAGAACGCCTTGGCGTACCCGCCGTTGCCCCCGCCACCGCCAATGGACTGCATCAACACTCCCTGCGCGTAGTCCCCGGTAGTGATGATGGTGCCGCCGTTCTTTTGGGAAAGGCTAAGTGTGCCCGCCGTGCCGCCTGCACCGCCCTTGCCACCAACCGCAACAAAGAGTCCGGCCGCGTTGCCCCCGTTGCCGCCGCCACCCGCGATTGACTGCATGTGCAGCCCGATAGCGCCGTCTCCTGTGGCCGTAATCTTGCCGCCGTCGCCCACGTAGGAAATGTTGCCGGCCGTGCCGCCGACGTTGCCGGAACCACCGACGAAAGGAAATATGCCACCGCTGATACTGGCGCCGTCGCCAGCGATCGATTGGGCCAGGATGCCGATGGCTTGACTACCCGAAGCAGTAACCGTGCCTTGGTTGGTCACCGTGATGTTGCCGGCCTTGCCCGGGCTGGTCTGCGTGCCGGGCGTGGTGCCGCCGAAAGGGTGCTGGTTCCAGGCGACCGAGCTGTTCGCCAGGATACCGATCGTGGTGTCCGTGGCGGTGGCCTTGTCGGTGATGTTGCCCACCGTGATGCGACTGTTGGCGTCAAGCGATACTGACACGTCGCGGTAGCTGTTCGGGTCGCCATGGATAACCGGCTTGCTATCGCCCTTGCCAAGTGGATTATCCGCCGTACTCGTGGCGACCAAGCCGATCACATTGGTGCTGGCAAGATCAATGGTGCCGGCCTGAAGTTGGACATCGACATTGCTGCCGCCACCGGATACGCCCAGCCATTTCTGCGTATTGCTGGGGTCTTCGGAAGCTGCCCCGACGCTCGCCGCAACAATCCCCATGGTGTACGGCGCGTTTCCAGTCAGCGCTCCGTTGAAACTCAGATCCACCTCGCCGCCTTTGCCGTTGTCAGCCATGTGCCCGTCACCATGCCCACCCATGCCTCCCTGAGATAAGGCAAGAACGCCAACCACGGGAGAATCAGCCCTGGTCGTCAAGGGATCGCTTTCGGACCCCAGTTGTAGCGTGGCCCCCTTGCCCACGGTAACCTTGACGTTGCCGCCGAAGGCCCCAGCTCCCGACAGGTCGACCCTCTGGCCCATGGAATCCGTAGTCTGGCTGGTGTAGCCATCGCCTCCTTTGGAAACGGCGTTAAGGAGTGCTGCGCCGGCGCGCCACGGAAGACTGCTGCTGCCCTTGGCCAGCCCGCCAGACGCGATCAGGCCGGTCCCGCTCGCCGTCTGGAGATTGACAACGAGGGCCGATCCGTTGGCCGCTTGCCGCAAGTGGTCGCCCTCTGTCCAGCCGTCGGCTCCTCCGGAACGGAACTGATAAGCACTGGTAGGCCCCTGCAGCCGGCCCGCGAAAGTTACTTGGTCGAATTGCACCTTCAAGGGCGCCGAAACAGTGACGTCGAGCTTGGGGCCGACCGCGCCGGAATCGTGCTTCTTGTCTTGAGCGCCCTTACCGAAGATATATACAAGGTTGCGCCCTGGCGGTAGCGCGAGGCCATTTTGGAATGCCGCGATCCCGGCCGATGATGTTTTGACATTGGCCGTAATGGTGGCCGTTTTATCGTCTGACTTATGACTGAAGATCAAGCCATAGTGATTGACGCTGGACTTGGCATCAAGCAACAAGGAAGCATCGAATTCGGCCGTGACGTCAATCTCGGTATTCGCTTTGACTGACTTCCCGTCGATCTGCCATTGGTGGTTCGTGTCAGCCTCTGACGTTTCAAGCGTCACTGTTCCGGCCTGCACATTCAGCGACACACCCGAAATCAATAAAAAATATGACAGCAAGCGCGGAGGAAGGTTATTGATTCTTTTCATCGACAATTCCGGAGGTGATGACGGAATCGCGGAGCTATTTCACAATTGACGCGTCAACAAGATCGCCGGAGTTTTTCATGAAGCGTCGATTCTGGTCAGTCTCAAATTTCTCAATCGTCTCATTGAGAGCTTCGCGGAGCGCTGCCGAGCTCGATGAAATTGCCGTACTCTCGTCTCAGAAACCGATTAAAAGAAAGTCAACATCGGTGCTCTATGGCTTCCAATCTTTCCTCGCGCCGGATATAGTGAACGTTGCCGGTCTCCGCAGGAGTCCACTGCGGATTGCCAAAAATCGTCAACGATATCCATGGTGGCCACTATGAAAATTCCCGTCACATCAGGGGCATCGTCATCGGCGCGGCGCACGCTGTCTATCATTGTCCTCGCTACGTCGGCTGCTTTATTGCCTGCCGCCAGCTTTGCCGAAGTTCCCGGCAAGTCAGTGAAACAGGTTCCTGGCTACTACCACATGTCGCTGGGCGACTTTCAGGTGACGGCGCTGTATGACGGCGCCATTTCGCTCACAACATCGCTTCTGAAGGGCATCAGCGACAGCGAAACCCAGGCCATGTTGGCGGACATGTTCGTTCCAGTGACGAAAGATGGCGTGCAAACTGCAGTCAATGGCTACCTGGTCAATACGGGCAAAGACCTGATTCTCGTGGATGCGGGTGCAGCAACGTGTTTTGGACCGACACTGGGTGGGCTTGGCAATCACCTGAAGTCCGCAGGATATGAAACGACGCAAGTCAGCAAGGTGTTCCTGACTCATCTGCATGGTGACCATTCTTGCGGGATCACTGCCGATGGCAAGATGGTTTTCCCGAACGCAACGGTGTATGTAACCAAGGGCGAAGCCGATTATTGGCTGAACAAGGAAACGGCCGCACAAGCGCCAAAAGAAGCACAGCCTTTTTTCCAGGCAGCCCAAGAGGCCGTGGCACCCTATGAGACTGCCGGGAAGCTGAAGCAATTTGTGGCAGGCGACGCTTTGGCCGACGGCGTGACATCGGTTCCATTGGCAGGCCATACACCCGGCCATGAAGGGTATATGTTTTCGTCCAAGGGACAGCAATTGCTGGTATGGGGCGACATCGTCCATAGCCATGCAGTGCAGTTTGCAAATCCTGCCGTGTCTCTCGATTTCGATACCGATAAAAAACAGGCCGTTGCCACACGCGAGAAAGTTTTTGCCCGTGCCGCGAAAGAGAAATTCTGGATCGGGGGTGCGCATCTGCCTTTCCCCGGCATCGGGCATGTCAAGGAGCAAGAATCCGGCTATCGGTGGATTGCGGTTGAATACTCGCCGTTGCCCGCAGGAAATTAAGGGCATGCGTCCGATCCATCCGGGCGAAATTCTGCGTGAAGAATATCTCGCGCCGCTGGGGATGAGTGTCAACACTCTATCCATTATGCTCCACGTTCCCGCCACCCGCATGAACGAGATAGTTCGTGGACGCCGCAGCATCACCCCTGATACCGCATTGCGGCTGGCCGAAGAGATTCGACCGCTGCAACGCGCGTAATCTGCGTCTATCCAGATAAACACTTGGCGCGGCAGGAGGGGCTCGAACCCCCGACCCCGGGCTTAGAAGGCCCGTGCTCTATCCAGCTGAGCTACTGCCGCATTATCCAACTTGGAGCGCGCATTTTAGCGCGTCGAGCGGGAAAGAAGAAAAACGTCATATATCTGGCACTTACGCGAACGAAATGCCGATATCAATCGCACCCAAGTACCCATTTCGCCACATACTTACAATAGGTAGCGTAAAGAACGAGCCTCAATGCTACAGTTTCCGGCGTATCAATAAGAATCCAAATGAAGCATTTATGACGTATACCTGCACACCACTGAAACACTGCGTTCAAGTCATGGCCCTAGTCAGCAGCGCACTCCTCGCCTCGCCGGCCAGCGCCGGTATCAGCTACAAGCTGGACCGCCCCCAAGCCCTCCCCGGTGAAACCGTAACTATCAGCGGCCTGCTGTTCAATGATACCGCCAGCGCCATTACGTGGAACGCCCCCAAGCAACTGGTCATTCAATGGCGCGATCAGGAAGGCAAGGCGATACGCAGCCTGGCATATCTTGCCCAAGGCAGCGAACAAGCCAATATACCGGTCAATAATTTTGTAAAGTTCAGTTGGCGCGCCGTGGTGCCTACGGGCGTGCGCGGCCTGCAGGCGGTCAACATCGAAGGCGAGCCCACGCTGCTTGCGTTGGACACCAGTCCGCTCAAGAACAGCACCATTTCAGGCACCCCAGCAACCGGACCGGTGGTTGACGCCGGCGCGGCAACGGGGCTACAGCAAAACGACCCTGCACTGCCCGAGAACGTGGTGGCCGCCACGGGCGCGCCCATCTCCCAGGGGCCGGCCGTTACGTCAACGCAGCAACTGACCACGCCGCCTTCGGGCTTCGCGCGATTCAGCAGCGCCATTTCCGCCTACGAGCCCATTTATTTTGACGTGGGCAATAAAGGCGGGCGAAATGCGCGTTACCAAGTTAGTTTCAAGTATCGTCTTTTCACGCCCAACGATCCCAATAATCCCAAGTTCGAAGATCATTTCTATCTTGGCTACACGCAAACAGCGCTGTGGGATCTGCATTCCGACTCGAATCCGTTTGTCGACACATCGTTCAAGCCCAGCCTTTTCTGGCAGAAAGATGCCTTGTGGCAGTCGCCCAGTAAAGATATCTACCTGGGGCTGGCCAGCGGCGTCCAGCACGAGTCGAACGGCAAAAGCGAGGACGATTCGCGTTCATTGAACTTCGCCTACATCCAGCCCGAGTTCAGCTACCGTTTCGACGGCGGCAGCACGCTTACTTTCGCACCACGCGTCAAAACCTACTTCGCCGTCGGAGACAAAAATTCCGACTACAGTGATTATGCTGGCCACGTCGACTGGAAGTTGCGCTGGGCACAGGACAATGGCCTGGTATTGTCGGGCCTGTACCGTCAGGGGCACGAAGGCCGCAGCACGAGCCAGATCGAGGCAGCATGGCCTTTGAAGCGTACGTTCCTGAACATGAACGGCTACCTGCATGTGCAGTATTTCAAAGGCTACGGGGAAACGTTATTGGGCTATAACCATAAAAGCGAGCCGCAGGTCCGCGTCGGAATTTCGCTGGTTCCATGACGAACGGGCGCGCCGATACCGGTGCGCCAGCTCAACGGCTCCGCAGCGCAGCCCTTTGAGTCGAGCCCGCTGCGGATATTCCGTTGTCACTGTCGCACGCGTGAATCAGGAATTGCCTGAACACGTCAACAAGACCGGCAGGCTGTCGCGTACTGGGCCACAGCAGCCCGACGTCCATGGGCGCAAGCGGATCGCTGATGGGGATGGCCATGATTTTCTTTCCCTCCAGCGACCATGGCCTATACACCAGGTCGGACAATATCGAGACGCCAAAGCCATAGGCGACGAGGCCGCGCAAGGCTTCCAGCGAACTGGTACGCATCGCTACGTTGAGCGCCGGGCTTGCGGCACCCCAATGCCGCATAGCCGCGGCTTCGGCATCGTCGACAGTCAGCAATATATAAGGACAACGTTCAATATCGGCCAGGCTGACGACGGCTTGCTTGGCAAGGGGATGGCTGGCTGCCATCCATACGCGGCGGCGCGAACGAACCAGAAGATGATGCCCATAGCGCTGTGGGACGTCGATGTTCGACAACAGGCCAACGCCAAGGTCTATGGTTTCGTCGGCCAGCGCTTGTTCCAGCGTAGGCCTGTCCATATCGACCAGGTCAATCTCGACTTGCGGGTAGCTGCGCTTGAAACGGCTGAGCAAGTCCGGCAGGAAGTAGCCTAGAACAGTGTAGGTGGCTGCCAGGCGTATGGTTCCAGTCGCCGTCTGGGGAAGCAGGCTGGCATGGCGCATGGCGTCGTTGACCGAGTCCATGACATGTCGCGCGTGGTGGAAAAACACTTGCCCTTCGGCGGTCAATACCACACCATGGGGTAGTCGATCGAACAGACGCACCTTCAGTTGTTGTTCAAGGCTTTGTACGGCGCTGGTAATGGCGGACTGCGACACATGCTCGGAAACCGCAGCGGCGGAAAACTGCCCCGACGTGGCGGCGGCAATAAAGTAGCGGAACTGCCGTAGCGTGACCTCGTCCTTCATCTGTTTTTCCAATACCTGTTAGCTGAAAAATTGATTTTACGATAGCACGATAAGTCCATACACTGGGAATACAGAAAATTCCTACAGGAGACAGCCCGATGAACGCTCCCCTTGATCCGGCGGTGCTATCGGCACTGGCCGCGGTATCCCTAGACGACAAGTACACGCTGGAACATGGCCGCGCCTACATGAGCGGTACGCAGGCCCTGGTACGCCTGCCCATGCTGCAAAAGGCGCGCGACCGGCTTGCCGGCCTGAACACGGCGGGCTTCATCTCGGGCTATCGGGGGTCTCCGCTGGGCGCGCTGGATCAGGCCTTATGGAAAGCAAAGACACACCTGGCCGACAACGATGTCGTCTTCCAGCCAGGGCTGAATGAAGACCTGGCCGCCACCTCGGTATGGGGAAGCCAGCAGGTCACCCTTTATCCCGATGCCACGCGCGACGGCATATTTGGCATGTGGTACGGCAAGGGCCCGGGCGTGGATCGCTCCATGGACGTCTTCAAGCACGCGAACTCGGCGGGCACCGCGCGCCATGGCGGGGTCCTGGTTCTGGCGGGCGATGACCATGGCGCCAAATCGTCCACCGTCGCACATCAATCGGAACACGCCTTCCAGGCCGCAGGCATACCCGTCCTGTATCCCTCCAATGTCCAGGAATACCTGGATTACGGTTTGCACGGTTGGGCCATGAGCCGCTACTCCGGCCTTTGGGTGGCCATGAAGTGCGTCACCGAGGTCGTCGAATCAACAGCATCGGTCGACATTGACCCTGACCGCGCGCGCATTATCATCCCCGACGATTTCTTGCTGCCGCCGGACGGCCTGAGCATACGGTGGCCCGACCCGCCATTGGTTCAGGAAGCACGGCTGATCGACTACAAGTGGTATGCAGCCATCGCCTACACGCGCGCCAACAAGCTGAATCGTATCGTTATCGATTCGCCTCGCGCACGCTTTGGGATCATGACGGCCGGCAAGGCGTACCTGGATACGCGCCAGGCGCTGGCCGATCTCGGACTGGACGAATCAACCTGTGCCCGCATCGGCATTCGACTAATGAAAGTCGGCTGCGTCTGGCCGCTGAACGCCCAGGATGCGCGTGAATTCGCAACGGGACTGGAAGAAATACTGGTCGTTGAAGAAAAGCGCCAGATACTCGAATACGCGCTGAAAGAAGAACTCTATAACTGGCGCGACGATGTCCGGCCAAGGGTTTTCGGCAAGTTCGATGAAAAAGACAATGCAGGCGGAGAATGGTCGGTTCCACGCGGCCACTGGCTATTGCCGGCCGCCGCCGAGCTGTCTCCCGCCCTGATCGCAAGGGCCATTGCCCGCCGACTCGAGAAAGCCGACCTCCCCGCCGAGGTGCAAAGCCGGATCGCCGCCCGCATTGCCATCATCGATGCCAAGGATCGCGAGCTGCGCAAACCCGTCATCACGACCGAACGCAAGCCGTGGTTCTGTTCGGGCTGTCCGCATAATACGTCGACCAACGTGCCCGACGGTTCGCGGGCGCTCGCCGGCATAGGCTGTCATTACATGTCCATCTGGATGGACCGCAAAACCGAGACCTTCAGCCACATGGGCGGTGAAGGCGTGGCGTGGATAGGCCAGAGATCGTTCACCAAGGAAAAGCATGTATTTGCCAACCTTGGCGATGGCACCTACTTCCATTCCGGCGTGCTTGCGATTCGCGCTTCGATCGCAGCAAACTCCAATATCACCTACAAGATCTTGTACAACGATGCGGTAGCCATGACGGGCGGCCAGCCGGTCGACGGCATCCTGAAGGTCACTGACGTCATCGCGCAGGTTCACGCCGAAGGCGCAAAGAAAGTGGTGGTGGTCACCGACGAGCCCGAAAAGTATAAAGGCGTATCGCTGACCGGCAATCCGCCTGTTTATCATCGCGACGAACTCGACCGCGTACAGCGCGAATTGCGTGAAATTGAAGGCACCACCGTACTGGTCTATGACCAAACCTGTGCCACCGAGAAAAGACGTCGCCGCAAACGCGGCGCTTATCCCGACCCCGCGCGCCGCGTGTTCATCAATGATGCAGTCTGCGAAGGCTGCGGCGACTGCTCGGTGAAATCCAATTGCCTGTCGGTCGAGCCGCTGAACACGCCGGTGGGCGTGAAGCGCAAGATCAACCAGTCGTCCTGCAATAAAGACTACTCCTGCGTAAACGGTTTCTGCCCCAGCTTTATCACTGCCGAAGGCGCTCAGGTCAAAAAGCCGGCGCCGCAACAGGCATCATCCGGCGCGCAGGCCGCACTTGTTACGGGTCTACCCTTGCCCGTGCTGCCCGCCATTCAAAACAGCTACGGCATACTCGTTACCGGCATAGGCGGGACGGGCGTAGTTACCATAGGCGGCCTGCTGGGCATGGCGGCACACCTGGAAAAAAAGGGCGTCACCGTACTCGACATGGCGGGACTTGCGCAGAAAGGCGGCGCTGTATTGAGCCATGTTCAAATTGCCGCGCAACCCGCCGACCTGCATGCCACGCGCATTGCCACCGGCGAGGCCCAGCTGATCATTGGCTGCGATGCCATCGTGACAACCTCGGCGGATGTATTGTCCAGGGCCCAGAAAGATGTGACGCATGCCGCGGTGAACAGCGCTCCCATCCCAACCGCGGACATTATCCACAACGCAAAGTGGCAATACCCCGACGTGGCGGCCACCAACGACCTCACCGAAGCGATCGGCAAGGATTGCGAGTTCCTCGACGCCAACGCCCTGGCCATCAAGCTGCTGGGCGACGCGATCTATGCGAATCCGCTGCTGCTGGGCTATGCATGGCAGAAAGGCTGGATACCGTTGTCGTATGAAAGCCTGTTGGGCGCCATCAACCTCAACGGCGTAATGGTGGAAAAGAACCTGGCGGCCTTCGAGTGGGGTCGCGCCGCTGCCCATCATGGTGCCCAGGCCATTGCGCCTGAACTGGCCGACAAGAAAGTGGCGGCCACCGTCATCGCCATGCCGGAAACGCTGGACAGCATCCTGCAACGCAACACGCAGTGGCTCACGCAGTATCAGAATGCCGCCTACGCGGCTCGCTATGTCGATGCCGTCAACCGGATACGAATGAAAGAAGCCTCGCTGTCTTCAGCCAAAAGCGTGCGCCTGACGTCCGCAGTCGCCACCAACCTGGCCAAGCTCATGGCGTACAAGGATGAGTACGAAGTTGCCCGGCTCTATGTGGATCCGGCCTTCACGGATAAGCTGCGCAAACAGTTCGAAGGCGAGCCCGGGCGCGACTACCAACTGCATTTCCATTTGGCGCCGCCACTGTTTTCCAGACGCAATGACAAGGGCGAACTGGTCAAGAAAAAATTTGGGCCCTGGGTAATGTCGGTCTTCAAGGTGCTTGCAAGGCTTAAAGGCCTGCGCGGCACGGCTTTCGACGTATTCGGCAAGACGGCTGAACGTCGGCAGGAACGCCAGTTGGTGCGTGAATACCTGGAACTGGTGAATGAACTATCGGAAAGCCTGACCGAACAGAACCTGGCCGTGGCGATCGAACTTGCCCGCCTTCCCGATGACATTCGCGGGTTCGGGCACGTAAAGGAAAAGAACCTGCTGGGCGCCCAGGCCCGGCGCACTGAGCTGGTGAACAGTTATCGCACGGCGGTTCCTCTGGGGCGCGTAGCCTGAAACAGGACGTCGCTGTAACGCTATCGACAAGCGTTACAGCGACAGATAAGATCGTCGGACCTGCTCGTTTTCGGCCAGGTCCGACATCGATCCGCTGTACCGGATAGCGCCTTTTTCCAGCACATAGGCGCGGTCGGCCACAAGGCGGGCGAAGTGGATGTTCTGTTCCGACAATAAAACGCTGGCACCGCGGGCTTTCAGCGCCAGAATCATACTGACCATCTGTTCAATGATGACCGGCGCCACTCCCTCGGAAGGTTCGTCCAGAAGCAGCATGTAAGGATTGCCCATCAACGTGCGGGCCACTGTCAGCATTTGCTGCTCGCCCCCGCTGATGGCACCTGCCGGACGATCTTTCATGCCGGCCAGATTTGGAAACAGCTCATCGATTGCCTGGACCGTCCAGTTCAGGCCCGGCCGGCCGTCGGGCCAGGTCCGCTCGGCCTGGCGGCCGGTCATCAGGTTTTCCTTGATGGTCAGCTCGGTGAAAATGCGGCGATCTTCCGGCACATAGCCCAAACCCAGTCGTGCCACCTCGTAGGGCTGGCGCTTTTCAAGCGCGTGACCCATGAAGCGTATCTGTCCGTCGCGCTTGGGTCCCAGGCCCATGATGGCCTTGAGTGTCGTCGACTTGCCCGCGCCGTTGCGTCCCATCAGTGCCACCACTTCGCCCTGGCCGACATCCAGCGCGATATCGTGCAGGATGTGGGCGGCACCGTACCAGGCGTTCACCCCGGCCAAGGTCAACAAGGGCGCCGTCGCTGCGCTATTGCGTGCTTGACTCATGGGCGGCTGCCTTCAGATATCGCGGCCTCGAACGTCTTGCCGGTTCCAAAATAGACCGCCTGTACTTGGGGATGCGCGCGCACCTCTTCGGCGCTGCCCTGGGCAATCAAGCGGCCGCGCGCCAATACGATAATGCGGTCGGCGTAGGCAAAGACCACATCCATACTATGCTCGGTAAACAGCACCGCCATGTTTTTTTGGATGACCAGGTCTTTGACCAGCGCCACCAGGCCATTACGCTCGGCCGGGGCCATGCCGGCCGTGGGCTCATCCATCAACAGCAATCGTGGCCGGCCAGCCAGGCTCATGGCCAGTTCCACCCGCTTGACGTCGCCATACGCCAACTCGCTGCAGGGACGTGAAGCCTGGTCCTGCATGTTCACCTGCCGCAGCAGATCAAGCGCCTCATCGCGAAAACGATGAGCGGCCGCGCGCCAGAACGAAAAGATTTTTCGGTGATGTGACAGCAATGCCATCTGGACGTTCTCGAGCACCGTCAGCGATGCAAACGTCGCCGCAATCTGGAACGTGCGCCCTACGCCCATATGGGCAATCCTGTGTGACGGTACGCCCAGCAATTCGCGCCCGTCGAACAGGATGGAGCCGGCGCTGGCCGGCAACTGGCCCCCGACCATATTGAAGGTCGTGGACTTTCCGGCGCCGTTGGGGCCGATCAGTGCCAGCAGTTCGCCGGCCTTCAGGTCGAAGCTGATGTCATCGACGGCGGCGTTGCCGCCAAAGCGCTTGCTGAGGTTGCGAACGTTCAACAGGCTCATGCCGGTTTTTCCTTGCCTTGTATCAGTAGCGCGAAATGTCCGGCAATGCCTCGCGGAAAAGCCAGGACGATCAGGAGTATGACTGCGCCGAACAGGGCTCGCCAATATTCGGTGATGCCGATGAAGTAATCCTGCAATATCGTGAAACTGGCTGCCCCGACTACCGGGCCGAACAAGGTTTGTATGCCGCCGAGCATCACCATGACCAGTGCATCGACGGACTTGCCCACGGTGATGACTTCAGGGGACGTGCTTCCTTTGGAAAATACATACAGCCCCCCCGCCAGGCCGGCCAGCAGGCCTGCAATGATAAAGGCGGTCCATTGCACACGCTTTACATTGATGCCTGTCGCATCCGCACGCAGTGCTGAATCGCGGGATGCGCGCAAGGCATAGCCGAATGGCGCAAACGCCATGCGCCGCACGGCAACAATCGCCAGAATCACGACAGCCAGCGTAAAGTAATAGTAAGTATCGCCCGATAGCCACTCCTCGGGCCAGATACCGATAATACCGTTGGACCCGCCGGTGACCGCATCCCACTGATACACGATAGACCAGATAATTTGCGCGAATGCCAGCGTCAGCATGGCCAGGTACACGCCGGAAAGCCGGATGCAGAACCAGCCGAATACGGTTGCCGCCAAGGCCGCCGCCAGCGGCGCAAGCAGCAAGGCGCCGCCCATGCCGGCCCACTGCGACTGAAACAGCAAGGCGGTTGCATAGGCGCCAATCCCGAAATACGCGGCATGGCCGAACGATGCCATACCCCCCAGGCCCATCATGAAATGAAGACTGACGGCAAACAGGACGGCGACCAGGATGTCCTGAGCCAAAACGGTGGCATACGGCAAGGTGCCGGACAACAGCGGCAGCATGGCAAACAATGCAATAAGCGCCATCGCCAACCATTTGAACGCGGTGCCCGCGGTACGCAAGGGCGCATCGGGAATCCCCAGATGGCGCATGGTTGCCAGCGGCTTGCCGCGCAAGCCCCACGGGCGGAACACCAGCACGAAAGCCATGAAAATGAACTCGACGACCAGCGTCAGCTTGGGAAAGGCGATGCTGACGCCGCCGATTTCCATGACGCCCAAGGCGATGCATAAAGCCTTGAGCTGGGCAATGATCAAGGCGGCCAGATAAGCGCCGGGAATAGATCCCATGCCGCCCACGACCACCACGACGAAGGCATCGCCAATGACGCTCAGGTCCAGCATAAGGCTGGCGGGCTGGCGCGGAATTTGGATTGCCCCGCCCAGTCCGGCAAGAAAAGCACCCAGGGCAAATACGCCGGTAAAGAGCCATCCCTGGTTCACGCCCAGTGCCCCGAGCATTTCACGATCCTGAGTTGCGGCGCGGACCAAGGTCCCCCAGCGGGTGCGCGTCAGTAGCAGCCATAACGCCAGCAGCACCGCGGGTCCGATCACCATGAGCGCCAGGTCGTAAACCGGCATGTAGCGGCCCAGGATCGATACCGAACCGTTCAGGCCGGGAGCCAGGGGACCCAGCAAATCGTCCGGCCCCCAGATCCACAGGGCGGCATCATTGAATACCAGCACCAGCGCGAACGTGGCGAGCAGCTGGTACATTTCCGGCGCCTTGTAGATGCGCCGCAGCAATATCATTTCCACCAGTGCCCCGAGGGCGGCCACCACAAGCGCGGCGGCGATCAGGCTGGCCCAGAAGCCAAAAGGAGTTTGCCCCCACTGTTGCACGATGGAATAGGCAACGTAGATGCCCAGCATGTAGAACGAGCCATGCGCAAAGTTAACGATCCGGCTGACACCAAATATCAGTGAAAGACCAGCGGCCACCAGGAACAAGGAAGACGCCTCGGCCAGGCCGTTCAGGAACTGAACGATAAAACCAGTAAGCTGCATTGCGGATTACGGCGCCCGATGGCGCAGCGCCCTATGACAAGTTAATCGGCCGAGGCGGGCCGCCATTGCCTGACCTGTTCGTCGGTAGGTTGTACGCTCGCGCCGTCTACGTAAGTGAAGTCTGTCATGATGCCCTTGCCGTCCTTGACGGCCAGCTTGCCCACATAAGCGCCCATCGTGGACTGATGGTCGTTGGCACGGTACGTGATCTTCCCGAAGGGAGTACCGACTTCAAGACCCTTGAATGCCTGCACCAGGGCTTCGGTGTCGGTCGTGCCGGCTTTCTTGATGCCCGCTGCCAGGGAAAGAATGGCGTTGTAGCCGACCACGCTGCCCAGCCGGGGATAGTCGTTATGGCGCTTTTGATAGGCTTGCAGGAATGCATCGTGCTCGGGGGTATCAATGGCGTACCAAGGGTAGCCGGTCACCACCCAACCCACGGGCGTTTCATTGCCCAGCGCATCGAGGTATTCAGGTTCTCCGGTCAGCATGCTGACTACGGGCAAGCCCTCGAAGAAATTGCGCTGCGTTCCCGCGCGCACGAATTTCGACAGGTCTGTGGCGAACAATACGTTGAACATGGCTTCCGGCTTGGCGTCGGCCAGGGCCTGGACGACGCTGCCTGCGTCAATTTTTCCCAATGGCGCCGCTTGCTCTGCCACGAATTCGACGTCGGGCTGTGCCTGCTTGAGCAAGGTCTTGAACGTAGCGACTGCCGACTGCCCGTATTCATAATTGGGATAAACGATGGCCCACCGCTTCTTGTTCATTTTTACCGCCGCGGGAATCAGCATGGCCACCTGCATATAGGTGGAGTTGCGCAAGCGGTAGGTGTAGTGGTTTCCGTCAGCCCAGACTATCTTGTCGGTCAGCGGCTCGCTGGCAAGGAAGAATACCTTCTTGTGCTTGGCGAAATCGGTAACGGCCAGCCCGATATGCGACAGGAACGTGCCGGTCAGTACATCAACCTTGTCGCGTGCGAGCAGCTCTTGGGCCGCGCGGACCGCGTCACCCGGGTTGGAATTGTCGTCGCGTATGACCAGTTCAAGTGTTTTGCCATTCACGCCCCCTGCTGCATTGATTTGCTCAAGGGCAAGCTCCATGCCTTTCTTGTAAGGTCCCAGGAACGCGGGTTGGGTCTTGTAGCTATTGAGCTCGCCAATCTTGATGACGTCTTGTGCCCACGACAACGGGACCGCCAGGGCCAGGGCGGCGGCGCCAAACAATTTTGCATAAGGGCGGGGGAAGTGCATGTCAGGTTCCTGTGCTGGACGGGTCAGGGAGTAATCGCAATAAATTGTACGCAATATGCAGGTACGGGGTCGCACCCATTACACTACGCCCGTTAACTGATCTTTAAATATCACCGATGCGCGATTTGACCCTGACTTTTATCATATCCAGCCTATGCCTGCTGATGTTAAGCCGCGGCATGCTGGCAGCATGGCAATGGAAGCGGGTAAAACAGGCGGGCGGCATCCTGCCTATTCTGATCGGCGGCTTGCGTATTGATGCGAACCAGATAGCCATTATTGCGGGGATTCCCGCTGTACTGTCGCCCTGGATCGGGCATATTCCGCTGGCTGTCGCCATTACTGGATGGTGGTTCGTGTTTGCATGGCTGCTGCTGGTATTGCTGGAGGTCTCCACGCCGCAATTCATCCATGAATACGATACCCGTCCGAATCGCCTCTATGTGGAATACCTGAAGCA
This sequence comes from Pollutimonas subterranea, assembly GCF_002849655.1. Lineage (GTDB taxonomy): Bacteria > Pseudomonadota > Gammaproteobacteria > Burkholderiales > Burkholderiaceae_B > Pollutimonas > Pollutimonas subterranea. The sequence goes on from NZ_PDNW01000002.1 coordinate 334,364, forward strand.
TCCAAATGAAGTTTTTGGCATGCTCTGGAAAGGCTACAAAGCCGTCATATTCGGTGGCATAGCCGTGCTCGCGCTGGCGGCGTGGTTGGCCTATGTCTTATTCATCGGCGTTGCGGCCGATACGGAAATGGTGTGGTGGGCCCGTCCCCTGGTGTCGCTCGCGGCCGCCATCATAACGTTCCTGGCCATACGAGGCACCCTGGGCCATCGCCCCATCAATCCGTCGACGGTTGCCTACTGTGGCGACAGCATGCTCAATGCCCTGCCGCTCAATTCGCTGTATTCGGTCAGCTACGCCTTGTACAGCATGAAGAATGAGCGTTCGGCCGAAGACGTCTATGGCAAGATAGACGCCGACGAAATGAACGACATCGTCAGGCAGGCAGCCGGCATTGCACAGGGCAGCACCGGTATTCCGACCCTTCACGCCCAAAATCCCAGCTCCAAACGCTCGCGCCCGCTCAACGTCGTCATGATTGTCCAGGAAAGCCTGGGCGCTCAATACGTGGGCAACCTGGGCGGTGCCAAGCTCACGCCCTGCCTGGACGAACTGGCCCGCAGCGGCTGGAACTTTACGCGCGCCTATGCCACCGGTACCCGCTCAGTGCGCGGGCTTGAAGCCGTGGTGGCCAGCTTTCCTCCCACCATTTCGGACGCAATCCTGCGTCTTTCCGGCGCGCAAAGCCATTTCTTCACCTTGGCGCAAGCGCTCAAGCAGCAAGGCTATCGGTCCAGCTTCATCTATGGTGGAGAAGCCCACTTCGACAATATGAAGAGCTTCTTCCTGGGTAACGGCTTCGACGACCTTCATGACCTGCCGACGTTCAAGGATCCCGCGTTCGTCGGCACATGGGGCGCGAGCGATGAGGATATGTTCACCAAGCTGCACCACATCCTGCAGGCCACGCCAGAGCAACCGACTTTCACGCTGGCATTTTCAGTCAGCAACCATTCGCCCTGGGAATATCCCAGCGGCCGGATAGACCCGGACGGCAACCCTGCCACTGTCGAGAACACGGTACGCTATGCGGACTGGGCCATTGGCCAGTTCTTTGACCGGGCGCGAGAATCGGACTATTGGGACAATACGGTATTCCTGATCGTTGCCGACCATGATTCGCGCGTCGGCGGCGCCAACCTGGTGCCCTTGCGTCATTTTCATATTCCCGCCCTGATAGTGGGCGCCGACGTTGCGCCGCGCAGCGACGACAGGCTGATCAGCCAGATAGACCTGCCGACCACATTACTGTCCATCATGGGAGTAGAGTGCGACCATCCCATGATAGGACACGACCTGACAAAGGAAGGTGGCGGACGCGCCATGATGCAGTACGGAGAGAATTACGGCTATCTGAAAGGCGACACGCTGATGGTCCTGGAGCCCCATCGCGATCCCAGCCAGTACACCTACCAGGCGCCCGCAAGCTACATTCCTGTGGCTACCAACGCCAGCCTTGCGCGCGAAGCGCTGGCGCATGCCGTATGGCCCAGCTGGGTATACCAGAACCAGGCCTACACGCTTCCACATCTGCAGATAAAAAGATAAAGCCGGCCTATTCGTGTGTAATACGCGTACCAAGTACCGCCAGGAATTGTGCCATCCATGCGGGATGTGCAGGCCACGCGGGGGCGGTAACCAGATGGCCATCGGTATGCGCCTGGTCTATGCCTATTTCTGCGTAAGTGCCACCGGCCAGACGGACTTCGGCGGCACAAGCCGGGTAAGCCGAACAAGTACGGCCCTTCAGTATGCCCGCCGCCGCCAATATTTGTGCTCCGTGGCACACCGCGGCTATCGGCTTATGGGCTGAATCAAACTGCCGGACTATTTCCAGCACTCTGTCATTCATGCGCAGATATTCGGGAGCGCGGCCGCCCGGAATAACCAGGCCGTCGTAATCGCTGACGTCAACCTTGTCGAAATCGTAGTTCAGCGCAAAGCGGTGGCCCGGCTTCTCGCTATAGGTTTGCGCACCTTCGAAATCGTGAATGGCGGTAGCCACCGTATCGCCCGCCTTTTTGTCCGGGCAGACCGCATGCACCGTGTGACCCACGGTAAGCAGTGTCTGGAACGGCACCATTGTTTCGTAGTCTTCGGCGTAATCGCCGACCAGCATCAACAGTTTTTTGCTCATGATTTGTTTCGCCATGGTTTTACTTGGTTAATGACACGCCGCCGGGAAACCGGTACAAAGCGCCTCGCCAGCCAAAGGCCGGCGTTTCATCTTCGATCGAAACACATAAAATAACAAGCTCAATCAATGACTGACAGACAGCCGAATTCCTTTCAGCTTCTGGCAATTTCAGCCAAGCATACACAATTGCCCCCTATAATTGGTGTTTTCTATCGGAAGCCTACTAATGGAGCTGTTGCTTGACCCCGCCGCGTGGGTCGGCCTTTTAACACTTGTCGTCCTGGAAGTCGTACTGGGCATCGACAACCTGATTTTCATTGCCATACTGGCGGACAAGCTTCCGCCGGAACAGCGCGACCGCGCACGAATCATCGGCTTGTCGCTCGCCCTTGTCATGCGCCTGGCCCTGCTGGCTGGCATCTCGTGGTTATTCAAGCTTACCGAACCGCTATTCTCCGTCGGTTCTTTCGCATTCTCGGGGCGTGATCTCATTCTCATTGTGGGAGGCTTCTTCCTGGTATTCAAAGGCACCACGGAAATGCACGAAAGGGTGGAAGGCAAGGTAGCCAGTATGTCCGGCTCGCGCATGTACGCGGGTTTCTGGGTCATCGTGACGCAAATCGTGGTGCTGGACGCCGTCTTTTCCCTGGATGCGGTCATCACCGCCGTGGGCATGGTGGACAGGCTGGAAGTCATGATGGCCGCCGTGATCATTGCGATCGGTATCATGTTGATCGCCTCCAAGCCATTGACGCGTTTCGTCAATGCCCACCCCACCGTGGTCATCCTGTGCCTCGGATTCCTGCTGATGATAGGTTTCGCGCTGGTGGCCGAAGGCTTCGGTTTCAAAGTACCCAAGGGCTATCTCTATGCCGCCATTGGCTTTTCGGTGGCTATCGAAACGCTTAACCAGATTGCACGGCGCAATCTGATCAACATGGACTCCCCTCGTCCCATGCGCGAACGCACCGCCGAGGGCATCTTGCGCATGCTGGGCAAGCGTCCTGTATCGTCCGACGAAACAAGTAATCGCCCGCCTTCCGATCCCTCCAGCGCACCGTTTGCCGTCGAAGAACGCAATATGGTCAGCGGCGTGCTCAGGCTGGCCGATCGCAATGTGCACTCCATCATGACGCCCCGCACGGACATTACATGGATCGACCTCAACGATGATCCTGAGGCCATACGGGACGAAATCAATAGTACGCCGCACGGATTTTTCCCTGTATGCCGAGGATCGCTCGATGAAATCGTAGGCATAGGCCGTGCAAAAGACATGATCGCCGACTTGATCACGCGCGGCACGCTTAGCGAGAAAGGCTTCCGCCCCGCGATCATCGTTCATGAAACCGTCCGCATACTGGACCTGATCGATACGTTGAAGGCAGCGCGCGGGCAACTGGTGATCGTCATCAATGAATTCGGCACCGTCGAAGGCTTGGTCACACCCATCGATGTCTTCGAGGCCATAGCGGGTGACTTTCCCGATGAGGACGAAACGCCCGACATCATTGCCGACGGCGAGAACCGGTGGATCATTGATGGCGCGACCGACATGCATCATTTCCAGCAAACGCTCGACCTGGAAGGCCTGATCGAAGAGTCCGACGAATACAGCACCGTCGCCGGTTACCTGCTGCGCCAGTTCGAACGGCTTCCAGAGGTGGGCGAGGAGCTTACGCTGAAGCATCACAATGACGCCTTTGTCTTCCGCGTACTGGAACTGGAAGGCCGCCGTATTGCCAAGCTAAGCGTAGAAAAACGCAGCCACATCGACGAAAACGATAATATCGCGCCGACCAGCGCAACATGATTCAATTTTTATGTTATAGTAGTTGGCTGTTGTAAGCAGTGAACAAAGTCGGGGCGTAGCGCAGCCTGGTAGCGCATCTGGTTTGGGACCAGAGGGTCGAAGGTTCGAATCCTTTCGCCCCGACCACTCGAACAACAGTGAATTAAGGGTTTATGCATTTTTCGCATAAGCCCTTTTTCTTTACTTGGCATATTCTTGGCGGTTCGTTGCATTTGGATGAGACAAGCCGTCTGTGCATCGGACGCATCAGTGAACTTTCGGAAGCGTCCGCTTGGGCGCGTTTAACGCCGGATCACGCTGACGGCAAGAGCAGCACCACGCGCAAACCGCCTGCCGGTGAGCTTTCGGCATGAACGTCGCCGCCGTACAGCAGAGCCAGGTCGCGCACTATCGCCAGGCCCAACCCAGAACCCGCCGCTTGCTCATCCACACGTACCCCGCGCCTGAATACGTCTTCGCGCTTGGAAACAGACAAACCCTTGCCGTCGTCATCAACGATGAACACTAAATTCGCCCCTTCTGACGCAACATTCACTTCTACCCGGCTGGCTGCCCACTTGCAGGCATTGTCCAGCAAGTTACCCAGCATTTCCTGAAGATCCTGCTCTTCGCCACGAAAAGCCAGATCGTTGCTGATGCCACCCAATTCCACAGCCAGGCCGCGCCCGGCATATAGCCGGCTCATGACGCGCACCAAGGCTTCAAGCGGCGGGCGCACCGGAGTGCGCAAGCCCGATGCCTGCACCGCCGCAGCGGCCCGGGCACGGGCCAAATGATAGTCAACCTGGCGCTGCGCCGTGATGACCTGTTCGGTAATCAAACGCGCCAACGGCGTGTCTTCGCGTTCAGCGGCATTCGCCAATATGGCAAGCGGCGTCTTGACGGAGTGCGCCAAATTTCCGGCCTGGACACGAGCCCGATTAACAATTTCAGCATTAATCGACAGTACCCCATTGAAGTCATCCACCAATGGCTGGACCTCAGTAGGAAAATGCCCCTCTATACGCCGCGCGCTGCCATCGCGCACGGCGCCCAGTTGGTGGCGCAACTGCCCCAGGGGCCGTAGCCCTATCAGCACCTGGACAATCGCCGCCAGCATAAGACCAGCTCCAAGCACGCCCAGAGCCAGCACCAGCATGCGGGTAAAGCGCTCTATCGGCTCGGCCATTAGGCGTTGGTCAGCCGCGATCATTAATCGTAAGACGGGCGCCGACTCTTCGGCGGGATGCACTATGCGTTCAAGCACCGACAAGGGGTGCCCATCAGGCCCGTTTATGATGAAAACATGCTTGCCTTCTTCGGCCAAAACAGGCGCGGGCGCCTTGAGTACTACATCCCACAACGATCGTGACCGCAGCAAGCCGGCAATCGCGACACCGCCCCCATCGACGATCTGATCTATCTGCCAATATAAGCGGGAATAGGGCTTATCAAAACGCGGGTCGCTCAGCGGCGAAGGCACCGACGGCTTTCCAGCCGCATCAATCGTCAGCGCGGCAGTCAGTTGGTCCAGCTGGATTTTGAGCTCCCCCTGGAACTGCGTAGTGATATGGCGCTGGAACAAGCTGCCAAGGCCCCAGCCAGCAGCAATAATCGATACCATTATCCAAACCAGCGTACCGGCAAGCAAGCGTAGGCGCAACGAGTCCAGTGACGCAAAAGACGACATATGCCGTTTTTTCATCACGGGCTGACTAACCGGTATCCCAGGCCGCGCACCGTTACGATAAGTCCTTCAGGCAGTTTTTTTCGCAAACGGGCAATGAACACTTCGATGGTATTGGAATCGCGGTCGAAATCCTGGGCGTAAATATGTTCAGTAAGCGTGGCCCGGGAAATAACACTGTTTTGATGGTGCATCAGGTAAGCAAGCACCCGGAATTCGTGGCTGGTTAGGGCCAGTGCCCGCCCATTGACTGTAACCCGCGCATTCCGCGTGTCCAGCACAACACTGCCGCAACGCAGGTCAGGGCTGGCATGCCCCGCCGCCCTGCGCAACAAAGCCCGCAAGCGGGCCAACAATTCTTCCATATGAAAAGGCTTGGTCAGATAGTCGTCAGCACCGGCGTCGATGCCGGCAACCTTTTCATGCCAGTTATCCCGTGCCGTAAGAATCAGCACCGGCATCGAACGCCCCGCATTACGCCATTTCCGCAAAACAGTAATGCCGTCCATCAATGGCAAACCCAAGTCCAGCACTACGGCATCGAAGGATTCGGCCTCGCCCAGGTAATGACCGTCCTGGCCGTTAGCCGCGATATCGACCGCGTAGCCGGAGCCTGTTAGCGCCTCGGCCACTTGCTGGGCTAGCGTCGGCTCATCTTCCACAACCAGAATATGCATCAGTCCCTGCCTTTATGCTTGGAATCAGGCTCTTTGATTTTGAGTACGATCCCGTCGCGGGCGTCGATTTCTATCTTGATCAGTTTGCCGCCGCTTTGCAGCACCTTGATTTCATATATCCAGATTCCATCATCTCGCTCGAACTCGATCTTGACGATCTGGCCGGGGTAATCGCGTTCGACCAGGTCCATGACGGTACGCAAGGAAAGAATTTCCCCTGCCTCAAGTGCGCGCCTGGCCTGTTCGTGATCGCTTTCACCGCCAAAACTGGTACCAACCGGCAACAAACTTGCGCCGAGCGCTCCCGTAAACAAGACTGCCGCCAAAAGCTTATTCAACATGTGCTGCTCCAGTGTACCGGCCTTTCAAACCAGAATAGTTGGACATCTGCCGCGCCTGAAAAGCAAATAACACGCGCGCGACGCAACGTTTATAGCTTAATGAAGATGAACCGCAGATGAACAAACTCTTCAGATAAGGTTCATGGGGCAAAGCACACAATGGCAGCACGGTCGACAACACGGCCGCCTTTCTACCTAACGGAGATCACCATGTTTGCAACAAAATCTTTATCCACCCTTGCCATTTGCACCGGAATGCTGGTCACCGGCGCCAGCCTTTCCCCCGCCTTTGCTCAAACCGCCAACATTGCGGCCGTGGCACAAACCGCCTCTGCCGCCCCCGCGCTGAACATCAAGCAGGTCTACGACAAGCTGGAAGCCGCAGGCTACACCGACATCACCGAAATCGAACGCGACCGCGATGTCTATGAAGCCAAAGCGCGCAACAAAGAGGGCCAGCGAACCAAGATAGACATGCATCCGGTCACCGGCGACATCGTCAAAACCGAACTCAAAAGCAAGGACCGTTAATTCAAATAAACCGGCCAGCACTTAGCTCCTGTTTTCAACCTTTAGAACAACCGACTCATGAAAACATTAATTGCCAGTTTTCTTACCGCTATCGCCCTGACCTGGGGTTGGGACACGTATTATGTCAACGCCCCACTACAGGGAGAGTGGTTATGGCTGGCGCGCCAGCAAGGACTATTTTTGAGTGGGCTCTGGTCTATCGCCTTGATGTCAGTGGTGATGGTGCTTGCCGTGCGCCCAGCCTGGCTGGAAAAGCCGCTGGGCGGCATGGATCGCATGTATCGGCTGCACAAATGGGCCGGCATCCTGGCCATCAGCTTTGCCGCCACGCATTGGCTGCTGGATATGTCCAGCGACCTGCTCAAATCCTGGATAGGCAAAGCGGGACGTCCCCCAAAATTTGATCTTGGAGCCCTGGCCGAGGCTACCCGCCCGCTCGCCAAGGACTTGGGTGAATGGATCATTTACGCGCTGATAGCCATGCTGATCATTACGCTGTGGAAGCGGTTTCCATACAAATTCTGGCGCTACGTGCATCGCGTCATGCCGGTTGCCTACCTGGGCCTGGTCTTTCATACGGCGGTTCTGGCTCCACCCTGGTACTGGACCCAGCCTATAGGCATGCTGCTGGCAATATGCCTGGCTGCCGGCACGGTTGCCAGCGTAATGACCTTGACAGGCCATATCGGTAAAAGCCGGAAGACCCATGGCAGTGTCGTGTCGGTTGCCACGCCATCTGACACAGTTACCGAAGTCAACTGCAATCTGGGCTCGAAATGGCCGGGACATCGGGCCGGGCAATTTGCCTTTGTTACCTTCAACCGAGCAGAAGGTGCCCATCCCTATACCATAGCCAGCGCGGACCGCCACGATGGCACAGTAGCCTTTCAGATCAAGGCGCTGGGCGATCACACCTCAGGGCTGGCCGAGACGCTTACAGTGGGTCAGGCGGTTACGGTGGAAGGACCGTATGGATGTTTTGACTTCACACGCAGCGACCCGGGAGCCAGGCAGATCTGGATTGCCGGGGGCATAGGCATTACTCCGTTTCTATCATGGTTGGAATCACTGCAAGATAATGCTGCACAACAAACCAGCGCTGACTTGCACTATTTTGTGAGCGATGCGGGCGTGGACCCCTTCATTAAACGCCTGGAGTTCTTGTGCGCAAACCTATCCGGCGTAAGGCTGTACATCCATAGCACTGGCCGCAGCAGCGTCGTCGCGAACGATAGATTGTTTAACGAAATAGTACCCGGGGCCCGTTCGGAAGTATGGTTTTGTGGGCCAAACGGATTGGCCAACAAGCTGCAGAAACGTTTTAAAAGCGAATGGCAAGGAAGGTATACCTTCCACCAGGAAGCCTTTGAAATGCGATGAGGGCGCGCGCAGACCCTTTTTGTCCGGCGGACTACGTCTTGTCCTGCGACGCTCGCCACTGCGCCACGGTATCGCGCAATTCGCGCCTGATCACCTTGCCCGTCGTCGTCATGGGCAATTCATCGACGAAAAAAATCTCGCGTGGATACTCATGCGCGGCCAGCCGAACTTTCACGTGTTCCTGGATTTCCCGCTTTAGGGCTTCGCCAGGCTGATGGGTTTCATGCAGCACCACCACGGCGACGACAATCTCGGTTCGCTGAGCGTCCGGTGCACCGACGACAGCCGCCATCTTGACGGCGGGGTGCTGAAGAATACTGTCTTCGATCTCGCCCGGCCCGATACGGTATCCCGCCGAAGTGATGACGTCATCGTTGCGACCCACGAAAGATATATAGCCGTCGTCATCCATCGTTCCCACATCGCCGGTAAGCAGCCAGTCGCCGATGAACTTTTCGCCAGTCGCCCGGAGATTGTTCCAGTACTGGAGAAACATGACCGGATCCGGCCGCAAAACCGCTATATTGCCGCTCATTCCCGGCTGGACCACGGCGCCTTGTTCGTCAACGATGGCAACACGATGCCCGGGCACCGGACGCCCTATCGCGCCCGCACGGGTGGGCATGAGATCGGCACATGACGAAACCGTCATATTGCATTCCGTCTGGCCGTAGAACTCGTTGATGGTCAGCCCAAAGGTACGCCGCCCCCAATCCAGCAATTCGGAGCCCAGCGTTTCGCCGCCGCTTGCCACTGACCTTACCCGGTAGTTCCAGCGTTGCTCGGGGCTGGCAACGGCGCGCATCATCTTCAGCGCCGTGGGTGGCAAGAAGGTATTGCGTATTTCGAAATCCTGCAGCAGCTGGAAAGCAGCTTCCGGAGTGAATTTCTGAAAGCGGTGTGCAACCACCGTGATACCGTGGTGCCACGCGGGAAGCAGCACATCGAACAGGCCGCCTATCCATGCCCAATCAGCCGGCGTCCACATCCGGTCCCCTTCCTGGGGAAACAGGTTATGGGACATCTCCACGCCGGGCAGATGCCCCAGCAGCACGCGATGGGCATGCAGCGCGCCCTTCGGCTGGCCGGTGGTTCCCGATGTATAGATGATGACGGCGGGGTCGTCCGCAGCCGTATCCACCGCGGTGAAGTCATTGCTTTGCTGCGCCATCTCGCGATGCAGGTCCCGTGCACCGGGCAATTCGCCATCGATGCTGTACACGGCTTGCAAGTCCGGCAGGCGCTCGCGAATGTCCGCCAACTTTGCCGCACCGTCGCGATTCGTAATGATCACCTTCGCTCCACTATCGGCAAGCCGATATTGCAGGGCTTCGGCACCAAACAGCGAAAACAGGGGAATTGCAATGCACCCCGACTTATAAATGGCAATGTGCGCCATGGCGGTTTCGGGCGCCTGAGGCAACAAGACCGCCACCCGGTCACCAGGCGCCACGCCCACGCTGCGCAGCAGATTGGCGAAGCGATTCGAGGCTTCGTGCAACTGGCCAAAGGTATGGTTGATGGCTTTCCCATCCGGCCCCACATAGATCAAGGCCAGCCTTCCAGGATCCTGCTCGGCCCACTTGGTGCACGCGTCTGCACCGATGTTATAGCGCGGCGGTATCGACCAATTGAACTGCTCGCATATATCATCGTAGTTTGCTGGTGCTGTTGGCAACATGGCCCTTCTCCGCGCTGAACTGATAGTGTGGTTGAATGAAATGCGGTCTTCCGCTTATGGGGTTGTCAACGGTGCATGCACCACGGACACCTTCTGGCCGATAGCCGCCTGATGTTGGGCTTCCAACGCTTTCCGATATCCATCGCGATTTTTCAGCCTTTGCCAGTATTCGCGAACTGCCGCCGGGAATTTCGATTCCATATCAAGGAATTCGGCAAGCATCAGGGCATAGCCTACCGAGATATCGGCAGCGGTAAACCGGCTGGCGCACAGGTAGTCTTGTCCGGACAGTACGGCATCAATGGCCCGCAGGCGCGCCAGGAACCAGCGCCGATAGTCCTCTTCCACCTGAGGATTACGGCGTTCCGGCGTCTCGAAACGTCCGTATCGAAGCACTATGGTCTGTGGAAAGGTAAGTGTCGCCTCGCCGAAATGCACCCAGTTCAGGTAGGCGCCGAAGCTGGCTTCGTCGGGCTTCACATCCATGGCAGCCGGCCCGTATCTGGCAGCGATATATTGGCACATCGCCGCCGATTCCGTCATGCGAACCTCGCCATCAAAGAGCGCGGGAACCGTGCCCAGGGGATTGACCTGCAGATACTCGCGGGCCGCATACCGGGGCGGGAAGGGAAGCATTTTCAGTTCATAGGGAATGCCGCATTCCTCCAGCATCCACAAGGGGCGGAACGACCTGGCGCTTACGCAGTGATACAAGAGAATCATGAGTCCGCCTTGGCGTTCAAGGCGACCCACTCGGGATCGCGCCTGTCCAGGAACGCGGACATCCCTTCTTTTGCTTCAGGCTGCGAACGCAGCGTCGCAATACGTTGCGCGGTGTCTTCCAGCACGGCATCGTCAACGCCTCGCTCGGCGACACCGCGAATCAGGTCTTTTGCTGCGCTTTGTGCCATGGGTCCGCCCAGCAGCAAGGCGACCACGATCTCTTGCACCTTGGTATCGAGATGCTCTGGTGCCACGACTTCATGCACCAGTCCCAACTGGACAGCCCGTTCGGCGGATATGCGCTCTGCCGTCTGGAAATAACGGTAGGCCTGGCGCTGTCCGATCGCGCGTATGACGTATGGACTAATCGCGGCAGGGATAAGACCGAGGCGAACCTCAGATGTTGCAAAACTGGCCGCCGTCGATGCAATGCCGATATCGCATGCCGAAACCAGGCCCATGCCTCCCCCCAACGCCGCACCGTGCACCCGCGCAATGGTCGGCTTGGAGACCTCCGAAAGCGTACGCAACATGGCCGCCAGCCTGCGCGCATCGTCCTGGTTGGTCGCCGCATCCGCTACGGCAGTTTCCCGCATCCAGTTCAGGTCGCCCCCCGCGGAAAAACTTTTGCCCCGGCCGGCCAGCACAATGACCCGCACGGAAGCATCGGCATCCAGCGCCTTGCAGGCGGCGGTGAGTTCCCTAATAAAGTCAGCATTGAACGCATTATGCACGGCTGGACGATTCATCCAGACCGTTGCGACCGCAGCGTTGATTTCAATATCCAGGGTTTCGTACATACGCTCCTCTTCATCAAGACATCAGGCCGCGGTCCATCATGAATTTGTGAACACATTCCAGCCGCCATACGGGATCCTGCAAGGCAAGCAATCGTAGCTTCTCTTCGGTCCCCAGTGGTAATAATTCGCACCATCGATCCGCGACCCAGGCACTTTCATCGAGGCGGAACGGTGGCGCAAACGGCATTTCAGCGACGGGCACCCTATCCTTTTGAAGCTGCGCAATGAGTTTGCCCAAGGCGTCGGCGCTGCGCTGGAGTGACGCGGGGACGGGCACCAGCGGGTCATCAGCCAGCGGCAGGGTGTTTCCCATCCATAAGCCGTACTTCGCTTTTGCACTGGACAGCAGATGAAAACGCGAAGTTCCTACACATCGCAAGTGCAATAAGGCCGGCATGGGTGAACTCCATTCCTCGATGCGTGCCATGGTCCCGACCGTTGCCAATTCCTCACCGCCTTCGGGCCTGCGGACTTCACTGCCACTGATCAAGGTGACGACGCCGAATTCCGTGCCGTCGGCGATGCATTTCTTGATCATGTCCAGGTAACGCACTTCGAAGATACGTAGTGTCAAGGCTCCCGCCGGGAACAGTGTGGTGCTTAGGGGGAACAAGGGTATAGCGTTCATGGATGACTTATCGACCTTGACTGGAGTAATTCATGAGAAAACGCCTCAGGATCCCCGCCGAATAAAAACGGGCCACCTGGGCCAGGAAGGTATTGAAATCGATGTCGGCCGTGCTGTCGGCCCGGTCGGATATCGTCCTTAATACGCCGCAGGGCACGCCATATTCGTAGCATATCTGGGCGACTGCGGCGCCCTCCATTTCCACGCAGAGGGCATCCGGCAAGGCGCTGCGCAACAATCCGACCGCGGAAGTATCGCAGACGAAGCAATCGCCGCTGATGATGGTGCCGCTATGCACTTTCGGATCCGCGACGCCAAACGCGTCACGCGTCGCCGACACTATTTCTTCTGCATAGTCGGAACCAAGGTAGTCGTTTGCACACTGGGCCAGCAAGGTAGCCAATTGCGCATCGGCATCAAAATAGCTTCGGCCCAGCAAAGGCACCTCGTAGCGGGGAAACAAAGGCCTGGCATCGAGGTCGTGCTGCAGCAGCGTCTGCGCCACCACAACATCACCGACCCTGACATGGTCCGCAACCGCGCCCGCCAGGCCCGTAAAGACGACAACGGTGACGCCGAATTCGCGTATCAGCGTCACGGCGGTTGCCGCGGCGGCGACCTTGCCAATACGAGCCAGGACAAGTACGCAACGGCGCCCCGACAGCTGCCCTTCGTGATAAACGCGCTGGCCGATACGGCGCGTGACGACATCAGGTCCCATTGCCGTCAGCAATGTGGCGATTTCTTCCTGCAACGCCGCAAGGATTCCAATGGTGCTCATTTACCGTATTCCCGGGTCAACTCATGCATGATGTATTTAACCACGGCGGATATGGCGGCTCTCAGGCTAAAATTCGTTCTTTGCCCTGGGTGCCGCCATGAAACATCTTTTTGCCTTCATCGTCCTGGCCGCCGCCAGCATCCTGGGCAACACGGCTCACGCCGCGGAAGTCGGCTGCGTCAGCACCACCTGGCGCGTGCTGAACAACGACAAGGTCTGCATACAGTCATTCAAGGATCCCGATGTCGACGGCGTGGTCTGCCATGTTTCCTACGCGCAAACCGGCGGCATATCCGGTGCCCTGGGCTTTGCGGAAGACCCGTCCCGCTTTTCCATCGCGTGTCGCCAAGTAGGTCCCATCGTGGGAAAGAAGATCGTGCTTCAGAAGGAAGAAAATGTCTTCACCCAACGCATGAGCTTCCTGTTCAAAGGCTTGAATGTATCGCGGCTGATAGACCAGGAAAACAACTCCCTGGTTTACCTGGTCGTCAGCGAAAAGGTGATCGACGGATCCCCGTTCAACAGCATTTCGTCAGTCCCGCTCATGCCCTGGAACGACCAGGCACCCAAGCTCGACGTGAAACAGTGACCACGTTTGTCAAGCGTCCTGCATCCAGCTTTGCAGGCCGTCTACCCACGTTTCGGCCGACAAGCCCAGCGCGGTGTGAATCGAACGTGCCTGCTTGTACAGATCGCTGAAGTCGATGGACGGTGCTGTCTTGAAGCCGATGGCAACGACATTGCCGTCGTGCACTTCGGGCAGCCAGGCGACAGCGCCGAAACCGGCGTCAATGGCCTGCAGATTCTTGCCATGATCGGGCGCGTCGCAAAACAGGTTCACCGTCATGATGCCATGGGGCGCAAGACAGTCGGCACATGCCTGGTAAAAGTCCTGCGACTCGTACACCGGGCCGTGCGCCTGGGCGTCATACAAATCCACTTGCAACACATCCACCGTTCCATGATTTCGAACATCCTGGACAAACGCCATGGCGTCCATCTCGAGCACACTCAGCCGACTATCGTTGGACGGTAAACAAAAGCTTGAACGACAGGCCGCGATGACTGCGCCGTCGAGCTCGACGGCCGTCACTTTCGTCCCGGCGAAATGGCGGTGGCAGAATTTAGTCAGAGCGGCCGCGCCCAGGCCCAACTGAACGATGTGACGCGGTGCCGGATTGAACAGCGTCCACATCATCATCTGCTGCACATACTCAAGGTCAATGGCATAGGGATCTGCGACTTTCATCGAACCCTGCACCCACTGGGTGCCGAACCGGAGAAACCTTACGCCGTCTTCTTCTGTAATTGTTATGCTGTTCATGCCTGGTCACGGCCATTGCTGAATACTCCGATTGCCATCTTCCGATCCTGTTTAAAAAAATCCCCTGCGCCGCGCGTACGGAACTTAACGCCGGCCTTGCGTATCCTATTATCTCGTACCTTCTTCTTGCCCGAGACCATGTCCACCCGATTGCGCCCCCTTCTGATTGTCATCATCTGTGCCCTGATCGCCGGGGCCAGTGGCTATGTGGCGCTCGACCGATGGCAACGCGCAACCATATTTTCAGTAGAGCTCGGCGAAAGCCGTTGGTGGCGCGAACCTGCGCCCGGGACAGAAATCTTTGACATCAAACTGGCCGGCAACGGTACGGTCCGCGCCTGGTACCTCGCGCATACCGATCCCAAGGCACCCACCGTGCTTTACCTTCATGGCTCCCGCTGGAATCTCAACGGCAGTGTGTTTCGTATCGAGCGCTGGCGGGAAATGGGGTTCTCGGTGCTTGCCATCGACTACCGCGGATTCGGCGACTCCAGTCCCCTGCTGCCCTCGCAGGCCAGCGCTACGGAAGATGCCGTTGCCGCACTGCAAGAGCTGGAACGTCGCCAGCCGCATCCATCGCGCCGGTACGTCTACGGGCATAGCCTTGGCGGTGCGATCGCCGTCGCGGTAGCAGCCCGCACGGCGCAGCCCGAATTCGCGGGACTCATCCTGGAATCCACCTTCACCAACATCCAGGACATGATTCCCACCACCGGCTATTCGGCCATACCCGGCCTGAACCTGCTGATAACGCAGCCGTTCGATTCCGTCGCGTCGATAAAACAGGTGCGCAGCCCCATCCTGTTCCTGCACGGCACGAACGACCGGATCGTGCCCCACACCATGAGCGACCTTTTGTTTACCGCGGCCCAGGGCCGTAGCAATACCGTGCAACAACTGGTCAAGATAGAAGGCGCCTCGCACTCGGGTGCGAGCCGCAGTGGCTTGGCCTACGAAGAAGCCATAAAGGACTTCGTCGGCCTGACTTCTTCGCCATCACATCCTGCGGCGATATACCAAGCCCGCCACTGAGGCAGCGCGCCCGCCAGGCCACCGCTGTATTGAGACCACCCGAAACAGTTACCAAAAGCTATACTCGACGCATATTATCTTTTCAAAGGCCGTCGGCATGCAGCTTACAATGGATTTTCTGGAAAACATGGCACTACAACATGGCGACGACGTTGCCATCGCAGATGCAAGCACTCAGGTCAGCTATTCAGAACTCGTCACCGCCGTCAACGCACTGGCGGTTGCACTGCAGTCCAAAGACCCTGTACCCGGGTCACGCGTGGGGCTATGCGCGGCCAACTCGATGGAATATATCGTAAGCATGCTGGCGATACTGGCGGCGGGAAAGATTCTGGTACCCATGAACTGCCAAGGCACATCCGAACAGATGCTGCAGATCCTCATGGATACACACCCCAGCACCGTGCTGGTCGACGACATCGGCGATGCCCTCGTCAAAAGCGACGATGACCTGAAGATTCCGTTCTCGCAGTTTCCCGGCCTGGTCCTGACCTATCGCGACCAGAAGCCGGCGACTACATAGTAGTACCGGGATCCCCCACCGCTACCGCGTTCATCGTCACCACCACGGAATCCGAACATGTCCACTGCCTCTCAGGAAGACCTCGCCAAACTCATACTGCGACTCACCATCGGCATACTCATACTGCTGCATGGCATTGCCAAAATGATCAACGGCGTAGGCCCCATCGAAGGCATGATGGTCGCGCGCGGCCTGCCCGCCTTTTTTGCATGGGCCGCCTATATTGGCGAGGTCATTGCCCCGCTGCTATTGATATTCGGCCTGTATACGCGCCTAGGCGCCTTATTGATTGCGGTAAACATGGTCGTAGCGATTGCACTGGCGCATAGCGGCCAACTCATGCAGCTGGGTGGCAACGGCGGCTGGCGGCTCGAGCTCCAGGGCCTTTTCCTGTTCGGCAGCATCGCCGTTGCCCTGCTAGGCGCCGGACGTTTCAGCATTGGCGGCCGCGGTGGAAGCTGGAACTAGCTCTCTTTCTTACTGGGCGGCCTACCGGGAACGACCATGCATGAGCCCTTGCGCAAGCCCCGCATAGGTTTGGCCCTGGGCAGCGGCTCGGCCCGTGGCTGGGCCCATATCGGGGTCATTCATGCACTGGCCAGGGTCGGCATTCGCCCCGATATCGTTTGCGGCACGTCGATTGGAGCCTTGGTGGGCGCCGCCTACGCCGTCGGAGAACTCGATCGGTTCGAACAATGGGTGATAGGCCTGGGCATCAAGGACGTCGTCGCCTTCATGGATTTTCGCCTGAACGGCGGCATGCTGAAAGGCGAGCGCCTGATGGACTTCTTCCGCCGCAACTTCATTGACTATCCCATTGAAGACTTGAACCTGCCGTTTGGCGCTGTCGCAACAGCGCTGCATACCGGCAACGAGGTCTGGCTGCGCAACGGCTCCTCCATTGACGCCGTCCGCGCTTCACTGGCCTTGCCGGGCTTGTTCTCGCCGGTGTGGCACGATGGGCAACTGCTCGTCGACGGGGGGCTGGTCAACCCGGTTCCAGTGTCGCTGGCCCGCGCCATGGGGGCCGAAATCGTTATTGCCGTCGATCTGAATTCCGATATCCTGGGCCGCCATACGAACCGGACTACGGCGCCTGTACCGGCGACCACAGGCACCGTTGGCTCCGAATGGATGCGCAAGCTACAGATGAATCTGAGCTCCTTCCTGCCGGAATCCGTTCCGCCCGAGCAGCGTCTTCCGTCCATGCTGGACGTCGTGGCCGCCAGCCTCAATATCATGCAGGTACGCATCACACGCAGCCGCATGGCCGGCGAGCCGGCAGACATCGTCATTTCACCCCGACTGGCGCACCTGGGATTGCTCGACTTTCACCGGGCGAAAGTGGCGATCGACGAAGGCCGCCGGGCCGCCGAAGCCGGTATCCCGGGCCTTGAGGAGCTGGGATTGATAGCGTGAAAAAATCACGCGCGAGGTGCGCTGAACGAGACTTGAATCCAGCATTTCGGCCTGGTCAATCCTCGGAGGTGTCACCCAACAAGCCGACGTCGCGCGATGCCTCGACGTGGCGCACGCCCTGGATATGGCCCAGTGTATCTATTCGCGTAGCGTCCACCGTGCCGTAGATGACGCCTATCGATGTCATTTGACGCTGCACAGCCATGCCGACGTCTGCGCAGCGGTCGACGACTTCCGCGAATTGTCCTAGAAAAGCGTCGTCCACCAGGACGGTTACCAGGATTCGGGTCACGGTATACGCTCCTTCATGCCAGGTGCCTGGACCAGGCCTGCCCCGACATCGCGGGATGGCTGCGTCAGGCGCCTTGCTGTCTGAACCAGGATATTGAGCAGCGCGCGGCTGCGTAAGCCGGGATCGGCCTGGGCGTGCAGGGCCGCAATCCCGGCAACGAAAGGGGTCGCCATGCTGGTGCCGCTTATGGTGTTATGCAGTTGTGGTGCAGGCCATGACGATAAAACACCAACCCCTGGGGCCGCGATGTCGACCTGTCCACCGTCCGGCACCAGTCCTCCGCATGAGAACGGAGCGATCTGCAACACCTGGTCAATGGCGCCCACCGCGAAAATCGATGGGCAATTTGCCGGATGAGACACCGGCGCGATCAGCTCCGGGCGCCGACTGTCGTTGCCGGCGGCCGCAATAATGACGGTCCCCGCGGCCAATGCGCGTCGAGCCACCTCTTCGAATACTTTGGAATAACTCTCCTCCTGCTCGAGCGAGCTGCCCAGCGACATGGATATGATCTGGCATCCCTGCTCGATGGCCCAGTTGATTCCCTCGAGCACACCGCCGTCTGCACCGCCGCCCTGGTCGCCAAGAACCTTCCCGATATATAGTTCCACATTGCCCGCCACACCGTAACGTGGCCCGCTGGCGGGCTGTGATGGTCCGGCGGCAATGCCCGCGCAGTGCGTACCGTGTCCGTTACCATCCTGAACCGGCTCGCCATCCACGAAGGAACGCGACACAATCTGACGACCTGCGAAATCAGGATGAGACAGGTCCAGCCCGGTATCCAGGACGGCCAGCTTTACGCCCTCTCCCGTATAGACAGAGGTGGCGGCGCGTGTCGCGTCCACGCCCCAGGAATAAGATGTTTCGTCCGGCGGCACGGAAGGCTCGCGAGTGATGGCCGGCTGTCCCTGGCGAGCCAGCGTGCGGTCCACGAGCTCATTCACCGCGTCGCGATATCCATTCAGGTAACTGGTCAGCGAATCCGAGTCGTTCGAAGAGAAAGCCGGAATACCAATATCCCTGGGCCCGGCAATAGCCCTGACCTGCCTTTCGGGCTCTATGGCAAGAATTGCCGGATTATGTTCCTGTGCCGCCATGTTCAGCAAGCGGCGCTTGCCGTCGCTGCAACGGAGCAGCGCCACGCCAATTCGATCGAACACAATGGCGCACTGGTCGGCCAGTTGGGTACGAGACAGCTCGTCGGCCGTTGCGGCGGCAGTACTGGCCACCTCGCCGCCCGTCAGTGCTTTCAGGGCGTTGACGGCATCCAGCTTCCGATCCTGGCACAACAAGACCAGGTAGCGGTTGGTCGGGGTCGG
Organism: Pollutimonas subterranea; assembly: GCF_002849655.1. Classification (GTDB taxonomy): domain Bacteria; phylum Pseudomonadota; class Gammaproteobacteria; order Burkholderiales; family Burkholderiaceae_B; genus Pollutimonas; species Pollutimonas subterranea. The sequence continues at coordinate 353,432 of NZ_PDNW01000002.1, forward strand.
GTCCATAGTGAAACTCCTGGATAGACCAGCCAAGAGTACTACATTTGCTGCCCTAGCCGAATCGGCCGGTTATGTAGTCTTCGGTTTCCTTGCGGCCCGGCTTGACGAAAATCTGGTCGGTCTCGCCAAACTCCATCAGTTCACCCAGGTACATATAGGCCGTGTAGTCCGAGCAACGGGCGGCCTGCTGCATATTATGGGTCACGATGACGACGGTGTAATCGGACTTGAGTTCGGCGATGAGCTCTTCGATCTTGGCCGTGGAGATCGGATCAAGCGCCGAGCATGGCTCGTCTAGCAGAAGAATTTCTGGCTTGATGGCCACGCCGCGGGCAATGCACAAACGCTGCTGCTGTCCGCCCGACAGGCTGTTGCCACTTTGGTTCAGCTTGTCTTTGACCTCGGTCCACAAAGCCGCCTTGGACAACGCCCATTCCACGCGCTCGTCCATTTCACCCTTGCTGAGCCGCTCGAACAAACGCACGCCGAACGCAATATTGTCGTAAATGCTCATGGGGAACGGCGTGGGCTTCTGGAAGACCATGCCAATCTTGGCGCGAAGCAAGGAAATATCGGTCTTGGACGACAACAGGTTTTCGCCATCAAGGTTGATCTCACCCTCGGCGCGCTGGCCCGGATAGAGTTCGAACATGCGGTTGAAGGTGCGCAATAGCGTGGACTTGCCGCAACCCGAAGGGCCAATAAAAGCCGTGACCTTGTTTTCTTTGATGGACAGGTTCACATCTTTGATCGCCTGGTATTTTCCGTAATAGAAGTTCAAGTTTTTGACTTCCAGCTTCGTGCGTTCAGGTGTCTGTATAGAGTGTGGCATAAGGATTTCCCGGTGGAAGCAAGGCTCCCAGCCATTTTGTCATTTACGGAAAAGGCTGCGCGCGGCAATATTGATGCCCAACACCAGCAAAGTGATCAGGACGGCACCCGCCCACGCCAGGCGATTCCAGTCCTCGAACGGACTGGCGGCATACTGGAAGATGACGACAGGAAGGTTGGCGATGGGCGCACTCATGTTCATGGACATGAACTGGTTGTTCAGCGCGGTAAACAGCAAAGGCGCGGTTTCGCCGGAGATACGGGCAATGGCAAGCAGGATACCTGTGATGATGCCCGAGCGCGCAGCCCGATAACAGATATTCATTATGATGCGCCACTGTGGGCACCCCAGTGCCGCGGCGGCCTCGCGCAGGCTGTTGGGAACCAGCAGCAACATATTGTCGGTGGCTCGCACGACAACCGGAATCACCAGTATGGAAAGGGCCAACGCACCTGCCCACCCTGAATAATGCCCTACCTGGGCCACATAGGTTGCGTAGATGAACAGGCCGATAACGATGGACGGCGCCGACAACAACACATCGTTAAGAAAGCGGGTAGCCGGAGCCAGCCAACCCCGCTGGCCATACTCGGCCAGATAGGTTCCGGCCAGTACGCCGATAGGCGTGCCGATAAGCGTGCCTACCGCTGCCATCATGACGCTGCCCAAAATAGCGTTGAGCAGACCGCCGTCTGCGCCTGGAGGCGGTGTCGCTTCAGTGAATAGCGTCAACGACAGCGCCGATCCGCCTTTGACGAACAAGGTAAGGATGATCCAGCAGAGCCAAAACAAGCCGAATATGACGGTAGCGGAAGACAAGCCCAGCATTATTCGATTGAAACGCTGTCGCTTCTTGTAGACCGGGTTGGACAGGGTGACGACGGAATCAGAAGTAAACATGGCTTATGGCTCGGTTAGTGCGAGGTCCCTTCGCCCTTGGAGAGGCGAAGAAGCAGGAGTTTCGAGAAAGCCAGCACGACGGTGGTGATCAGGAACAGGATCAGGCCGAGCTCCAGGAGCGCAGCCTTCTGCATACCGCCTGCCTCGTTGAATTCATTGGCCAGCGCCGATGCAATGGAATTCGATGGAGCAAATATGGATGAAGGCAGGTTGAAGGCATTGCCGATCACGAACGTGACAGCCATGGTTTCGCCCAAAGCGCGCCCCAGCCCCAGCATGATGCCGCCGATTACGCCGCTTTTGGTATACGGCAGGACGACTTTCCAGACCACTTCCCATGTCGTGCTGCCCAGGCCGTATGCCGACTCCTTGAGCAGCGGGGGAACGAGTTCGAACACGTCGCGCATGACCGCCGTAATGAACGGAATCACCATGATGGACAGGATGAGCCCCGCCGTGAACACGCCTATGCCGAAAGGCGGACCGGCGAATATGTCGCCCAACACCGGAACGCCTGCGAAGAAATCAATGACATGCGGCTGAATATACTGCTGGAATATGGGCACAAACACGAACAGTCCCCACATTCCGTAAATAATGGATGGAATGGCGGCGAGCATTTCAATGGCAGTGCCCAAAGGCCGGCGCAGCCAGACCGGAGAAAGTTCGGTCAGGAACATGGCAATGCCGAACGACACAGGCACTGCAATCACCAACGCAATCAGCGACGTAAGCAGCGTTCCCACAATGGGTACCATTGCACCATATACGTTTTGTACGGGATCCCAGTTATTGGTCCATAAAAAGGCTATACCGTGGGCTGCGATGGACTCCCGACTTCCATAGAGCAGCGACGCCATGATGGCAGCGAGCAATATGAACACCAGAAACGCAAAAGTGCGCGTCAGGTTCTTGAACAGAGCGTCCATGAGCGCGCTTCGATTATTTTTCATGTCGGCTTTTTAGCGTTTCGTGGAAAGACCATGAGTATAAAAACACACGAGCACCAGGGTAAAAGGAATGCAAGAAGAGTTACCGCCATTTTTGCACAACAAGGACGGCGCCATCTGCACAGCACCGTCCTTGCATGACTTGCGGGAAGACCGGAGATCCGATTTTACCCGTTACTTCCAGATAGCACTGCCATCAGCGGCCTTGATCTCGGTTTTCCACGCTTCGGCGATCTGGTCGGTGACGCTGGCAGGCATGGGAACATAGTCGAGTTCTTCGGCCATCTTGCCGCCCTTCTTGAACGCCCAGTCAAAGAAAGCAAGCGTTTCCTTGCCGTTTTCAGGCTTGTCCTGCTTCTTGTGGACCAAGATGAAGCTGGCCGACGTTACAGGCCAGGATTCGGCACCGGGCTCTTCGGTCAGCACTACGCCCATTCCGGGTGCGCTTTTCCAATCGGCATTGGCGGCCGCGGCGGCAAATGCGGCTTGCGTAGGCTGGACAAATTGACCGTCTTTGTTCTTGAGCTGGGTCCAGGACAGATTGTTCTGCTTGGCATAGGCATACTCGACGTAGCCGATCGAGTTCTTGAGCTGGCGAACGTAGGCGGCGACGCCTTCGTTACCCTTGCCGCCCTGGCCGGTGGGCCACTTTACTGCCTTGCCTTCGCCGACCTGTTCTTTCCAGGCGGGAGATACCTTGGACAGATAATTGGTCCAGCCGAACGTTGTGCCCGATCCGTCTGAGCGATGAACAACAATAATGGAGGCGCTGGGCAGCTTGAAATCGGGGTTCATGGCCTTGATTGCCGCGTCATCCCATTTGGTGATCTTACCCAGGAAGATATCGGCAAGCACAGGGCCCGTGAGCTTGAGCTCGCCGGGCTTGATACCGGCGACGTTGATGACAGGAACCGTTCCACCGACAATGGCGGGAAACTGGAACAAGTTGTCCTTTTCAAGGGCATCGGCCTTCATTGGATCATCGGACGCGCCGAAATCGACTGTCTTGGCAATGATCTGTTGTTGCCCACCACCCGAACCGATGGACTGATAGTTGATCCGATTACCGGTTTCTTTATGGTATTGGGCAGCCCATTTTGCATAGATAGGATACGGAAACGAAGCGCCTGCACCGGTAATGTCGGCAGCATGGGCCGTCAGAGAAGCCGCAGCAAAAGCGACGCCGACCGAAACCTGTAATAAAACGCGTTTGAACATAGAGAAATCCTCTTGACCTGTACTTGTTAAGGCAGGCTAACCCTGCACAGACGCTATATTAAGTACACAATATGACATGTTCGTGACAGTAACCAATGTTATTCACGAACCAAGCTGTGTCATAAGGTGATGATGCAGGTTGAACGGCTTGCCGCGACCTTTCACCTTCACGTAGGAACCATTGGGCAAGGCGCGCCAGGCCAACTGGTTGTCGCGCAAGGCATACGTGAACGATTCGTTGATGACTCGCCGCTTCAGTACTTTGTCGAGCACCGGAAAGCTGACTTCGACACGCCGGAAAAAATTGCGGTCCATCCAGTCGGCGGACGATAGGTAAACGTTTTCGGCGCCGTCGTTGTAAAAGTAGAACACACGCGAGTGCTCCAGGAATTGGCCGATAATGGAGCGCACCCGGATGTTTTCCGACAAGCCCGGTACCCCGGCCCGCAAGGCGCACGCGCCCCGCACGATCAAATCGATTCTTACGCCCGCCTGGCTGGCCTTGTACAGGGCCTCGATGACTATCGGTTCCAGCAAGGAGTTCATCTTTGCCATGATGCGTGCCTTTTTGCCGGATTTGGCATTGACCGCTTCGCCCCGGATAAGCGCCACCATGGTCTCGTGCATGGTAAAGGGCGACTGAAGCAGCAGCTTCAAGGGACGTCTTGCGCCCAACCCAGTCAGCAGGGAAAACACTTTATCCATGTCTTCGCACAGCTTCTGGTCGGCGGTAAGCAGGCCGAAATCGGTGTACAGCCGTGCGGTACGCGGGTGGTAGTTGCCAGTACCCAAATGCCCGTAACGCCGAATGTGCCCGTTCTCGCGCCGCAGTACCAGCGACATCTTGGCATGAGTCTTGTGCCCGACCACGCCGTAGCTGACGTGCGCCCCCACTTCCTCGAGTTTGGCCGCCCAGTTTATATTGGTCTGTTCATCAAAGCGCGCCATGAGTTCCACGACCACCGTCACCTCTTTGCCCGCCTTGGCGGCTGCCACCAGCAAACGCATGAGTTCGGAGTCTTCGCCGGTGCGATAAATAGTTTGCTTGATGGCGACCACGGACGGGTCCAGCGCCGCGGCGGTCAGGAAGTTGAGTACCGGCTGAAATGCCTGGTACGGATGATGCAGCAAGTGGTCTTTTTCGGCAATGGCACCAAATAATTCGATGGGTTTGTCCGCCACCATGTCGAAAGGCGGCGGCATCTTGGGTCGATAGTCCGCAAACAGCAGCTCGGGACGATCGACCACATTGCATAGCTGCATCAGGCGCGACAGGTTTACCGGCCCGCTGACGCGATAGGTGTCCTGGGGCGACAACTGGAATTCTTTTTCAAGGAAGGTAGCCAGCGTCGGCGGCATGACATGATCGATCTCCAGCCGTACCGCCGCCCCGAAATTGCGCTGTGAAAGCTCCCCCTGCAGGGCCAGTCGCAAATTGGTAATTTCTTCTTCGTCCACGAACAGGTCGCTGTTGCGGGTTACGCGCCACTGATAGCAGCCTTTTACATCAAGACCCGGAAACAGTTCGGCAACGAACGCGCTGATCAGCGCGGTCAGCAATATATAGCCATGAGGTATGCCGCAAACCTCGGCAGGCACCTTGATGACCCGGGGCAGAGCCCGCGGCGCCTGGACAATGGCGATAGACGCACTGCGTCCAAAGGCATCCTGGCCGTGCAGGGAGACGATAAAGTTCAGGCTCTTGTTGTAGACCCGGGGAAACGGATGGGCTGGATCCAGACCGATGGGAGTAAGCATGGGCATGACTTCGCGATGGAAGCCCGCCTGTGCCCAAGCCAGCAGTTCTTCGCTCCAGTCACAGGGATCCAGTAGCGCAATGCCTTCCTTTCTGAGCTTGGGCAGTACGTCGTTGGTGAGCAGGCTGTTTTGCCGGTCGACCAGTTCGTGGGTCGCGACGTGTACGCGTTCGAAGGCTTCACCGGGCGTGTAGCCGTCGGCGCCGACCTGACCCGGATTCTGGCGCTGTTGCTCTTTCAGGCTTGAAATCCGAATTTCAAAGAACTCGTCCAGGTTGGAACTCACAATGCAGAGATAGCGCAGTCGTTCAAGCAGCGGTGTAGCGGGATTCTCGGCCATGGCAAGAACCCGCTCGTTGAACTTAAGCAGGGACAGTTCCCGATTCAGCAATGTGGGATCAGACAACGAAGGAAGCATATAAAGGAAAGCCCGTGCGAAAAGTTGACCCAATCTTTTACTTCATTTTTCTTACCGTTATGTGACAGCCCCAAAGAAGTTCTCGTTTCTGCCCAGGAAAAGCAATTATCGCTGTTTTTTAACGAATTACGCCGCTTGCGGGCCGCAGTGCCCGGCGAGGTCCTTATAATCGCAAGGTACTCACCCAGAAACAGCCCTAATGGACCACCTTCTTGCCGCCGTTGACCTCGGATCCAACAGTTTCCGCCTTTCAATCGGACGCGTCGTACAACAGGATGGCATCGCTCAGATCTACGCCATCGACCGCCTCAAGGAGTCAGTCAGGCTGGCGGCTGGCCTCGATGATGACAACGTCATCAATGAAGAGGCCATCGAACGCGCCATCACCATACTGAAACGCTTCGGGGAACGCCTGGCCGGATTCCACCCGAACCGCGTGCGCGCCGTGGCGACGAATACCTTCCGCATCGCCCGCAACGTGGCCGAAATATTGCCGCGTGCCGAAGCGGCCCTGGGTTTTCCCATCGAAGTCATCGCGGGGCAGGAAGAAGCGCGGCTCATCTTCTCGGGCATCACCAGCGAGCTTCCGCCGTCCGCCAACCGGCGGCTCATGATAGACATCGGTGGAGGATCCACGGAGGTCATCATCGGCAAGGGCTTTCAGCCCCTGCATATGTCGTCCCTTTTCATGGGGTGTGTGAGCTATACGCGCCAGTTCTTCGTCGACGGGCGCATTACAGAATCCAGAATGCAACAGGCCCAGTTCGCCGCGCGGCGCGAATTCGAAACGATTTCGGGGCAATACCGCAGAACCGGGTGGCAAGAAGCTTATGGATCATCGGGCACCGCCAAAGGCTTGCTGGCGGTATTGATGGAAGGAGGCATGTCCAAGAAAGGCATTACCCTGGAAGGAATGGAGAAGCTGAAGGCCAAGCTCGTTAAAGACGGCAAGGTAATCATGAGCGAGCTGCCCGGCCTGAAACATGATCGTTCACTCGTCCTGCCCGGCGGCCTTGCCATCATGATGGCGGCGTTCCACGAGCTCAAGATAAAATTGATGCTTCCCGGCGAAGGCGCCCTGCGCGTCGGCGTCCTGTACGATTTGCTGGGACGCGATTCGCAGCACGATAAGCGTGATGAAACCGTGCGCCAGTTCATGAAGCGCTACCATGTGGACCTCAAGCAATCCGCTCGCGTCAAGCGTGCCGCGCTGGGTTTCTTTTCACAGCTGGGACTGCCGGACGGGCCTGACAAACAAGAACTGGAGCGCACCTTGGGATGGGTTGCCGATCTGCACGAAATCGGAATCAGCATCGCCCATGACGATTATCACAAGCATGGCGCCTACATTCTTCAACATGCCGACATGCCGGGTTTTTCGAACGACGACCAGATCATGCTGTCCTTGTTCGCGCTGGGCCATCAAGGCAAACTCGGCAAGCTTCAAGCACGCGATCCCTCCCGTGACAAATGGCTTACCTTATTCTGCCTGCGGCTGGCCGTGCTGTTGTCACGGCGGCGGGATGATCGGGAGCCCATGCCAATTTCGATACAAGCCAATGGCCACAGCATTCGTGTCAATGCCGACGAGTCATGGCTGCAGAAGCACCCTCTTACCGAGTTCTCGCTACAGGCCGAAAAACGCGAATGGAACAAGGCCGGATTCGAGTTTGAACTGAATCCGACCTGATAGCTCTCGAGCCTACCGCATGCCGAAATGCCGGCGGTAACGGGCATCCATGCGTTGCGCATCCAGCAATACAGGAAAATCCGCAGTATTGAAGTCAGGATCCCAGGCCGGTTCGCCACAAATTTTCGCGCCGGCCTTCAAATAACCCTTGATCAATGCGGGTACCCGGGCCGGCAGCACGTCATCAAGGCGTTCAACCGGATAACGATGACGTGGAACAAGGCGGGGCAGATCGGGGTTGGCCGCCAGCGTGTCCCGCGCCCTGCGCCATACCTCGGCGGCAGCCGCGCCGTCGTCGCGCAGACTGACACTGGCACAGCCCAGCACGTAGCGCAGGCCCAATTGCTGCACCACGCTGGCAATGCCGGACCAAAGAAGCATGATAACCGCGCCATTGCGATAATCAGCATGCGTACACGAGCGTCCAATTTCAACAATTTCCTGCTCCAGGTCGCCCAGTCCGGCCAGGTAAAACTCGGACTCCGCATAATAGCCGCCTGCGTTCTTCGCATTGGCTGGCGTGAGCAGGCGATACGTTCCGACCACACGGCCCGTATCGGCTTCCCGGACCATGAGGTGTTCGCACCAGGTGTCGTAGTGGTCGATGTCCAGGCCGTCGACGCTATCCGGAAACACCGCATTCATTTCCTCGGTGAACACTTGATAGCGCAGGCGCTGTATCGCCTCCAGCTCTTCATTACTGCGGGCCAGTCCCAGAACCAGGCCCCCGGCCGAAGGTGCCGGCCAAATGGCATTTCTGACTGCTTCCGGTTGGGTACGTGCAAGCTCGAACATAGTGTGGCTCCTGTAAAGATGCCACGATTATGCGTGCCGAATATTTCAGGTTTTTGATGCCTGGCTTATTTACTGGACAAATCCACGTCAACCAGTTGCTGCACGCCGTCTTCGGCCAAGGACGTTTCCTCTGCTTCCACCATAAGACGCAGCTTGGGCTCGGTACCGGATGCCCTTATCAGCACACGGCCCCTGCCATTCAATTCGCGCTCGACCTTTTCCTTGGCAGCTTGCAAACCCGCATGGGTCTGCCATTGCACGTCCGGCGCCAGTGGCACATTGACCATTTTCTGCGGATACATTTTCAAATCCGCGACAAGATCGGACAGGCTCTGGCCGCTGCGGCTCATGGCCGTAAGCACCTGCAAGGCAGCAATAATGCCATCGCCGGTAGTGTGGCAATCCAGACACAACAGGTGGCCTGAACTTTCGCCGCCGAAGAGCCAGCCACGTTTCTGCATGCTCTCGAGCACATAGCGATCACCAACCTTGGCGCGTTCAAACCCGACACCCAAGGCTTGCATTTGTTTCTCGAATCCAAAATTGGTCATGAGCGTACCCACGACGCCGTCGACCCGTCCCTGTGTCATACGATCTCGCACGATCGCGTAGAGCAGCTCGTCGCCGTTATAAATGCGACCCGAACCGTCGACCATTTGCAACCGGTCAGCATCCCCGTCGAGCGCTATTCCAAGATCCGCCCCCCGCGCCTGCACTTCCGCCGCCAGGTGTTCGGGGTGCATGGCGCCGACGCCTTCATTGATGTTGAAGCCGTCCGGCTGGCACCCGATGGCAAACACTTCGGCGCCCAATTCGCGGAATACATGCGGCGCAATGTTATAGGCGGCTCCGTGAGCGCCATCGACCACGATGGAGACCCCGGACAGGTCCAGCTCGTTGGGAAAGGTACTTTTGCAGAATTCAATGTAACGCCCAGCGGCGTCGTCGATACGACGGGCCCGCCCCAGCGCTTCCGAACCGACACAACCCAGGGGCTCGTCGATGGCCGCTTCTATCTCGGCCTCGATGTCATCGTCCAGCTTCATGCCCTGCGCCGAGAAGAACTTGATACCGTTATCCTGGTAAGGATTGTGCGAGGCACTGATTACTACACCCGCCACCAGCCGTAAGGCACGCGTCAGGTAAGCCACTGCCGGGGTCGGTATAGGGCCGGCAAGCAGCACATCGATACCCGCCGCTGACAAGCCGGCTTCAAGGGCGGACTCAAGCATATAGCCCGAAATCCGCGTGTCTTTGCCGATTACAACCGCTGGGCGTCCACGCCCCGGTTGCTGGCGGGCCAGCACGCGCCCCGCCGCGTAGCCCAGCCGCAGTGCAAACTCTGCGTTGATGGTGGGCCCGCCGACTTCGCCACGGACGCCGTCTGTACCAAAATACTTGCGATCTGTCATATGAATTTCCCTGTTTCTATTGCTTGCCATACTTTTACCGCATCCACGGTCGCAGCGACATCGTGCACACGGATGATATGCGCGCCGCGCGCCACCGCGGCCAATGCGGCGGCGACGCTGCCGCCCAGGCGATCCGCCGGCAAACGGCCTGTGACGTGGCCGATCATGGACTTGCGCGACACGCCGATCAACCACGGGTAGCCCTTGCCGTCGATATCGCCCAGGCGCTGTAACATCAAATAGTTCTGCTGCGGCGTTTTCCCGAAGCCAAAGCCAGGATCAAGAATAATGCGGCCCCGGTCAATACCCGCATCGCGCATGACCTGGACACGCTCGTGCAGGAAATCGTGCACCTCGTGCAGGACGTCGTCATAGCGCGGCGCCCGTTGCATGGTGGTCGGCTCGCCCTGCATATGCATGACGCACAGGCCGCAGCGTGAATCCGACACCGCCTCGATCGCACCCTCGCGCCGAAACCCATAAATGTCGTTGATCATGTCCACGCCGGCATCGAGCACGCGACGCATCACCTCGGGCTTGAAGGTGTCGACAGATAAAGGAACGCCCGCATCAAGCAACCCGTCGATAACCGGAAGGATGCGTTGAAGTTCGTCGGCCGCGGACACCGGCTCGGCGCCGGGACGTGTGGACTCGCCGCCAATGTCCAGGATATCGGCGCCGTCGGCAATGAGTTGCCTTGCATGCGCAATGGCGAAATCCGGGGAATGATGCGTGGAGATGTTCGAAAAGGAGTCTGGGGTGACATTGACGATCCCCATAACCAAAGGGCGCTCGAGTGTCAGCTCGAAGCGCCCACAAACCAGGTTTGAGCTCATCGGTGTGATACCGGAACCTGCTTGCCTGGATGACCAGGCAGCAGGCGCCGAACCTTATACAGGCGTAGTGGCAGCGTTGCCCCCAGCCGACGTCAGGCCGGCGGCCGGCGGCGGGCTGTCGGGCGTGTCGTTTTGCGACGCTACGACCTGTGGTGCGCGCGGGGGACGCCCTTGCATGATGTCTTCGATCTGTTCCGCATCGATGGTTTCCCATTCGAGCAAGGCAGCCGTCATGGCTTCCATCTTCTCGCGGTTGTCTTCAATGATCTTGCGGGCCACCGTGTACTGCTGGTCTATGATGGCGCGAATTTCCTGATCGACTTTCTGCATGGTGGCTTCGGATACATGCGTCGTTTTGGTGACGCTGCGGCCAAGGAAGACTTCGCCTTCGTTCTCGGCGTACACGACAGGCCCGAGTGAGTCGGTCATGCCGTAGCGCGTAACGATATCGCGAGCAATGGCGGTGGCGCGCTCGAAGTCGTTGGATGCGCCGGTGGTCATCTGGTTCATGAAGACTTCTTCAGCGATACGCCCCCCGAACAGCACGGCAATGGTGTTGAGCAGACGCTCTTTGTCCATGCTGTAGCGGTCGGTGTCGGGCAATTGCATCGTGACACCCAGTGCACGGCCGCGAGGAATGATGGTTACCTTGTGCACCGGATCGGTCTTGGGCAGGCTGCGCGCAACCAGCGCGTGGCCGGACTCGTGGTAGGCCGTATTGCGGCGCTCTTCTTCGGGCATGATGAGCGAGCGGCGCTCGGCACCCATGATGATCTTGTCTTTCGCTTTTTCGAAGTCGTTCATTTCAACCGTGCGACCACTGCGTCGCGCGGCGAACAAGGCGGCTTCGTTGACCAGGTTGGCCAGGTCGGCGCCTGAAAAGCCCGGGGTACCGCGAGCCAGGATCATGGCATCGACATTGGTGGCCAAGGGCACTTTGCGCATGTGCACTTTCAGGATCTGCTCGCGGCCACGGATATCGGGCAGCGAGACCACGACCTGGCGATCGAAGCGCCCAGGACGCAGCAAGGCGGGATCGAGCACGTCGGGACGGTTGGTCGCTGCAATAACGAGTACGCCCTGGCCGGTTTCAAAACCATCCATTTCAACCAGCAACTGGTTCAGCGTTTGCTCGCGTTCGTCGTTGCCGCCGCCCAGGCCTGCGCCGCGTTGGCGTCCAACGGCGTCGATTTCATCGATAAAGATGATGCACGGTGCCTGCTTCTTGGCGTTCTCGAACATGTCGCGCACGCGGGCAGCGCCCACACCGACGAACATTTCGACGAAATCGGAACCCGAAATACTGAAGAAAGGAACCTTGGCTTCGCCGGCTATGGCCTTGGCCAACAGCGTTTTACCAGTACCCGGCGAACCAACCATAAGAACGCCGCGCGGGATACGGCCACCCAGGCGCTGGAATTTGGTGGGGTCACGCAGGAAGTCGACGAGCTCCTGGACATCTTCCTTGGCCTCGTCACACCCGGCCACATCGGCAAACGTGATGTGATTGGTGTTTTCGTCCATCATGCGTGCGCGTGACTTTCCGAAGCTGAAGGCCCCGCCCTTGCCGCCGCCCTGCATCTGGCGCATGAAGAATATCCACACCCCAATAAGCAACAGCATGGGGAACCAGGAAATGAACAGGCTGGCCAGGAATGAGGGTTCTTCGCGAGCCTTGCCGGAGACCTCTACCCCGGACTTGACCAGTTCAGGCACCATCCACAGGTCGCCGGGCGACGTAAGACTGTACGGGCGGCCGGCATCGGGCGTTACATAAAGGGTGTCTCCCTGGATGTCGACCTTGTTGATGCGGCCCGCCTGGGCGTCGCTCATGAATTGAGTGTAAGTTACGCTCTCGGTGGTGGTTGCGCGGCCGTCAAACTGCTTGAAAACAGTAAACAGGACCAACGCGATCACCATCCAGATCGCAACCTTGGAAAACGAGTTGTTCAAAGCCAACCTCCACTTGTAACTACCACTTGCCGGACCCCCGCAACTGCGGCAGCAAAACAAGCATATCAATGACTCATTCTACTCGATAGAAAGAATCGTGTTTGTCAAACCCCTACGACTTGAGACGCCGTCCGACCAGAAAGGTTTCCGAGGACCTGACGCGCGAAGCCTTGGGTTTACGCTCGACCACGCGATGAAAACGTTGTTTGAATGATTCCACGATTTGAGAGAATCCGCTGCCATGGAAAGCCTTGACGATAAGCGCGCCATTTGGCTGCAGATGGTGGCAGGAAAAATCGAGGGCCAAATCGCATACATGCTGAATTCTAGCTGAATCGGCCGAACTCACGCCTGATAAGTTGGGGGCCATATCGGAAATCACAAGATCCACTTGCTGCCCATTGAGCATATTTTTCAATTGATCTAGTATGGAGTCTTCACGAAAGTCGCCCAGAATGAACTCGACTCCGGCTATGGGTTCCATGGGCAGCATGTCCAGCGCAATGATGCGGCCGTCTATGACACCGCCTGCGCCAACCATGCGTTCGCGCGCCACTTGCGACCAGCTTCCCGGCGCCGAGCCCAGGTCAACCACAATGTCGCCGTGCTGCATCAGCTTTTCAGTATCCAGGATTTCAGTCAGCTTGAATGCCGCCCTGGCGCGATACCCTTTCTGTTGCGCCATTTTGACGTAGGGATCATTTATATGCTGCTGAACCCATTCTTTAGAGAATTTATTTTTGGCCATTACCGTACAATCTCATTATGCCAAAACTCGACATTACTTCCCAAGAGCGCAGCGCACTTCGCGCCGCAGCCCACCCTTTGCGTCCGGTCGTACTGATTGGAGACCGGGGTTTATCCGAATCGGTGCTTAAAGAAATCGATCTTAATCTGAATGCGCACCAGCTTATCAAGGTGCGCGTTTCAGGCGACGATCGAGACGCACGCGTTGCCATGCTCGACTCCATATGCGAGACCTTGTCGTGTGCGGTAGTTCATCATCTGGGTAAAACCCTGATCATCTATCGGCCTGACACGGCGGCAATACGCGCCAAGACCGAAGCCGAGAATGCGACCCGCGCCACACGCAAGCCTTCAGAGCCACATACCCCCAAGAAGCTGGCGGCCACCGGGGGGACCCGTACGCGGCGCACTGAAAAAGCACTGCGTAAGGCCCGCAAGGCCGAAAGACTTGAATCGGCACCGCCACGTGCGAAACGCGCCGGTGCAGCAGCGCCGGCTCGTCCGGCTCACGCAATACCCCGGCGAGCCGGCAGCGCAATGTCGCTACGCGCTGGCGCCCGGCGCTCGTTGGGCCCGGCTAAACGCTGATTTGTGCGCGGACATTATAAAGCCCATCGCAAACACATGTTGCATGGGCTTTTCTTTTGCGTCGCATATTGTACCTTCAGCAGGCGGAGACGCCCGCCTGTTGAATCACAACATTACAAATAGCTGACGTTCAACACTTCGAATTCGCGGATTCCGGCAGGAGCCCTGACCGAAACGACATCACCCTCGCTTTTGCCGATCAGCGCACGCGCGACCGGGCTTGACACCGAAATGAGGTTGGCGCGGATATCGGCCTCGACATCGCCCACGATCTGATAGGTGACGCGCTCGCCCGATTCCAGATCTTCGATTTCCACCGTGGCGCCGAACACGGCTCTTCCTTCTACGTCGAGGGCTGCGGGGTCGATGATTTGCGCATTGGACAATGTGCCTTCGAGCTCCTTGATGCGTCCTTCCACGAAGGCCTGACGTTCGCGCGCAGCGTCGTACTCGGCGTTCTCGGAAAGGTCGCCCTGGGCCCGGGCCTCGGCAATGGCATTGATGACTTCAGGCCGTTCAATGGTTTTCAAACGATGTAGCTCGGCTTGCAAGCGCTCAGCGCCGCGTGCTGTCAACGGTATCGCAGACATAATGTTCCTGGATAAAAAGTAAAAAGACGCTCCTCACAAGGAGCGCCTAGTATTGAATTGGTGAGACAGTTTGGACCGTCTTGTGCGAACTAAAGGAAGCGTTGGTTTGTTATAGCTGTAAACAACGCCTGGGTCTAGCTCAAAAACAAACCCCGGCCTGTGCCCAAACCGGGGGTATAGGTGTATTGTCGGCAAACTGCGGAAAAATTGCAAGCCCCCCAGGAGCTCTAGGGGGTTGCCGCTGCCTTCGAGCCTGAGCCGATGCGAAGCAGCGCGTACAGGATGATGGCGCCGAACGTGGCAGTTCCAATGCCGTCGAGCCTGAACGCGCCGAACTGCAAGGAAAAGTTTCCAGCTCCCAGTATCAGCGTAACCGCCGCGACGATAAGATTGCGATTATCGGTGAAGTCGACCTGGTTGACGACCCATATACGCGCCCCGGCCACCGCGATCAAGCCAAATACGACCAGCGACATGCCGCCGAGCACCGGTCCGGGTATGGTCTGGATCAGGGCGCCGAACTTGGGCGAAAAGCCAAGCAATATGGCCATGAATGCAGCAAATACGAATACCAGGGTCGAATAAATGCGCGTAACAGTCATGACGCCGATATTCTCGGCATAGGTAGTGACTCCGGTGCCGCCCACGGCTCCGGACAGCATAGTGGCCACGCCGTCGCCCACGAAGGCGCGACCCAGATATACGTCAAGATTTTTCCCCGTCATGGCACTGACTGCTTTGATATGGCCCAGGTTCTCGGCCACCAGGATAATGGCGACCGGAACAATCACGCTGATGGCGTGGGCTTCGAATACCGGTGCCGAAAAATTGGGCAGGCCGAGCCATGGGGCGCTCGATACCCCGCTGAAATCAATAGCAGGTCCCAGACCCAGCCCGTTGGCCAGAACAGCATAGATGACGCAGGCCAGGAGTAATCCAACCAAAATGAGCAAACGCTGCGTCGTGCCGCGGGTATAGACCGCAATGCCGCCCACGCAGAGCACAGTCATGAGTGCCATAAGCGCGTCGAACGTGGAACCGCCCATGGCGCCCTTGGCGGCGATGGGCGCCAGGTTCAAGCCTATGACGGCAACGACGGCGCCGGTCACGACCGGAGGCATCCAGCGATTTATCCAGTTCGCAGCGCCTCCGGACCGGGCATTCATCCACCACACCAGCAAGCCAATAACGGTATAGGCCAGGCCGCAAATGATAATGGCGCCGAGCGCCACGCCTATATTGGCGTTCGGCCCTGAGCCCGCGTAGCCCGTTACCGCGATGACACCGCCGATGAAGGCAAAGCTGGAGCCGAGGTAACTTGGAACGCGTCCGCCGACAAAGAAGAAAAATATCAACGTACCAATGCCGGACATCAGGATGGCCACATTGGCATCGAACCCCATCAACAAGGGTGCAAGTATGGTTGAGCCGAACATGGCCACCACATGCTGGGCCCCCATGGCGATATTCTGGGGCAAGGAAAGACACTCGTCCGGCTGCACGACAACGCCATGGGCACCACCCTGCACTTTGCGCCAGCGTGGAAAATAAGAGTTCGACATAAAAAAGGCCTTGTTCTAAGGTTGTGGGGCTGTCCCGTGACATGCCCGGCGGTTTTACCGTGGCGAGAGTGTACGGGCGCAGGCCGTCGAGCGGCAAGAAGTACTAACGTTTTCCCTCTGAAGTGATGCCGTCGCCTATGGCTTATCGCCCACATTAAAAAATGTGATTGGACGGAAATGGCCGCATTGCCTATGTTGCGATCATCCACAAACCTTATGGAGACAAAAACATGAAAAAGAAAATCAAGCCTTTGTTGACGGCCTTGCTGCTTCTGGCGGGAGCACCGGCAATGGCCGGAACGGTTACCGTCATCACTTCGTTTCCCAAGGAACTGACCCAAGCGTACAAGTCGGCCTTCGAGAAAGCCAACCCCGACATCAAGCTGGAAATACTCAACAAGAACACGGTCTCCGGCATCGCCTATGTACGCGAGACCGACGCCGGCAAGCGTCCCGAAGTCTTCTGGGCCAGCGCTCCCGACGCATTCGAAGTGCTTGCCCAGGCGAATCTGCTGGAAAAGGCCACCGACATTGCAAATCCGGACGTACCGGCCAAGATAGGCAGCTTTCCCATCAACGACCCTGGCGGTTTCTTCCTGGGCCAGGCGCTGGCAGGCTATGGCATTATGTACAACACCCGTCTCATCAAGGCCAAGAAGCTTGCCCCACCCGGCTCATGGGTCGATCTGCTTGAGCCGGCATGGTATGGCAACGTCGGCATCACATCGCCGTCCAGGTCCGGCACCATGCACCTGACCGTCGAAACAATTCTGCAAGGCGAAGGATGGGACAAGGGATGGAACACCCTGATCCGCATGGCGGGGAACAGCGCCGCCATAACCGACCGCTCGTTCGGCGTACCCGACGGGGTCAATAACGGCCAATTCGGCGCAGGTCCGGTCATCGATTTCTTTGGACTGTCCAGCAAGTACTCCAAGTTTCCCGTCGAGTTCATCTACCCGGAAGAGACCGCAATCGTTCCGGCCAATATCGCACTGATTGCTGGCGCCCGGAATACGGCTGAAGGCAAGAAATTCATTGCATACACGCTGAGCAAGGAAGGCCAGGAGCTGCTGCTGAAGCCCGAGATATCCCGCCTGCCGGTCCTGCCCTACAGCAAACTGGGCAACATTCCGGAAGGCTATCCCGACCCGGGCGAAATCGCCAAGCGCAGCAAGGTGCAGTTCGATGTGGATCTCTCCCAAAGCCGCTACTACATCGTGCAATCGTTGTTTGATCAAACCATCACGTTCCGGCACGCCGACCTGCAGCAGGCCAGCAAAGCCATCTATGACGCTGAAGCCAAGCTGGGCAATGCCCCCAGCGAAAAAGCAAAAGAAGCTCTCGCCCAGGCAAAGAAACTGGCATGGACGCCCCTGCTGGATTCGGAGCAAGTCAAATCTCCCGACCTCCTGGCGGTTTTCGCGGGCAACAAGAAAGACGCGGACATAAGCCAGAAGCTGTCAAAGATCCAGGGCGAATGGAATAGCCAAGCCAAGGCCAACTACGAGAAAGCCCGGGCTTTGGCACAAGAAGCCGCCAACCTGTAGTCAGCGCAGGCCCGGGGCCGTGCAACGCGCGCCCCGGGCCTTGTTTTGCCCGTCAGCACTGCATGGTGCAGCAGGCGCGTTCCGGGGCCTTCATGACTCACTCCTTTACATCGCGATTCCCTTCGGGCCTCGTGCTTATCGCTATGCTCGTCCTGGCGTTTCTCGCCACCTTCCTGATCATCCCGGTCGGCAGCGTCTTCTATAGCGCTTTCGTCAATGCCGACGGCAGCTTCACGCTAGGCCACTTTGCCTCCTTCTTCCACCAGACACTACTGAGGGAATCCTTTGTCAATAGCCTGTATGTAGCCTTGGCCGCCACTTTTTTCTCCTCGCTCATTGCGGTTCCGCTGGCCTACCTGACGATACGGTTTCGGTTCCGGGGTGCGCTGATCATCCAGACACTGGGCGTATTACCGCTGATCATGCCGCCGTTCGTGGGCGCAGTCGCCATGCAGCTGATTTTTGGCCGTGCGGGCTCCATGAACCTTCTGCTGGACGAATGGTTCGGCGTTACGCTGCCGTTGATGGACGGGCTGAACGGCATCATCTTCGTCGAGTCCCTGCACTATTTCCCCTTCATCCTGATGAATCTCACGGTGGCGCTGCGCAATATCGATGGAGCCATGGAGGAAGCGGCGGTCAATCTGGGCGCCAAGGGCTGGCGCCTGTTCAGGCGGGTCATTTTCCCTTTGGCCCTGCCGGGCTACGTGGCCGGCGCGTCGCTGGTCTTTGTCAAGGTGTTCGACGACCTGGGGACACCGCTGGTGCTGGGTGTGACCAATATGCTGGCGCCGCAAGCCTATCTGCGCATCACCCAGGTCGGCATCGACGATCCGCTGGGCTATGTGATCAGCGTCATCATGATCGGTTTTTCCATCCTGGCACTCTGGCTGTCGGCCCGCATGCTCAAGGGGAAAGACTATTCCACCTTGCAGAAGGGCGGCAACTCGCTGCAGCAACGTTCACTGAACAAAGTCCAGACCGTGCTGGCCTATGGCTGGATCATCCTGGTTTTGTTGCTGGTGCTCTCCCCTCACCTCGGCGTCCTCATGCTGTCGCTGGCAACCGTGTGGAGCTACGCACCCTTGCCGGACGGCTATACCCTTGCGCATTACACGGCCGTATTCCAGGAATCGCCCGGCATGATAAGCAATACCCTGCTTTACTGCGGACTGGCCGCCGGCATCGACGTCATCCTGGGGACCGCCATTGCCTACCTCATGCTGCGCAGCAAACTTCCCGGCCGGCAGTGGCTGGACTGGATATCCTCGGCCGCGCTGGCGGTACCCGGTATTGTCCTTGCCATCGGGTTCATGCGCACCTTCCGCAACGTCGACATTCCCGGCACGGATGTCGGGATAACGACCACCTGGGTGCTAATCATGATTGCCTATTCAGTGCGCCGCCTGCCCTACGCCTTGCGGTCCTGCGTGGCTGCCCTGCAGCAGATCAACCTGTCGCTTGAAGAAGCTGCGGCATCGGTCGGGGCCAATCGGTGGAACACCATACGGCGGGTGGTGATTCCCTTGATGGCCGGCGGCATGCTGGCCGGCTTCGTCACCAGTTTCATTACCGCGGCAGTCGAACTCTCGGCTACCATCATGCTTGTCACACGCGACAGCGACGCGCCCATGAGCTACGGTATCTATCTTTACATGCAAAGCGCTTCCGGCCGCGGGCCGGGGGCCGCCCTCGGCGTCCTGGCCGTGGTAGCGGTCGCAGCAGGCACTTATGCATCCCACCTCATCGTTGAACGCGCATCGGCCCGTCAACGCCCATCGCGCGCAAGCCAGGGAGCAGAATGAAAAAAGTCAGCGTGGAGTGCCGGAATATCAGGCTGTCCTACGACAGGACCGAGGTTCTCAAGAACATCAGCCTGACCGTGGAACCGGGAGAATTCTTTGCCTTGCTGGGGCCCTCGGGCTCGGGAAAGTCCACATTGCTTCGGCTGATCGCGGGATTCAACCAGCAGAATTCCGGCGAGCTGCTGGTGGACGGACAGAATATCGGATCAGTGCCGCCGCACAAGCGCAATATCGGAATGGTATTCCAAAGCTATGCCTTGTGGCCCCACATGACAGTCTGGGATAACGTTGCCTTCGGCCTTGTCGAGCGCAAGGTACGCGGCGCCGAGCTCAAGGCAAGAGTCGCCGGCGCTCTCGAACTGGTGGGCCTGTCGCAATATGCCAAGCGGTATCCCAACGAGCTATCCGGCGGGCAACAGCAACGGGTGGCCCTGGCGCGCACCATCGTCATTGAACCGCAGGTGCTGCTGCTCGATGAACCCCTGTCCAATCTGGATCGCAATCTCCGCGTGCAAATGCGCCAGGAACTGCTGTCACTGCAACGCCGGCTTGGCATCACCACGATTTTCGTGACGCATGACCAGGAAGAAGCCATGACGACGGCAGACCGCATGGCAGTCATGGACCAGGGCGTCGTACAGCAGGTTGGAAGCCCGTCGAATCTCTTTGACTTTCCGTGCAACCGCTTCGTTGCAAATTTCGTGGGCACCATGAACGTGCTGGAAGGCGAGGTCAAGGAACGCAGCAGCAACAACATCACCCTGAGCGTAGGCGGCGTTGGCGACCTGATGCTGCCCCTGCATTCCGAAGCACCGAACAGTCCACGGCTTGCCGCCAGCTTTCGTCCTCACACCGTCCAGATGGAAAACGCGGGAGGACGCGGCGACGCGCGATTCATCTGGCTGCCGGGCATTATCGAGCGAAGCGAATTTCTGGGCGAATTCACGCGGTATGAAGTAAGGGTGGGCGATCAGCGTGTCACTGCTGATCAATCCCACTATGCGGGCCTGAGCCTGTACCGCCCCGGTGCGCCCGTGGCCATCGGACTGGAACCTGCGCAGATTCGCTTGCTTAGCGCCTGACGATACGCGGACCGATGGAAATCTATCAGATCAGGGCATTCGTTACCGTGGCGCGGGTCGGCAACCTGACACGTGCCGCCGAGGCTCTGAGCCTGACACAACCCGCTGTGACCGCGCAGGTAAAGGCGCTTGAACAAAGCCTGGGCGTGGCCCTGTTCGACCGCAGCGCCGGCAGATTCGCCCTGGCCAAGGCCGGTGAGAGCCTGCTGCCCACTGCCGAAGCCATCCTGGCGCTGGGTACGCAGCTGAAATCCGAGGCCACCGCGCTGCAAGGCGAGCTGCACGGCATGGTCGTACTGGGCATACCAAGCGAACAGGTCGACTTCCTGCGCCTGGGCGAATTGGTCAGCAGCGTTACGCGCAGCCTCCCGCTGATCGAGTTCCAGACCCAGGTGCTGCCGACCTCCCAACTGGTAGAATATGTCTGCACCGGGCGCTTGTCGGCAGCACTGACAATAGCGGCCTACCCGCCCCGCGATGTCCAATGGATGCCGCTGCGCAGCATCACTTATCGCATCGTATTACCCAACGCCATGGCCGAACAGCTTAAACTGGGCGGATGGGCCGAACTCGCCGCCCTGCCCTGGCTGGACGGGCCGCATGGCAGCCATATACACCTGCTTTTGCGCGAGCTGTTCGAACGCCACGGGCTGGCGCCGCGCATTGTCATGAACAGTGCCGACCAAGCCAATATGGATGCGCTGGTCCGTGCTGGTGCAGGCTGCGCCCTGGTGCGTGAAGAAGTGGCGCTGGTCGGCGCCAAGCGACAGGACTTTGCCATTTGGGGACGAGCCAGCATCGAGGCAAGCCTGGGGTTTATTACCTCCACCGAGAATGCGGGCCAACCGGTACTCGTCGCCCTGATCTCGATGTTGAAACAAATCTGGAATATTGACACCCTCATGGAAAAAATCATCGCATGAACATCACGCAATTCTGGCTGGTACGCCATGGTGAAACCGAGTGGAACGCCAATCGGCGCCTGCAGGGATGGCTTGACATTCCCCTGAGCCCCGTGGGCATCAGGCAAGCTGAGCAATTGGCCGATTATTTCCAATCGCCTGATTTCGATGTGCCCATCGACGCGATAGTCAGCAGCGACCTGAATCGCGCATTTGAAACCGCGCGTATCTCGGCCGGCCACTTGGGCCTGCCCCTGCACGCCAGTCCGGATCTGCGTGAACGCTGTTACGGCATCTATGAAGGACGGGATTGGGCCATGCTGGATGAACTCCGGGCCAACGGGGGCGGCGTAGACTTTCGCAATCCACAGCAAGCGGTTGAAAAAGGCGAGTCCCTGCATGACTTCAGCGCCCGTATCGGCGAGGCCTTCGAGGCGTTGGCGCAACAATACCAAGGCAAGTCATTGCTGGTTTTTTCGCATGGCGGCGTCATTGACATTGCATGGCGCAAGGCGCGCGGGATATCACTGGATGCGGCGCGTCCCGATCCCATACTCAATACCAGCATCAATCACTTCTCCATTGATGAAGACAAGAACTGGGCGATGATCGACTGGGGCCGGATCGGACATCTCGAAACATCCGCACTGGACGATGTGCTTTAACACCGACCATGAAAGAACGGCGTAATCCATCGGCGTGTCCTTGCGGCGGTATTGTGAAGGGAGCAAGCTATGCGGCCTGTTGCCAGCCATACATCGAAAGACGCGAACGCGCTCCCACCGCCGAACATCTGATGCGATCACGCTATACCGCCTACACGATGGGCGAGACCGCCTACATCCTGGCGACGTGGCATGCCGATACCCGTCCAACCGACCTGGCGCTTGATCCGCCTGGAACGCCGCATGCCCCACGCTGGCTGGACCTTGCCGTTCACAGCCACACGCAATTATCCGAAAACCAGGCTCAGGTGATGTTCACCGCACGCTACCGGGAAGGCGGACGCGCCCAGCGCCTGAAGGAACATAGCCGGTTCGTACTGGAAGACGGACAGTGGTTCTATGTGGCCGGCGATGTGGATTTCAACGCAACACTACAGTAACGAAAACCGCTCAGCCTATCCGCGGCTTGCGTTCACGGCGAACGGCGAAATAGTCATATACGCGATCGGGCACGATGCGCAACAGTTTCGCCACACATGCCATCTGCCACGGTATGACCTTGTACGAGACGTTCTTTTCGATGGCCCGCCCCGCGTGTGCTGCAAAGCGGTCCGCCGGCATAAGGAAAGGCATCTTGTAGGGGTTCTGCGCGGTCATCGGGGTCTGGATGAAGCCGGGCGCGATCGTGACCACCTTGACGCCGGACTGGCTCAGCTCGACCCGCAAGCTTTCGCAGTACGCCCTGACCGCCGCTTTTGAGGCGCTGTAGGCGCCGGCGCCTGGCAGGCCACGCACCGCCGCAACGCTGGCGATTCCTACCAGGCGGCCGCGTCCCAGCTCCTTCATGGATGCGATGAAAGGCTCGAACGTGGCGACAGTGGCATTTAAATTAGTGGCAATGATGGCTTCAAAAACCCGAAAATCATCGGGTTCTTCGGTAAGCGTGCCGGCACTGATTCCGGCGCTGGCAATCACAATATCGACCGGCCCCAGCGCCAGGAAGTCGCGCGCGGCCGCATGCAAGGCGGCACGATCCCGGACATCGAGCGTATAGACCTGGTGCGTGCCCGGCAGGCTGTTCTTCAAGGCCAGCAAGGCGTCGTGCCGACGCCCCACCAGCCCCAACTGCGCGCCCTGTTGTGCATAAAAAGAAGCGAGCGCGGCGCCTATGCCGCTACTCGCTCCGGTGATGAACACACGACTCATGAGCGGCTATTCATTACTGCTTGGGCAGGCCGGCATGCAGGTCTTGCAGCGAATAGACCTTCAGGCCTCCGCCTTGACGCAAATACTGGAGACCCTCGACGGCAGCGCAAGCACCGGCTATCGTCGTAAAGAAAGTCACTCGTGCCGCCAAAGAGTTGATTCGTATCATGCGTGAATCGGTAATGGCGTTGCGTCGTTCTTCGACCGTGTTGATGACCAGCGCGATCTCGCCATTCTTGATCATGTCGACGATGTGTGGACGGCCTTCAGTAACCTTGTTGACCACCTGAACGTCCAGGCCGGCTTCCTGAATGGCCGCTGCCGTACCGCGCGTGGCAACGATGGTGAAGCCCAGCGAGATGAGGCCGCGGGCGACTTCAACGGCTAGCGGCTTGTCCTGTTCGCGCACGCTGATGAACACGGTGCCGGTTTCAGGCAGCAGCACGCTGGCCGCCAGTTGCGACTTCACGAACGCTTCGCCGAAACTTTCGCCTACGCCCATGACCTCGCCGGTCGACTTCATTTCCGGGCCCAGAATGGTGTCCACGCCGGGGAATTTCACGAAGGGGAATACCGCTTCTTTTACCGAGTAATAACTGGGCACGATCTCTTTGTGTATGCCTTGTTCGGCAAGCGTCTTGCCGGCCATCGCCCTTGCGGCGATCTTTGCCAACTGCAAGCCAGTAGCCTTGGATACATACGGCACGGTGCGCGAAGCACGGGGATTGACTTCCAGCACATAGACGTCGCCATCCTGGATGGCAAACTGTACGTTCATCAGGCCTTTCA
The DNA here is from genome assembly GCF_002849655.1 of Pollutimonas subterranea. GTDB lineage: Bacteria > Pseudomonadota > Gammaproteobacteria > Burkholderiales > Burkholderiaceae_B > Pollutimonas > Pollutimonas subterranea. Next base: position 377,679 of record NZ_PDNW01000002.1, read on the forward strand.
CATTCAGTGCACGGGCCATGAGTGAAGTCTGGCGCTTGATTTCGGTGATGACTTCGCCGGACAAGGAGTACGGCGGAAGACTGCAGGCCGAATCGCCGGAATGGACGCCGGCCTGCTCGATGTGTTCCATTACGCCGCCGATGAACACTGTCTCGCCGTCGGCGATGCAATCCACGTCGACCTCGGTCGCGTTATTCAGAAAGTGATCCAGCAATACCGGCGAGTCGTTGCTGACCTTGACCGCCTCGCGCATATAGCGCTCGAGATCCTGCTGCTCGTGCACAATTTCCATGGCGCGGCCGCCCAGCACATAGCTGGGACGCACCACCAGCGGATAACCAATTTCCGCCGCATGTGAAAGCGCCTCGCCTTCGGTGCGGGCCGTACGGTTGGGCGGCTGGCGCAGGCCCAGCTTGGTGAGCAGTTTCTGGAAACGCTCGCGGTCTTCGGCCACGTCGATGGACTCGGGGCTGGTACCGATGATGGGTACGCCATTGGCTTCAAGGGCGCGCGCCAGCTTCAACGGAGTCTGGCCGCCGTATTGAACGATGACGCCTACCGGCTTCTCGTTGTGCACGATTTCGAGCACGTCTTCCAGCGTAACGGGCTCGAAATAGAGACGGTCGGAGGTGTCGTAATCGGTGGAGACGGTTTCAGGGTTGCAGTTGACCATGATGGTTTCATAGCCGTCTTCGCGCAAGGCCAGCGAGGCATGCACGCAGCAATAGTCGAACTCGATGCCCTGGCCGATACGGTTCGGTCCGCCACCCAGCACGATAATTTTCTTGCGATCGGTGGGCGCCGATTCACACTCGTCTTCGTAGGTGGAATACATGTATGCCGTGCGCGTTGCGAATTCGCCCGCGCAGGTATCCACACGCTTATAGACGGGACGCACGCCCAGCTGATGGCGCAGTTTGCGAACTTCGGTCTCGGAGGTATCCAGCAGGAAAGCCAGGCGGCGATCGGAGAAGCCCCGGCGCTTGAGTTCGCGCACCGTGTCGTGGTCGAGATCGGCCGGCGTCTTTTGTTCGAGCGCGAGCTCGATATCGACGATTTCCTTGATCTGGGCCAGGAACCAGGGATCGATGCGTGTCAGGCTGTGTACTTCTTCCAGCGAAAAGCCCTGGGCAAAGGCGTCGCCCACGTACCAGATGCGCTCGGGACCGGGCTCGCCGAGTTCGACCTGGATTTTTTCACGATCGGTGGTTTTCTGGTTGAGGCCGTCGACACCCACTTCCAGGCCACGCAAGGCTTTCTGGAAGGACTCCTGGAAGGTGCGGCCTATGGCCATGACCTCGCCCACGGATTTCATCTGCGTGGTCAGGCGTGAGTCGGCAGCGGGGAACTTCTCGAAGGCGAAACGCGGAACCTTGGTGACCACGTAGTCGATGGATGGCTCGAACGAGGCCGGCGTTGCGCCGCCCGTGATTTCGTTCTGCAGCTCGTCCAGCGTATAGCCCACGGCCAGGCGCGCTGCGATCTTGGCAATGGGAAAGCCCGTTGCCTTCGACGCCAGCGCCGATGATCGCGACACGCGTGGATTCATTTCGATGACAATCATGCGGCCCGTATCGGGATTGACCGCGAACTGTACGTTGGAACCACCGGTATCGACGCCGATTTCGCGCAATACCGCGATCGATGCATTACGCATGATCTGGTATTCCTTGTCGGTGAGCGTTTGCGCGGGCGCCACGGTAATCGAGTCGCCGGTGTGCACGCCCATGGGGTCGAGGTTTTCAATGGAGCAGACGATAATGCAATTATCGGCGCTGTCGCGCACGACTTCCATCTCGTACTCTTTCCATCCCAGCAAGGACTCTTCGATGAGCAGTTCCTTGGTCGGCGATGCTTCCAGTCCGCGTCGGCAAATGCTTTCGAACTCTTCGCTGTTGTAGGCAATGCCGCCGCCCGAACCGCCCATGGTGAAGCTGGGGCGTATCACTACCGGAAACCCGGAAACGTTGGCTTCCCTGGCGATGCGACGCTGCACTTCCCACGCCTCGTCCAGCGAGTGCGCCACGCCGGACTTGGCCGATTCCAAACCGATCTTGCTCATGGCCTGCTTGAACTTCTGGCGGTCTTCGGCTTTCTCGATGGCATGCTCGTTGGCGCCGATAAGTTCGACACCATGTTTTTCGAGTACGCCGTTGTGCACGAGATCGAGCGCGCAATTCAAGGCCGTCTGGCCGCCCATGGTAGGGAGCAAGGCATCGGGCTTTTCGCGCTCGATGATTTTCTCTACCGCTTCCCAGGTGATGGGCTCGATGTAGGTGACATCGGCCGTTTCGGGATCGGTCATGATGGTGGCCGGATTGCTATTGACCAGGATGGTGCGGTACCCCTCGGCCTTAAGGGCCTTGCACGCCTGTGCGCCGGAATAGTCGAACTCGCATGCCTGGCCGATGATGATCGGGCCGGCCCCAATGATAAGAATACTTTTTAGGTCTGAACGCTTTGGCATAGTTCTGTATTATTTTTTCTCAGCCATCAGGCTGATGAATTTGTCGAATAGCACCACGATATCGTGTGGGCCGGGGCTGGCTTCGGGGTGCCCCTGGAAGCAGAATGCAGGACTGTCGGTCAGCTCGAACCCTTGTACCGTTCCATCGAACAGCGACAAATGAGTGACTCGCGCATTGGCGGGCAAGGTATCGACATCGACATTGAAGCCATGATTCTGGCTGGTGATGAAAACCCGGCCGGTGTCCAGGTCCTGGACCGGATGGTTTGCACCATGATGGCCGGTTTTCATCTTGATGGTCTTGGCACCCAGCCCCAGGCCGAGTATCTGCTGTCCCAGGCAAATGCCGAACATGGGAATTTTTTCCGCGAGCGCGGCCTTGCAGGTATCGATGGCGTACAGGCAGGGCTCCGGATCGCCGGGACCATTCGACAGGAAGATGCCGTCGGGCTTGAGTGCCAGCACATCTTGCACCGGCGTTTGGGCCGGCACCAGTGTTACGCGGCATCCCCGGTCGGCCAGCAGGCGCAAGATATTGGTCTTGATTCCGTAGTCGTAGGCGACCACATGATAGATCGGGTTCTCGGGTTGCGAAAAGCCCTGGCCCAGTTGCCACGTACCCTCGACCCATTTTTCAGTGGTCTTGGTCGAGACAAGCTTGGCCAGATCCTGGCCGGACATGCCGGGAAAATTGCGGGCAAGCTCGAGCGCGCGATCGGCGTCGTTGCCCACCAGTATGCATGCGCCTTGGGCACCGCCCTCGCGCAGGATGCGGGTAAGCTTTCGGGTGTCGACACCCGAAATCGCCACCACTCCCTGGGACTTGAGGTAGTCCGGCAAGGATTGCGTTGAGCGGAAATTGGACACACGCAAGGAACAATCACGCACCACCAGGCCGGCGGCATGGATACGGTCCGACTCGGAATCCTCAAGATTGATACCCGTATTACCTATGTGTGGGTACGTTAAGGTAACGATTTGCCCGTTGTAGCTGGGATCGGTGAGGATCTCTTGATAGCCCGTCATGGACGTGTTGAAGACGATCTCGGCGACGCAATAACCATCGGCGCCGATAGAGACACCCTTGAAGATGGTACCGTCTGCCAAGGCAAGAATTGCAGATGGGGACCTGTTGGCCCCCTCAGGAAAGAGTGACGGCAGCACTGTAAACCCCGGTTGTAAAGTCAATAAGTAAACCTTCCGATTATACCTTGAGACCGCCCAAGCCAGAACCGGGAGGAGCAAGAAGGGCTTTCAGCCCCGTGCCGACTACGAAAATGGTCTACAGTAATAGGTTCTTTCCTGTACTTGCCTAATCGGTGCGAACACTATGCCCAATCAACTTGAAACCTTGCGACAGTTCACCACGGTGGTTGCCGATACCGGCGACTTTGAAGCCATGCGCCTTCATCGCCCCACTGACGCAACGACCAATCCCTCGCTGATCCTGAAAGCCATACAAAAAGAAGAAAACCGTTATCTGCTCGACAAGGTGGTCGCCGACAATGGCCAGGGCTCGGGCAGCGAACTGGTGGACCATTTGCTGGTTGCCTTTGGTCGCGAAATCCTGACCATTGTGCCGGGACGCGTTTCCACCGAAGTCGACGCGCGCCTGTCGTTCGACACGCAGGCCAGCATCGAGCGTGCGCACCATATCATCGGTCTGTATCAACGCGCCGGGATAGACCGCGATCGCGTCCTGATCAAGCTGGCGTCCACCTGGGAAGGCATACAGGCCGCCAAGGCTTTGCAAGCCGAAGGCATACGCTGCAACATGACGTTATTGTTTTGTCTTCCGCAAGCTATCGCGTGCGCCCAAGCCAAAGTGCAGCTCATTTCTCCCTTTGTAGGGCGCATCTACGACTGGCACAAGAAGAATGCGGGCGACAAATGGGATGAAGCAGCCAGCTCCGGCGTTGCCGACCCCGGCGTCAAGTCGGTCCGGCGCATTTACGATTACTACAAGACTTACGACATTCCCACCGAAATCATGGGCGCCAGCTTTCGCAATATTGGGCAAATCCGGGCCTTGGCCGGCTGCGACCTGCTGACGATCAGCCCCGACTTACTGGCCGAACTGACAGCGAGCACCGATCCGCTGGAACGGCAACTGGACCCGGACGCTTCCAAGCGGCAGGCGCCGGAATGGATGGCAAGCAATGAAGTCGCCTTCCGTACCGAGATGAATCAGGATGCCATGGCCACCGAGAAACTGGCCGAAGGCATACGCGCATTTGCCGCCGATGCCGTGAAACTGGACGAAATTATCGCCCAGGCGCGGTAGCATCAGGAAGCACGGCGGCTACGGGCTACAGCTTTTCGGTCTCGCCCGCCGCCGGTTTCCAGGCCAGGACCCGGTCCTCGAACAGGGTAACCAGGCCATCTAGAATCAGGGCAAATACGGTCAGCACGACGATACCTGCAAATACCGTGTTCACATCCAGCGTGCCTTCGGCCTGCAGGATAAGATAGCCCACGCCGCTGGCCGACCCCAGGTATTCGCCCACGACAGCCCCCACGAACGCCAGCCCGACCGATGTGTGCAGGCTGGAGAACACCCAGCTGGTCGCCGACGGAATGTATACGTGACGCAAAAGCTGTTTACGGTTGGCGCCCAGCATGCGGGCGTTATCCAGCAGGGTTGAGCTGACTTCGCGCACCCCTTGGTACACGTTGAAAAATACGATGAAAAACACCAGGGTGACAGCGAGGGCCACTTTGGACCAGATGCCCAGGCCAAACCACATGCCAAAAATCGGCGCAAGAATGACGCGCGGCATGGAATTGGCGGCCGTGATGTAGGGGTCGAGCAAGGCGCTGGCCCCGCGGGACAGCCCCAGCCAAAGGCCGAATGCCAATCCGGCGATGGTCCCTATGAAAAACGCCAGCACGGTTTCAGTCAGCGTAACGCCCAGGTGCCGATAGATGTCGCCATTGACCACGAACCATGTCCAGATGACTTTGGCGATTTCCACGGGCTGGCCGAAGAAGAAAGCGAAGTTCCGGTCGCGCGAGGCAATATGCCATGCGGTCAGGATAATGACCAGAAGCAATACTTGCCAAAACCGGATGGAATAGGGAGTTGATTTTTTTGACTTCGACATCTCAGGCCCGTTTTTGTTGGGCATAGCCCTTTAACACTTCTTCACGCAGGACATCCCAGATGGCCTTGTGCAGCTCGACAAAGCGGGGATTGTTGCGCACCTCGGCCACATCGCGGGGACGGGGAATATCGATGACGAATTCGCCTATTGGATGCGTCGCCGGACCCGCGGACAACACCACTACCCTGTCGCTCATGGCGATGGCTTCGTCAAGGTCGTGCGTAATGAACAGGACCGCCTTGCGCTTGGCCATCCATAGGTCGAGCACCTCGTTTTCCATAAGCTGGCGCGTCTGGATATCGAGAGCCGAAAACGGCTCGTCCATGAGAATGATGTCGGGGTCCCGGATAAGGGTCTGCGCAAGCATCGTGCGCTTGCGCATGCCCCCGGACATCTGGTGGGGATACCGGTTTTCGAATCCGCCCAGCCCCACCCGCTTCATCCATTCCCGTCCCTGCTCTTCCGCTTGCGCGGCAGGAACGCCGGCGAACTCGAGGCCGGCCGTAATATTGGACAAGGCACTGCGCCAGGGCATGAGCGCTTCGCCCTGGAACATATAGCCGGCGCGATGATTCACGCCGTCGAGGACCTTGCCAAACACCTTGATCTGGCCCGACGAAGGGGCCAGCAGGCCGGCCCCCACATTAAGCAGTGTGGATTTGCCACAGCCCGTAGGCCCGACAACTGAAACGAACTCGCCGGGCGCGATGGAGATCGAGGCTTCTTTTACCGCGGTATAACCGGCCCCGCTGCCATCGTGCGCCGGGAATGTGCAGGTGATATTGTCGAGCAGCAGTGCAGCATCAGGCATTCGGATACTTCTTATTGGCTTTAATGACGAAATCGTTGGTCCAGACTTTGGAAATATCGATCTTGTCGGTCGGGAAATCGGCGATAAAGGCGGCCAGCGCATTCAGCGCCGTCTGCGGGCCATCTTCCGGAACCATTCCGTCCGGCGACAAGGCTTCTTTATTGCCCTGGAGCGCAAGCTTGTAGAGATCGGGATCGCCCAGCAAGTACCCCTTGGGCACTACCTTGGCGATATCGTCGGGACTGGCGGCCTGTATCCATTTGTCGGCACGAACGATGGCGTTGGCCAGCGCTTGCGTGGTGTTGGGATTCTTGTCGATGAATTCCTGCGAGGTGTACAGGCAACCCGACGGCATATTCCCGCCGAAGATCTGCTTCGTGTCTTTCAGCGTGCGGGTATCGGCAATGACCTTGACCGCATCTTCCTTGACCAAAGTGCTGATTACCGGATCCAGGTTGGCCATGGCGTCGATCTGGCCAGTGCGCATGGCGGTAATGGCGCCCGCGCCGGCCCCTACCCCGATGAACGAGACGTCGGAAGGCTTCAGGCCATGTTGCGCCAGGAAAAAGCTGACCATCATGTTGGTGGAGGAACCTGGCGCGGTAACACCGATTTTCTTGCCTTTCAGGTCGGCGGGCGTCTTGTAGTCGGCCATGGTCTTGTTGGAAACCACCAGCACGATCATGGGAGCATGCCCCTGCTGGGCAAACGCGCGATAGGCCTGGCCTTTTGACTGCAGCGAAATGGTGTGTTCGAACGCGCCCGACACGACGTCGGCGCTTCCGCCAACCACGGCCTGCAACGCCTTGGAGCCGCCCGCGAAGTCGATGATTTTCGCATCCAGCCCTTCGTCCTTGAAGTAGCCGTTGATATTGGCAATGGACAAGGGGAGATAGTAAATAAGGGCCTGGCCGCCTACGGCGATGGACACGTCTTTCTTTTCGATTTCCTGGGCACGCACAATGCCCGGAGCAACCGTTACGGCGCCTGCAACGCCAGCCAGCTTAAGCAGATCACGACGAGAAATGGACATTCAGAGTCTCCTTGATATGTTGGTTTTTTTGCATCTTACTTGAGAATTGAAATATCGCTAATGGGGGATTGCACGGTGCGCAAAAGTAAGCAGTGCTATGTACTGCGCCTTTCCATGAGGGCCCATGCGATCGTTCCCGCGTCGACATATTCGAGTTCGCTTCCCGCCGGAACCCCGCGCGCGAGGCGAGTTACCTTCAGCCCCTGGGCCTGAAGCAATTCCGACAAATAGTGCGCGGTCGTTTCACCTTCAGCCGTAAAGTTGGTGGCAAGGATGACTTCCTGCACCTGGCCGTCGGTGGCGCGACCTATGACGCGGTCGAACTGCAATTCGTTGGGGCCGATTCCTTCCAGCGGTGCCAGGCGGCCCATAAGCACGTAATACAAGCCGCGATAACCATGGCTGGATTCGATCATATTCTGATCGGCCGGCGTCTCGACCACGCATAGTACCGAGGGGTCACGCTTGGCATTCGCACAGGTCGCACAGACTTCGTCTTCGGAGAAACCATTGCAACGCGCGCAATGCCGCAAGCCCTGGACCGCATTTGCCAAGGCGCGGCTAAGCTGGTCGGCGCCCGACAAATCGTGCTGCAGAAGGTGGTAGGCCATGCGGCGAGCCGAACGCACACCGACACCGGGCAAACGGCGCAGCGCATCAATAAGCGTCTTGAGCGGCTCCGGCTCGGGAAGCAGCTCGTCCATCAGAAGGGTAGTTTCATTCCTGGGGGCAAAGGCATGCCGGCCGTTACAGCGGACATTTTTTCCTGCGAGGTGGCCTCTGCCTTGCGCAGTGCGTCGTTGAACGCGGCGGCCACCAGGTCTTCCAGCATTTCCTTATCGTCGGCCAGCAGGCTGGGATCGATTGTGACACGCTTGACATCGTGGCGGCATGTCATGGAAACCTTAACCAGTCCCCCACCCGAGCCACCTTCGACAACGATATCCGCCAGCGCGTCCTGGGCTTTCTTCATGTTTTCCTGCATCTGCTGCGCCTGGCGCATCAAACCGGCAATCTGACCTTTCATCATGGCAAGCTTTCCTGAAATAAGAGAGTAAGTATAAACAAGCGCCTAGGCAGCCCGCTCAAGGGGTGCCGCGCTGATGGAACCGGGCACCACCCTGGCACCGAATTCACTGATAAGCGTTTGCACGAACGGGTCGGTGGCAACCGCCTGTTCGGCCTCTTGCTGGCGCATCGCCTTCTGTGCCTGCGCAACGGCATGTGCGGTTTCGTCGCCGGTGGCGCCATATTCGACATTCAGCTGGACGACCGTACCAAAATGCTCGGACAGGACGGTGCAAAGACGCGCCTTGCCCGGGCTCTCTGCCAGGGTAAAAACCGCCACCCGCAAATTGATCTGTTCGCCCTCCAGTCCAATCCATTCGCTTTGGCGCGCCAGTTCCGCAGCCAGGCCTGTGACCGGCAAGGAGGCCGCCAATGCCGGCCACGCCTGGGCGTTCATGGCGCGAAGGCGTGGGGACTTTGATTTCTTGCGCTCCGTCGAGAATACCGCTGCGGGGAGATCGGCAATTTGCGCCGGGATCTCTTCAAGCGACTCGAAACCGGGATCGCCCATTTCAATATGCTCGAACCGGCCCTCGTCGACATCCTCGAAGCCAGGCGGCTGGAGACTTTCGAATTCATCGGTCTGTAGCGTTTCAAACGCAGCGTCTGAATCTTGAAGGCTTTGCCGCGCCCGTTCGTCCGTCGAACGGGCGGATGTCGTCTCTGACGATGTGGTTTCTGCCGCTGCGATCTCTGGAGATTTGATCGCTGGAGTTGCGTTCTGTACCGCCGTATTCTCTACCGCCGTATTTTCTGGCGACGGAGTCTGCGGCGATGCAATCTGTGCCGACGCGGTTTGAGGCGGCAAGTCTTCCCAGGCGGGCGTATCGTTGGATGGGAAGACCGCAGGTGTCGATGTTTCGATGACTGGGGCCGCCTTCGTAGTGGCGACGACCGGCGCGACAGCCGGAGCGGCATTGCCGGCCGGCATGACCGCACTGGCAGGGGTCACAGGTGCGGCCGCGGCCGGGGCCGCTGGAGGCGCGGACGCTGCAGCCTGGGACTCTGGTCGCCTGGGTTGCGAGGCGGCAGGCCCTGCAGGCGGCAATGTACCCGCCGGCACGAGAGCCAGCATACGCAGGCATGCCATCACGAAACCGGCATACTCGTCCGGCGCCAGTGACAGCTCTTGGCGACTGTGCACGGCCACCGAATAAAACAACTGGACCACATCGGGATGCAGGCACTCGGCAAGCCCGGCGATGTCGTCGGCCTGCGGGTCATCGGCCGGAATAGTGCCCGGTATGCGCTGCTGTATGGCGATGCGCGAGAGCAATATGGCAAGATCGGCCAGCGCCCCCGCATAGGACAGGCCGCGCGACGCGAGTTCGTCGGCGACGGCCAGCACCTGGCCGGCGTCACCATTGGCCAGGGCGTGCACCAAGTTCACCAGGTGGCGGTGATCGATGGTACCCAGCATGCCTTGTACGGCATCGATGGTCAGGTTGCCGGCGCTATAGGCGATGGCCTGGTCGGTCAGGGACAGCGCATCGCGCATGGATCCCGATGCCGCCTGAGCGAGAAGCCTGAGCGCCGGGGTCTCGAATTGCATGTCCTCCTGGGCGAGCACATCTTGCAAGTGCGCAACCATGGACTCCGCCGTCATCTGCTTCAGATTGAACTGAAGGCAGCGCGACAGCACCGTAACCGGGATCTTCTGCGGATCGGTGGTGGCGAGTATGAATTTGACGTGGGGCGGAGGCTCTTCGAGCGTCTTGAGCATGGCGTTGAACGCATGCCCCGTCAACATATGGACCTCGTCGATCATGTAGACCTTGAAGCGGCCGCTGCCCGGCGCATAGACCGCCTGCTCGAGCAGTTGCGTCATTTCCTCGACGCCCCGGTTTGATGCGGCATCGAGTTCGACATAGTCGACAAAGCGGCCGGTATCGATTTCAGTGCACGCCCGGCAGGTTCCGCAAGGCGTGGCCGTAATGCCGGTCTCGCAATTGAGCGACTTGGCCAATATGCGCGACAGGGTCGTCTTGCCCACGCCGCGCGTGCCGGTGAACAGCCATGCATGGTGCAGGCGCTGGGTGGAAAGGGCGTGCGTCAGCGCTCGGACCACATGATCCTGGCCGATTAGGGTATCAAACGAACGTGGCCGCCATTTACGCGCCAGTACCAGATAAGTCATGCAAGAAGCTTAAAGCCGGGAGGCTATCAACGATAAACGAAAAGTGTACCGGATTAGAGGCTATCTTGGGGGTACTTGGGAGAAGATAAGCAAAAAAGAAGGATGGCGAGCCTGACTTCGGCACTGACTCTGAGCGACTATGGCTGCTTCGTTCCCGACCTGACCAGATTCACCGCCGAACCATGCGAAGGGGCCCGCCAAGAAGAGAGTTTAACAGGTTTGGAAACTCAATAATCGACCCATACGTCGGCACGTGGAAAATACAAGGCACCGCGGGCCGGCCGGCCGTCCAGTGCGCTTACGTGAGCGCAATACCGCTGTATTTGCTCGCGATACCGCTCGCGCATGCGGGCGGCAAAAACGTCCCGACTCTCATCCGCATGAGGCACACCCGTCTTGTAGTCAACGACCAGCCAGTCGGACTCCTGCGAAATCGCCAGATCAATGACCGATACACGTCCGCTGACGTCCAGCAGCGACCACTCCCTGTGCGCGCGCGCCGCCCACAGCAACCACTGCCCTTTCGGACTGGCCAGGGTCGCGGCCAGCGTATCGCGCAAGACCTGCGCCGCATCGGGAACGGCGGCAGCCATTAAACCCGCGCGGCTCAATTGCTTGCGAAAGACCGGCAGGCACTCGTCAACCCGGTCGACCGACCAGTTGCCGATGCCCTCTTTGCCTATGCGCTCCAGCCATGCGTGCGCGACCGTCCCTATCACGCTTTCATGACCGGCATCGGGCCGCCAGGTCCAGGGAGCCACGTGACGCGGTACGGCTGGTACAGGGTTCCCGTCGGGCAGAGACTGCTCGGCCATGCGCAGGAGAAAACGCTGGCGCGGGGACTCATCGGACGCGCCGCCCTCGCCTTCCAGGTCAGAAGCATCCGGTATGTGAGGGGGCACCATGTGGTTCCACAAGCGGCCCAGCAAGGAACTCATTTCTGGCGGCTTGATGCTCATGCCGCCATCGAGCTCCACCACGCCGATCAGGTGCAGCTGTTGCCGTGCGCGGGTCAAGGCAACGTACAGAAGACGGTCTGCCTCATAGGCCCCTCGCTGCTTGTCGCGTGCCGCCAGGTATACCGACACGGGATCGTGCTCATCCGAGACCTTATGCTTGATCGGGCCCAGCAGCAGCTCGCCTGCGCCATACTCGAAGCGCATCAAGGGAGCGGTATCGGCCTTGGGCCGGCGATGCAAGCCCGCCAGAATGACGGTGTCAAATTCCAGCCCCTTGGATTTATGTATGGTCATCACCTCAACGGCTTGGCCCGTACTGTTCGGGGCCGCATAAAGCTTCTCCAGCCTGTTGTCGAGCTCGATGGGATCCAGGTTGCCATAAGGCGCCAGCTCTTCGATAAGCCGGAAAAGCCGTTCCGAATCGGCCATGTCGCTGGCACTGCTGTATATCGCCGCGCCGCCCAGACGCTGCCAGCAGTTTTCCAGCCAGGCGGCGAACGGCACCGACCCTGAAGCATTACCGTTATCCAGCAACACGCCGGCAGCGTGGCGTGCCCGCTTCGCTTCGGATTCATCCAGGCGCTGGCCCTGTTCATTGTCACGGGCCAGCCAGCGCGCCAGCAACAAAGGTACGGCGGACTGCAGGTCGGACCCGAATAAGACATGCAGGCTGCCCAAGCCCAGGCCGCACAGCGGCGAGCGCAATACCGACAGCCATGCCAGCCGGTCAGCCGGATGCGAGAGGGCCCGCGCCAATTGGGCCAGATCGATAACGACCTGGCGCGACTTCAGGGAGACAAGCTCCACCGCGCGGCACGGAATATTCTGCTGAGCCAGGCGATGCACGATGGCATCCAGGTGCGAACGCGCACGCACCAGTATCGCGACCGGATGCTCGCTGTCTGGATGCCGGGCAAGCGCTTCCCTGGCCAGCTGGATGGCAATCGATTCCGCCGTCGCGGCGGCGTCGCCGGTCACATTCCCTTGTTTATCCTTGACCGTCCAGACGGGATGAAACTCCACGCCCAGACCCTCGACGCCATCGTTGAAGGCGGTCGAATCGGTATAGCGTATGGCACCCAGTCCCGGGTGATCTTCCTTCGGAAAGATAGGTCGGCAGATCTTGTTCACCCAGTCGACGAGATTCGCCTGGGAACGGAAATTGTCCTTCAGCTCGAGAGGCGTCAGCATGATCTCGCCCAATCCATGCTCTTTCACCATCAGGAACAGTCCGACTTCGGCCTTGCGGAAACGATAGATCGACTGCATGGGATCGCCCACCAGGAACAGGCTGCGCCCGTCGTCGGCCATCCAGCCGGAAGTCAGGCGCTCGAGCAGCTGTATCTGCGACTGGCTGGTATCCTGGAACTCATCGACCAATATGTGCCGTATGGTGGTGTCCAGCGCCAACAGCAGATCGCTGGGATCGTCCACCTGTCCGAGCGCATCCAGCGCCCGCCGCGATATCTCGGTGAAGTCCACCTCGGCCTTCTCGGTAAAGCGCAAGTTAAGCTGCGCCGCGGCAAGCCACAAGACCTGGAGGAGTACACCCAGGATCTCCTGCTGCTCTTCGCTATAGCCATCGCAGGGTGCGCGGCAAATGTCGGCAAGCGCGCCCACCCATGGCTCGGCCTCCGGCACCGTCCTGAGCCACGCCAGGAAATCTTCTTTGCAGGCCGACTTGGGCTCGAAACCCTGGCCTATATTGACGGTGCGCCGCAGCTTGCCTTCCTTGGTCAGCAGCACGCTGGCCAGGGCTTGCCACTGCGGCAGGCATGAAGCATCGGTATCAAAGCGTTCGCCCTGCCAGTCTTGAAGCAGGCACAGGCTGGCCGCGCTCCCCTTGTTCGCCAGCACACCGGCCGCCTGCGCAACCAAAGGGGCCAACGTGGTGGCCCAGCCCGGCGGCATGGCGCAGGCCAGCCGCTCAAGGTCGGACTGGACCGCTTTATCGAGGTTTTCCAGCAATTGATCGACATCGCTGCCCGACGCCAGCAAGGGCAGCCAATGGTCGCGGCTGGCCAGCATGTCGGCCAGCAGTCCTTGGGCGCTACGCCTGTTTACATCGAGATGCGAAATGAACTTCGCCACCGCTGCGTTCTCGTCCGCCATGTCCAGCGTAGCTTGGGCGGCGGCCTCGTAATGTTCCCTGGCGTTATCGACAATGGCGGGCAATCCGCCCAGCGAGCTAAGCCAGGGCATGGCCCGGACCAGATAGGTACAAAATGAATCGATGGTGCGTATGCTGAGCCTTGCGGGATACTGCAGCAAATTCCAGCCCAATTCGTCATTGCGCCGCATGGCTTTCTGCGCCAGCTCCCAGCTGCGCTTCTTGTACGCCTCGGGCGGGCATGGTCCGCAGCCTGATTCCAGCTTGCCGAGCACGCGGGCATGCATCTCGGATGCCGCTTTGCGCGTGAAGGTAATGGCAACGATCTCTTCGGGCCGGCTCACCGTGGCCAGCAAGGCCAGTATCCTGTCGGTCAGCAATTCGGTCTTGCCGGATCCCGCCGGGGCCTGGATGATGAATGAACGCGACGGGTCAATGGCCGCTGCCCGGACCGCGCTGTCGCTGGGCTGTTTAATCGACATGCGGGTATTCCTCGTTCAGCCGCAAGAAAGGCAGCACGTCGCAGTATTTGATATCGTCGGGCCGTAAGCTTTCATTGCGCGCGACCCCGGCCACGTATTCTTGCGCCAGGCTTTCGATGGTACGGCGCCATTCCGCCATTAGCGTATCCCAGCTATGGTCGGCGAAAGCGGGCCACTCGTTCACGGCTGACAGGCCCTCGAGGCCGTAATCGCCATCGACCAGCCCCTTCACGTTAACCGCCTTGGCATGCAGGCCTACCATGACAAGCGCGGCCACGGCGTGGTCTTCGCCCGCCAATACCGATGCGTAGAAAGGCAGTTGCAGGCCCACGGGGCGCTGCCGCATCCAGTCGGAGCGCGGATCGATATTGCTGTCGCCCGCCTTGTAGTCAATGACAGCGAGCCGCCCGTCGTTCAATTGATCGATGCGGTCCAGGCGCAGATTCAGTTCCAACGGTCCGTGCGACCATTGGTAGCTTTGCTCGACGTCGCGTATCGTGAATTCCGTACGCGTAAGCTCGAGCGCCAGCCAGTCGCGCAGTATCTTCATGGCGCGTTCCGTTTCCAGTGCGCGCAGCACCACGCCGTAGTCCTCCAGGCACTCATCGGCCGCCTGTTGCACGGCTTGTTGCAAAAGAGCATCCAGGCGTCCGTCAGTATTCCGTTCACGCAGGCTCTGCTGGTCCGGAACAAGCCGCCAGACAAGTTCGATAGCCTTGTGCAGGAATACACCTCGCGCATTCTGGTCGGCAACATCGGCATAGTCTGGAAGCTGGCTGGCGCCCAATCGATACTTCACAAACGCCCACAGAGGGTTGCGGGCCTGCGTATCGATAACGGCTATGCCGCCACGCGTCGCCCGCCCCGCTTGCAGCGCCGGCCCTTGTTCGTCCAGCATGCATTCAAGCACGCAACTGGCTTGCAATTCCGTGTCCATGCTCATCTCGGTCACCGGCAGTCCGGCGATGCAAGGACTCGGCCGAAGCTCGCTCTCACCCTCATGCTGTGCATGGCTCAGGCAAACCTCGGGGGCGCAGGCCAACAAGGCGTCATACATCGATGACGCCCAGTGCAATTCCCGCTCTGGTGTGGCACGCGGGGCATTGGCCTTGCGTAGCGCGGCCAATGGAATGAAAGGATTGGGCTTTGGGGCGGCGGGCAATACGTTGTCGGTCAGGCCTAGCACCCATATGCCGTCCCAGCGCCCTCCTTCCGATTCAAGAAAGCCCAACACGTCGAGCCGTGCAGAAGGGTCCCGTTGCGGCTGGAATGGCGTTTCACGCGCAAGGCGAGTCAGCATTGCCACCGCAGCGGATAATCCGGTTGATCCCACGACAGGCGCCTGCCGGCCAAACCGATCCAACAGGCCGTCGAACGCCTCCACCACCTGGTAAGCGTGACTGTCCAGTGAGCTCTGGCCCGGAAAGCCCAGCGCCTGCAGCCAGGACCGGAAGCGCCGCGTCCATGTGTCGATATCCGCGGTGGCAGTCTGTTCCAGCCAGGCGGCCACGCAGTCCTTCCAGGCAGCGCCAAGGAGCGGAGCATGGCTATCGAACAGATCCCCGAATTCGGCCAGCGACACTTTCACCTTGGCCTGCTTGCGCCAGAGTGCATCCATGGCGGCCCTTCCCGAGGCCTCGTGCAGGTCGCCCGCACACGCGCCGGCCAGCAGCGCCTGGCCCAGATCGCGAGGTTCGCAATATTTTTTTTGTACAAACTGGGCCACTATGCGCAGCCAAGCCAGCGCGGCACGGACCAGCGGCCACTCCGAAAGAGGCCGTGCAACGGCAACGTTATAGGCATGGGGCCGACCGTGCACATCCCTGCCCAGGGCATTGCGCAAGCTGCGATGCGCCAGGACGACATCGGCCTCGAGCCTGGCCGCCACGATCGCGTAGCGTCCGCCGGGATCCTGGCTTAGTTTATCGGACGCCCACCGCGCCGCCATGCGCCACTCATTGTCTGGATCCGGAGCGACCAGGCGCCGGACCATGCCAGCCGCCGGAGCGGTGGTATCCAGGACCAGCACCTCGATATCCTGCTCCCGCATAGCATCGAGCAGACTGGAAAGTCGTGGCGATAGTTCATTGAAGCCGGCCAACACCAGGGTTGAAAATGGCATGCGCAGCCAGCCACGACGAATTGCAGCATGAATTTTTTCGTAAGCCAGGTTTCCGTCTTCAAGGTCCATCGCCGCAAGCGTCTGCCGGTAGCGATCACGCCACGTCCGAAAACGCTGGAACTCCGCAGTTTCAACTTCGGGCGGAACGCTTATTTGCCACTCGTCCAGCAGTTGATCGGCCTGCGCCGCCAGGCGCGCCGCCTGGGCTACATCCAGAAGCACATGGTCCGATTCCTCGTCGGCGATCACGCGCTGCCATAGAAGCTGCGACCCAAACGCATCGACGGTGTGCGAAGCGAGGTCGGAGTCCGGTACGAACGACAACTGGTCGGCGGCGCGGGCGAGCCAGCCCGACAAGGGAACGATATCAGGCACTTCCATCACCTGGCGCGTCTCGCTCAAGCCGGCTGACAATTCGGCGACGATCCGGCGCGCATGGCGATTGTTGACCGTCAGGATCAGGATGGAACCGGTATCCTGCTGCGAGAGCTGATCCAGGGAAACTGTTGCGAATTGATCGGTCATTATTCGTGGGTCGTCAGGAAAACTGAAACAGGTTCACGGCCGCCCCCATCAAGGCTGCGCAAAACCATGCTTGGCCAGAATCGATTGGCCTTGGTCGGAAAGCACGAACGCGATGAATTCCGCGGCAAGGGGGTGCCGGTTCTCGCGCTCGACCGGAGCAATGGAATAGCGCAGGGGAATGGGCGATGGCAGGGCCTGGATCACCTTGACCTTATCTGCCACGGTGGCTGCGTCGGTCGCAAAGACGATTCCTGCGTCGACCGCGCCTCGGGCCACATAGTCGAGGACCTGCCGTGCATTCTCGCCCAGCACTTCACGTTGCTTGACGTCGTTCCAGGCACCCGCCTTTTCCAGGGCTGCTTTTGCGTAACGTCCGGCCGGCACCATGGCGGGATTACCCAATGCTATGCGCTCCACGCCCGCGAGATCGCTCAGTGACTTGATATTGCCCGGCTTGCTGGCCGGCACAATCAGTACAAGCTCGTTGCCGATGAAATCCTTGGATGTCGCGGCGTCCACTACCCCGGCCTTGACCGCCTTGTCCATGGCAACCTGGTCGGCCGACGCAAAAACGTCGGACGGCATGCCATTGGCGATATGCGTCATCAAGGTATCCGACCCGGCGAAACTTAATAGCACTTTCGTGCCGGGATGCGCCTGCTGGAACTGAACAGCCACTTCCGCGAAGCCATTGGTAAGGCTGGATGCGGCCGACACCAGCATGTCTTCGGCCGATGCCGGCGCATTCCATCCGAGCGCGACAAGCAGCGCTGCCGCGACAAATTGCTTGAATTTCATTTGTTCCTCCGAGTATCTGCAGATAGACAGGATGTTCCGCGGCGTATGGTTGGGTCCACCGACATTGCGATAGTAAAGCACACTGGGTTTGCACGTTCCGCACAGGTCGGCCACTGATAGAATATGAATCTTTCCGCGGGGCAATCGTGGCTTTGTCATCTCTCGCTTCCGTCGATTCATTTATCGATGCCATCTGGCTGGAAGACGGCCTGGCGCCCAACACGCTGTCGGCGTACCGTCGCGACCTGACTGCGTTCGCGAACTGGTTGCGGACCAAGAAGAACAAGCAACTGGATCACGGTGATGCAGCGGACATACAAGACTGGTTTGCCGCCATCCACGCCACCAGTAAGGCCACGACCGCAAACCGGCGCCTGGCTTCCCTGAGGCGCTATTACCTGTGGGCATTGCGTCACGGCCTGGTCGCCAAGGACCCTTGCCTGGCTTTGCATGCCGCCAAGCAAGCAGCCCGATTCCCCAAGACCTTGTCGGAAGATAACGTCGATGCCTTGCTGCAGGCGCCAGATGCAGGCACCACGCTGGGCCTGCGCGACCGCGCCATGCTTGAAACCCTCTATGCCACCGGCCTTCGGGCCAGCGAGCTGATCAATCTCAACGTGCTGGACGTAAGCCTTACCGAAGGCGTGCTCAGGGTCAACGTCGGCAAAGGCGGAAAGGATCGCCTGGTTCCACTGGGGCAAGAGGCGCAATACTGGATAGACCTATATATCAGGCAAGCACGCCCTCAGTTGCTCGGCGCACGGCGCGAAGACGCCTTGTTCGTGACAGCCCGGGCGGGCGCCATGACGCGCCAGGCGTTCTGGCTTATCGTCAAGAAATATGCGCTTCAGGCCGACATCCATGCACCACTGTCGCCGCATGTCGTCAGGCATGCCTTTGCCACGCACTTGTTGAACCATGGCGCCGATCTCCGAGTGGTCCAGATGCTGCTGGGCCATGCCGATATCTCCACCACACAGATTTATACTCACGTGGCGAGCGAAAGGCTCAAAGCCCTGCACGCCAAACACCATCCGCGTGCCTGAGCACCTCAGCCCCGCACAGGCCCTGTGCATTCAGAAAAGAAGACATTCCCCATGGCAAAAGACAAACATGTCTCGGAAACACCCGTGACGCAGTTCTTGAAGAAGCACCGCGTGGCGTACAGCGAACATCCCTACGACTATATCGACCACGGCGGCGCCACCGAAGCCGCCAAGCAGCTTGGCCTGGATTTGCACCAGGTGGCAAAGACATTGATCATGGAAGACGAGGATGCACAGCCACTGATGGTCATCATGCATGGCGACCGCGAAGTCTCCACCAAGAACCTGGCCCGTCAGATCGCAGCAAAAAAGGTGAGTCCCTGTGCTCCCGATACCGCGCAGAAGCATTCGGGCTATCTGGTGGGCGGGACATCGCCCTTTGCAACACGCAAAAAAATGCCGGTCTGGATAGAGGCCGCGCTTCTCGACTATCCGCTTATCTACGTAAACGGAGGGCGGCGGGG
This sequence comes from Pollutimonas subterranea, assembly GCF_002849655.1. Taxonomy (GTDB): domain Bacteria; phylum Pseudomonadota; class Gammaproteobacteria; order Burkholderiales; family Burkholderiaceae_B; genus Pollutimonas; species Pollutimonas subterranea. The sequence goes on from NZ_PDNW01000002.1 coordinate 396,805, forward strand.
CTATTTGATAGGTGTGGACCCATCGGCGCTGGCGTCCTTGCTGGACGCGAAAGCGGTAAATGTGGCCCTGACGAAGGGCTGACCCGGCTTGAGTGCCTGGCGTCTCCAGCAGACGGCGAACTACCTCTGCAAAGCCCTACGATTACTTGTTCTGGGCTCTTATTGAATAAAAAGTACCGCCATAAGTACCGTCAAAATGTAAGCACTGGATTCGATCTGGTAAAGGCTGGACCGCGATTATTATTGTCCACGGTTCGCTATTTCTACCACCTAAGAACGTTGCGCTATCGCCTCAAAATTTATTATCGCCAAACAAGTGCCGGTAACTCGCCCCTAGCAACTGAACACGCTTTGACTCCAACGCAATGATCCGCGAATGCATACGGTTAAAGGTGACTTGATGCATTCCTTTGGGTTTTTTCCAGTATCCACTACCGCCCAGCTTCTCTTCCAATATTCGTTGCTCGCGCCATGTAGCATCCGTTTCATCCTCGGACTGGCTGGGATATCGGAACTTTTGACACGTCCGACAAGCTACTTGCCGTGATAGATACACGATGGCACACCGCCTGTCGCAGCAGGGGCAGACAAACCAGATGCGCTCGCCACCATAGTTACACGCAGTCGTAGTGGTTTGGACGCACTCGCTAACCTCATGCTCATCATTTAAACGGTAATCGAACTGAACACCGCCCCTGAGCGCTCGCACGTCAATGGCAGCCATGACGGTACCGCTGGCGTCTTTCCAATACCAACTATAGGCTGTATTGTCTTTTAGCAGGCCGTCGCGCTGTAACCGCCGCACGTCCATGTTGCGCGTGCACGATGTTTTTCGATACTGCACTGGTCGACCAGCACTCGTTCTACGCCCGCCTTTTCCCATTGTGCCTCACTTCTATGAAAACGAAAACATTAGGTAAATCCAACTTCATAGGCATATCTAAAGGCTCGCTTCGTCTTTACTCTCATGTGCCGGTGCCACGAGTAAGTCAACCACATCAACACCTAGTGCACGAGCAAAGCGCTCCAGGCCGTCGACACTGATATTAGTGACACACCGCTCCAGCTGCGAAACGTAAGTACGATGGAAATCCGCCAGCTCAGCCATTTTTTCCTGGCTTAGGCCACGGTCATTACGTAGTCTTTTCAGGTTGATAGCTATCCTTTCGCGTGCCGTCATCGGCTGCATTGTCGCTCTTGCATTCATGCACGAGAGAGTGGCGGACTACTCCTTAATGTTCTACAGTATGTAACTCTACTGGTTTTGAATCTCTCTGCTTATGAAGGTTATAAAAATAACTAACACTGCCTTAGACCTGAGGGCGGTCGAACGGATGCCGTTATATCCAAAAAGCCGGCATGCCGATATGAAATGCCAAATATGCCTGCGTCACTTCAACGCCTTACGTTTCAAAACCAAACGCATCCAGATTTGCCGCTTTTGTGTCGAAGATCTGAACGCGTACCGTACAGTTGCGCAATCCAGCTTCGTATTCTTTGAAGAGAAGTTACGGCTCGGCATGACGAAGAGCATGCTACGTGGCGAGATGCCGGACGCATCTTATGAAGAGCAGAAAAGGTCAAAACGACTTCGAAAGACCTTCGACGGCGAGTTAGCAAAGGCTTTACCAAGTTGGCTAAATAGGCGAGCAGCCGACCATGACCGTTTCGGAAGAGAACACAAGCTTTTGAGAGCGCATAGACGGAACCTACTTTTTCGGCAACGGCCAAAAAGTTGGAAACGCCCGACCAATTGGGAGACGAATGCCCAGTCTATTCGCCTCGAAGACGGACGCGAGTGCAATGTCTGTAGGGCTTGCAACACCGAACTGCACGTTCACCATATCGTATACAAGTCGAACTTCGGCACTAACAACAAAGCAAACTTGGTCACCCTTTGCAGGCGATGCCATGAAGAAGAGCATGGGCGAAAGTTCAACTTTGGCCAAGAGCTTAACCAAGACGACTGGGACGACACCGTCAAGGAAGCCGTGAAACACACGGGCTCAACAGAATACTGGGAAGAGACGCAAGTACCACCGACCCCAAATACGGACCTCGCCCATGCTGCTCGTGAAAACACGCCAGGAGACAAGCCAACATGCTTTGAAGCAAGTAAACCGACTTGCACATCACCAATGGGGGACGGCCGCAGCCCACATGAAATAGCACAGCGTACCGACCCGCCGCCCGTTGTGGTCGCGCCAGATCACAATACAGGGCGCAAGAGCGACATGGCAAAGACATCTACAAGCCATACCCTCTCGTTCCTTAACAGGCTAGGCGCTTACATAGGTACCATTCTCCTGTATGTAGTCGCCACCATAATCGTCCTTCTTCTGCTCGGTCTATATGGCAGCTTGGCCGGCGCAGTGCTAGCAGTCGGAAATCCAGCGACTATCGAAGTCCCTGAAAACTCAGCCTCTCTAAAAGATATCGTAAGAATAACCCTTGTGTCAGGCACCACAATTCTTGGCTCGTTTCTTGTCAACTTACGGATCTCCAAGAATGCAAATCCACGGTGGGTTGCAGCCGTGTTTTCGTGCGCGTTCGTTTTGTATCTAGGCCTTCAGCTCATCAGCATAATGATGGGCTTCGTTTTGGCGTAGTCGTCGCGGCACTTTCGTGCCTGGCGGCTGGCCTCATGGAGGCTTTTTCATCCGCCCGCTATGGCGCGGCGTACTTTTAAAAATAATTAAACTAACGGGGCACAAAGCTCATGGAAAAAAACGCTTTAGCGGCAACAACCTTACAAAATAGATTAGATCTGTTTGAAGACTGTGCCTCTGCTGTTGACCATTTATTCAAGCAAGCCCTGGTACATAAGCAGGACAATGCGTTTCTCGATTTCCTTAACTTCATTAGGAACTTTGACCGACTTTCGGTTTACAACGCAATGCTGGTTCAAATACAGAGGCCCGGTGCTACAGCCGTTGGTACAAGGCGGCGTTGGGCAGCAATAGACCGCAATGTGAATCCCGACGCCATCCCGATCATCGTACTGCAGCCATTCGGGCCGGTAAGCTTTCTGTACGAGCTTGGTGATACCTCGGGCCGTCCCATCCGCGGTCAGGAGCACGGCCCTCTGAAGGCAACAGGCAAGGTCACGGCAAAGCAGTTCAAGGAAACAAAACTTACGGCACAGAAACTCAACGTCGAAGTAGTCGACACAAACCAGTATGGTTTATTCTTGGCGGGAACTGCCGCCGCGATCAATCAGTTGCCCGAAAGACTGGCCCCTTCTAACCAAGCAGATGCGACGTATTACTACCGGGTAAAGCTAAACGCGATCCACGATGATCCGACGCGATTTGCAACGCTGGCACATGAGCTAGGCCATATCTATTGTGGGCATTTGGGGGCTCACCCTAAGGGACTGTGGCCCGCACGAACATCCTTGTCGATACAGCACCAAGAACTGGAAGCAGAAGCTGTTGCCTGGTTGGTTTGCCGACGCACGGGCGTACAGCCAAGATCCGAGGAGTATCTAAGTGCCCTTATGGCCGGAGTGGATATGCAAAGCGTCAGTATGTACGCAATATTTGAAGCGGCCAATCGCGTCGAAGCAAGAACAAAAATCAAAAAACAGGGTCGCTAGCATCATCAGTTTCACAAGCCATGTCCGCGCAAGCATTAAGACCAAATTGGATAACTAAAAGGACTTGGAACGAGCACAGGCCGTTGGGGGTCGTCGAGACATCCATGAGAGCCCGCCTCCGACCAATAGCAGTCCGCCATCAAATTTTTTTAGCTGACCGCTTTGGGCCGGCTACGGTCATACACTCATGTAAGCCGTACGACTGCTGCGATACCAGCACGTGCCATTGTGAATTAAATAATCGGGCTTGGCTTTGAAGCTCGCCCTGTAGGCTCTTTACCAACTTTCTTCAGTGACCTGGGTTGTGGGCAGCAAAGGTTGGAGCTTCTTCAAGACCTCGTTCAGTTCCACACCGATGTTTACGGTCAGAGGCTGGATACGGTCGTGCTCCTTACGCATGAACTTCCGAGCATTGATCTTTTCAAATAAGTGTCCGTCGTACCAGAACGACTCCAAGAAGAGTATCCAATTCTCTTCCCGGCTGCCAGTGGCATCCTCGCTCAATTGAGTGCGGACGATACTGCGGTGCTTTGACGTGTTGGTCAGGGCATCAAGGTACCTGTAGTCGTCGCCAATCGTGACCTCGCGCAACAACCTGCAGAGCTTATCGTACTCGGGATGTCCGGCATCACGTTGCTGCTCTAGGAGCTTGAGGACTTCCTTGGCAGAGACGTCCCGCTCCTTGAGGGTCTTGGGAAGCTTGTCCAGCGCCAGGGAGTAATAGAGCATGTGGGAGCAGGTGTCCGCCACGGCATGCAGGCTCTGGACGAAGGCAACGATATTCGCTCTGATCTTCAGCATCAGATAACTGAACTTATCGTAGTCCTCATAGACACCACATAAGCCAGTCTCCTTCAGATTGGATTCGATATACTCGTTCATCATGTCCATGGCTTCGTGGTAGTGGTAGCGGCAAAACTCAGGTCTGTCTGTCATGGACCTTACGCTCGGGTGCGCCTTCTTCCATTGGGCCGCACCGAATACCTCAGTGACCAGCTCCCCCGTCAATCCGTTGTCCCATTGAGGGTTCCTCTTTTCTTCAGTTCCGGAATAAACGTGCATTTCAACCCTTATTTGATATGGAGACCTTCGCGTCCTTTAAATGTCCCTGGCCGCTATGTGTCATTAGTACACGTTCGATAGCTGATAGTTAGTGACAGCAACCCAGTAACGGTCACTCGTGACCGGACGCTTTAGTTTTAGGCCAACTCAATTTGCGCGAGGCTCTCTCTGGACTCTAGCGGCATGGTCAACCTAAGGCTCTCGCGATACTGCTCGGCCGGGGCGGTATGGACCACTTCCACTACGGCATCGTAGTTCGCCCGAATAACGGCTTCGATCGCCTTGAGATCAGCACGGAAGAACTCTTTGCGTCCATTTATTTTGTTGAGTCTTCCTGCAGCAAAGTGTGAGTGCAGCTTACCTTCCAGCGACGGGGCGTTGTCAGAAAACACCATGGCGTGCATATCAAATCGGAACGGCACCGAGGCGTCACCCAACTCATCCACTCGATCCATCGGCTCAAGCCTTCGGGTCATGCCAATCTTGTAGATACCCTCCCCGAACGCGCCGATATTGGAGATCACGTAGACGTAGCCAGCGCGGGCGTTTTGCTCTCGGTAGTCGAGCAGCTTCTCCTGCTCATCCAGCTTGCTGTTTTGGCTGGAAAGCTCATCGATCCGTGTCTGCAGGTCATCACGTTCTTGCTCGGTGTTCGCCGCGCCCAGCCGCAATTGCAGCTTCTGGAGAGCGCTGGCGAAGTGCCGGCGCTCTTTATCAATCTTGGCGCGAGCCTCCCGGATTTCCTTTTCAAGTTTTTCCTGCTCCCGCTCATCTTCTCTTGCTTGGCGTGCAGCCTCTTTTTCCTCCTGGCGCTTCACATGATATTCGTGCGCCAGAGACAGCTCCTCCAGCTTTTGCTCCAAGACGAGATCTTTCCAGAAAACTTGGGTGGCATTCAGCAGCTTGTTGCAGGTATCGAATGACCTGCGAATCCGCGCCTCCATCTTCTCCACGTTGTTGAACTTGACGTTGTCAATGCAATACTCGCTTTCGCTGTTGAATGAACGCAGAGCCAGCTTCAATGCATCCTTGCGCAACTTCTTCCACTCAGTTTTGTTGAGTTCAACAGCGTAGTTGTCCCATGACTCTACCGTCTTACTTACCCCCCTTGCAGTTTCTTTTTGATTTGCGCGAATCGCATCATGGGTATTCCGGCCTATCGTGACCAGTGATTCCGGTCTATCGTGACCGGCTATTCTGGTCCATCGTGACCGCCCATTCCGGTCTATCGTGACCGATTTCCGGGGCCACCGGAATCGGCGGTCACGATGCCGGAATCACTGGTCACGATACCGGAATGACGTCGTACTGCGCCCAAATGATGTTACGCATATAGCAACCAACCGGGTACGCTGCCAGCCTTTGCTTGGAGACAGCGTGCCGGTATCAAGGATCACTATGCGTAAGATCAAAGACGTATTGCGTTTAAAGCTGGACGCCAAGCTCTCGCACCAACAGATCGCCACGGCGCTGGGCATCTCAAAGGGTGTCGTCACCAAGTATGTTGGCTTGGCCGCAGCGGCTGGCCTGGACTGGTCGACCGTGCTGGCATTGGACGAAGCCGCCCTGGAGCGGCGCCTGCTGGTCGCGCCGGAACAGCCCCGCGACCACGTGCAACCCGACTACGGTCGTCTGCACCAAGAGTTACGCCGCAAGGGCATGACGTTGATGTTGTTGTGGGAGGAACATTGCGCCGACCACGCCGATGCCCAGACCTACAGCTACTCGCAATTCTGCGAGAATTACCGTCGCTTCGCCAAGCAGCTCAAGCGCTCCATGCGTCAGATTCACCGGGCCGGCGAGAAGCTGTTCATCGACTACGCGGGCCCCACCATTGCGCTGACCGATGGAAGTCGTGCCCACATCTTCGTGGCAGCTCTTGGCGCCTCCAGCTATACCTACGCGTGCGCCACGCCGCGCGAAACGATGGTCGACTGGCTCGAATCCACGGCATGCGCGCTAGCCTTCTTCGGTGGTGTACCGCAGTTGATCGTGCCCGATAACCCGAAGGCGATGATTGCGGATGCGAACCGCTACGAACCACGCAGCAACGACACGGTGCTGGACTTCGCACGTCACTATGGCACGTCGATCCTGCCTGCGCGTCCTCGACATCCGCAGGACAAAGCCAAAGCGGAGTCGGCGGTTCAAGTGGTCGAACGCTGGATCATGGCGCGCCTGCGCCACCAGCGGTTTAACAGCATGCACGAGGTCAACACGGCGATCACGCCGTTGCTGACGCGCCTGAATGACAAGCCCTTCCAGAAGCTGCCCGGAAGCCGGGCGAGCACCTTCGCCGAGATCGATGCGCCGGCCTTGCTGGCGCTGCCGCTACAGCGCTATGAGATGGCGCACTTCAAGACCGTCAGGGTGCATATCGACTACCACGTCGAGGTCGAGCGCCATCGCTACAGCGTGCCGCATGCGCTGGTCGGACAGATGCTCGAAGCGCGCATCACCACTGCCGTGGTCGAGATCCTGCATCGCGGCCAGCGCGTCGCCAGCCACGCCCGCAACAGCCGCCACGGTGGGTTCACCACCACGGCGGCGCACATGCCGGCTGCGCACCGGGCCCACATGGAATGGACCCCGGCGCGCCTGATCCACTGGGGCAAAAGCATTGGACCCGCCACCGCCGAAGCGGTGACCCGGTTGATGGCCGAGAACCGACATCCCGAGCATGGCTATCGCGCCTGCCTGGGGCTGCTGTCGCTGGCCAAGCGCTACGGCAAGATCCGGCTTGAGGCGGCCTGCACGCTGGCCTTGCAGATCGGCGCCTGCCAGTACCGCCACGTGCGCGACATCCTGATCAATAACCGTGACAAGAGCGCGCCGGTCGTTGCCGGCGACTGGGTCAGCCCCCACCATGCCCACGTGCGTGGCCCCGGCTACTACCAATAAGAAAAGAGAGAAAACAATGATGATGCACACCACACTGGCGCAGCTGCGCACGCTGAAACTGGACGGCATGGCCGCCGGCCTGGAAGACCAGCTGGCACAGCCCAGCATGGGCGCCTTAAGCTTCGAGGAACGCGTGGCGCTGTTGATTGATCGCGAAGTCAACGCGCGTAACGACCGTAAGCTGGTGCGCCTGCTAAAGAACGCGCACCTGAAATACGGACAGGCCGCCATCGAAGATATCGATGCGCGAGCGGGTCGTGGCATTGAGCGGCGCGAGGTGATGAGCCTGGCCTTGGGCGACTGGGTAACCGCCGGCCACAGCGTCTTGATTACTGGTCCAACTGGGGCCGGTAAGTCGTGGCTGGCGTGTGCCCTGGCGCAGTACGCCTGCCGGCGGGGACACTCAGCGCTCTATCAACGTGTGCCCCGTTTGCAGGAAGAACTTCGCATCCGCCACGGCAGCGGGGTGTTCGGCAAATGGCTGTTGCAGCTGGCCAAGACCGACGTGCTTATCCTTGATGATTGGGGCATGGGCGCTATCGACAGCATGACGCGCTCGGATCTGCTGGAGATCATCGACGACCGGGCTGGCAACAAAGCCACAGTCATCACCAGCCAACTTCCCGTTGAACACTGGCATGCGTGGATAGGCGACGCCACCATCGCCGACGCCATCCTGGACCGCCTCATGCAACGAAACCACAGGTTCACACTGACTGGCGACTCTCTACGAGCTGAACCGCCTAAATTAAGCAAAAAGGAGAAAACCACCGACCTATCGTGACCGCTACCTATACAATCTGAACACGTAACATCATCGAATGCGCAGCGGTCACGATAGACCGGAATCAGCGGTCATCTTCACCGGAATACGCACCTGGGGGCTATACGATGCTTGAGTTGACCGTCATTGGGCTATTAACGGCGTTTTTCGCCGGTATCGCTTCTTTCTTGTCACCCTGTGTTTTGCCGCTTGTACCTGGCTATCTCTCCTATATTGCAGGCGATGCCGTCCAGTTAGACGCCTCTCGTATCGAAGCACGTGCTGCTCGATGGCGAGCATTGGGCCTTAGTGCGTGCTTCGTTGCAGGCTTCTCCATGGTGTTCCTGGTTTTGGGAGCCAGCATCAGGCGTTTGTTCTTATCTTATCGCTACGAACTGAATATCGCTGCAGATGGCGTTATTGTCATCGCCGGCCTGATGGTTATGGGTGTCATACGTGCCCCTTTATGGATGCAGCGGTAATCCCCCCATTTTCAGCAGTGAGCGGCAGTAGAATCAGTTAAATATTTACTGGCTAGTTTCTGTCTTGGAGTGATGCCGCCCAGTGCCATGTTGGGTCGTTCGTTGTTGTAAGTCCAGAGCCA
>NZ_PDNW01000030.1 GCF_002849655.1 Pollutimonas subterranea
AGATGTTCAGTGGTACGATTTGGCATAGGCAATCCCGTTTGGTTGTGGCGTCGAATACCAGTAACCATAAGCCTTTGGCACGGGATTGCCTACCCGTTTCTACAACAATAATGAAATTTCCGGGCTAGCAATCCGACAGTCAGTCGGAATATCCTCGCCCTCGAGCGCGAGCAGAGCGTTTTTTAGTCGTCGTCGAAACTCGCGCAATTCACAGATCGAGCCGCTGTACTGGTGTAGGGCGGCTACAGCCAGTTTGAAGGGACCAGCATGAGTGCTGTAATAGCCTGTCAGCCATGAGCTCAGTCCAGAGCGCTCATGGAGGGCTGTGTCGCTGATCGCACTCCAATCGCTGGGGCCGAATAGGTTGGCCATAGAGTCCAGGACCCGGAAAGCGACTGTATCGCTCCCTCGTAATAACGGTGCAGGGGTGTCTCTGCCAAGGTAGCCGTCATCGAATGCGACGTCAATTAACCTGGGCATGGGGACGTCTTGGCGCTTGACCCGAATACGAAGATGGGCCGCGTTCAGGCGAATCAGGCTTTCCCGCATGGCTTTGTGGACGTTAGCGCCATAGGAAACCTTTAGGTCCTGTGCAAGCTGCCAGAGCGATACTTTTACCCATGGATGCTCCGCACTTGATGACAGTGGCCGATCATCGCGGTAATAGTTCAAGCATGCGGCGAACATGCGACGATCGTAGTTCCACAGCTGCACGCCGGTCATGGTAATAACCGTGTCGCCCTGCGTGGCTATGGTCTCATCGACAAGTACTTCTCTTGCTGAGCATACGGAGAAAAGCGCGGACCGTAGAAACAGGTTTGGCAACCCGACGGCGGCCTCTCGCCATGACGGCAAATAAACGTCCTGCCCGCGCCGTACCGACCGGCGCCGACGCGCCTCATTGATTTCCGCGGTCGAAGCATTCGAGGCCAGTTCCAACACCGGGTCAACTTGTGCTTTGCGTAGCTGACTCCGGGCCACGGACTCCAGTGTTGCGGCCGCAGCCAATGTTAGATGATGGGTCAAGCCGCCAACACGGTCTGCCGCTCTTCGGGTGGCTGCCGCTTGCGAGCGTAAATCCAACACTTTTTTAGGCGTTCCTTGTTTAGTCACGTTTGGCTATCTCTGTTCTTTGTTATTTCCGGACTTGCTGAACGTAAGCGCTCAACAAGCCGCGCAGCACACTTGCCGCGGTAGTCTGCTGAGTGGCACATACCGAGGCGAATTCATCTCGTAGGGGTGCGGGGATCCACGCCTTAAGCTGTACCGTGGCCTCCCGATGCCTGTCGCGCTTTTGAAAGTCAAAATTTTCCATACCGAGCTACCTGCCTTAAAGTGGATACCCAAAAGTATAGGAAGAGGGGGCAGCGATAAGGCAAAAATTCGCTTAGGATCATTGAGGCAACTTCCATGGGGCCTGACCTTGACACACGCTTTGCTTGACGTCGAAACACGTTTAACTTGACTTCGCAACACGGTCTACTTGACCTCGACACACGCCAAACGAGCTTTCTGTGAAAATAGTGCTTGTGTAGCAGGGTGTATGTGACGGGTATCCACGCCGTAATCTACTAATCTTTTAATCTGTGTAGTCGGCTTGCGTAGCGACGCTAACGCCCTGGCGTGCAATTGCTTTCGGTCTGAGTTGGCGGCCGGATGGCTTACACGCGTTGTTTTTTGCCTGGGTAGTGCTTACGCCTTGTTTGACCGAACCGCATATATACGGCGTTTTGTGTATTTCGCACCCAGGGTCGGCGGTATCGGAAGTGATGTGGTGATCCTGCTGGACCGCCAACGACTATGGCCAGATCCTGCAAGTCCCTCTGACAGCGACAGTGCCAAGCGCTCCGTTTTAAGGGTAGTATCCCGATTTCATAGTGTTTCGTGTGCCTTAGTGGGCTGATGCCTTCTTTACGTACAACGCATTCGCTGGTTCTTCTTGGGCGACGTGGCGTTACCGCGGAGCCGGATTTTGTTGCGGGAGCGCGTATGAAGCCCTCGGAAGCCTTGGCCTTGCATCGTTCCGCAATTCGGCACGTGGTTGAATCTCACCGCGCTTGCAATGTACGAGTATTTGGCTCCGTGTTACGCGGCCAGGACACGGATAGCAGCGACTTAGACCTCTTAATCGACCCCACACCCGCGATGACACTATTTGACATCGGTGCTATTCGGCATGAACTGAGCAAGTTGCTCGGTGTGCCGGTTGACGTGCTGACACCCAACGCTTTGCCTGACAAGGTAAGGGTCAAGATTCTGGCAGAAGCGCGCCCAGTATGATCCGGAGGCGAAAAACGCAAAAAACATCTGCTCTCAAAGTCCCCGGCACCTAAATACCTTACCTTTTTGAATGATGGTTGCTCGAGCACTGTTGATGAGGTCGCCTCTACTAGATGCGAATCATATTCGCACCCAGGGCCGGCGGCTTCGGGAGTGACGTGGTGACAGTGTCAGCCGCCAACGGTTGGACTGGAGACGGCCCGATCGACAATGCCGGGTCGGCGAGGCATTGTGTTTGTACTATTGATCGTCCTGAGTGCCAGCAGGATGAGTGCCGCCAACCGTGCAGATTTCTCAAAAGAAATAACGGCTTCTAGCGAGGTCCCGTCGATCCGTAATCAGCTATTGATCGGTAAGCCGATCTTGGACAAGGCTTTTCGGACCTATGCAATGGCACCTTTCACTAGGTTGCCAATTCTTTGGCGACTGATGCCACGTACAGCCGCCTCCGGTCTGAGCAAGCCAAGCGACGCCCTTGCGGCTCCCCTGGGTGCGAATCCAACTCAGAGTCTCCAAGCTGTACCGACATTTGCTGACGTTTCGTATCGTTAACGCTGAGTGACAAGGCCGTGGCTTAGTAGCGATTTTCTGTCTCGGCGTAAAACCCTGGCCCGGCGATTGTGTTGCTAAATTCCTCAAAATTGTCGAAACTTAAGTGAATATGACAAACATGCGCGGGCAGGGATTGATCGATGAGTCGAATTGCAAAGATCCAGTATTGTGGGGAGCACGGTGACAATGGCGGATCTATGGGGTACTGCGGAGCATGACCATCGCCACGAGTGCTCTCCAAGGCAACGCTAATCCACAACAGCTACAAGCTATTCTCGCCACTGAAGGCCCGGTCCTCATTATCGCAGGCCCGGGCTCGGGCAAGACTTTCACCCTGGTCGAGCGCATCGTATATCTGATTACGCAAAAAGGCGTTGCGCCCGAATCGCTGTTCGTCGTTACGTTCACCGACAAGGCCGCGCGCGAGCTGACGACGCGCATCTCCAACCGGCTGGCCAATCTCGATATTCAATTCAACCTGAACGAGATGTATCTGGGCACTTTCCATTCCATCTGCCTGCGCCTGCTGGAAGATTTTCGGGAGTTCACTCGTCTCAAGCGCAGCTTCACGCTATTCGATCAGTTCGATCAACAGTACTTTTTGTACCAGCGCATCAAGGAATTCCGCTCACTGCCGGATGCGCAGCTTGTCATGGGCGAAGACCAGTCGGGGCGTTGGAAGCAGTCAGAGAATCTGCTCAAGTGGCTCAACAAAGTCGGCGAAGAAGCTCTTGACGTTGCTGCGTTGGTGGCAGCTCCTGACCCCGAAATTCGTGCACTTGCCGCCTGTTTCGTTAAATATCAAGAGCTTCTTCTGGAGCATAACTCTCTCGACTTTTCGGGTATCCAGTATGAGGCGTTGCAACTGCTACAGACGCACCCCGAAGTTCTGGCACAGCTCCGTGAGAGGCTCACCTACCTAATGGTGGATGAGTACCAGGACACCAACACTATTCAGGAGCGCATTCTTTTGCTGCTTTCGGGCGAACGTTGCAATCTATGTGTGGTGGGTGACGACGATCAGGGCTTGTACCGTTTTCGCGGTGCCACCATCCGGAACATTCTCGAGTTTCCCGCGCTGTTCGCCGAAGGCCGGTGCAAACAGGTCAAGCTTACCGTCAACTACCGCTCGCACCCGGACATCATCCGCTTCTACAACGAGTGGATGAAGGAGCAGGCCTGGGGTGATGGCACGCGCGTCTTCCGTTTTGCCAAGCAGATCGTCCCGCGCGAGGATGATTTCCCTGAGGTACCTGCTGTGTTACGTCTAGCGGCAGCCGACGATCAGGCTGATACAGCCAATTGGCATGTCGAAGTGCTGGCTTTTCTCAACGGCTTGAGGGCATCGGGGCAGTTGTCGGACTGGAACCAGGTAGCCTTTCTTTTTCGTTCGGTCAAGAATGAGAGGGTAGTGTCGCTGGCACGCTTCCTGGAAGTCGAGGGTGTGCCTGTATTTTCGCCCCGCTCGAACATGTTTTTCGAGCGCGAGGAGATCCGCCTAATGATCGGCGCCCTGATCTTCCTCTTCCCGCAGTTCCCCAAAGTGCGGGAGTGGGCTGCAGGCGTGACGCTACCCATCTGGGATTACTACGATCACCAGTGCTTCAAGTCGTTTGCCGACGAGCTGCGCAAGCCCGAAAATAAGGCAATGTTGGATTGGGCTCGGCCGCTGGCCAAGCGCCACGCCGTGCTGACGCAGAATACTGATTACGCCTTCTCCGGCTTGTTTTATCAGTTACTCCAGTTTCCACTGTTTTCGCGTTTCCTTTCCGAGGACGCGGTGCTCGGCCTGGATAAAGGCCGAGCGGCGCGCAACTTGGCCACCCTTTCCAAGCTGCTCACCAAGTTTGAGTATCTACATTTCGTCAGTGTCTTGAACCCGCAGTGGTTGGAAAAGAACATCCGCGATCTGTTCAACCAGTTTCTGCGCTTTCTGGTCGAGGGTGGTATTGGTGAATACGAGGATGAGGCTGAATATGCGCCTAAGGGGTGCGTGTCCTATCTTACCATTCACCAGTCCAAGGGGCTGGAGTTTCCGGTGGTGCTGTGCGGCTCGTTGGAAGCCGTACCGCGTAAGCAGCACAGTGCGCTGGATGTGTTGCTGGAAGAGGGTGGCTACCTTTCCAAGCCGACCTTCGAGCCGCTGGAGCACATAAAGAATTTTGACTTTTGGCGGCTGTTCTACACCGCTTTCTCGAGAGCGCAGAACCTGTTGGTATTGGCCGCACAGGAGCGCCATGGGAAAGGGCTTGGTAAGTCGCCGTCCAAATATTTCGAGCGGATGTTCTACGAGCTGCCCAGCTGGCGTGACGCTGATTTTTCAGCACTGAGCTTCGAGGCGATCAAGAAAATCAGCCTCAAGCGAGAATATTCCTTCACCTCGCACATCACGGTGTTCGAAAACTGTGCCGAGCAATACCGTTTCTTCAAGGAGCTGGAGTTCGCTCCTATTCGTGAAAGCCCGATGCTGTTCGGCACGCTGGTACACCAGACCATCGAGGATATTCACAAAACGGTGCTGCGTGGTGGGGAGCGCACCTTGAACCGCGATGCCATCGAAAGCTGGTTCTCTGCCAACTATGCGATGCTGTCGAAGAAAGAGCGAGTCTATCTCGCGCCGTCATCGCAACAGGCAGCGCTGGGGCACGTGCTGCGCTACTATGAGCGCGAAAATGGAAACTGGGATCGCATAAAGGAAGCCGAAGTCGAGATTTCGCTCATTAAGGATCAGTACATCCTGCGGGGCAATGTTGACTTGATCCGGGGCGAGCAGGGCACGGTGGAAATTATTGATTTCAAGTCGGAAAAGAAACCTGACATGGAGAAAGACCGCGACCGCCTCCGTCAGTACCAGCATCAGCTGGAGGTGTATGCGCATCTGGTCGAAGAGCGCACTGGTCAGAAGGTCAGCCGGATGCACCTATACTACACCGGCGAAGATGCAGGTAACCCGTATGTATCATTTAGCAAGGACGATCGGGCAATCGGCAAGACTGTTGCGCGTTTTGACGACATCGTCGCGCGCATCGAGCGGCAGGACTACAGCGTAGCGTCGCGCCCGGCAAAGCTATGCCAGAACTGCGATATGCGGGCCTATTGCGACAATAAAAACTGGAAGTTTAGAGAGTAGATTATGAGTGACGGTTTGAATGAGCAGTTGAATCTGGCTGTTGCGGAAGTCAGCCCGAAATACCTTGATTCGGTAGAGAAATACGAGTTCGAACCCATTAAGGGCTATCCGATGCTGAACTGGCGCGGCAAACGTCCATTCACGTCCACCCAGTATTACCCGGCACAGTTGAAGGAAGTCCACGGCGAAGAAGTGGACGGCTGGAGGAATAAGATTTTCTGGGGGGATAACCTTCAGGTGATGAGCCATTTGTTGAAGAAGTTCAGGGGGGAGGTGGATCTTATTTATATCGATCCGCCGTTTGATTCGAAGGCGGATTACAAGAAGACCGTTGAGATAAAGGGAAATCAAGCAGAAACCAGCGCAACAAGCTTTGAAGAAAAGCAATACAGTGACATCTGGACCAACGATGAATATCTACAGTTTATGTACGAGCGTTTGGTAATGGCGCGTGAGTTTCTATCTCCAAGTGGGGCCCTATACCTGCACTGTGACCCCCGTAAGTCTCCCCATTTGCGACTTATTCTTGATGAAGTATTTGGCAGCCAGAACTTCAGAAACGAAATCATTTGGCACTACAAGTTCCGAATGATGGACAGTGACAATCAATTCAACCGGAAGCACGATAATATTTTTTTCTATGCGAGGTCTCCAGAAACCAGAATCAAGATGCCCAAAGAGGCGTGGGTTAAAGAAGATCTGATTAAGACAAGAAAGCAAGAGATCCACATCGGTGATGATGGCCGAGAGATGATCTGGATGCCTGGGCAAAAAGGCAACTCCAAAAGTCGAATGGTTCCTCTCGATGAAATCCTAGCAAGAGGTAAAGCAGTCGACGACGTTTGGGATATGCCTATCATCAGTAGCAGTGCGAAAGAACGAACCGGCTATCCGACACAGAAGCCAGAGGCTCTGATTGAGAGAATAATCGCAGCATCCTCGCCTGCCGGAGGGCTCGTACTAGATTTTTTCATGGGCTCCGGTACTACGCAAGCCGTCGCAATGAAGCTCGGCCGCCGATTCATTGGTGCAGACATTAATCTGGGTGCAATCCAGACTACGGCAAAGCGGCTGATCGGAATCGCCGAAGACCTACGGCAGAAGCCGCTGGGCGATAAGACCAAACCGTTCACCGGCTTCGAAGTCTACAACGTCAACCACTACGACATCTTCCGCAATCCTGTCCAGGCGAAGGAACTGCTTATCGAAGCTCTGGAAATCCAGAAATTGGAGTTCAGCACCATATTCGACGGTGAGAAGGACGGTCGCATGGTCAAGATCATGCCCGTCAATCGCATCGCCACGTGCGCCGACTTGAACGAGCTGATCGCGGGCTTCGACTACAAGGCCTGGGAGCGCAAGCAGAACGAAAGCCCGAAGCGCCCAGTCGAAAAGATTACCCTCGTCTGCATGGGCCACGAGTCAGATCTGGCCGCTCAGCTGGTGCTGGCCGCCAAGCCCTTCAACATCCACGTGGAAGTGGTGGACATTCTGCGCGATAAGGCTGATCTGGAATTCAGGCGAGATTCGCAGGCCAAGGTCGCCATCAAGAACGGCGAGCTGGTTATCGAGCGTTTCTACCCGATGAACCTGCTGCAAAAATTATCGCTTCAGAAAGAATCCGTCGAAGATTGGAAGGAACTGGTCGAGTCGGTGCTGATCGACTGGAACTATGACGGCGCGGTACTGCAACCGACCGTGGTGGATATTCCAGGCAAGAACGAGCTGGTCAAGGGGGAGTACTTGGTGCCGTGCGATGCAGGCACCATCCGCGTGAAGATCATGGATCTGCTGTCGGAATCTTGGGAAGGGAGCATCAGCCATGGCGACTAAGCGCGCGGCCAGCAAAGTGGCCAGCAGCACCAGCGCATCGTTGAATTTTGCCTTTTTTCGTTTTCTTTGGCAGTTCTATCAGGACAATCGGGGGGCGATTCGGCAGAACTATAAAGAGCTGACCCGCAAGTTCCTCGACTTCAACAATCCGGAGAAAAGCCCTACTGCCTTCCTGCGTCAGCCACAGTTCGAGGCGCTGGAAACCTATGTTTTCTTGAAAGAGTTTTTCGGCAATGCCAAGGTCGAGGAAATCTTCAAGGCTTGGTACGAGCGCAGCGGCAAGTTCGAGGGGCGCAGGTTTGGCTCTTTTCTCGGTACCGCCGGGCAGGAGATGTTCTCGTTCGGGGAAAGTGACGAGCTGGAACTGAGCTCGTACAAGCTGCTGTTCGAGAAGATGCGCAAGAACTCGCGCGCCTACCCGAACTACATCTTCGCGCTGACGATGGGCACCGGCAAAACCATCCTGATGGCGACTTGCGTTTTTTACGAGTTCCTGCTGGCCAATAAGTTTCCAAAGGATGAGCGCTACTGCCACAATGCCCTGGTGTTCGCGCCGGACAAGACCGTGCTGCAATCGTTGAAGGAGATCGAATCCTTCGACCTCACGCGCGTGGTGCCACCGGAATACGTCAACTTCCTGACCATGCACCTGCGCTTCCACTACCTCGAAGAAGCAGGCACCTCGCTCGATACGCTGGATAGGTCGCGCTTCAACATCGTCGTTTCCAATACCCAGAAGATCATCCTCAAGCGCAAGCACAAGGAAAAAACCTCTGTCGACAGGCTGTTCGGCGCGACGGGAGCAACGCTTACGGCCACCGGCGTTTATGCCGATGCCGCCGACCTCTATAACTTCGACCAGCCCGAAGAAGAAGGCGAGCTCACCAGCAACCAACGCTTCGAGAAACTGCGTCGCTTGGAACAGCTCGGCATCTTTGTGGACGAGGCCCACCACGCCTTCGGTAAGGCGCTGGCCAAGGACATGGGGGTGGGCGCGAAGGAAACCGACACTAGCCTGCGCACCACTATCGACATCTTGGCGGCCAGCCTGAACGCGGCGGGTACGCGCGTGGTGGCCTGCTACAACTACACCGGCACGCCCTACGTTGGGTGCGAAGTGCTGCCCGAGGTGGTCTACGCCTACGGCCTGAAGGAAGCCATCGACAAGGGTTATCTGAAGAACGTGGATCTGCGCGGCTATGCCAACACCCGCAACGATGAGTTTGTCGATATCGCAGTCGAGACCTTTCTCAAAGAAGTGGGCGAGTTGCGCCCGGAAGGCTTGCTGCCCAAGCTGGCTTTCTTCGCGACCACCGTCGACGAGTTGATGGGGGAGTTAAAACCCGCGGTTGAGCGTGCGCTTCTCAAGTACGGCATTCCAACGTCGCGGATTCTGATCAACGTAGGCGATAGCAAAATCACTACCAACGACGACATCCGCGAGTTCAACCGGCTGGATACTGAAGGCTCGGAGAAGCAGTTCATCCTGTTGGTCAATAAGGGGCGAGAAGGCTGGAACTGTCGTTCTCTGTTCGGCGTGGGCTTATTTCGCGAACCGAAGTCCAAAATTTTTGTCCTGCAGGCGACTATGCGTTGCCTGCGAGCTATCGGTGAGGCGCAACACACCGGCTACGTCTTTCTTTCGGATGGCAACCTCGAGATACTCAACAATGAGTTGCAGCAGAACTTCCGCATTAGCGTCGACGAGTTGCAAAAAACTGGCAAGAACAAGGAGCGCGTGGAAATCCGCGTGGTGGAACCGCCGGTCAAGATCAAGCTGGTGCGCGTGCGCAAGCTCTACCAGATGCGTGAAAAGGCCCTGGTGCCCGGCCAACCGCTGGGGCTAGCCCGTACCGACCAGGAAAGCTGGAAGACGCTGGTCGAGAAATACCGGCTGATCGAAACGCGGCAAGAGGGCTTGACCGTTGCTGCTGCCGCCCGAGCCTCTAGTAGTCGAACTTTCGACCTGACTTCGCGGCGTGAGAAGCGTGCCTTCTCGCGACTTTCGTTGGTGGCCGAGGTATCTCGCTATCTGAACCGAAGCCCACTGGAGGTCGAAGAACTACTCGACGCTACGAAGGAAGGCACTGATGAACTGGTGGCCATCACCAACGAGTTCAACGAGTTGCTCTACGACGAGATTATCCCTCGCCTGTTCCGTTTGTTGTTTGATCTTGACGAGTACGAGAAGAAGGACGAGTACGAGGTCGATCTGATCAAGCTGCCCGCCAACGGCTACTACGAGGTGTCGGCGGCAAAAGACAAGATCGTTCGGATGGGCGACATGCAGATCAAGGATGAGGAGCGCGCGAAGAGCTTCCACCTTGATACCTACTGTTTTGATTCCGGCTCTGAAAGCTGGCTGTTCTGGGACCTGCTGCGTGAACAGCGTGTGAGGAAGATCTACTTTACCGGAATGTTGACTCACGGCCAATCCGACTTCTTCGTCCAGTATATTGACCCCGATTCGCGTACCGTGCGCAGCTACTATCCCGACTTCATCTTCCAGCGTGAAGAGCCTGACGGTAACCTGAAGTATGTCATTGTCGAGGTGAAGGCCGACAACCAGATCGAGGATGCCGTGGTGCAGGCGAAGAAGGAATTCGCCCAGCAGATGGCAGTAGCAAGCGGGATGGAGTACCGCCTTCTCAAGTCGTCGGATGCGGACAAGCGGAATTTCCGGATGTTGTTATAGGTCAGCTTGTCAGCAAGGTGCTAGAGGGATCGCTGAATCGAGCCAGGGATCGCGTAGGTTGTTTGATTAAAGTAAAGCGGGCTCCACAGCGTCGGCTGCAAGTTGTCGATAGTAACGTTCATCGGCTTCGGCCGGCGCGACATCCCCGACCGACACCAGCAGGCGCTGGTGATTGAACCAGGACACCATTCCAGGAAGGCCAACTCCACAGCCGCCTTGCTCTTACAGGGCGCCCCAGGTGGCCCTACAGCTGCCAACAGCGACTGGTACTCGCCGCGATGCTCCCGCACCAATCGCACCGCACGCTCGATGAGCACTGAGGTATCTGCTCGGCTTCCTTTCTTAACCTGCGCACGTGGAGCCGTATCAAGCGCAGCTCTTATAAATAATTTCATGGACTATCAATTAATTCACGTATGCGTCCATGAACGCGCTATACCTTTTGCCATCCGGCGATTTATTAACCCGGCAGGTGACGCGGAGGAAAGAGAGAACGTAAAGGTATAAATAACGAATCTGAATGGGTGGTCGTTTTCACCACACCTATACGTCGGTTATCTATATGTATGTATAAACAATAGGTTAGACTTACTGTCGTTTTCAATAACGATAAGAACCAATGACACAATCCCTTGCTTGGTACGGTCTCAGGTCACCATATTCTTACACGGTCAAAGGCACCATCACGCCTTGGTCTTGTATTCCAGTTGCGTCACCTCCGCAGCTCGGAGAAAACGAATTGGAAACCACCTATTCGCAATTGCAAGAAGCTCATAGAGACCGCCTCAACACCGAAAAAGGCGAAGTGTCCGAACAGGTTCTACGTAACCACACCTCGGTGCTGAAGTCTTTCTTAGTGTTCTGCAACAAGACGATGGAAAACCGCGTTGGGCGTGAATTCACCTTCGACTTCATCAAGCAGGTCAGTGCCTATGGGGAACTCGCTGGCACCCACAATAGAAAGACTGCCGCCGACAAGGTGAGCATTCTGCGAGCATGGAAGAAAACGGTCGACTTGGCGACCAGAGTGGCGAAGCTCAAACCCGTCGCCGGGCCATCCTTGTTCCATAAGGAGCTGCGCGCGGCTATTGCTATGAGCGGCCAAACGACGCCGGACATCACGAAAGCCATTCATACTGCGCCGCTAACTATCCAAGGGTGGCTGAACGGTGAATTTCCTTTTAAGAGAGGTCTGCCGGCGCTGCGTCGCCTGGAAGCTCATTTGGGCTTAGAGCGTGGTCATCTTGAAAGCAAACTCGAATATCCCCGCAAGGACTTGAACGTCACCATACAGCAGTCGGGAGACAAGTACATGGAGCGGATGCGGGCCAATCGTCAGGACCCGTTTTATTTGAAAAGTGGTGCGTTCACGCCGGAGCTGACCGCAGAGTGGTTTGCCCTAATGCGCTATAAGACAGCCGAACATACGGTGGGACTGCGACGCACTGCTCGCGGTGTTTGGAGAGCGCTTCCTATTGATAAGGTCGGTGCCGACCTTGGCTCGAATAAGCTTTGCCATCCAGCACCTGGCCTTGCGTGCCCCAGCGCGGAGCGAAACCTTCTCACCGTTCGGTCTTATCTCGGGTTTCTAGCTAAGTCCAGAAGCGAGAATGTCGCCACATCGGGTCTCGGGCTTCCCGATGACCACGTGCAGACGCTCGGGATGCTTGTCATTCCCGAATTTGTGAACGCTTTCTTTGAATTTATGAAGGCGCGGTCTGGAAATATCGTGCATAACGGCCACAATAATGTGGCGGGAGCGATTTGCAATCTCACGAGGCCGGACGATGGCTATCTCTGGCAGCAGCCTGCGTTCCTGGCGAAAGTCGAAACTTATGCTAAAGGGCGTTCGTGGCGCGAACTGTGTGATGAAACGTACCGGCTTTGCAAGTCATGGCAGCAGGCAAGTCTAGGAAAAAAATCACGTGACCCTAGGGCACCGTTGCTAACCTTACTGAGCCTGGCTGATCCGCTCGGACCGTTCAAGAACGCCATCAAGAAATTGGACATGGCGGCCGCTAGATGCGCCCCGGGCTCGGCATTCCAGGCCACGTACAAGCGAGACGCACTGCTGCTCGCCCTTGCGCTGTCGAATCCGTTGCGACACCGTACGTTGACCATCACAAAGTACGTGGCACCCGGAGTCGTGTCCGAGTATGAGACGAACCTTTTCCAGACTGAGAAAGGGAGTTGGCGCCTCCAGTTTTTCAGTGGTGATTTCAAGAACGACCGCTCCAAACAGATTGAGTATGACGCACCCTTGCCGCAGGCCCTAAGCAAGCGTATTGAGGAATACCTTGCCGAGTATCGGCCGGTGCTGGTGCGGCGCAATCCCACAGCTCCGTGGGTCTTCCCGAACCTACACGGGAACAAGCATAAGGATGTCGGCCAGCTTATTGCGACCATTGCTCAGAATTACATCCCGGAAGTGGGCCGACTACGGATGCACGCACTTCGACACATCGTAGCCACCGATTTTCTCAACCGTAATCCCGGTCAGTACACCGTCATCGCCAGCCTGCTGCATGACAATTTGGAGACGGTGCTCAAGCATTATGCACACCGAAAGGTTGAGAGCGCCTTCAAGGCACATGAGGAGCATCTGAAGGGATTTTTCGACGGGATTTAATTGGGGCGAGGCGGCTTGAAAATGAACGCCTAGCCCGCTCGCTCGCGAGTGGGTTGAGGTGCCGCTAATGGTCAACAGCGCTAGACCAGCCGGGCTCCTCGGGCCAGCATGAACATGTGCACATCGGTAAATTCACCGACGAATACGTCGACCTCTACCACCTGGAGCGCTTGGAGATGGCGCCAGCGTCGCTCGCCCTGCACGATCTGAAACCGCTCGGCGGTATCAGGACTGATACGCACCACGATCGCCTCGGGCTGGGCTCTTGGCGCGTCCTGCGGATGCCCCTGTGCCTCGGGCGCTTCGTCCGGTGGCGCAGGGCTACGCGCCCACGGGTTGGGATCGATGCTCGAGAGTAAGACGGTGCGCTGATTCTGGGCGTCCTTTTGCAGCTCCTCCACTTTGGCTCTGGCATGGGCATACGCGCCCATCGCACCGGGGCCCGTTTTTGGCATGTCCTCAGGCATCAGTGTGGAGCGCTCTTTCCTGACGGGTGTGTAGTTGCTCGAGCCCAGATTTTTGGTCTGTTCCTTGATACGATCACGCAGGTTTCTCTTTTTGGAGGTCATGGTGCATTCCTTTGGGTGGTGGTGGGTGAGGTAGAACGTTTGCTTTTTGATGTCAGTCGTCCTTGCGGCATCACGCGACGCGCCGCGCAAAGTTGACCCGCACGACGTTGTCATGGGCCCGGCGCGCGGCGGATGTCTCGGGGGAGGCCGCAGAAGTAATCTCCACCAAGGGGCGACCCTCGGGCAGGGCGACTGAGGCGGGCGCAACCGGCGCAGTGACATCGGTGGTTTTTGCACCCAGCAGGCTGCACTGGTAGCCCGCAGGCATCTGCTCAACACCCAACGTGCCCCCGTGCATCAGGTGCACGACGTGATCGGCCGTCAGGTTCACGTAGCGCATGGCCATCTTGGTGGTCTTATGGCCCGTGATAAGCTTGATGACGGGCATGTTGCCGTTGTACTGCAGCGCGTAGCGGGTGGCCGACGTATGACGCAGGTCATGCAGCTGGACGTCCGGTACGCCCGCCGCCAGTCGTGCGACCGACCACGCTTTTTTGATCGCCTCATACGAGGTCGGAAAAATCGGTGCCTGGGGCGCGCAGCTTGCCTGGCGCTGTGCCAGCTGCTCGAGCACCAGGATGGCGTCTGGACTGAGCGGCACATCGCGCTTACCGGTCTTGCCATCGCCCAGCTGCAGCACCCGGCGCGACCAGTTCACGTCGCCCCAGCACGCATAGGTCAACGGCTCGCACGAGCGCATCGCCGTCTCGAGCATCAGACACAGTAGCGGTATCACATACGGGTTGTCGTAGGCCGCCAGCGCGGCCGATACCCTTTCCCACTCGGCGTTGGTCAGTACCCGCGTGCGCGCGTTGTCCACGGGTGGCGCCTTCACGGGACTGGCCGGATTGACGGCCGGTCGACTCCACTGCCAGGTCTTGCGCGCGTAGCTAAAAAGGCGTCGCAATTCGGCGCGCTCGTGATCAATGGTGGCCGCGCCGTAGCCGTCGGCGATCATGGCATCGATGAGCTGCTGCACATCGATCGGGCGCACGTCGGCCATGCGGGTGCGTGCCAGTCGATCGCGCACCTGGTTCGTGCGTGCGGTGCGCGCCGCTTGCGCGTGGCGGTGTGCCGTGAGGCTCGGCACGATGCGTTGTTCGCCGGGCGGCTGAAACGACACGACCCAGTGGCAGCCGGCGTTCTGACCGATCTCGTAATTATGGGGACGTGCCACGCGGGCGAGCGGCAAGCCGCTGGCGCGCAGGTAGCGATTGATGCGGTTCACATCAGTTTTGGCCCCCTTCAGCGCGGGCAGGCGCTGTCGCGCGTAGTCTGAGAACGCCATGGCGAGCGTCGTCGCATGGGGGCCCAGGCCTGCCGTTTTGCCGCTTTGCTCCAGTTCAGCGACGATCGCCGCTTGGGCCTTGCGCGCGGCCGCCTCAGAGGGGTAGCCCCCGCGATAAATGTCTTGGCCCTGGGTGCGCAGGCGAAACGCCCAGCCGCAGCCTTCAATAAAGGGCTTAGCCATGGTGTGGCGCCTGGCTTGGGTGCGCGGTCAGGCGCAGGGTGACGGTAGGGTAAGGCATCACAACTCCATATCGATGAAGTTGCGTATAGCTTTAAGCGGCCCCCCATGAGGCGAGAATCAGGCGAAATTCTCCGCCGTCAGGCGTGGATGCGCCCCGTTGGTCACCGCTCGCTTTTCGCCACGAGTGACAGAAAAGTGACAGAAAAAGCAAAAAGCCCAGCGAATGGCTGGGCTAAGTGCTTGATCTGTTTGGTGGCCTGGGGCGGAATCGAACCACCGACACAAGGATTTTTAATCCTCAAAATATGGTGTTTTTCAACGTTGATTAAAATTCATAGAAAAGAGCTAAACACAATAAACATGCGGCATTCGAGAGGAGTACATAAATCCTTGTGTTGATTGATATTGTTTGATATTCTACCTTTTGGGGTACATAGGGGGTACATGAGGGGTACATGGATATGTCAAACATCAAACTAACACCGGGGCGCATTGCGTCGTTTACTTGTCCGGCAGGTAAGCAACAGGCTTTCATGCGCGACACAGAGCAGCCCGGCCTAGGTGTGCGCGTAACTGCTGCTGGCACCAAGTCATACATATTTCAAGGCAAGCTGGCCGGGCAAGTCATTCGCATAACGATTGGCGACCTGCAAACATGGAGCGTGACCGCCGCCCGAGATAAGGCCGCCGAGCTACGGATGCAAATTAGGGCAGGCCGTGACCCGAGAGAGGTAAAACAGGAAGTTACCGCCGCCGATGTAGCCAAGCGTGAGCATAGTAAGCGCAAGACTGCGACAGTGGCCGATGCGTGGGACGCCTACCTAAAGGAGCGCCGCCCCCATTGGAGCGCATTACATTACCGCGACCATGTAGCCCTAGCGCAAGTCGGAGGCGAGACACGCAAGCGCCTAAAGGAAGAAATTAAAACGATTGCAGGGCCGCTGGCCGAGTTTATGCCGCTGCGCCTGAGCGACGTTACCCCCGAGCTAATGCAGGAATGGGCAAAAAGGGAAACGCCCAAACGCCCCGCCCGTGTTCGCTTGGCAATTCGCTTGTTCAAAGCCTTTCTGCGCTGGTGTTCCAATGAAAAGGCGTACCGCGATGCGACCGACCCGACCGCAGCCAGTGCAAAGAAAGTGCGCGATACCGTAGGCGCTTCAAAGCCAAAGAATGACCACCTGCAAAAAGAGCAATTAGTCGTGTGGTTTGAGCATGTGCAGAAAATACCGAACCCAACGATTAGCGCGTATCTGCAATGCCTGCTGCTGACCGGCGCAAGGCGTGAGGAATTGCTAACGCTGCAATGGGAGGATGTTAATTTTCAATGGCGTGGTATCAGTATGCGCGACAAGATAGAAGGCACCCGCCAAGTGCCGTTAACACCCTATGTAATGCACCTGATGGCCGGACTACCAAGGCGCAACGGATGGGTATTTTCCAGCCCTACAAGCAAATCAGGACGCCTTGCCGAGCCGAGCATAGCCCACCGCCGCGCCTGTGCTGCTGCTGGCTTGGATGGCCTTACCTTACATGGCCTGCGCCGTTCATTTGCGAGCTTGTGCGAGTGGCTAGACATTCCCGGCGGCATAAGTGCCCAGATACAAGGCCATGCCCCGCAAGGCGTGCGAGAGCAGAACTATATACGCCGCCCATTGGATTTATTGCGGGTACACCATGACAAAATCGAGGGCTGGCTATTGATGCAGGCAAAGATACAGTTTGACGCCGAAGCCGCACCGGGCAGTTTCCGTGTTGTTGGAGGTACGGCAGCGTGACGGTATGGGCTTAGAGACTACAGGGTAATAAAAAGAGAGGGGAGGAAATGTATAAATTAACTAGAGAGCGCCGCCGGGAAACCTGCGTACATGAGGCAGCGCACGCTGTTATGTTTTCAATAGGTGGGGCATACGTTTATCGGCTGGCAGTAGCGCCCGAAGGCAGCGAAGATTGGACGATAGAGGGCCGCAAGGGTGGCACCTTAACTGACTTATGGGGCGTGTGTTCATCGTCCGATGCGTTCACCGCGACTATGTTTATGCAATGGGATGATGACGATTGTTATTACAAGGCAGATAAGAGCGCGTTTGCTAGTTTTTATCCTACCGACAGGCACCGCCAGTTTGCCCTGCGAGAGTTGCGCGCCCATGTATGCGCGACATTGGCCGGGCCGATAGCCAGCCAGATACATGAAGGCGAGGAACACATATACGTAGACGAGGGCGAATATAGCCGAACGGATGACATTACAAAAGCGCAAGGCATGGCCCGCCTGCTGTATTGGCGTAACGAATACGATTATCTAGCCGAACTAACAGAGCAGACATTGCGCCGCCCCGATGTATGGGCAATGGTTCTGTGCTTGGCTGATGAGCTAGAGCGTATAGGCGATATGGACGACGAGCAGTTATCCGGTTTCTTGCCCGGAGAAGTACCAAACTGGCCGCCTTCGCCAAGGGCAAAACCGATACACATAGAAGCCCTGCGTATAGCGCCATTAGAAACTACCGCCGCCTGACGGTATCGGGCAAAAGTTTACGCCAGCGTCTACTGCGACGGTAGGAAAAGCCGGATACCTTCACCGGCCTGACGCTGGCACCTTATTTATTGAAGGTGTGCAATTGAAGGGCACACATGCAAGAAATACTGTTTCACCCCGAGTTAGTAGAGCGCGAGCATGGAAGCAACCTACTGTATGTGCCTGACCTGGTGGCATGGCTTAAATCGAAGCAGTTGCACCTGCGAACAGAGCCGCCATTTGCAGGGTTTGAGTTTGTACAGGTAGAAGCCCTGTTATCTGCTATTGAAAGACCGTTTCATTCCCTGACTGATGAACAGGCATTGGCGCTAGTTGCCAACGACGACAGGATAAAGGCCGATGAGCGCCTTACTAGTGCCCCCGGATGGGTGTTAGCTTCAAACGCACATTCGGCATGGCGTAAAACTTTAGATACTGCAATATCGGCAGGCGAACTCGTGTTACTCGACTTTGCATCAAAGATGCCAGTTAAGGGGCAGGTAACGCCCGCTGAGGATGCGCCGACTGTGTTTTACGTACCGATGTTCGAGCGTTTGATGCCAAAGACAGAATGGCGAGGGGGGCGAACGACTGACACAGATATTTTGACGCTGGCCGAAGCAGCAAGCATGGCAACCAAACACGCAGGCACAGAGGTTACCCAGAACGATATTCTGCGGGCCGGTAGTAGAGGCGAAATTCCGCTACGTGCCATTATCCGCCGCACGGCGAAAACGGAGCCTTGCCGCGCAAATGATGGGCAATTAAACGACGGAAAACCGGCACCGGCTGGTGCCATTCCGACCTTGCCATTATCCGCGTGCCAAGCGTTAGCTAATGCGGGTATAGCAAGCTGGCGCACGTTTGACCATTACGAAATGCGCGACGACACTATGTACCGATATAGCCGCTGGCAATTGACCGCTGACGAGCCTGATTTTGTCACCGTGCTTGATGATTGC
This sequence comes from Pollutimonas subterranea, assembly GCF_002849655.1. Classification (GTDB taxonomy): domain Bacteria; phylum Pseudomonadota; class Gammaproteobacteria; order Burkholderiales; family Burkholderiaceae_B; genus Pollutimonas; species Pollutimonas subterranea. The sequence goes on from NZ_PDNW01000030.1 coordinate 18,637, forward strand.
CGCGTGATTGGCTATGACGCTCACGCATTGGCTGATGCTTTTATCAATGTGCCAGCACAAGATGATGCTGTAGAGCTTGCCCCTGTGACTGGCGACGGGCAACAAACTGGAATCAGCCACAAGCTAAAGAATCGCACGCACCTAATGAGTGCTGAGATACAAGAGGCGAGAGGCCGCGCCGTGAATCGTGACGACCCAAATAGTGTATGGGCCGAATTGATAAAGATGGCCGAAAATAAGCAGGGTTTGCTTATTGGGCAGTCGTCGGATGGACTGCAATATAAGGGCAGGACACACCAAGATACTGGCGTCCCTGATGTGCTTACGCTGAACGCGTTAAGGGACAGAATGAGGCGCGATAAGAAGCGGTAAAACGCGGTAAGACGCGATAGCCCGCGCATGTATCGGACATAAGCAGGATGGGGTAAAGAATCCATATCACCGTAATTCTACAGAGGTGATAAACGATGAATACCCACCAACAGCCATTGCACGCGGTACATCTACCGCAAGCCGATACGCTGGCACCGCAACCGTTCCCAAAGCTACAGGCAGTTAATAGCCCGGCAGTAGATACCGCCGCTGCTGCGTACTATTTGAACCGCCGCCCCCAAACGCTGCGTACATGGGCATGTTTCGAGAATGGCCCCATTCGCCCGCTGCGTATCAATGGCCGCCTTGCATGGCGTGTTTGCGACATCAAAGCATTGATGGGGGTTTAAGCATGACTACCATCAAACACCCAACCCAAAACGCCCGCCAGGTATACCGGCACCCCGACCAAGGCCGCATAACCTTTGATGCCGACGCCCTGCGCTTGACCATTGCAGCCAACGGACGCACAGCCAGCATTGATATTGGCCCTGTTTGCTTGATTGAACTGGGACAGGCACTTATCGAGCTTGGCAAGAAAAGCCATTACGCCGCAACAATTCCCGCTGGTGAAGCCTACGAAGCAGTAATGGAGATTTACACCGCCGACACCTTGGAACAGGCAGAGCAGGCATTGGCCCTGCGCCTTGCTGCTGCGTTTTCCCTTGGCAATACAGACGCCGCCGCTGGCGCTGTGGCTGGTGTACTCATTCACGACTTGGCACGCGGCATGGCTGCAATGCCTTTTGTGGGCAGCGCACCGGGGGCGCTGGTGTATGACGCCGCCGACGATATTACCGAAGCGCATAGCCGGGCATATAACGCCCGCGTGCCATTCTAAGGGGAGGCCAAGCCATGACAAAAGAAAACGCCCCCGCAACGAATCACGAGAGCGCCCCAAGCAAGCGCAATTTTACCACCCCCCGTAAATTCCAAGGCACTGAAAACCCCCGGCACCTTCGCGCCCTGCAAGCCTTGTTGACGCGACCATTGCCCCGTGAAACGCTGGATGCCGTAGCGGGATGCAGCAACGGGCCGGAACTGATAGCAGAGCTTCGCCGCCGTGGGCTTGAGCTTCCGTGTGAGCGTATCAATTTTATCGACCGTGATGGCAGGCCATGCAGACCCGGCGTGTATTCGCCAACGCCTACCGACCGCCAGCGTATCTATCGCTGGATGGCGCAACGCGGGAGGGCTGCGTAATGGCCGAAGCAAAGAGCATTGCCGAAGTCACCGCCGCCTATACCCGTTATCTGGAAATCACAGGCGACCCGAATGCCGCCGCTGTACTGGCGCTGGCAGAAATCAATAACGAACGTGGAAAGGACGTTACGAGCGCCCTGTGCTGCATTAGCGACCGCCTGGAAGATATAGGGGGCGCACTATGACCGCCCTAGTAATTCTCTTTCATATTTTGAACTGGTTCAGGGGGCGCAAGTAATGGACATTAGACCGACCCCAGACACCGCCGCAATGGTAAGCGCCTTGAACGTGCTGTTTGAGCCTACCGACATAATCGAACTTCGCGCCTTCGCCAAAGGACGTAAGCGCACCGACGCCGGGTACTTTGATGCAGACCACCGCGAGGAATTGGCAGCACACGCCGCCCGCTTGAACAATACCGGCGCTGCTGTGTATATCACCTTGAACAGTATCGACCCGCAGCTATTGGGCCGGTACTGCAACCGGGTACAGGAATTTGCCGACGCCACCGCGACCGACGCCAACGTAACCCGTAGGCGCTGGCTGCTGGTGGATTTAGACCCGAAGCGCCCGAAGAACACCGCCGCGACTAATGAGCAGGTAGCCAAGGCAAAGGCGCTGGCAAGCGAGATATACGCCTTCCTGCGTGAATCGGGCTGGCCTTCGCCTATCGTGGCCGAGAGCGGTAACGGGTTTCATTTGTTGTTTCGTTTGGATATGGCAAACGACGACGCCGCCCGCGAGTTGATAAAGGGGGCGCTTATCGGGCTGGCTGCAATGTTTGATACCGCCGATGTGCAGATAGATACGGCTGTGTTCAACGCTGGCCGCATAACGAAGCTGTACGGCACCGTAGCGACCAAGGGCGACCATACCGAGCTTGCACCGTGGCGCTTGTCGCAACTGGTGAAAGTGCCTGCGCGTGAGGCTGTGGTAACGCCTGAGCAGTTGCAAGCCTTGCATGTGGTGAAGCAGCCAGGACAGCAGCCGACGCACGCAAGCCAGCCGTACACAGGCCGGTTCAGCTTGCCGGACTTCCTAAACCGCCTAGGCATTGATTATGAGCATGACCGGCACGACGGACGCGACCGCTATAAGTTGGAGCATTGCCCGTTCAATGCCGAACACGGCAAAGGCGAGGCCGCCATATTCCAGAACGCTAACGGCGCACTGGGTTTCAAGTGCCAGCACAATACATGCGCCGGGCATGGCTGGCAGGATGTGCGGGCTTTACTGGATGGCCCGAAGGAAACGCGCCAGCCGCCCGCTATGGACTTCACAGGGCTGACGGCAGGCAAAGGGCAGGGCAGCGCACCGCAGGCCGATACGCCGCGCTTTAACCTTGCCGAACGCACCGCCGCCCGCCTGTTCAAAGGCACGCCCCCGGCGCAACAATGGCTAGTCGAGGGCATATACCCGCTTGGCAAGGTGGCGCTATTGGCAAGCCCGCCCGGAGTAGGGAAATCGTTTCTTGCTTTGGACTTGGCACGCAAGGCCGCAGGCAGGTATAGCAGCGATTTTCCCGCCGTATCCTTTGGCGGCATTGTGCGGGGGTACGGACGCACAATCTACGTTAGCGCCGAGGATGACGAGCCGGAGCTACACCGCCGCCTGTATTCCCTGATGGCAGGCGATGCGATGCCCGACCGCCTGCACGTATTGAGCTTGCCCGATGTGGGGCACTTTGGCGTAATCGAGACTGACCCGCATACGCGCGACCTGCGCCCCACCGCAGCATGGCTGGCACTGACCGAGGAAATACGCGAGCTTGCCGATGTTCGCTTAATCGTGCTGGATACCTTGCAAGCTTTAAGTACAGGCGACACGAACGACGCCGCCGCCGTTCAACCGCTGATGAATCAATGTTCACAGCTTGCCGCAGCCACCGGTGCAACAGTGCTGTTATTGCACCATGTAGCCAAGGGCAGCACCAAGGAGATTAAAACGGCACTGGATGCCGCCGAAGCAATCAGGGGTAGCGGAGGTATTACCGGCAGCGCACGCACCGCCTACGTGCTGTGGCCGCCTAGTGATGGGGGGCGCAAGATATGCGAAACCCTGAATGAACCGTACACCGAGGGCGCTATAGCAATCGGGCTGGTGGCAAAGGCAAACGGAGCCGCCCGGCGTGACCGTTCGTTTTTCCTGCGTGATAGTACAGGGCTGCTGCGTGATGTGACACAGCGTTATCAGTCACTAATAGGCGATGATGCGGAAAGCCTGCAAGCTGAGCTGCTGGCAGCTATTGGCAGCGCATGGCAACAGGGCGCACCGTTTGCCGCCAGTCACGGCACTAACGGATTGCATACCCGGCGCTTTGAGTTGCCTGAGCCTTTCCACGATAAGCCGCGCCCGTGGTTTGATGAGCAGATAGGCGCAATGTTCACCGCCAAGCAGATTAAGCGAGCGAAGCAGGGCAGGGGCTTTAATCTGGCACCATTTGAAGCAGTGGAGACACCCGAAGAATTGGCAGCATAGGGGCAAAGTTAAGTGCCAAGAAAAGTTAAGTGCCGCACTTAACGCGACTGGCACTTAACCCCTGACGCCTGTAACGCCTTTGTTTATGCGGGTTTCAAGGAAAAAAGTTAAGTGCCAAAAAAGTTAAGTGCCAACAAGCCGCACTTAAGAAAAGCCCTTATAAATCAATGAGTTACGTTAAGTGCGGTAAGTGCCCCCTAAAGGGAATGGCACTTACTTAGGCCGCTGCGGGCGCCCGTAGCGAATGATGTCGTCGCGCGCGAGGTCACGCGGCTTCTTCAGCCATGGGTAGGATTTTGGCCTTCGTTTTCGCTGTCGCGGCTCGATGCGG
>NZ_PDNW01000031.1 GCF_002849655.1 Pollutimonas subterranea
ATCGTGACCGCCGATTCCGGTGGCCCCGGAAATCGGTCACGATAGACCGGAATGGGCGGTCACGATGGACCAGAATAGCCGGTCACGATAGACCGGAATCACTGGTCACGATAGGCCGGAATACCCACCTCTTCTATCTTTTCCGACGACACGCTGTCCATCGAGCCCCGGCACCACCGCGGCTATCAATTTGCCTGTATGAATAAACGTTCCCGGCAATGCGACAACGAAAATTTCGGCTTGCTGTTCGTCCGCACAGATTTGCAGAGCCTTTATGTCGAGGTGCTGTACATATCCCGTTCTGGAGGACTCCACCGAATAGGCTTCTGGCGGCAAACTGTGTGAATCCCGCAAGGGACGCCCGCCCAGGCAAGGAGCAGCAATGCGGTCGTTCATAGCGTTCCGAGCCACGTCCTCAACGCGTTGCGACGTCTCTGCCACCCTCCCAAGTCGAGACAAATATTCGATCCAACGCAGCAATGTGATGACGATTAGCGCGACCACCAATATGGTGACACCGAACAAAATCAGCCGGGCCTGCATATCAAAGTAACAGCCCCCTACTACTCCACCATTTCTTCGGCCCTGCCTGGTATCAGTCGGGGTTTTTTGTTGACCGGAGCGCCAGTGCTGGCGGGAGTTGTGGGTTTGGTCTGGCGAGCGGCCTGTCAGTCACCCTGATGGCCAGCGCCGGCCACTACAGCCTGGGCCTGGGCGACGAGGCGATCGATCAAAGTTTCAAGCTGCTCTATTTCCGTAGCGGTCAGGCACGACGTAATCTCGCGGTTCCGGCGGGCAATCACCTTCATGACCCGTCTCCATACGGTTTCGCCCTTCCCGGTCAGAGTAAGAACAACGCCGCGCCGATCGGTGACGCTTGCCGACTTCAACACCAGTGCCTGATTTACCAATGACTGGACGGCTCGGCTGGCCTGGCTTTTGTCGAGATTCGACCGCAGTGCCAGGTCATTCACGGATAAAGGGCTGAACGCACCTATGGCAGCCAGGCATCGCCCCTCGCTCATGGGAATTGCGGCGTCCTCAACATAGGCGGCTTGCGAGATCCGGTCGGTGAGTTTCGACCAAGTGTGCAATCGGTGTGTCAGGGTCCGATCTAGCGGAACTGGGTCTAACCGCGATGACATTCCGGTATACATCCTTATGGCTGGGTTGGCGACTGTAGAGCATACAACAGAGTATAAAACACGCGTAAACCCTCATATGAATGGCCTGCACAGTGGCGATATAGTTGCGCCTGCAACTTCTTAATTTGATCTAAATCAAGAATCCCAGGAACTATACATGCACCAACCCACTACCGAACCACGGCCGTCAATCTACTACGACTATAAGGTATACCAGCCATGGCTGCCTTCGGTTCATCCTCTTCAGGGTCGCAAAACGGTGGTGATTGCCGGAGCAGGCCCAGCTGGCATGGTCGCCGCGCTGGAGCTTGCTCGCCACGGCGTAGCGTGCGTCTTGCTGGAGGCGGAATTGCAAGTGTCCCAGGGCAGCCGCGCCATCGTATTTACGCGACGATCCATGGAAATTCTTCAGCAAGTCGGCGTGGCAGACCGCATTACGCAGAACGGTCTGCCATGGCGCTTCGGAAATTCCCACTACCGAAGCCAGCAGGTATTCCGTATGGAGGCGCCGCATAGTCCGGACGACCGTTTCTACCCGATGATCAACATTCAGCAGCAGTTTGTCGAAGAGTATTTGCTGGATGCGTGTATGGACAATCCGCTTATCGATGTTCGCTGGGGCAATCGAGTGACGGCGATAGAGCAAATGCAGGGTTATGCACGCGTTGAGATCGATACGCCCGAAGGTCCCTATACCCTGGAAGCAGACTGGGCCGTTGCCGCCGACGGTGCGCGCTCCGGCATACGCAGCGCGATGGGCCTGAAGATGGAGGGCGCGTCATACGAGGCTTTCTTCGTGATTGCCGACATTCGCATCGACCTGCCGCTGCCGACAGAGCGTCTTGCCTATTTCGATCCCGATTGGAACCCGGGAAACACCATTCTGATGCATCGCGAACCCTTGGGGATTTGGCGCGTGGATTACCAATTGCCCCCAGGGGAAACATCGGAAGAGGCGTTAAAGCCGGAGTCGCTCAAAAAGCGTATTGATGCGCAGTTGGCGATGATAGGGCATGAAGGCAAGAGCTGGGAAATGGACTGGTGCTCGGTATATTCGGCACGCAACCTTACCCTGCCCGACTACGTGCACGGCAACGTCCTGTTTACCGGCGACGCCGCCCATATGCTGCCGATTTTCGGGGTGCGCGGCGCCAATACCGGCTTTCAGGATGCTCAGTCATTGGGCTGGCACCTCGCGTTCTTCATCAAAGGGCTGGGCTGCAAAAAATTGCTCGGGAACTATAGCGCAGAGCGGGTGGGCGCCGCGCGGGAAATTATCGACGAGGCGGGCAAGAGCACACGCTTCATGGCGCCACCCACCAAAGGCTTTCGCCAATTGCGCGATGCTGTTCTGTCTTTATCCCTTACCGAGGAATTCGTTCGCCCGCTTTACCACTGGCGTACATCGCGGCCGCATGAATACACGAATTCGATGCTCAATAGCGTCGGCGACGATGACGCGCTCTTCACATCCGGCCCCGCCCATGGCGCACCGCCTCGAAACGTGCGCCTCGGAGCGGACGACTATTTGCTGGACCATCTGGGCGGAGGCTTTGAGCTCCTCTATTTCACGGCGCTAACGGCCATTCCCGAGGCGCTGCATAACGTGATCGCCGCCACGCGCGTCAAAGGCGTCCCACTGCGCGTCATTGTGGTTGGCGCGACGCAGCCAGTAACCGGCGCGGATAAGACCTTCGCTGACACCGAAGGCCGGTTCCGTGAACAGTATGGTGTACAGGCCCACGGCGCGGCGTATCTGCTGCGTCCCGACCAACACGTTTGCGCTCGTTGGCTGACGCTGGACGCGAGCCGCCTGCAGGCAGCCCTGAATGTCGCATTGCCAAACCAAGGAGAAGTGAAATGACGGCCATCCATGATGCATTAAGCATTCCCGGCCTGGAAACGGTCTATGACGCCCTGGCCACCGCAATCGACCAGGCAGGCGTTGAAAAAAGCGAACTTTTTCTGGTGAAGCTTGCGCTATTGAACGCCAACTCGTTAGCTGATCCAGCGGTGTTTGCCGACCATATCGCTCGCGCGCTGAAAAATCTATAACAGGGCCGCCGACATCCAATCACCATAAACGACACCGTCGTCATCCATGCCTGGTGCCAAAAACCCGGCGCGGCGCGGGTTGGCTTCGGCAAATGTATTGGCACAGTCCTTGGGGCTATCACCCCTTAAATTCCATCAATAAGCTCGGAGACACTAATGATACGTACAGCTAAAACTCTTCTCGTCACGACCTCAATCGCACTGGGCGCGATCGCGCATGCGCAAACGTGGCCCGATCAACCAATACGTTGGGTCGTCCCCTACCCCGCCGGCGGCGGTACCGATGTCGTGGCACGCAGCGTTGCCGGCGTCATCGAAAAATCATTGAAACAAACCATCATCATCGAAAACCGCCCCGGCGCCGGCACCAGCATTGGTGCGACCACCGTGGCCCGGGCCGAACCCAAAGGCTATGTGGTCGGTACGGCCGACTCGGGAACCCTTGCCTTCAACCCGGCCCTATACAGCAAGCTGACCTACGATCCAGCCACCTTCACCTATATTGGCGGTCTTGCCCGATTCCCGCTGATGCTGGCGGTGCGCTACGACTCGCCACTCAAGAGCGTTGAAGATGTCCTGGCCGCCGCCAAGGAAAAGCCATTGTCGGTTTCGTCGGCCGGTGCAGGTTCGCCGCATCACCTGGCGATGGAACTCTTCAAGCAACGAACCGGCGCGGATTTGCTGCACGTGCCCTACCAGGGCGCCGCTCCGGCCATTCAGGATCTCATTGGCGGCCAGGTCGACATGATGTTTATCGATGGCGGATCGGGACTGCCCAATGTTCGGGCCGGTAAGCTGCGTGTCCTGGCTACGGCCACCCCGGACCGTCTGGCTGCGGTGCCGGATGCGCCGACAATGATAGAAATGGGCTATTCCGGTTTCACCGCCTACGCATGGCAAGGCTTGGTCGGCCCGGCCGGCATGCCCGCTGACGTGGTCGCCAAACTGAACATGGAATTAGTCGCCGCGCTGCAAACGCCGGCGCTTGTGGAAAGAATCACCAACATGGGCGTAGAGCTCATGCCCATGTCCTCCGAGGAATTCAAAGCCTATGCTGAAAAAGAACGTGCACTTTGGGCTGACGTGATCGATAAGGCAGGCATCAAGCTCAACTGACGCTGGCTGACATGGCGGGGGCGCCACGATCCGAAAAGTTGTTGATCTTTACCGAGCCCTCAAGAAACCCCGCAACCACGTTGTTGTTTGAGGAAGCGCCAAGCTGCGGGGATACAGTTTTCCTTACCCTGCTGGTCGTTGTCCTCCGACGTCTCAGCCCAGCTCGAAGGTGGTTATGCCGTAGGTCCGTAACCATGACAGATCGGGCGGCTCGCGCGTGTACATGCGCGCTGTTTCAAAGACAGGCTTCATGCCATGGTTTTCTACCAGAGCAATGGCCCCGGGATTGCACTGCGGCACGTCCAGGTAAATGGGGGCTGAGTCTGTCACCGTTGCCGCGAGCGCCCGGAAAAGCGCTTGCGCTCCTTCCGCCGTGTCGGCAAACAGGGGACCGATTTTCCAGCCATGGCGACAAGCGCGGATGATCCCGCAGCCCGATAGGCCGTCGTTTGCGGCCAGCCCTAGGGCGACAGTGCCTGGCTGCTTGATCCAATAGCGCAAAAAAACATCGCGCGAGGTAGGGAAAAAAGCGCGGTCATAGGAGGCGATCATCGCGAAGGGCACGGCACTCAGCGGTACGATATCCGCCCACCCGGGTACCGAGTTTTGCCACTGGGCGGGATGCCACTGGCCCTCGTAGCGAATATTCCGGTGCGCGAATTGAAACCCAGAGCGGCGATAGTTTTCCTGCTGCTCCGGTACGCCGTCCAGCCCGATTGTCCGCTGGCCCATGGCCGCCATCGCGGCCTGCCAGATTTGGTAGCCATAGCCCCGCCCGCGGTAGGCCGGAGGCACGATGTAAAAGCCCAAAAAAGAGTAATTATCGTCATAGCGGACGACGGAGATGGCCGCCACGGGTGTGTCACCACGCAGGGCGATCAGAAAGCCCTCGGGGTCCGCGGCGAAGAACGCGTCGGCGTCGCGCAAACCGGGATTCCAACCTTCGCCAGCGGCCCAATCGAGCAGCAAGTCGAGTTCGGGGCGGCGCATCGGTCGGATAACGAGGCCGGTCTCTTTCGTGGCTTGAGGCATCGGGTCTCCTGTAGTCGGTTGTACACGCTCCAATGGCTCAGCCATCAGCATAGCACCAGCGCACCCTTCGGCGCGCCATTGCAAAAGCCCCATGTCAATTGAGTCCCTTCAGCATCGATGGCCGACTCCACCATACGAGCGCGATGAGGATCTAATCCACGCCCTTCTCCGCCATCAAGAGCTGGTAGTCACTGTCCGAGACAGGTACGAAGCCCTGCCTGTCGCGCCAAGCGAATAAGGGTTGCAGGTCGTCCTGTCGCTCAAAAAAAACGCGGTGAATTGCCTGTCTCACGGGCTCGCACAGGCCGACCTGATATACGAACGGATCAGCCGGAATCGGATCCGAACGCCAGATAATATGCAGTGCGTCCGCTGCCGGGCGCCCGTTGTACACACCTTCTTTGACGCGAGTGTCGGCGACAAACGCCGCAGCGACCCGGCCATTGAGTACGGCGTCTATCGCCAAGTCGTGAGAGCCCGCGAACGACACACGTCCAAACCAAGTTTCCAGGTGCATACCTGTCATACGCCGAACGGCTACCCTCGGCACGATACCGCCGGACGTGCTGACAGGATCAACCAGGCTCAGAGCGGATCCCCGCAACACGTCAAGCGACTGAATGCCGGCGTCCTTACGGGTGATCAAGACCGAATGATAGTTAGACGGTCCGCTTGCATCGATCTGTTTATGCAGCGATGCAAAAGCAGTAATGTTTGCGCCGCGATCCCTGGCCAGGGCGTACGAGCCAGGCCCCAGTTCGGCCAGGTCGATGCTGCCATCGAACAGTCCTTCGATCACAGCGCCATAGGAGCCGGCAGGCACCAGAACAACGTTTCGATCCAGCTCATCTTGCAGCGTTTCGATGAGCGCGTCATAGCGCCCCACGGCCGTCTGATCTTTCATCTGCGGGATAATTGCGAGGCGCAGGGTGGCAGGATTGCTGCATACCTGCTCTTGAGCTGCGCCTGCTGTCGCCGCAAACAGAAATACGGCACAAAGCCCAAATGCTATCTTGCTCATGTGGTTCCTCAGGATGGCGCGAGCACGCCGTTACGCAACAAGTCGCGGGCGCTGGCCGCCGGTACAGGCCGACTAAAGTAATAGCCTTGAGCCTGATCGCAACCTGCCGTCTTCAAATAGATGAGTTGCTCCAGCGTTTCGACACCTTCTGCGATAACCTGCATGCCCAGATTGTGTGCCAGCGAAATGATGGACGCGACCAACACTCCGTCGTGGGTACTGTTGCGAATATCACGGATAAATTGCTTATCGATCTTGATGATGTGGATAGGCAGGGTTCGCACATAACTGAGGCTTGAGAAGCCGCTACCAAAGTCGTCCAGCGATATCTGCACACCCAGGGCTTCCAGCCTTCGAAGCACCATGACAGTGGCTTCCAGCGACTTGAGAAGAACCGTTTCGGTGATCTCAATCTCGATCACGTCTGCTGGCACGTCGTGCTCGGTGAGCAGGCTCTCGATGCGGCTGGGCAACTCCTCGCGCTGCAGCTGTAGGGGCGACATATTGATCGCCAACGCCACACAGTCCAGTCCTTCCGCCTGCCAAGCCGCTTGCTGGCGGCAACATGAGCGAGCGACCCATTCACCCAACTCCACGATCAAACCGGTCTCTTCCGCAAGAGGAATGAAGTCATCGGGATAGACCAAGCCCAGCTCCGGATGCTGCCAGCGTACCAGGGCCTCGAAGCCTACAATCCTGAAGTCGGACAGGTTTACCTTGGGCTGGAAGTGCAGAACCAGTTCGTCCTCCGCAATGGCCTTGGGAAGACGCTGCTCCAGATTGAATCTCCGTTCGCTCGTAGAATTCAACCCCGTGTCATAGTAGGTGTAAGTGCTGCGTCCCTTGCGCTTGGACTCGTACATCGCCGCGTCAGCGTTCTTGCACAACGAGTCGAAATCCTGTCCATCACGTGGAAAGACAGCAATGCCGATACTAGGACTGACATGGATTTCCTGCCCATCCTGGGTTTTGAAAGGTTGGCTGACTTGGCTGATGATCTTGTCGGCAATCATCGGCAGGTCGTCGACGGACGCAAGACCCGTCAGGAGTATGGCAAATTCATCGCCCCCGAGGCGTGCAACGATATCGGAATCACGAAGGGATGCTCGCAAGCGTATGGCCACCGTCTGCAGCAGGATATCGCCAACGTGGTGCCCCAGCGTGTCGTTGACCAGCTTGAAGCGGTCCAGGTCCAGATACATCAGGACGTAATGGCCGCGATGCTGCCTGGCAGTGGCCAGATGGCTCATTGCCAGTTCAGTGAAAGTGCGTCGGTTGGGAAGCCCGGTAAGGTGATCGTGTGCAGCCAATAAGAAGGCGCGGCCCTTTTCATCCTCAAGCCGGGTAATGAGAGATCGATTCTTATCGTTGGACACCACCAGCGCGCCGAACAGCTTTCCATGTCGGCCTAAACCGCTGGCAATGAAGTAGGCACCTGCAATAATGATGATCGTCAGGATGCCCAGCGTAGACAACGAATGGGACCTGGCTTTCAGATGAGGCGCCAGGATATCCTGCATACTTCGGCTGACGACGAGCAAGAAAGAATAGCGCTCAGCACGATTGAAGCTCGACAGGTAGACGCGTCCGTCCTGAAACAGGTCCGTCATCAGCGAGCCCGTTGCCGCAGACTGGCCCGCGAACGTGACGAAATATCGTTTCCTGCTATTGAACACCAGACCTTCGGGTCGCCACTCCAACACTTCTTGCGCGTCCCCGGTCAGAATATGAATGATCCCGGACGTGCCGAACTCAATGCGTTGATAGACCTTCAGAAGGTAGCCCAGGTCGAACATCACCATCAGCATACCCACCGGCGTAGAGCCTGGTTTACCCACCGGAAATAGCAGCGGCATATGCCAGGCGTCTTCCGGCAAAGCGGACATCGCAGGCCATATCAAGCCCTTGAAATCCACGTCGGACACCGCTTGAAGCGCATCGCTTACGGCCGCTACCAGAAACGGATCGTCAGGCACAGGGGAAGAACTGTAGACACGCGTGGCTTCAACATCGTAGAGCGATATTCGCAGGAAAGCCGGATTCGCCGCGCGCATGGCGGTCAGGCGACTTGTCACTTCCGCGGGTGAGCCTTCCCTCCACTCCTTTGAAGTAAAGGCAATGGTACGCGCGCCATCCAAGAGCTGTTCGAGGTTTTCGGAAACGATGACGGACAGATTGTTTTGCTGCATCCGGGCTGTATCCACCGCCATCGCTTTGTTCGCCGCCAGCCATTGCAGTGTAATTCCCCATGTAAGAGCCAACACGATGAGCGAGAATCCGACAATGGCGGCCCGTAGCAGGCGCCAGTCGCTTCTCTTTAATAAAGCAAGCTACATAGGATGAACGAGCGGAAATAACGACCGCGTGCAGTAAATAGCTCTGCATTATCCTCTTCACGCGTGTCGGGAGCGTTACAAAAAGATAAGTTTTGCAAACCAGGACGTGAAATAAAGCGAATGATGACCAAATATCGATAAAGTCGATCTAAAGAGCGGTGCTAACATCGAGTCCATCGTCAGCATGTCCGCCGGCTTTGCCGGAAACCATCCATTCGGAGCACCAATCTTGAAATACCGAAAACTTGGCCACACTGGCATTGAAGTCAGTCTGATCGGCCTGGGCACTATGACCTGGGGCGAACAGAACACCGAATCCGAGGCCCATGAGCAGATCGATTATGCCTTGTCGCACGGCGTGAACCTGGTGGATGCCGCCGAAATGTATCCGGTGCCCCCCAAACCCGAGACGCAAGGCCGCACCGAAACATACATCGGTACCTGGCTGGCCAAAACAGGCCGGCGCAATGACATTGTGCTGGCCAGCAAGGTCTCGGGTCCCGCCACCGATCCCAAACGCCCGGGCCATATTCGTAACGGCCAGACGCACTTGGATCGCAAGAACATCACCGAAGCGCTGGACGCCAGCCTGAAGCGTCTGCAAACCGATTATCTTGACCTTTACCAGTTGCACTGGCCAGATCGCACCACAACCACATTCGGTCGTCCCAACTACCCTTGGAAAAACGACGCCCACACTGTGCCCATCCAGGAAACCCTGGAGGTGCTGCAAGACTTCATCAAAGCCGGCAAGGTACGCCATATTGGGGTATCCAACGAAACACCTTGGGGCGTAGCGCAATACCTGAAGCTTGCCGAAACGCAGAACCTGCCCCGCATCGTGTCCATCCAAAACCCCTACAACCTGCTTAACCGCAGTTACGAGAACGGTCTGTCGGAATTCAGTCATCTGGAAGGTGTGGGTCTGCTGGCGTACTCGCCATTAGGGATGGGTGTGCTGGCAGGCAAGTACCTGAACGGGGCTCGACCCGAGGGTGCCCGCATGACGCTATTTACGCGTTTTGACCGCTACATGAAGCCGCAGGCCGAACGCGCTACAAAAGAATATGTGCAGTTGGCACGGGATCAGGGGCTGTCGCCCGCGGCCATGGCATTGGCGTTTGTAAACCAACAGCCTTTTGTCACCAGCAACCTGATCGGCGCGACCCGTATTAGCCAGTTGAAAGAAAACATCGACAGCGTCGAGGTGACACTATCAAAAGAGGTGATGGATGCCATCCAGGCCATCCATCAGCGTTATCCGAATCCATCCCCCTGATTTAGGTATAAGTAATTCCGGGGCCGCCCAGCGATGCTTGGCGACAGTAACAGGCTGAGCGTTGAGTTCACGGGCTATGAGCCCGGCGGGCGGACAGCTCGCCCATATCCCCAATACAACAGGATGCAAATGTCATCAGATTCCTCTGCTCAGGCTTCGGCGGCGCCCACATACCGGACAAGCAAACGGCCGATCTTCGGTCTTGCGTTCGTCATTCTCTTTTTCATCATCACCGGTACGGTCTCCTACTTGAACATCACGGCTTTACGTGACGAGTCTCAACGGATTCAGGATACACATTCGGTGATCTTTGCGCTCGAGAAGGTATTCTCGACGTTGCAGGACGCTGAAACCGGGCAACGTGGATTTCTGTTGACGGGCAAACAAGAGTATCTGGCGCCTTACAATTCGGCACTGGCGGAAATCGGCCTGCGGCTGGACCGAGTGGAAGCGCTCACCAGCAATGATGCGAATCAACAGGTCAGGGTTACGCTGCTTCGCCAGCATGCCGAGACAAAGCTGAATCAGTTAAAGGTTGCTATCGACAGGCGTCATGTAGAGGGACCAACGTCGACACTCGATGCTGCCGCCAGCGATCGCGGCAAAGCCGCGATGGATGCTATCCGCACGCTAGTGGATTCGATGGGCCAAGAGCAAACGCGGCTGCGTCAATCCTGGATTGACGAAATGGCCAAGGCCTACCGGACGGCCTGGATCACTACCGTGCTTACCTGCTTGATAGGTGTGTTGCTGACGCTGACTGTCGGCGCGCTGATTCGCCGGGAAACCGTGACGCGGGAACGACAGCAGTGGTTGGAATCAGGACAGGCTCGTCTGGCGTCCGCCATGCTCGGCGACCAGGGAAGCCACGCTTTAGGCGAAAGCATCCTGAGCTTGCTGGTGAAACTTTTAGGTGCTCAGGGCGGCGCCTTGTTCGTGGAGGAGAACGGTCAATACCGTCGCATCGCCACCGACGGCGTGCCGCCGGACGCCAAAGTGATGGATCGATTCTCCTTGAAAGAAGGATTGTTGGGCCGGGTGGCGGCGGATCGCGAATCAACCATTCTGAGCGATATTCCTGACGGCTATCTCACCATTGGCTCTGCACTCGGGCAAGACAAGCCCCGCCATTTGCTCATTTCTCCCGCAGTTGCGGATGACATCGTCCACGGAGTTATAGAACTGGGCTTTTTCCACCCTGTAGGCAAGCAAGTGCTGGCCTTCCTGGATGAGGCGTCGGCGTCGATTGGAACAGCCCTGAGGTCGGCCCAACTTCGTACTTCGCTACAGAATCTACTTGAAGAGACCCAGCGGCAGTCAGAGGAACTTCAGGCGCAAAGCGAAGAGCTACGGGTATCCAACGAAGAGCTCGAGGAGCGCGGACGGGCGCTCCAGGAATCACAGGGCCGTCTCGAGCAACAACAGGCGGAACTGGAGCAGACCAATTCGCAGTTGGAGCAACAAGCGCAGCAGCTGGAAGCCCAGCGGGACATTCTGGAGCGGTCCAACGCCGCGGTGGCCCTGAAGGCACGCGAGCTCGAACGAGCGAGCCGCTACAAGTCGGATTTCCTGGCCAATATGTCGCATGAACTCAGGACGCCACTTAATTCGCTGCTGATCCTGTCCAAACTTCTCGGCGACAATCCTGGCGGTAATCTTACCGAAGAGCAAGTCAAATACGCCTATACGATTCAATCATCGGGCAACGATTTGCTCACGTTGATAAACGACATCCTGGATTTGGCCAAGATCGAGGCCGGACACGTCCAAGTGCAGCCGGGATCAGTGTCGCTCGAAGGTTTGGGCGTGAGCATGCGGCACCTCTTCCAACCTGTCGCCGATGAACGTGGATTGCGCTTCAGCATCCACGGTATAACCGATTGCCCGCCTGTGATCGACACCGATCGCCAGCGTCTCGAACAGATCTTGAAGAACCTGCTGTCTAATGCCTTCAAATTCACCGAAGCCGGCAGCGTCGAATTGTCCATGAGTTGCGATGACAAGGATCGCATTGCCTTTACGATCATCGATTCCGGCATTGGCATCGTCGAAGACAAGCTACGTGAAATTTTCGAGGCGTTCCAGCAAGCCGACAGCACGATCGATCGCAAGTACGGTGGCACAGGACTTGGCCTGTCGATCTCGCGCGAACTGGCTCGCCTGCTGGGCGGCAGAATCACCGTCAGCAGCAAGCCCGGTGAAGGCAGTCGATTCACCTTATCGATTCCGCTGTCGTATGATCCCGCCTTGGTGTCTCCACGCCCGCAACTTGAGCCCCAACGCAGGGACATCCAGATCGCGCCGAAACCCGAAACCGCGCCAAAACCGAAGATGCAAACTCGGAAGATCGCGGACGACCGCGACAGCCTCAACCAGGTAGCGCTGGTGCTGCTCGTCGTCGAGGATGACAATGCCTTTTCAAGCATTGTCCGGGATCTGGCCCATGAAATGGGCTTCCAATGCCTTGTGGCAGCATCGGCCGAGGAAGCCCTCGACCTGGCGGCCGAGCATAGGCCTCATGCGGTCGTGCTCGATGTAGGCCTGCCCGACCAATCAGGCCTCGCCGTGCTGGATCAGCTAAAAGGGAACATCAGGACACGGCACATTCCGGTACACGTCGTGTCCGCACACGACCATGCCCATACCGCGTTGTCGCTGGGAGCAATCGGGTATCTTGTCAAGCCGGTCAAGCGAGAGGAACTCGCAAGAGCCCTTGAGGCGCTCGCCGCAAAGCTGGCCGGTGCCGTGCGCCGAGTGCTTATCGTCGAGGACGATCCCATTCAACGTGAAGCCGTCTCGACGCTGCTCGCGTCGGGCGACGTCGAAACCGTGGCCGTCGGCACCGCTGCCGAGTGTCTGGAGCGTTTGCGCGACGAGACCTTCGATTGCATGGTGCTGGACCTCACGTTGCCGGATACGTCCGGGTTTGCGCTACTGGAAAAGTTGAGCGCGGACCACAACATGTCCTTCCCGCCAGTCATCGTCTATACCGGTCATGATCTGTCAGCAGATGACGAGCAACGCCTGCGCCGTTATTCGGACTCGATCATCATTAAGGGCGCCCGCTCGCCGGAGCGATTGCTTGACGAGGTCTCGCTGTTTCTGCACCAGGTGGTGACCGAGCTGCCCCCAGAGCACCAGAAAATGATTCAGAAAGCACGCGGTCGGGACGCCCTTCTGGAAGGACGGCGCATTCTGGTGGTCGAAGACGATGTCCGCAACATCTACTCGCTCACCAATATCCTCGAGCCGCGTGGAGCAAGCATTGAGATAGCCAGGAACGGCCGGGAAGCCATCGCCGCGCTCGACAAATCCGTACGCGAAGGCGGAAAGACCATCGATCTTGTGCTCATGGACGTCATGATGCCGGTGATGGACGGCCTGACGGCGACGCGCGAAATTCGCAAGGACGACCGATGGAAGAAGCTTCCCATCATCACCTTGACTGCCAAGGCCATGTCGGATGACCAGCAGCGTTGTATCGATGCCGGCGCAAACGACTACATGGCCAAGCCGCTGGACGTAGACAAGCTGTTGTCGCTCGTGCGTGTGTGGATGCCGAGATAAACCGATGTCAGACGCTATTGAGGATATTGAAATCCGCCTGCTGCTGGAAGCGCTCCATCAGCGCTACCACTACGACTTTCGCAGCTACGCTCGCGCATCGATCAAGCGGCGCCTTCGGCAGGCCCGCGAAGAGCTCGGATTCGCGAATTTTTCGTCCATGCAGGAGAGACTGCTGTACGACGCAAGTTTGCTGCCGCGTCTGCTTCGATACTTGACCGTGCAGGTCAGCGAGATGTTCCGCGACCCTTCGTACTTCCGTGCGATCCGAGAAAAGGTGGTACCGCATCTGCGAACCTATCCCTCCCTTAAACTATGGATTGCCGGATGCAGTGCAGGAGAGGAGCTTTACTCTTTCGTCATCCTGTTCCGGGAAGAAGGTCTCGAAGAACGCACCCTGTTTTATGCCACCGACATCAATCCGGACGCGCTTGATCGGGCTGAAAGCGGAATCTATTCGCTGGACCGTATCAAGTCGTTCACGGAGAATCACCGGATGTCCGGCGGCAAATCATCGCTTTCCGACTACTACAGCTCGGCCTACGGTAACGCCATCTTCGACAAAAGCTTGCGCAAACGGGTCGTATTCTCGGATCACAGCCTCGTCACCGACGCCGTGTTCGGCGAGATGAATCTGATTTCCTGCCGCAACGTGCTGATTTATTTCGATCGTGACCTGCAGGATCGCGCCCTGGGACTCTTTCGCGATTCCCTCGCACGGCAAGGGTTTCTGGGTCTCGGCGCCAAGGAGAGCTTGCGTTTCTCGTGCCATGCCGAAGGTTTCGGAGAGTTTGTACGGGAAGAAAAACTCTATCAAAGGCGCGAGCCATGAGCGGCACCATTGCCCGTGCCGTCGTCATCGGCGCTTCTGCCGGCGCCATCCAAGCGCTGTCGGAAATCCTGCCTGCCCTGCCCGCCAATTTTGCGCTTCCAATACTTATTGTGGTGCATGTTCCGGCCGATCGCAGCAACATCCTGGCGCCCTTGTTCGACAAAAAATGCCAGATGGCTGTTCGCGAGGCAGAAGACAAGGAACCGGCACTTGGCGGCGTCATTTACTTCGCGCCGCCGGGCTATCACCTGCTCGTTGAAACGACAGGGACGCTTTCCTTATCAAGCGATGAAGAAGTGCTGTATTCTCGTCCCTCGATCGACGTATTATTCGAGAGCGCGGCAGACGCCTATGGGCCCGCCCTCATCGGTATCATACTTACCGGCGCCAATAGCGACGGAGCAAAAGGCTTGAAGGCGATTGCGGCCGCGGGCGGCACGGCATTGGTCCAGGAACCCGACAACGCGTATGCAAGCGCAATGCCCCAGACGGCGCTAGCGGAATGTGCGTCAGCGCGCGCAATGTCGCTCGCCCAGATTGCAAACTTTCTCATAAAGGAATTCGAAGAATGACAAGTTTGACCGATCCAGTTCATTTTCTACTGGTCGATGACCTCGAGGAGAACCTGCTGTCGCTGGAAGCGCTGCTCAAGCGCGACGGCTTGGTCATGCTTAAGGCTAAGTCGGGTGAAGAGGCGCTGGAACTGCTGTTGCAGCACGAGGTTGCGTTAGCCTTACTGGACGTGCAGATGCCGGGAATGGACGGATTCGCATTGGCGGAGTTCATGCGGGGCAGCGAGCGTACTCGTCACATTCCAATCATTTTTGTCACGGCGGGATCGGGAGACACGCAGCGCCGCTTTCGCGGTTATGAAGCGGGCGCAGTTGATTTCATTCAGAAACCCATCGAAGCCGACATCCTGCGCAGCAAGGCCAACGTATTCTTCGACTTGTACCGGCAGCGCAAACAGATTGCCGGCCAACGCGACGAGCTGAAAGCCGTCTCGGAGGCATTGCGCGAGGCGGACCGCCGCAAGGATGAATTCCTGGCTGTGCTCGGGCATGAGCTGCGCAACCCACTCGCCGTCATCAACGTAGGCGTTGAACTTCTGCGGAAACGCAGGGACCCGGACGCCGCCGAAGTCATTCGTGGACAGATAGAACGACAGGTTTTCCATCTTGCCCGTCTTATCGATGATCTGCTCGACATCGCGCGGATCAGCGAGGGCAAGATCTCGCTGCGCAAGCAACGGATCGAGCTGAAAAGCATTCTGCAATCCGCAATAGAGACGAGTCAACCGAACTTTGACGCTGCGGGACACACGTTCACGGCTCAATTTCCCGACGAGCCGGTCTGGCTGGAGGCGGACCATACACGGCTTGCGCAAGTCGTCGCAAACCTCCTGAACAATGCCGCCAAATACACACCGCCCGGCGGCACCATTACGCTTGTGGCGCGTTGCCCCTCGAATCATGTCGAGATCGAAGTCAAGGACAACGGCATTGGCATCCCCCACGATATGCAGGCCAGCATCTTCGAAATTTTCACGCAGGTGGCAGACCATCAGAACCACGCGGCGGGAGGACTGGGCATCGGACTTGCACTGGTGCAGCAGCTTGTCGCCTTGCATGGCGGCTCCATCGCGGTCCAAAGTGGTGGCCCCGGCAGCGGCAGTACGTTCGTGATCAAGATTCCGCTCGAAGACGGAGCTGCTGATGCATCGAACACCGACGTCGGCGTTGCGCTGATGGAGAATGACGGGCCGAACTGAAGCAGACGTCTGCAGGAAGCAGTTCCCCCCCAAGGCCGGCCTAATGTCCGATTGACCCTCCTTGATCCGCCTCCTACGCTGCGTTGATCGCCTACGCAGGCATAAGGGGCCAAGGAGAGCATCATGCGACATATTGCCGTAGCCGTATCGTTAACCGCATTTAGCGCCGCCTCGGCGGCACAGTCCCTGGACTGGGGGAGCGTCCTGCAGCAGGGCGTGAATGAAGTCATCCGATCGATGAATACGCCGTCGGCGCCGGCTCCTTATTCGACCCCGCCGGTTTACAAACCCTCAGCACCCTCTTCGTCTCCGTCTTCGTCACCGAGCTCGCCTAAGGTTTCCAAGGCGCGATCCGCATCGGAGCAAAACGTGGATGCCCGTATCGCGGACAACATGCTCGGCAACCCTGCCGAATTCCGCAGCTTTCTCAATCGACTCAAAAAGGCGGTCGCCGCATCCGATAAGCGAACACTGGCGAAAATGATGGACTACCCCTTGCGTGTCTCGCGCGACGATATCAAGGTGTTCACGGAAAAGGACTTCACCGATAATTTCGATAGTATCTTCACACCTCCCGTCGTTGCCGCGGTGAAGAAACAATCCTATGCCGATTTGTTTGTCAGGGATCAGGGCGCTTCAGTGGGCAACGGTGTGGTTTGGTTCACAGGCGTCTGTGCGGACAAGTCTTGCAATCGACGCATCCCCAAGGTGGTGACCGTTAATACGCCGGCTACGGCTGCCGGCACGACAAAGAAAGTGCCCGCCCTACCGTCCACGACAGCCCGGCGTGCAGGTGCCCACGCCATTGCAGGCTCATCACTGCCGGCAGACCTTGTTCCCGGACAATTTGGTCCGTGCAGGAACATACCGGTCAAGTCCGGGCCTGGCTTGTTGACAATAACGGGAGCCCTGGAACCGGATGGTGCAGATTGCTACCGTTTTACCGGACGAACCGGCCAGACGGTGCGCATCGAGCTGGTATCGGTGGCTGCCGGATTCAACATCGATGGACTTGCGGAAAATAGATACGAGCTTGAGTTCAAAGCAAGAAACCAGGTCTATGACATCATGCTGGCCCACACCTTCCCCAACTCGCCCTTAGATCACTATGAGCTTCACGTTTCGTTTAAGTAGGCAATGAGGGCCCCCTCTGTCACAATAGATGTCCGGTCACTTGAACCTAATAGATGAGGGGGCGGTTGGAGTGTTTTCATGTCCGCCTATAGCCCTGAGCTCAAAGAGCAAATCGTCAGGAAAATGATGCCACCTAA
>NZ_PDNW01000032.1 GCF_002849655.1 Pollutimonas subterranea
GTAGGGGAAATTGCGTCCGCAGCGCTGAAAATCTCCTCCAACGCCGCCCCCAAGCAGACCGGCGCAGCACTCGGTCAGATCAAGGCGCAAAAATCACTCCCGCAAGCCTCATGGTGAAAAGTCCGGGTTAGCCCGGCGCGCGCGCTGGAACCATGCATGCTGATCGGAAGTATGGTTCACCACCAGCTCGGTAATCACCCGCAAGCCACGCTGATGCGCTTCACGTATGAATTTCTTTACATCGGCCAGCGTCCCATAGTCCTCATGGACGTTGCGATATTCGGCAATGTCATAGCCATCATCCAGGCGCGGCGATGGATAGAAAGGCAGCAGCCACACTGTATTGACGCCGAGTTCCGCAATGTAGTCCAACTTGGAAATCAGCCCCGGAAAATCACCTTTGCCGTCATTGTTTGCGTCAAAAAATGACTTCACGTGCAATTGGTATATGACAGCATCCTTATACCAAAGCGGTTCATTCTGCTGCGTTGTTCTGTTCTTTATTGACCGAGCCATAGAGCTTCCCTTTCCAATTCATTCATCGCGCCCGCCTTCTGGCACTCGCAAAAGAAACGTCAGCCCGGACGCACCAGGCGCCACACAAAAAAGGGACGCTCTTGCGTCAACTCAACGTGGTGATATTTTCCATGCAGGGTAAAGCGGTGATCGTCGAAGACGTCCTGGACGAAGACCACTCCGTCATCCGGCAAGCCCCATTGCCACAAAGGCAATTCCAGCATGCCCGCCTGCCGTGCGTGCGGGTCCAGGCTGATCGCCACGAGCACGATATTGTCCTGGTCAGGCGTAGTCTTGGAGAAGAACAGCACCTGATCGTTGTCGATCTTGTGAAACCGTAGTCCCAAATGGGTCTGCAGGGCGGGATTGCTGCGCCGAATCTGGTTCAAGCGCGTAATTTCGGCAACGATATTGCCCGGACGGTCCAGGTCCCAGGAACGAATCTCGTACTTCTCGGAATCCTGGTATTCCTCTTTGCCGGGAACAGCCCTCGCCTCGCATAACTCAAACCCGTTGTACATGCCCCATAAGCCTGACGTCGTGCAGGCCAGCGCCGCTCGAATCAGGAACCCCGGCCGCCCCGAGGTCTGGAGGAAGTAGGGATTGATATCGGGCGTGTTGACGAAAAAGTTGGGCCGGAAGAAGTCGGCAACGGGCGCCGTATTGAGCTCGGTCAGATAGTCAGTGAACTCCTGCTTGGCATTGCGCCAGGTGAAGTAGGTGTATGACTGTGAGAAGCCTACCTTGGCCAGGCGATACATCATTTTCGGACGCGTGAACGCCTCTGAAAGAAATACCGTGCCAGGATGCGCGCCCTGCACCTCCGAAATAAGCCACTCCCAGAAAGGCAATGGCTTGGTGTGCGGATTATCGACGCGAAACGTCTGTATTCCTTGATCCGCCCAAAAAAGCACGGCATCGCGCAGGGCTCGCCATAACGCGGCCTGCTGGGGAGCGCTCGCCAAGGCGCTGTAGAAATCAGGATTCACGATATCTTCGTAGCGCTTGGGCGGATTCTCGGCATAACGCAAACTGCCGTCCGCACGCCAGTCGAACCACTCCGGGTGTTCCGCAAGCCAGGGATGGTCGGGCGAACACTGTATGGCAAAGTCCATGGCAATTTCGAGGCCGTGCTCTTGTGCCGCCGTCACCAGCTCGCGGAAATCATCCAGCGTTCCCAATTCCGGATGTACGGCATCGTGACCACCGTCGGCGGATCCTATCGCATAGGGGCTGCCGGGATCATCCGGGCCTGCCTGCAGCGAATTGTTCTTGCCCTTGCGATTGCGCAAGCCTATTGGGTGGATCGGCGGAAAATACAGAACGTCAAAACCCATATCGCGTATCGCCGGCAAGCGTGCGATCACATCGACAAAGGTGCCGTGCTGGCCGGGGCGGGAGCTTTGCGAACGCGGAAACAACTCATACCAACTGGCGAAGCAGGCTTGGCGCCGCTCAACAATTAGCGGGAAAAGGATATCGCTGGCCGTCTCGAAAGGTCGGTTATCGGCCGCCTGCATGGCGATGGCCAAATTCCCGGACAACAGGGCATGCACTTGCGCGGGGTCACACTGCGGCACCGACACGCCTCTATCAGCGGGCCCGCTCGACGCACGAGGACGCCTGGGCCGCGCTGCCACGCTTTGCGGCTTGCCTATGGCCTCAAGTGCCGTAACGAGCGTGTCCGCCGAAATCGGCTTGTCGTCTCGCGCCCGGTCCAATGCTGCGCTGACCAACCGGCGTCCTTCCTCAACTTCCAACGAGACATTCTGGCCGGCCTCTGATTTCTTGCGCAGCTGCTCGGTATACGTACGCCACTCGTCGAACCACGCCTGAATGCGGTAATGGTGGGGGCCAACGCGTTGCGGCGCGAACTGAGCCGTCCACCGGTCGTTGCCTGCGTGCACCATGGGTGTCGTATGCCATTGGGTTTCGTCGGCCGCGCGCCAGACCAACTGTGCCGCGATATGATCATGGCCATCCATCAGCACATCGGCCTCGACGCGTACGGTATCGCCCAAGGTACGCTTGATCGGAAAGCGGCCCTGGTTAACCGCGGGACTGATATTCTCTATGGCAATTCGGGGCGAGCGTAGCGCCGCGGTAATGTTCTTGCGCTGCTCGCCGGCGGAATTCGCGGTTTTTTTCACCATCAAGGCAGGCACGGCCACCAACACGCTGCAGCCCGCCGGCGGCAAGGTGTCCGGGAGGTTCTGCGCCACTCCGTTACTCACGGTATAGCTATCCGGCAGACGCGACCGCACGGCGCTCCACTGGATATTTGCCGGCTTGGCTTCGTCCGGATTGACCAGCAGGAGCTTTGCAGCGGACCCGTTGCGAAAAAGCGCCGTGACGTCCGCTAGTGGACCCGACAACATCGACAAGGCGGCGCCGTGCACCTGTTTTTGAGCGATCCATCGATTTGCTTCCGCTACGGCGTGCTCGCCGGCAAGCTCTTCGAAGCCCATGGGCATCAGCATTCCGTCACCGGCAAAAGCAGCTGTCCACAATGTGCGTACCGCTATTTGGGAATCATGCTGGCGCCAGCTTGCCGACTGAGCCTGTCGGCTGTCCGGGTCTTCTATTGGCGCAATGACCGACGCATTCGCGCGCAGGCGGGCATGCTCTTCGACCAGCCAGGATGAATGGTAATCCCACCATGGCAAGGACAGAAAGGTGGTTTCGAACCCGGCTGGCGTCAATCGTGCAACCTGGTCGGGCGTCATGCCAGGCGTCCATGCCATGAAACTGCATTCAGGGTACTGCCGATGTACTTGCGTGATCAGCTCCTTCCAGTCGGCAGCCGGCAATACACCCGGAGCAAGACAGCGGAATCCGGCTACGCCGGCCTTCGCCCACGCCTGCAAGCGCGTGCCCCACCATGACACCAGGTCGGGACTGACTCGTGCCTGGTGCACGCGTACGCGCAACAAGCCGGTTTGCAATTCACCTCGCGGATCCAGCACAGTGTCGCTGGCTGTCTCGTACCAGTCGGCATGAGACGCTGCCAGCGTACCGTCGGCCAGCACCCGGTCAAGCATCAGGTCCATCAGGAGCATCAGCTTATGGCGGGTGCATTGCCTGGCCATTGCGGCCAGTGTTTCTGTCGTCCCGTCGCCGTCAAACCCGTGGAGCGCACTGCGGTCCGGATCGTCTGGAACGCCATGCAGGTGTCGCTCGCCCCCTGACCATGGCGGTGGTATCAGTATGCTGTCAAACCCCATTGAACTGGCCCTGTTGCAGACAACATCCCACCACTGCGTGCCATCGAGGCCGGCCATGTCTGCCGCCGTTTCAGGATAAACGTAATAGATTCTCGCCATGATTTCACGCCGCTGAAGCTCGGCGCGGACCCACGGGCTCCAGGGCTACGCCTTCGCGAATTCGTTGCAATTTACCGGCAGTACCGGCAGCCAAGCCGCCACGCGTAGCCAGTACCGCGGGATTGACCCGTACCCCCTGGCTGCCAAATCCGGCCGAAGCCCGCCGCCGCTCAGGAGCCCGTTCGGAGATCCGCTCGAGCGCAACGGTGGGGCACAAGGACTGATATGCACTGAGATAAGCGGGAGCCGTCTTGGCCCAACCGAAATCGGTCCTCATGCCGTTCATTTGCATGGCGCGCCAAATGGCCGGATAGCGGCGCAAGCCCATTGCCCGATCAATAGCCGCCGCCATGTCGCCGGGGTTCTCGCCGTCGAAGAGCACACCGGTGGCAGCGTGCATGCTGCCCGCGGGAAGGTTCGCCCCCGGGTCGATGATCGTATCGGCCATTCCACCCACCCGGGATGCAATGGGGATGGTGCCGTAACGCATCGAGTACAGCGGAGTCAGTCCGAAAGGCTCAAACCGGCTTCCATGCAACAACATGTCCGCCCCCGCATGCAACAAGTGGGCGTGCGCCTCATCGAAGCCAATGTAAACGCCGCAACGTCCCGGATAACGTTCCGCCAGCCGGCTGAGTTGGGCCTCCAGCGTGTGGTCGCCCATACCCATTACGCAGACCTGCAGATCAGCATGGGCATCGAGCGCCATCGGAATCGCGCTGGCAGCGAGGTCGGCCATTTTTTGCGTGGTCAGCCGACTGCCCATCGCCATCAAGGATGCGCGCGGATTCTCGATCAAGCCAAAACTGCGCTGCAGATCGCTCTTGCACAATGCCTTGTTGGCAAGGTGATCGGCACTGAACGGCCTTCCTCGCAAATAGGGGTCGGCCTGTGGATTCCAAAGCTTGATGTCTATGCCATTCGGTATGGAAATAAGGTCGCTGCCGCGCGAGGCAAGAACGCCCTCCAATCCACAACCGAAACGCGGCGTCAGTATTTCCCGAGCGTAGTTGTGGCTGACGACGGTAATCAGGTCGGCGTACCGGATACCCGCCTTCAAGAAATTGAGCTGTCCCCAGAACTCCATGCCGTCGCCGGTGCAATACTGTGGAGCAATGCCCAGTGCTTCGGCATTAGCCATAGGAAATACGCCTTGGAACGCCACGTTGTGCAAAGTAAGTACTGTCTTGACGTCCGTGACCTTCATCTGGTGCATCAATAATGGCGTCAAGGCGGTGTGCCAGTCGTGGGCATGCACAATATGAGGACGCAGCACCCCTTCCACCCCCTGCGCGACGCGCGCGGCGGCATGCGACAACGCCGCAAAGCGTAAGGCGTTATCGCTGTATTCCAGCCCGTCGGGATCCACGTAATATCCGTCACGCTCGTACAAGGCGTCGTTTTTCAGCAGCAAGACCGGCATGCCCAGCTCAGGACAATACGCTGCCTGCAACGTTGCATCGCCGCCCGGCAGGCCGGCCAGCTCCGAAATGACGGACACCTGGTTTACATGGGCCATCGTTGAGCGGTAGGCAGGCAGCAACAAGGTCACTTGTACGCCACTTTCTTGGACAGACATGGCCAATCCGCTGACCGCATCGCCCAGACCACCGGTCTTTGCAAGAGGAAACGCCTCGGAAGTAACAGCCAGAATTCGTAGCGCCACAATGTTCTCCAATAATCAGCCGACAGGCCCGTAGGCAAACCCTGGAGCAAACATCGTGCCCGTGGACGAGCCCGTCCTAAAGTTCCATCACGCCGTCCTGCGATCCGGATTCTGGGACACCGGCGTGCCCGGGCTACCCGCCGTAATATCCAGCAGGGCGCGCATGCTTTCGACGGCCGGAGATACGACCTTCCTATATCGCAATGCGCGCGGCAAACCCAATACCATCTGCACCATAGTGGGCCATGCGATGCCCCTGTCGCGTGCGGCCCGCCACTGCACATTCGTCTCGTGCCAGGCAGCGCGAAAAGGCCGACGCATCCAGGCCACCCAAATAGCATTACGTATCAGCAAGCGTTCGCGCAAACGGGTATCCCGGCTCAAGGAGGGAAAATGACGGGTTATCACGTCGTCGGCATACACGATGCGCCACCCCCGCTCAACCAGGTCCAGCGCCATCAGTGCCTCCTCGCCGCCAATGAAGAACGGCGGCCAGTACCCGCCCACTTCGTAGAACGCGCTGGTCCGCATGACGCATGCGCCCGCCATGAAGCCCAGCAATTGCGGTCCAGGCAACTGCTCTCGTGCCAAGGGGCTTTGCGCCATCGACAGGCAGGTCGGATCAGGCCTGCGGGTGGCGCCCACTTGGACGCACGCGCTGACCACCGCCACCGAGGGGCTGTTGTCGAGAAGAGTTATCGCACGCTCAAGAGCGCCGGGCTCCCATTGCGTGTCGTCATCGCAGAAGGCGACGTATGGAGTCTGGGCGTAAGCCACACCGAAGTTGCGTGCCGCCGCGCCCATATTCCTTTTCGCGCGAATCAGCATGACGGAGGGAAAGCGGGATGCAATTGCCCTCGCCGTGCCGTCGGTAGATCCGTTGTCGACCACGACAATCGGCCACTTCCCGGGTAAACGGCATAGACAATCCAATGTACCCAGGACTTGCATGCGCCGGTTATGTGTGAGCACGACGATAGTCGCGCGACCCGCTTGCTGAGTTTCCATGTTAGTCACAGTCCTATTAAACTGGACATCTTCAGCATATACCGTGCCGTCGCGCATTAGCTGCTAGCACATTTTTGGTTCAAGTGTTTACGGCACTTTGCTTTAGTGACGCTGTCTGCTCCGATGACGTTGTACGGAGTGGATGGAGGCAGTCCGGCACAGCGTGCTTGTTTCCGCGCCCGCCTCGTACAACTACGCAATAGGAAACTTGCCGGCCTCACGGCTTGAGGCGCACGGTGGCTAGAAGGCTGGTCCAAGCTTCGCTCATGCAAAAAGGCGGGTGTGTCGGGGGCTGTGCAGGCGCCTCGCGCACGCCGTTTCGGTCAGTGCCATCGAGGAGGCAAGGCCGCGGCTGTCTGAGCCCGACGGGTGTCGGACCACCGGTCCGACCGGGCGAGTTCCGCGGGCGCCTCGATGGGGCTGACCGAAACGGGCACCCTGGCAACGCCAGGGCGTAGCGCGTGAAGCCGAAACAGCCTTCGACACACCCGCCTTTCTTAAGAATTAAGAACGAAAAGCCGTCCCCAACGTCTGCGCGCTGCAGCGAGCCTTGTAAACACCTCGACGGAAGATGCTCTAGCGGAAAGAAGAAGACTCGTCGACGTCGCCCGTTGCACCGTATTCTTCCAGGCGGTTATAGAGTGTTTTCAGGCTAATACCGAGCATCTCGGCGGCAGCCTTTTTGACACCACCGCACTGCTTGAGCGTGGCGAGGATCAGCTGCTTATTGGCATCGGCCAGCGGCACTCCCACCGGAACCATTATTTCAGACCCCCAACCGGCTGAATGCGATTCAAGCTCGAAGGTATTGAAATCGCCGTGAATGACCGTGTCGGCCAGAATATAGCTGCGGTACACATAATTGCGCAGTTCACGGATGTTGCCCGGCCAGGAATATTCGCTCATGGCTTTCAGCGCTTCTGGAGAAAACGTCTTTTTTGTCTGGCCCTCGGCGTTAAGCTTGCTCAGGAAATGCTCGGCCAATATCAATATGTCGCTATCGCGGTCCCGCAGCGGAGGCAGCTCGAGCGGGAAGACACTAAGGCGGTGATATAAATCTTCGCGCAACGTACCGTTGGCTACGGCCTGCTCGGGATTGCGGTTGGTCGCGGCAACCACACGCACATCGGCGGCAATTTCCTCGTGCGTTCCTACCCGCATGAAGCGTCCGGTTTCCAGCACGCGCAGCAGGCGAACCTGCAGTTCCATGGACATCTCGGTAATTTCATCCAGGAAAAGCGTACCGCCTGAAGCGCGCTCAAAGTAGCCCTTGTGCTGCCGGTCGGCCCCGGTAAAGCTGCCTTTCTCGTGACCGAATAATTCGCTCTCGATAAGGTTGGGAGATATTGCTCCGCAATTTACGGGCATGAACGGTTTTTGATGACGGGGGCTGGCCAGGTGAATGGCTTCCGCGGCCAGCTCCTTGCCGGTCCCGCTTTCACCAACCAGCAAGACGGTGGCTTGGGTGGGCGCAACCTTTTCAATGTGTGCGCACAACAGTTGCATGGCTCGTGAACTGCCGACCATTTTTGCAAACCAGTCGGTGGATCCGGGCGTGGGTTGCGTCTGTAACAGTGCCTTGAGCTCGGCCAGGACGCCGCGCAGGCGACGCAGGCTGACCGGCTTCAAAAGATAATCGACTGCTCCGCAGCGCAAAGCCTTGATGGCACTGTCGACGCTGGAATAACCCGTAATAAAAACCACCTGGGTGTTGGGGAGCTCAAGGTTGGACCAGAACTCGATCCCATCGCCATCGGGTAATTGCATGTCGAGCAAGATCACATCGGGTTTTTGCCGTTCGATCTGGATGCGCGCCTGCCGTATGTCGGCAGCTTGCGCAACCGTGTAGCCTTCTTCGATCGCAATATCGGCTATAAGGTCTCGAATGGCAGCTTCATCATCAGTGATCAGGAGATGCGGCATAGTAGCTTCTTCAGTAAGATTGCTGGGCCTTCGCATCCGCGCGCACCGCTTTCAAGCGCATCGCGAGGCCTCTTGGAGGCGCCAATCGGCGCCAGACAGAACTGCATTAGGCTTATCGTACGCGGTTTCCATGAAACCAAACGTAAGCTTCCATATCATAAGAAACATTATGCGAAAATGTACCGAAAGCATTCATTTACGATTAGACTTTTTCCATGATTCCTTCGTCGAAAATCCTTGGCCGGTCGCCGGCTGCCTTTGAGCTTGCAAGATCCATCGTTAAGGCCGCGCCCACCGAGGCAAGCGTCCTCATTGTCGGAGAAAGCGGCACAGGCAAGGAGATCGTCGCGCGCGCGGTCCACGATCGAAGCTCCCGGCGGGACGCGCCCTTTGTCGCCATAAACTGCGGAGCAATCAGCCCGTCCCTGGCGGAAAGCGAATTGTTCGGTCACGAAAAAGGCAGCTTTACGGGCGCGTCGGCGACCACCATGGGCTGCTTCGAAAGAGCCCACCCCGGTACGCTTTTCCTGGACGAAATCACCGAAATGCCCCTGACGATGCAGGTGCAATTATTAAGGGTGCTTGAATCAGGGCAGTACCATCGTGTTGGCGGTTCGGAACAAATCAGCGTCAATCTGCGCATTATCGCTGCCACCAATCGTGACCCCAGAGAATTGGTCCAGGGCGGCAGTTTTCGCTCCGACCTGCTTTACCGCCTGGCGGTCTTCCCCATACGTGTACCGCCCCTGCGCGAACGCAAGTCGGACATCGCCTATTTATCGCAACGATTTCTCGACGAGTTGAACGAACAGGAAAAAACCAGCAAGGTGTTCTCGCCTACGGCTCTGGAACGACTGGAAGACTACAACTGGCCGGGCAATATCCGTGAACTCAAGAACAGCATCACGCGCGCCTTCATCCTGGCCGATGACATTGTCGACGTAGCGCCCATAGGCACAGCATTTCGCACGCCCGCGCCCTCGGTCAAGCAAGGCTATCTGAAGATACCCATAGGTACGTCGCTAAGCTCCGCGCAGCGTGCGGTCATCATGGCCACGCTCGACCACTATTCCGGCGACAAGCGGCGCACGGCATTGGCCCTCGGCATCAGCCCGAAGACACTTTACAATCGGCTCGAAGATTTTCGCTAAATTCCCGATCAGACTCCGCAAGCTTAAAAGACTCGGAAAAGTGGGCAATCGTCTTCCGCAGCCCGGTGTCCAGATCGATTTTCGGCTCCCAGCCAAGGTGCCGGCGCGCCAGCAATATGTCGGGACACCGCTGCACCGGATCATCGGATGGCAGGGGCTCGAATTCAATGGGCGAATCCGTTCCGACCAGGCGACGTATGCGGCAGGCAATATCCAGCACTGTGCTCTCGCGAGGCGACCCGAGGTTCACCGGACCCTGAAAGGTGTCTACGCTGTTCATCAAGCGCATCAGCCCCTCGATCATGTCGTCCACATAGCAAAGCGCACGCGTCTGGCTTCCGTCTCCGTATACCGTCATGCTCGAGCCATTCAAGGCTTGAACGATAAAATTCGAGACTACCCTTCCATCGCCCTTGGCCATGCAAGGCCCATACGTATTAAAAATACGCGCTATTTTGACCTGGACGCGCTTGCATCGGCCATAGTCCGAGAACAAGGTTTCTGCACAGCGTTTCCCCTCGTCGTAGCATGAGCGTATGCCCACAATGTTCACATTGCCCCGGTACCCTTCCGGCTGTGGATGCACATGTGGATCGCCGTATACCTCACTGGTCGATGCCTGCAGGATGCGCGCCCCCGTTTTTCGGGCAAACTCCAGCAGGTTGAACGCACCGTTCACGCACGTGCGCAGGGTATGCACGGGGTCGGCCTGATAATGTTGCGGCGATGCCGGGCAAGCCAGGTTATAGATCTGGGTGGGGCGGATATCGAACGTCAGCGGCGAGATAACATCGTGGCGCAGCACCAGGAAATTAGGGTGGTCGGTCATGGACGAGATGTTGCGACGCGTTCCTGTCAGGAAACTATCGAGGCAAATCACATGATGACCCTCATCCAGCAGGCGGCGGCACAGATGCGATCCAAGAAACCCCGCCCCGCCGGCTACCAGTACACGTTCACGTGACGCTTGCACACTATTCATGAATTGCTCCAAGTTGCGACTGCGCCTCTTCCATCACCTGATCCACGCTGACACCGAGCGCGCACGGGTGTCCGATAGGGCACTGGAAGTAAGAACAGGGCCGGCATGGCGTCGGGGCATGCAGCACACGATGCAAGCCGGCATCCAGGGGAGCCCAGCGCGC
This sequence comes from Pollutimonas subterranea, assembly GCF_002849655.1. Lineage (GTDB taxonomy): Bacteria > Pseudomonadota > Gammaproteobacteria > Burkholderiales > Burkholderiaceae_B > Pollutimonas > Pollutimonas subterranea. The sequence continues at coordinate 10,733 of NZ_PDNW01000032.1, forward strand.
CACATCGCTACCGGAGGCGATGACGACGCTGGGAAGACGAACGGCCGCGGCCAAGTGCGAAATACCCGTGTCATTGCAGATGACCATGCGACCACGCTGCAACAGGCCGACCAGCCCGCCCAATGACGTTTTCCCTGAAAAGTTTGCGGCCGGAACGCGGGCGCGGTGGATAAGGCTCGCGGCCAGCTCGGTTTCATCGGGGCTGCCGGTCACGGCAAGCTGCCACCCCTCCCCCGCCAGCCTTTGCATGACATCGGCAAACCGGTCCAACGGCCAACGTCGCGACGGCATGCGTGCTCCGGGATGAATGAAGATCGTGCGATCAAGGTCAACACCGGCATGGGTCGCCGCCGCATCGGCCTCACGGTGGTCATCATCGCTTAATGGAAACTCAAGAGCATCGTCCGACGCCGGCAGGCCCAGATAGGACAACAAGGCCAGATACCGGTGTACTTCGGGCAAATGGTGGGGCCATGTCATTAGGCGCCCCGGTTCCTGCTGACTGGCTTCGGGAACGAAGCCGGCCCAGCGACGCGCACCCATGCGTTGGACGATCTGATTGGACTGTGCGCCACTACCATGCATCTGCAGGATGAGATCGAAATCGCTATCGCGTACACGGCGATAAAATTCCGGCAATTCGTCCATGCGGGCCGCCTGTTCCGGAAAAGCCGGGTCGCCGGGAAACAATAGCAGCTCGTTAACATAGGAGTTGAATCGTTCGACTACCGGTATAGCACTCGCCAGGCCTATTAGCGTAATTCGCGTGCCAGGCAATGACAAGCGCAATGCGCGCAGTGCGGGTATGGTGCAGAGCAGGTCACCCAGGTTCAGCGCGCGGAATATGGCTATGCTGCGGGGGATGGGGCTCCAGATGCCCGCCTCTGTCATCATGGCAAACCTCCGCCGAACCGGGCTGCACCCACGACGCGCCAGTATATCGAAAGGGGCGGAATGAACAGCGACGTAAACAGCACTTCAGCGACGTTGCGCAAGGTGCACGCGCTGAGCCTGAGACGCCGAATGAAAAAATAGGTCGTCAACAAGGCCCACGCTGCGGCGGCCGCTGCCGCCACTTCCCACCGGCCCGCCAGCAGGCCCAGCAATACTGCCATCAAGCTGGCGCAAATCGTCAGGTAGAGCCAAGGTGGACCGGGCCGTATGCGCTGCCGGTAAAGCTCGGGAAATTTCCGGTAAAGCAAGACATCGAACATCACCTTTTTCTGCATGCCCAGGCTGGCGCCGAATGGCATGGGGCGCAAAGGATGGACGACCGTGGCGGCCGGCGCGGGCGCAATGGTGAATCCGCGCTCCAGCAACGCAAAATGCAAGTCCGAGTCTTCGCGCCATGCCAGGGTAAAGCGTTCATCAAAGCCTCCCACCGCATCAAGCGCATCGCGCCGGACGAAGCAGTTGGCCGTGACAAATTCGGCCTCGGTCAGTCTGGCTGCATCGCGCTCCAGGTCGCCGGGCTCGTCCGGCAACGGCATCAGGACGGTGCCGACGGCGGCCTCGACACCGGACGCCATGGCCTCCAGACCGGCCTTCAGCCAGCCGGGCTCGGGCATGGTGTCATCGTCAGTAAAGGCAATGACAGGTGCGCGCGCCGCGCGCCAGCCGACATTGCGCGCTCCCGCCGGACCCTGGGTATTGCTTACCGGGAGATACCGCACGGGCGGGCGCCCCCCCGCATGCTCGGCGACGCGTTCTACCAGAGCCTGGGTTTGCGCGCTCGGACCATCGTCACACACCAGGATTTCCCAGTCATCGCGCGGTAGATTCTGCTTCAACAAGGCCGCCAGGCACCGCTCCAGCAAGTCGGGACGCTTGTACGTCGGAACCACTACCGATATCAGAGGCGAGCCTGTCATCGCGGCTTCTCCACCAAATAACTTCCTATCACCAGCGCGTCCAGCGGCGATGTCCAGAAACACTCAAGCGCATCCCGTGGACTGCACACCACCGGCTCGCCACGCGTATTGAATGAAGTGTTGACCAGCACCGGCACCCCGGTTCGTTCCTCGAATGCCCGCAACAAGTCATACAACAGCCCGTGCTGCTTGCTGTTCACCGTCTGCACGCGCGCCGTTCCATCAATGTGGCATACAGCCGGAATAAGATCTGCCTTGTCTTTCAGTACGTCGAATACGAAGAGCATGAACGGCGCATCGATCGTTCCCTTGGCACCGGCGTCGAACCATTCCTGCGCCTGCTCTTCGATCACCAGCGGCGCCACGGGCCGGAAATCTTCGCGGTCCTTGAGCTCGTTCAGGCGTGCCTGCATAGCCGGGTCGCGTGGCGAAGCAAGAATCGAGCGGGCACCCAGCGCGCGCGGGCCGAATTCCATGCGTCCTTCGAACCAGCCCAGTATTTTTTCCTGCGCCAGCAGATCGGCGGCCTGCTCGGCGACATTTTTCAATCGACGGAAAGCAACATGCGAGCGCCGCAGGAACGCCTCGATATCGGCATCCGCGTAGCCGGGCCCGAGGAAGGCGTGGTCCATGCTCCAATCCCGGCTGCCGTTTCCCCGTTGTTCAAAATCAAGCCAAAGCGCCGCCCCCAGCGCCGTGCCGGCATCGCCGGCGGCCGGCTGCACCCAGACATTCTGAAATGGTCCCTCGCTGGCCAGCCGTGCATTCGCCACGCAGTTGAGTGCCACGCCACCCGCCATGCAAAGATTGGATGAACCGGTCTCCTTGTGCAGCCATTGCGCCATCTCCAATATCGTTTCCTCGAGTACCTGTTGCAGGGAATGAGCGATGTCCATGTGCCTGTCCTCGAATTCCTCGCCTTTCTTGCGTGGCGCGCCAAACCGCTCTTCGAGCCGAGGTGGAGACATCGTATATCCGCCGTCGCCATCGCCCCTGAGGATTTCCCGGAACTCCTCCATATAGGCGGGCTTGCCATACGAGGCCAAAGCCATCACCTTGTACTCATCCGAGGAATGCAGGAAGCCCAGATACCGGGTCACGTCTTCGTAGAGCAAACCCAGCGAATGCGGCAGGTCGATCTGCCTGAGTCGTCGATATTTACCGCCCTCAAAGTGGCCGTAACTCGTCGAGGCCCGTTCACCGCGTCCGTCCATGGTCAGAACGGCCGTCTCTTCATAAGGACTGGCAAGGAAAGCGCTGGCTTCATGGGCTAAGTGATGCTCGATGAATTGCCACCGCCGCATAATGTGATCCAGGCCCGCACTGGCAAAGCGGCCTTGCAGATGGTGCGGAGCTCCGTCTGCCAGTTGCCGCGGCGCGTTGACAATGTAGGACAGGAACAAGGGGTCCCACGGCGAACCGCCACCCTCGCCATGACCCGCCGCCGATGGCTCCAACGGCAATGCAATGCTCTTGTCCGGGGCGAGGCTGTCCTGCAGCAGCCGAGGCGCAAACGAGTAAGCGATATGGTCGACGTCACGCAGGTCGATCCCGGCTTCGCCCAGGCAATAGTCGATGGCGTTATAGGGCAGCTGCCAAGTGGAAAACGGTACAGGCCGTTTGCCGTGCTTGATACGTGTAAAGCGTTCCTCTTCGGCAGCGGCCAACACTCTTCCATCGCAGACCAGCGCCGCTGCACAGTCGTGAAACGCCGCATTGATTCCTAGTGTGTGCATATACCTTCCCTCTTCGTGGCGCTGTCGTTCGAGCGTGGCACCCGAGCCGCCTGGCGATTGTTATCCAGCAATTCGTATGCGGCCTGCACGACCTCTTCAGGAGCGATACCGTTAAGGCACGCGTTGTGGCCTTGCGGGCAGACGCTGCGGTAGCAGTACTTGCACGGAACATCGCACGACAACAGCCGATGCTCAACCTGCCATGGCGTATGCTGGGGGTTGGTCAACGCATACAGATCGACCACGGGCGTTTGTACCGCCGCGGCAATATGCACAGGCCCGGTATTGTTGGAAATAAGAAGCGAAGCATCCTGGATCAGGCAGCCCAGTTGCCCAAGATTAAGGCGGCCAGCCAGATTCACCCGCTTATTCGTCGATTGGCTGCCTGCAATGATCTGGTCGATAAGTTTGCGTTCGCTTTCGCTTCCGGTCAGTAATACATCCCGTCCGCCGGCGTCCAGCAGGGAAAGCACTCTTGAAAATCCGCTAGCCCCATAACGACGGGATTCCGCCGTGGCGCCACAATGCACCACAATCCAGCCATTGCTTTGCAATACCTGACTGGCGCGCAACACCTGCAGCATGGAATGCCGGTCGGCCTGGCGGGTAAGAAAAGACAATCGGGTGTTGCTGCTTTGCGCCCCCACCGAGGCCACCAGATCCAATTGACGCTGAACCTCATGCCGTATGCCTTGCTGAGGTTCCGTGTCGCGAACCCAATGGCTTAACAAGCGATACGGGTTCTCGCGAGAATGCGCGAGAATCAAGGGGATACCCGCCAGATGACACATCATCGCCGCGGGCAAGGCGTTTTGGCTGTAAACGGTGAAAATTACGGCTGCATCGAATCGCCCGCGGCTAAGCTGCTGAATGGCGGCGATGTCTTGCTCATTGCCTTGCGAGCCGTTCTTCACCCACGCCGCGTCGTACTCGATCGTGTCATCCACATCGGGCAGGAAGGGGGCCACCTGCGCGCCGGACCGGGAAGCCATCAAGCTTATTCTTACATCGGCACGGCTTGCCTTCAAGGCGCAGATGGCCGGCGTGCTCATCAGCACATCGCCCATATTATCCAGACGTACGCACAGGATGCGCCTGGCATCGCGCCAATCATGCCGGGTCGTCATGCACGTTCACCTTGTATGCCTACGCGCGGCCGGAGCTGCAGCCGATCTGAATACCAGCGGTGTATCCAGTCGGTGGCTTCGTCCAGGTCGGGCGCCATGCGATGTGGCTTGCGCCACTCGTTGATGATCCATTCAGTCTCGTTGCCATTGTCGATCAGCACGGTGTTGCAGCCTGCGGTCCGCCCCGCTTCCACATCGTCCAGAATGTCTCCAATGAACCATGACATGTTCAGATCAATGGCGTGCTCCGCCGCGGCACGCAACAGCAGGCCGGGTGCCGGCTTGCGGCAATCACAAAGTGTGGCGTGCTTCGTCACCGTTCCCCGGGGGTGGTGCGGGCAATAATAGAATCCGCCCAGCACGGCTCCGGCTTGCGTGAACATGTCGGTCAATCGCGCCACCATGGGCGCCAGGTCGTCCAGGGCAAAGCGGCCCATGGCAATCCCCGGCTGGTTGCTGACGACATAAATGGGCAGGCCCAGCCGGCCCAGTCGTGCGAGCCCCGCTCGCGCTCCGGGCGCAAAGGCCATTTTTGTCGGATCGACGTTATACGGGACGTCTTCGAGCAATGTCCCGTCCTTGTCCAGGAATATCGCTGCTGTCATGGCCAGGACGTCTCTTTCATCGGAAGCACCATGACTTCGGGAATTACGGTTTCCGGCGGCTGCGTCAAGACGAATTTCACGGCTCGGGCCACATTCAGAGGATCCTGCAGCGTAGCCTGGTCTATATCGGGAAACCGGTCCAAGAGAAAGGGCGTGCGCATGCCGCCCGCAATAATCGCCGAGACTTTAATGCCCAGTGATCGCAGTTCGGCATGCAGGGCATGCGACAGTCCCATTAGGCCGAATGGTACTTACTTAGCGCCCGAGAAGTTGAGGTCGTACGGCCAAGTGACTGATTAAACAGGAGGGCGGGCCGTCCCAAGGCTTGGTAGGATGGGAGTTCTCACACAACCGTCCATCTCGCCAAGGGTCAGCCCACCATGAATCGTAACGCTCGAAGCCGTCAGCAGCAACACCGCAAGGGAATTGAGCGGCGAGTACGTTCGACCGAAGCGGTGGAGTTTTTCAACATTCTGACCGATGAGGCGCTGCTCG
>NZ_PDNW01000033.1 GCF_002849655.1 Pollutimonas subterranea
CCGCTTCCATCCCGACCTTGGCCTTGAATTCTGCGCTGTGAACCTTGCGTTTCCTGACTTCGACCACCTTGTAATCCTCCTCGGACTACAGCTTAAAGCGCTGTCTCGATTCCAGGGTCCACTTTAATGGTCTTCAATGGCCAGGGGGCCATTCGGCCAAAAACACAAGTCTTTCACGTTAAATATTAATCCTTCCGACACATAACGGGGACATAGCCTTTTAATTCACTGGGCTGTGTGCCCTAATTGCACTTTTTGAACGAGCGCGGTGGCCGGCGCCAGAGCATACTTGCTAAAAGCTTCAGTCGTAATAGGGAGTTCGTCGTGCAGCAGTTTGCATTCCGCATCTGAACTGGCGCGGTCACTATTAGACAGCATTTCGGTCGCCGCGTGCGCAGCCAACGGGCGCCGGAGCAGCAAAAGGTCATTGATTTCGTCCAACCCGTCTTCAGTGACCTGCATTAGACTGATTTCACCGTTGATGCCGCTGCCTACCGTACTGTGTGCGCGCAGGTTGGGCGTCATACGGTTAGCGACCACCGCTCCCGCCGAAACACTAGCCGCAAAGTCAACACGCTGGCCTGACGATAAGCGCTCAACAGTATTAGGCCATGCTTTCTTGCGCACTTTGAAGCTTAATCAGTAACCGCATTGCCGGTACATTTCTGTTGGTCGAAAACATATTGGAGATCATACAATCTTAACTTCGGGAGTACAGAACTCGCCCTCATGATCCCAGGCCGCCTAAAGCAGGGCTTGAAATTCGATATCGCCTGGCGCCTGTTGCCAATCATCTTGCGCCAGCGCAACCCGAATACGAGCCACAGCCTGCGAGCGTAGTTGCGATACCCTTCCCTCGGTAATGCCCATGACAGCGCCAATTTCCTTTTGATTCAGGTCTTGCTCGAATTGCAGAGACAGCAGCAATTGCTCTCGCTCGGGCAGGTTTGCAATGGCATCTGTCAGTGCGCGACGCAGACCTTGCGACACCAACTGATTCAACGGGTTGGTCCACGCGGCTTGTTCGCTACCGGCGCCCTGAGTATGCGCGCGATCCAACGGATGGGAGAGGTCGTCCCCATTGCGCGACAAGTCTTCGTAATGAATGACTTGCACGCCATGCGCCTCTTCAAGGAGCCCCTGATAATTAGCCAGAGGCATGTCAAGCTCCGCGGCAATCTCGGATTCGGTGGCGGGACGCAACAAACGGTGATTAAGCTGGCGGATGGCCTGCTCTATACTCTTTGCCTTGCTGCGTACGCTACGCGGTAGCCAGTCCTGGCTACGCAATTCATCAAGCATGGCGCCGCGTATCCGCATGACTGCATACGTCTCAAACTGCGCCTCCACCGTTTGTTGGTATCGCCGTATCGCGTCCAGTAGCCCCATCATGCCAGCCTGGATCAAGTCATCAAGCTCTACGCTGGCTGGCAGTTTTGCCACAAGCTGCAGCGCCAGGCGGCGAACGAGTGGAGCGTACTGGCCGACAAGAAGGTCTTCGGAGCTAGGCATGCGGACACAATAGGTATACAGATCAGCCATTGTGACGCATTTTTGGATATACCGATGAATGGAGAAGCTCTATATTCTGCTGTCTGTTTTCCATATTGCCGTCTTTGTTGCCCGAACTCTCACCCCGCCAGCTAAACGGAACTAAAGATTTAGCCGTATCAGCCGTTATATGCACTAATAATGCGCTTGACGTGTAGATCCTGCGGTCGCGGCGCTATAGCTCACTTAATATCAATAATTTTCAGGAGCCGGGAACATGTTTAACCCTGTTGGATCCAATGCTATACCGCTTATTTTCGGTAGCCCGCTGACCGATCTGGACCGTCCTCCTGTCCCGCCCGAACCCGCTGTGACCGTTACCGCGTCCCGCACTGCCTCGGGCAGCGGTAGCGCCACGACAGCACCTGACGATGGGATGACCGCGCCGGGCAACCCGAATTCGATGGAAAAGGCCTTGGAAGATGTGAATAACAACATGAAGGCGTGGGCGACCAGCATGCGATTCAATGTGGATCCGGATGCCGGTCGCGTCGTGGTATCGATTATCGACAGCGCAACAGGGGAAGTATTGCGCACCGTGCCTAGCGATGCCGTCGTACGCATCGCAAAAATGATTGTCCAAATGCAGGGTAACGTCGTCAATACGAAGGCATGACAGTAAACGCTTAAGCGACGGTTAGGGGTAATCGCTTAAAGAGCCCACCCATCTACCCGCTGACAATCGCATTGAATCTTTTTGAATTGCTGCACACTATCTGGACTCGGAGTTAATTATGGCTATTTCATCTATCGGCATTGGTTCTGGTCTTCCGTTGGAAGAACTGCTCGAAAACCTGCGCACCAGCGAAAACCAGAGCCTGGCGCTTATTCAGTCCAGGGCAGATACCGTCGAAAGCCGCTTGTCGGCCTACGGTACTATTAAAAGCTCGGTAGAAGTGCTGAAAAACGCGTCAGATGCCATGGCGAAGGCCGACACTTTCGGCGCATTAAAAACCAGTGCAACAGGTGACGCCTATACCGGGACAGCCACGAACAAGGCGGTTGCCGGAATATACAACATTGCCGTGAAGCAGCTTGCCACTTCGCAATCGCTACGAACATCAGCCCTTACACCCACAACGCAGTTGGCCGAAGGCAAGGTCAATATTGAGATTAAGCTTAACGGCTCCGCCACCAAAACCATTACCCTGGATAAGGCTGACACAACGTTGGAAGGAATAGTGAAAGCTGTTAATGGCGATTCCAGCCTGGGGATCAGTGCTACGCTGATCAATATCGGTGGCGAACCGCCACAGTCCCATCTTATGTTCACCGCCAAGAGAACCGGGATGGACGCGGCTGTACAGACCATCAAGGTGACCAAATCCGACGATGGGACCCCATCCTACCTGGACGCGATCATTGGCTTCGAAAGCACGAACGCGACCAACCCCCTTACCGAGTCAGCTGCGAAGAACGCCACCATTGAGATAAATGGCATACCTATCACCAGTCAGACGAACACGGTGAAAGATGCCATTGAGGGTGTAACGCTCACGCTAACCAAAACGCACGCCGACCTAGGCAACGGCGTCTACGCCACCGACGCCCTTACTGTCTCTCGGGATGACTCGGTGACCAGCAAAGCGGTCAATGCGTTTGTTTCAGCCTATAACACGCTTCAAGGCATTATCAAGACCTTAAGCTCATACAATGTGGACGCGCAGAAAGGCAGCGCTCTCACAGGCGACAGCCTGACCCGCAATATTCAGAACCAGATCCGCGAAGCGCTTAACGTAGCTGGCTCGTCGGGCGCGGTGCGTTCCCTGTCGCAAATGGGCATCACGACCGACGTGAAGGATGGCACCCTTAAAGTTGACAGCACCAAGCTTTCTGCTGCACTGAAAGACAACATGGTCGACGTGCAGAATCTATTTGCCGGAGAAAATGGCATCAGCAAAAAGCTGGGCGCAACAGCCGATGTTTTCATAAAAAGCGGTGGACTTATCAGCTCGGCCTCCGACAGCATGACGAGCAGCCTTAAAGATCTGAATAAGCAATACGCAGCAACCTTTGATCGAATCGATGCCAAAATGGAAGTCTACCGCAAGCAGTTCAGCGCAATGGACTCCATGGTCGCGCAAATGAACTCTGTCAGTTCTTACCTGACCCAGCAACTATCGATGCTCGGCAATCTGAACGAAAAATAATGACTTATTCTTTAGCGCGCGGCACGCAACGACAGCATTCTGCCCAGGCCTATGCCAATATAGGCTTGGAAACCGAGGTATTCAGCGCCAGCCCTCAACACTTAATCACCCTGCTGTTCAACGGTGCGCACGCGGCTATCTTGAAAGCCAAACTCCATATGGAAAGCAACAATATCGAAGGACGCGGCATGGCAATATCCAAAGCCATCGATATTGTCGATTCTGGCCTGAAAGCCAGTATCGACCTGAAATCGGGCGGGGAATTGGCCACGAACCTGGTTGCTACCTATGAATTGATCATCCGCAACCTGCTGCTGGCTAATTTGAATGCTGATATCGATAAACTCGCCCTCGCCGAGCGCTTGCTGGTCGACATAAGCAGCGCGTGGCGAATCGCGGTAGACCCAAGAATAGATGCACCTTCCGGGCAAACGGCCTAAGCTGTTTTCTGGTCCTGAACCCATAGCATTCAACATTTAATCATCATATGCTTGCTTCATGTTTTGAAGCTGATCAGCCTCCTCATCGTCCCCACCTTCTTTCCGCCCAATGACTTTACCTACGAGCTCTACCTCATCCATCTTGCGCCAATACGAAATCATAGCTGGCATTTCCAACCGTATGTTGGCGGAGGCGCGCGCCGATAACTGGGATGCTGTGGTTGCGCTAGGTGAGCAATACCAGGACGCGGTTGAATCCTTGCGGGCCATCGCCGCGCTTAGTGATGAAGATAGAGAAGCTCGTAGAGATCTCCTGACAAAAATTCTTGATGACGATGCCAAGATTCGGATGCTGGCAACACCAGAACTCGGCCGGCTTAGTATGTTGCTGGGCAATATGAAGCGTCAGCAGTCCGTGTTGCACGCCTACTCCAGCAACGCTGTATAAGCCATGAGCATAGGCGGCCCATCGGCGCTGGGCACCTTGCTGGTGCATCGGCTGGATTCAGTACTAGGCACCACGCTGTCGCAGCAGGCGAACCTGGTTACTGGCGCGCGACCCGATGCCGTAACGCAGCCCGGCAGCGCAGAACGGCCTGATCCCGCCCAGAATGAGGTACACCGGCAAACCCGCGATGGCGTAGACCGCGCTACTGCCCAGACCGAACAGCAAACCAGGCAGGCAATTAATCGCGCCAAGCTGGACACCCTTGCCGCCGAAATACTGGCCGCGCGCAGCGCCCCGAATACCGCCACCACGAAATCGGCGCCTACGAGCCTGGGCCATGCAGCTCGTACTATCCTCGCCTTGCTCGCAAACCATCCCGACCAGCCGGCCGCAGTACAAGGCAAGGCCCCACTGCTGATCGCGAACCCGCGCTCTGCCCTGCTCACAACCGCAGGTGGCTTGAACACGGCAGCGGGTAATGCAGCACGTACGGATAGCGCAGCAACTTCCGTTCGTGGTCAGAATATAAATGCGTCAACTGCAGCCAGCGTTCGAACGGGTACCGCTACTATCACAGCTGCATCAGCCTCGGCAGCTACTGCCGCAAGCCCGTCCGTTGCGTCGGTCCCGACCCAACTGGCCCAAGCCTTGGCGCAAGCGCTTCAAGGCAGCGGCATCTTCTACGAATCGCATTTGAACAACCTGGCCTACGGCAAGCATAGCCTTACCCAACTGCGGCAAGAACCGCAGGCCCAGGTCGCACGCGGCCCAGAAGGCGCAGCACCAGGCAATAGTCCGACCACCGCAGCACCAACGAGCAATGCCAATGCTCCGGCGCACCTTCCGGCGGCGGCCGAAACATTAGCTGCCCCACAAAGCCAGCGCGGCGAAGCACCCGCAAGCCATACAACCACGAACACTGGTTCAACTATTGGATCGTCCAATACCGGCACTCCCCTACCCGTACCTGGCCTTGATCCCCAGACCCATCAAATCGTCCGCCAGCAACTGGAAGTGTTGGCCAACCAGACCTTCGCCTGGCGCGGCGAGGCATGGCCCGACGCGCCCATGGAATGGGAAATTAACCGCCGCGAACCCTCCCGCGATGACACCCTTCTATCGCCCGAAGCCGAACACTGGGCCACGCGCATCAACATCCAGTTGCCCGTGCTGGGCAACGTCCAGGCCAGGCTGACCCTGGCCGGACAACAAGTCGTCATGCAGCTTATCGCGCCGGAGTCTTCCACACTATTGAAAGAGCACGCCGAAGCCCTGCGCGAGCGTTACTCGGCCATAGGCATGCAGCTTAGCCAGATCGCCGTCGCGGACAACGCCTGGGATGCCGCCGCAAGCATCGTCCACGGAAGCACCCAACCATGAGCACGGGTGTACGCCCTCAAGACGATGTCCGCCCAGTCGCCGTCGCCATCACCTACGACAAACAAGACGCCGCTCCCCGCGTCGTCGCCAAAGGCTACGGCACACTCGCCGAAACCATTATCCGCACAGCCAAGGAAAACGACCTCTACGTCCACCAATCGCCCGAGCTCGTCGGCCTGCTCATGCAAATAGACCTGGACGCCCACATCCCTCCCCAGCTCTATGTCGCCATCGCTGAACTTCTTGCTTGGCTGTATGCCCTGGAAGGCGGCAAAGGGCAGGAACTGCTGGCCCATCAAGGTCCTGAAGCCGCTCAGTAAGCCTTAACACCAGGCGCTGCCGGTCGGTATGGGCACAGCGAAATTTGAGCGCGCCTTGCGGCCGGCCTGGATCGGGGAAAAAAGGGCGCGCATGTTTGAACAAATAAAGGCAGCCGAAGCTGCCTTTATTTGTGAGTTCGCGCCCGCCCCGATCCAGGCCGGCTGCAAGGTCTGCCCCGGCGTAGCGCGGGGCCGCAGCGATATTGAGCAGTGCCCATACCAACCGGCAGCACCGGCATAAGATACCAACGGCGCTCCGCAGAGATCAACGACGCAACACACAAGCGCCGCTCCCCTTTGGCCAAAGCGCCGCCTTTAAGACACTAAACAGCCATGTTGGCAATTTCCTTATAAGCCTCCACCAGCTTATTCCGAACTTGCAATGTCGCCTGGAATGCAATTCCCGCCTTCTGGCTATCAATCATCACATTATTCAGCGAAATACCCGGATCTCCCATCTGGAAGGCCCGCGTCTGCGCCGCCGAACTATTCTGCATTTCTGCCACGCGGCCCAGCGAACGCGCCAGCTCCGCGGCAAAGCCACCGGAGTCCGCCACCGTATTCGGCGTACGCACCGAACCGGCCGATGCCGCCTGCGCGACCGCCCGCATCTGCGACAGCATATTCTCGATTGCCGATAGATTTTGTATAGCCATATTTATATTGAGTCCAAAAACGCGGAACTTTCACGCCTGCACAATGTACTCAATTACCCGCTGCGGCAACCCCTGCATCTATGGGCAAATCACCCTGCTTTTCCAGCATTACCGACCACGTCTTCAACAGCTATAGTCTCGTCACCGCAATTCTCGACTTGCGTCAAACCGTAGAGGACCGGGAACCGATCATTCACTGGATTCATAAGAGCTAAATAACACCCAAAAGCGGCGTTCTTCGACGCTTGCCCCTGCGTTGAACCGCGCAATAATTCACACTCCTTATATTTGTCTTGCCGCATGTCCACCTTGCCAACTACCAGCTCGACGTTCTCGCTTGACCTTAACCGTTACAGCGCAAGAGGTCATCAATGAGCCAAACTGCTGATTTGTTGGCCCGCTTCCCGACTCTGTCAAAGATAGGCACACTGTCCAAGCCCATACAACTGGGCCTTGCCGCCGCTGTGGTCGCCGTCATTGCCGTCCTGCTGCTGTGGAGCCGCGAGCCCGACTACAAGGTCTTGTTCTCGAATCTGGCCGACCGCGACGGCGGAGCCATTGTTGCCGCGCTCACGCAATTGAATGTGCCCTACCAGCTTGGATCCACCGGCAATGCCATACTGGTGCCCGCCGACAAGGTGCACGAGGCGCGCCTGCAGCTTGCCCAGCAGGGACTGCCACGCAGCGGCGAGACGGGTTTCGAGCTGATGGATCAAACCCGCTTCGGCGCGAGCCAGTTCACCGAACAGATAAATTACCAGCGTGCGCTGGAAGGCGAAATCGTCAGTTCCATCCAGGCCTTGCACGCGGTGCAGGAAGCACGTCTGCACCTGGCCATACCTCGTGAGTCCCTGTTCGTACGCGATCGCCAGGCGCCAACGGCGTCTGTGTTGTTGACGCTGTACCCGGGCCGCAGCTTGAGCGATGCGCAAGTCGCCGCTATAACCTGGCTGGTGTCGTCCAGCGTTCCCAACCTGACCGCCGACAAGGTATCGGTCGTGGACCAGAATGGCCGTTTGCTGACATTGCCTACCGGTGAAGCCGGTGTCGACAGCAGCCGCCGCAACCTGGTCAACGATATCGAATCGCGTACGGTCCAGCGCATTCTGACCCTGCTCAATCCTTTGGTGGGACCGGGCAACGTTCGTGCGCAGGTCACGGCCGATATGGATTTCGCACAGCGCGAGAAAACCTCGGAAGTCTATCGGCCCAATCAAAAGCCGGGTGAAGGTGCGGTTCGCAGCGAACAGACCAGTTCGTCGGTGCAAAACAATGCGCTGCCGGCGGAAGGCGTGCCAGGCGCCTTGACCAACCAGCCGCCCGCGAATGCCACGGCCCCTATTATTACTCCCCAACCGAACGCCGCTCAACCGAACCCCGCCAATCCCAACGCGCCCAACGCTGCGGCAGGTGGCGACACGGTTACCAACCTGACGCCCAACAGCACGCTATTGAACGGTACGGGCAACGCCCGCAACGATGCGACGATCAACTACGAAGTCGATCGCACCATCAGCCACGTCAAAGATCCCATGGGCAAGCTGCAACGCCTGTCGGTGGCTGTCGTGGTCAACTACCGCAATATCGATGGCAAGCCGGAAGCCTTGCCCGAGGCGGAACTGGAAAAGCTCAACGACCTGGTCAAGCAGGCCATGGGTTACTCGGTAGAACGCGGCGATACTTTAAGCGTCGTAAACACCGCGTTCAGCGACGAAACACCACCCGCTCAGCCAATCTGGGAAAACCCGATCTATCTGGACTTCGCGCTGCAACTTGCCAAGTACTTGCTGATCGCGCTGTTGGTGTTTTTCGTGTGGCGCAAGTTCGTCAAGCCGATGATGGAAGCGTCGGCGGCCGAAAAGGTGGTAAGCGACGCGGAGAAAGCGGAGAACGCAAGCAATCTCGAGCAAATGGCCGCGGCCGAACGCCGCGCCAACGAGATCAGCCGTTACGAAGACAATATGAATACGGCCCGTACCATGGCCGAAAAGGATCCGCGCGCCGTCGCTATGGTGCTGCGTTCATGGATGGAAAAAAATGGCAACCGTTGATCCCAACCTGGACCGCTGCGCGATCCTGATGATGTCGCTGGGCGAGGACGCCGCGGCGGAGGTTTTCAAGTACCTGACCGCGCGTGAAGTACAAATGGTCGGATCGGCCATGGCGAACTTGAAGCAAGTGACGCGCGCCGATGTGGACGGCGTGCTGGAAGAGTTTCGCCAGGAGGCCGATCAATTCATGGCGGTTACCCTGGGCTCTGACGACTACATACGTTCGGTGCTTAACAAGGCCCTGGGCAATGACCGCGCAGCCGGCCTGATCGAAGACATCCTGGAAGCCGGTGACAACTCCAACGGCATCGATGCCTTGAACTGGCTGGACGCCGCCGCGGTGGCCGAACTCATCGCCGACGAACATCCGCAGATTATTGCGACGATACTGGTCCACCTGGAACGTGACCGCGCGTCGGGTGTACTGGCCTTGCTGACCGAACGCCTGCGCAACGACGTCATGCTGCGTATCGCCACCTTCGGCGGTGTACAACCATCAGCCTTGCATGAATTGACCGACGTCCTGAACAACATGCTGTCCGGGCAAGGGGCCAAGCGCAGCAAGATGGGCGGTGTACGCACCGCGGCCGAGATACTGAACTTCATGAATTCGACGGAAGAAGATGCCGTCGTGGCCAGCCTGCGCGAACTGGACGCCGATCTGGCGCAACGCATCGTCGAGGAGATGTTCGTCTTCGAGAACCTGGCCGATATCGAGGATACGGCCATCCAGTTGATCATGAAGGAAATCGACACGACGTCGCTCACGATTGCCCTGAAAGGTGCGCCGGAAGAACTGCGTGAGAAGTTCTTCAAGAACATGTCCAACCGGGCGGCCGAAATGCTGCGCGACGACCTGGATGCACAAGGTCCGGTGCGCATGTCCAAGGTGGAAGAAGAGCAGAAGAATATTGTGCAGGTAGCCCGCAAGCTTGCCGAAGCGGGCCAGTTCACGCTGGGCAGCCTCGGAAACGACGAATATGTCTGACAAACGCATTGGCCGCTATCAAGAAGCCGATACGTGGAAGCGGTGGGAGATGTCGTCGTTCGATGCACCGGCGGCGCCCGCCAAACCGGTCGTAGCGCAGAAACCCGTGCCGAAGATCGCCGACATCCATGCCGAAGTGCAGCGCCTGCGCGATGCGGCCCAGCTTAGCGGCCACGCTGAAGGCTATGCCACCGGCCATGCGCAAGGCCTGGCCATTGGTCACGAAGAAGGCCACAAAACCGGGCATGAGGACGGCTACGCCGCCGGCTTTGAAGCGGGTCTTGCGTCCGGGCGGGAGCGCGCGCAACACGAGATCACCCAACTGCACGAGTTGGCCAACGCCTCTGCCGCCGCGCTTGCTGCCGTGGACGAGGAAATGGGCCAGGCCCTGATTTCGCTATCCATACGCATCGCCGAACAGGTGTTGCGCAGCACCCTGGATGCCCATCCCGAGAAGATACTGGATCTGGTGCGCGATATCACGCATCTGGATACCAGCAAGGAGGCCATACTGAAGCTCCGTGTCCATCCCGATGACCTGGACCTGGTGGACCAGTACTTGCAGCACGATATTGGCGTCAGCCACTGGCGCCTGTTGGCCGATGCGTCCATCGAACGCGGCGGCTGTCTTGCGGAAACCGTACTGGGCAATATCGATGCGACGCTGCAAACCCGCTGGGAACGCGTCACCTCGGCGCTGGGCCAGTCTTCCACCGCGGTAACGAAACCCTGATGCCCCGAAGCACCGATCTGCTTCCCACTGCAACCGCTCGCTGGCTGGCCCAGTTGGAGACCGGTGCTCGGCGAGTCGCGGCGACCGAGTCCTGGCACGTCAGCGGGCGCATCACACGCGCAACCGGCCTGGTGCTGGAAGCAACAGGCCTGCGCTTGGCCGTGGGCGCCGCGTGCAAGATAGAAATTTCTCCCGGACAGGATTACTGGGCGGACGCCGAAGTTGTCGGGTTCCATGGCGATACGCTGTACCTGATGCCGCAAAGCGATACCTCGGGGCTGCCGCCCGGCGCGCGCGTGGTGCCCATCGAGCCCGGCATCCAAAGCCGCATCCCCCTGCCCTTGACGGCAGTCGGTGGGTTCAGCGCCCCGGCCATCCTGTCTCGCCACCTACCGGTCGGCGAGGGTTTGTTGGGCCGCGTGCTGGACGGCGCCGGCCGACCGCTGGACGACCTGGGAGCGCTGACCAATGTCAGTTCGGCCCCATTGAACGCCCAGATCATCAACCCGCTTACGCGTGCGCCTGTAGACACCGTGCTGGATGTCGGCGTACGGGCCATCAATGGATTGCTGACCGTGGGTCGTGGCCAGCGCATGGGCCTGTTTGCCGGCTCGGGCGTGGGCAAAAGCGTGCTGCTGGGCATGATGGCCCGCTATACCAAGGCCGACGTCATTGTCGTGGGCCTGATCGGTGAACGCGGCCGCGAAGTCAAGGAATTCATCGAACACAATCTAGGCGCACAAGGACTTAAGCGCTCGGTGGTCGTCGCTGCGCCGGCCGATGTCTCGCCGCTATTGCGCCTACAAGGCGCGGTCTACGCGACCAAGCTGGCCGAGTATTTCCGCGATCAGGGACAGCATGTGCTGCTGATCATGGATTCCCTGACCCGCTATGCCATGGCGCAACGCGAGATTGCGCTGGCCATTGGCGAGCCCCCTGCAACCAAGGGCTATCCTCCTTCGGTGTTTGCCAAGCTCCCGGCACTGGTCGAGCGCGCGGGCAATGGCGCGCCGCTGGGCGATCGGCCCGCCGGGTCGATTACCGCGTTCTATACGGTGTTGACCGAGGGCGATGATCAGCAAGACCCGATTGCCGATTCGGCGCGGGCCATCCTGGACGGCCACGTGGTGCTGTCGCGCAGCCTGGCTGAATCCGGCCATTATCCAGCCATTGATATCGAAGCCTCGATTTCACGGGTGATGTCGGCCATTGTTCCCAAGGAACAGTTCACGCTGGTGCATAAGTTCAAGAAAATGCTTTCGCGCTACCAGCGTAACCACGACCTGGTCGCCGTAGGCGCCTATACGCCCGGCAACGATCCGCAGATCGACGAAGCAATCGAAAAGTACCCCTGGCTGGAGGCCTATCTTCAGCAAGGCATCGAGATGCGGGTCGACTACGACGCCGCAACCATTGAACTGGAAACATTGCTCGGGCATGGCGTCCAGCAACGAGGAGTAAACCATGGCTAGCACCTCATCATTGAACGTGTTGATAGACCTTGCCAAAGACGGCGCGAACGAGGCCGGCAAACAGCTGCAGCTTCTGACGACTGAACGCGGCAAGGCCCAATCGCAGCTCGCAATGCTGCATGACTATCGCCTGGATTATGCCCAGCGGCTGCAAAAGGCCACGGAAACCGGCTTGTCAGCCTCGAACTACCATAACTTTAGGCAGTTCATCGCCACTTTGGACGACGCCATTTCACAGCAAAATAGCATTGTCGGGCAAATGGACGTTCGGATAGAGCAAGGTCGCCAGCAATGGTATGCGCAGAAGCGCCGGCTAAGCTCATTTGAAGCGTTGCAGTCTCGCCAGTCACGCCAGCAAGTTGCACGCGCCAACCGCAGCGAACAGCTTGCCAGCGATGAAATCTCGGCCAATCTGTACCGCCGGGCACACCACTCTTATTAAGCAGGCAAGCCATGAATACACCGACGATTACTACTGCCCTGCCGAGTGCTTCCACTAATTCGGGTGGTACTAGAGCCGGCGACAGCCGCGAGCCGGATGCGGCCACGCCAAGCTTCTCGTCGGTGCTGACCGGGCAGCAAACCAACGAGCCCGCTCCTGCAAAAGCCATACCGGTCAATACCGACGCCGCGCCGAAGAAAGGCGACGCGCAAGACATTGCAGTGGATGTCGCAGAACCCACGGATGAAGCGCTGGCGGAAGACGTCGCCGAGCAAGGCCTTGGCCTGCCCCAAATTGCTTTAAACATCGCAGCGGAAGCAGCGCTGGCCATGGCAGCCCGCCAAACGGGCGCCTTACACGCCACACAGGGCGGTGCCGCTGCGATCACCACGACGCTTCCCGCCGGTGTGCAGCCAAATGGTATACCTGCCGACGCTGATGCCTTGGCGGCCGAACTGGCCCGTGGCAATCCGCTGGCCATATCCATCGCCGCCACGCAAGCGGGTGCAAACTCCGCAGCCGCCTTGGCGGGCACCGCAAAACACGACGCGACGGCCAAGGCGCCGCTATCCGCGCTCAAGCCGGACGCTCAAGCCGCTACAATCGCCAAAGCCATCGAGCTACCCGCCGGATTCGTTCCGGCACAAGCCACGGCGCAGCCTTTACACGCCGCGCCTGATACACGCAAGGCGCTGCCTCATCAAACCGAGCTCAACTTGCGCAAGGCACCGACTGTCGCCGGCGACACTCGAAAAGGCTTGCTGCCCGCGCAGACCTTGGCGGCTGATATCACCATCGCCAAGACCGCCACGCTGGATGCCGCCGCCCTTGCCGCCGATATCGCCTCGGTAAGCGCCCGGGCCAGCTTTGCCGGAGCGTCCGCGCAGACTGACTTGAACGCCTCGCAGGCAGGCTCCATTACCGCCGCGAGCGGCAACACTGGATTTCCAGGCACCCTGGGTTCGATGCCAACGACCGGCGCGTCAGCTACCCCGCCCGGTATTGCAACGCCCTTGCAGAGTCCCCAATGGGGCGCCGAGTTTGGGCGACAGTTCGTTTCGCTGACACAAGGCGGCCATAATATGCCGCACACGGCAGAGCTGCGGCTGGACCCGCCAGAACTGGGACCGCTGCGTATTTCCATCAATATCAGCGATAACGTGGCCCACGCCGTTTTTACCTCGCCACACGCAGCTGTGCGGCAAACGGTGGAAAACTCGCTGCCCCAGTTGCAGCAGTTGCTGGCGCAGGCCGGTATATCGCTGGGGCAAACCAGCGTCAATGACCAGGGCCAGACCGACCAGTCCTTTAACGATTCGTTCGGCGCCAGCCGAAAAGCCACAACCACAGTCTCGGACGACGCAATCGGTGACGTCGCCGGCATGGACGCGCGTTCGCCCGCACGCAGCCGCGCCCCTGACGCGCTGGTCGATACCTTTGCCTGATGCGCGATTGCAGTTGTCCAAACCCCGGAGCAACCGAGTATTCCTTCCCTTATTCAACAGGATTGCATTTGGCGCGCCGGGGCACAATGGATTACCTTGAACGATAGTGCGTTCGCACACCCGCGCAGCTTACGATGGCAACTACCTCCAACCGATCTTCCACCCGACCGGCCATGGCAAAATCAAAACCCGGCAGAACTTCCAGAATGCTCAAACTCCTGATCGCGATCGTAGTCATTGCCGCCGCCAGCATTGGCGCGACCATGTTTTACTACGAGAAAACCGGGTTTGGCCTGGCCAATGCCGAGGGCCCCGTGCCTGTATCCGCCACCAAGGCGCTGCCGCTGCCCTCGCCCATCTTCACGCCGCTGGAACCGTTTACCGTCACCTTGCGCAGCGAACATTCGAACCGCATCCTGTATGTTGCAATAACCTTGCGCTTGACCGACGAAACATCACGTCGCCTTGTCAACGAATTCATGCCCGAGGTACGTGACCGCGTCTTGCGCAAACTCTCTGAACAGCAACCCGACATTGTGCAAACTCCCGAAGGTCGCCAGGCGCTGGTACAAAGCCTGAGCGCTGCGCTGCAAGAGCCTTATCTGCCGCACGATAAGGGCCCCGACATCACCAGCGTGCTGTTTACTGCCTTCGTGGTGCAATAAATGTCATACCAAAGCGTACTTTCGCAAGACGAAGTCGATGCACTGCTGGCCGGTGTAACCGGTGAAAGCGATGTCAAGGACACCAAGGTCGAAGACACGCATGGCGTACGGCCCTACGACTTGAGTTCGCCGGATCGCGTCGTGCGCCACCGGATGCAGACGCTGGAGCTCATCAACGAGCGTTTCGCCCGCCGCCTGCGATCCGTGCTGTTGAGCTTCATGCGCCGCAATGCGGACATCACGGTCGGATCGATACGCATACAGAAATATTCCGAATTCGAACGCAACCTGCCGGTGCCCAGCAACCTGAACATGGTCACCATGAAGCCCTTGCGCGGCACGGCGTTGTTCACCTTCGATCCCAACCTGGTATTCCTGATTATCGACAGCCTGTTCGGCGGCCACGGCCGCTATAACACACGGGTTGAAGGCCGCGATTTCACCACGACCGAGCAGCGTATCATTCAGCGCCTGCTGAACCTTACGCTGGAAAGCTACGGTAGCGGCTGGGAACAAGTCTACCCGATTGAATTCGAATACGTACGTTCGGAAATGCATACCAAGTTTGCCAGCATCAGCAGCGGCAATGAAATCGTGGTGGTTTCATCATTCAATATCGAGCTCGGATCATCGGGTGGAAACCTGAACATCTGCCTGCCCTACTCGATGATCGAACCGGTGCGCGATCTGCTGACCCGGCCCTTGCAGGAAGCCAATGCCGGCGCCATTGATCAGCGCTGGATGCAACAGCTATCGCGCCAGGTGCGTAGCGCCGACGTCGAGCTTGCGGTTGATTTTGCCAAGATAGACACCAATATCGCGGCGCTGATGAAGCTGCAGGTCAACGATATCCTGCCGGTGGATATTTCGCCAACCGTCGTGGCCCATGTAGGCGGCGTGCCCGTCATGGAATGCGGCTACGGCACTTTCAATGGCCGCTACGCCATGCGCGTGAACAAGATACTGGCGAACTCCGAAACTGAACTCACACAAGCAAGAAAACATGACCGATCCAACTAAAGATATCGCTAACGACAATGGCGCATCCGATAACCCGGAAATCGACTGGGCGGCGGCGCTGTCCGAACAGGCGGCGCACACCAGCAGCCAGTCCACGCAGGCTGACGGCCTTGCTCAGGATGTCGACGACTGGGCGAGCGCGCTGGCCGAACAAACCGCGTCGCAGGCCAGTGCGCCGGCAAGCCCTGTTGCCGCGCCCGCGCCGGCAAGCGCCACCCCGCACGTATTCCAGCCGCTCATGAACAGCGTTGTCGACGCCAACAGCGACATCGACATGATCATGGATATTCCCGTGCAGCTGACGGTGGAACTGGGCCGCACGCGACTGACCATCAAGAACATTCTTCAACTGGGCCAAGGCTCGGTGGTCGAGCTCGACGGCCTGGCCGGCGAACCCATGGATATTTTCGTCAATGGCTATCTGATCGCCCAGGGCGAGGTAGTGGTTGTCGAAGAAAAATACGGCATCCGGATCACCGATATCGTGACGCCGTCCGATCGCATCAGCCGGCTTAACAGCCGCCGTTGAACCGCCATGAACCCCCCGTGTCAGACTAGTTGTCGCCTCTAATTTTCAAAGAGAGCAGCAATGAAATCCACCTATTCCGAGGCCTTTATCGAACAGGCAGTCAGTAAAGCATTGGCGCGCGGCTCGCGCCCCATCACC
>NZ_PDNW01000034.1 GCF_002849655.1 Pollutimonas subterranea
TCGTACCGTGCGCAACTGGAAGCGCATAGACCAGGTCTGGCTCAACCCGGATAAGGTCAATAAAGAACTACCGGAAACCATGAAGCTCGTTGCATGAAAAAGCGGACATCATTGTTGACAAACACCGTCCCCCACGCCCTGGTGAGCCAGGCCCTGGATGCCCGCATCACGGCCGCCGCCGTAGAGTTGCTGCATCGGGGGCATCGCGTGGCGGCACACGTGAGAAGCCACAAGGCTGGCGGCTACACCACGGTGGACGAACATATGCCCGCTGCCCACCGGGCGCACCGCCAGTGGACGCCCCAGCGCCTCATCGACTGGGGCCTGACGATCGGGATCGCCACCGGCACGCTCATCGAGCAACTGCTTATGCGCTACAAGCACCCCGAGCACGGCTATCGCTCCTGCCTGGGGCTGCTCTCGCTCGCCAAGCGTTACGGTCGTGCTCGGCTGGAGGCGGCCTGCTCCATGGCATTGGCCCTGCAGGCCTGCCACTACCGCACCGTGCGCGACATCCTCGCCAACGGCCGTGACCTGATTGCCGCCGAGCCCCAGGCCCACTGGATGAGCCCCGAGCACGAGCACCTGCGCGGTGCACGTTCCTATCACTGAGATCCCTGGAGACAATCGATATGCTGACCCAACAAACCATTGCACAACTGCATGAACTCAAGCTCCTGGGTATGGCCGCCGCCTTACGGCGCCAGCTCGAACAGCCCGCAAGCAGCGACCTGTCCTTCGAGGAACGCCTGGCGCTCCTCGTGCAGCACGAGTGCGACAGCCGTCATGAACGCCGCTGCGCACGGCTGCTGACGCAGGCCAAGCTGCGCTACCCGCAGGCGGCCATTGAGGACTTCGACACCCGCCCCGGTCGCGGCATCGAACGGGCTCGCTTCATGAGCCTGGTTCTAAGCGACTGGGTGAGCTCTGGCAGCACCGTCATTCTGACCGGCGCTACGGGCTGCGGCAAGACGTGGCTGGCCTGCGCTCTGGCCCAGTACGCCTGCCGCCAGGGTCGCAGCACCCGCTACCTGCGCATCCCGCGTCTGGCTGAGGAGCTGCGCACCCTGCAGGCCGCTGGATCGCTCACCAAGTGGCTGGCGCAGCTGGCTAAAACCGAGGTGGTGGTGCTCGACGACTGGGGACTGGTCGGATTAGACGCCATCACCCGCGAGGCGTTGATGGAAATCCTCGATGATCGTGCGGGCTCTGGGGCAACGCTCGTGACCAGCCAGTTGCCGGTCGATCACTGGCATGCCTGGATTGGCGAGCCCGCCGTGGCCGACGCCATGCTCGATCGCCTGCTGGCACAATCGCATCGCCTCGTTCTGAAGGGCGAGTCGCTCAGGGCTGGACAGCGGCGACCTACCGCCACAAAACAGAGGATTGACGCCTAACCCTTCAACCCCTTCCTGGCCCCGGTTCCGGGGCCAAAAATCTCCTCGAAGTACAATCCTCACTGCGTTGTTGCCCGCTCGAGGCCGGGCAGGTGGTCACGATCACCGGAATCACTGGTCACGATACCGGACTGAGTGGTCACGATGCCGGAATCGGTGGTCACGATCGACCGGAATACCCAGGTCAAGGATATTGGCTGCCACATTATGCGGCGCGCCACCATAAAAACCCGGCCGACGACGGTACCCGACCTGCGCACGCCAGCCGCGGCTGCGCATTAAACGCGCCACGCGATGACGGCTACAGGACTCGCCCGAGGCGCGTAAATCATGATGGATCTTGCGGTATCCATACACGCGCCCGCTCTCCAGCCAGGAAGGCTTCACCAAGACCAACAACCGTTGGTCTTCATGGTGGCGCTGACTATGGGGATTGCGCCTCCAAGCGTAATAGCCGCTGGCGTGAACGTCGAGCACTTCGCAAAGCCGGCGCACAGGATATTGAGTCGAATATTGCTGGATAAACGCGTACTTTAGCCGGATTCCTTGGCAAAGTACGCGGCGGCCTTTTTTAAGATGTCTCGCTCTTCTGTGAGTCGTTTCACCTCGGACCGCAAGCGCCGCAGCTCGACGGCCTCGTTCGATTCTCGCTCGCGCTGCGGCGCGGACTTGCCGTACCGCTTGACCCATACGTACAGGCTGTGGGTCGATACTCCCAACCGCTTGGCCACTTCGGCCACCGGGCGCTGATGTTCGGTGACTTGCTTCACCGCTTCAAGTTTGAATTCTTCCGTAAATCGGGCCGTGCTCATAATCATCTCCTTCAGTGAGTATTATGAGGCTAGAAAGTGTCTAGTAAACCCTGGCCGATTCAAGAGCTGTGTACTAAAGGGCTTGCCGCCTATGAGTCTTTATTCATTTCCTCGGTGGGAAACCTTTCGAATCATCGCCGACCAAGCCATGTTTCGGGATTTTCCGGATTCCAGCGCATTGCGCAGTTCTGGACATCAGACACCGAATCAAACAAGTGGTGAGCGAGCCAATCACAGCGCTGTTCATGCCATGCTCACGACAAAGCTCCGGCACGGGCGTATCCTCGGCGCTAGGGACAAGGCCAAGCGGTGGCTATCCAAGCCCAAAGAACGGTTCAACGGTCAGATCCCCATGGCTTTGATCTGCAGCTTTCAGGGCATGAGTTTGGTAGAGGAAATGCTCCTTCAAATCGCAGAAGGGTACGCGCTGTGAGGATCAAATACCCCGTGTATCGCGGGGTATTCAGAGATTTTCATGAATTGTGAGAACCGACAGGTATCGATGGTCTGATTCCTATCGGAACTCCCTCCTTTACTGCATATCCCACCAGGGCGACATGACCTCTGTTATGCCGCCATTCTGGCAGACCCCGCGCCAGCCATATCTAGCCCTGGAAAAGTCCGTGTCCAGTGCATCAATTTTGATGGATCGTAAACGCCTTTCTGAACGCATCGTGTTCCGCCGCATAGGCCTCTTTTTCTTGTCGCCGCTCGCCTTGGTCTCTTACCCACAGGGCGAACACGGTCAGCGCCGCTGAATCGACGACCATCACCAACACACCCCAAGCGAACCCCTCGGCCAGACTCGTGACAACTCACTCCATTTCTGTTGCGCCCAGTCGCTGCAGAAGAACCCGGCCGGGCTGCCGGTTACGCAGGGCGTCAACATTGCCAGCAGGGAGGCCACGCTGGGCAACTGCGCCCAGGCCAGCACGCCCAAGGGTGGGGCCAGTCCGGCGCACCAGATTGGGACACCGGCCAGCGAAAAACGCGCCACTTGTTCATCGTTCACTTTTCTCATCCCCTTGCGGCTGACGCATATAGGGCAGGAAAGTGGGCAGCAGATCCCACGGACCACGACGGCCGCCCGGATGACCCCATCGCTACGACTAGTTAGCACTAGATCAATGGGTCGATCCTCTTGCCTAAAGAGTCGGCGAAAAAGCCACCGCGCCTGGGCCGGAACATCGTTTGGGTAAGTGTATCGAGGGCGACAACAAGGTTTGGATGTAGGTCGCCTATGTGCTTTTGTACCGCAATCTGTGCCACCACGTCTGCTCTTGCAAAACTTCGACAATTGCAACCAATTCGTCGATAGATTCAAGCTGTCTCATGATTATTCCTCGGTGCTCGCGCTCAGACTTCGTGTCGCCATTAAACGGTAAATCGCAATAGTTGGCTGACCCGATGGAAAGCGTGTTTGATTCGCATCGCTTAGACTATGGTAACTTTATCCTGCATACAAATCATTACATATAGTCGCGAGCGTGTGGATGGTCGATGACATCAAGAAAACCCTGTGGGCGGCGATGATACCCGCCTGACATGGCCGACTCTGCGGTAGAACTTGTGCTTATGCAAGCAGAGATTCTGGGCGCAGAGTGGAGTTGATAAAGAACCATTTGACCTAGCCTTCGCTGGTGCGCCACGGAATTATGGAAATGTTGCGGGTTTGAGAAGCGCCTTTTGATTGGGCGCTGATGAACGTATAAGAGAACAGCGTTAATACGATGAGGAGAAGTGGAATGTCATGGAATATAGTGGAAATAAAAAAGAGAATTGCTGAACTCCATGATCGGGGCACTCTATCTGAAGAGGTTGTAAACGCCGTGTCATCGGAAGGGCGGTGTGCGCCTATCGAGTGTGAGATCATCGATTACAAAGAGACGCAAGATACGAATCCACAAGCAATCGCAAAACTAGTGCGCCATATTGTTAGCTTCTACAATTCGTACGGTGGTTATTTAATATTTGGGATCGAAGAAACAGAAAGTGAATCCGTCTTTAGCGTCGTCGGGGTTCCAGAAAATATCATTAACTTAGAAAGCCTTAAAGCAAAGATACGTGAGTATGTTGGTGAGCGAATACAAATAGCAGGTACGTTAGTTCCTTCTGTTACTCTGGATAGTAAGCCATGTTCTTTGTATCTCCTTTTCGTGCCAAAACGGCCGGAAGAACGTCTGCCGGTTCATTTTCATAGAGATGCACCTGGCCAGGTTTTTAGAAAAAATGATATATACCATCGTATCGGTGATGAGTGTATCGAAGCAAAGGGTCCCGTTTTATATACGCTATCTTTAGCTAGACCCAATCCTTATCTAGCGACTCAAGCTCCTTGGTCTTTGTCTAACGTTATTACAAAGCGTCTCGAGAGTAATCTGCCAGACAGAAATTTCATTTGTACCCGTTTTGTTGGGAGACGGGCGGTTCTCGACGAATTATGGGGATGGTTAGCAGATGACTTGTCCCATGTAAAGATGCTGGCTGGAGAAGGAGGTTTAGGAAAAACCAGCATTGCGTATGAATTCTCGGATCGTGTCTCGCAACATCCAGGTGTTCCTTTTGAACAAATTATCTGGTTGACGGCCAAGCGTGAGCAATTCGTCGGTGGCCAAGACAACTTCGTGCCGGTTCCCGAGACACATTACTCGTCCTACAGAGGGCTGATAAACACCATTATCGAGCATTTGCCAATTCTGATTGACATATCTGAGTTAAGTGAAATGTCATTGGATGAGTTGCGACGCTACGTTCGAACTGGCCTTTCAGAATACCCTTCTTTCGTTGTAGTAGATGACATTGACTCTCTCAGCAATGATCAACAACGCCAAGTCGTGGAGCTCGGATTTCTTTTGAGCTCATCTAAGTCGAAACTCCTTTTGACAACACGTCATAACCTTGCTTATTCGCAGGATCATGCGATTGAGGTTGATGGCTTCGACGCTGCGGAATTTTCTGAATACTTGGATACTCTTTTCGATCGAAAGATTCTTCCTCGTGAATTGTCTCAGAAGGAGGTAGAGCGTTTATGGGCTCTTACCTTGGGTAGTCCGCTATTTACCGAGTCCGTTTGCCGTCTTCTGCGGTTCCAAGCGTTTGATGACGCAATAAAAGGTTGGTCCAAGGGAGCTGGTTCTCGAGTTCGAGCGGCTGCATTAGATAAAGAAATTTCTACGTTGTCGCCTGAGTCACAACGTGTACTTCTAACGGTAGCATTGCTTTCTGAAGCCTCGGTGCCGGAAGTCTCCGAAGTCACAGAATATCCGCAAGATGTCATCGAACAATGTTTACAAGAACTAAGTTCCTTATTTCTTTTAGCTGGTGAGACGTTAGGAGGCCAACCCCGCTTTAGCGTTCCAGATAATACCGTGAGGCTTGTGACTGAGCGGGCTGCTACGTTAGTGGTGGATCATACGCGTCTGAAGGATCGAGCAACTCATGCGCGTATGGCGAACAAGGGTGGTGGTGGTCGATCCAGTCGAGTAGGGCTGGCTATTGCTCAAGCGCAAGCGCTGCTTCGCCAGAATGCAACTGAAGATGCACTAAGAACCATAGATGATGCTCGAAAGAAATTGAAGCCCCATGCAGATATATTGGGCTTTCGAGCCGAGGTATTAATGAAGTTTGATCCACCCAAGTTCGATGCGGCGAGGCGGAGTGCCCGCGATGCCTATCAGAAGGGTTGCCGGCGACCGTCCATGTTCTTTGTTTGGTTTGAGGCAGAATGGTTAGCCAAGCACTTTGTGGGTGCCGAAGAAGCGGCATCGGCTGCTATTGATGCGAAGCTGTCTAGCCTCGAGGATTGGTGGATAAAACTTGCTGCTGCGTTGGTGAGCAGGGCCGAGGATCAGCAGATTGGCTTCACTTCAGACCGAAAAGTTGCTCTCTTTTTTGAGGCTAGCAAAGCTTTGAGTTGTGCCACGGGATTGGTGCGTGGCGCTGAATCAAAGACATGGGAAGGCATTCTATTCGATGTTCATGATCGGGTGTGGAATATTGCTTCAAGGGAGCTACGAGATTTGGCTGGTATTGATATGGCTGTCGATGCTCTGGAAAAAATGTGGAGGTATGGTGACTTTCGTTGTTGTCACTCACATCATGCGATCCAAGTAGGTGAAGCGATTTGTAGTTATCTAGAATCTCCTCTTACTAGAAAATCAAATGTAGCAATAAAGGCATGCAGCTCCAGAATGACCCGTACGCGATACCTTGTTGAGGAACGAGTGAAAAAATATCCTGACGACACTCGCAACGGTGCGCTGCTTGGGGCGATGGGTGATGTACATACGCGTTTTTCGGCAGCGATATCGAATCCACACCTCGCCGTTCTAAGTAGAGGCTGAGCAGGTAATTAATCAGGGGTTGACCTCGATGTTGAGCCAGGAGTCGTTCATGAACGAAGCACTACGTGACATAGATAGCTGGGAAAGCTGATGCGCGGACCGTGTGGCCCGAAACAGAGTCAAGTGCTGAGTCATGCGCTGTAATCTTTTCATCAATTGTGAGAAAAAAGTCGGATTTTTTCATGAACTATGAGAATAGACGAAACCGCATTTTCATAATTCATGAAAAATCTATTTAGAATCAATGCGTCATTTTTCGCCAATTATGAGAACCGACAGATGTTGTAGGTTCTCACAGTTCCCGAAAATTTTCCAGAATTAGTGAATATCAGTTCTCATAGTTGCGAAAAAATCCGCCGTGATGTGGATGAGAAAAACGGGCTCCAATGCACTAATGCTGGAGCCCGTTTTATTTGGTGCGCCCAGCATGAGCGCACTCCCGGAGGTGCAAGTCCTCCCGTAAGTTGACCACAGCGAACGAAGCGAAGCTGCGAGCCGATGAACAAGAATCGGATCGAAGGCGCTGCCAAGCAGGGCGAGCGGACCTAAAACCGCGAAGCTCTCGTGACGAAGGCAAGGCGGCGTAAATCCGGTGGTTGTGCAGTGAAGGAGTGCGAACCCTCACCTGGGGATGCGTCGCCTCGATCCTGAAAGGGTCACGGCGTCGAGCCGGGGCGAGGAGTCAGCAGCGGTCATAGTAGCTGGAGGCTGGGCTGGTGAGGCCGAAAGCGATAGCGAAGGACCAAACGAGAAGGAGTACTACTCGACATGACGATGCAGCTCGTATTGCCTCAGATGTGCGCAACAGCGCAGCGGGCGGGGGTGTCATTCACGCAGAACGCGTGCGAAGTAGATGCAGCAATTCATTCCTGACACCATTTTATCCAGCCACAGGACCAAGTCGGTCGACAAGGCAGGAGAGGGCCCGCGGGCCCTCTCGATATAGCAGAAAAACGTGGGTTCAGATCAATTGATCTGAATACCAAGTTCCTTGATCAGCGAGCCCCAACGGTCACCTTCCTTCTTCAGAAACGCCGCAAAACTTTCCGGACTATCAGCCACCACTTCCAGGCCTTGCTGCTTGAAGCGGTCCTGCATTTCCGGTGAATTCAAGACATGGGTGGCTTCTTCACCCCATCTTGCCAAAACGGGCGCCGGCGTTCCGGCAGGAGCGAGCAAACCCACCCACGATTGCACATCGAAATCGGCGAATCCGGACTCGATAAGCGTGGGTGTATCGGCCAGTGCCGGGCTCCGTTCGGCGCTCGTCACGGCTAGGGCCTTGAGCTTGCCCGACTTCACATGGGGAATCGCGAGAGACGAGGAAAGGAACATGATGCTCACGTGCCCACCCAGCAAGTCAGTCTGAGCGGGACCACCGCCTCGGTAGGGAATGTGCGTCAACTTGACGCCAGCTTGCCTGGCGAAGAGTTCTGCCGTCAGGTGGTTCGAGCTTCCGGGGCCCACCGTTGCGTAGGAAATACTCTCAGGATCTTTTTTTGCCAGTTCCACGAGCTCCTGCACACTGTTCGCTTGCACGGAAGGATGCGCCAAGAGCACGAGCGGATTGCGCACGAGACGGGACACCGCGGCGAGATCCTTTTCGCTGTCATACGCCAGGTTAGAGTAGATGTGCGGATTGACGGCATGACTGTCAAACACCATTAGGAATGTGTACCCGTCGGGCTGCGCACGCGCTGCCTCTGCTGTACCGATGGTTCCGCCCGCGCCCCCCTTGTTATCGATGATGATCTGTTGTCCTAGCCGTTCCGACATGAGTGGCATCATCGGCCGGGCGAGCCCGTCGACGAACCCGCCTGCGGGGAAGGGGACCACAACCCGTATCGGTTTGTCAGGGTAATTGTCCGCATGGGCGGTTGCAGAGATGAGAACAGACGCAGTAACCGCGGCAAGCAGCCCGAGCCGTCGTTTTTTTATGAACATTTTGTATCCTCCAAAGCATGGTGTTGCATTTTTTATTCGCCAGGATGGCGATATGGATCACGAGACCGGTGACGTATCAGGAATGTACCGGGCGCCGCCCATGGTAGGCATGGGTCAAAAGCTCCAGAATGCCTTCCCGATCGATGGGGCGGGGGTTATAGTAGGGATTCTGCGTGGCGAGCTGCGCAGCCAGTTCCAGCCCGTCAGCAGGCATGCCAATGTCGGACAGCGACATAGGTACACCCAGACTCGCCGCGAGGTCATAAAGACCGCTAGCCGCTTCCACTCCGCCCAGCGCGCGCGAGATCCGCGCCATGGCTTCCGGGGCGGCCTCGCGGTTGTACGCGACCGAATGAGGCAACACGATTGTGTGCATTTCCGCATGCGGCAAATTGAACGTCCCGCCCAGCGTGTGACACAGTTTGTGGTGAATCGCCATGCCCACCGCCCCGAGGCATGCGCCGGCAAGCCAGGCCCCATACAGTGCATCGGATGCCGCGGCTCGATCTGTCGGTGCTGCCATCAACCTCGGAAGACTCCGGGCCAGGGTGCGGATGCTTTCCTCCGCCATCAGACTCGTGATCGGGTTCGCGTCTGCAGAATAGAGTGCCTCAACCGCATGAGCGATGGCGTTGAGCCCGCTGGTGGCTGCAATTCGCGGCGGAAGCGTAATCGAAAGATCCGGGTCGTAGATCACCGACTTGGGCAGGACAGATATGTCGCGTCCTGTGCGTTTGAGCCGGGCCTCTGTAATGCCATAGATCGGTGTCATCTCCGACCCCGCGAAGGTGGTGGGAATGGCAATGATCGGCAGTCCAGATGTCAGCGCAATTGCCTTCCCCAACCCGATGGTTGATCCGCCGCCCACGGCAACGCAGCAATCCGCGCCGAGACTGTCAGCGAGCGCACGCGCTTCTTCTGCTGTCTCAATGGGGACATGCATCTGCGCCTTGTCATAGATTCCTGCTGCCCGGCTCCCAAGGAGGGTTGCCACGTGTTCCGCGCTGCCGCGCTGCGCCTCGGTACAAAGCACAAGCGCTGACCGCGCGCCGACATGCTGGACTTCTTCTTTGACCTTGACCTGGGAGCCCACCCCGAAGGTCACCCTCATGGGAAGGCTTTCGTAGAAGAATGGATTCATGAACGTCTCATCGTTGGAAGTGGGGCGGCACCTGGGCATCGACATTGACCCAGATGGATTTGGCTTCGGTGTAATCGTTCATCGCCTCGAAGCCCATTTCGCGGCCGTAGCCCGACTGCCCCGTACCACCGAACGGCGAACCTGGATTCACTCGCTTGTAGCTATTCACCCAGACCATACCGGCACGAATGGACGCCGCCATGCTGTGTGCACGCGACAAATTGCTCGTCCACAACCCGCTGCCCAGGCCATATTCGGTGCAGTTGGCAATCGCCAGTGCCTCGGCATCGTCCTTGAAGGTCGTCACTGTCACGAAGGGGCCGAAAACTTCTTCCTGGGCAGCGCGGTCGCTTGCCTTGGCCCGCACAATGGTCGGTTCCACATAGCAACCCTTGGCCAGGGCTGGGTCCGACGGTGCCTTGCCCCCCAAAAGCACTTCGCCGCCTTCCTCGCGGGCGATCTCTACGTAAGACAGTACGCGATCGCGATGTATCGTCGAGGTCAGTGGGCCCATTTCCGTCTCCGGGTTCAGAGGGTCGCCCAGGCGAATCGAAGCGGCAAGTCCAATAAATTGATCGAGGAACTCGTCGGCGACACGCTCATGAATGATCAGACGCGAACCTGCAATGCACGCCTGGCCCTGATTGTGGAAGATCGCCCACGCAGAGCCATTCACTGCCGCCTTGATGTTGGCATCTTCGAAGACGATGTTGGCGCCCTTGCCCCCGAGTTCAAGCTGCACGCGCTTGAGATTTCCTTTTGACGCTTCCACGACCCGACGCCCGATCGCGGTGGAGCCCGTGAACGAAATCTTACCCACGCCCGGATGCTCAGCCAGATGCTGACCCGCAGTTTCGCCATATCCGACCACCACGTTCACGACACCCGCAGGAAAGCCTACCTCAGCCGTTAGTTCTGCAATGCGAAGCGTGGACAGCGGCGTGATCTCAGAAGGCTTAATCACGACCGTGTTGCCGGCAGCCAGGGCGGGCCCAAGCTTCCAACCGGTGAACATCAGTGGAAAGTTCCAGGGAACGATCTGGCCGACGACGCCGATGGGTACCCTCTGCACATAGTTCAGGAACCCTGCTTCTACCGGTATAACACTGCCCTGGAACTTATCGGCCATGCCGCCGAAATAACGGTAGCAGGCTGCTGTACGCATGACATCGATGTTGCGGGCGTCACGGATAGGATGCCCGGTATCGATGGCTTCCAGGAGGGCCAGTTCGTCCGCCTCTTCTTCAATTCGGTCGGCCAGTTTCAACAATAGACGGCCTCGATCGGCCGCGGCCATGGCGCTCCATCGCGGGAAAGCACGGGCCGCAGCATCGACGGCCAGATCCACATCGGCCGCCTTTGCTTCTGCGACGCGCGTGATGAGCGAGTTGTCATGCGGATTCAGTACTTCGATGGTTGCTCCGTCAAGAGCATCGACAAACTTCCCGTCGATAAACAGCTGATTTCTGATGGACTTCACGTATTACTCCGATTGACTATAGGCGGTTGCTTCTACTGTAAGCCGCTTGACTCCATCGGGGAAGGTCGTGAAATCCGTCTCTATTGTTCTCTAAAACCGGACAATAAATGCAGTGCTCTAGCCCTCAATCGCCTAAAAAAGCGTTCGGTGGCGGAAACGATACTTTGCTGGCAAGGATTTCGTCCCAGCCCGGTTGATGTGGGAAGGCCAGCGTAAGTTCGTCGAGAAACAGCTTGAGCCTAACCGAGTTGCGCTGAGTCTTGGGATAGACCGCCGAGAGCCAGTACGACGATAACCAATAGTCGGTCAGTACCGGCACCAGCCTGCCCTCGTTGATGTCCTCTGCACAGGCTATGGTCGGCAGGCAGACGACGCCTAACCCTTCCAGGGCAATTTCCTTTAGGAAATGCACGGAATTACTTTTGAAGGCCGGTGACAGCTCCACTTGGCACTGCTTTTCGCCATTCTCGAACACCCATTTATCGCGGCTTGGGTAGCGCGAATAAAGACCCAGTGCATGCCGCGTTAAATCAATGGGATGGGCGATTGGCTCATGGATACCCAGATATGCGGGCGAGGCGCAGAACGTCCGATGGACTGGGAACAGTTTCCGTTGGATCAGGTCGTCGGAGATCGGTGCGAATATTTGCAGCGCACAGTCGTACCCAGCCTTGACCGGATCAATGACCTCATCGTTGACGACAAAGTCAAAGCTGATGCCGGGATATTTCTCGGAGAAGGTGGTAAGAAACCGGGCCATGTGACTGACCACCAAACCCGGTAGACCGTGAACCCTCAGAAGGCCTGTCGGTGCCTGCCGTGCGCTTCGCATTCCGTCGACGATCTCGTTGGCCCGAGAAACAAGCTGCGCGCACTCGTCGTAATACAGCTGGCCCACCTGTGACAACGAGACATTACGGGTGCTGCGATGGAACAACGGCACCTCGACATGCGCCTCGAGCTGCTTAATGCGCGACGTGACGACCGATTTTGACACCCTGAGCTGGCGGGCGACCTCAGAGAAGTTCCCCACTTCGGCAACTCGTACGAATGCATCCAGGCAGTTAAAGTAATCCATGATCAGGCACCGGGCGTGTGAAGAAAATCTGTTGACAGGGTTGCAGGCAGGCGTGCTGGCCATCATACCGTGCACGCCCTGCTACGCGCCTTGTCGACGTCTATTTCTCGGACAGCAAACCTGCCGCTCGCAAGTTCTCCCGCTTCTGTTCCAACGCTTGGCTAGCGTATGAGTGGTTCTCGGTTGGACTAAGAGGCAAGTTCGTGTGCTGAATGGATGCAAACAACGCAAAATGCGGGGGGCGCTTAACGCTTGCTGGAATGCTTGGCTCAACTTGTCTACCACGTTCTCTGGTATTCCCTTGTGCCCCAACAGGCCATAAGGAGCCTGGGCCAAGGACCTTGCCCCGCAGCAAGGCCATCGACGGTTCCGCCGCGTCCTCGTATGGGATGTGATTGAACTCGAGTCCCGTTTTCAACTGTATACGTGATATTCCAAGATCCTGCGTAGGACGTCTTGGCCTTCACGATATCCGCCATCTCTCTGGGAAGAGTAATGGTTAGCTGCCGAGTACATTTTTACACCTCAGAATCCCAATGATCTGCAGCTATTGGCTTCGCGATTGGTTGTGTGCCGAGAAAGACATTATTCCATCGGTCGGTGAGCCGTCCCCCAACGAACATGTAGCGCTGAGTGGAACCGGAATTTTTTCACTATTTGTGAACAGGAAGTTGGATTTTTTCATGAATTAGGAGAATGGACGAAACTGCATTTTCACAGTTCGTGGAAAATCTCTTTAGAATCAATGTGCTTTTTTCCGCCAAGTATTAGACCCGGCAGATGTTGCGGTCGAGCAAAGGGCTCTGGGATTACCGCCAGAGCCCTTTGTATTCTATTGAGTATTGAGCGGCGCTATAGCCACGTTGTCAGCAACGCAGTCTACAAAGACTTCCCCCTATCCCGATTCCCGTCAATTAGGCTGCTGTCCCGAAGCGCTGATCACCTTGGCCCAGCGGTCCATTTCTCCGACGACGTATTTCTTGTGTCCGGCAGGCGCCAGGCGGTCATCAGTGATTATGGTCAAGCCAATGGCTTCCTGTCGCTGTATAAGACCTGGATCTTTCAACGCGCTGCGGAGGGCGGAGTTCAGTTTTTCAACGACTTCGGGCGGCGTGCCGCGGGGCGCATAAAGACCATGCCAAACGGTCACGTTGAAATCTTTTAACCCTGATTCAGCCAGGGTCGGCACCTCTGCCATCGAAGGCAGCTTGAGTCGTTGAGTGCTGGTAACTGCATAGGCTTTAACCTTTTTTCCTTCTATTTGCCCGACCGCATTGGTAGCCTGTTCGCACATCAAGTCCACCTGCCCGCCCATCAGGTCGATCATGGCGGGCCCGGTTCCCTTATACGGTACGGTGGTCGTGTTTACTCCCAGCGCATTCTGCAGCATCAGGCCACAAAGGTGTGAGGCCGATCCTACCCCGGCATTGGCAAGGTTGACCTTATCCTTGTTTTCGTTGATCCACGTACGCAATTCGTCGAAGTTGTTTGCGGCTAGCGTCGGCTTGCCGATAAGGGTGGAAGGGGCTTCATTGATCAAGCCCAGGAATTCGAAACTGTCCGGGACCTTATAACTGAGATCCTTATATAGAGACGGCGCTGTGGCCATGCCTATGTGATGCACAAGCAGTGTGTAGCCGTCGGGTGCGGCGCGCGCCACTTTGGCGGTCCCTATGGTGCCTCCCGCCCCCGTTGTGTTTTCGACGATCACGGCTTGCCCCAAGGGCTTGCGCAATGCTTCGGCTACGTCACGGGCAATTTTGTCGCTGGGCCCGCCGGCGGCGAACGGAACGACGAGCGTAACGGCTTTCTCGGGGAATGCGGCGTGGGCAGCCAGGGACATCCCGGCCAGCCCTAATGTCAACGCGATTTTCTGAAAATTCATGATGTTGTCTCCGTTATATTTGTTTGATTGCTACGCCGAAAGGGATTGCATGACGCGATACAAATCGGCCTTTCCTTCGAAACCGATACCAGGTAGTTCGGGCATGGTGATATAGCTGTTTTCAACTTTCACGCCGTCTGGAAAGCCGCCAAACGGCTGGAACAGATCCGGGTAGGACTCGTTGCCGCCTAGGCCGAGTCCGGCGGCAATGTTCAGCGACATCTGGTGTCCGCCATGAGGGATACAACGGCTGGCGGACCAGCCGTGTTCCTTGAGCATATCGAGGGTGCGTAGATACTCGACCAACCCATAACTCAGGGCGCAATCAAACTGCAGCCAGTCGCGGTCGGGGCGCATGCCACCGTAGCGAATGAGATTGCGGGCGTCTTGCATGGAGAACAGGTTTTCTCCGGTTGCCATTGGATTTTTGTAGTAGCTGCGCAATGCTGCTTGCAACTCAAAATCGAGCGGATCACCGGGTTCTTCGTACCAGAACAGATCATATTGCGATAAGGCTTTGGCATAGGCGATTGCGGTATCTAGGTTGAAGCGTCCGTTGGCATCGACGCAAAGCCGCTGGCCATCCTGGAGCACGCTGAGAATCGAGTCGATACGGCGGAGATCTTCATCCAGCGAGGCACCACCGATTTTCTTCTTGACGACGCTGTAGCCACGATCAATGTAGCTGCGCATTTCATCTTTGAGCTTATTGTGGTCTTGCCCGGGATGGTAGTATCCGCCAGCGGCATAGACAAAAACCTTCTTGTTGGCATGGCCGTCGCCATAACGGTCGGCCAATAGCTGGAATAGTGGCTTGCCTTCGATTTTGGCCACGGCATCCCAAATGGCCATATCAATCGTGCCTATTGCCACGGAGCGCTCGCCATGGCCGCCCGGCTTTTCGTTGGTAAACATGGCGTCCCATATCTTATGGGGGTCCAGATTGTTGCCGGCGGCGTCAACCAGCGAGGCGGGATCGGCTTCAAGCACGCGCGGTATAAAGCGATCGCGCATCAGTTTTCCCTGGCCGTAGCGTCCGTTGGAGTTGAATCCGTATCCGATAACTGGTTTACCATCGCGAATGACGTCCGTGACGACCGCTACAAGACTCAAATTCATTTTGCTGAAGTCGATGTAGGCATTTCGGATCGGTGAGCTGATTGGAAGTGTTTTTTCAATAATGTTGACGATTTTCATCTGGCAATCCTAAACTTTGTTCCTGAAGTAAGTGGGGATATGGTCGGTCTTCCGGCTCTTTAGATCCAATGCTATTTTTCTCTCCCTCTATGCTTGGAAAGCACTGGCATGAACATATCCTGGCTCGAAGACTTTCTGGCTCTTGCGTTCACCAAGAACTTCTCACGGGCTGCCGACTTGTGCCATATGACCCAGCCGGCATTTGGCCGACGTATAAAAGCGCTGGAAGAGTGGCTGGGAACGAGCCTCTTCGATCGCGGTACGCAACCGATCACACTGACGGAGACGGGCGAGTGGTTTCGCAAAGTCGCGCAGGATCTCCTGGCACAGGTCGCACGCCTTCCGGTAGAGGCACGTGCCGTGGAGGAATCGTGGGCGACAACGTTGCAATTTGCAGCGACACACACCTTGTCTTTCTCCTTTATGCCCAACTGGCTTCGGAGCCTGGAGCCTCGAGTAAGCGTCGGAGCCATACAGTGTGTTTCCGATATGCTGCAACGTTGCGAAGCGCTCATGCTCCAAGGCAAGGTTCAATTTGTTCTATGTCACACTCATCCACATATCCATGGACAACTTGAGGCGGCGGGTTATCCATCCATCCAACTTGGGAATGACATTTTTATT
This sequence comes from Pollutimonas subterranea, assembly GCF_002849655.1. Lineage (GTDB taxonomy): Bacteria > Pseudomonadota > Gammaproteobacteria > Burkholderiales > Burkholderiaceae_B > Pollutimonas > Pollutimonas subterranea. The sequence continues at coordinate 15,902 of NZ_PDNW01000034.1, forward strand.
CCTGTGTCTTCAGCGGATGATCAGGGCCAGCCACTGCACTACGTGACATCGGCAGATGGCGGCCCCCCTCTGTCACAATAGATGTCCGGTCACTTGAACCTAATAGATGAGGGGGCGGTTGGAGTGTTTTCATGTCCGCCTATAGCCCTGAGCTCAAAGAGCAAATCGTCAGGAAAATGATGCCACCTAA
>NZ_PDNW01000035.1 GCF_002849655.1 Pollutimonas subterranea
AGATCGTTTCACCGAGTGTGGACGGTCCACTTTGGCATCAACGGGGCAGCGCCATTCCGCTGCAATTGAACAGATGGACGCAGCCTAAACCCGGACGAAATCTGTCTTGACAAATGGGTCCACTTTACATATCGCAGGTGACTACGTGGATCAGGCGCTGGTCGGTTGAATAAATCCGAACTTGGTCAGTGCCTTGATCCAGCGTGGTGCATTTCTTTGAACGCTCAGGGCCTCATAATCCGTGGTGCTGTCCGGGTAGTGTTCGCCACGCTTGAGCATGAAGAAGGTCGTTCGCAGAATTTTGTGGCCGATGGCGATGATCGCGCGTTTATGGCCGCGTCGGATCACCAGGGCCTGGAATTTCGATTTGAAAACCGATTGAGTGTGGCTGGCGGCGTGAGCAAATTTGCACAACAGGCGCCTGACGTAGCGGTTTGCCACGGCGCATGTGACCGGATTTGCGTTTTCCCGCTGACTCATTATTGCCAGGACAGACCCCTGCCCATGAGGCCAGGCGCTTTCCATGACGGCGTTATCCCAGGCGTTCGCCCGCCGGCTCATGGAAGCAACCATACCGTAATCCTGCAGTAGTGCTCCATGGGGCCGGCTGGCGTACTGACTACCGCGGTCGGTATGCATGATCAGTCCTGGTGCCGGTTTGCGCTGCCAATAGGCCGATTTCAAGGCATCGCACACCAAGTCTGATGTCATCCGATCACTCAGAGACCAGCCCACGATTCTGCGAGTCCCCAGATCCAATATCGCGGCCAAATAGAGCCAGCCCTCTTGCATGGCGACATAGGCCACATCACCAACCCAGGCCTGATCCTGTGCCCATCTATCAAATTGATGCGCGATGACATTGGGCGCCACCGGATGCGCATGGTCCGAGTTCGTGGTGTTGCGATAACGACGTCTGTAGACCAGCCTCAGACCTTGGCGCACCAGGCTTTGACGCACTCGCTCATGACGGATACGCTGGTCGTGTTCACGCAATTTCTGCACGATGCGAAGCCGCCCATAGCTGCGCTGGCTTGCCGTGTGGACGGCCTTGACCTGCGCATCCAGTACGCCGTTGGGCAGGCTTCCGAGGCTGGGCCGGCGAACCCGCCACTGGCAATAGCCAGAACGCGATACCTGCAGCACCCGCATAAGCGGGACACGCTGTAGAGCGTACGTTGCGTGTCGATCCAGGCGTACCTCACCGTAATCCTTTGGAGAAGTACGTCGTGGCTTTTCCCAGGATTTCAACGTCCAGCCTGGCACTGGCCAACTCCTTGCGCAGGCGACTATTCTCGGCTTCCAGTTCCGAGACCGGACGCTGGGGGCCTGGTTGGTACGCTCGCGCTCGTATCCCGGCTAATACGGCGCTCTTCTCCAGCAGCCGCTTCCAGTTACCCAGCGTGGCAGAAGGCAGGCCGAGGCGGCGCGCCGCCTCGTTAATCCCCACCGATTGGGCCAGACGCGCGGATTCCAATTTGTATTCCTGCGTATATTGGCGTTTGAGTACTTTGCCTTCTTTCATTTCCGTTCTCCGTTAACAAGAAACTATCATCTTCTTGCTGTACGTGGAAACCGGGCAAGTACCTTTGTGGACCGGCTGGCCGGCGATGGTACCCGCACCATTGCCGATGAAATGAAAGAGGTACGTTGCAAAGGACTGCATCGTCTGGATGTGCGCGACTATAAAGGACACATCCACCGAGTTGTTCTCGAATTGAGGTATCGTCGCATTCGCGTTTTACCCCCCAGTAGGCAAGCGAAAGCGCTATCCTGAATTAACGCTAACAGTCATCCATGCGCGCGAGCGCACTACGCCGCAGGGGCGCGACGCCATAGACTGGAAGCTGATCACGGATTTGCCCGTACGATCTCGCGCCGAGGCGATCGAAAGACTGGACTGGTATGCCTTGCGCTGGAAGATTGAGGTGTTCCAGAAAGTCCTGAAGTCTGGCTGCAAAGCCGAAGACGCACGGCTGCGAACCGCTGACCGACTGGTGAACTTGATCGCGACATTCTGCATTTTGAGCTGGCGGATCTTTTGGCTGACGATGATCAACCGCGCAGCACCGGGCCAAACCGACGACTGTCTTTACAAGGCTTGAGCTAACGCTACTTGATCATCTGATTGTCAACCGTGCAAAGCCGCCGGGCCACCACCGAAAGCTCGGTGACTATTTAGTTTGTGTCGCTCGTCTTGGCGGCTACCGTGCCCGCGCTAGCGATCCTCCACCCGGCAACGTCGTTATCTGACGAGGCTTCTCAAGACTGACTGACATTTCTCTGGATGTCGCCATCGGAGCAAAAATTATGGGTAATTGAAAGCTTTATGGAGCGCTTACGTATCAATCGCCTCTTTTAGCGACCTGAACGTGACCCCTCGCGCTTCCAAGTCAGTAACAATGTCAATAAGATCGTGCAAGCTTCTCCCCAGACGATCAAGACGCCAAACTGTTAGCGTGTCGCCTTGTCGCAAGGCCTTTAGGCATTGCTGTAGCTCAGGCCGATTAGCAGTCTGAACCGCTAGCGCAGTCTTCGTAGATCGTCTCGACTCCTGCTTGCGTGAGTTCGTCACGCTGCATGTCCAGGTTCTGCTCGTTGGTGCTAACCCGTGCGTATCCAATATTTGCCATATCCGCCCCTTTGTTGGATGTTGATAAGTGAATGACTTGTTGAACACATATGTATAGCTTTAGGGCTCCGAAATAGCGCACCTTTTTGTGTCGAATAATTCGTCGTTTTTTGGACGAGAGCGAAGAGCCTAGGTTTAAATGAGTGAGTCTCTTTGTCCACGTAAATGTTCTACAACCCAACCCGTTGGCATGGTCATGCCGTGAACCTTTCGCTGGGCATCCCAGCGCGCATTTCAGCGTTCGCCGCCACAGCAACAAGATTGTCCCCTAAAGCTAAAGTTTATTTGAGTGCAGCCGTTAAACAGACTGTGAACATGAAGAAAACGATTTGAATCTGTAACTGCAGAGCACGACGACGGGCCTGTAGCCTCAAGCGTAGTTCTTCCTGACACTCAGACGAAGCTCACTTCGTCGAACTTATTTCTTCAACAGGAGTTTCCATGTCAGTCATTAACACCAACTCGCTTTCCCTGATTGCCCAAGGTAATCTAGTTAAATCCCAATCGGCTCTCGGCACCGCCATCGAGCGCCTATCGTCCGGCATGCGCATCAACAGCGCTAAAGACGACGCAGCAGGTCAGGCTATTGCCAACCGCTTCACTGCTAACATCAAAGGCTTGACGCAAGCTACTCGTAACGCCAATGACGGTATCTCGATCGCTCAAACGACCGAAGGCGCATTGAACGAAATCAACAACAACTTGCAACGTGTTCGCGAACTGTCGGTTCAGGCTGCAAACGGTACGAACTCGGCCTCCGACCTCACGTCGATTCAAGACGAAATCGGTCAGCGCATGGACGAAATTAACCGTGTTTCCAAGCAAACTCAGTTCAACGGCGTTAAAGTACTGTCTAGCGAAGCAACCAACCTGAGCATTCAAGTGGGCGCAAACGACAACGAAAAAATCGATATTGGCCTAAAAGAAATCAGCTCTAAAACATTGAAGCTGGATGGCTTTACGGTCGAACGGAAAGCACTAAGCGTTGGCGATGCAATTGATCTAACAACAGGCTCAATCGGTGGAGTTAGCACCGTAGCGATCGATATTTCTGGCGCACTTACGAAACTCAATGCCGGCGGCGGTACGCTGACAGCTGACGATATTAGTTTGCACCAAGTGAAGGACAGTACAGGGGCTCTACAAGCCGACACCTATGTGATACGAGCAGGTGGTGAGACATACGCAGTTGCGCACACAAAAAGTGCGGCCGCAGGCACTGCAGACACAGCGGACATTGCTGTAGTCACCAGCGTAACTGTTACCAACAGTGATGGGACCACCGGTTCAGCAATCAACGGCGCCTTAGTAAAAGTTGGTTATAACAGCGATAAGGATGCCACTCTGCAAACTTATGCATCGCTTGATGGAGACAATTACAAGGTCACAACCGCTTTTGCTGCTGCCACTGGTTATGGAGACTCGGCAACGGCTACCGTCACCAATCCAACCGACATTTTTGACGGAGCCGGGACGGCAAATGCACTGACGAAACTTGATGAAGCTCTTGCTCAAGTTGACTCGCTACGCGGCGAACTGGGCGCAGTACAAAACCGCTTCCAGTCCACCATTGCCAACCTAGGCAATACTGTCACCAACCTGACATCGGCTCGTTCACGTATCGAAGACGCAGACTACGCAGTTGAAGTGTCGAACATGACTCGTGCACAGATCCTGCAACAGGCTGGTACTTCGGTCCTGGCTCAAGCCAACCAAGTCCCGCAAACTGTATTGTCGCTATTGCGTTAATGTAAAGAGCAAGGCACGAGGTTCGCCTCGTGCCTACCGATATCAGTCGATGCTTCTATAGGCCAAGCATGCAGTACAAAGCCAGCCATAGGGCTGGCTTTGTGTTTAGGTATTATTTACTGTTATAGCTGCGCGCGATGGATCGGTTTCATGTATCGCCAAGAAATTAATACCCAGCTCAAAGCTTTCGTACCCCCATTGCTTGAAACGACGCAACAGCTCTATTTTATCGGTTTTAATCGACTCAATTAACATTTGAGGCCAATGCCTTTCAATGGACTGCCTGGCACCGTCTAGCACGTCAAGCTCCATACCTTCCACGTCAATCTTTATAAAATCAAGCCGCGCCGGATCAAATGAATCAATGGACACGATCCCGATTTCCTGCATATTATTTTCATAGTCGACAAGTTGGCCAATGCTCTCGGTATTTGTCCGTTTCTTTAACTCAAACGAGCCAAAGCTCGTCGTCGTGTTGTAATCCAACCTAGGAATAGACAGGATTCCATTTTCGGCACCCACAGCCCCGTGAACGGCCGTAGCATTAAAACAATTGTTAATGGCTATATTGCCAGCTAACGCGTAATACAAACGCTCTTGCGCCTCGATTCCAATCACGCTTCCCCAATTGGCCATCAATCGAGCCCACTCGACAGTATGTATACCAATATTAGCGCCGCAATCAAAAGCAACTACGCCATCACCAAAGTGTTTACGCCGAAGCTCAAGCAGCCTTAACACTAAGTCGACCTCTTCCGGATCAAAACAAGATTGGTTTAAAAGCTGAAAACCTACTCCATATCCATGGCTTTTATCGACCATCTGGTAGTCATTACGATTAACAATAAGAGTGCCGTGATTGGTTGAAGCCAGCACAAAGGCTAAAGGGCGCGTTACGTTTTTCATATATAAGTTGTAAACCTAGAATTGTTAAGTACTTATCCACCGCTAGGAAAGAAAATTGGGTTTGTTTTTAAACGCTAAGTGAAGGCCATCAGAAAAATGATGAACTTTCCAGCCAAATCGGCCAAAAATCAGAGTCAATGACTTTTTCGTATGAATAGTGATATGACCATTCCTTGGCGCGATATACCAAAAATCAATATTCCGATGTGGCAGATTATCAATCGTTAGCGTGGAAAACAGCAGCAAGCCGTCTTCGTGCAAAAACGACAAAATCTGTTGTGTAGTTTCTATTGGTGTTGGCGTATGCTCGAATACCTCGAACGAGGTCACTAAATCGTAGTTGTTTTGCTGTGGGCTAAAGCTGGAGGCAACCATTGGGTCCCAACTGTCGCAATCCACCTGCCGGCCTCTAAGTAACTGCGCCATCCGGCCTTGGCCGCCGCCATAATCCAAAACCGTTGTGGCACCTATTTTTTTAACGAAATCAAAAACCATTGTCGAGTTGCTGCTTGGCCTGATTTCTTTATACTCTGGGTCAACTTTAATATACTCATCGTTATACATTGCGGAAGCAAAATCCTCCGAAATCCATTTGTCGAACACCGCGGTAAAAATTAATCCGCAATTGGTACATTGATGATAGTAAACAGGAACTCCCGCTAGAGGTAAGTAAACACCATTGCCCTCTAAACAGTTTTTATTAAAGTCCAATACGCCATATAGCTCTGCAGCAGTATCGCAAATTTTACACGGAACCGTTTTTTTAATTGGCTGCAGCACCATCGTTGCTGGCGCCGTATCGACCGAAAGAGACTGTCCACTCACGCTCGAATCCTCAGTTGGCTCCGGCTGCTCCGCCTCGGAAGTAACTGCAAGCAACGTGCGCTTGATCTCATTTAGCACGCTGGACCAATCGTTAAGACGCTGTTGTCGAAATAAGCGAACGCTTGGATACCAAGGTGAGTCGTCCCGGTTGATGAACCAACGAAAATCGGGGGAAAATGACAATAAAACCCATGTTGGCTTGCCAAGCGCGCCAGCCAAGTGAACAACAGAGGTATCAACACTAACGATCACATCCATTGCTGAAATAAGTGCGGCCGTATCCGCGAAATCATCAATGTGCTTACCCCAAAATCGAAGCTGCGGGAAGGCTGCCAACCGCTCAGAATCTTCCTTTCGGAACTCTTTATGTAAACAATGGAATTCGGCATCCACCGATAACAAAGTGGAAAACTCGTCAAACGAGATGCTTCGAGCGGCATCCCCTTGATGACTGGTGCTTCCCGACCATGCAATTCCCACGCGTAACTTGTCTGTCATGCCCAACCGATCAAGCCAGTTTTTTTGCCGAACGGGGTCCACTGCCAAATAATGCTCATATGCCGGAATGGTTTCTACACATGTCTGAAACGCCAGCGGCAAACTCATCATGGGGCAGTAATGATCAAAAGCAGGTAAAGCCTGACCCTTTTCCACGAGACGTATCGCTGGACTAAGACTTTTAAAAAGGTTGATTAACGGCTTTTGAGCTTCCACATAAACCATTGCCCCCATGTCTTGCGCTAGTAAGGCAAAACGACAAAATTGGATCATGTCCCCAAAGCCCTGCTCCTCGGTAATTAGCAAGGTCTTGCCGCGTATGCCCTCCTTACCAAGCCAAGGCTGTTTCTTAACGAAGCGTTCTTTATTTTGAAACTCCTCTTTCTTCCAACGCCACTCATACAATTCCCAACCTAGCTTGTATTCTCCCTGTAACAACAGAAGAAGACTAAGGTTCCAATACGCAGATGCATAATCTGGCTTAGCAACAATTGCTTGTTCAAATGCGCGAAAAGCTTCGGGATAGCGGCCCAACTTCAATAGCGCTCCGCCTTTGCAATTATGGGCTAGGTGAACCGACGCGTCGGATGCAATTTGCCGATCGTAATACTCGACGCTTTCCTCTATGCGTCCAAGCCCGTCCAAAGCTATTCCCACGCACAAAAAGATGCCATCCAAGCCGGATGTCGATATTTGCTTAAAGTCGTTAAAAGCCTCTTTGAAACGGCGCATCTGCATAAATAACCGGCCTCTGCTTGAATACGCAGAAATCAAAGAAGGGCTGATTTCAATAGCTTTACTAAGGTTTAGAAGGGCGTCATCCAAACGATTCAGCTTTGTTAATGTATTGCCTTTGTTCAAATAAGCAAGTTGATAATCGCTATCAATCGCAAGGGCCTTATCAAAATACTCAAGGGATTCGGTCAGCAATCCAAGAGTCATCAATACAAGCCCCACCATGTTTAACGCGGACACACGGTATGGATCAATAAAAATCGCCTGGTGCGAATATTCCAGAGATTTGTCGTAGTCTTCTTTTTTGAAAAAAATCATCGCCAAGTTAACCAAGGCAGGCAAACAGTGACTATCAATCTTCAAAACCGATTCAAACAACAGTGTGGCCACGTCAAAATCTTCAGCATTAAAGGCAGAAAGAGCCTTTTTGAAAATGTCATCACGTTTTTTCACACTGCTCTGGCTTAATGAGGTTTTTTTAAAAGATGCTTTATGCCTCGCTCGCTCGGCAGCCGTAACGAATATTATTTTCCCTTTGTTTTCCTTATTATCTGGCCTCTCATCAGTTCCTATATATCCTTGAATTTTTTCATAGATTACCCTGGCAGCGTCAATCTGACCTATTCTTTGAAAATAGGCCGCCTGATAGTAAAGCGTTTCCAATTCATCGTTAACGAAACTCTGGTTTTTATTATCAATAGAAGAAATTTCGTCCACGACGGTCAAACTATTGGCTGATGTTTGCTGATTGGCAGTACCGGGCGAATTCAAACTAAGGTTCCTAACAGGCATAAAACGGGATTTCGCCTAGCGTAGCAGGAGACGGCCGACAGCAATCGGGAGAGTTATAGGGAATTCATACCATCGGCAGAAGGAATCAGAGTTGATAGACCACTACAACTCATCCCCGCATGCGGTAATCGTCAAGCTAGTTGTCGCTCGGTGGAACGGATTCATGCAACCTGCCTTACCACTTCAGAATGGGGCTGACATGGGCTAGCTGTACTTTCGGGATTCAGATCAACGACGGCCACCCGGGACCAGTCGCGCACGGTGCCACTCCAACGCTCGGGCCTACGCGCTTTAGCCGCTTCATAAACTACAGCGCGACCCGCCAGTAGCGCGCCGTCTTGGCCGGCATGGCGCTGAGACGGCGTCACGAAGCGGATCGCACTGTGGCGGTGTTCATGGTTGTACCAGCGCTCGAACTCGCTTACCCAGGCTCTGGCTGCTGCAAGATCCTCGAACGCCTGACGCGGGTACGCTGGCCGGTATTTCAACGTCTTGAATAGCGACTCTGAGAATGGGTTGTCGTTGCTTACCGCCGGGCGGCTATAGGAAGGGGCTACCCCCAATGCTTGCAGGGTCGCCAGCATGGTGGATCCCTTCATAGGACTGCCGTTATCCGAATGCAGTACGACCTGGTGCGGCGCAATGTTCTCACGCTCGCAAATGTCCCGAATTACTTCGCCGGCCAACTCGCTGCTTTCCGTTTCGTAAATCTGCCAGCCTACAATCTTGCGGCTGAATAGATCCATGAATAAATACAGGTAAAAGTAAACGCCCTTGATGCGGGTCGGCAAATAGGTGATGTCCCGACTGAACAGCTGGTTTGGCCCGGTCGCCCACAGCGCGCGCGGCCTGGTGCGAGCCTGAGGCGGCCGTTGGGCACCGTGCATTTAGCGTATGCCTGCGATTCGTGGGCTCACAGATGTTGTTCGGCCGCGAGTGCTAGCCTACGATCCAACTCGTCTGCCTTGGAGTTCCTAAGCAGCGGCCAGTTGCTGGAGAATTCTCTTCTAAAGGTAAAGAAGCCGGGCGATTTTCCCATGCTGAATAGGCTGCGTACCGGACTCGTTTGGGAATACATGTACTGTCAGATCGATTAGCGTTAAACTCTAACGGTCACTTTCGACCGAGGATGTGTGAACTTCCACACATCCTCGGTCATTTGCGGGCAGTAGTGCGCACCTCTTCTGTTAGCGAGTCGATATCGACCGATGACGGCTCAAGTTATTACTTTCCTATAGCCGGTCACCAGAAGAGATTTCTCACTTAAAATTTACTTTGGTGCTGAGCCCCCGTACCGGAGGCGGGGAAGAATATGGAGCCTATAAGGCCGGTGGTGCTGGTTTCATGCGGCAAGCGAAAACTCGACGTGCCAGCTGCCGCGAGGGATCTCTACGTTTCTGAACGGTTTCGCCAGGCGCGCAAGTTCGCAGAACTTTATGGGGCTGAATGGTTCATTATTTCGGCTAAATACGGCCTTGTCTTCCCCGATCAAGTCCTCAATCCTTACGACTTGGATCTGAACGCTCTTCCGATTAGAGACAAGCTAACGTGGGGCGACCGCATCCTGTCTGAACTCTCGAAGAATGAGCTGCTGAACCAGCATCTTGTCGTTTTGGCTAGCGAGGTTTACAGTGAAATTTTACAAGGGGTCCTTGCAAAAGCGGGTGCCGTTGTTACCTCCCCTTTTCGCGATTTGCCAGAAGACGCGGGGGTGAACATCTTGACGCGCGTTAATGGAAATCCGGCGCAGATGAGTCATTACAAGAAGTTTTATGATTTGATGCTGCGGCTACAGCAAATGCCCGGACAAATGACCGCCTTTAGTGAACTAGTGGGCAAACCACTCTCAAAGGCGGGCGTGTACTTCTTCTTTGGCCCTCACGAATTAACTCGATTTTATGATCGGGAAACGCTTCGCGTTGTGCGTGTCGGAACTCATGGGGTAAGCAAGGGTTCAAAATCGTTATTGTGGCAACGACTACGGACTCACCGTGGTAATGACGATGGTACGGGAAGCCACCGATCATCTGTTTTTAGACTCCACGTTGGAGATGCTATCCTAGCTGCCCAAGGTCGAGAAATATTGAGTTGGGGTGTGGGTGGTAATGCGACTAGAGAAACGCGCGAGTCTGAGCGGCAGCTGGAAACTGAAGTATCTCAATACCTTAGGAAATTGCACGTTGCCTATTTACCAGTCGTGGACGCGGCGAGTGCCGACAGCGACCGCTCCTATATCGAAAAAAACGCCATTTCGCTACTGACAGGGGGGGGCGCCATTGATGTGCAAGGCACCCAATGGCTCGGCAATTTTAGCCCTACTCAACAGATTAAGAGCAGTGGCCTCTGGAATGTAAATTATGTCGGCGACAGTTACGATCCGAATTTTTTATCTATTTTTGAAGAGCTTATAACGCGATACGAAGAGGGGCGTCTCTCGGAAAAGTCGCTCGCTCCGCAAAATTGGCGCTTGCATATGCAGCGCGGCGCTATCGGCCAACAACAATTATTTTAAATTTTCTATGAGTAACAATAATACAGCCCTTCGATCCGACGCGTCTAAGTCTGTTCTTCAGCGATACGCGAAAGCGGTTGTCCACATGCGACAGCAGTTTGCGCGTAACCAATTTGGCTTAGTTTTTGGGGCGGGAATTGGACTCGATTTCAAATTTCCAAGCTGGATAGCGCTGCTTGAGCGAATCGCTAAGCATAAAGACATACAAGCCAATCAATTAATTGCAGGTACCGGCGTAAACAGTACAACTCTTGCGCAACAGCTTTTCCAATATTACAAAGCAAAATGTGACGTTGATACCTCAACGGATCATAAGACCTCAAAAATGCGAGAGATGGAGTTGCGCGCGGGGTGGCGAAAGATCGTACGCGAATGTCTGTATAAAGATCTTCCAGATAACATTAACGAATTGGTCCGCGACGATAAGTATTTGAAATCGCTTTTGCCGATAATCAAGAAATCTCCGCTGACTGTCACCTATAATTTCGACGACACATTGCAGCGTCTTTTGCTTCAAGAGAGTAAAAAAAATGGGGAGCGCACACGAGGCTATCGAACTCTTTGGAGTGGTAACGTTCAACTTAATGCTCGGCCCGGTGGCGTAATTTATCACCCGAACGGATTTCTGCCTCACGAAGAGAGGGAGCGACCAAGCGATCATATGGTTTTTGCGGAGGATGCCTTCGCGGATCAATTAATTGACAGCATGGCGGGACGATATGCATCCCTCGCAACACATTTTTCTCAGACCACCTGCTTGCTTATAGGGCTTTCGCTTCAAGATCCGACATTGAAACATTTGCTTCGTCAATCAGCAATCCATTTTCCGGGCCATTTTCATTATTTTGTTCGATTTGTTCGCGACGCAGCTAAGCGAGACGTGGCTTGCGATAACGCTGACGCTGCTGCAAATTTCAATGTCTACAATCTAAATACGTTGTTTCTAACAGCAGACGAAATTAGTGCGCTGGCGACTTTAATCTCAGCCGACGAAAAAGATTTTTCTGCATTTGCTCAGGAGATCGTGCAACATTGGTCCTTTCGGTTTTTCGTTGTTGGCTCAGTTGCCGCAGGAAAAAGTACCACTGTAGGCAATTTTCGAAGCATGCTGACTCAGGACGAATGGACTGAGCAGCGCGCGCCTAATATGGAGAAGGCTCCCGATTTGCTTACCGACGACCAAAAAAATGAAATTGATCGTTGGGTTGCAGATCAGGTGAATCAAAAGAATCTCAATCTCATGAATACCGCCTACTCTGGAATTCATGTAATAGACCGGGCCCCACTAGACGCATTCGCGTTCACTTTGGACAAGACAGAGTGGCCCGCGAAGGCGAAACTGCTACGTGAGGCGATAACGCCCGGCTTAGCTACTGACAGACGACTTGTTCCTGGGCACGTGGTTTTCCTGAAGAATCACGCCGGGGTCATGGCAGAACGCGCAATATCACTCCATAAAAACACCACTGAGGAAAAGCTTCAGACTCAACAAGATGAGCTGCTACATGTATATAAAAAATTAAAGCCGGCTATCGGGCTAACTATAGTCAACGCCTTCCAGAAAACCCCAAGCGAGGTGGTTAAGGAGGTCGCGCGAGTTATTTTCAATAATAAATACGAAGAGGCGGATATGCACCAACTTCTTTTGAGTATCGAGGAGAAGGGATATGAAGCATGAAAATTTAAATTCGCGCCCGATGATTTACATGGCAGGGCCGCTTTTTAATGAAGCCGAACGCTCATACAACGTGTACATTAGGCATCTGTTGGAGGAGTTTTATGATGTTTATTTGCCCCAAGAAGACGGGCTGTTGATTCCGGATTTGATCAAATCCGGAATGAGTGCCGAGCGTGCGTCGTCGGCTATTTTTAAGAACGATCTTAATGCGATCCACAGATGCGATTTGTTGCTAATCTTGCTAGATGGACGTACCGTCGACGAAGGAGCTGCAATGGAGCTCGGTTACGCTTATTGCTTGGGGAAATTGTGCGTTTCCTTGCAAACAGATTTTCGGCGATTGTCACCATTTGGGAATAATCCTATGATTACCGGTGCTGTCAGTCACTCATTCACGCGGGTGGAAGACCTGATCAGTTGGGTTAAGGAACATACACAAACGAATTTTTTTATGCGGGCGCGCAAGCAGCATCAATTGTAAATTCGCAAATGATCATTTGACATGGATGTTCGAAATTTCAGACAAATTTTGGTCGAAGCGAATGGCCTAAGATGATGGCTAAAGAGTCGGCCCTGAACAAATCAATTTTTTGTGGCGAGCAACGCCAAGACTACCGCTCTGGACACGACTTTTCGTCACCCACGCTGAATAAGCAATACCCATATCAGGACGAAAAAAAGCCGCAGGCGGCGCGGCAACAGACGGATACGCATCCAATACGATGGCTTTCGGTAAGCGCGCGGGGAACACAGGTTGACACGCACGCCAATGGCGTGCGTTGTCATTTATAGGGCCGAGGGTTGCCAGTTATGCGGCAGCAGCTCGTCGATCTGGCTGGCCTTGTGGATCGGCAGACGCGTAAGCACGTCCTTCAGATAGACATATGGATCGTGGCCGTTTAACTTGGCCGACTGGATCAGGCTCATGACGGCGGCCGCCCGCTGTCCGGCGCGCAAGGAGCCCGCGAACAACCAGTTGGCGCGGCCAATGGCAACGGGTCTGATTTGGTTCTCGATCCAGTTATGCCGCCTCCAGGATTATGCCGCCTCGTTCCCGTGAGGCCACATATCGTCGAGAGTTGGGTAGAGAAGCTGGCGGCATAATGCTTATGCTATTTTCGGGCCGGCAGTCACGCCGGCCAGGAGACCAGCATGCAAGCCGCTATCCAATCATCCCATCGGGTTGAGCCGACCCGCTTCTTGTCCGATGTCATCGACACCTTTCTGGACGATCTACATTCCGCCGGTTATGCCGAGCACACGCTCAACAAGAGGCGTTGGGTGCTTTGCGCCTTTGCCCGGTGGGCATCGCGTGAAGACGTAACGCTAAGCCACCTTGACGACACTGTTGTCGATGCATTCTTGAGCCGTTTACCCGGTGCGCCTGCCGACCGTATCCAGCTCGAACGCGGCGTGATCCGACGCCTTCTGGGTCACCTGCGCGATCGCGGGCTTGTCTCCCCGGCCGCGTCGGGTAAAGTCCTGGCAAGCGTGGTACTGCACGCAGATTTCGTGGCATACCTACGGCACGAGAGAGGCCTTGCCGAGAACTCGATCCAAGTCTACGGCCCCTACGTCCTGCAATATCTCAGAACTCAGGACACAGGCGATGGGCAGCTGGCTCTGAACGCATTTGATGTCACGACGATGCGCCACCACTTGCTGGCCCAAGCTGCAGAGAAGTCCGGAGAGGTCACAAGACTGAGGGCGATTGCTCTGCGCGCGTTCTGCCGATTCTTGTTCCTGCGAGGCAAGACCTCCGCCGACATGTCCGACTCGGTGCCGTCCGTCAGGAAGTGGCGCCAAGCGACGGTGCCGGCATTCATTACTCCCGAGCAGCAGTCTGCCATCCTTGCAGCCATTGATCGTGCAACGCCGAGCGGGGCCCGGGATTACGCAGTTCTTTTGCTGTTCGCTCAGTTGGGCTTACGTGCAAGCGAGGTGATATCCCTGACGCTCGACGATATCCTGTGGCGCAAGGGCGAACTTGTTATCCACGGCAAGGGAGGCGCGATTGAGCATGCCCCACTGCTCAATGAAGTGGGCGAAGCCCTTGTCAGCTACCTGCGTGATGCCCGGCCGAGCAGTGCCTCACGCCAGCCACTATTCGGCTTAATCGCCCTTGTTAATGGCCAATTAAAATGACCCACTAATGGCCAATAGTTTTGACCCACCTGACGGTGGCTGCAAAGCCATGAAACGTGTAGCGTTCCTGCCATATAAAAGACAACGGGAGCGCGTCAGTGAAGGAGTGGGTAGTGATACACAAGATCAAAGGGCTGTATGACCGGGGCAAGGGGCTGTCGATCCGTGCCATTAGTCGGGAACTGAGCATCTCGCGCAATACGGTGCGTAAGTATTTGCAGTTGGAAGAGAAGCAAATCAGCGCCTACAAGGATGACGGGTCGCGCCACAAGCACCTGGACGCGCATCGGGATTTTCTGATCCAC
>NZ_PDNW01000036.1 GCF_002849655.1 Pollutimonas subterranea
GGTGATGGGGCGCGAGCCGCGCGCCAATGCTTTACTGACTGCCTGTTCGATAAAGGCCTCGGAATAGGTGGATTTCATTGCTGCTCTCTTTGAAAATTAGAGGCGACAACTAGTCTGACACGGGGGGCCGCTTGGATTTGCGGCTACCCGTACGTGCTTAACTCAACGCAGTTGCGCTTGGTCGCTGTCCCGCAATACCGGGGAACACCGTTATATCGTTCTTATCTAATCGTTCCGGACAGCGACAAGAAAACGGAAGCTATTACGCAATTAGAAGGTAAAGTTTTCGCCTATAGCGATCCGTTATCAAATTCTGGATTTCTCATTCCCCGCACTGAACTACTGGCTCACCATGAGGATCCGTCAGCCTTCTTTCGCGAATCATTCTTCACGTTCTCTCATCGCAACGTGGTTCAAGCGGTCGCCGCCGGGCTGGCAGATGGCGGTGCCGTAGACGGTTATGTGTGGGATACCATTATTTCTCAGTTTCCGGCTTGGGCGTCTGGAGCGCGCAAGGTATGGCAGTCTCCGGCGTACGGCTTCCCGCCTCTGGTGGCACGTAAAGAGATGGCTATGTCCACCTTCGATGCATTGCATGCTGCGCTTCTGCAAATGCATGAGCGCCGAGATGGGAAAATGATACTCAACCGACTCGCGCTTGATCGATTCGTAAACGGTGTTGACGGTTTATATGATGGCATCAGGAAACTCACTCACGCCGCTGGAACCACCACGTTGGCATCTGGTGCTCGCCCGGCAAGAGCCACATGAGTTCGTTCAGCTGGCGGCGCCCATTCCGGCACACGAGCTATCGGTACAAAGTTCCCTTAGCGTTGGCGGCGGCCATTCTGGCCACAGAGCTTGTGGTTACAGTAACGTTCGTGCAAATGTCGTATTTTGCGATGCGCCAAGATATGCGCCAAGGGGCGCAAGCCCTCACTCGCATGCTGGCCTTATCAGTACGCGAGCCCCTGAGGCGAGATGATCTTTGGCGTGTGTATGAAGCCATTCGAATTCCAGTGGATGCAACAGGTCCCATCTCGGGCGTGCAAGCGATCATCGTGTTGGACCAGGATTTCAAAGTATATGCAGCGTCCAATCCTAGACGCTATCCGATATCCACGCCACTCACAGCACTACCGGATGAACTGAAGCCCGCAGTTATGGCGCTTCGGGACCCATCGCAGTCGTTTTATTTCCGATATTCCGGATACTTTTCTCAAGTGCCAGGCGTCGCTGGAACCACAGTTCGCTCCGACGACACCGGCATCGCAGGATACGTGTTGGCTTCATATGAAGTGAATGCCTGGCGAGAGCGTGTTTCAGGCCTTCTCGTTCGAGTATTTTGGATCAGTATTCCCGGGATTCTTCTGTTACTGCTAGTGGGCTGGGTGTGGGGCAACCAAGTCGCCCAGCCATTACTTTCACTGGCAAAAGCAATGAAACGCGTAGGCCGCGAGCCAACGAGCGCCATTCGGCGTTCTTTGGATACAACAGGCACCGATGAGATAGGAGTGCTGGGGCAGCAATTTTCAGGCATGTTGAACGAGCTTGAAGCCAAAGAAGCGCTCGAGCGCGAGATAATGGCCGCTGAACGGCTAGCGGCCGTAGGTAGGGTCGCCGCCGGCGTTGCCCACGAAATCAATAATCCGCTTGGCGGGATGATTAATGCGCTCGACACGCTACAGACGCATGGAACGCCTGACAAACTGACCACCAAGACTATCGAACTGGTACGCCGCGGCTTGAATCAGATCCGCCATACCGTAGGAGCTTTACTCGTCGAAGCACGACTCGATGCCTCGCAGATGTCACCGGGCGACTGGGACGATCTCCGTACGCTCATTGAGCCTGAGCTCACTGCACGCCGCGCCAGATTGCTGTGGGATGTCCAGCCTGATCTTGCGGTTGACCTTCCTGCCCATTTAGTGCGGCAGTTAACACTTAACCTCCTTCTTAACGCGAAAGATGCTGTCGAGCCTGAAGGCAGTGTCAGTTGTTTGGTTCAATGCGCTACCCAATCGATCACCATCGAGATATCCAACTCGGGGCAGCATATCCCCGAAGCTGAACTACCTCATCTTTTCGAGCCCTACCCCGTGGAGTCAACACTGAGCCGCAACTCCCATGGACTCGGTTTGTGGGTGACATACCAGATCGTTACGCAGTTACGCGGTACCATCGAAGTGAGCAGTGAGCCGGGATTCACCCGCTTTACGGTTACCCTTCCTTTAAATTCGCCGTTTTCGGGAGGTCAAGCATGACCGGTCCTCATATTTGCCTAATCGAAGATGACCCTATCATGGGTGAGTCTCTAGTTGAGCGTTTTCAACTGGAAGGCTTCAAGGTGGATTGGTACCGTGGCGCTTACGCGGCACAAACCGCCATCCAAGCAAATGACTACGCAGTGGTCCTCAGTGACGTGCGGCTGGCCGATCTGGATGGTGATGCGCTGTATATGCAGATGCTACAGGATGGCTATTGCCTTCCGCCCTTCATCCTCATGACCGCATATGCCACGGTGGAGCGCGCGGTGAACATGCTCAAGCTGGGGGTACGAGATTACGTGACGAAGCCCTTCGACCTGCCCCGCTTAGTGGAAACTGTTCGAGAACTAACCGACAATCATGACGTGAATGCACACGTATCGGACGAGAATATTTTGGGGGTTTCCGCTGCCGCCCAGGAGTTAGCTCGGCTTGTGCCTAGAATCGCGGGACGAGCGTCGTCGGTGCTCATTACTGGAGAATCAGGGGTTGGCAAGGAGGTCCTCGCGCGGCTGATTCATCGTCGAGCCGACTCTTCCAACACCGAACGTCCGTTTGTAGCGGTCAATTGTGGAGCGGTGGCCCCCACGTTAGCAGAAGCGGAGTTTTTTGGCTTCGAACGTGGCGCTTTCACGGGCGCTGATAAGCAAAAGCGCGGTTATCTTGAACAAGCCAACGGTGGAACGCTGTTCTTGGACGAAGTGGGTGAACTCTCGCTTCCCTTACAAGCCACTTTACTGAGATCTATACAAGAAAAACGCATCCGACGTATTGGCGCCGAGCAGGACATTGCAACGCAGTTCGACCTGGTGTGTGCAACGAACCGCGATTTAGAAAGCATGGTCAAAGAACGGCTATTTCGTGAGGATTTGTACTATCGAATCAACGTTGTCGCTCTGCACGTCAAACCTCTGAGGGATCGCCCTGAAGATGTTAATTGGCTGGCGCAGCGCTTTATCTCCGCGATGGCGCAGCGTCTAAACGAGTCACCCAAATCCTTGCATCCGCTAACGCGATTGCGGCTACAAGAATATTCATGGCCGGGCAACATCCGCGAATTGCACAATAGAATCGAGCACGCCTGTCTGGTCAGTGCAAACCCCGTTCTACTTCCTAACGACATTTTCTCTTCCGATTGGCAACGCACGGCGCCGCAGCACTCTCCCTTCCCGGGTGAAGATGCGGCTCTAAATACTTACCAAGACGCTTGTGAGCGACTTTATATCGAAGACATGTTGATGCGGCATGAAGGGCATATCTCTGAAACGGCTAAGGCACTCAAGATTTCACGTAAGAATTTATGGGAAAAAATGAAACGACATAACATCGAGTCGACACGTCTGGTGGTGAAGAAGCAAAGCACGCAAGATGATCGGATCGGCGTCTAACCCATTCTGGCCGCCATCAGCCGATTATGGCCAAAGCACACGTCAGCTAACAGGCGACCGCTTTATTTAACTTCCCGCGGTTTCCGCCTCTTGTGCCATGGCGTGATGTGCCAGGCGAGAGACCTCTGCGGCCACTCCCTTGCGTTCGCTGTACCGGTCCGTCAAATAATCACTGCGATCCCGAACCAGCAAAGTAAACTTCATGAGTTCTTCCATCACGTCGACGACGCGGTCATAATACGGCGAGGGCTTCATTCGCCCGCTTTCATCAAACTCTTCGAAAGCTTTCGCCACCGATGATTGGTTCGGAATCGTCACCATCCGCATCCAGCGCCCTAGTACACGCAGTGCATTGACCGCGTTAAAGGACTGGGAGCCGCCACTGACCTGCATGACAGCCAGAGTGCGGCCCTGTGTCGGACGCACGCTTCCCATTTCCAGAGGCAGCCAATCAATCTGACTCTTAAACACCCCCGTTAAGGTGCCATGGCGTTCTGGACTGCACCATACCTGCCCTTCCGACCAGTTCGATAACGAACGCAATTCGGCGACTTTAGGATGATCTGCCGGAACACTGTCGGGCATCGGCAGTCCATGCGGGTCGAAAATTCGAGTTTCGGCACCCAGGCGGGTAAGAATGCGCGCCGCCTCTTCGGTAAGCAGGCGGCTGTACGAGCGTTCACGCAGCGAGCCGTACAGTAAAAGAATACGCGGCTGGTGCGTTGCCCCACTCTGCAAGGAAAGCTTCTGATGGGTGGGGATGTCCAATAAGGCCTCCTCCGCTATTGGCAAGGTCAAGTCGTGGGGCGAAAAATAGGTAGTCATAAATATCTCAAACTTACAGAAAAAGGTGCTGAGTGACGTTAGGGTATCGGCTAAGGCTAGCGGAGTCGTTGGCCGCGCTCATCGATGACAACTTCCCCGTCCTCTTTGGTAAAGCGACCCTGCTGGGCCTGAGGAAGAATATCCAATACCAATTCCGAAGGCCGGCACAGGCGCACCCCCAATGGCGAAACAACGAAGGGTCGGTTCATCAGGATAGGATGTTCTTGCACTGCGTCGAGCAATTGCGCATCCGTCAACGCCATATTATCAAGGCCTAGTTCCAGAAACGGAGTTCCCTTTTCGCGCAGCGCCTGGCGCACCGTTAACCCGGCGCGTTGAACGAGATCGGCAAGCACTTCACTCGACGGCGGAGTTTCGAGGTATTCGATCACCGTGGGCTCCAGGCCAGCATTGCGGATCAAGCCCAGCGTATTGCGTGAGGTGCCGCAGTCCGGATTGTGGTAGATCGTGATATTGCTCATATTAGTTCCCTTATTTTAACGTTTCGAGTATTATTGATCAATGGAAACGAAAAGTATAGTCCGGGCGCTAGCCGCCATCGCACATGAGTCTCGCTTGGAAGCATATCGCTACCTGGTGCAGGCGGGACCGTCAGGGCTGCCTGCGGGGCGGTTATCGGAGTTGGTGGGGATCGCGCCCTCCTCCCTTTCCTTTCATCTGAAAGAATTGGTTAATGCCGGTCTGCTGTCTTCTCGTCAAGAAGGCCGTTTTGTCTTTTACTCGGCCGAATACGAAACTATGAATTCGCTTTTAGCCTATCTCACCGATAACTGCTGTGGCGGGAACCCCTGCTCGCCCGTAAGTGTCGATGCCTGCGCCACTGTCCAGGAAACTCGCTCCTAGAAATTATCCACGTGCTCGCCGCTAAGTCGGGGACACTTAATAGAGGAACTTCTGCACCATGCCGGATAAAGTCTATAACACCCTCTTTCTATGCACGGGCAATTCAGCACGCAGCATCATGGCCGAAGCGCTGCTCAATTCTTTTGGGGATGATCGTTTTAGGGCATACAGCGCCGGCAGCCGTCCCGGCGCCAAAGTAAACCCTATTGCTCTAGAAGTCCTTCAGTCGACTCGTCTACCGGTTGATGGCTTACGCAGCAAAAGCTGGGATGAGTTCGCTCGTCCAGGTGCCCCGCAGATGGATTTCGTGATCACCCTCTGCGATAGCGCGGCGGGTGAGGAATGCCCTTTGTGGCCGGGACAACCCATTACCGCGCACTGGGGTTTTGAGGATCCATCAGCTTTTGAAGGAACTGCCCAGCAAAAGCGTGAATTCTTCGACAAGATCTTTCGTCAGATCGCGAGCCGTATAAGAATCTTCAATAGCCTGCCATTGGCCACATTAGACCGTGTGGCCATCAAGCGTGAACTCGATGCTCTGGGCGATCAAACGAAGCAGACAAACACCATCACTTCTTAATTACTCAATGTACGCGCCTGGCTTTTCGACGCGATCCTCTTTCTCGGATCTGAATCTCTTGCCAGGATCGTCCTTCCCATCTCTTTTGTACCGCATATATGAACGTCCTTTTCCTGTGCACGGGTAATTCGTGCCGCTCTATCCTGGCTGAAGCCACTTTCAATCACCTTGCTCCTGCCGGCTGGAAGGCCATGAGCGCCGGCAGCCATCCTACGGGCCAGGTGCATCCCCGGTCATTGGCCCTACTCGCGCGTCAAGGTATCCCAACTGACGGCTACTTCAGTAAATCCTGGGATGACCTGCCGCATACACCAGACGTGGTCGTCACTGTTTGCGCCAGTGCCGCAGGCGAAACCTGCCCCGCATACCTGGGGCAGGTTATACGGACTCATTGGGGCGTCGAGGATCCTGCTCACGCCACGGGCACCAACGAAGAGATTGATGCGGCATTCGATCATGCGTATCGCGTTTTGCGCACCCGTATCGAAGCATTCTTGGCGTTACCGCTCACTGACTTGAAAAGTGATCCGGCACGCTTGAAGACCGAACTGGATCGCATTGGCGATCTTTTTCCTTAATGCATCGTCCACGAGCGTTTGTGAATTGACGCTTTTATCTTCAACGCCCTCTACCCAGGGCGCCTTCCTGTCTGCCATAAAGAGAGACCTCACGTGCTTCTCGCGCTACTGATTTTTATTGTCACTATCACCTTGGTCATTTGGCAGCCACGCGGCTTGAGCATAGGATGGAGCGCATCGATCGGCGCAGTGCTTGCATTGATTTCCGGTGTGGTGAATCTGTCTGATATACCCGTGGTGTGGGACATTGTCTGGAACGCTACCGGCACGTTCGTCGCAATTATTATTATCAGTCTGTTATTGGATGAGGCCGGCTTTTTCGAGTGGACGGCGCTGCATGTCGCCAGATGGGGCCGCGGCCGCGGCCGTATATTGTTTGCTCTGATCGTCTTGCTGGGCGCCGCCGTTTCCGCTTTCTTTGCCAATGACGGCGCGGCACTGATCCTGACGCCTATTGTCATGGCTATGCTGTTGGCGCTAGGGTTCACCCCGGCGGCCACCCTTGCCTTCGTCATGGCGGCAGGCTTTATTGCCGACACGGGCAGTCTCCCGCTCATTGTGTCCAATCTCGTCAATATTGTTTCGGCGGATTTTTTCGATATTAGCTTTGCGCGATATGCCGCCGTCATGGTTCCCGTCAACTTTGTTTCAGTTGCGGCGACCTTACTGGTTCTCTTGCTGTATTTTCGCAAGAGTATTCCCGTAAGCTACGATGACAGCCAGCTTAAGCCACCCCGTTCAGCAATTCGCGACCTCGGGACCTTCCGTGCCGGCTGGGTCGTACTGGGGCTGCTGCTGATCAGCTTCTTTACCCTTGAAGGCTTTGGCATACCGGTCAGCGCCATTGCCGCCTTGGGTGCGCTGGTGTTGCTTATCGTTGCTGGGCGCGGGCACATCATCAGCACGCGCAAAGTCGTGCGTGAAGCGCCATGGGCCGTCGTCGTTTTTTCCCTGGGCATGTATCTGGTGGTTTATGGCCTGCGCAATGCCGGACTGACAGAACTGATCGCCCGCCTGCTGGATTACCTGGCTAGCCATGGTTTGTGGGCCGCTACACTGGGCACCGGCGTGCTGACTGCCTTTCTCTCATCCATCATGAACAACATGCCGACTGTCCTGGTCGGGGCGCTTTCAATCGACGCCAGTCAGGCAACAGGTGTGATCAAAGAAGGCATGATTTATGCCAACGTCATAGGCAGCGATTTGGGCCCGAAGATCACCCCCATCGGAAGCTTGGCCACACTTCTTTGGCTGCACGTTCTGGCGCGCAAGGGAATGATGATCACCTGGGGCTACTACTTCAAAGTCGGTATCGTTCTGACGTTGCCAGTATTGCTGGTCACATTGGCGGCGCTAGCCGTGCGCTTGGGCGGGTTATAATGGCCTCTGCTTGGTTGTCGGCTAGCGCGCTGGTCTGAGACGGCTCGCCCATGCCGCCAACCAGAAACTCAGTGCCAGTACTACGGCGCAGGCGGCAATAGACCAAACCACAACGTCGTAGGACCTTGTGGTTGACCAAAGCCATGCGACAGCTACCGGTGCAAAGGCTCTGGCAAGTGTACTGGGAAAGCTTAATAGGCCGTTAATTGCGCCATAGGCTCGGCGGCTGAGCATTTCAGGCACTAATAACCCCCGTACGATGGTAAAAATCCCGTTGCTGGCGCCATACACGACGCATGCCGCCGTGATAACCCACATGCTTGAAGGTTGGAGCGCTAAAACAACAAATACCAAGGGGAATATCGCGACCACAAAGGTTCCGATGCGTCGCATGGATGTTCCGGAGCCAAAGACGCTGATCAGTATCCGACCCGCCACTTGGGCAGGTCCTATGGTCGCAATGGCCCAGACCACACTGCTAGTCGATAGCCCTCCTTCGAGGAGCAGGGGATACATGTGGAAGGTGAATGCCGTGAACGCGCCAGCGTAAGCGGTAAGCGCCAGCATCAACAGCCAAAAGACCGGCTTATGAAACGCTGCCCTGACCTCTTGCTTATCGGTTGCAAGCGGATTCTCAGGGTGAGGATGGCTGAAGTGGACAGCATCTTTCTCGGACCGGATAAAACCGAAATGTGCCACCGCGCAAACCAGCCCATTGATAAGCGCCAACACAACCAGGGCCTCGCGCCATCCCCAGTGATCCAACAAGAACTGCACAAGGGGTATAAATACAGTACTTGCAAACCCGCCCCACAGTGTTATGGCGGTAATGCCTGATCGAGCCCTGCCCGCCCCGACTCGTCGGGCAATCACGGCAAACGCCGGCTCGTATAACGCCGCCGCCTGAAGACCGCCGATGCCCGCGATAAGCAGGTAAAACCCCAATAAACTATCGACCTGCGACCAAAAGGCCAACAATACCCCTGCCATGAGCGAGGCTCCGCCCATAAGTACCCTGCCGTATCCTTTATCGACAGCAACGCCGACTGGATAGGCCAAGAACCCCGCCAGCACTAAGCCCACCGTGGCAGCGCCATACACATCCGTCTTGGACCAGCCCAGTTCAGCCATCATCGCTTCGGCGATTAAAGGAAAGCTGTAATACAACGATCCCCATGCGCATATCTGACCTATACCGAGGGCTATGATGAGCCCACGCGGACCATCTGCTGTTTCTGGAGATCTGGATAATTCTCCCTGTATACCTATTTGAATGTTTGACATGTTCGCGTTTATTTCACGGCTGTATAAGGGTTTCATCTTGCAGCGCATGAGCCACCTCAAGCGCTGTCGCTTTGGCATAACGCATGACACCGATGAGTGTTGCGGACGCGAAGCCTGTCCATTCGCCATAGCCCACTAACCATAAACCGGGAATGTCGACTGACTGAGTTCCCGAAAGAGCGACTTTTCCGTCCGGGCCGACGATGCCTAGGGATTCCAAGTGCTGCAATGCTGGACGAAACCCGGTGCACCAAATGACCGCATCGAATGCCGTCTGTGAACTATCGTGCCAAATCACGCCCCTGTCCGTGAACTCGCGAAATGGCCGTACTGCATTGAGGACACCACGGTCGCGGGCAGCTTTGACTGGTTCCACCATGACCACGTCGCCCAAGCCGCCGGGCGGGTCCTGCAATATGCGCCCTTCCTGCCGCGCCTTCCATTTGGCTGTGGCTCGCTCGAAGAGCACGCGACCATCCACATCGTCCGGCAGGAAGATTGGTTCAGTCTGCGTGACCCATGTGGTCTCGGCCACGCGCGACACCTCCGCCAGAATCTGCGCACCCGAGTTACCGCCGCCAACGACAAGCACCTTCTTTCCAGAGAATGGCGCAGCGTTGCGGTAGTGTGCTGAGTGCGTTTGAAGCCCAACGTACGAGGAACTATTGGAATAGGCCGGAACGTAAGGGTGGCTCCAGGTTCCCGTAGCACTGATGACGGCACGAGCCCGCCATACTCCTCGATCGGTATCCACAGCAAAGCCTTCATCCTCGCGGCGAACGTCCTTCACGGACACGGGGCGCCCCATCGAAAAACCGTAGCGCTTTTCGTACTGGGCCAGGTAGCCAACGACGTCATCGCGGGTGGGATAGCCAGCTACCGCGGGCATACCCCAGCCAGGTAATGAACTCCACTGGCCAGGGGAAAACAGGTGCAAGGAATCCCAGGCATGGACCCACGCACCTCCTGGTTGCTGACCGTTATCTAGTATCACGACGCTTAAAGTTGTGCGCCGTAAAAAGTACGCCACTGCCAAAGCGGACTGCCCACCGCCCACAATTACCACATCGAAGATTCGCCCGTTTGTAGCAGCCATTACGTTTTCGTCACGCAAATCGAGTCCTTGCTCTACCATGACCGTTTTACCTTATGCTTCTTGGGTGCTTGCCGAGCTGCAAGCAGTGGCCGGGCGACAACACGCGGGTTGCTCAATCGGATCGATAAATTGGGTACGACACACCCCCGTTTCGGGCAGTACCAGCTCGGACCTACGCGCAGAATCCCAGTCGCCTGCCAAAGCCGCCGCGACCGAACGAACCTGCTCGTAGCCAGTCAGCATCAGGAACGTCGGCGCCCTGCCATAGCTTTTCATACCGGTGATGAACACGCCCTCTTCGGGATGTGCCAACTCTTGAACGCCATGAGGGCGCACGGTGCCGCAACTGTGTTCATTAGGATCGATCAAAGGCGCCAGCTCAACTGGGCTGCCGGTCGCCGGATCCAGCGCCAGGCGTAGCTCGGCCAGTAGTTCGAGGTTCGGTCGAAAGCCCGTGGCCACGATAATCTCATCTACTGGAGGCAAAGCTTGTTCCTTACCGTGCACGATAAGCCCTTCGGGCGAAGCGACAATACTATGGATTCTGATTCCCTGATGAAGCTCGATTGCGCCACCGTCCAAGAGCTGACGTATTTTCAAGCCAAGGACGCCCCGCTGTTCAAGTTGGTCGTTTTCACCTCCGCCCAGGATGCGTTCCAACGAAGTACCTCGTATGGCCCAGATTACGCGGGTAGCAGGCGCAATATGCGCAAGCTCAACCAAGTCCTGCAAGGCGTTGAACGCTGAGTGGCCCGCACCCACTACGAGGACACGTCGACCACTATAGCGTTGACGTGCACTTCCTAGAACATCTGGGATACCGTAGGCAATGTGCGTGCTATTTTCTTTCTCGCCTAGTGCCGGAATACCATTTGCCCCCATCCAGTTTGGTGTTGTGTAGGTTCCAGAAGCATCAATCACCGCGCTGGCCAATACATCGTGCTCCCCGCCTGCGCCGGCAATGCGTAGTAAAAAGGGAGTCGTGTTACGGCCTTGGGTTTTCATGATGTCGTGTTCCGCCCTACTTACTGCCAGGACACGACTGTTCAAGTGTAAATGCGGTGCGATTTCATGTAACTTAGACAATGGCTGAATGTATTGAGCCAGTAACTCTCGGCCAGTCGGATGTGCATCTGGTTGCGGCGCTGTCCAACCGTTGGCTGTCAATAACCGCTCTGCCTCCTTGTCGACATTAAATCGCCATGGCGAGAACATCCTGACGTGCCCCCATTCATGAATACTGGCTCCGGCCCTGTCCCCAGCTTCGAAAACAATTGGGGTAAGGCCCCTGCTTAGCAAATGCGCCGCGGCAGCAAGTCCGACGGGACCAGCGCCAATAACGGCGACGGGATAATCATTTTGACTCATGAATTACTCCTGATAGTGAACATAAGTAGACACACCTTTATCGCAACCTCTTCCATAAGTTGGTAGTAACAACATTTAAGTTAAAAAAATGGCTTGGCTGCTTCGTTAGAAAAGGTAAAAGGCGCTTCATGCCGGATCAGTAGTTGTCGCGAGCAAATTATTAGTTTGCGTACCGCACCGTGCTTCCGCCGCTCGTGTGAGCTGCCTTAGCAGCATCAATGAAGCTTGCCGTACTTCTGGGGAGAGGCCTTCAATCATGGCACGCTCCTCTGCGACCAGATCGGACCGGATCGCTCGATAGAGCTCTTGCCCGGAGTCGGTCGACTGAATGCGTATCGCCCTGCGATCTTCGGCGTCTTCGATGCGGACGACATATCCCTTGCGCTCCAGGGCGTTAACGACCCGACTCGCAGTACTTTTATCCAGGTACATCTCTTCGGCGAGCGATTGAAGTCGTAGCGGTCCTTGCTTGACCAGCGTTTCTAACGCATAGCACTGCGTTACGGAGACGTCATAACAGCAAATATGGCCACGATCCCGAAACTGATAGACGCGTATAAGGGCATTAAGCGCTTCATACAAGTCCTCCGCATCGCGTGTGAGTACATCAGCAGTGGCCATCGCTATCTTCCATTAAGTTGGTACTACCAACTATAAAGCAACTTTCTATCCGAGGCAACTATGCACGGATTCGTCCGTACTTTGCATGCTTGCGCGGCATCGATGCCAAACGGATTTAGAGTTTGCATGATAGGTCCACTAAAGTAGGATAAATCAGGTGAATCCTACTTAAATAGGAGATGGTCGTCCATGGGTACACTGGATCATGATGAAGTTAGGCTGCGGCGACCTGGAAGGGCTAAGGCGTAGCTGGAAATCGGAAGTGACCTCAGCAGCACGGCGCGAGGACTATCCCTTTTCCCTTTTCCACTCTTGTGCTGCCTCAGTACCATTTGGGTAACTCTCCTCGGTCTAAGGTAGGACTTATTGCCGCCTTGGTGCAAAGCCGGTGATCGAAGCCATGGGCTCTTTTGCGCTTCGGCGTTACACTAAATATACTGTCTATAAATACAGTA
Organism: Pollutimonas subterranea; assembly: GCF_002849655.1. Lineage (GTDB taxonomy): Bacteria > Pseudomonadota > Gammaproteobacteria > Burkholderiales > Burkholderiaceae_B > Pollutimonas > Pollutimonas subterranea. Next base: position 12,707 of record NZ_PDNW01000036.1, read on the forward strand.
ATTTTATAGGCTTGGCAACCCATGACAGACCCCATCTCCCGCGACGAACTCGTAGCCATCCAGGCTGGACATAAACGCAACGCAGACGTACGCGCGCTGCTCCTCGAGATCCGGCGCCAGCATGAAATCATTCTCGCTGTGGAACGGTAATCCCCCCATAGAACCGCAGTGAGCTGAAGTAGAATTTCCACAACAAGGAAATTCGAGCAATGAAGCAATCCCGATTTACCGACAGCCAGATCATGGCGATCCTCAAACAAGCCGAAGCCGGC
>NZ_PDNW01000037.1 GCF_002849655.1 Pollutimonas subterranea
GGTCCCGGATTGCCGTTGTCCATCTGAATCCCGAGAATCCGGCTAAGCCATGCCTACGGCAATCTGAGACAGTAAAACAGGCCGCATGAATCCCTTACCCAAACGACAACTAGCTTGACAATCACCGGGGGGGCGCTATAGAAAAAATGGTCTCTCCAACCTGATTTTCGGATTACCGAACTGTAGTGCGATAGTGCTGACACCAACATGACGCCAGGATTACAAAATTGTAATGCGAGTCCAGAGTTGTTGCGTATAGAACGCAGATCGCGCGAAGATGGCGCCATTTAGGGGCAAACTGCTGCGCTTACGGCACTCGAATTGCTAGAGGTAAAGCCGGTGGCTTCGCAAAGCCGACCACCTGATACCACACCTCAACCTTGTTGGAGATCAATATGCCTCATGAAAATTTTCAATCATGCATCGACGCTTGTTATGCCTGCGCTACAGAGTGCGATCACTGCGCTGTTTCATGCCTTGCGGAACAAGACGTCAAAAGCATGGCGCGCTGTATAAAGTTGGATATGGACTGCGCACAAATTTGCCGTTTGGCGGCCAGTTATATGGCCAGGGGCAGTGAATTCGCCCAAGCGCTTTGTCGCCTGTGCGCCGATGTTTGCCAATCGTGCGCAGATGAATGCGCCAAGCATCAAATGGATCACTGTCAGCGTTGCGCCGAGGCTTGCGACAAGTGTGCCGAAGAGTGCAGGCGGATGGCGCAAATGGCCTGAGCGGCCCCCACTACAGAACCGCTGCTCTATAAAATGGCAAACGAACAATCAGGGCCGGCGTGTACCACTGCACCAGGCCCTTTAAGCTTTGCGCGACGGACTGTAGCCCGCCTCGCGGATCGCCCGTTCTACCGCCCCTGCGTCGCAAACGCCTTCCACGCGTACGACGTGCTGGGGCAAGTCAATAGCAACAACAGCGTCAGGCGCGACCTCCTTGACGGCCGCAGCGATAGCACCCACGCAGTGTCCACAGGTCATATCATTGACTTCAAACTGAATCATTGTTTTCCTCTCTTAGTTACTCATCAAACTGAATAACTGTAGGTTAAACATTCCCATAGTGGCAATGTCAACGCATGCGATGCTTTTTGCCGGACGTTGTAAATAAAAAACGCTTTGCTTCAGGCAGGTAGTACCGATGAAGGGATGCGAGCGCTTTGTACATCTGGCAACCAATCTCTTGCTTCTGGCGTCCCCTTGTCAAAGATGACAAAGATGTAATGGCGACGCAATCTATCTGACAGCAACGGACCCTTACAGTAGGCTCATCGCTAGATTTATGCATGGAGCGCTAGCGAATGCAGGTACAAGGAGAGCCGAAAATGAAATGTGATATGAAGACGATGCTCAAAGCCGGTCTTGGGCTGGCCGTGTTGATTGCTGCGGCTTATGCAGCGTTGCCTGCCGCTCGTGAGTGGATTACCGCAGTAAGCCCGTTCTTGTTCTTCTTGATCTGTCCGCTGATGATGTTTTTCATGATGAAAGGCATGCAATCGTGCCACGGCGATAACGGTTCAAAAAAGAGTAAACCTGCACAAGCGCCAATGCCGGAAGGGACTAATGCTGAGGACCACCCACATTTACTAAACCACAATAAGCGCTTTGATGCTTGACTAGATCATGGGAACCAAACTCACACGAATGGTTGTCCTGGCGCTAGCTGCAATTGGGCTGGTCGCTATTTTAGCCCTCGTTTTCATGGGCATCATGATGTTCTGGATGATGAGCGGTTAAGGTGAAACACTATTCACTTATTGACAGTCCTGCCCGTGCTGGCGGAGGAGTTGACGCAAGGCGAAGTATTGTGGCCGAGCTGCGCGATTTCCCGAACTGCGAATTGCTATCTTCAAGTGAGCGGCTGGCTAGGAGCAGGCCTTGTCTAACGCTACCGATTGGCCCAAGGATAGAAGCTCATCGGTGAAGCAACTCGCTGATCAGAACGAAACGCCCTCACATTACAAAAATGTAATTTCCAGGTCATGGGTGCGACAGATGCACTTCGGTAAAGTGCGAATAATCGCTCAATGTTTCGGAATCCAGTTGCAAGCATAGGCGATGAAACTACATAATTAACAGGATATGCACTCGTGAAACGCCCAACTACGCTAGCCGTTCCCCTCCCGGCCATACCCCGTCGCCGTTTTGTGCAAGGCCTTGCAGCCGGCGGTGTGCTGCTGGGTCTGTCGCCCTTTGTCCGCGCGGCTGGAATGCAATCGGGAAGAACAAGTACCGGCTCAGCGGCTGTATTGAGTGGAACCGAATTCAATCTGGAAATAGGCGAATCGCCCGTCAATTTTACCGGCAGCCCTCGCATGGCGACGACGGTCAATGGCTCGTTACCTGCACCGACCTTGCGTTGGCGCCAAGGCGATACGATCACCATTCGCGTCAAGAACCGCCTGAACGAAACCACCTCCATCCATTGGCATGGCATCATCCTGCCGTTTCAGATGGATGGTGTGCCGGGGATTAGTTTTGCGGGAATTCCGCCGGGCGAAACGTTCACGTATCGGTTCAAAGTGCAGCAAAGCGGCACGTACTGGTATCACTCGCACTCGGGCATGCAGGAAGCCACGGGTGTCTATGGGGCAATCATTATCGATCCGGCGCCAGCTGATCCCATACGGGCCGATCGCGAGTACGTCGTTCAATTGTCTGACTGGACCGACGAGGACCCGATGCGGGTCCTGGCCAAGCTCAAGATGCAGGGCGACTACTACAACTACAACCAGCCCACGGCCGTGGATTTCTTCCAGGATGCTTCGCGCATGGGTCTGAAAGCCGCTATTGATAAGCGCAAAATGTGGAATGAAATGCGCATGAGCCCCACGGATTTGGCCGATCTGTCGGCCAACGTACTGACCTATCTGATGAATGGTACGACGCCAGCGGGCAACTGGACGGGGCTATTTCGCCCGGGCGAACGCGTCCGCCTTCGCTTCATTAATGGCGCAGCCAATACCTTTTACGACATACGTATTCCCGGCCTTAAGTTAACCGTGGTGCAGGCGGATGGCGTAAACGTAGAGCCGGTAACAGTGGACGAATTTCGCTTCGGCCCGGGGGAAACCTATGATGTGCTGGTCGATCCCAAGGATGATACCTATACCGTTTTTGCGCAAGCTATGGACCGTACGGGATATGCCCGCGGCACGCTGGCTACGCGTGCTGGGCTGGAAGCGCCAGTGCCGGCGCTCGATCCGGCAGAATGGCTGACCATGGCGGACATGATGGGTGCCATGGGCGGTGGCATGGCAGGAATGAGTCATGGTGCAGCTGGCCAATCTTCTATGGCGGGGATGAACCACGGCAGCATGCAAGGCATGAATCACACAGGCATGGCTGGCATGGACCACAGCGCGATGTCTGCGGCTGGCGCCAGCACCCAGGTACGCCACGCCAAGACCGAGTATGGGCCCAGCATCGATATGCGGGTCGATATGCCGCGCACCAACCTGGACGACCCCGGCATCGGGCTGCGTAATAACGGTCGCCGAGTATTGACGCTTTCGGACTTGCACACCGTAGGCGGTGCGATGGATCCGCGCGGCGCAGAACGTGAAATCGAGCTGCACCTAACCGGCAATATGGAGCGCTATACCTGGTCGTTCGATGGTGTCGAGTTCGGAAAATCAACCCCGGTTCATTTCCGTTACGGCGAACGCGTCAGAGTCATCTTGCATAACGACACCATGATGACGCACCCCATGCATTTGCACGGCATGTGGAGTGAACTGGAAACGCCGGACGGCCAATTTCAGGCTCGGCGCCACACAATACCCGTGCAACCGGCTCAGCGTATCAGTTTTCTTGTCACCGCCGATGCGCTTGGACGCTGGGCATGGCATTGCCATCTGATGTTGCACATGGATATGGGCATGTTTCGCGAAGTGGTGGTGGCATGAAGACAACGAACAACACGTCAGGCATCCTGGTCATGAACAATCAATTGAAGAAGAAATTCCTTGCCGCAACCATCGCAACAGTAGGGGCGATGCCCGTGTTTGCCTATGCGCAGGCGCATGCGGGTCACGCCGGCCATACCTCGGCGCCGCCCACGACAAGCGCGCCGGCGACGGCTTCAGGCATGAATCATGGCTCTATGAACATGTCCGATAAGGATCGTGGCTCCATGGGTATGCCGGGTATGGATCACAGTTCGATGGACATGTCCGGTATGGACCATGGTGCGGGGAAAGCGCCGGCTCAGGGGCATGACGCCATGAGAATGCCCATGAAGCAGGCTGACCCGAGCAAAAGCACCTCCGCCATGCCGGGAATGTCGCACGGTCAGTCCAGCTCTAATGCGCCAGCCTCTGCCCCCAATATGGGTGCCATGGACCATGGTGGTGGCGAAATGGATCATGGCGATATGCAGATGCAGGGCGGTTCAGCCCCGCCAGATGCCCGCGATCCCGACGCCTACTCCGATGGCTACGTGCGTAATGCGGGCAAGTATGCGCTGCCGCCTTCGGACACGCTAATGATGTCGGACACGCATAACTTCGGCTCCGTCAACGTCGACCGATTGGAGTACGTCAGGGCGCGCGGGGAAGAATGGGCGGCCTATGAAGGCGAGGCGTGGTACGGCAGCACCTATAACCGCGCCGTGATCAAAGCCGAAGGCGAAGTGGCGAGCGGCAAGCTGCAAGAGTCTGAGACGCAACTGCTGTGGCGCCATGCGGTTTCAACGTTCTGGGATACGGAACTTGGTGTGCGCTTCGACCATGGCCAAGGCGCGCCGAACCGGGAGTGGCTGGCGGTTGGCGTTAAAGGGCTTGCGCCTTACTGGTTTGAAGTCGATGCCACCGCCTATGTCGGCGCTAGCGGGCGAACCGCTCTAAGGTTGAAGACGGAATACGACATCTTGCTGACTCAAAAGCTCTACCTTCAGCCAAGCGTAGAAGTGAATTTTCATGGCAAGGACGATGAGCGCTGGGGCATTGGCAGCGGCTTGACAGACGGCACCGCGGGCTTGCGCCTTAAGTACGAAGTCACGCGTCAGTTTGTTCCCTACGTGGGCGTGGAGTGGTCCAGCAAATTCGGGAAAACAGCGGATTACGCGCGCGCAGAAGGCGAATCCAAACAGGAAACCCGCTTCGTAGCCGGTTTGAGCTTTCGCTTTTGATGTCGCCTTTCACCTTTTTACATGGGCGGCTTGAAACGGCTGCTTGTTAAAACAATCTCTCCAAGAGACTCTTCACATGAAAAAAACCCTTTCTATTTTGGCTTTAAGCGTTCTTCCGACCCTCGCATTGGCTGCGGGCAACCATGGCGGGGGGCATGGCGCACCGGCGCATGGCATGCCTGGGCACGACATGTCCACCATGTCGAATGCACCTTCGCCAACTGGTCAGCCTGGCGATCCGGCTAAAGTTACTCGAACCATCGAGCTGACGATGGACGACACCATGCGGTTTACGCCGGGTGATATTCAGGTCCGCGCAGGCGAGACCGTTCGTTTCTTTATCAAGAACACGGGCAAAATTCCCCATGAAATGGTGATCGGATCCATCGCCGATCTGAAGGCCCATGCAGCCGAAATGCAAAAGATGCCGGGGATGCAGCATGCGGAACCGAATATGATTACATTAGCCCCCGGTAAGATCGGGGGCCTGGTGTGGCGGTTCGAACAGGCCGGCACCGTGGATTTTGCCTGCCTGATACCGGGCCACATGGAGGCCGGGATGGTCGGCAAGGTAAAAGTTAGCTGATCTAGCGGATTAAAATGGCACGGAAGAAATTGGTCTTTGGGGTAGTCGGCGCCGTCATCATCGGTGCCGCCGCCATCCTTTTCAGCGTCATACGGGGATCCGGCCCGGTATTCATCGACCCTGCGGATCAGGCTCTTGTGATGCAGGGCAAGGCGATCTATGCGAACAATTGCGCCGCGTGCCATGGTGAGTCCCTGCAAGGCCAGCCGAACTGGCGTGATCGCATGCCCAATGGCAGGCTGCCTGCGCCGCCGCACGACAAGACCGGCCATACCTGGCACCATCCCGATGCGATGTTGGTCGATATGGTGAAAAACGGCCTGGTTCCAGGGAAGACCGCGCCTCCAGGCTATGTTAGCGACATGCCCGCGTATCGGGACATCCTCAGCGACCAAGAGATCATTGCGGTACTGGCTTATATCAAGAGCAGGTGGCCGCCCAAGGTATTGGAGGCACAGAAGGAAGTCACATTGCAACGACAGAACTAAGCTGCCCGAGTGTGGTCATTATCTATACTATGAATCATTCAAAATTTACATTTTCACTGGAGCGGGTTTCATGAAATTATGGCTAGCAGCGGCTGCCTTGGCTGCCGCATCATCCTTTGCACAGGCTGCCGGCACGGCCATTACCGTATATCAGGATCCCAATTGCGGCTGCTGCACCGGGTGGGTCGAGCATATGCGGGAATCCGGCTTTGATGTTACGGCTATCAAGACGGCCGACATGGCTTCAATTAAGCAAAAACTCGGTGTGCCATCGCAGCTTGGATCGTGCCATACCGGCGTGGTAGACGCGACCGGCCAGATCATAGAAGGGCATGTGCCGGCCAATGCAGTGAACAAGTTGCTCGCTGACTCGTCGGTGAAGGGCGTGTCGGCACCTGGCATGCCGTTGAATGCGCCAGGCATGGGCGAGCTGGATGGCAATCTGGTTACGGTGGACTTCAACGGTAAACCGTTTTCCAGGGACTAAAATCTACAGATGAGCAACGGTATAGCCGGGTACGCCTTTTCTGCTCTGACGCGGGAAGACATCTAGACCTCCACGCCTACATCTCTCTTGCACCACAAGTTCAAGCCGGTGATGAAAAGTCAATTTTCGGAATTTAGGAGATACAAATGAATATGAAAGGACTATTTATTGCGCCCGTTACGGCGCTCTTGTTGGGCGTAAGCGGTGCAGGAGTAGCAGCGACTCCCAGCGGCGATGGCACATCCACGGGCATGAAAGCTGAACCAGGCATGATGCATAATGGTGACGCGACCCAGATGGGCCAGATGAAGCCAGGTAGGATGAAAGATCACGGCATGATGGGCGGCGGCATGATGGGGATGATGGGCAGTTGCCCTATGATGGGTGCCGCCAGCGGCGCCAATAGCAAAGTGATGATGCAGATGCATGGCGAGATGATGCGTGCCATGGGCGACATCATGATTAAGTATGCCGATAAACTTGAAGTGCCATCCTCGCCTCAATAACGAGATTTGAGTTCGAACCAAAGCGCTGTCAAGAAAGCTATTTCGATGGCTTTGGATGCGCTGCGAGCCATTCATGGGGCGTCGACTACCAAATGCCGGCGCTAACCGATGACCGCCTCCCGCATCGTCCTTGGAAACGATGGAGCGATCGCTTGAGCAAGCCATTTACCTTCGGCACCCTGCGTACTTCGCTTTGCATTGATGAGCAGTGGGTGATCACAGTCGCCAATGCGATTGCCAGAGCGCTTGAGGCCAGCACGACGCTGGAGACCTGGGTCAGCGCATCGTCGGCTGATGCAAAGTTTCCGGCATTCAATCCTGTGCAGTTACCCAGACAGTCAATGAGTATTGTTGCTTAGAACCTTTCCTGTGACTTCGTTCAGGCTCACTTGCGGCTCAGATGCGGATTTATTTCTCGAGATCCTCGATAAGCGCTTTCATTTCTTCGATTTCCCTGCGCTGTGACTCGATGATTTGACCGGCCAGTTCACGAACGCGAGGATCAGAGAGGGTCGCCCGTTCGCTGGTCAAGATCGCGATGGAGTGATGCGGAATCATCGCCTTCATCCAGGAAACATCCTCAATGGGTGACTGACTTCGCACAAGCCAGAGAGCAAGCGCAAATACTATCGCGCTGGCGACAAAAATCGCACTGTTCACGCGACGCCTTCGGTGCATATGGAGCATGAAGGCCAACATGATGATTGCCATCGCGGCGCCCATCGTGAATGCCATATACACGCGCGTTTCACTGAAAAAGACGTCGGCCAGCTCATACGTATTTAGATACATAAGGCCGAACATCACGATCGTTGAAGTAGCGATCATGGCGGCAAACCGAAGGTATTGGCGCATGGCTGATCTCCTGTTTTACGTAAAGATTTGCTATTTCTCAAATCACGTCAGCTTTGGCTACTGGCTAGGTTCAAGTGCCAATGGCTCACCCGACGAGTTGCACTTCAGGTGGATTTTCGAAGCCTAAGGGCGTTGAAAACGACTGATGCCGAGCTCAAACTCATCGCCAATGCGGCGAACATGGGTGAAAGCAACAGACCCACAAACGGATACAAGACTCCGGCAGCCAGTGGCACACCAAGAGCGTTGTACACGAATGCGAAGCCCAGATTCTGCTTCATATTGGCGATTGTTGCTTCTGACAGGTGGCGAGCAATTGAGATCCCGCGCAAGTCGCCCTTGACTAGTGTGACCTGCGCGCTGTTCATGGCCACGTCGGTTCCGGTACCCATCGCAATTCCGACATCGGCTTTGGCCAGGGCAGGGGCGTCATTAATCCCGTCGCCGGCCATCGCAACAACTCGGCCTTCCGCTTGGAGTTTGCTGACCAGGTCCAGCTTGTCCGCAGGCTTCACCTCACCATGCACCTCCTCAATTCCCAATTGTTGTGCGACCGCTTTAGCCGTCGAAACGCCGTCGCCCGTTGCCATGATGACGCGGATTCCAGCCGCCTGGAGATCTTTCACGGCTTCCGGCGTACTTTTCTTGATTGGATCGGAGACGGCCAGCAAGCCTGTCAATTGTCCGTCTTTCGCTAAATACATGACGCTCGCACCCTTTGTGCGCAACGATTCAGCGGAGGCGGCCATTACGGTTACGTCAACGTTTTCTTGATCCATCAGGGCAGTATTGCCCAAAGCAAGGCGTTTACCCTCGACTTGGCCGCGCACGCCAATACCACTACCTGACTCGAAATCGTTGACAGCACTGAGGACCAAGCCTTGTTCGCGTGCTGCGTTGACGATAGCGTCCGCCAATGGATGTTCACTGCCTTGATCCAGGCTTGCCGCCAGGCGCAGCACTTCGCTGGCGTCCATATCGCCGGCGGGGATGGCTTGCTCGAACGCGGGCCGGCCTTCCGTCAGGGTGCCGGTCTTGTCGACAATGATCGTATCGACTTTGCGGAAATTCTCGATGGCGGCCGCGTCACGAAAGAGCACGCCCTGCGTAGCGCCTCGGCCGGTTGCCACCATGATGGACATGGGCGTGGCCAAGCCCAGTGCGCAGGGGCAGGCGATGATCAGCACGGCTACAGCATTGATTAGGCCGTACACCCAGCTCGGTTGAGGGCCGAACAGTCCCCAAACGAACAGTGTGATGATGGCGATGGCCACTACCGCCATCACGAAATAGGCCGCAACTTGATCTGCCATACGTTGCATTGGCGCGCGAGAACGCTGCGCTTGCGCGACGAGTTGGACGATTTGTGAGAGCACCGTGGCCGAGCCGACCTTCTCAGCTCTAATCACTAGCGAGCCAGATGTATTCATGGTCGCGCCGATCACTTTGTCGCCAGGGCGCTTGCTCACCGGCAGCGGTTCGCCTGTGAGCATGGATTCATCCAGGGAGCTGGCGCCGTCTTCCACAACCCCGTCGACAGGTACTTTCTCCCCAGGGCGAACACGTAAGCGATCACCTTCGTGGACATGCGTCAGGGGCACATCTTCCTCCGTACCATCCGCGTTGATACGGCGAGCAGTTTTGGGCGCGAGTCCAAGCAGCGACTTGATGGCAGCCGACGTCTGCGAACGAGCCCGAAGCTCTAGGATTTGACCAAAAAGCGTCAACGAAATGATGACCACCGCGGCTTCAAAATAGACGGAGATCCGACCCATGGACATGAACGTTTCGGGAAAAACCCCTGGGGCCACTGTGGCGACAACGCTATAGATAAATGCAGCGGCTGTACCCAAACCAATGAGCGTCCACATATTAGGGCTGCGGTTGACCACCGACTGCCAACCGCGCACGAAAAATGGCTGGCCGGCCCATAGCACCACAGGTATTGATAAAACGAGTTCGATCCATGTCTGTGCGGCCATACTGAACCAGCCAAACTGGTGACCGAACATGGCCAACACGGTGACAATAACGGTGAATGGCAATGTCCACCAAAATCTGCGCGTGAAATCCTTCAGCTCGGGGTTGTCGTCCTCCAGGCTAGGCATCAGCGGCTCGAGCGCCATGCCACACTTTGGACAGCTTCCTGGATGATCTTGTCGAATCTCGGGGTGCATCGGACAGGTATAAATTGTGCCGATCGCTACTTCTTGGAGAGCCATTTCATCTTTATTTTTTTGAGCGATGAATTTTTCTGGATCGCTTTTGAACGTTCCCATGCATTTCATACTACAGAAATAGAACGGCTTCCCGTCGTGCTCGACGTGGTGCGGCGAGCTTTCCGTGACACGCATGCCGCAAACAGGATCGGTAAGTTCCGATTCAGTAATCGGCGCCATTAAATCGTGGTGATTGTTATGATGGTGGTGGAGATGATGATGCTCAGGTTTTTTTAGCGTCATGACGATAACAATGCTCCCAAGTGCGAGTTGGCAAGGCTGCTCCGCAGCCAAAAGCTTGAGGGGAACGCAGCCATTGAAGCTTTGATGATGCCATAGAGGTAAGCGTTTTGAATGTCTAACGGCATCTTCTGTACATTACATTTTTGTCATGTGAACTGATGCCTCGGCACATCCTCGTCATGCTGACATACGGGAAGCACGCGATAGAAAAATGCTAGGAGGATCTCAAGAATCGTGTCTTACGCGCTCGACGCGAGCGGCTGTAGCTATTTAATGATTAATTTCGGCAATGGCTTGAGGAGCTGGGTACGAACAGCAGCAGCCAAGACAGTGCGGACCGGGGAGGCATCTTTCTTCTTCGCTATCGAAATCAAAGGGATCGACAACGCGTTCAGCTCAAGCACCCATCCCTGCCCGTCTTGGTAAGCAGGCGCCGCCAGGCATCAAGTCGAGAGTAGAAGTGCTTGCTCCACCATCTAGGACTACGGTGCATTCGTCTTGGCGCCAGCTTTTGCGAACATGAAATACGCCGGTACCGCGGGCCTCTCGGCGAGCGATTTATTTGTTCGACGATCCATTGGAATTCTTGGTCATCCATTTTTCAAAGCGTCGCCCGATTCCAACCCACCGGTTGGATTGTGTTTGCCGACCATGCTAGTCAGCTTCCTGTGTCACCGCCGGGGGACTGATCGTGCGTGATTCTGAGAAGGTATTTGGTATCACTGCATCCGGGCCAAAATAATTAAGTTGGCTTGAAACAAGCACGGGCGGGGCCGTAAAGCGAATTCGATGTAGCCCTAAGCTGTCGTTCTCGGGGAAAGGTATAAGCGTCGGCAGGTCGTTATTCCGCCGATTAGAAGCATGTCGGGCACTTTCCGGAGCTACTGTCAAAGCTCTCGTGCATTTTCGAATCGGATTATCGGATTTTTAGCGTCGAAACGGCTTTCATGATCAGCACTGCGTCGACTGGAATAGTATTTCAAACGTATCCGTCCGCAGATGGCTACTTCTTTAACAGCTATTTCACCTTTTGAAGCGCCCGAGCTCTGGTTGAAGTAGGGCGCGAAGAGAATGCAGCCCAGCAAGTTGGCCGCCGGCCTCTTCCTTCCATGCTCGGTCTATTGACTGGCGAAGTTGTTCGGTAATCCCCCCATTTTCAGCAGTGAGCGGCAGTAGAATCAGTTAAATATTTACTGGCTAGTTTCTGTCTTGGAGTGATGCCGCCCAGTGCCATGTTGGGTCGTTCGTTGTTGTAAGTCCAGAGCCA
>NZ_PDNW01000038.1 GCF_002849655.1 Pollutimonas subterranea
TCGTACCGTGCGCAACTGGAAGCGCATAGACCAGGTCTGGCTCAACCCGGATAAGGTCAATAAAGAACTACCGGAAACCATGAAGCTCGTTGCATGAAAAAGCGGACATCATTGTTGACAAACACCGCGTTCAGGCTGAATTCACATTTGAATCTGGCGAGAAAGCCATAACGACGTGCGAAGTCAAACCGGCTAATACTGTGCCAGAATAGTCCTAGTCTTATCTATAAGACTGGTTGATCGGGAAGATGGCCGGTAACCACCGGCCATCGCTAACACTCACGGCGTCGGGCACACCAGCACATAACGTCACAGCTTCTCAGGAAGATTGGCGCTATGAGTAAGGTATGGTCACAGCTCATTAATAACCTTACCGCACAGAGGTCGCAGACGCGACCTCTGTGCCGGTGTTTATTGACTCGCAGGCAAGGACGTCTCCTCCTCATCAAGCGTCTGCTCGTCCACATCGCGTCGATGCGCGAGCCGGTACAAGAGCGGCAACACCAAAAGGGTCAGGATCGTCGATGATAGGATACCGCCTATCACGACCGTGGCAAGTGGCCGTTGAACCTCTGCTCCCGTCCCGGTTGCGATGGCCATTGGAACAAACCCTAGCGATGCTACCAACGCCGTCATCAACACAGGACGAAGTCGGGTAAGAGCACCAAATCGGATCGCCTCTTCAAGCCGCTTGCCTTCCTCCCTGAGCGTCCCAATGAAGGACAACATTACTAATCCATTGAGCACAGCTACACCGCAAAGCGCAATAAAGCCTACAGCAGCGGAAATCGATAACGGTATCCCACGAGCCCAAAGCGCGAGTATGCCGCCAGTGAGGGCAAATGGGATGCCAGTAAACACAATCAAACCGTCTCTGACATTGCCGAACATGGCGAACAACAATGCAAACACCAGCAACAGGGCCACCGGGACCACAATCTGGAGCCGCTGCGTAGCAGATTGTAGTTGTTCGAATGTGCCGCCCCAGCTTATCCAGTAGCCAGTGGGTATCTTCACCTGCTTGATCGCCTCCGCTGCGTCAGGCACAAAGGATCCTAAGTCTCTACCCCGCACGTTTGCGCTCACAACGATTCGACGTTTACCGTCTTCGCGTGACACTTGATTTGGACCCGGAGCCAAGTTCAAAGCCGCAATTTCACTCAATGGAATGTAACTGGTTCGCCCGTTAGCGCTGCCATCATCGGGCAACGCGATAGGAAGCTGTCGAATGGATTGAATATTGTCGCGCATCTGGTCGGGCAGGCGCACGGTGATGTCGAACCGTCGGTCGCCTTGAAAGAAAGTTCCGGCTTTGCGCCCGCCCAGCGCTATCGATACGGTTTCCTGAACATCCAGCATATTCAGCCCATAGCGGGCAGCTCTAGCCCGATCAATATCTATCGTAAGGACTGGCAAACCCGTGGTTTGTTCAATTTTAACTTCGGTGGCGCCTTCGACGTTTGTTAAGACCTCAGCGATTTCTATCGCCGTCGAATTAAGAACGTCGTTATCGTCGCCAAAGATCTTGACTGCAACGTCACTTCGCACGCCAGAAATGAGTTCATTAAACCGAAGCTGAATAGGTTGGGAAAACTCATAGTTATTACCGGGCACTTTGTTTGCTTCGACCTGAATCGCTTGCAACAACTCGTCGCGAGTCTTGCGAGGTTCTGGCCACTGGTCCTGAGGCTTAAGCATGATATAGCCGTCAGAGATGTTGGGCGGCATTGGATCTGCAGCAACCTCAGCCGTGCCTGTCCTGGCGAAAACCCGTTCGATCTCGGGGAATTTCTCAATCAGACGCGCTTCGATCTGCTGCTGCATTGCTACGGACTGAGTCAAGCTTGTTCCGGGAATCCGAAGTGCCTGTATAGCAAGATCACCCTCATTAAGATTTGGGATAAATTCGCTGCCCAGCCGAGACGCAACCATTCCGGTTGCCAGTACGGTGGCGATAGCCAGTGCGAATACGACTTTGCTGTGCTTGAACGCCAGATCGAGTAGCGGTTCGTACAAACGCTTTGCCAATAGCATGAGGCGATTTTCTTTCTCAGCAACCCGCTTTCCGATGAACAGCGCGACCGCGGCCGGCACGAACGTAATCGATAGGATCATCGCTCCAACCAAGGCAATCACAACGGTAAAGGCCATCGGATGAAACATTCTTCCTTCAACGCCAGTGAGGGCGAAGATAGGTAGATAGACGACCATGATGATAAGCTGACCGAAAATCAAAGGGCGACGCGCCTCTCGTGCTGCAGCGAACACCTCATGAAAACGCTCGGCTTTAGTTAACGGACGCTTATGGTGCTCCTGCGCATGAGCTAGACGACGAACACAGTTTTCAACAATCACGACCGCGCCGTCAATGATGATCCCGAAGTCCAGTGCCCCAAGGCTCATGAGGTTAGCACTTACTTTATAGGTAACCATTCCAGTAAATGTGAACAGCATTGACAACGGAATGACCATCGCTGTGATGATCGCTGCCCGGATATTTCCCAGAAAAAGAAACAAAATGGCAATGACTAAGACGGCACCCTCAAGCAGATTCTTCTTGACGGTATTTATCGCCTTATCGACCAATACGGTGCGATCGTAAACCGTAACGGCATGCACACCCTCCGGAAGGCTGCGGTTGATTTCTTCCATTTTCTGACCAACGGCCAGCGATACGGCACGGCTGTTCTCACCAATCAGCATGAAAACGGTGCCCAGCACGACCTCCCGGCCATTTTCAGTTGCAGCTCCCGTGCGAAGTTCACGCCCCAGGCCGACCTCTGCAATGTCGCGAATGCGTATGGGCCGCTGACCTTGCACACTACCCACTATGATCTCACCAATATCCTCAACGGAGCCGACTTGGCCTGGCGCTCTGATGAGGTATTGCTCGCCATTACGCTCGATGTAGCCAGCCCCAACATTAGTGTTGTTTTTTTCAAGCGCAGCGACTACATCGGGGAGCGATAAGCCATAAGACTCCAATTGCTCGATACTAGGCGAAACCTGATATTCTCGAGTAAAACCCCCGATCGAGTTAATCTCTGTTACGCCGGGTACATTGCGCAGTTGCGGCTTAATGACCCAATCCTGAATCTCGCGTAGGTCGGTCGATGTGTAAGCGGACCCATCCGGCTTGCGTGCGCCGTCCTCTGCTTCGACGGTCCAAAGATAAATCTCACCAAGGCCGGTGGAAATGGGGCCCATTGAAGGATTAATTCCCTCGGGAAGGCTGTCAGTGGCTTCCTGCAAACGCTGATTAACGAGTTGCCGAGCAAAATAAATGTCGGTACCATCTTCGAAAATGACGGTGATTTGAGATAACCCATAGCGCGAGAGGGACCGTGTTTGCTGTAGACCAGGCAATCCGGACATCACTGTCTCGACAGGATATGTGATTCGCTGCTCCACCTCCAAAGGCGAATAGCCGGGTGCGCCAACGTTAACCTGTACTTGTACGTTAGTGATATCGGGAACGGCATCGATAGGAAGGCGGCTGTAGTTATAGGCGCCAAGTGCCGCCATACCCAGCACTGCGAGAATAACGAGCCAACGTTGCTCAATGGCAAAGCGAATGATACGTTCAAACATGTCTCACCCGTCCTTATCAGTGCGCGTGTTCGGCACTGGCTTTACCGAGTTCAGACTTTAGGATGAAACTGTTCGCGGCAACGTACTTGATGCCTGGCGACAAGCCCTCGGCAATTTCCGCGCGGTCGTTGTTGACCGTGCCAAGTTTCACCGGTTGAGCCAGAAATCCCCCAGGCACAACGATAAAGACGACCGGCTGACCTTCAATCGTTTGTATCGCGTCTGCCGCTACGGTTACACCGGAATCATTTTCACTCACAGCAACAGACACTGTCACGAATAGACCGGGGCGCCATGCCATATTGGGGTTATCGAGCGTAATACGCGCGGTGGCAGTTCGGGTTTGCTGACCGATCAGCGCTCCCACGTAGGACACGGTGCCTCGGACTTTGGAGGATAACGCGGTGCTTGACACTTCGGCCTTTTTGCCAATTTGGACGCTTTCAAGGTCTTTCGCCGCTATCTGGAACTCTACCCAGACGGTCCGCAAGTCAGAGAGAGTGAAAACGTTCACGTCTTCTCGAACTGACTCACCAAGGCTTATATGCTTCTCAATGATCACACCGTCAAATGGTGCACGCAGCTCAAGGCGACTCAGTTGGGGCGAACTTGGCGAAGCCCCCACCGTGGTCAATTTCTGCTTGATGTTTTGCAACGCGATTTCCGACTCAGACAGTGTCGCGCGTGCCTGCAAGTAGTCTTGTTCGGCCGAAACCTTTTCTTGCCACAGCTTGCGCTCCCTCTTGTAAACGGTCGAGGCAAGCGCGTAGCGTTTTTGTGATGCTAACAGTTCGCTTCTCATGTCTGCCAGTGCTGCGCTCGAGATTGTCGCGAGCACTTGGCCGGTTTTAACCTGCTCGCCAAGGACGGCGGATACGCTTTCAACAATTCCCGATAGCCGCGGCACCACATGGGCGGTGCGGTCTTCGTTGAATTTGATTTCACCGGGGAACGGCAATGTTTGCTGGAGGGTTGCGGGCCCAGCAGTCTCTATGACTAGACTATTCGCCGCGATCTGTTCATCGGATAACGCAATTTTTCCTTCTTGTCGCTGAAGTAGTGCCACGGCTGTCTTTTTCTCTGCGCCCACACCCACGCTTACTTCTACATTCACTGAGAAAAAGTGCGGCTCCTCAATTATTTGCTCGCTCTGAAGATACCCTTTCGACCGGCTGAAGGTGATACTTTGAACCGTTCCATTCGGCCGTGTGAGCTGTCCCCTTGCGGTAACGCTATCGATTGGAATACCGGCCCCACTTGAAGCGCTCCAAATGCGTAGGCGGGGTTCCCCTCCTTCCTCGGCGAGCAGCAGTTCCAGCGCAAATCCATTTGTCTGCGTTACTTCACCTCCGTTAGGACCTTGCTCGTGGCTGTCTTCATTGGAGGTTTCAGCTTCGGAGTGGGATTCATGATTTTCTTCTGCAGCATATGCCGTAACCGCAAGAAATGGAGACGTTGCAACCAATGCGAGTCCTAGCGCCAAGCGAAGCGAGCAAACGGTCAATTGATGTTTGAGATTGTTCATGCGTACTCTTTATTTACGACCTAAAATTTGATCTATCTGCGCAAGAGCTTGATAGGCACTAGACAACACGGAGAGGTAACGGACACGCGCTTGAAACAAAGTCCGCTGCGCGTCGAGCACCTCCGTAAAGCCAAATTTTCCAGCTTCAAATCCCTTCCTGGCCGTGTCATACGCTTGGTTCGCAGTCGGCAGGATCACTGATTTAAATTTCTGCGCTGAATCTTTCGAAATATCGAATTCGCTTGCGGCCTGCTGGAGCTCCGTCGTTAACTGGACTTTTGCTCCTTGATAGTCATCTCGACTCTTGTACGCCAACATGGATGCTTCATAGAGATTTCCCTGGTTGCGATCAAAGAATGGCAGCGGGATCGACACGCCGACGATAGTTTGATTGCGTCCCAATTCGTTATTCCGAGCAACGCCTGCGCTTAACGTCATATCTGGATATCGTTTACTGCGTTCGACCTGAATCTGCGCGCGACTTCTTTCAACGGCGAGGCGCGCTGACTCCAGCCGTGGAGAGCTCGCGAGCGCCGCAGCAAGGTCATCAAGCGGAGGGCGGATCGGAAGCGTATTGACATCCCCTTTAGCTTGGGTGAACACAGGGGAAGGATTGCCCCAAAACGAGGAGAGCCTTTGTCGTGCAATCTTCAGCGAGTTTGCGGCCATGCTTTGTTCGAGCTCTGTATTTGCTAATTCAACCTGCGCCCGGTTCGCTTCTAACGGAGGAACTTTCCCTGCAGCCACTCGCTGGGCTGCGACGCGTAAAGCGCCGCGGGCAATGTCTACAGTGCTTGCCGCCAACGCAACTTGCTCTTGTGCAACTAGCACGGTAAAGAAAGCCGCAACCGTTTCAGACCGCACGTCGGCACGAGTGCCTCGCAGATCGCTTCTTGCAACATCCCGCGTGAGTTCTGCGGCGGCAATGCGCGCCGCGCGTTTTCCGCCTAGCTCTATCGGGACACTCAACGTGCTTGTCGTTGTTCGCGTGGACTTTCTATCAGTATCCTCAACTTCGACGCTCAACTCTGGATTCGGAATAACACCCGCTTGTGTCACGATGCCATCAGTGGAAGCGGCGAGATTTCGCGCTGAGGAGAGCGAATGGTTGCTGCTGAGAGCTAACTCGAGCGCCTGATCGAGTGTCAAAGAACTCGCTGGCTCTAGGTGTACAGTTGGGTTGTCGGTACCGTAAAAAGATGTAGGCTGCGCCAACGCAGGCGCAGGCGCACAAAACGCAGCCGCGACCCCAACTATCATTAAGAAGCTTCGCATGAAATCACACCTAAAATGGGCTTTTGGTTTTTAACGTGACAACAGGGCCGCTTCGCCTTCGTCACACCTTTTTCTTCACAGCCATTATTGAGGCATGCCGCCTCTCCTTCGAAAGCACTGGCCGCCTCAGTACGTACTTGCGCAAGCCCCTCCGATCCGTTGCGCTGTTTTTTTAGCGCCGCAAGCTCAACACTGACGTAAGCGATGGCGGCCACCCTAGATAATCAATAACCGCTGTGCGCAGCGATAAAATGTGCTTAGGTGGCCGACTAGAGGTAAACAGTGTTCGCAAGTGGTGCCACAGCCTGCAACGCTCACTGCTGTTATTTAGCAGGCGGATTTTAGTTGAGCCAACCTTTCATAAAACAGACTAGTAGATTACATTTTTGTAATGTCATACTCAACATTCGCGCCGGCTAGAGCCTACCTGTTACGTGAAATGGCCCGGTTTCTTTTTTAAGCCGTCGCGTACTGATTTCTGACATTTTTTCAGTTTGGGATCGGTTGGATATGGCCCGCAGCTTTATAGGCGGCAAGTTCGGCTTGCACCTCTGCCCGAGTCTTGGAGCTATTGACGGGAGTCTCAATCGGATAATCCAGCTCACCGTGACTTAACGTACCTGCCGCGCGAGCATCGAACAGCTCGCTTCGAACCTCTTGACGAGTCTTGGAACTGGCTGGTTGGAGGGAAACTGCTGGATAATCCAACTCGCCATGACTTAAAAGCCCCTGAGTACGAGCCTCCTGCAACTCGGCGACCACCTGGGCTCGGTCTATAGACGCAGGTGCGTCAACATGAGCGGCTTGAGCTGCGCCAGCGACTAGGGAAAAAGAAATCATCAATCCAGTAATTACGATCTTCATACAAAACTCCATCTATTAAAAAAAACAACAGATCGGCAAAAGGGTCATTACCGCCTTTGTGAATAGCAAGATGTTGCCGATGGATGCACTATAAAGAATCGCTCCTAACAATCAGAGGACAGTCAGATTACTATTTTGTCATCTTTATGAAACAATCTTCGTATAGCGGCGTGTATTGATTTGAAAGAGCATCTCCACCTGCCTTTTGTGACGATAGAGTGAACTCTGAACGGATCAGCCTGTCCAATTGGGACCGGAAAAATAATATTTTTGATTTGGGCCCTCATAGATAATGCGCATATTAATCATCGAAGACGAAAGAAAGCTGGCCGACTATGTACATAAGGGGTTAACCGAAAATAATTATGTTGCGGACGTCGCCCGTGACGGAATCAACGGCCTGCATATGGCCCGCGAAGGCAATTACGATGTTGTTCTGCTTGATGTGATGCTGCCCGGTATAGATGGCTATACCATTTTGACAGAGCTAAGGAAAAACAAGTCAACTCATGTCATCATGCTTACGGCGAGAGATAAAGTCGAAGACCGGGTGCGCGGACTGGAGGGCGGTGCCGATGACTATCTGGTAAAGCCATTTGCATTCTCTGAGTTACTCGCCCGTATCCAGGCAGTGCTTCGTCGTGGCCTGACGCGGGAATCATCCATTCTTCAACTTGGTGACCTTGAAATGGACCTGATACGAAGAAAAGTGAGTCGCGCTGGCGACCGTATTGATCTCACCGCGAAAGAGTTCACACTTTTGGCGCTTTTACTTAGGCGCCAAGGCCAGGTGCTTTCCCGGACTGTCCTGGCAGAGAAAGTATGGGAAATGAACTTCGACGGCGATACTAATGCAATCGAAGTCGCCGTTCGCCGTCTGCGCGCAAAGCTGGATGATCGATTCAACGTCAAGTTATTGCATACGGTACGTGGCATGGGTTACGTGTTAGAGCTTAGGTCCTTGTGAAACTGTTAAACGCACCATCTATACAACTCCGTTTAATACTTGTGTTCGGGACCATCGCTTTGGTGGGCTCTTGTATAGCAGGTACGGTGCTGTTCAAAGTACTAAGCTATCAGGTCAGGCATCAGGAGTTCGCGGAGCTGACAGGTAAAATAGAACTTATTAAACACCTTGCTTCCCTACAAGAGAACCCGGTTGACGTTAATGCCTTCTCACAATCGATTGAGACGCTGTTGGGGGGACATAAGCACTTAAAGGCTTGGATCACAGACTATGAAGGTGTGCCGATATACGGGGGCTCCCCTCCGCAAATGAAGCGCCAGATATCTAATGGGGAATTTTTGGTCAGGACGTCAGACGGTAGTGAGCTTAGAGCATTGAGGACTCAACTTCGTACAGACTCGTTGAATTACGATCTGGTTGTTGCGATTAATACCAAGCCTGGTAATGAGTTGCTCTACGCGTTTGGGACAACCTTGTTAGCGGTATGTGCAGCATGGGTTGTATGCGTCTCTATGTTTGCGGCATGGGCTGTACGAAGATCGCTTTCGTCAATTCGCCAACTTTCCGAACAAGCATCGCGAATCCGGCCTGAAGACTTGTCAATACGGCTACCTATTGAGAACATCGATACAGAGTTGCGTGAATTATCCATAGCCTTTAATCACACCTTGGATCGCGTTCAGGAAGCGTACCGCCAAATGGAAGGATTTAATGCAGACGTCGCGCATGAATTGCGCACGCCGTTGGCCACGTTGATCAGCGGTTCAGAGATCACACTCAGTAGAGCTCGTTCTGCCGAAGAACTCCGAGAAACCGTATCGTCCCATCTGGAAGAGTTGGAGATGGTTCAACTCATGATAAACGATATGCTTTTCTTAGCCCGGGCGGATAGCGGTGCAGCGGTATCTGAACTCACCTCTACTTCCATTGGGAAGGAAATTGCCATTGTTATCGACTATTATGAAGCGATGCTTGAGGAGTCCGGCGTGGCCGTCAATACGGTGGGAAATGCTCAAGTATTGGCAAACTCACGATTAATACGGCGGGCCATTTCTAACCTTGTTTCTAACGCGATCAAGGCTAGTCCGCGCGGAGAATCAATAACGATTGGGATCCATGAGGATCCTGAGGCCATTCAAATTATAGTTCGTAATAGTGGCGCAGGTATTCCCGTAGATATCCTGTCGAAAATCTTTGATCGATTTTTTCGCGCTGACTCTGCTCGGACTCAACGACCCGAAGGCCATGGCCTTGGACTGGCCATCGTTAGGGCCATCGCTCGCATGCACGGAGGGGATACGTTTGCCCGCTCAGGTCAAAAATGGAGCGAGGTCGGTTTCAGCATAAGCAAAGAACCGTTAAAGCGTTAAGGTGGTTTGCCTCCTATTGCTTAGAAGGGTTTTATCAAGTGCCTACTTGGCTAACTGTCGCTGCACTTCTTGTTGATACTCCGGTCCCGAACGCAAGCGAACGTATTCTGCATATGCAGCTTTGTATTTAGGACTGAAAGTGTCTGGATGCCCTCGGGAGAACTTGCCCATCCCAGCGCGCTTCCAGAGCGCCAGGTCAGCGCGGACTTCTGCCCTTGTTTTAGGCTCTCCGTAAACGTCTACGACGCTTTGTTTGATTTTCTCATCAGCATGCATTGACTGGGGCATCTGTTGAGCACCCCCAGCTGTCGTCGCCACTGAAAGTAGGAAAGCCGTCACTAAATGCATCTTCGAAATGAGCATAATTCTTACTCCAAAAAATTTGGATGACATTCCTTTTGTGCTCATTGAGTTAACTCAACTCACATTGGACGATTTGTTTGGAAGCATCTAAATATTCTACGGTGCCCTTCATGACAAATGTCGAACATGCAAATTACATTTTCGTAAGCTTGATAATATCGGCCAGCTTTTTGTAATCTCTTTCATACACCAGAAAAAGTCCCTGCGGAGGTTCACACAGTTAAGCGTCAGGGCCTTTCAAATGCCGATGTACCGCTCCTCATCATGGTTATCGATCGCGGCAGCTTGGAAGCCACGGCCTTTATTTATAAGCGGCTTTGACTTCTTGCTCCACAAGTGCCTTTAGCTGCTCAAGACCAAATTTGGGTAATGGTTTCCCATTAACAAAAAAAGTGGGTGTTTGAGTTATCTGTAATGCGCGAAGGTCGGCCTTGTCCTGCTCGACAATAGCCTCTATTGTCGGATTGTTCATGTCTTTGCGCGCTTTATCAATGTCCAGATCCGACGCCTTCAGATAATCCCAGATCAAATTGACCTGCGGGTTATCATGCGACGCCCATTGCGGCTGCATCTGGAGAACGGTCTCTAACGTCGACCAGTACTTATCTTGGAGCTTGGACGCTTCAAGAATCTTAACGACCTCTTCGGAGCCTTCATGGAACGGCGCATAACCCCCCCGTGTCAGACTAGTTGTCGCCTCTAATTTTCAAAGAGAGCAGCAATGAAATCCACCTATTCCGAGGCCTTTATCGAACAGGCAGTCAGTAAAGCATTGGCGCGCGGCTCGCGCCCCATCACC
>NZ_PDNW01000039.1 GCF_002849655.1 Pollutimonas subterranea
GTGGATCAGAAAATCCCGATGCGCGTCCAGGTGCTTGTGGCGCGACCCGTCATCCTTGTAGGCGCTGATTTGCTTCTCTTCCAACTGCAAATACTTACGCACCGTATTGCGCGAGATGCTCAGTTCCCGACTAATGGCACGGATCGACAGCCCCTTGCCCCGGTCATACAGCCCTTTGATCTTGTGTATCACTACCCACTCCTTCACTGACGCGCTCCCGTTGTCTTTTATATGGCAGGAACGCTACACGTTTCATGGCTTTGCAGCCACCGTCAGGTGGGTCAAAACTATTGGCCATTAGTGGGTCATTTTAATTGGCCATTAACACCACAAGCTCAACATACCCATTGCAGTTATTGAGGCAAAAGACAACAAGCACTCGTTGGGCGATGGGATGCAACAGGGGTTGGGCTATGCCGAAATGCTGCAGGTGCCCTTTGTGTTCAGCAGTAATGGTGACGGGTTTTTATTTCACAACAAGATCGCCAAAGATGGCGTGATTGAGCGTGAGTTGGCGCTTCATGAATTGCCAAGTCCTGATGTGCTGTGGCGATGGTGGGCTGATCACCTTGGCTTAAACACCGAACAAAGTGAGCTTGTCTCGCAGGACTACTACAGCGACGGCAGCAATAAAACGCCGCGCTATTACCAACTGCTGGCCATTAATAAAACGATAGAAGCTATCGCTAAGGGTCAAAACCGTCTGCTGCTGGTCATGGCAACAGGAACTGGAAAGACTTATACCGCTTTCCAGATCATCTGGCGTCTCTGGAAATCCAAAGCTAAGAAGCGGATCTTGTTTTTAGCTGACCGGAATATTCTGGTTGACCAGACCATGACCAATGACTTCAAGCCCTTTGGCTCGGCCATGACTAAAATCCAGAAACGGCAGGCCAACAAGTCGTATGAGATCTACCTGTCTCTATACCAAGCGATCACCGGTACAGAAGAGGAACGCAATATCTACAAGCAGTTTAGCCGCGAATTCTTTGATCTGATCGTGATCGACGAATGTCACCGAGGAAGCGCCGCAGCCGACTCAGCTTGGCGCGAAATTCTCGAATACTTCTCATCGGCCACACAGATCGGCTTGACCGCGACCCCCAGAGAAACCAAAGAAGTCTCTAACATCGATTATTTCGGTGATCCGATTTACACGTACTCTTTACGTCAAGGTATCGACGACGGCTTTCTCGCTCCTTACAAGGTCGTACGCATCGACCTAGATAAAGACCTTACCGGTTGGCGTCCAGACAAGGGTATGGTCGATAAGAACGGTAATGAAATTGAGGATCGGATCTATAACCAGCGAGATTTTGACAAAAACCTCGTACTGGAAAAGCGTACCGAGTTGGTTGCCAAAAAAATTAGTGACTTTCTCAAGCAAACTAATCGCTTCGATAAAACCATAGTTTTCTGCGACAACATTGACCACGCTGAGCGTATGCGCCAGGCCTTGGTGAACGAGAACGCCGACCTGGCCGCAAAAAACAGCAAGTACGTGATGCGTATTACGGGAGACAACGAAGAAGGTAAGGCTGAACTCGACAACTTCATTTTCCCCGAATCCAAGTACCCAGTAATTGCCACCACCTCTAAGTTGATGACCACTGGCGTCGATGCGCAAACCTGCAAGGTCATCGTGCTGGATCAGCGTATTCAGTCTATGACTGAGTTCAAACAGATCATTGGCCGTGGGACACGTATCAATGAAGACTATGACAAGTACTATTTCACCATCATTGATTTCAAGAAGGCGACCGAGCTATTCGCCGACCCTGATTTCGATGGCGACCCAGTACAAATTTATGAACCTAAGGGCGATGAATCGCCTGTGCCCCCCGACGATGATGCCCTTCCTCAACCGGACGATGGTTCTACCTATCCATCGGCGGAAGAGTCGCCGTGGACAGGAATAGGTGAACCAAGCCCTGGTGAAGAAGGTAGTGGCGTTCGTCGTTATGTCGTCGCTAATGTGGACGTCAAAGTAGCATCGGAACGTGTGCAGTACTTTGATGCCAACGGAAAACTGATTACCGAATCTCTCAGGGACTACACTCGAAAAGCGCTGGCAAAAGAATTTAGCTCCATGGATGATTTTTTACTTCGTTGGAATAGTGCTGACAAGAAGCAGGCTATCATC
This sequence comes from Pollutimonas subterranea, assembly GCF_002849655.1. GTDB lineage: Bacteria > Pseudomonadota > Gammaproteobacteria > Burkholderiales > Burkholderiaceae_B > Pollutimonas > Pollutimonas subterranea. The sequence goes on from NZ_PDNW01000039.1 coordinate 2,144, forward strand.
GACGAGTTGGCTAGCGAAGGGGTTTTCTTTGACGCCCTGGCAGAAGAGATTGGCCGCCAATCAGGCAAGGAATTTGACCCATTCGATTTAGTTTGCCACGTTGCTTGGGATCAGCCGCCACTCACTCGCAAGGAGCGCGTAGAGCAGGTCAAGAAGCGCGACTATTTCACCCGCTATGGTGAACAAGCCCAGCGCGTATTGCAAGCCTTGCTGGACAAATACGCCGATGAAGGTGTTGGTCCGATGGAGGAAACACAAATCCTCACTATTGCCCCCTTCACAAGCCTCGGCACTCCCATGGAAATCATTCGCGCGTTTGGTGGGTTGGACCAGTACCAACATGCCGTGCACGAGCTAGGACAAGCGCTGTATAGCCCATCACAGCTACGCGCATAAGAAACAACTTACTGGAATACCATTCATGTCTATCGGCACTCTGATAAAAACCATTCAAGACATCATGCGCAAGGACGTCGGCGTTGATGGCGACGCCCAGCGAATCAGCCAGATCGTCTGGCTGCTATTCCTCAAAATATTTGATGATAAAGAGCAGGAATGGCAACTCACTATTCCTGGCTATAAGTCGCCACTTCAGAGCCGTTTCCGCTGGAGCAATTGGGCAAAAGATGCTGAAGGGATCACTGGTGACGAGCTGATCGACTTCGTCAACAACGACCTGTTTCCTTCACTCAAGAAACTGGCAACCGCCGCAGGTGTGTCTGCAAGTGGAAAAGTGGTTGGCTCTGTTTTCGAAGATGCCTACAACTACATGAAATCTGGCACTCTGCTACGCCAGGTGATCAACACCATTCAGGAAGATGTCGATTTCAATTCGTCTTCAGATCGACATCTGTTCAATGAGATCTACGAAAAAATCCTGGCTGATCTCCAGTCGGCTGGCAATGCTGGTGAATACTACACGCCACGCGCGGTTACCCAGTTCATGGTGGATATTCTCAATCCGCAATTGGGCGAGAGCGTGCTCGATCCCGCCTGCGGTACCGGTGGCTTCCTCACTTGTACCATTGAGCACCTGAAAACACAGGTCAAAACGGCGGCTGACCGTACGACTCTACAAGACAGCATTCATGGGGTGGAAAAGAAACCATTGCCCCACATGCTGGCAATGACGAACCTTATGTTGCACGGTATTGATGTGCCTAGCAATATCCGTCATGACAATACCCTGAGCCGTCCACTCAAGGGCTACGGCCCTAAGGACCGAGTTGATATCATCCTTACTAATCCGCCGTTTGGAGGCATGGAAGAGGACGGCATCGAGAGCAATTTCCCGCGCAAGTATCAGACTCGCGAAACTGCTGACCTGTTCATGGCACTGATCATGCATTTGCTCAAGCACGACACGGGTCGCGGAGCCGTCGTGCTGCCCGATGGTTTCCTGTTTGGCGAGGGGGCCAAGACAACGCTGAAACGCGAGTTGCTGGAAGAGTTCAACCTACACACCATTGTTCGCCTGCCCAAGGGCGTATTTGCACCCTATACCAGTATCGCAACTAATGTGCTGTTCTTCGAAAAGGGTGAGCGGACCAAAGACGTTTGGTTTTTCGAACATCCTTATCCGGATGGCTACAAGAGTTACTCTCGCTCCAAACCGTTAGACATTAAAGAATTCGATCTGGAAAAAGCGTGGTGGGGTGGCCCCATCCGCAAGGGCCGCAAGATCACTGGGAACGCCTGGAAGGTTTCTGCGGCCGATATCGCTGCACGCAACTACAATCTGGATTGCAAGAACCCCCACGTGGTGGAAGTGAACCATCGCGATCCTGCTGAGTTGATGGCGGAGTACCAGGAAATCACCCGTCAACTGGCCGAGGCGCAGAGCGCGCTGAAGGCGGAGCTAATGCTCGCGCTCGGAGGGCTGTAATGGAACTGCTGGAGCAACACTTCGACACAGCGTTTTCTGCGCCCGATGGAATTCAAAAGCTGCGCAAGCTGATCTTGACGCTGGCGATGCAGGGCAAGCTGGTGCCGCAAGATCCCAGCGACCCGCCCGCGAGCAATCTGCTGAAAGAGATTGGGGCCGAGAAGAAGCGGCTGGTGAAGGAAGGCAAGATCAAAGCACCCAAACTGCTGCCGCCTGTGACCGAAAAGGAAAAACCGTATGCGTTGCCACAAAGGTGGCAGTGGGTGCGGCTTATTGAAATTGGATATTGGGCACTTGGATCAGGGCTGCCTCACAGCATTCAAGGTGAAACAGACCAGAAGATTCTACTTTGCAAGGTAAGCGACATGAACTTACCCGGCAATGAAAAGTTTATCGTTTCATCCAATAATTCTGTTTCAGAAGAAACTGCCAAAGCGAGCAAACTAAGTGTCAGTGAACCGGGAACAATCATATTCCCAAAAATTGGGGGTGCCATTGCCACCAACAAACGACGCATTCTTCTAAAGCGGACGGTTATCGACAATAACTGCCTTGGCATTACTCCCTACTCTTTAGTTGATTTAGAGTGGGCCTACCAGCTCTTGTTAAGCTTTGATTTTTCTAAGTACCAAACCGGGACATCAGTGCCTGCCATTAGCCAAGGAACTATCGGAGAGATTGTTGTCGGCCTTCCTTCAGCGCCAGAGCAACACCGCATCGTTGCTAAGATCGACCAACTAATGGCGCGTTGTGATGCGCTGGAAAAGTTACGTGCCACGCAGAAAGCAAAGCGCTTGGCTGTTCATGCCGCCGCACTCTCTCAACTGCTTGATGCCACTGACAACGGTAGCACTAACGATGCCTGGGTCTTTATTACTCAGCACTTCGGTGAACTTTATGCCGTCAAAGAAAATGTCGTCGAACTGCGTAAAGCCATTTTGCAACTGGCAATGATGGGTAAGTTGGTTCCGCAAGACCCCAACGACCCGCCCGCCAGTGAATTACTGAAAGAAATTGAGGCCGAGAAAAAGCGGTTGGTGAAAGAAGGCAAGATCAAAGCGCCGAAGCCACTGAAACCAGTGACGGAGGAAGAAACCCCATATGCGTTACCGCATGGATGGGAGTGGGTACGCGTACGGGATGTTGCCCAATTGATAACTTCGGGCTCTCGTGATTGGGCAACCTATATCTCAGACTCCGGCGCGATTTTTGTGACTATGGGGAACTTGTCTCGTGGAAGCTATCAGTTACGCATGGACAATGTCAGATATGTAAATCCTCCAGCAAGTGGTGAAGGTTCAAGAACAAAACTGGAAGAGAACGATCTATTGATATCTATCACTGGTGATGTCGGGAATCTAGGTTTAATCCCACCAAATTTTGGTGATGCCTATATTAATCAGCACACATGTTTACTTCGGTTTATGCCCTCATGCCGAACCAGATACTTTCCAGAACTCATGAGATCGCCTTTGGCGAAACTCCAATTTGACGAGCCACAACGGGGCATAAAGAACAGCTTTCGATTGAGCGATGTTGGGGAAATGCTCATCCCTCTTCCCCCACTCACCGAACAACACCGCATCGTCGAAAAAATCGATCAACTGATGGTGCTGTGCGGCACACTCGACCAGCAGATTACCGCAGCCACCTGTAAGCAATCCGAATTGTTGAATGCCGTAATGGCGGACGTGTGAGCGAGCTGCCATGCGCCTAAAATCAGTCTTCATCAGCCAGTACAAAAACCTTAAAGACTTCACGCTGAATTTCGATGGCATGAGCTTCATCGATGTATTTGTCGGTAAAAACGGCAGCGGAAAATCGAATCTATTTGAAGCGCTGATCGAGATATTTCGTCACCTTGATCAACTCGGTCGCGCGGGTAATGACATCGCCTTCGATTACCGCCTGAGTTACGAGATCGAAGGACAAGACCCCGAAATTGAATGGAAGGCTGGCAAGCTGCGCATTAACAAGGACGAAGACCGCAAGACGCTTGGACAGACACCATTTCCCGATAACGTTTTGATTTACTACTCCGGACACAACACCACAGTGTCTGGTTTGGTCGCGGAATACGAAACAAAATTCCGTGGGCGCATCAAAGGCGCTAATCCTGATGAGAGTCGCCGCTTTATTGGTATTGGATCGGATTACAAGCAGTTGTTGCTCGCGGTCTTGCTAATTCAGCCAGCCGAAAACACGGCTCGGCAGTTCATTTTCGATAAGCTGGGTATCGCAAGTGTCGGCCTGGATATGCAGCTGACACTTCGGCGCCCGGCCTTTGCGACAAGCGCATTGAAAGCGCTGGAGATGGATGGCATCGAAAATTTCGATCCACGCACCCATTATTGGGGCGCCGACGGCATCACGCGAGACTTTCTGAATAATCTCGTCTCCTGCATCAAGAGCGAGTTTAATCATGGAAATGTTTATAGCATCGGAGAAGATGAGTACAAAATTCCGATCAATATCGAACTATTTCAGCAACGGTTTGCCGGTTGGCCCTTGTCGGATATATTTCGACAGTTCGATAACTTGAAAATCCTCGGAATGCTATCGGACACCACCGTTCCGCTCATTTTGACCAGTGGTCTTGACGCAAGCATTGCACATTTTAGTGACGGTCAGTTCCAGTCGGTTTATATCTACTCGATCGTTGAACTGTTCAAAGACCGCAATTGCCTGATCTTGCTCGATGAACCAGATGCGTTCCTTCACCCGGAGTGGCAGTTTGATTTCCTTCGGCAAGTGTTTGACATCACTGATGCAGCGGCCAAAGCCAGCCATGTTTTGATGAGCAGCCATAGTGCATCAACAATCTCATGTACCAACGAGGGCGTCATCAGTCTCTTTGAGTTTGATGGAACGGCGGTTGTCTTAACCAAGGCAACCAAGGCTGATGCTATTCGGTTTCTATCGGCTGGCTTGATCGCCTTTTCAGAAGGCGAAGCAAGACTAAGCATAAATCAGGTGCTGAAAAGCACCACCTGCCCGGTGCTGTTCACCGAGGGTATCACTGATGAGATGATCGTTGAAACAGCATGGTCAAAGTTGAATCCGGGTAAGGAATGCGGTTTTATAGTGCAGAACGCCTTTGATAGAATTTTCCTAAGAAACCTATTTTCGCGCGAGGAGCTGGGTGTCAACTTCCCAGGCCGAACGATGTTTGCTCTTTTCGATTTTGACGAAGCATTTGATGACTGGAATGGGCTTAAGAAAAGTTGCGAGCTTGAGACCGACCCACGCAAAGGGTTATCAAAGCAACTTAAATGCAATAGTCACTTCGCAATGCTGCTGCCCGTCCCTGATGTTGAAGTATTGACTCGTCAAGTTTTGGATCCGACGGGAAAACCTTGGGGAAAAGGTAGCGATTCCCATTTATCAATTGAGCTGCTTTTTTTCAGGGAAGAACTCCTTGGAACTTGGTTTCAAAAGAAGGCGACATCTGGTGGTGGAGAGTTAATTGAGTTTGTTGGCGACAAGGTTGAATTTGCGAAGACGTTCGTGCCTCAACTGAACTATGAAAGTTTCGAGCCTTTCCGGCCTTTGTTTGAGTTTATAGAATCGCAGTGCGAGGTGACTGTTTGATTATGTAATCTACGGAAAAGTGAGCTTTGAACCGGCCTGCCTGTTGTAGTCGGGCCCTCACTGATTAGTACTGAAATCCAACCTTTCGATCAATTTGTCGCTCAGCGGTGACTACCAACTTTTTACAAGAAGAGGCCTCGATGGGAATTGAATTCAAAGACGAACTTAAACGGTATTTAATGGATACAGCGGGGCTGAGCCCAAATTCTGCCTCGCAATATCTTTCGTACCTAAATCATGTCGATAGACGGTCAGGAGTTCGCGTCACAATCGAAAACGCATTAGCATCAAAAGACGATGAGTTATGGCAGAGCCTGAACTCCATAATTGATCTTGTTGATGGCGGCAAAAAAACCATTACGAATTGGCGTTCTGCGTGGAGGAAATATGAGACTTTTGCTCGTTGGAAATTATCTGAGTATGACCTTGCAAGCGAAATAATAGAGCAAGAGAAATCGCCTCAAACCGAGCAGGAGGCGCGCACTCGTATCCTGGTGTCCATTCTTCGCAGGCAGGGACAGGCGAAGTTTCGTAATACGTTGCTAGAAGCTTATCGCTCTCAATGCGCTGTGACCGGCTGTATGGATTTAGCGGTTCTGGAAGCCGCGCATGTGCGTCCGTACAGTGCTGATGGCCAAGATGCTGTGTCTAACGGACTTATTCTAAGATCAGATATTCATACCTTGTTCGATAAGGGACTGATTACGATCGAACACGGGACGTGGAGAATATTGTGTGCAGAGACGCTAAGTGATGCCTATCGTCAATACCATGATAAGACTGCTACTATGCCGTCAAAAAGTAGTCTATGCCCAGCGATAGATGCCTTGCGGGAGCGATATAGAGAATTTCACTTGAAATGATGTGCCCCGAACGTTTACGCTTGAGCACGATGCTTAAGTCGATTCTATTTCAAGGCAGTCCGTAGTTGGGTGTAAACAATGCAATAAATCAGCCGTACTTGTTTGCAATTTAGTGAACACAGCTATCGTGAACCGTCTAAAGCGCTTGATAATTAACGTCGATAAAGGATGTTTACAAAATTTAGGTATACACAACCTTTCTAGCGGGACCTTTAGATGAATCGGCCAGGCTTTTATAGACAGTTCGTTGCCTCAGAAAAGTATTGCCGTTCGTAGTTTACCGGCGAAAGGTTCGCGGCGTGACCATGCCGACGAATCGGGTTGTAGAACAGTTCGATGTAGTCAAAGATATCCTGGCGTGCCAGCTCCCTGGTTTTGTAGATTTTCCGTTTGATCCGTTCGCGCTTGAGCAGCTGGAAAAAGCTTTCTACAACGGCATTGTCATGGCAGTTACCGCGACGACTCATGCTCGGTTGTAGATTATGGGTAGCCAGAAACGCTGCCCATTCATAGCTCGTAAATTGGCTGCCCTGGTCGGAATGCACCATGACACTTTGCTTTGGCTTGCGCCGCCATACCGCAGCCAGCAAGGCCTGCAAAACCAAGTCCTTGCTCATGCGCGAATCCATCGACCAGCCCACGACCTGGCGAGAGAACAAGTCGACCACCACCGCCAGATACAACCAACCTTCGTACGTGCGGATGTACGTGATGTCGGTCACCCAGGCGGTGTTAGGTGCGGCGACATCGAATTGCCGGTCAAGTGCGTATTCCGGTCATCGTGCCCACCGATTCCGGTGATCGTGACCACTCCGTGCCGGGAGGGTGGTTTTCTTTGATTCCGGCATCGTGACCAGCCATTCCGGACTCGTGGTCACTGGTTCCGGCCGTCGTGACCAGCGTCTCAAGATGGGTTGAGCAACAACGCGTTGACTTCAACCGTGCGGTAGTGTGTTGGGCTTTTTGGACAAGCCCACACATGCCACCGCCTCTGCTGAGAACGCACATGATTAAATCTATTCTCCATCACGCCCTGTCCTTGGGCTATTCGCAACGGCGTTGTGCCCAGGCGCTGGGCGTCTCCAAGGGGGTTGTGGCCAAGTACGTCACGGCGGCGACCGCCGCCGGCCTTGACTGGTCGGCCATCGAGCCCATGAGCGAGCAGGCGCTCGAAGCACGCCTGGTCCCTGCCCGTAGCGGCGAGGTCGCGCCTGCGCTGCCCGACTTCGCCGTCATGCACCGCGAGCTCTCGCGCAAGGGCGTCACCTTGATGTTGCTGTGGCAGGAGTACCAGGCCGAACATCTGGGTCGGCGCACCCTGCAGTACAGCCAATTCTGCGAACGGTATCGCCGCTACGCCAAGACCCTCAAACGCTCAATGCGTCAGGTACACCGCGCCGGCGAGAAGTTGTTCGTGGACTTCGCGGGCCCCACGCTCGCACTCGCTGACGGGACACGGGCCAATGTGTTTGTCTCGGCCATGGGCGCCTCGCACTACACCTACGCCGCCGCCTTGCCCGGGCAGAAGACAACTGACTGGGTCACCGGCATGACGGGGGCCTTGCACTTCATGGGCGGGGCGCCTGAACTGATCGTGCCCGATAACCCGCGTGCCGTCATCGCGCAGCCCGACCGCTATGAGCCGCGCGTGGGCGATACGGTACTGGACTTCGCTGAGCACTACGGCTGCTCGGTGCTGCCGGCACGGCCTTATACCCCCCAGGATAAGGCGAGCGTGGAGTCCGCCGTCCAGGTCGTGGAGCGCTGGATCCTGGCGCGCCTGCGCCATACACGCCTGGCGAACCTGCCTGCCGCCAACCGCGCGATCCTGCCGCTGCTGGCCGAGTTGAACGAGCGTCCCTTCCAGAAGCTGCCCGGCAGCCGTGCCAGCGTCTTCGCAGCGATCGACGCCCCGGCCCTGAACGCGTTGCCCGCCACCCGCTACGAGTACGCCCGCTTCAAGACCGTGCGCGTACACGTGGACTACCACGTCGAGCTCGAAGGCCATCGCTACAGCGTCCCCCCCCTCTGTCACAATAGATGTCCGGTCACTTGAACCTAATAGATGAGGGGGCGGTTGGAGTGTTTTCATGTCCGCCTATAGCCCTGAGCTCAAAGAGCAAATCGTCAGGAAAATGATGCCACCTAA
>NZ_PDNW01000003.1 GCF_002849655.1 Pollutimonas subterranea
CCGCTTCCATCCCGACCTTGGCCTTGAATTCTGCGCTGTGAACCTTGCGTTTCCTGACTTCGACCACCTTGTAATCCTCCTCGGACTACAGCTTAAAGCGCTGTCTCGATTCCAGGGTCCACTTTAAGGCTCTAACCTTTTCATGGCTGTTGAACGCAATAGCACTGCTTACGAATGTATCAAAAATAAACAAGATGGTGTTGTCGCTTTTGAAATTCATTGCCTGATTAAGCCATTGCGTCTGTGCTTTGCACACCGCGCTGCTCCAGGTTTCGCTATACGCTCATCCCTTAACGGGACGGGCCATGCCCGCCTTGCACATCGCTGACGCCTGCCGCGTGCCGGTCGGCACTTACCTAACCCCGAGATCGTTGGCTGTTGGGGGAGGGGCGGCCTTGCTTTCCTCCTAGTGTTTCACGCCGGTCTGGCCGTCAAGGGCGGCGCGCATAGATGCGCTTGCGGCCGGTGGCCGTCTGCGACCCTGTGACGGCTGGCGCTGCGGCGTGACCCCTTCGGTTCCAGGCAATTCCGCCTGAGTTCTGAACCGGAGGCAGTTATGCAGCAATATTCTCTTTCCCTTGATTCCGATACTTTGAATGCCGGCGCGTTGCTGGTGCGTGAAGCCGATGGTGGCGTGCGGGCGGCCAGCCGTAAGGAAATCCTGACGGTGGCGCGCGAGCTGGTCAATGTCGATGAACTGCATGGGCAGGATCTGTCCCAGCCCAGGCTTGTTAAAGACTTTCTACGAGTGCGGTTGAACGCCGCGCTGGAGCACGAAGTCTGCGGGCTGATTCTGCTGGACAGTCAACATCGGCTGATCGACTATCTGGAGCCGTTTCGCGGCACCATCAATCAGGCGTCGGTGTATCCGCGGGAGATCGTGAAAATTGCCCTGCATCGAAACGCGCTGTCGATCTTCCTGGTGCACAATCACCCAAGCGGGCTGGCCGAAGCGAGCCAAGCGGATATTGCGCTGACCAAGCATCTGAAGCAGGCGTTGGCGCTGGTTGATGTCCGGTTGCTGGATCACTTCATTGTGGCGGGGTCCACGGTGCTGTCGATGGCGGAGAGGGGGCTTTTCTAAGTCATTATCGGCAAGCCTGCGGGCTTGCCTTTTTCTGCGGTGATGGAGTCGATGGCACGACGCTGCCCGCCCGTCTGCTGCCATTATTGCCGACGTTTGCAAACCAGGCGGGAGTGTTGCCCTCGCTATTCCTTGAGCCAAGTCTTCTTGATGCCTGGAAAGTCAAGCTTCTTCCACTCTTCTTTCCAGAGCTGGTAATACGGAATGTCGGTGGACGAAGGAGCTGGGCTACATGGGTCGACCTTCACCAGCGATGGCATTACGACAGCCTCACCAATGAGCAAGGCTTCTCCCGCTCCCAAGGTGGGTAATTTCTCACAGAGATTGCCAAGCGTGTCTGGTAGCAGGCGCGACACGTAGCTTTGGTCGCTCGGGTTAGTCAGCCGCATAGCTAGGAAGTTGCTGCATTGTGAGAAGATCGTCTCGGAAATCTCAGATGGGCGTTGGCTTGAAAGTAGCAGTGTGACGCCGTACTTCCGCCCCTCCTTAGCGATCCGCTCAATTGAAAACTTCGAGGCTCGGAATCTGGCAAGGTCGCTGTTAGGCACGTATTTATGCGCTTCTTCATAGACCAGAAGAAGTGGGGCATCGTTGTTGATTGACTCGTTCGCATTGGTTCTCATCACCTTGTAGTGATAGCCATACTCGAACAGAATCCGGGAAATCAGCGAAACGGTGATACTGAGCACTTCAAAGGGCACGCCACTCAGGTCGACTATGGTGACATTCGACGAAGTGTCGCCATAGCCGAGCAGGCTCATCAGTGTACCTTCAAGAGTCGCCGTATCTGCGGTAGGACCAAACAAGAACTGAAGCCGATCTTGAGCGACTTTCGATTCGAAGCGAGTGAAGAATTTGTCGAGAGATTTATCCGCGTAACTGCCGGCTGTGATGCTATGAGTTTTCGTTGGATGGAACGTGAGCCGGCTCGCAAAATATTTGTCGAGTCTCTGATCTGCGTCCAGAAGAAGGCCATGTGTTGCATCCGTCTTCCCTTCAGTAAGAAGCGAGTATGAGCCATCGGCCACCATGTACCGCGTCTCATTTTTGGAGTTCACGGTTTCGTTCTTGATATTGTGCAGCGCGTTCAACACTTCGTGAATGTTGAACTTCAGTGGACTATCGTAGAAGACGAACTTCGCCCCGGCGTTGTGCCTTTTTTTGTTCTCCGTGACGAGTTGGCGAAACACGGCTTGTTGATTGTAATTGTCACGTTCCCCGGTATCCAGAAGCACCTCCTCAAGCTCATCGCTGTTGAGGAGCCAATATGGTAGCGTCAGGTTGCTCGCATCGAGAAAATTTGCGTTTGGAAACGCTGATTTATATTCGGAGTGGATATCAAAAATGACAACGTGAGAATTATTGAGAGCGTAGTCTCCATCCTTCGCACTAACAGCTGTCTGAACAATTTTTGCTATCGTGTGCGATTTTCCCGCGCCTGTCGAACCGACAACAGCGATGTGCTTGTTGAAAAAACGATCACCGTTCACTGGCACCTTAATTGCCGCATTGGAAACTAACGAGCTGAATTCAAATTTCAGCTTGGGCTCAACGGAGTCTTCAAAAATCTTTTTGATATCGGCTTCTGTTGCTGGCGCCACTCCTGTCGGTGGGATAGTGAGCGTGTCACCGCCACGGATAAATTTTCCATCAGTAATGATGCCGAGTGGTAGCGCTTCAATGATGTGGCGACGTTCTGCTTTCTCGGTCACTTCAATGCAGAAGTTCTCGATGATTGCGATCAGCGCGCAGTCTTCGCTATCAGTAATCCGTAAATAGGAGCCGACGCGAATGCTTTTACCATCAGAGAATGCTGCGATGTCGCTTACCGAGATCCTCACTTTATCGGGGAATACTGCAATCACCTCTGCTTTTATATCGCTTAAATCGCTCATGCTTGTATGACCTCTTGAATGAAATAGGAACTGTTGCTTTTGATCGGATGATACGTTTTTCCCTTTGGGATAAACGTATCGCCTAACGGTATTGATTTGTAGAAGTCGTAGACTTCAATCTGTGATCCCGCAATTGCAGAGACGGTCGCCATCAAATGGTCTTCGGAGGGAATGAACTTAACTCGCCAGAGGTTTTCCTTAGTTGGATCAGCTACGAGCAGAGTGGCGGAAAAACCCGCTCCCTGGAACGGATATCCTTCGTCAAACTTGACCCCTTGTTTCCAAAGATTTTCTTTGAGTTCGATTAGTTCTGCGGGGTCGAGACCTCGTAGCAATACGTATGGACAGAATCTATCCTGCTGTGGGGTTCTAACAAGCTCTTTGTGCGAAAAAAAGTCTGCAAGTCTGATAAGCATCGCAGCCGCCTTGCGCGCTTCATACTCGCCATTCATGTCAATCACAAAGATCCTCGACGCCTTCGGCATTTTTGTTGTCTTGGATTTGAAGAATTTTCTTCGAATCATTTTTGCGTAGTGGTCGGCACCGAATTTCTGTTGTAGCCAGCCGCTGAAGACCATTTCTTTGCGATTTATTGCTTTGAGAAATTCGCTTCTGGTGACAGTGCGCTTCGCCTCATCAGCTTCGACGGCCAGCCCCTGAATTACGTTTATCGCGGCCGGGTAATAGAAGACCTCAGCATCAGTAGCATTGCAGTCAGGGATTTCAGAGATCAAAAGATCGACAATCTTTTTTTGCTGATTCTCATAGGCAGGCGCGCTCAGATCAATTTCCAGAAGTGCTAAAAAAGCGGCGAGCTGCGAAGGCTTTATTGATAACTCTTCATGAACTTTATGCTCTTTCTTTTCGTGTGAGTAAGTCAAGAAATTGTTAATCAAGAAAGCTTCCGTGACAGGGAGCTCAAGCTTGTGCTGTCCACCTTTGTAATGTCCATAGAGACGGTACTTGAAAACTTGATCGCTCGGGCACCCTGCTGCATGAAAGTGTCTGAGCATGTGAATCACAGCTTGCTTGATGACCGAGTGGTTATATTCGGTTCCTTCGTAATATTTGCACTGGACAAATGAGCTCGCGCTTCCGTCGTTCAGGTCTATATCCTCAATACCCTCGACCGTTACGCTCCCATGTTTAGTGGCTTCGAGCAGCCGCACGATCGTTTGGTCGAACTGGTAAAAATAGCCTTTTATGGTTGCTGTAGCGCTGCGATCTGTCACGGTTAGTCCTGTAAGTCTTTAACTTCGGGAGCGAGGAAGGATTAAATTTCGGACCTTCGCACGGCTCAAAGCCATGTCGCTTGCTCTTACTAGCCGCTTTGTTGCCAATGCATTGGCAGTTATTGGCTATTCTCATCCAATCGTATCAAAAATAAACAAAATGATGTTGCCGGTCTTGAGACTCATCACGTAAGCAAGCTATAGCGTCTGCGCATAGCGCACCGCGCTGCTTCAGGTTCGCTCCTCGCTCATCCCTTAACGGGACGGGCCCACGCCCGCCTTGCACATCCCTGACGCCTACGGCCCGACTTCCAGCTTCGGGCCTGCGCGCTCGCGCTTGCGTGCGGGCAGCACCAGATAACGGCCGTTGCCTGCCTAGCCATCTTTCCTGACCTCATCACCTTGTCCGCGACTGTAGCCAGTGTCCGCGTGCCGTCAAGGCGCGCCAGGCCGTGTCCTCGGCTGCGCCTGCGGGCCGCACCTACCTGACGCTTGTTTCCTTGACGGCCCACGTTCGTGGGCTTCTGACCGTCGCGGGCGACGAACTCAGGAAAGACGGTGGCAACGAGGCCAACCGGGTTCTTCGTGCCGACCGCACAACAACAGCTCAAAAGCGCTGGGCTTCCGAATCTAGAAATCCGGTGTGCGGTTTGAACAGCAACCCTTTTTGTCAGGAGAAACACCATGCTTGCATCCCGTTTTGCTTCCCGCTCCCCGGTGCTTCGCAGCGACACTCCGCTGTCGGACGATCAGATCAGGGCCGTGGTTCCGTCCATCTATGCCGAGGCACCCCACGAAAGCCGTTCAGAACGCTACTGCTACATCCCGACGGTGGCGGTACTGACGGAACTGCGGAAAGAGGGGTTTCAGCCCTTCATGGTGACGCAGACCCGCGTGCGCAACGACGACCGGCGCGACCACACCAAACACATGATTCGTTTGCGCCATGCCAATCAGGTCAATGACAGCATCGCCAACGAAATTATCTTGCTCAATTCCCACGATGGTTCCAGCAGCTACCAGATGCTGGCCGGGGCGTTTCGTTTTGTGTGCAGCAATGGACTGGTGTGCGGCGACACCGTGGCCGATGTACGCATCCCGCACAAGGGCGATGTATCCGATCAGGTGGTGCAAGGCGCTTACGAGGTGCTGCAAGGTTTCGAGCGGGTGCAGGAATCCCGCGAAGCCATGCAGGCCGTGACGCTCGATGAAGGCGAAGCCCAAATTTTCGCCCGCGCCGCGCTGGCGCTCAAGTACGACGACCCCGACAAGCCCGCGCCCATCACCGAGAACCAGATTCTGCTACCGCGCCGGTTTGACGACCGCCGCCCCGATCTGTGGATGGCGTTTAACCGTGTGCAGGAAAACCTCACCAAAGGCGGTTTGCGTGGCCGCAGCGCCAATGGTCGCCGCCAAAGCACCCGAGCGGTGCAAGGCATTGATACCGACATTCGCCTGAACCGCGCCCTGTGGCTGCTGGCCGAGGGCATGCGCCAGTTGAAAGCCTGACCCCCTTACGTGGCAGGGGCAGGCAGCAACCCTTGCCGCATCTTTCATTGCTGCATTTTCCGCAAACTGCAAGGAGTTTTATCATGAACGCAATCACCCAAACCGAAACCCAAGCCATCGCCACCCCCGCGCAGGAAGTCGCTGACCCGGCCAAGAATATGATGCTGGTGTCGTTGTCGCGGCTGGTGGCACGGCCCACGGGCCGCAACGTGCGGAAGCAACCGCGCATGTCGATTCCCGAACTGGCCGCCAGCATCCAACGAGTCGGCCTGCTGCAAAACCTGATCGTGACTCTGGCCGCCGATGGCGAGCATTACGAAGTCGTGGCCGGTCGCCGCAGGTTGGCCGCGCTAAAACTGCTGGCCAAAAAATGCCGCATCGCCAAGGATTGGAACGTGCCGTGTTTGCGGGTGGCCAACGCCAGCGCCCGCACCGTGAGCCTGACCGAAAACGTACAGCGCGAAGCCATGCACCCGGCCGATCAGTTCGAGGCGTTTTCCGCGCTGGTGTTGGAGGGTCGGCCCATCGAAGACATTGCCGCCGATTTCAGTGTCACGCCGCTGGTGGTGCAGCGCCGCTTGAAATTGGCGAACGTGTCGCCGCGTCTGTTGGCCGATTATCGCGCCGATGCGGTGAACCTTGAGCAGTTGATGGCGCTTGCCATCACCGACGATCACGCCGCGCAGGAAGCCGCGTTTTACGAAGCGCCGCAGTGGCAGCGCCAACCCCATGCCTTGCGTGAGCGACTGACCGAACGCGAGATCGATGCACAGCATCCGCTGGTGCGTTTCGTGGGGCTTAACGCCTACGAAGCCGCAGGCGGTGGCATTCGCCGCGATCTGTTTGCCGAGGACGATAGCGGTGTCTATATGACCGATACGATGCTATTGGAAACGCTGGTGCGCGAGAAGCTGGACAGCCACGCTGCCGAGGTCAAAGCCGAAGGGTGGGCATGGGTGGATATAGCACCCGCTGCCACGTATGCAGACTTGCAATCTTTCCAGTCGGCCCCGCGAGAGCGGCGCAGCCCGACCAAGCGGGAAAGCGAACGCATCGGAAAACTGGAAGCCAAGATGCAAGCGATTGGCGAAGCCGTCGATGCCGCGCTTGAAGCCGACGACGAGGAAAAAGCCGACGCCTTGCAGACCGAAGGCGACCGCGTAGGCGAACAGTTGCAGGCGCTGGAAGAGGGCTTGCTGAACTACAGCCCGACCGTCAAAGCCGCCGCCGGAGCCATTGTCACGCTAGACCGGCAAGGCGATATTGTCGTGCATCGCGGCCTGATGCGGGAAGCCGAAGCAAAGGCGCTGCGCACTTTGGAACGCTTGCGCCAAGGCTTTGGCAACGAGGAGGGCGCGCACGATGACGAGGGCGACACGGCAAATGAGCCGCCCACGAATGCCGTCCTGTCCGACCGACTGGCGCAGCGCTTGAGCGCCCATCGTACCGCTGCCCTTCAAATTGAACTGGCCCGGCACCCACACGCGGCGCTGGCGGCGGCGGTGGTGCATGGCATGGTGCAAACCGTCTGGCAGCCTGACCGCTACCATCGTGAGCGCTTGCCGTTGAGCATCAGCCTGACCGTGCAAGACCGGCTCGAAAGCATGGCTCCCGATTGGCCGAAGTCGCCCGCCGCCGTGGCGTTGCGCGAATGGCAGCAGGTCGCGGGCCAAGCCTTGCCGCAGGACAGCGCCGACCTGTTCGCCGCCTTGCTGGCGATGCCGCAAAATGAACTGGTGCGGCTGCTGGCGGTCTGCGCCGCCGTTTCGGTCGATGCGGTGACGCCCCGCGCCACGTCGCCGCAACCGGGCGGGGCACTGGCGCAGGCCGTGGGGCTGGACATGGCGGCGTGGTGGCAACCCACCGCTGAAGGCTACTTCAAGCATGTGTCCAAGGCGGTCATTCTGGAAACTGTGGGCGAGTTCGCGCCCGAACAGGTTTCCCGGCTGGCGAAGCTGAAAAAGGCCGATATTGCCAGCGAAGCCGAACGGCTGGTCGACGGTACAGGCTGGATGCCCGACGTGTTTCGTCTCGATGCCTGCGCCACGGTGACGGCCCGCGCAGCGGATGACGATGTACAGGCCGTGGTGCATGACGATGAAACCGGTGATCACGACGCCATGCAGGCCGATGCGGTAGTGCCTGTGGCTGCTTAAGCGAATCGCCCGGGTTTGACCGGGCGAGGGTAGGCACCGGGCCGGCCTGCGGGCAGGCCCGGTGCCGGGAATTCAAGGCCTTGCATCGCAAAACCGCCCCGGTCCCATCCCTGATCGGGTGGGGCCGGGGCGGCCCGCGTTGGGTTGCCCACGCGGGCAGAGGCGCTTAGCGTCGCCGCTGGCTGACCGCGCCTGAAATCAGGCGGCCATGGCCGCACTGGATAAACGCCGACCCAGTTAGGCGTGTGGCACGCGCTATAAGGCTTGTCATAAAAACTTCACCAGTTATGCACAGGCTTGCGCACAGAATATGTGGATAAGCTTGGGCAGGGAGGCGACCTACACGCCCGGTACGGTGCGTGCCCAATCTTAAAGGCCAACTGCCCAGCATTTGAGCTTGGTGCAGCGATACGCCTTCTACACTTCGCTTGAGCCTTGGTCGCGTGACAAAGCCTTTGCGTCATTCATGCCAAAGCGGAGCCGTGGAAATGATTTAAGCCGGCGTGCGTTGTCGAATACCTGAAAGTAAGCGCCCAGAAAGCTACTTTCGTCTTTGCAAAAACTTGTGTAACTGTGTAGTTCCGCATAATCAAGTGCGATGCACGGCAGGTTGATTTCATCGAAAAATCTGAATAGCTCCTGGCTGTATTCGTCATACATATCGACAAAAAGTTCTCGTACTATCGCCAAGGAGAGCACGTTGCGTTTGCCGAGATCGATTGAAATCTCTTGCTCACTCATGAGCATCCGAAGCGGGCGATTCCTGTCAACATACTTTACGGCACCGGAGAGTTGCTTTAGCGCATCTTTCAGCATGTGTGTTGATGCCAGTCGTTTTCTTTGTAGCGTGCGATTCAGCGTTAGCTCGGTATTGGGTGCGTCTTTTGCCTGAATTATCAGGCAGGTTGTGTCGGTGATGACCACAATATCGGCAATCTCTTCCTTGTCGTAATATCTTTTGGGCGCGTGATAAATCTGATCGGGCCGAAAGACCCTCTGAAGCAAATTAATGATGTCCCTTTCTTGATAGAGGCCAGGATCAGTTCTTTCAAGAGAGGTGAAGCCGTATCCCTTGCTCCCATGAAACTTATGCAGGTCAGGTCGCATATCTAGGACGGTTAGATCTTCAGGAAATAGAGGCTCAATGACGCGGATGTGAATGGCTTCGGCATCATCTTGTGTACTTCTCAAGCCAAACCATGCTGTTGCCTGCTCATGCGCGACGTTATAACTCTCATGAGTGAGGTCAGGGTTCCTAGCGTGTTCCAGCCGAATTTTTGCCATTAGCGGCATGTCAATTTCAGCAAGATAGCCAAGCAACTCCCGATTCTGATCGTCAAACAGGTGCAATAAAACTTCGTGTTTGGTGAGTGCATGTAGCAGGTCTAGGGTTTCGCTGCCTGAGTCCAATAACCGCCAGCATACTAACGGGTTATCGGCATCTTCAAAAAATGCACACATCAGACCGATAGAGGAACTTCCAGACACATCGACAGGTACTGCGTAGATTTTGAAGTTCTTGTTGATTTTTATCGGCAACAGGTAGTTGGCCGGTAGCTTCAAAATAATCCGCGGTCTATTTTCTCCAGGTAGGCGAATACAGTGGATCCCACCAGGGAATTGCAGAATTTGCTGGCATAGCTCGGGTTTTTCAATGGAAAGCATCATAGGGGCTCGCGTATGGATCACAATTTAATGGTGCTCTGATCATTTGTATCAGCGTACTCTGTTATGCGATTTCCTGTTGCATGGGGAGAAGACTTTAGCCGTGTCGGCGCAATGCGCCGCCGGGCTTTCGGGCTGCGCCCCGTGCTGACTTCGCTGTCACGGCCATTCGGCTTTAATCCCTCACGCCTTCGCGCCTAGGGCGCTGCGCGCTTTGCTTGCGGTAAAAGCAGCGCCTCGCCAAAAGGCGGTGCGGGTAACGCTACGCCAGGGCTTGCTGCGGCAGGTTGCACGCAAGCGTGCCGTCCTCGATGCTGGCAGTTCCTTTTCTGGACATCACGAGGGGCGGTTCACCGACATGCCGCTCAGCCTGCTTATGGAACTTGTACACCACGCCTTCAATGCAGCGCCGCACTCTGCGGCGGGGGCGTTTGCGCCCATCATTGGGGGGCTGGAGCCCGCCCATGTCAGGACACACACCGGTAAAGCCGTCATGCGGAGAAACCGAGTTCGCCATCTCTCCTTGCAGGATGATCGACCGGTACGTCCTTGTCTTGTCGTGAATCCTGGCGGGGGACGGCAAGGCCTTGGACTTATTGGCCGCAACCCTTCAGCACAAACAATTTCCCCGCCGCCGGGGCCGGCTTCCTCGCGAGACAAATTCTTTGTGCTTCCCGGTCCTTCACCTTGTTGCGGCCGCTGTCGCGGTGCGTCCAGCCCACCCCCGCCGACCGGATCACAACAAGGACGCACTGGCGCGACCTTGATTCACTGAAAGGAGAATGACCATGGCCAACATCGGCACCTTTACCGCAGACAAAGACGGCTTCACCGGCACACTGCGCACCTTGACGCTTAACGTCAAGGTTAAGCTGATACCCAACGACAAGGGCGAAAACGGCAAAGCCCCCGATTTTCGCCTTCAAGTGACCGGTTATGACATCGGCGCGGCGTGGCGTAAAACCAGCGAGGCTGGGCGGGAATACCTGTCTGTGACTCTGGATGACCCCTCGTTCTCGGCCACGATCTATGCTCGCCTGATCGAAAACGAGGACGGCACGCACGACCTGCTCTGGTCGCGCAGCAAGCCGCAAGCGGCTTAACACACCGCGCCCCGCCTTTTGGCGGGGCGCATGTCCACCCAATGGCTAATAGCGGCGCCGCCGCCGTAGACCTTACCGTTGGTCCTGACCGTCGGTAAGCTGGCCTTCGGTTTGGGTCATGAGCACGGCCGTGCCGCATTCCAGCGCACGGGCGATCTTGAAAATGGCCGCCAAGGTGGGCGTGTGTTCGCCACGCTCGATCTTGCCCAGGTGGGAACGCTCGATGCTGGCCAGGTTCGCCAGCGTTTCCTGGGCGATGCCGCGTTCCGTGCGTAGCGCACGCACCGCCATGCCGAAGGCTTGCGCCAACTCGGCGTCAAAAGTGGTGGCGCCGACGGGTCGGCCGCGCTGGATGGATCGCTTCTGCATAGACAGAAGCGTCGTTTGTCGGCACAATTAAAACCACGTTATATTTAACTCATTCATCTGTATTTCATCTTCTTTTTGTGTAATGACGGAAATCCGTATGGGTGGATTTCCTCAAAACCAGGAAACCGCTACCGTGCTTTCTATGACTCGCGCAGAAACGACTTTACGATTACACGATTCCACGGATTTAATGGAAGCCGCCTCCATGTCTTTGCAGGAAAGCACGGATACAGATTGGCGGCTTTGCGCTTGGGTGGGCCAGCGTTTTTTCGCATCGATGGCTTGGTGGGCAGCGCAACCATGAACAACCCACTCATCACCGACGAAGAACGCGCACAATTGCTGGCCAACGGGCAAGCCCGCATCGCCGACTCAAGCATCGACCCGCTGCCGGTCGTGCGGCTTTTTACTCCGGACGCTCATGTGACTTGGCTGCTCGTTTCGCTTGACCCTGAAGACGGCGACACGGCCTATGGCCTGATCGACTTGGGGTTGGGAATGCCGGACGTGGGAACCGTGCAGCTCTCCGCCTTGGCGTCCATCGTCGGGCCGCGTCAACAGCCCGTGATGCACGACCGCTATTTCCGGGCCACGCGCGCGCTGTCAGACTATGCGCGGCTGGCACAGGCCAACGGCTCCATCGTTGATTGACCGGAGCCGTCCGTAACCCTGCAAGGCTGGGCATTGAGACTCTTTTCTTCTCACTTCAGACCGATTCGGTCTGAATTAGGGGTGTTGCACTAAAGCGATGTTGTCCTGACGTAAACAGTCATGATCTTTGGCGCGGAATACGGCATGGTGCTTGATGTTGCATCCTGATTTTTCAGCGGTGCCAGCGTCGCATAAGGATGATCTGCGCAACGGTTAAGACTCAATCGGACTTGATTCTTTTAGTTTCATTTTAATTAATTAGCAATCAAATATTAACTAATTGAAACTTCGTTGTGCTCGTTTTGTTCGGACGTCGCCCCCGCTGAGCCACGGAGGTTTGCGTTATGGCTGATTCGAGCGCCAAACATTGGCATCCGACCGCCGCGTATCTTTACGTGCTGCATCTTGATGGCCCAGCTCTTGCCTGGGAGTATTTGCGCCGCCATCCCGATTACCGGCGCGACTGGCTGCGCCGTCGCCGCCGGCA
Source organism: Pollutimonas subterranea (assembly GCF_002849655.1). Lineage (GTDB taxonomy): Bacteria > Pseudomonadota > Gammaproteobacteria > Burkholderiales > Burkholderiaceae_B > Pollutimonas > Pollutimonas subterranea. The sequence goes on from NZ_PDNW01000003.1 coordinate 12,152, forward strand.
AGAGGCCGCCGAGTGCTGGGGGTTGCGCGTGCTGGAAGATCCCGGCCTGGATGCACGCAACGCGCACCCGGCCTGGTTTCCCGATCACGATAGTGTGGTGCAGCTCTATCCTGATGCCGATCCGCCGCCAGATGCCCTGGTCTTCGAGTTTTGGCGTATTCCTGGCGACAAGCGCCTGATCCATGATGGCAAGCGCTTGGTGCTGGTCACGCAGTGGCCAGGCTACTGCGTGCGGCTGGCTTTCGCGCCGGGCTTGGGCGATGGCATGGCCTACGTCCATGCCATCCGCGCCTGCGTTACGGCTTATCCCCGTTATCAGGCACTTGTCGCGGAGTTGGATAAGCTGGTCATCGGTGCCGTGCTTGCAACCGCCAAGCCGCGGCCATCTCCGGCGTCGCTGCTGGAGTTGCACACCTTACAGGCGCTCGACGCCACTCTGGCGGGCGCGTCCCTGCGCGAGGTGGCCGAAGGACTGTTCGGCGCAGAGGCGGTGGCCGAGGGCTGGTACACCGACGGTGGCTTGCGCTCCAAGGTGCGCCGCCTGGTGCGGCGCGGCAAGGCGCTGATGAGTGGTGGCCATCGTCGCTTGGCACAGTTCGAATGCCCTGGGGAGGGTCGTTCTGCACGCACGGCAAAACGACCCTGAGCAAGCCGCCCACATTTCTTGAGACTACCTCCATCCGGTCGCGCTGTGTGGCCGGGCTTTCCTGACCGATGGAGGTCTACCCCATGCGACCCGCACCTGTCCGACCCGCTACCGCTGCCGTCATCACGACCGCGCAACCTCAACGCTACCTGACCAACGACGAAGCTGCCGACTACCTGCGCCTGTCGCCCCGCACGCTGGAAAAGCAGCGCGTGATCGGCGGCGGGCCGAAGTTCCGCAAATTCGGTCGCCGCGTCATGTACGCGGTCGCCGACCTCGATGCCTGGGCCGATGCGCGCAGTTTTGAAGCCACATCCGATCCTGAATACGCTGAGCGTTACCCGGGTGATTACCGTGATGGCCGCTGATCGTCGGCGCGCTGGTAGCCATCGCCATGTCCAGCCCACCAGGGCAAGCCTTGCCGTCACGGGAACAGCTCGACCTGTTCCAGGCGCTGCCGGGGGACATGGCGCCGCGCGACGCTCAGGACTTGATGGCCTATCCGTTTTTTTCGCTGGCGAAGTCGCGGCGCGTAGCGCCCATCGACTTCCGCAATGGGAACACCATACTTCGTGTGGAGGGCACGGCCGAGCACGGCATTGCCACGATTTGGGATGCCGACATCCTGATCTGGGCCGCCAGCCAGATCGTGGAGGCGAAGGACGCGGGCTTGCCCACCTCGCGGCTGATGCGGGCCACGCCCTACGAGATACTGCGATTTATCGGGCGCGGCACGGGCTCGCGCGACTACCAGCGCCTCAAGGCCGCGCTGGATCGGCTGCAATCGACCACGGTGGCCACGTCCATCCGCGAAACCACCGGGCGGCGACTGCACCGTTTTTCCTGGATCAACGAGTGGAAGGAACTGGCCGATGCTCAGGGTACGCCGTTGGGCATCGAACTGATTCTGCCAGACTGGTTTTATGCGGGCGTGGTGGATGCCGCCCTGGTGCTGACCATCGACCCGGCGTATTTCAAGCTGACCGGCGGCATCGAACGCTGGCTGTACCGTCTGGTGCGCAAGCATGGCGGCCGACAGGAAGCCGGCTGGCAATTCGACTTTCGCTATCTGCACCAAAAATCCGGCAGCCACGCGCGCTTTTCGGATTTTGCCTACGACCTGCGCGCCCTGGTGGCCAAGCAATCCTTACCCGGCTACGAGTTGGGCATCGTGTGCAGGCCCAAGGACCACAGGGAGTTGCTGACGTTTCGGCCCGTGCCGCTCACGGCACGGGGATAACCACGGGAAAACCTGTGAATAGTGTCGTGCTATCGGGAGTAAGGGGTATCGTGCTATCGGGAGTACGGCTATCGTGCTATCAGGAGTATGAAGTCGCTGCAAAGCCAATAAGGACGCTGGTTTGCGGGCGCTCTAACTTAGGTAACTTCACTACTCTAACGTTTAGAAGGGCGCCATTCCGGTGGATAAGTGCTCAAAAGCATAAAGCGCTGCCACGCCAACAGCAAAAAAATCTGCAAAAACAGCCCCAAAACCAACCCCGTTCAGCAGAACAAAAACAGGCCAGCTTTCCTGACAGGAGGGCCACGTCATGATCGTCGCCTTACTCAACCAAAAAGGCGGCGTGGGTAAGACTACGCTTGCCACGCACATCGCCGGCGAATTTGCGCTGCGCGGTCAGCACGTGGTGTTGCTGGACGCCGACCCCCAGGGTTCATCACTGGATTGGACACAACGGCGTAGCCAGCAAGGCTTGCCAAGGCTGTTCAGCGCTGTAGGTCTGGCAAGGGAAACCCTACATCAGGAAGCGCCAGAGATCGCCAGACGGGCCGATCATGTCGTTATTGATGGCCCACCCCGAATCGCCGCGTTGGCACGCTCCGCGCTGCTGGCAGCCGATTGCGTGCTGATTCCGGTGCAACCCAGCCCCTACGACCTGTGGGCCAGCGCCGAGATGGTGGCGCTGATCCGCGAGGCGCAGGTGTTCCGACCCCAGCTTGCCGCCGCCTTCGTCATCAATCGCCGTGTCAGCACCACGGTGATCGGACGCGAAGCCCGCAAGGCGCTGGCCGATCAACCGCTACTGGCGCTGCGCGCCGAGGTTCGTCAACGCATCGTCTTTGCCGACAGCGTGGCGGCCGGTCGGCTCGCGCGTGAATTGGCACCGGACAGCGCCGCCGCACGCGAAGTCACCGCATTGGTGGATGAACTATTGCGGTGGTCGCCATGAGCAGCGAAAGCAACACGTCGAACGGCAAACGCATGGGCAAGCGCATCACCATCGGTGCGCGTCCGCCCACGAATCCGCACGCCGAGGCGTGGATTCGCCAGGGCGATACCGTCGACCTCCAGAAAGGCGACCCCCACACGGCCCGCCTGACCATCGACATCACACTCGCCTTGCGGGCGCGCATCAAGGTCTCGGCCTTCACGCAAGGCGTGACTGTGGCCGCCTTGCTGCGCGCACTGCTGGAGCGCGAGTTCCCGGAGAACACACCATGACTGCAAACCACGAGGCGCAGCCGGTAGCAGAATCGGCTGTGCTAACACAACCGCCGCATAAACTTGCCAGCCCGACCGACAGCGTGCCACTGATTCGCGTCTCGCTGGCGTTCGTCGAACGGCGTTTCAATCTCTACCTGCGCTTTGGCGAACCGGTGCGCACGCTCCAGCTCGATCGCTGGCGGCGCTGTGCAATGTTCCTGCCCGCGTCCATGTTCTGCCGCATCCGCTGGGAATCCAATCACTACGGAACGATCCGCTGGCAGCTTATGGTGATGCAGGCTTGCACGCCACTGGACGCGGTGCAGCGCATCCCCGGCGTACAGCCCGGCGCGCGCCTGCTGCTGCACGTCGAGGGCGAACAAAAGGTGCGCGCCGTGCTGGAGAGGATCGACGCTATCGAAGCGTTGGGTATCGCCGCCATTGACGTGTCGCCCGCGTACTGGCGCACGCTGGGCAACCGCGTGGCCGCGCGCCTTTCGCTGCCGGATTACAGCGCTGGGCGGCACATCGCTTGGATGGCCGGGAGGGGATTGCAATGACAGTAGAACCTCGCTCGCGCCTGCGCGTTCGCATCGTGCTGGCCGTCCTGTCCGCCTGCGGCCTCGCCGCGTTGGCCTGGGCGTCCTTCGTGCCGTCTGCGGTGCATATCATCTACAACCCCTCCGACAGTGTTTCAGTCGGCTGGTATCGCATCGAGCGTGCCGATTCGCTGTCACGTCCGTTGTCCGTGGGCAGCATCGTTCTGACCCGGCTTCCGGCAGACGTAGCCGCACTGGCTGCACAGCGCGGCTACCTGCCGTTGCACATCCCACTGCTTAAACGAGTGGGTGCCGTTGCGCCGCAACATGTTTGTATCATCGCCGGCCAAGTGTGCATCGACGGCGTGCCGGTGGCTGCCGTACGGCCTGCCGACCGCATGGGCCGGTCCTTACCATCCTGGCCGCAGTGCCGCCCGCTGGCCGATGGCGAACTGTTTTTGTTGAGCACGACCAATCCGGCGTCGTTCGACAGCCGCTACTTCGGACCGATCAATGCATCCGCCGTGATCGGCACCGCGCATCCTATCTACCTGGAGACGCAACCGTGACCTTGGTTGACTTCCGGCCTCGCTGGCGCGTTGGCCTTCGTTTTCCATGCAGCCCATCCGTCGCGCTGCCGCCTGTCGTTGACGTGCTATCAGGCATGCCGATCGACGTGTGTTCGCCGTGTCGTCATGCGCGCTTCGGCGTGCATCCCCATGTGCAGATTGTTTGCCCCGAACGTACCCAGCGAGCGGCATCGCGTGCGTTCAGGCGGGCTGGCTGCCAGCAGCGTAGTACCGCCGGACCGCCGATGCCAGGAGCGGCAGCGAGGGGCAAAGGCGGAAGGCAAGATAAAAGGTCGCGGCACGTCGTTGCGCGAAAAAGCAGTCTGCACGTGGGGGCGACGCGGCACGCGCCGGTTGCGGCACCGTGCCGCGTGGATAGTCAATGCCTTGTCGATGTTGAAGAAAGCGCGTGCCTCGCACGCTTGGCTGCGACCGTCTTGGATGGGGGCACCGCATGAGCCGCAACGACGATGACCGTTTCCGCCTCCACCCAGGGGCGCCCAAGCAGCGCGGCGATGCCTTCATCAGCCAGGTGCTGCGCCAGACAAGCAAGGCCGGTGTCAAGGCCGCCAAGGCAAGCCGTCGACCCGGTGCCCGACTGGGACGCGGGCACGTCGCGGCCCGCTTTACCAGCGCTTCGCTCACCACTGGTTTCCGGCGCGTGACCATTAAGACTCGGCTGGTCAATCTTGCCAAGGCCGGGCCGCGTTCGACGGCGACGCACCTGCGCTATGTCGAGCGCGAAGGTGTGGGGCGCGATGGCGAACCGGGCAACGCCTATGGCCCGGCGACTGATGATGCCGACTTGGCTGCCTTTGAGGAACGTGGCCGCGAGGACCGGCACCAGTTCCGCCTTATCGTCTCGCCCGAAGAGGCCGAACAGCTCGACGATCTGCGCACCTACACCCGCCACCTGATGGCCCGCATGGAAGCCGATCTGGGAACCCGACTGGAATGGGTGGCGGTCGATCACTGGAATACCGACAACCCGCATACGCACGTCGTGCTGCGCGGCAAGGACGACGGTGGCCGCGACCTCATCATCTCCCGCGACTACATCAGCCAAGGCATCCGCGAGCGGGCTTCGGAGCTGGCGACCGAATGGCTGGGGCCGCGCACCGAACTGGAGATCCAGCGAGGCATGCAGCGTGAAGTGGATCAGGAGCGGTGGACGGGTTTGGATCGCACCTTGCAATGCGAGGCGGTGGATGGCCTGGTGCGCACCGAACGGCTGGAAGCGGAACCCCGGCTGCAACGCCAGCGCCTGCTACTGGTCGGCCGATTGCAACGCTTGCAGCGTATGGGGTTGGCAAGTGAAATCCAGACTGGCGTATGGGCCATCCATGCCGATGCGGAGTCCACCTTGTGGGCGATGGGCGAGCGTGGCGACATCATCCGCACCATGCAGCGTGCCATGAGCGGCAAGCCGCGTGAACTGGCCGTGTTCCAGCCTAGCGAGGATGGCCGCACCGTTGTCGGTCGGGTGGCCGGTAAAGGACTGGCTGACGAGCTGTACGACAAGGGTTATTTGATCGTCGATGGTACCGATGGCAAGGCGCATTATGTGGCGCTGCCTTCCAGGACAGAACTGGAGCAATACCCAACAGGGGCTGTGGTGGAGGTTAAGGGATCGACCGCCGTGCGCGCAGCGGACAAGACCATCACCGCGTTGGCCGTTGATGGCATCTACCGCACCGATCACCATCTGGCGGTTGCCAGTGCCCAGCCACACCCAGACCGGCATCCGCACGAAGTGGTTGAAGCCCATATCCGGCGGCTGGAAGCCTTGCGTCGCGCTGGCCTGGTGGAACGGCAGAGCGAAGGCGTCTGGAAAGTACCGAATGATCTGCCGGAGCGCGGCCGCCAGTACGACGCGCAGCGCCTGGGCGGCGTGGCCGTGGAGCTGAAATCACATCTACCCATCGAGCGGCAAGCCCGCGTGATCGGCGCGACCTGGCTAGATCAGCAGTTGATTGGCGGCGGCAAGGGGCTGGGCGATATGGGTTTTGGTAGCGAGGTAAAACAAGCCTTGCAACTGCGCGGCGATTTCCTGGGCGAACAGGGGCTGGCCGAGCGGCGTGGTCACCGCATGATCCTCGCGCGCAACCTGCTGCGAATGCTACGCAATCGGGAAGTGGCGCAGGCCGAACAGGATATTTCCGTCGAATCTGGTCTGGAACATCGTCCCGTGGCCGATGGGCAGCGCGTGAGCGGCATCTACCGCCGCAGCGTCATGCTAGCCAGCGGGCGCTACGCCATGCTTGATGACGGCATGGGGTTCAGCCTGGTGCCGTGGAAGCCAGTGATTGAGCAGCGGCTGGGGCAGCAGATTGCCGCGACGGTGCGTGGCGGCGGGGTGTCATGGGAGATTGGGAGGCAACGAGGACCAAGCGTTTCGTGATACTCCCGCTTTGCTCCTCTCACCGGGTATCCTCTGCCTGTCCGTCGGCGACGGCCGATACAACCGTACTTGGTTGCTGGTCAATGAGGACCGGGGGTTGCCGCAAATTATCCGCCAGATCGAAAAGCTCGAAGATGTCACCGCAGTGAGCCGGCACTATGCTGAGCATGCGGTATTCGCGCAACTGGAAGGATTTTTCCAGCCTGTTGAGCCAACCAGTGGGAAAGGTTTGATGCGTTATTAGCATATACCGCGTAGCACCTGAGACGGTGAGAGCCGACAGTCGGATGCTCTGTGCACCTTTTACAAAGAACTCGACCAAGGCCGCGTCAAGAACGAATCGCGTAGCGCTTAGGTAGACTGTTCCATCGTTGCTTGCTACTCAATGCCAGCAGTTTATGGAGTCATAACGCTGGCCTTTTCCTGCTGTATTTGCTCAATGGTGTTTGCGACAGCTTGTGCCGCATTTGAGTCAACCGGCAGTTGCTCAAGCAATTGTTGCCAGTGATTAATAGCCGATTGATAGTCGCGGCGCTCAAGTGCTGCGGCACCCGCCAAAGTCAGGGCGAATGGTTCACGAGGATTGAGCGTTAGAGCGCGCTCCAGCAATTGCGTCGGCTCTCCTTTAAATCCCATTTGATTGATTCTGGCGAGTGTTTCGGCATACTCGGTTAACGCCAGCGGATCCGCCTGGACGATGGGCGAGGCCTTATCGAAAGCGGTGGCTGCATTTTCATACTTTCCGAAGTAACGGTAAGAACGGGCCAGCATGAGCCATCCAGCGGGATCGTCAGGATTGCTTGCCAGACGGGCCTCAAGTCCATTGACCATGGCTTGTACATCGGCTTGTGTCATCGCGGGAGCGCTTTGCACCGGCGTTGGAAGAGTCGCCGCCGGATTGCCCAACGAGTAGTATGTTAATGCGGTGGCCAGAGGTAGAACGATAATCAAAGCCACCGCGGCGCGCTTGCCGCCAAGGCTTTTTTGGGATAGGTTCGTATTGGGTTCTGCTTCGTGGAGAGCCCGTCGCTGCAGCTCTTGCTTTGCGTCAGCGAAATCGCGCGAAGATAAGATACCGTTGGCGAAGTCTTGTTCCAGCTCAGCCAACTGGTCACGCAGTACCGTCGCATTGACGGCATGATGCTCAACATCGCTATCGGATGTTGGGCCGCGCCAAAGAACTCGCCCCAGCCAAAGCGCAACACACACTAGAAGCAGTGTCGCACCACTGAGAAAAATTAGATTCATGGTTGATTTCCGGTATTTATTGAGTGCCCTAGCAGTGTCTCGGCTCTTTTCTGCTCGTCGTCGCTTAGCGCCAACTCGATGACGCTAAGCTTTAGACGGCGCAGCGTTCTTACCAATATGAGCAGCCCCGAAAGCAACAACAGCATGGGCCCGAACCATAGCAATAACGTGGTGGCCTTTAACGGCGGACGGTAGAGTATGAATTCGCCATACCGGGCGACCATATAGGCCTGGATCTCGGTGTCGCTTTTTCCCGCATCGATCTGCTCACGGATTCGCTCACGCAAGTCCACAGCAAAATCAGCGCGTGAAGCGGCGATCGTTTCGTTTTGACACACAAGGCAGCGTAGCTCGGTGGCTATATCCAGCATACGTGCTTCCGTTGCGCCACTATTGCCGAACGAGGGCAGGGAAACAGCGGCACAAAGCAGAAACAGCCATAGACGTTTCATTGCTGAAGCTCGCGTATTAGCGGCATGATCGTGTCGCGCGCTTCGCTGTAGCTTACCGCTCCGGTATGTTTATAACGGATGACGCCTGATTTATCGATAACGTAGGTTTCGGGTACGCCATAGACACCGTAGTCGTTACCAGCCAGCCCTTGCTCGTCGGATACCGACGTCTCATAGGCATTGCCATGGCGTTTGAGCCATGAGATTGCGTCTTCGGGTGCATCTTTGTAGTTAAGGCCGACAATGGACAATGCATGCGTTGTCGCCAGGTCCGTAATGACAGGATGCTCCTCAAGGCAAGGCGGACACCAAGACGCCCATACGTTCAACAGCCACACCTTGCCTTTCATGTCTTGTGGCGTGAATGTTTCGTCCGCAGAGGCCAACTGGGGCAAGGTGAAATCGGGCGCCGGATTATTAATGAGGGGCGAAGGTACGTCGCTGGGTTTTAGCGTCAAGCCAACCGCCAGAAAACCGACCAGCACGATAAAGGCCGCTAGCGGCAGTAAGAAGCGAGTCATGGCGTGGCTCCTTTAGCAACTAAAACTTTTCGCCGTTCGCGACGCTTAAGCCGATAGCGGCGATCACTAATGGCTAATAGCCCTCCCACAGCCATCAAGATGCTACCAATCCAGATCCAGTCAACGAAGGGCTTATAGTAAATACGCACCCCCCAAGCTTCGTTGTCAATAGGTTCGCCCAAGGCGACGTAGATGTGGCGTAGACCGTTGGCATCAATCGCGGCTTCCGTCATCGGCATATCCGATGAAAGGTAAGTGCGTTTCTCGGGATGGAGGGAACGTAAGGCACGCCCATCTTTTGACAGCAAGACATCACCGACGTCCGCCTTGTAGTTTGGGCCTAAAGCTTTATTGACACCCTGAAACGTCAGTTCATAGCCTCCCGACGTAGCGGTATTGCCAGGCACCATGCGCAGGTCCTGTTCCGTTTCGTAGCCCGTGACTAGTGTTACACCTGCTACGAACACGGCGATGCCCAAATGTGCCACATGCATGCCTAGCCAGCTACGCGGCTGAGCCAGCAGACCGCTACGGGTCGCACGCATACGTTGAAGGATGCCGGTAACGACCGCCGTGGCTATCCACCCGGCCACGGCCACACCCATAGCCACGGCTACAGACCAGCGCCCCATCAGAAATGGCACGCCGATACCAACGATCACCGCGACCCCAGCGGGTAGACGCAGTTGTTTTATCAGAGCCTTAACCTTTGCCGATTTCCAGTTAGCCACTGGCCCCACGGCCATGAGCAGCAAGGCGGGTACCATCAACGGTACGAAGACGGTATCAAAGTAGGGCGGCCCGACAGACAGCTTGCCCAGTCCTAGCGCGTCAAGAATAAGTGGATATAAGGTTCCAAGAATGACAGCGCCGGTGGCGACAACCAACAACACATTGTTCGTCAGCAAAAGAGATTCACGCGATAACAACGCGAATCGGCCTCCCATTCCGATTTGGGGCGCACGCAAAGCGAACAAAAGCAATGACGAGCCCGTCACCACCGCGAACAGCATCAGGAGAAACACGCCTCGGCGCGGGTCGGTAGCAAAGGCGTGGACGGAGGTCAGCACCCCTGAGCGCACCAGGAAAGCGCCCAGCAACGACAGCGAGAAGGTACTGATGGCAAGAAGTACTGTCCAGTTTTTAAAGCTGTTGCGTTTTTCCGTTACAGCCAGCGAATGAATCAACGCCGTACCCACCAGCCATGGAACAAATGATGAATTCTCTACAGGGTCCCAGAACCACCATCCACCCCAGCCCAGTTCGTAGTAGGCCCACCAACTGCCCAATGTGATGCCCAAGGTTAGAAACAACCATGCTGCCGTCGCCCAGGGTCGAGACCATCGGGCCCAGGTCGCATCCAATTGTCCAGCCAGCAGGGCGGCAATGGCAAATGCGAAGACCACAGAGAATCCGACATAGCCCATATAAAGTAGCGGTGGATGCATGATCAATCCAACATCTTGGAGCAGTGGATTCAGATCCATTCCTTCCAGCGGCGCAGGCACCAGGCGCTCAAAGGGGTTGGAGGTCAGCAACACAAAGAGCAAGAACCCGGCGGTGACCAAGCCCAACACCCCGAGTACGCGGGCGACCATGGCATCGGGCAGTTGTTTTGAAAATATGCTTACGGCATACGCCCAACCGGTTTGCATGAGCAGCCACAGCAAAAGCGATCCTTCATGGCCACCCCACGTGGCGGCTAGCCGGTAAAACCAGGGCAATTGTGTATTAGAGTTATGGGCGACGTATGCCACTGAAAAGTCGCTAACGGCGAATGACCACACAAGCACCATAAAACTTATGATGACTAGTAGAAACTGCACGCGCGCAGCTGGCCGAGCAAACGCGATCCATGCCGAATTGTTGCGCGCGGCACCTGCAAGGGCTATGCCCCCCTGTGCAAGCGCGACGAATAACGTCAAAATCAAAGCGAAATGGCCGAGTTCAGGAAACATAATGGTTATGGACTCGCTGTTAGGATGTTTTTACTGGCCTCATCCAAGGCATGTTGTGCTTCCGGCGGCATATAGTTCTCATCGTGTTTGGCGAGCACTTCTTGAGCTAGGAACCGGCCATCAGGTTCTAGCTTGCCTTGGGCAACAACACCTTTTCCTTCGCTGAACAGATCGGGAAGTAGCCCCGTGTAACTTACCGGTACCATTTTTGCGTTGTCGGTTACGATAAACTGCACCGTAAGTCCATCGCGCTGCACACTGTCTGCTTGTACTATTCCTCCCACGCGAAAAGTGCGTTCTTGAGGTGCTTCGCCGGCGCTGACTTGTGTCGGTGTAAAAAAGAACACAAGATTGTTTTGGAACGCATTGAGCACCAATGCCGTGGCTAGGCTGAGTGCGACCAGGCCGCCTGCGATGAGTGCGATACGTTTATGACGATTCTTCATTGAGCAACCTTTTGTCCAGACTGAGTTCATGCTTTACCTGTGTTAAGGCCCCTTTACGGCGTTGGCGAAGCAAAAAGCACTCGATGTAGATAACCGCGATGGTCACACCTAGGGATCCCCATACGTATGTCCCATAATCGCCCATGGCGAAGAATTCGGCGGGGCTTGACCAGATCATCGCTTTATCTCCTTTAATTCGTTTAACCAACCCGCATGGCGCTCGCGTACCAGGATGACGCAACGTATGCGTATCAGTGCGACCGTGATCGTATACATCCATGACGCTAAAGCCATAAGCAGCATGCCTGCCAGCATGATCGTGGCCATGGAGGGCGCCTGCGTTAATGAGACAGAGGCTCCTTGATGCAAGGTGCTCCACCATTGAACCGAAAAGTAAATAATGGGAATATTCACCACGCCGACGAGCGCAAGCACGGCACCAGCCTTGTCTGCCCGCCGAGGCTCTTCCACGGCTGACTGAAGCGAAATGAAGGCCATATACAAGAAGAAAAGGATCAGTTCGGACGTCAGGCGCGCGTCCCAGACCCACCAGGTTCCCCACATTGGCTTACCCCACAAGGCACCCGTCCATAAGGAAAGGAAAGTGAACATGGCACCGGTGGGCGCCAAGGCCGACGCCATCATGGCGGATAGGCGGCTGTTGTATACCAATCCGACTCCAGACCAGAAGGCCATGATCAAATAAATGAACATCGACATCCAAGAGGCTGGAACGTGCAGGAAAATTATGCGGTAGCCCTCGCCTTGCTGGGCGTCGGTAGGCGCCACAAAGAAACCCACATACAGGCCTGCGGCGGCCAGAAGTGCTGCCGCCGCGCCAAACCAGGGAATAAGCTTCCCGGCAAGCGGATAAAACATTCTTGGTGATGAGTACTTAAACCAATTGATCATGTGTCTGGCCATTACTCCAATGCAATTCGCAACGCCGCCGTGGTGGCCCAAGGCGCGAAAAAGCTGGCCAAAGCCAGTATGGCCGCCAGTAAGGAAAGATTTGCGCTGGCGCTTGAACCGGCTGCAGCGGCATCAACAGCACCGGTACCAAAGATCAGAACTGGCGTATAAAGCGGCAATACAAGTAATGCCACCAGAACGCCGCCACTTCGCAGACCCAGCGTTAGGCTCGCTCCGATTGCTCCAATCAGGCTAAGTACCGGAGTGCCGATTAACAGCGCAATGGCCAGTACAAGTAAAGACGGAGTCGGCAAATCGAACTGCAAGGCCAAGAGCGGCGCAAGCAATGTCAATGGCAAGCCCGTCAATAGCCAGTACGCGATCACCTTACCCAGCACCAGCACTCCCAATGGAGACGGTGAAAGGACCATTTGCTCCAAAGTGCCATCGATATAGTCTTGTTCAAACAACCGGTTGAGCGATAGAACGGTGGCCAACAAGGCGGCCACCCAGAGAATGCCAGGGGCGATTTGTCGAAGCGTATCGCGTTCAGCGCCTATGCTTAGTGGGAACAGGCTGACCACGATCACAAAGAACGACAAAACTGTCAGCACATCGGACTTGCATCGCATGGCAAGCCTTAGGTCTCGCTTAATGATCCCGTAAAGCGCGGTCAGACCGAGCGCGTCAATCATGCGCCGACTCGGATGGTCTGCGTTGCATGCGCCAACTTCATGTCTTGATGCGTCGTCAAAACGGCAATGCCGCCGTCGCCCAGATGACGGTCGATCAATTCGACTATCCACCGACTTGCCTTCGTATCCAATGCGGTCAAGGGCTCGTCCAGCAGCCACAACGCACGTTTCTGGAGTAATAACCTGGCTAAATTTACGCGGCGTTTTTGTCCCTGCGACAAGGCTCGTACTGGAAGGTGTTCGCAACCCCGTAATCCCGCTTGATGCAAGACGTCATACACAGTAGATGAGCCAACCTGTATATCCGCTAAGGCTGATCCGAAGGTTAGGTTTTCTGTTGCACTTAGATCTTCTTTCAAACCCGGAGAGTGACCGCAATAAAGTAGTTCGCGTCCATATTCGTCGCCCCATTGTTTTATCGGCCGTCCATTCCAATGGACGGTTCCGGTAGTCGGAGGTGTTAGGCCGACGAGCATACGTAGTAGGCTGGTTTTGCCACTGCCGTTTTCGCCCTGAAGCAATAAGCACTCGCCAGCCTTGAGCTGAAAGCTCAAGCTATCAAATAGACTGCGCTCACCGCGCACGCACTGCAGATTAATGACTTCAAGCAACGCCGACCTTGTTTCCAAGTTAAATGACCGTCTCAGCAGTCGTCAGCTCACTACATAATTGCTAAAGACTTTTTGAGACAACGCATATAACGCAACCCGCTGGATGCGCTATTGCGTAGCATACGTTGCTCCGATTAACCGAGAGTTAAGAGACTTGCTTGGCCGAAGTCATGTTATGTAGAGAGGGTTATGGTGGAGCCGCTGACCCAGCTTCTTGTCAGCAGCCCTTATCGGTGAATAGGTTAACGGCTCTGAATCGCTGCCAATGGGCGAATCGCTTCGCCTTTGTTACGGCTATTATCTGCCGCGTTTGCGCCCTTGAAGCGTAGCAGACGCAATGCATTAAGCGTAACAATGGCCGTTGCTCCAGTGTCGGCCAACACGGCGACCCATAGGCCGGTGAAGCCCAGCACCGTGGTGACCAGGAACACGCCCTTGAGACCCAGTGCGAATATCACGTTTTGGTGGATGTTCGCCATGGTTGCACGCGAGAGGGCGACCAGGTGGGCCACATCGGTGACGCGACTTTTCAGCAGCGCTGCGTCGGCTGTTTCGATCGCCACATCGGTGCCACCGCCCATCGCGATGCCGACATCCGCCGTTGCCAGTGCCGGTGCATCATTGATGCCATCACCCACCATGGCGACTTTGGCGTTCTGCTTCATCTCATTGATCAGGCGCAGCTTGTCCTGAGGCAGGAGTTCGGCTTCCCATTCCATGCCCAAGTGGCCAGCGATGGCCTGGGCGGTAAGGCGGTTATCGCCCGTGAGCATGACTGAGCGCACGCCCATTGCTTTGAGCTGGGCCACGCCTTCTTGCGCGTCTTGCCTGGGCTCGTCGCGCAGCGCCACCAGCCCAAGTGTTTCACGGGTCTGCTCGTCCAGCAGAACGGAAACGGTTTTTCCGTCATATTGCAGCGCTTCGATGCGCGCGCGTTGTCCGGGTGTTAGGGTTGCTGCCTGGGCGGCGTAGACAGGCGACCCTATGGCCAGAAGGCGTCCGGTCACGGTCGCATGCACGGCTTTACCCGCCGTAGCGGAGGCGTGCGAGGCCGCAGGGATGATGATGCTGGCCGCTTCGGCATGGTTGACGATGGCTTTGGCCAGCGGGTGATTAGAGCCGGACTCCACGCTTGCGGCGAGCGCCAGAACCTCGTCCTCGCCCCCTTGCGTAAAGGCAACGACATCGGTGACGCGTGGCTTGCCTTCGGTCAGGGTGCCGGTCTTGTCGAACGCAATCGTTTTCACCCGACCGATGATTTCCAGGGCATTACCGCCCTTGATGAGCAATCCACGGCGCGTCCCGACAGCCAGACCTGAAGCGATAGCCGCCGGTGTTGAGAGCACGAGTGCGCAGGGGCAAGCAATCAGCAACAGCGCCAGGCCGCGATAAAGCCAGGTTCCCCAGTCTGCCCCCACTGCCAGCGGCGGAACGACCACGATCAGCGCGGCAATGACCATCACGGCCGGCGTGTAGTAGCGGCTGAACTGTTCAATGAAACGGGCGGTGGGCGCTTTGGAGGCCTGCGCCTGCTCGACCAGCTGAATGATGCGCGAAATCGTGTTGTCGGCGGCGGCTTTGTCGACGCGCACCTGAAGTACCCCATCGACGTTAATGGAGCCCGCAAATACGCTGTCGCCCGCAGCCTTCGCGCGAGGAATGGACTCACCGGTGACGGGCGACTCATCAAGGCTGGATGTGCCTTCGATAATGACGCCATCGGCCGATACCCGGTCGCCAGGGCGCACGAGCACATGGTCATTCACGCGCAGCGAAGCTGCGGGGACCTCGCGTTGCCCACCCGCTGGATCGAGTAAAACCGCCGTTTTCGGAACCAATGAGTCCAAGGCTCTGATACCGGCGCGAGCGCTGCCGGCAGCCACGCTCTCCAGCAGCTCACCGACGGAGAACAGAAATACGACGGCCGCTGCTTCTTCCGCTTCACCAATGAAGAGGGCGCCAAGCGCGGCCACAGACATCAGTGTCTCGATCGAGAAGGGCGAGCCAGACCTGGCCAGCGCAAGCGCTTTGCGCGCAAAGGGAAAAACTCCGACAATCACGGCTGCAGAGAACACCCAGCTTCCATAATCGGGGAAAAACAGCGCCATCGCGTAAGCGGCGCCCATCAAGATGCCGAGTCCGACGACCTGTTTGCCTTTCCTGGTTTGCCACCAACGCGGGTGGCGTGCGACGGCTGGATTGTCGGCTTCAATGCCTGACGCGGTCTTTTGGCTGGTGCTGGCGGAGACGCCAAAGCCAAGACTCTTGATGGTTTTTTCGATGTCACTGATCTGAGTGGCTGAATCGGGCGCGAGCGTCAGTTCCAGCTTCTCTGTGGCAAAATTTAGTCGAATGTCAGAGATCCCAGGCATGCGTGTTAGAGCCGTTTCTATCTTGCCGACGCAACTTGCGCAGTCCATGCCTTCTACCTGCCAGGAGATGCTCGGATGCATCTCCTGGGCGACATCAATGTCCGACGCGGTCTTTTGGCTTGTGCTGGCAGATACGCCAAAGCCAAGGCCCCTGATGGTTTTTTCGATATGGCCGACCTGAGTGACCGAATCGGGCGCCAGCGTCAGTTCCAGTTTCTCTGTGGCGAAGTTCAGCCGAATATCAGAAACGCTGGGCATGCGTGCCAAAGCCGTTTCAATCTTGCCGATGCAGCTTGCACAGTCCATGCCGTCTACCTGCATGGAGACACTCAGAGGCATTCTCTGGGCGGGAGCGGGGGCCACGCTGTTGGCGACCGGCGCATCGCTTCCACGCGGCGGGTAACCTGCCTGGTGCAAGGCGGCTTCAAGCTGTGCGCTTGTCGCTGATGAGGTGACTTGCACGCTGCGCGTGGGTGGATCGGTAATGACTTGCGCGTTTGGGTCAACCGAGTGGATGGCTTTGACGACCTTGCCCGCGCAACCACCGCATGTCATGTCTTCGATATGAAACTGCATGAGAATTTCTCCTGTGAATGGAGTCATTAGAAACCCTCTTGCGACTTCAGAGTCAAGCGTTTTCATTCCACCTGCACCCAATCCAATGACCTTGATTTCTTTGCTGTTCAAGTCTATAGTTACTGTAATGTTTTAGAGGATGGAGACCCTCATGCCAATCAAGATCGGTGAGCTTGCTAAACGTACAGAATCCACGGTGGAAACCATTCGGTATTACGAAAAGGAGGGGCTGCTGCCGGAGCCTGCTCGTAGCGACGGCAATTATCGTTTGTATGGCGAGGCGCACATTGAACGCCTACGATTTATCCGGCATTGCCGCACGCTCGATATGGCGTTGGACGAAGTGCGAACCTTGCTTCAGTACCGGGATACGCCCAATGAAGAGTGCGGCGATGTGAATGCTTTATTGGACGAGCATATCCATACAGTAGAAACACGCGTCGAAGAATTAATGCAATTAAAGCAGCATCTACTGGCTTTGCGCCAAAAATGCGCGAGCACGGCACCAATTGCGTCATGCGGGATCTTGCTCGCCCTTACTGATAGTTCTTGCCATAGTTAGAAGCATCGATTTTACGGCGTAGAGGCTGTTTGATCCCACGGCAGCGATGCGGGGATATATGATGCCCTGAAACGACTACAGTCGTTTGAAGGCATATCACTTTGCTTTTCTTTTTCCGATAAATTGTACGACGCTGGCCAAACCTGTATGGAAACTGCCTTCAATGACTTCTCGCTCTACCTCGCGGGACAGGAGCACTTCGAAATCCGGAAATTCCTGTTCGATATCCGACTGAGCCAACAGCATGTCGGCATCTTTGGGGCCACCTGTGTTCCGATTGATCTGTGCTTGGCTGTAACCCTCCAGCATTATCACCCCGCCGGGCTTTATTGACTGCGCGACCAGCCAATGCAATCTTTTGCGTACTTGGCTGGGCAAATGAGCAGAGATTGAAACGACAGCACCGAAGGAATCAGCCGGCGGTGTATAAGTCGCGAGGTCAACCGTTGCCGTTTGAATTGATACTCCCTTCAACGCTGCAAGTTTCTGTGCCTTCGCTAGTCCCACAGTCGAGCTATCGACACCCAATACCTGAAGGCCCAACGACGCCAAAAAAACAGCGTTTCGCCCCTCGCCTTCCGCAAGGCTTAGCACCGGACCAGAAAGCATGCTTGCATGTTCCATCAGAAAATCATTCGGTTCTGTTCCATACGCAAACACATCACTGGCATAGCGTTCGTCCCACATAGTATTTCCTCAATGATTGAAAGCAATCTTTTTTATTGTACGTAATGGATTCATTTGGCTTGATCGAGCATCAGTAGTGACGCAGAGAATGTTTATTCAATCCCCTGACCGCATGTGGGCGGTAACGGGGCTTTGATTCCACGGCATTTTCATGAGCACACGGGCCAGGCCGCAAAAGCCAGAGACTCCCGCAAACACCAGTCCCGCACCGACAAAACCAGAGAGCAAGAAGAACCATGGCGAGACCATGGCTCCCAACGCTGTTCCGAGCACAATCATTGAGCCTGCGGCGATCTGGACTTGCCGCTGCAACTCCAGCGGCTGCGAGGCATCGACTACGACGGGAAGCCCGGCTTTCTTCCACGCATCTAGGCCGCCTTCAAGCACATAGGCCTCGCCGGTGACGCAGGCGCTTAGTATTTGCGCGCTCATTTGTGTTCGGTTGCCAGAGCGGCAGTGAAAGACGACGGCCTTCGCGTTCTGGAGGGCGGCCGCGCCTTCGGTCAACTGCTCCATCGGAATATGGCGGGCCTGTGCAATATGTTCACGGGCATACTCATCCGCAGAGCGGATGTCTACGAGCAGGGCGCCCTGATCCAGATGTTGACGGATGGCTTGGGGAGACAGTGGCTTCAGAGACATACAGTGTGATTCCTGGTAATGGTTATGGGCAGAAGATTTCTTTGAGCGTGGTAACAATCTTGGCGACGGCTGGGTTATTGATGCGGTAGTGCAGGGTTTGTGCTTCGCGCCTGAATGCTACTAAGCCTTCCTCGCGCATTTTGGCCAGGTGCTGGGACAGCGCGGACTGGCTCAAGGCAACGTATTCATTTAGGGCGCCTACAGTCATTTCGCCATGCTCAATCAGCAGGCACAGCACCAGTAATCGGTGCTCGTTGCCAATGGCGCGGAGTAAGGCGGAAGCCTTCGAGGCACCTTCCTGCAGAAATAGATTATCTTGATTTTTTGTTGGCATGATGCGTTATTATATTAGAATTAGGTAAATTAGTATATTCTAATATTTGTTGAGTAATCACCTAGAAGAATGGATCACACTATGCAATCAGCCGCTCAGATTCAAGCGTTCTTTGACAAGTCCACCAATACGGTGACCTATTTGGTGTCCGATCAACGAACGGGGCTTGCCGCTGTAATTGATCCCGTACTGGATTACAACCACTCCAGTGGCCAGGCATCGACTGCGTCAGCAGATCGTGTTTTACAGGCTGCGAGCCAAGCGGGCTTGCGCATTATCTGGGTGCTTGAGACCCATGCGCATGCAGACCATCTGAGTGCGGCGCCGTATATTAAGCAACGCACTGGTGCGCAAGTTGCCATTGGCGAGCATATCCGTGAAGTGCAAACGATTTTTCGACCTATATTCAACCTTGACGATGTGTCGGGGGACGGCAGTGAGTTCGATCGATTGTTGAGTGACGGAGACACTTTTATGATCGGCGAGTTGTCGGTAGAGGTATTGCACACGCCTGGTCATACTCCTGCTTGTGTGTCCTACCGTGTTGGAGATGCCGTGTTTGTTGGCGACACGCTTTTCATGCCCGACTACGGTACCGCTCGCGCTGATTTTCCAGGTGGCAGCGCACAGATTCTGTACCGCTCGATCAGGCGGATATTAGCGCTGCCAAAGGACACGCGAGTGTTCGTGTGCCATGACTACAAAGCCCCCGGACGTGATGCCTACGCTTGGGAAAGTACGGTGGCTGAGGCGCGTGCGCGTAATGTCCACATTCATGATGGCGTGTCTGAAACGGATTTCGTTACCATGCGTCAGCGGCGCGATAAGACGCTGGCTGCGCCCGCTTTGTTGCTACCGTCGGTCCAGGTCAATATCCGCGCAGGCCAACTACCCAAAGCAGAGTCCAATGGCGTTACTTACTTGAAAATCCCAGTTCGTCTGACCGAATAGGTTCCGACGACTAAGGAGCGACTTTAGCGAGCATCAGGGTTTGTATGAGCAATACCAATGTATCTGGAGCCCAATAGCGCACGCTGGAATAGTTCGTCCGCCATGTCACGCTTCTACGACGTACCTGCGGTCCTCTGCAGTCATAGTTAGTGCCGTAGATTCTTTAAGCTCCCTGGTGATGGATTGGAGAGCTGCTGCCTATCGGCTGTGTTCTCGAGATCGGCCAAAATCGGACAATCGGGACGGTCATCGCCGGTGCAGCACTCTATCAGGGTCTGAAGCGTGCTAGCAATTTGTTCTAGGCTATCGATCTTCTCGCGCAGTGCTGTCATGTGAGCCGTCGCGATCCGTTTTACCTCAACGCTCTGGCGCGATCTGTCGCGCCAGAGGCCCAAAAGCTCATTGATCTGTGCCATCGGAAAGCCCAGATCGCGCCCCCGGCGGATAAACCGCAGCATATGCACGTCAGACGCAGAATAATGGCGATAACCCGACTCCCTGCGATTCGCCGGGGGGATCAGTCCGATCTGTTCATAGTAGCGGATCATCTTCGCCGAGATCCCCGAGGCTTTCGCCGCTTGCCCGATATTCATTTCAATGCCTCCTTTCCATTTACGCCGACTTCGCCAGATGAAAGGACTCGGTTGCTTCTATCGGTGGGCGGAACCCACGCAAGCGCAGCGCGTTGCCCAGGACGAAGACACTCGAAAGCGCCATCGCCCCGCCGCGAAAATCGGTGACAAGAGGATGCCCCAGGCGGGATACAGCACACCCGCCGCCACCGGAATCAGGGCAGTGTTGTAGGCGAAGGCCCAGAATAGGTTCTGACGGATGTTGCCGATGGTCGCCCGCGACAGTGCGATGGCAGTGGGCACACCCATCAGGTTGCCCGACATCAATACTACGTCGGCCGCCTCGATGGCGATGTCCGTGCCGGTACCCACAGCCAGGCCGACATCGGCTTCGGCTAGTGCAGGCGCGTCGTTGATCCCGTCGCCCACGAAGGCAAGCCGTCCGTGCTCGGCTTTCAGCTTGCGTACGGCGTCGACCTTACCTTCCGGCAGGACTTCGGCGATCACTTCGTCGATACCCAGCTGGCGTGCGATGGCTTCTGCAGTGCGGCGGTTATCGCCCGTGATCATCGCGACCTTCAGGCCAAGACTGTGCAACGCTTTGATGGCATCGTGTGTCGTTGCCTTGATGGGGTCGGCAACCGCGACGATCGCAGCCAGCCGGCCGCCAATAGCCGCATAAAGTGGCGTCTTGCCTTCATTGCCCAGGCGCTCGGCGCTAGCCGCGAAAACGCCAACATCGAGCCCTAGTTTGCGCATGTAGCGGTCCGCCCCGACTTCAACCAACTCCCCATTCACGTGGGCTTTTACGCCAAAGCCGGTGATCGATTCGAAGTCCGTGATGTCGGGAATGGTGATCCCTTCGTTGTCGGCGGCCTCGACGATGGCGCGCGCGATGGGGTGCTCGGACTTCGCCTCGACAGCGGCGATCCGGCTAAGCACGTCCTGGCGCTCGAAGCCTTCGGCGATGTCCAGATCGGTCAGCGTCGGGCGGCCCTCGGTCAGCGTGCCGGTCTTGTCCACGGCGACGACCTTGGCGTCTTTGAGCAATTGCAGCGCCTCGCCTTTACGGAAAAGCACGCCCAGCTCCGCCCCGCGCCCGGTGCCCACCATGATAGAGGTGGGTGTCGCCAGGCCCATGGCGCAAGGGCAGGCAATGATCAGCACGGCCACGGCATTGACGAGCGCAAAGGTCAGCGCCGGCTGCGGCCCGAAGACGAGCCAGACAAGAAAGGTCAATGCGGCGGCCGCCATGACAGCCGGTACGAACCACATGGTCACCTTGTCCACCAGCGCCTGGATGGGCAGCTTCGACCCTTGCGCCTGCTCGACCATGCGTATGATTTGCGAGAGCACGGTGGCGCCACCCACCGCCGTTGCGCGGAAGGACAGCGCACCCTTTTGATTGACGGTGCCCCCGACCAGCTTGCCGTTCACCGTCTTTGCCACCGGGATGGGCTCGCCGGTGATCATGGACTCATCGACATAGCTTTGGCCCTGCGTGACTTCGCCATCAACGGGAATGCGCTCCCCAGGCCGCACCTCGATGATGTCGCCGGCCACGACATCGGCGATCGGAATTTCCAGCACCATACCGTCACGCTGGACGCGCGCAGTTTTCGCCTGCAAACCGACCAGTCGCTTGATGGCCTCAGACGTGCGGCCCTTGGCGCGTGCTTCCAGAAAACGGCCAAGCAGGATTAGCGTGACAATGACAGCCGCCGCTTCGTAATACACATTGACCGTGCCCGCGGGCAGTAGCGATGGCGCGAAGGTGGCGACCAGGGAATAGGCATAGGCCGCGAACGTGCCGACCGCGACCAGCGAGTTCATGTCGGGCGCCAGACGCAAAAGCGCCGGAACGCCCTGGCGGTAAAAGCGCAAGCCCGGCACCGCCAATACCAGTGTGGTCAGCACAAACTGGATATACCAGTTCCATTGCATGCCCATGGTGCGCAGGATCAACTCATGCACGCCGGGAATCAGGTGCGACCCCATTTCCAACACGAAGACCGGCAGCGTGAGAGCGGCGGCAAGGGCCAGGTCGTGCTTGAGTGCCGCGCGCTCAGCGTCTTTGCGAGCATTCACGGCCTCGTCGTCGGCGGATGCGCCAGCGTCGATGGGCCGCGCTTCATAGCCTGCCGCCGCGATCGCGGCGATCAGGGTGTTGGGATCGACGCTGCCGCGCACGTGGGCGCGTTCGGTGGCCAAGTTCACCGTGGCCTCGGCAACACCGGGAATGGCTTTGAGCGCTTTTTCGACCCGGCCGACGCACGATGCGCAGGTCATGCCTTCAACCGAAAGGTCGATGGTGGTCGCGGGTACGCTGTAACCGGCGGCCTCGATAGTGTCGACGAGCGCCTGGCGGTCAAGCGGGCCGCTCGCCTTGATGTCGGCTCGCTCGGTCGCCAGGTTGACCGTTACCGAGTCAACGCCGTCGACCTTGCTGAGGGCTTTTTCGACGCGGCCCACGCACGATGCACAGGTCATGCCTTCGATCGGAAGACTGATCGCGGTTACCAAATCGCTTTCTTGATGGGTCAGGGCATTCAAATCGCACCTCCTTGTCGTTCAATTCAACTAGATTAGGATGAGAATAAGGCTTCCCATCGTTGGAAGGTCAAGCGAAAAAAATCAGCAGCATGGAAGTCGAGACAGGCGTCGACGGCTACCACAGACATCGAGACGTGGTGTTCTCCAAAATATACGAAATGGGGTGATGTCCTTGCGGTCATCACCCCATTCGTTCACTGCCTCATTCGCGCCGCTCCTTGATAGAACGATCGGTGGCAACGTACCACTTACACCCGCGGTGGGTAACCTGCTTCTCGTAAGGCCGCTTCAAGTTGTTCTTGGGTAGCAGACGATGTGATCTGCACGCGACGGCTGGGCGGATCGGTCACGATTTCGGCGTTGGCATCCACCGATTGGATCGCCTTGGTCACGCTGCGCGCGCATCCGCCGCACGTCATGTTGTCGATATGAAGTTGCATGAGAGTCTCCTTTGAATGATCTCAATAACAGCATAAAGCTTGCTACCGTTGGAAGGTCAAGCGGCTTAGAATTCGACGGTAGCGCCGTCCTCAGGGATTTCGACGCGATCCTGTATGCTCTTTTCCTTCACGTATTCCCTCAGTTCTTTACGGCTTTGGAACATATGATTGATCGCATCCATGTGCGTGGCGACGATTGTCGCGTCAGGAGCTGCTTGAGAAGCGCGTAGCACGTCTTCCTTACCCATGATTATGGAGTGGTCTGGATAGTCGCAACTGGGAACGTCGCCATCAAATTATCGACGCAACTTCTGCAAAACGTTGGGGCCGACAGGGCAACTGTAAGCTTTGCGCGCCGAGGCCGCTTAACGTCACTGGAGCTGTCCAGGCAATCAAGGTCAATGACGGTCACCAAGCCGCTGGCATACCGACATGCGCGCCCTCTGAGCGCGAGTTGGCCCAAATTAATCTAACATTGTCATTCAGGTCAATTGTGGGAAACGTGAGTGTCACGCAAACTCTCAGGTACTTACCGGACAACTCGCGTTTGCACAGTCCGGACGACTGAACCTTCAAGAGAGAAACAACGTGAATGATTCGATTAAGGGCGTGCGCCAGGGCGCGGCGCCATTTCCCCTATCCATCCTGGACTTCGCCATGGCGGGCAAAGGTCTGACAGCCCGGGAAGCTCTGGCCGCCAGCATCGAGCTGGCACGCCTGGTGGACCGGCGTGGCTTCACCCGCTACTGGGTCGCTGAACATCATTCCAGTCCAGGCGTCACCACCTCGTCGCCTGCGATGCTGCTAGCACGCCTGGTTGGCGAGACGAAACGGATACGCCTGGGGGCGGGCGGCATGATGCTGCCCAATTTCCCGCCGCTGGTCGTCGCCGAGCAGTTCGGGTTGCTGGCGTCCATGGCGCCGGGGCGCATCGACTTGGGCGTAGGCCGAGCACCAGGCACGGATATGAACACGGCGGCCGCATTGCGGCGCGGCCAGGTCGGTGCCGAGGACTTCCCGGCGCAGCTTATGGAGCTGCTGGCCTTCCTGGACGACGACTTTCCAGACGACCACCCGTTCAAGGCCGATGTGTATGCCGTGCCCGGGCCCAGGCAGGACCAGGAGAATGGTGTGCCGCGCTCGTTCGCACGTCCGCCGGTCTGGCTGCTCGGGTCGTCGGACTACTCGGCGCGCCTGGCTGCAAGGCTGGGCTTTCCGTTCGCCTTCGCGGCGCACCTGGCGGACCAGAACGTAATGATGGCGCTTGATATTTATCGCCGCTCCTTTCAACCCTCAGCCGTGCTTGACCAGCCGTATGTAATCGCCAGCTTTGGCGTCATGGCTGCGGACGATGAGCATGAAGCGCGACGGCAGGCTTGGGCCTACTCCCACGCCATGATGCGCATGAGCACACGTCGCCCGTTCGTTGTTCCTACGGCGCAAGAAGCCGAAATCTACGACTACTCGCCCACCGAACACCGGATCACCGATATGTGGAACGCCAAGATCATGAGCGGCACCGGTGCGCAGGTTATTGAGCAGCTCAATGCCTGGCAACAGCGCGTCAACGCCGATGAGCTGATGATCCTGAACCTTGGGCATTCCCCGCAAGCCATTTACCGTTCGACCGAACTGATAGCCGACGCATATGGCATGCCGCAGAACATCGTGGAGTAAGGCAACCTAGGTTTTCAAGTGTTATCTTTGTCAGTTTGGGTGTATAGTCTTCGGCTATTAGTTTATATCTAAAAGTAATAAGTATTCGGCGCTGTGGGACACTATCTCCCAGTTGAGATGGGCGGGTAGATCGCGTGAACGATGTTCGAGTCGGTGAAATCAACGTGGTCGATTCGTCAACGCAGGCACAGCTGCCGGAACGCCTTTCACACGAGATACATCTTGACGAACACAGCCTCCCCAGCCGGACAAACAGAATCCCCCACGTTGTCGGAAGGTGTGCAGCGCGGCAACATCATGCGCTTGACAGTGGCGCAGGCACTGGCTGGTGCGAACTCAGTAGTCGTTTACGCCACCGGGGCCATCATCGGCCACATGCTGGCGCCCGACAAGACGCTGGCGACCTTGCCGATATCCATCTTCGTGGTGGGCATGGTCGCCAGCATCTTGCCGGCTGGTGCAATCGCACGTCGGTATGGCCGTCGCATGGCTTTTCTTGCGGGGGCCGGTTGCGGTGTCCTGGTGGGTGTGTTGGCGGCGCTTGCGGTGATGATCGGCTCGTTCTGGCTGTTCTGCCTGGCGACCTTTTTTGGCGGGGCCTACGCTGCCGTCGTGCTCTCGTTTCGCTTTGCCGCTGCCGATGGTGTCAGTCCCGCGATGCGGCCACGCGCACTGTCTTTCGTGATGGGCGGAGGCGTGGTCGCAGGCATTGTCGGACCGCAGTTGGTCACCTACACCATGAATTTGTGGCCTGCGCATATGTTTGCGGCCACCTTTATTGCCCAGGCGGCCGTCGCTGCGGTGTCTGCCCTTGTGCTCTTCGGTGTAAAGCTCCCTAGGCCCACGGCGGCAGAACTCGCCGGAGGCAGGCCGCTAGGCGTCATTGTGCGCCAGCCGCTCTTTGTCACTGCGGTGATTTGCGGCGCGGTCTCGTACATGCTCATGAATTTCCTCATGACGGCTGCGCCGCTAGCGATGCAAATGTGCGGCCACTCGCAGGAAAGCTCCAATCTCGGCCTTCAGTGGCACGTGATCGCCATGTACGCGCCCAGTTTTTTTACGGGTCGGCTCATCATACGTTTCGGCGCCGGGCGAGTGGTGACGGCTGGCTTGGTGCTTACTGGCGCGGCTGCCGCCGTGGGCTTGACAGGCCTGGATGTCGCCCACTTCTGGCTCACCTTGATCCTGCTCGGAATTGGCTGGAACTTCGGTTTTGTGGGCGCTTCCGCGCTAGTGCTGGAGTGTCATCGTCCGGAAGAGAAAACGCGGGTTCAGTCATTCAATGACTTCATCGTTTTCGGCACGATGGCGATAGGCTCGTTTGCCTCCGGTGGATTGTTGGCGGCCTACGACTGGGACATGGTGCTTTGGGTGTCGTTCGTTCCGCTCGCGCTGGCCGTCGCCGTGATGGCGGCGACCTCGGCAAGTAACAGGCGGGCTCCGGCGGTGCAGAGCCGCGGTTGATGCGCCCGCCGTCGCCCAATCAAGCGGCCGAAAGGTAGTCCTGCGTGGACTTCACTGTACCGTAGCCGAACTCGAGGGCCGCCATCATTGCCGCATGCACATGGGCTGCGGGTACCGTCACGCCGCCAAAAGTGAGATCAAGCGTGGCACAGGCGTCATGCAGTACCGTAGCCGGGTAACCCATGTCGACCGCGGCGCGCACGACAGCGTCAATACACATGTGGCTCATTGCACCAACAACCACAACCTCTTCGACACCTTTCGCATCGAGCTGTTGCTTGAGATCGGTTTCGCGGAACGAATTGATGTGGTTCTTGACGATGACCGGCTCGTCTCCGACCGGAGCCACGGCCGGCTGAATCTCCACGCCATCGGAGCCCGGAACAAACAAGGGGGCATCGGCAGTGGGAAATTCGTGGCGGATATGGAAAACCGGAATGCCCTTGCTTCGGGCGTCGGCGATGGCTAGCGCCGCATTGGCGGTAGCATCCTCGATGCCCGACAGTGGTAGCTTGCCAGTGGGCAGGTATTCGTTTTGCAGATCGACGACGATTAGACCGTGCTTTTTCATGGTTCCATTCTCCTGATTTGAGTAACTGAGAACTTGTATCTTCGCCTGTAGACCGTTCGACGTGAAGTGGCGCCATCGACAATATGAGGGTCAATATCGACATCAGGCTCGAGCGCGGCGGATACTATTGCTGACCCCCTCATGCTTATTTGACAGCGCCTTGGCCAGCACTAAAGCGGCGACGGTATTCGCTCGGGGATAGTCCCACGATGCGCGTGAAGACCTTTCGAAAGGCGCCTGGATCGCTGTAGCCGACTTCCCAAGCCACGCGCTCGACGGACGCGTTTCCGAACTGCAGCAGCTCTCGCGCTTTGCCGACCCGCAGGCGTTGAGCGTACTCGGTGGTCGTCATGCCGGTCGCCTTCTGGAAGCGGCGCAAGAAAGTCCGCTCTTCCAACCCGGCCTGGGCGGCCAGTGTGGCAAGGGCTACATCCTTGGCTTGAGTCGCCTGCAACCAGTGCTGCACTTTGAGCACCGCCGCATCGCCGTGCGTCAGGCGGGGGGAGAACACGCTGTAGTAGCGTTGTTCACGGCCAGGAGGGTCGACGAGCAATATGCGCGCTGTCTCGAACATGACCGTCGGGCCGAGAAAACGATCCACCAACTTCAACCCCAAGTCGGTCCACGCCATGAGGCCGCCGGCCGTAATGACATCACCGTCATCGATAATCAGTTGATCGGCATCCACGGACACCTCTGGAAAGCGTTCTTGGAGCAACTCGGCATGGGACCAATGGGTAGTCATCCTGCGGCCGGCCATCAAGCCGGTGGCCGCGAGCACGAATGCGCCAGCGCAAACCGAACCCAATGCGATCCCGTGCGCATGCCGATTCCGCAGCCAGGCTGTTAACGAGGCGGCATCGTCCACGCCGATCGGTTCGCTTAAGGAGGGCGGCAAGATCAGGGTCGACAAAGCCTCAGGAGGCTCATCCGGACAACTGTCGAACACACAGTTTGGCGGGCGATTGGAGTCATCTTGGCGCCAGTGAGTGATGCGCAATGCCGGCACTCGTTCTTTCTGGTGGGAAACCACTATCCGGTTCGCGACGCCGAACAGGTCTGTCAGCCCCAGCACGGCGGCCTGCTGTGCGCCTGGGTAAATTACCAGTCCGATGCCAATCATGTTTTACCTCCTTTGCGGGAGTGTTGCATGCGTTTCAAGTACCCCTCCTTGCTTATTCATTTTAGCGGTGCAGGTACGCCTACGGGCAGTTAGCATTGAAACTGGCTTAAGCTAGGCGTGGCATCGCTTATTTATGGAGCAAGCGGTCGCATCGAATTGCCAATGACGGTCAGGCTGCTAAGACACATGGCGATGGCGGCCGCCAAGGGAGTGACGCCGATATGAAAGAAAAGCCCCACGATGGCGACGTTGTAGATAACCGAAAAAAATAGGTTCTGACGTACCCGTCTCAGGATATGGCTAGCCAGGTGTCGTGCTCGGACGATTTGTTCTACGCCGCCTTTCGTAATCACGACGCCGGATGCCGTGACGGCGATGGGGTTTGCGCCATTTATAGCTACTCCACAACCTGCGGCAGCCAGGACCAGCGTGTCATTAACGCCATCGCCCACAAATGCGGTGTCTTGGCCATGCTGCTGCAGGATCTGAACTTTCTCGTCGGGGTCGCACGCCGCGTATATGTGTTGCGGTGTGAAAGCCAGTTCTTTGCCGACCCAATGGGCGGCTGCTGAATGGTCTCCTGTCACCAGCAAAGTCTGGCATCCTTGTGTGCGTAAGTCGTCCAACGCTGCCAAGGAACTGTCTCTGATGTGGTCGTGCAGGTCGAGTCGTCCTTCCCATTGGCCGTTGCAGGATATGTGCACAATGGCGCTTGGCGCGTAGGCTGTATTAAGGGCAGGGCATGTTTGCTCGGCGATATCGTGCACACTCTGCTGCGCCAGCCAGCTCGCTGTACCGAGCAGCCACACCGCCCCATTTGGTGCAACGTAGCGCACACCTGCCGCGTGCCGCTCAACGTTGTCCGCCGGAAACAGGTCATTGATTCCCTGAGATTGTGCATAGCTCACAATGGCATTAGCCACTGGGTGTGCAACACCGCTTTCTGCACTGGCGACGATGCGTATTAGCTCATCGGGCGGAAGGCGTGTGCTGGTGACCTTTGTGATAGCCAACTGCCCGGTAGTCAGCGTGCCCGTCTTGTCAAAGGCGAAGACCCGCGCACGCGCCAAAGCTTCGACGCTTGCAGGGTCACGAAACAGAATGCCCGCATGCGATGCTCGTGCGCTGCCCGCCGAGAATGCCAGAGGCAGGGCAAGTCCCACAGCGCAGGGACAAGCGGCTACGAGCACAGACAGAGAGGCCAGCAATGCGTAGTCGATAGCCATGCCCATCCAGAGGTGCCGGATCAGGGCGAGCGCAGCGACTGCGCATACGACAGGCAACAGCAATCGCATAAACCGCTCGGCCATTTTAGACATCGACGACTTGGCACCGAACAGTTCAAGCATTCGCAAACCCAGTGTGTCGATGCGGCGTTCTCCCTGGCTTTTTTCCACCCGTAACAGTAGCGGCGATTGCAGGTTCACCATACCAGCATGCACCGGTTCGCCAGCTTCTCGCCGAAGAGGCAGGGATTCGCCCGTCAACAAAGACGCGTCGAGTTGCGAGCTGCCGGTTTCTATGATGCCGTCGACGGGGATGCGCTCGCCAGCCTGCACATAGACCAGCGCGCCAGGCTGTATGTTTTCGAGCGGAAGCAAATCTTTTTTCCCATCAGCGCGGACTAAGCGTGCTGTTTCGGGAAGGAGCTGACGCAAAGCGTCGATCGCCACCAAATTGTGCTTGCGCGCATGGATTTCGATCAGACGTCCTATCAGCAAGAAGGTGACCAGCATCGTGGCCGCATCGACATAAACTGCCGCTGAACCGCGTGACAGGTTCCATATTGATAGAAGCAGTGATCCCCAGACACCAAGGGACACCAGGGCATCCATGCCAGGCACGCCAGCGCGTAAGGTTTTCCAGCCCGCCCGGTATAGATCCAGGCCGCTGTAAAGTATCACGGGCAGACTGGAAACCGTGGCTGCCCACCCCACCCACAGAGCATTAATGCCCGTTACGGCGTCCATGCCAAAGTAGAGCATCCACGAACCAAGCATGCTCCACATGCCGAAGAATGTCCCAATAATTAATTGGAGCCGAATCCGCGATGCCTGAGCCAGCAACGATTGATCCAGTTCACTACTGTCTAATAGCGGTGATAGCTCGTAACCTAAAGCATGAACGCGGTTGAAAAGACTTTTGAAAGCAAAACTTTCTGGGTCCCAGCGTACCATCGCCGCTCCAGACGTGAAGTTCACGTTAGTGTCCAGGACCCCAGGTACTTTTTCGATAACGCGCTGCACCGCCATGGCGCAGCTGGCACAGAACATTCCACGCACGGAGAAAATCATCCGCCCCGCAGGATGCAGCTGTTCCAAGTCGGGCGAATCAGGACTAGAGTTAATCACTGCGCTCGACTGCCCGGGCTAAAGACTGTTCGTGGCTTACGCCGCCACCAACAATCTTCCCGCTCACTTCCTTGCCATAGTAGCTTTCTTCATCTTTGTGAAACTTCAGACGGGCCTCTTCCAATGTGCCGGTTTGCCGCGGATCTTTGGGGCGTTCATGGCTATTAAGATACGCTGCCACATCCCAGGCTTCTTGATCGGTAAGCGAAAACGGCTTGCCCAATGGCATGTTGGCCTTGATGAAGCCTGCGGCGGTATCGATACGCGCCATGCCGGCGCCCCAATTGTATGAATCTGGCCCCCATAGGGGAGGGAAAACCACACCACTTTCAGAATCCCGCTGACCCTGGCCGTCAGCACTATGACAGAGCGCGCAGTTCTGCGCATATACCTTCCCGCCCCGGATCAGGTCGTAACCTTGCTCTGGTTTCTTAACCTTGGGGTAACCCGCGCCGGGCATCTTTTCACCCGTCGGTGCGCCATCGGACATCCAGTAAAAATACGTCATGAGGTCACGATAAACATCGCTGCCCGCTGCCGGAGGTTTGCCGGAGGGGGAAGCCTGCGCATTCATAGAGTAAGTAAAGCATCCGGTAATACGATCTTCGAGTGTGCTGATCGACTTGGTTTTGCCACGGTAGGCCGGATAGCGCACATAGGCACCCCACATGGGGGCCGAATTCTCACGCCGACCTGCATCGAGATGGCAGTTGACGCAAGATAGTGTATTGCCGACGTGGTCGGATACCTGGGAGGGCGTTTCCAGGAAAATGGCGCGACCTCGCCGGACGGCGTCGCCATAGGGAGTCTCTGGGATACTTTTCTCAGATGGGGGCAAGTAATAACCGTCAGAACCGACGGGCGTACTGGCCGTGGGGGTAGTCCTGTCCTTGCTATGCGTGCCACGATCGGATTCCATTGCTTCACGCGTATAAACGGCATTGCCGATTTGTGTGGTGCCAGTCTTTTGTGAGGTGAATGAAAAGGACAGCAATCCACTACTGTCGATCGCGTAGCCAACACCAAACAGCACAATGCCGAGCCCGGCGGCCCACGCCAGTCGGCGCGCGCCAGACATTCGTTGTGGCTTGGCTGTTTCAAATTTGTCCGAAGATTTATTATCTTTCATCTGAATTCTCTGTACTAAGATTCACGAGGGAGCCGCCACCAGGATGACGTACAGACGCCGCGTAATACGAAACGGCATATAAGTCCTCGTATGAAAGTCGGCTGGCAATGTCATCCATCAAATTTTGCGGCGAGTTGTGCCGGTGCCCGCCTTTCCAGGCTGTTAATTGGCTGAACAGGTACTCAGGTTGCTGGGCCGCGAGCGGCGGGAACGCCGCGCCTACGCCTTCACCCTGGCTACCATGGCAACTGATGCAGGCTGGCACGTCCAGTTTCCAGTCTCCTTGTTCGAACAACAAGCGTCCTCTTTCGAGATCGGCGTCTGACGGTGGCAATACCAACAGGGGAACCGGCAAGCGGGCGTAGTAGGCGGCAAGTTCGGTGATGTCCCGCTGCTGCAGTTCGCGGGCAACATAATGCATGGATTCGTGAAGCCGCTCGCCGGACGCGAAATCGTGCAGCTGCTTGGTCAGATAGTCTGGCGATAGGCCAGCGAGCCGCGGCGTTATGCCTGCTCCTTCGCCTTGGACCCCATGGCACGATGCACAACTCCAAACACTGCCGGCGCCGCTGTGAACCAACTCCGGCGCGTCACCATGGACCGAGCCGACGGGCAGCGGATATTGAGTCAAGGGCGCGACTGGGCCGTTGGCGACTGTATCGGGCGATCCAAAGTCGGTCCACGGCGCAAGGTCGCTTAAGTACATGCCGACGCCAGTGATCGCCAACGCGACCAGGATGCCCAGTAAAAAAATAGGGATAGGGCGAGACGGCTCCCAAGGCTCGAAAGTGGGATCGATGTCTTCGACCCGTGGCAATGTTGGTTCAGGTTCAGTGTTCATGCTGTTTCTATCCGGCATTTGAAGGAGTCTCCGTGGTTTCCGGACGGTGGTCATAGCCCCTATCCCGTTTTTGCAGCTCGCCTTCACTGGCTGGATAGGTGCGATCAAGACTCAGAAGGTAGTCCACCAGATCCAGTGCTTCTTCGCGTGCGACGACGACCCTGCCGCCCGAGGGCTGAAACTGGGCGGGCAATCGTACGACGACATCGTCTGGAGCCGCTTCGTCTTTCACCTCGAACATATACGGGTACGAGGGCATGAGGCTCCAGTCAAAAATTGCGCGTGGTTGGTACAGGTGAGTCAAGTGCCAGTCACGGCTTTTCATACGAGCCCCGATATTCAACAAGTCAGGACCAGTACGCATCGTGCCCAATAAGTGAGGGGCATCGTAGAAGTAATCGCCTGGGGTAGAGGCCCGTCCCCATCCCTGTGCGCCATCGAATAGCGTCTGTCCGGTGGAACGGGGCTGCTGGCTGTGACAGTAGATACATCCGTTGGCAACGTATTGCTGGCGCCCGAGGAGCTGCTGCTCGGTGTAAGGCTGCAGTCGTTGCGGTGGTTCCGCCGTACGCATCTGCCAAGCGGGCAGGATGACCAACATCAATGTGGCAAGTAGCAGGACGCCAATCGCGCCAATAAGGAGGGGCAACAGTTTATTCATGACGCTTCGGCAGGAGCAAAGGTATCAACAGCTTTACTGCGGCCTTCTTTTTGTAGCAGCAATAAGGCGAAATGGGCGGCAAAGACGAAGTGACCCAATGTCATCAGCGTGCCGCCAATGGAGCGGCCTTCAAGATAGGGCACCATCGTCTTCGTGATCTCGGCAAAGCTTGACCCAGGATCCATTAGGGCTGTGCCTTGGAGTATGCCCGCAGTGGTAAGTGATACGAAGTAGATGGCGAATCCGACCACCACAAGCCAGAAATGGGTTTGGATCAGCTTCGGGTACGGCCAGCGGCGGCCCAGAATGTGCGGCATCATGTAGTACACGGTGCCAAACAGCACCAGTGAGACGAAGGCGTAGGCGCCCAGGTGTGCGTGACCGACCGTATAGTGAGTGAAGTGGGTAATCGAATTCATAGACCGCAGTGCTTCGAGCGACCCCTGAAAAGACGACAGCGTATACATCAGTGCGCCAATCCATACAAAGCGCAAGGCCATTGATTGTTTGAACGCCCACATGTTGTTGGCTACGGTAACGTGCTGGTTGATTGCCACGGCAATTACGGGGACAAACATCATGATGCTATGAACAACAGACAACGTAACTGCCCACGTCGGAATCGGCCCGCCCATAAGGTGGTGAATGCCCACTTGGCTGTAGAACAGCGCCAGTCCCCAGAAACCTAGAAGCGAAACGCTATATGAGAAGACGGGCTTGCCGATTATTTTAGGGATGACGTAGTAGGCCGCCCCGACGCCGATTGGCGTGAGCCACAGTCCAAGCACGTTATGGGCAAACCACCAGTTCACGGTTGCCTGCTGTGCTCCCATATGTAGTCCCGGGATGTTCGCCACCAGAAAAAGAAACGGAAACCACACCATGCCAGCCAGAAAATACCAGCCTGAGACATAAATGTGACGGGATTTTCGACGTGCTGCCGTTTCAATAGCGGGCCAAGCCAGAAAGAAGCCGCCCGCTGCGAGCAATATATCGATCTGCCACGGAAACTCCAGCCACTCGATGCCGTCCGACCAGCCACTGGCGATGGCTAATGTGCCGCCGAGTACGCCCAGCGTCCATAGAAAGGCGCCGAGATACGCCATATTGGGGCGGCGTAAGGGTGTATGGAAAATGCGGGGCAGAACCCATAGCGCCACGCCTATACCAGTTACCGACAACCAGCCATAAGCAACGATGTTCAGGTGCAACGTTCGCGCCCGGCCAAATGTAATGGGCGCAATATCCGCGAGCCAATCGGGCCAGTGCAGTTTCAGTGACGCTATAACGCCGAATACAGAGCCAATCAACAACCACAGGATGCCGGCAGTTACCAACACCATGACCGGTCCTTTACCCGCGCGGTCAATGCCGGCTCTAAGCACATCAAAGCGGTGCGACTGTGCTTCGTTCTCACCGCCAAAGGACGCGCTGTCGTCCGGATGGCCAATTTCACCCTCCATAAAGATGGTGGACGCTTCAGCCTTACCAGCAAATATCAAATTGTTGGCGACTGCCCAGATAAGAATGCCCAGTGCGACCAGAGATGCGACAAAGCTTGTCGCTAACAATATTCCAAGTATTGGAGTCATAGCCTATTTGCTCGATGTTTCATGACAGCCGAGTCATCCCTTGTGCTGCAATGGGGCTTGCAGCACACTTGCCAAGCGGAACTTTGGTGGACGAAGCAGCGAAATTGTTGACACCTTAAGCAGTCAGGATTAAGGCAGGATTAAGAGATGTTCCGAGGAGGGTGGATCTGGAAAGCCTGATAAGATATTTGCTCTCGTTGCAATAGCTGCGAGGATTTTTAGGGCCGGCAGGTCAAGGAAAACAATATGCATGTTCTGCTCGTCGAAGACGACCCACTGGTGGCTAGCGGCATTGAAACCGGGTTGAAACTGCACGGTTTGACGATAGATCATGTCGGTACCGCCAGCCAGGCCGACACCGCTTTAGCGTTGTCGCATTTTGATGTTTGTATTCTGGATCTTGGACTACCCGATGAGGACGGCATGGAGCTGTTGCGCCGCTGGCGCGACCAAGGCCGTAACCTGCCCGTTCTCATCCTGACTGCCCGTGACGCGCTGAGCCATCGTATAGATGGATTGCTTGGCGGCGCCGATGACTATTTGATCAAGCCGTTCGACTTGGACGAGCTGCAAGCCCGTTTGCATGCCTTGACACGCCGGATGGCCGGTCGCAGTAAAGACTGTATCGAGCACGGAAGCTTGGTTTTTTGTTCTTCGACGGGCGAGGTGTGGCTCGATGATGCGCCCGTCACGCTGGCTCGTCGCGAGCTTTCTTTGTTACGTGCGCTATTGCAGAATCCTCGCGCTATTCTCAATACACAGCAACTTTGCGATAGCGTCTATGGCTACGAGCAAAATCTGGAAAGCAATGCGATCAACGTCCATATTTATCATCTGAGACGCAAGCTTGGGAACAATATCGTTCAGACGGTGCGGGGGCTTGGCTACCGACTCGGCTCCGCCGAGAAGGTAGAAGAACAATGAGTCTGCGCCTGCGGCTTTTGCTGATTATCGGTATTTCACTGTCGGTGCTGTGGGCTGCAGTGGCTGGCTGGATGTTCATGGATGCACGGCAATCCTTGCGCGACGCGCTAGACAATCGGTTGGCCGCCTCGGCTCGGATGGTGGCCGGGCTGGTCTCTCAGTTTCCCGAGCCCGGAGATATCGCTGCAAACAGCAGTAAACCGTTGGACGTCGTGGCGCGCGATGGGGTGGCTTGTGAAGTGAGCCTTGTGCGTGGCGAAGTGACGATCGAAACCGTCGCCCGTACAGCAGGCAGCCCCGACCTGACTCGGGCTACTCCGGGGTTTGGCACGCATGCATACGGAAATAAGCGTTGGCGAACTTATGTGCTGCGTCAAGGCAATATTCAGATTGCCACGGCGGACAGCATTGAAGTGCGAGAGGCCCTGGTTAAAGAGTTGGTGCTATCGGCGGGCTTGCCATTTGTTGTCGCTCTGTTTGGAACGCTGGTCCTGCTCTGGATTGGCATTACTCACGGGCTGGCTCCCGTGGAGCGTATTCGTCTTCTATTGGCGCGGCGCCGCCCGGGTGACGATAGTCCCTTGCCCAAAGTCAAGGCGCCGGTTGAGCTCCAGCCACTCCTGCATACTATCCAGCAGCTCCTTGAAAGATTGCAGGGCGCAATCGTGCGTGAACGCCGCTTCACTGATAGCGCCGCACATGAATTGCGCACACCTCTCACAGGCATTAAGACACACATTCAGGTCGCAAAGCTGGCATCGCAACGGCCCGAGGAAGGTGCAACGCTGGACGCTGCGTTGGTCAAAGCCGATCAGGGAGTGCAGCAGTTGCAGAATATTCTTCAACGTTTGCTCGAGCTGGCGCGGCTGGAGGGTCAGCCTGTTGAAATTGAGATCAGTGACCCGTTTGACGCCGTGTACGCTGCGATCGAGGCGGTGCAGCCTCTTTACGCCGATGCTACAAGCAGGGTAATCGTACAAGGCGCTGCTTATTCCCGCCCGGTACGTGTTGCACGGCCCCTCTTACTGGCAGCCCTTCAGAACCTGATTGATAATGCAATACGCTATGCGCCTGCAGACACGTCCATTACTATTCACATCGAAACGCAAAGCAATGACACTCTGCAGATCAGCGTACTTGATGAAGGACCAGGCCTGGATGCGGAAGGGCGGATTCAAGCGGTTAACCGGTTCTGGCGTGGAAATATAAAAATCCCGGGCTACGGTCTGGGTCTGTCGATTGTCGATGCCATTGCACGCCGACATGGCGGCACGCTTGAGCTTCTGGAGCGGGATGGCCCAGGCCTCGAGGCTAGGCTTGTGCTGCCTCTTGCACTCAAAACTACGGCTTCTTGATGCTCCGTCCCGCCGGGGCGAGCTTCCACCTTGCGAATATTGCTTCGCCTTAAGCTTCTCTTAATCCTACAGGTGCATTATCTACGGAAATCACTTGTAGGAGTTGAGCTTGTCTGTCTATCGGATCGCCCGTGCGGCTATTATCCTGTGCTGTTTTGCCATAGGGAGTGCCTCGGCAAGTAGCAGTCTATTCTCTTCGGGTAACGAGCCCGAATTTCTCGACCCTGCAGATGTCTTCACGTTGGAGCAAGTTCAACAGCAAGGAGACGAGTATGTGGTGCAAGGGCATGTTGCCGATCGCTACTATGTTTACCGTCATTCATTGAAGCTGGTCGACGCTCAAGAGAATGATGTCAAGTTGGCTATTCCTGCTGGAACCGCCAAGCACGACGAATTCTTTGGCGACACGGAAATCTATACAGGCAACACCGCCCGCATGCGTTTTCCCGCGATAGCGTCTGGTCCGCTGACGCTGCATTGGCAGGGGTGTGCGGAAGAGGGT
The DNA here is from genome assembly GCF_002849655.1 of Pollutimonas subterranea. GTDB lineage: Bacteria > Pseudomonadota > Gammaproteobacteria > Burkholderiales > Burkholderiaceae_B > Pollutimonas > Pollutimonas subterranea. Next base: position 49,472 of record NZ_PDNW01000003.1, read on the forward strand.
ATTTGCTATCCGCCGCAGACCATACAGATCAGCGCGGCAGCGGCAACCGCGGTTGTTGAGGGGCAGACGGACGCACAACCGCCTGAGGCATCGCCGTCTGAACTGGCCTTAGAGGGCGGGCGTGATTCGGCCGGCATGTCTTCGGGTGCTAGCGTTGGCGAGGATCAGGTGGCGGCTCAGCGGCTTGCGGCGCTGGGGCCTGTCGCCGGCACACTGCTGTTCTTCGGATTCGGCCTGCTGTTGGCCTTTACGCCTTGCACTTTGCCGATGATTCCCATCGTCTCCACCATGGTCGTTGGTAGCCAGGCCAAGCCGCGCCAGGCTTTTTTTCTATCTTCATCGTACATCCTGGCGATGGCTGGCACATACGCGGCGGTGGGGGTGGCGGCTGGCCTGGCGGGTGCCAATTTACAAGCCACGCTGCAGTCGCCATGGCTTCTCGGCTCTTTCGCCGCGCTGTTCCTCATCCTGGCCAGCTCACTATTCGGCCTATTCGAGTTGCGCTTGCCATCCGCCCTAATGAATCGCCTCCAGTCCACGGGGCCTACACGTTCAGGCGGTAGTGTCACAGGTGCGGCAGCGCTGGGTTTTCTGTCGGCTCTTTTGGTCGGCCCGTGCATGACGGCCCCCTTGGCAGGCGCGCTGTTGTATATCGGGCAGACGGGCAGTGCGGTCCAAGGCGGACTGGCCTTGTTTGCGCTGGGTCTGGGAATGGGCCTGCCGCTATTGGCTATTGCGGTGTTCGGCGCCCGTGTCCTGCCCAAGCCCGGCGCGTGGATGGATCGGGTACGCGTCGCCTTTGGCTACGTCATGGTGGGGATGGCGGTGATGATGTTGACGCGTTTCCTGACAGGCGCGATGAGTCTGTTGCTCTGGGGGGGCTGGATATTGTTAGTGGCAGTTGGTCTCGTCGCCTGGGCGCAAGCCGTGGCGGCCAGGCGACGGTTGGTGTGGGCCTTGCGTTCGGCGGCGGTATTCACCGGCCTGTGGTCCGTCTTGATGCTTGTGGGTGCCGCTTCAGGGGGCGATGCCATTTTGCAGCCCCTGACGCATCTGCGCGGTGCGCCGGTTGCGGCTGCGGCAACAGCAGAGGTCACCTATGTTCAGGCAAAATCGGTGACTGACGTCAATGCGCGTCTGGAGGAGGCGGCCGCGCGCGGCCAGTGGACACTGATCGACTTCTACGCCGACTGGTGCGTCAGTTGCCACGTGATCGAGCGCAACGTGTTCGGTGACGCCGTCGTTGCAGCACGGATGGCGAACATGCAAATCGTGCGGCCCGATGTGACGCGCAATGACGCGACAGATAAGGAGTTGCTCAAGCACTGGGGCGTCATGGGTCCGCCCACGCTCATACTGGTGGGGCCGGATGGTACGGAGCGCCGGGATCTGCGCGTGGTGGGCGAGATTAATGCGAGTGACTTTCTGGAGCGCCTAAACACGGCAGGTGTGTCATGATCGGTATAGGGCCATTCCCCATACATGTCTTCACTACCATCGCCGCTGTGCTGCTGGCTTGGATGACGGCGCGCATGGTGGCCCGACGGCTACCTGATGTGTCTTACAAGGCCGCCGGCTCAATGATTCTTGATGCCGTGGTTTGGGGGCTGTTGGCGGCCCGGCTGGCATATATCGCCCAATGGTGGGAGGAATACTCAGCCACGCCCATGTCCATGATCGCCATCGGCGATCGCGGATTTACGTGGTGGGCCGGTGTCTTGGTGGTGGTTGTCTACATCTGGCGGCGAACCCGCCTGACCCAGGCGTTGCGCGGTCCTGTGCTGGCAGGCGTCATGGCGGGTGTCGTCGCCTGGGTTGTCGCGGGTGGTGTGCTCGATCTGATGCAAGGCTCCGCGCCACCTTTACCAGACTTGCAGTTGGTTACGCTGGATCAAAGTCCCATTTCACTGAGTGAGTATGCGGGACGTCCGGTCGTGCTTAATCTTTGGGCGAGCTGGTGCCCGCCATGCCGCCGCGAGATGCCGGTATTCGAACAGGCCCAGACGGAATTTTCGGACGCTGCTTTCGTCATGATCAATCAAGGGGAAAGTGCGGAGCAGGCACAGGCCTTTCTTGAAAGCGAGAATCTGACTTTGACGGATGTGCTGCTCGATCCATCATCCAGCACCATGCAAGCAATGCGTTCACGCGGCTTACCAACGACCTTGTTTTTCGATGCGCAGGGGCGTTTGGTGGACTCGCATTTGGGCGAGATCACCATGCCCAGCCTTAAGGACAAGATGTCGCGTCGTTTCGACTTGCCCTCCGAATCCAGTACTGATAAGTGATAACCATGTTTACACAGTCTTTACGATTGTCCTTCATCGCCGTCTTCAGCCTTCTGCTGTTAACCGGCTGTAATCAAGCGGACAACTCTGAAAGTCCGTTAGCCACCCAGACACTAGAAGCCGACAAGATGGCGCAGCAGGCCGCGCCATCTTTGCCGGACTTGCAGTTGGTGACGCTGGAGGAGCGTCCTGCTCACTTGAGTTCGTATATGGGAACGCCGGTCGTGCTCAACCTTTGGGCCACCTGGTGCCCGCCATGCCGGCGCGAGATGCCGGTACTTGAGCAGGCCCAGACGGCGTTTCCCGACGTTGCCTTCGTCTTAATCAACCAAGGAGAAAGCGCGCAACAGGCCAAGATGTTTCTTGAGAGCGAAGGCCTGAATTTGACGGATGTCCTACTCGATCCATCGTCTGAGGCTATGCGGGAAATGCGTACAGGCGGCTTGCCCACGACTTTCTTTTTTGACGCACAGGGGCGCATGGTGGATTTACATTTAGGCGAGATCACCATGGCTGATCTTGAGGCCAAGATATCACGCCATTTTTGATTAATCATCGAACCCAATACGGATAAGGAATGACTATGTTTGCACAGCGTGTGCTCTTCTCTTTCATTACGGCGGCTCCTCTCATTCTGATGCCGAGCGGCGGTCAGGCCCAGGCTACGGACAAGCCGCCGGTTATCGAGGCGTTGGAAGACCAAGGTGTCACCTTCAAGCAGGAATTTGACGCGGGTGAAGGCGTGCGTGCCTTCGCCGGAATCGTGGGCGACAGTCCCATCGCGGTCTACGTTCTGGCGGATGGGAATGCAGTTTCGGGCACGCGCCTTAACGCCAAGGGCGAGCCGATTGACCACGCGACACTGCAGAGCTTGGTTGCCAAGCCGATCAGCGATCAGGCTTGGGCGGATCTCGAGTCGGCCACGTGGGTGTTGGATGGCAAGGCCGATGCGCCGCGCGTTATCTATACCTTTACCGATGCGAATTGCCCCTATTGTCACCTGTTCTGGGAGGCCGCGCGTCCTTGGGTGGATGCCGGAAAAGTCCAACTGCGCCACTTGTTAGTCGGGCTCATCAAGGAGGACAGTCCAACCAAAGCGGCGGCGATTCTCGGCGCGTCCGATCGATCAGCGGCGCTGCGAGAAAACGAAGTCAAGTACGACCAGGGCGGTATAACGCCCGCCAAGAGCGTTCCGGAGGATGTGCAGCGGACCCTCGACGATAACCAGATGCTCATGCTTTCCATGGGGTTTCGGGGCACGCCTGGCATCATCGTTCGGGATGGCGAGGGGCTGATCCAGAAATACAACGGCATGCCGCAGCAGGGCGTGCTGGCCGAAGTATTGGGCCCACGCTGATGGGCAGCCCGAATGCAGACGTGTGGAACTATTTGTCCATTGGCGATACATGATGCTTATTGGCGGATTGCTCGGCCTTGTAATTGGCGCTGTTCTGGGATTGACAGGGGCTGGAGGCGGCATCTTCGCCGTGCCAGCGCTGGTGTTTGGGCTTGGTATGGACATACGTGGAGCCACTCCCGTGGCGCTCATGGCCGTTGGCTCCGCAGCGATGCTTGGTGCATTGCAAGGGCTGCGCCAAGGTCTTGTCCGCTATAAGGCCGCTATTGTCCTGGCGGCAGCGGGTACCATCACTGCGCCGCTTGGCGTCAGGCTAGCTAACTGGCTTCCGTCCCGGTGGCTGAACTTGATCTTTGTCGTCGCCATGCTTGTGGTCGCCTACCGCATGTTCATGTCTTCACGTGGCGCCCGAAACGATGGTGAGTTGTCCGTGGCGCAATCTGGAGTTTGTAAAGTATCCAAGGATACTGGGCGCTTCATCTGGAACCTACGCACCGTGACAACGTTGGCCAGTATCGGAGCAGTCTCGGGTCTTTTCACCGGCATGTTGGGTGTTGGCGGTGGATTCATCATCGTCCCGGCGTTGGGGTACTTCAGCGAACTTCGTATGCACAGTATCGTCGCGACATCTTTGTTGGTGATTGCGCTACTGTCTGCCGTCACCGTCTTCATTACATTCGGCCAGAGCCTTTCGCTTACCGCTCCGACCTGGGCATTCTCGGCAGTCGCACTCGTGGGCATGGCGGTCGCTCGTTTTCTGGGAGCGAAGATTCCCTCAACAGCACTGCAACGAATTTTTGCGATCGCCTGCATCGTGGTGGCGATCATGATGCTCATGCGCAACATGGGATAACGGCTCATCGACCTGCGCATCATCACAAAGCGGCTCGGCGTGCTCAACAGTATGTTTTCTTTACTATGGATAGGAGTGATCAATGCAAACGAGGAAAGTAGATGTTGCCATCATTGGCGCAGGAACGGCGGGGATCTCCGCATTTCATGCGATCAAGGCTGCGGGTAGGCAGGTGGTACTGATTGATCGAGGGCCGTTGGGAACGACGTGCGCCCGTGTGGGGTGCATGCCGTCGAAGGCTGCCCTGCATGCGGGTATGCGCTGGCTGACCGCCAGACAACTGCCTGTGGGTGCCGCACTATCGGCGCAAGGACCACAGGCTTTGTGGGCGCACGCTCGTCAGACGCGGGACGCGTTGGCCAGCGGCGCTGCGGAACGTATACACAAGGCTGCGGGCGAGAGCTTGATCATGGCCGAAGCGCGTTTTGTCGCGCCTGGCATTCTGGAGGCGGGCAATCAACGCATCGAAGCTGATGCCTTCATTGTCGCGACAGGTTCCAGCCCGGTGGTGCCTCAAGCACTCAATGCTGTAACGTCTCGAATTTTGACTACCGACACGCTTTTTGAATTGGATATCCTGCCGAAACGACTGGGAATTGTGGGGTTGGGTGCAATCGGGCTTGAGCTTGGGTTAGCGCTGTCGCGTCTGGACGTGGAGGTGATAGCGGCCGATCAACTCTTCACTGTTGGAGGCATTGAGGATCCCGATGTTCAGAATAGGGCGATCTCAAGATTCATGGGTGAGTTGCCGATGTGGCTAGGTTCTTCTATTGATGTCAGTATGGCCGGGGAGGATGTGCTCATGCATACGGGCGAGCACAGCGCCATCGTTGACCATCTTTTGGTCGCCACGGGACGCACGCCCAATACGACTGCGCTAAATTTGGCCGCAGCAGGCGTTTCGTTGGATGATGCGGGTCGACCGAGCATCGACCCCATCACCATGCGCGCCTCAGACGCACCGATCTTCTTTGCGGGCGATGTGCAGCCGGATCGTCCTTTGATGCACGAGTCGGTGGACGAAGGCCGGATGGCAGCGCAAGCGGTCTTATCCAGTTTGTCCGGCGGGCCATGGCATGGAGCATCCCGGCGCGTGCCGATCTCCATTCTGTTCACTGATCCAGACATCTGCGAGGTAGGCTTGTCCTACGACGAGGCGATGCAGCGGGGCGCAGTTATCGGCGTGGCCGAAGGCGGTGGCAACGGGCGTTCCAAGATATTGGGAGCACCATATAACTTGCTACGAGTTTACGTCGCCCCGGACACAGGACGGTTACTTGGAGCCAGCATGTTCCTGACTAAGGGCGAGCATCTGGCGCATCAGGTCGCATGGGCGATCCAGGCAAAGCAGACCGTCAGCGACATGCTGGCGATGCCGTACTACCACCCATCCATCGAAGAAATGCTGCAGAGCGCTTTGATATCTGCCTCCCATCAGATTAATCCCTGAGACAACCAACCTTTACCCACTTACTCTTTCTGATCATGACACAAGACACGCAACACCAAGAACTGAAGGTAATTTTGCATGCACCGACGCCTGCAGCCCTTGAGCGAGCACGCAACAACGCGGCCAACCTCCGACGAGAGGTTCCCGAGGCGGACGTACGTATCATTGTCAATGCACAAGCCGTAGCTGAGGCGTTGGATGTGGCGCACCCGGACCTGGATGCGCTCACCTGGGTGTGTCCGAACACCTTGGCGAGGACAAACAGGAAGAACCGGGCACCGCTTCGCCTGCTGGACGGGGCTGCTGTTCTCGAGATTGCGCGCTTGCAGCAGGGAGGGTGGGGCTATATTCGATCATAGTCGCGATAATATCGAATTTGTACGTACAAGCAGGTTTGCCGCGTTGCTCATTGGCGGGCGTGTGATCTGATATGCGTGAAAGACACACCCGGGCTGATACGCACCGTACGCTGTGGCGTAAGCAGCGTTTACAGCAACCCGTCAGCATCTTTCTTCGCGTGTTAGTAGGAATGAGCGTAGCCGTTCGCCGCCCCACGCGTTTGCGTGCTACCGCAGCGCTGGCGCTGGCCGGCGGCGTACATGCCTTGGCATTCGCTGTCGACCCGTTGCCGTCTTGGTCATTGGCCATTGTACAAGTCCTAGCGCTAGCCGTGCTAATACGCGCCGCCCGCGATGCCGCGTGCGCCTGGCAGGCTTTCGTGCGTGGCTGGTGGTTCGGCCTGGTGAATTTCGGGGTCGGCTTGTACTGGCTCTTCATTAGTATGAACCACTATGGCGGACTCTCAGCTCCGCTGGCGGTTGCTGGCGTGGTCGCGCTATCGGGCTTCCTGGCGTTGTTCACCGCCATGGCCTGCGGGTTGTTCGCCTGGTTGCGCCCCGCCTCTATTCGGGGAGCGTCGCTGGTTCAGGGGCTGGCTTGGTCGGGGGCCTGGGCGAGCATGGAGTGGCTACGCGGCGTGCTGTTCTCAGGCTTTCCGTGGTTGAATATCGGCTATGGCCATGTCGACGGCCCTCTAGCTGGATGGGCGCCGCTCCTGGGCGTGCACGGAATGGCGCTGCTGGCCGCATTTGCTGCGGCCGCCGTGGCTGCCTTGCGTCTGCCTCCCTCCGCTTCGACGCGCTCCACCGCTCCCGCGGTCACCATGGCGTTCGCCCTGGTTGCAGCAGGCGGGCTGCTTTCTCCTATCGATTGGTCGTCTAACGACGGAAAGCCGCTGAACATACGTCTGGTACAGGGCAATATTGAGCAGTCGCAGAAGTTTGATCCGGCATTGCTGGAACAGGGCATCATCAGCCACCTGCGCCTCGCGGCGCAGCCGCATGGCCCCGACGAGCCTCCTCCAGACCTGATCGTGCTGCCCGAGACAGCGCTGCCGGTATTTCAGGACCAGCTTGATTCGGATGTTTGGGAAGCTTGGCGCGGCGTAGCCCAGAGCCAGGGTAGCCCCATCGTTATGGGGCTACCCCTGCGCACTATGGAGTCGGACGACAGGCAGCGGTATACCAATAGTGCCATCAGCTTTGACGCCAATACACCGGTACAGCAACTCACCGCCGGAACTATGCCGCAACGCTACGATAAGCGCCACTTGGTGCCCTGGGGCGAATATGTACCGTCTGGCTTTGAGTGGTTCGTCCAGATGTTGGACATGCCGCTGGGCGAATTCGATCGTGGCCCCGTTCGTCAGACCCCATTCGAGGTGAGCGGGCAGCACTTGGCTCTCAACATTTGCTACGAGGATGTGTTTGGTTCCGAGCTGCTCCCAGCGCTGCTACCTGGCACTGACCACGGCTCGAGCGCGAGCATTTTGATTAACTTGAGCAATCTTGGCTGGTTCGGTGATACATGGGCGCTCCGCCAGCATCTACAGATTGGCCGACTGCGCAGCATCGAGACAGCTCGCCCCATGGTGACTTCCACCAATACCGGCATTACGGCCTCCATTGATCCCCATGGTCGGGTGATGGCCGCACTGCCGCCACACCAAGCGGGAGTGCTACCGGTCACCGTACAAGGTATGGCTGGCTTGACACCGTATACGCGCTTCGGCGATGTGCCGGTGCTGCTGCTGTCTGGCGCGTTTCTCATCATCGCTGCATGGTACCGCTTTAGGCGTGGCTCTTCCAGCGAAACAGCAATTCGGCAGTTCAAGGAATGACAGATTTTTTGACCTTTCCGTGATGGAAAAGTCTCAGGCGTCTGGTGTCGACGCCTGCTACCGACCATAGGCTTGGTAAAGCTATTGCATAGGGAGGTTTGTAATGGAACTTCGTCATCTACGTTGCTTTCTGGCGGTTGCCGAAGAACTCCACTTCGCCCGCGCCGCCGAGCGGCTGCACATCGAGCAGTCGCCGCTGTCGCGGGCCATCAAAGAGCTGGAAGAGGAACTGGGTGTGTCGCTGTTTGCACGCACGACACGCAGTACCCGACTGACCCGTGCGGGCACGCTGTTCTTGGAGCATGTGCCCCGGGTTTTCGCGGCACTTGAGCAAACGCGTGACAGCGTAAGGGCTGCGGCCAATGGTTTTCATGGTCAGCTACGCATTGCCTTGTCCGACGGCATTTCGCCGTCGCGCCTGCCCGCTTTGTTGGCACAGTGCCGTCTGGACGAACCCGAGGTCGATATTCGTTTGTTCGAGGTGCCACTGTCGCAGCAGCTCAAGGGTCTGAATGATGACCTGTACGACGTGGGTTTCGCGCAGTCAGACGAAGTGGGTGATGGCATCCTCGCTAAGCCGGTCTGGCGTGATCCGCTGATGGTCGTGGTGCCCGCTCGGCATCCGATCCTAAGCCACAAACGCATTCCACTGGACGAGGTGCTGCGGTATCCATTGGTGATGTGTGATCCAGTGGTATGCGAAGGTCATGCGCGTCAGATCGCCCGCGTGTTACGGGCCGTGGATGTAGAGCCATTGGTGGCCGAACAGGTCACGTCTTTGGACTTGATGATGGCACTGGTGTCGGCAGGTTTTGCCCTGGGACTAGCGGGTGCCTCGCAAATTGCCGCCAACCGTGAACCGGGCATTGTGGCGCGACCGCTGGCTGGAGGTTTGCCGATGTTGACTACCTATCTGTTGCGCCTAGATGGTGAGCCTTTCGAAACCTTGGCCCGCTTCATTGAGCGGGTCGGCGGCATCGAGTCACCCGCCGACAGCAAGCACGCCATACCTGCCCGACCTGATACCCTGTAGGAAATCGAGTCATGAAGAAAATCATACTGCTTTTGTTCACCGCAATGCTGGGGGCCTGCGGCCCATCCGAACCGACCGCCACTGAGACGGTGGAGTCGCTGGTATCAAATCCCGAGCGATTAAAGGAGCTGCGCCAGCAGTGCAAGCTGGAGCGCGCAAAGCTGGGCGACGAGCTATGCAACCGAGTGGCACAAGCCACCCGTAAGCGGTTTTATGGCGACGGCAAGGTGCCGTACACGCCATCGGATAAGCCACCAAAATTCTGATTGTTGGCAGTTAGCCTCACATTTCCTGTTTTCTCGTCCAACACGCCGCAACGCGCCTTCGCAGGCGGCGTTTTTCTTGTGTTCGCCCCTGCGCGAATTCATGCGTTTTTCTCGACCTTTGTCCTGATAACGGTCTTTGACCGGCACTGACCCGGCACCGATCCTGACCTTTGCGGCACGTGGTTGTGCCGTCTTTCAGCGCAGTGTTGCGCAGAAGAAATCGGAGGCCGGGAATGCAAGGGACGAACGTGCTGTTCGGGCAGATCGCCGTGGTATTCGGCATCGTGATCGCCGGTGTGTGGAGCGCCACACAATGGACAGCCGCCGCCCTGGGCTATCAGCTACGCCTGGGTTCGCCCTGGTTCGATTTCTTCGGTACGCCGGTCTATCACCCCTGGAAGCTGTTCGAGTGGTGGTTTTTCTTCGATGCCTATGCGTCGCAGGTGTTTGATATTGGCGGTGCCATCGCTGGCGGCAGCGGCATGGTGGCCGTGGTGGTCGCCATTACCATGTCCGTATGGCGTTCGCGCCAGTCCAAACTGGTTACTACCTACGGATCCGCCCGTTGGGCCGATGCCGTTGAAATCCGCAAGGCCGGGTTGCTCAACCCGGCAGGCGTTTTCCTCGGCCTGTATGACGATCAGTACCTGCGCCACGAAGGCCCAGAACACATCCTGACCTTCGCACCCACGCGTTCGGGCAAAGGTGTAGGGCTGGTGGTGCCCACCTTGTTGAGCTGGCCCGCGTCTGCCGTCATTCACGACATCAAGGGCGAGAACTGGGCCATCACCGCCGGCTGGCGCTCGCGTTTCTCGTACTGCCTGCTGTTCAACCCCACCGACCCTCAGTCCGCCGCCTACAACCCTTTGCTGGAAGTACGGCGTGGCACGCATGAAGTGCGCGACGTGCAGAACATCGCCGACATCCTGGTCGATCCTGAAGGTGCGCTGGAAAAGCGCAATCACTGGGAGAAAACCTCGCACGCGCTGCTGGTCGGCGCCATCCTGCATGTGCTGTACGCGATTGAGGACAAGACGCTGCGCGGCGTCGCCAACTTCCTGTCCGACCCGGCGTGTCCGTTCGAGTTGACGTTGCACCGGATGATGACCACCCGCCATCTGGGCGAGAGCGTCCATCCTGTTGTCGCATCGGCCGCCCGTGAAGTGCTCAACAAGAGTGATAACGAACGCTCGGGAGTGCTGTCCACGGCCATGTCCTTTCTGGGTCTGTACCGCGATCCCACAGTGGCTGAAGTCACCTCGCGCTGCAATTGGCGCATTGCCGATCTGATTTCTTCTGAGCACCCAGTGTCGCTGTACCTGGTGGTGCCGCCCTCGGACATCAGCCGCACCAAGCCACTGATTCGGCTGATCCTCAATCAGATCGGGCGTCGTTTGACGGAATCGCTCGACGGTTCCGACGGGATTGAGCGCCGCCACAAGCTGCTGCTGATGCTCGATGAGTTCCCGGCGCTGGGCCGGCTGGACTTCTTCGAGACAGCGCTGGCCTTCATGGCCGGCTACGGCATCCGCAGCTTCCTGATCTCGCAGTCGTTGAATCAAATCGACAAGGCTTACGGCCAGAACCATTCGATTCTGGACAACTGCCATGTGCGCGTGACCTTCGCCACCAATGATGAGCGCACCGCCAAGCGGATTTCCGAAACGCTGGGTACCGCCACCGAACTGCGCGCGCAGCGTAACTATGCCGGCCACCGGCTCGCGCCGTGGTTGGGCCATCTGATGGTGTCGCGTCAGGAAACGGCGCGCCCGTTGCTCACGCCCGGCGAAGTGATGCAACTGCCCACGGATGAGTCGGTGGTGATGGTGTCGGGCCATGCACCGATTAAGGCCGAAAAGCTGCGCTATTACCTGGACGTCAATTTCAAGCGACGGGTACTGTCGCCGCCGATGCTAGCTGACGGTGGCTATGCCGATATGCCTCCTGCCCGGCCCGATGACTGGAGCGGACTGGCGGTTCCTGCCGTGCCTGCCACCGCGGCTACCGTATCCGCCGATGGCGTGGGCAACGCCGATGATGGTGGCCCGCGCCAGCAGCCCGAATTTTCTGAAGTCGCCGCCTACGGTCCCGAGCCCGAATACCCAGTCAGCGACCTGTCGCTGCTCGATGACGACGTGCCGCCCATTTTCCCCAGCCAGCTCGATCCGACCCTGCAACGCACGGCCCGGCTGGCGTCCCTCGACCCTGACGACGGAATCCAGCTATGAGCCAATACCGCTTGAACCTCTTTATTCAACCCGAACACGCCAAACGGCTCGATGAACTGGCCGCCAAGAAAGGCGTCTCGAAATCGAGCATCGTTGCCGCCGCTTTGGCGTCCTGGCTGTCCCCGGACGCTGGCGACCAGCGCGAGGCGGCCATCGCCAAGCGGCTGGATAGCCTGTCGCGTCAGACCGAGCGCCTGGAGCGCGACCAGAACATCCAGATCGAAACCCTGGCGCTGTTTATCCGCTACTACCTGACCGTCAGCACGCCGGTGCCAGAAGCCCACCAGGACGCTGCCCGTGCTCACGGCAAGGTGCGTTTCGAACAGTTCGTTGAACAGCTTGGCCGCCATCTGCTGCGCGGCCGCAGTCTGGTGCGCGACGTGGTGGAGGAGCTGCACCCCGACCCGATGCGCATGGATGACGCCGCACTGTCGGCTGAAGCCAGAGAGCGTAGCTCATGAACGCCGTACCGCAGTTGCCGCCCGAGCCGCGCTCATCCGCTGCGACGTCACTGGATCGCCGCATTCAGATGCTGCGCACGGCGATGGGGCCATTGATCGCCGCCGCGCTGGAAGACCCGGACGTGGTGGAAATCATGCTTAACCCTGACCGCACGCTTTGGGTGGATCGGCTGTCATCGGGCCGTGCGCCGCTGGGCGTGGAACTGTCCGAGGCCGATGGCGAACGCATCATCCGACTGGTGGCCGCCCACGTCGGCGCGGAAGTGCATCGTGGTCAGCCGCTGCTGAGCGCGGAGCTACCAGAAACGGGCGAACGTTTCGAGGGCATCCTGCCTCCGGCTGCACCGGGGCCGGCCTTCGCATTACGCAAACGCGCCGTGGGCGTGATTCCGCTGGAGCGCTACGTCACTGACGGGATGATGACCGCCGAGCACGCGGACTTTTTGGTGCGCGCTGTGCATGAGCGGCAGAACATCCTGATTGCCGGTGGTACCAGCACCGGCAAGACCACGCTGGCGAATGCTTTGTTAGCCGAAATCGCCGCCACGGGCGACCGCGTGCTGGTGCTCGAAGACACCATCGAACTGCAATGCACGGCGCGCGACCATGTGCCGCTGCGCACCCGTGCCGGGGTCGTGACTATGCAGGAACTCGTGCGCGCCACGATGCGCCTGCGCCCGGATAGGGTAGTCGTCGGCGAGGTGCGTGGCGGGGAGGCGCTGGATCTCATCAAAGTCTGGGGCACCGGCCACCCTGGTGGGATTGCCACCATCCACGCCAGTTCCGCGCTGGGCGCGTTGCTGCGCCTGGAGCAACTGATTCTCGAAGTCGCCGTGAACCCGCCTCGGTCGCTGATCGCCGAGGCGGTAAATGTCGTGGTCTACATCGCCGGACGCGGCCGCAAGCGCCGCATCGACACCATAGCCCATGTCGTTGGCTTCGACGGTGCGGGCTACCGACTGGCGGATGCGCTGGAAGCGCCGTTTCCCGAATTGCCACCTGTTTCAGATCTTCCTGCCTCAACTCCCACCACTCTGGAGAATAGCCATGACGCCCGTTGATGCTTTCCGTATTTCCGCCAATCCGCTTTTCAACTTGGTACGGCTGCGCTGTCTGGCCCGTCCTGCTGGACAGGGACTGTTGCTGGCCGCTTTGATACTGCTATTGGCCAGCACGGCGCACGCCGCCGGTTCCAGCATGCCTTGGGAAGGGCCGTTGGAGTCCATCCTCGACTCCATCCAGGGGCCGGTGGCACGCATCGTGGCGGTCATCATCATTATTTCTACTGGGCTGGCACTGGCTTTTGGGGATACATCAGGAGGCTTTCGCAAGCTGATCCAGATCGTCTTCGGCCTGTCGATCGCCTTTGCCGCCTCCTCATTCTTCCTGTCGTTCTTCAGCTTCTCCGGCGGAGCCATCGTATGAGTACGCCGGAGGAATTTGCTGCCGGCTTTGAAGTGCCGCTGCATCGCTCGCTGACCGAGCCGATTTTGCTGGGCGGCGCGCCGCGCACGGTGGCCATTGTCAACGGCACGCTGGCCGCCGCCGTGGGGCTGGGCCTGCAACTGTGGATTCCGGGCGTTGTGTTGTGGATCGTCGGCCATTGCCTGGCGGTCTGGGGCGCACGGCTCGATCCCCAGTTCATGGCCGTGTTCGCCCGGCACATCAAGCACAAACCCCTGTTGGACGTATGAGGAGAATGCCATGTTGAATCTTGCCGAATACCGCCAGCGTCCCGCGCTGCTGGCCGACTGGCTGCCCTGGGCCGGGCTGATCGCGCCCGGTGTGGTGCTCAATAAAGATGGGGCGTTTCAGCGCACGGCGCGTTTTCGTGGGCCGGACCTGGATAGCGCCACGCAAGGCGAACTGATCGCCACCTCCGCACGCTTGAACAATGCGCTGCGCCGCCTGGGTTCGGGCTGGGCGCTGTTCGTGGACGCCAAGCGTCTGCCTGCGGCGGACTATCCCCACTCGGATTTTCCGGAAAGCCTGTCCTGGCTGGTCGATCAGGAGCGCCGCGCCGCGTTTGATCAAGCGCATAGCCACTTCGAGAGTAGCTATCACTTGACCTTGATGTATTTGCCGGCTGAGGAAGCCCGCGCCCGTGCGGCGGGCTGGCTCTACGAGAATCGGCCATCGCAAGGCGTGGACTGGCGCGGGCGGCTGGACGCCTTCGTCTCGGAGACGGATCGCGTCTTTGACCTGCTCGATGGTGTCATGCCGGAAATTGCCTGGGTGGACGACAGCCAGACGCTGACCTATCTGCATGGCACCGTCTCGACGCGCCGCTATGGCGTGGGCGTGCCGCAAGTGCCGTTTCACCTGGATGCGCTGCTGGCCGATTGCGCGCTGGTGGGCGGCCTGGCGCCGACGCTGGGCGAGGCGCATCTGCGCGTGGCCTCGGTGCGCGGCTTTCCAACCTCCACCTGGCCGGGGATTCTGGATGACCTGAACCGCTTGGGCTTTGCCTACCGCTGGAGCACGCGCTTTCTGTGCATGGACAAAGCCGAGGCCGAAAAGGAGCTTGTCCGCCTGCGCCGTCAGTGGTTCGCCAAGCGCAAGAACGTGGTCGCGCTGCTGCGGGAAACGATTTTTCAGCAGGAGTCGCCGCTGGTCGATACCGACGCAAGCAACAAGGCCGCCGATGCCGATGCCGCCTTGCAAGAGCTGGGCAGCGATCACGTCGCCTTCGGCTATGTCACCACCACCGTGACGGTGCTCGATGCCGACCCCGTCGTGGCCGACGAGAAGCTGCGCAGGGTGGAGCGCGTCATCCAGGGGCGCGGCTTTGTCACCATTCCCGAAACGCTGAACGCGGTGGATGCGTGGCTGTCGTCCATCCCCGGCAATGCCTACGCCAATGTACGGCAACCCATTGTGTCGACATTAAACCTGGCGCACATGATGCCGGTCTCGGCGGTGTGGGCCGGCCCCCAGAGGAACGACCACCTGGATGGCCCGCCGCTGATTGTCACGCGCACCGAAGGCGCGACACCCTTTCGGCTGGTCACGCACATCGGCGACGTGGGCCACACCCTGGTCGCCGGACCGACCGGCATGGGCAAGTCGGTCTTGCTCGCCGTCCTGGTTAAGCAGTTTCGTCGCTACCCTGGCTCGCGCGTGTTTGCCTTTGATATGGGCCGCTCGATGCGCGCCACCATCTTGGGTCTGGGTGGCGAGCACTACGACCTGGGCGCCGATGGCGGCATGGCTTTCCAGCCGCTCGCCCGCATCGACCAGGAAGGCTACCGCACCTGGGCGGCGGAATGGGTTGAAGGCCGCTTGCTGCATGAAGGCGTGGCCGCGAGCCCCGATGACAAGGCCGCCATTTGGTCCGCGCTGGGCAGTCTGGCCGGTGCGCCGGTCGAGCAGCGCACCATGACGGGCTTGTCCGTACTGCTGCAATCGAACGCCCTGCGCCAGGCGCTGGCGCCTTACGTGCTGGGTGGCGCGCACGGCAAGCTGCTGGATGCCGATCATGATCGGCTGGGCAAGGCCGACGTGCAATGTTTCGAGATGGAAGAGCTGATGCACAGTCCGGCTGCCGTGCAGGCGGTGCTGCGCTATCTCTTCGCCCGGTTCGATGAGCGTTTCGACGGTGCGCCCACGCTCTTGATTCTGGACGAGGCGTGGCTGTTTCTGGATGAGCCGGCGTTTGCCGCACGCATCCGGCAATGGCTCAAAACCCTGCGCAAGAAAAACGTCTCCGTGATTTTTGCCACGCAGTCGTTGGCCGACATCAAGGATTCAAGTATTGCGCCGGCCATCATCGAGAGCTGTGCCAGCCGCATCTTCCTGCCCAACCCGCAGGCGACCGAACCGCAGATTCGCACGATCTACGCGGGCTTTGGCCTGAACAGCCGGCAGATCGAGATTGTCGCGACCGCTGTCCCGAAGCGCGATTACTACTACCAATCTCGCCTGGGCAACCGCTTGTTCGATCTTGACCTGGGACCGGCCACGCTCGCCTTTGCGGGCGCGTCCACCCCGCAAGACCAGCGCGACATTGACCGCATCCTGCTGGATGCCGGCGTGCCCGGCTTCGCGGGCGCTTGGCTACGCCATCGCGGCCTGGACTGGGCGGCCGATCTGCTGCCGTCATTTCCCGGCTTGGCCACTGCTTCCTCTTTGCCCCCTTCATCACCGGAGAACCTGTCATGAAAACCCGCACGCTATCGCTGTCGCTTGCCTCCGTGCTCACGGCGTCCTTGCTGGCCGCGTCGCCCGCCTGGGCGTGGAAAACCGTCTTTGATCCGTCCAACTACACGCAGAACACGCTGACCGCCGTTCGCACGCTGCAGCAGATCAACAACCAGATCAACCAGCTTCAGAACGAGGCGCAGATGCTGATGAACCAGGCGCGCAACCTGACGAGCCTGGACTTTAATGTCGTCAACCGCTTGCGCACCACGCTGGCCACCAGTGAACGGCTGATTGGCCAAGCGCAGGGGCTGACGTTTGATGTGGCGCACATGGACCAGGCGTTTGCGCGCCTGTACCCCGATCAGTACGCCGCCACCGTCAGCGGCGATCAGATGGCACAGGACGCGCGCGCACGTTGGCAAAACACGCTGGACGGCCTGCACACCGCGATGCGCATGCAGGCGCAAGCCTCGCAAAACCTGCGCGACGACGAAAGCGCGCTGGCCGATCTGGTGGGCCAGAGCCAGTCCGCGACCGGCGCGTTGCAAGCCGCGCAAGCCACGAACCAGCTTCTGGCCTTGCAAGCCAAGCAGGCCATCCAGGCCCAGCAGCTTCAGATTACCCAGGATAGGGCGGCGGCGCTGGAACTGGCGCGCCAGGCGGCGTCTACCGAACGCGCCCGCGAAGTGCGGCGCCGCTTCCGTGGGGATGGGACGCCCTACACGCCGCATGCCGTGCAGTTCTACGGTCATTAAGGGGAACCGGCCATGAACGACGTGTCGGTCATCGACCGCTTTCTGGATACCTTCTCACGCTATATCGATTCCGGTTTCGGTTTGCTGCAAGGCGAAGTGGCGTTTCTGACCGCCACGCTGATCGTTATCGACATGACGATGGCCGGGCTGTTCTGGGCGATGAGCCACGCCAGCGGCCAAGGCGACGATGTGATCGCCAAGCTGCTGCGCAAGGTGCTTTACGTCGGGGCGTTTGCCTACATTATCGGCAACTTCAATTGGTTGGCCGGCATCGTGTTTCGCTCGTTTGCGGGGCTGGGCCTGACGGCCACCGGCTCGACACTGAGCATGGACAGTTTCCTTCAGCCCGGAGGCCTGGCCAAGATCGGGATGGATGCGGGCGCGCCCATTCTGGAGCAGATCGGCGACATGGCGGGTTTTCCCGAGGTGTTCACCAACATTGACCCCATCGTGGTGCTGTTCCTGGCCTGGCTGGTGGTGATCCTGAGCTTTTTTGCGTTGGCGGTGCAGCTGTTCATCACGCTCATCGAATTCAAGCTGACGACCTTGGCCGGCTTCGTGTTGATTCCCTTTGCGCTGTGGAACAAGACCTCGTTTCTGGCCGAGAAGGTATTGGGCAACGTCGTGTCGTCCGGCGTCAAGGTCTTAGTGCTGGCGGTGATCGTGGGCATAGGCTCGGGGCTGTTTGCCGAGTTCCAGACGGTGCCCGACGAGCCCTCCATCGACCATGCACTGGTGATCATGCTGGCGTCGCTTGCCTTGCTCGCGCTGGGGATCTTCGGGCCAGGCATCGCCACCGGGCTGATTTCCGGCGGGCCGCAGTTGGGCGCCGGCGCGATGGCGGGGGCTGCCATCGGGGTCGCCGCCATCGGCGCGGCGGCCACAGGCGTGGGCGGTGCAGTCATGGCTGGCGCGCGTATGGGGCCGGGGGCCGCCCGCATGGCCGCCGGTGCGGCGCCAGGCGTCGGCTCAACCGCGGGCAGTGCCCGGGCGGCGTTTCAGACAGGCTCTGCTGCCAGCGGTGGCTTTCAGGGCGCCGGTGTCGCATCGGGCGCTGCCGAGGCTGCCGGCCCCGGTGCGCAACCGGCCTGGGCCAAGCGCCTGCATCGCAGACAACAACTGACGCAAGCCGCCACGACCGCCGCCCACACGCTGCGCGGTGGTGACGGCGGCGGCGCGGGCCAAGGCCCGAGCCTGCGTGATTCCGATTCATAAGGGGAGCCCTCATGCGTTTTAAACGACCGCTGGTACGTTATGCCGAATCGCCGCAGCCGGCGACACCTTACCAATCCGCCGCCCAGGTCTGGGACGACCGCATCGGCTCGGCGCGCGTGCAAGCGAAGAACTGGCGGCTGATGGCCTTTGGTTGCTTGCTGCTGGCCCTACTCATGGCCGGCGGCCTGGTGTGGCGCTCGATGCAATCGACCATCGTTCCCTATGTCGTCGAGATCGATAGCCTGGGCAACACGCGGGCGGTTGGCAAAGCCACCGAACCCTACAATCCGAAGGAAGCGGACATCGTTGTGCATCTTGAACGCTTCATCAAGCTGGTGCGCTCCCTGTCGCTCGACCCTGTCGTCGTCCGAGAAAACTGGTTCGAAGCCTACAACTACGCGACGGATCGCGGCGCCGCCGTGCTCAATGAGTACGCGCGGCAGAACCGTCCTTTCTCAAGAGTGGGCAAGGAGTCCGTGTCTGTGGAGGTCTATAGCGTCGTTCGAGCCAGTGACATGACCTTCAACATCCGCTGGATTGAACGGCATTACGCCAACGGTGCGCTTTCGTCCACCCAGCGCTGGTCTGCCGTCATCACGCTGGTCCATAAGGCGCCGAAGAAGGAGGACGAACTGAGAAAGAATGCCTTGAGCCTGTATGTGCATGGCTTGTCTTGGAGTCGAGATTTGATCGTATCGGAAGGAGTCCAACCATGATTGCTGTCTCCCGCTTTTGCGCGTTGCCATTGACCCTGATCGTCTTATCGGGCTGCGCCACCCACGGCAAGCCGCCACCGGCCATTTCGCTCGATGAGCCGGTGCGGGCCGAACGGCTGCCCGAGCCGCCCAGCCCGGTCGAAGTGATTGCCGTACCCGAGCCCTTGGCGCTGCCGGCGCAATTAAAACCCTTGCCTGGCGTGGATGACGCCCAGCCCACACCGGAACCGGCGGATGAAACCGTGCGGGTCTCCCGCGCCAATGCCCAGGCACGGGTCGCACCCACCCGCGAGGGCTACGTCAACGCCATTCAGGTTTGGCCCTACAGCGACGGGGCGTTGTATCAGCTCTATACGGGCGTCGGGCGCGTGACGGTGATCGCGCTGCAACCTGGCGAGGAACTGGTGACGGTCGCCGCCGGCGATACCGTGCGCTGGATCGTGGGCGACACCTCCAGCGGCAGCGGCGCGGAGTTGCGCGTCAATGTGCTGGTCAAGCCCATCCGCTCAGGCCTGAAGACCAACTTGGTCATCACCACCAGCCGGCGCACCTACCTGCTGGAACTGACTTCGACCGAAAAAACATGGATGGCGTCGGCGTCCTGGGAGTACCCGAAAGATCGGATGCTGGCCTTGCAGCGTCAGAATCAGGCCGCGCAAGCCGCTGCGCCCGTCGATACAGGACTTGCCCTGGAAAAGCTGCGCTTTCGCTACGTGGTCAGCGGCAGCCATCCGCCCTGGAAGCCGCTACGCGCCTTTGATGATGGGCACAAGGTCTACATCCAGTTTCCCGCCGGCATCGCCCAAGGCGAGCTGCCGCCGCTCTTCGTGATCGGCGCTGAAGGCGACGGCCAACTGGTGAACTACCGTTTCCGTTCGCCGTACTACATCGTGGATCGGCTCTTCGGCGCGGCCGAGTTGCGCCTGGGCGGTGATCGGGGCGACGTGGTGCGTATCGAGCGTACCGATGGCGTGACGCGGAGGCACTGAGCATGAGCCAGGAAAACACGTCCGATCAAGCCGCGCCACAGGCGGCTAACAAGGTAGCGCCGGAAACCGTGGCGCTGCGCGCTCCGCCTCGGCCCGTCACGCGGCTGAACCGCCGCACGCTGGCGATGCTGGTGGGCGGCCTGTCGGTGGCGGTGCTGGGCGCCACGATCTGGTCGCTGCAACCGCACCGGCGCAGCGCAGGCCAGCAGACCGAGCTTTATAACGTGGACCGGGTATCGAAGTCGGAAGGGCTTGATGCACTTCCGGCCGACTACTCTTTGCTGCCCCAACCGGACTTGCCGCCGGAGGTGCCTGAACTCGGGCCACCGCTGCCGGGTGACTTGGGGCCAGCCATCGTGAACGCGCAACAGCCGGCGGTGGCCACCTATGCGCCGCCGGGTGTGGATGCACAGGCCGCTGAACGGGAGGCACGGCGCAATGAAGCCGAAGCGGCGGCCGCGTCGTCGGTGTTCTTTAGCTCGGGTCAGGGCCAGTCTGGCCAACCCTCGGCGACGGTCGCGCAGGCGATGCCTGTCGCCCCTGGCATGGACAACACCTTGGCCGCTTTCGACCCGCTGGCCGCGGGCCCGGCCTCGACGGCGGCGCAACCCACCGACCCCGCCGTCGCGCAAAACCGGCAAGACCAGAAAGAAGCCTTCCTGCAATCCGGTTCCACACAAACCCGTAATGCCGGAAACCTGCAATTGCCCGCCTCGCCGTATCAGGTCATGGCCGGTACGGTGATAGCCGCCGCGCTGGTCACCGGCATCAAGTCCGATCTGCCCGGCGACGTAATCGGCACCGTCACCGAGCCGGTCTACGACTCCGCGACCGGCACACACCTGCTGATTCCACAAGGTTCGCGCATCCTTGGGCGCTACAACAGCCAGGTGAGCTACGGGCAAAGCCGCGTGCAGGTCGTGTGGAACCGCATCATCCTGCCCGATACCTCCTCGCTGACGCTGGACAACCTGGTTGGCACCGACCCGGCCGGCTACGCTGGCCTGGAAGATGACGTGGATTGGCATTGGGATCGCATCCTCGGCGGGGCGGTGCTGACAACGCTGCTGGGCGTCGGCGCCGAGCTGGCCGCGCCCGAGAACCGCCAGGATGGCGACCGCATCATCATCGCCGGGCGCGACAGCGCGCAGGACAGCATCAATCAGGTCGGCCAGGAAATGACGCGCCGCAACCTCAACATCCAGCCCACCTTGACCAGCCGTCCCGGCTTGCCGGTGCGGATTATCGTTAATAAGGATCTAGTGCTGCGGATTTACCAGCCATTGTTCTTTAATAAGGGGGCTTCACAATGAGTACCACCAGAAAGCTGCGGTTGGGGCCGCTTGCCGCGCCCGACCAGTCCGGCAGTGACGCACGTTTTGATGGCCACCTGCGCCAATGTGCAGGCAGCGTCAACGAGGTGAGTCAGGAAATGACCTGACGCAACATGAATATCCGCCAGGGCCTGCCGGCGCGCTTCGTGGTGAATCGCGATGCCAATTTGTGGCCGTATCGGCCTTGGTTTATCAATCGCTGAGGACAAAATGACGACAAAGCTACGTTTAGGCCCGCTGCCGCGTCGGGAGAGCGTGAAGTTCACGATCAGCTTATCCGCACAATTAAAAGATGAACTGGAGCGCTATGCCCTTGCGCATAGCCAGTTGTATGGGGAAAAGGTCGATGCGGTGACCTTGATTCCGCACATGCTAGAACGGTTCATGACTAGTGACAGAGGGTTTAAAAGGTTAAGATAAAGTAACTTTGGGATTTCTTGGGGCTTTCGGCTATCTACAGTCGTCCACAATTTGTGGCTACATAGATGCCTGAGGAGCAGCGAGCACGCCCGTGATAACTGATAATCAGCTGAAGATGCCTGTATGAAGTATGTTTGATATGGGGGCTATCCGTTGTTCAACTGCACAACCGTAAATAACGAATAAGTATTCCAGTTTGGACCGTCTGACAATATTGCGTCTTTTAGCCTTGATGGGTCGAATAGAAATGGCAGCAACGATAACCTTGAAAAAGGGAGGGCCAGCAGGCTTTCTTTCCCAGTTTTCTCTTGAACGACGAATGCTTTTGCGTGCGGAAAGATCAAAGGGAATTCCTTCTCTCCGGGCTGGGACCGACAGCACGGGACATCCTGTGCTGATTAAGACTTGGGCCCGTGAAAACTCCGATGGGGTTATTCGCGATATCTGGCAAAATGAAATTAGACAGTTGCATCGTTTAGCTGGCTATCCAGGCGTGGCTGACTATATTGTAGAGTTGCAGGGGACTGGAGAAGACGAAGCAGGCTTTCATCTAGTGCTTAATCCAGGGCAACGTAGACCGTTGGCGTCGTTCCTGCAGAACGATGATTCAGGTGCATGGCTGGCTAGGGCGAGATCCCCTCAAAGTCGCATGACAATATGGAGAAACCTTCAACGTATAGCAAATGGTCTGGATTTGCTGCATTCACAGGGCCTCTTGCATAGAAATTTGAATGCGTGGTCTGTTTTGACCACCGGAAATGAAGAGCCGGATTTCCAATTGACTGGGTTTGAATGGTCAATGCGGCTCGTTGGCTCGGATACGCAACTGTTGCCTCGCGGGCCGTCGGGTGTGGAGTTAAGCGAGTCGTTTACGCGTGACTGGCAGCAATTTGGCGCGTTAGCGTCCACGCTCTTAGCCTTTGACTCAAAGAGACTCGCAAATCTTTCGCTGCCAAATCACGAAGTTTCAGAATACGCTTCTGCAGATGAAACAAGGCTTCTCCGAGAACTCTTGCAATTGATCCCAGCACGCCGAATTGATGGTCAGCTAGTTGAGGAACGTATTTCCGCGATTGTCACTGTGCTATCAATGCGCGCGCAGAAAAAAGAGCAGGGGTTTCACTTCGTCCTCGCTCTTGGGCGCTCTAACCCGCTTACCAATGCGATTCGAGAAGCGTCAGGCCAGGAAATAGAGGTTGACGATGTGTCGTCGCAATTTGAGTTTATCAAAAGTGACTTATACAGCCCGATCGCTTTAGCGACAAAAACCCGTGGGAAAACCAACGGATTTAGCTTGCGTCTCCGGGGCCGAAATCTTACATATGTCCTTGAAGCCTACAACGGCGGACAGGGAAACAATGCGTCTAATTGGGACTTTGCATATTGTGCCCGTGCTGACCTTGACTTGCCGTTTGAAGACTTAATTATTAAACGCATCGAACTTAATCCTGAAAGTTTGCAGCTAATTAAGTTAACGGATGCGAAAGCATTATATCGTCGCTTTCGAGGGAGGGTTGGTGCTTGGGAAAGTCTGAGGCAAGAGCTACGGCCCTTGACGGAAGATCAGACTGCACCGGCTCAGATGCGCAAGTCGCTGATGCTGACACAAGTGATTGAGTACTTGTATGCCGCGTCTGAAATGTTCCCGGTGAAGATAGTCCGAACTGAGTCGGTAGAGATGGATGATGAGGGAGGGCGTATCGCATTATTTGTCACCCCTCGCGAAGATTCGGATCGTGAGCGTCTTGCTGAAGCCTTAGGACTTGCTGTACCGAGTCGCCGTCTCAGTGAGGTGGTTGAATCTGATCGTGCTGAGGATACATTTGGCGGGCCAGTCACTTGGACCCTGACTGATAAGCCTCTTCTCGGGGACCGGTCAGCGCAGAATACTGAGTGGAGGTATGAGGCGAAACGGTCTACGCAGGATGGTTCAACTGAGTATTGCTTTCGAGGCGACGGCCTAGCGCCAACCATAGCAGATGCGTTCTTGATCGCTGACAGTTCGATTGGACGAGACTCCCAGCTCAAACGTAGGCTTCGAAGTTTCCAAGTCTTGGCAGAGCATGCCGAGTTGTCGCAGATGCTGCTGGATCCAAGGTCGCGGATATTAAACAGCGAGGAAACTGTTGAAGAGGACGAGGATTTTCTGGCGCTTGATCAGTCTAAGCAAAAAGCACTCAAGCTCGCTATTGAGACCCTTCCTCTTTTTTTAGTTCAAGGGCCTCCTGGTGTCGGTAAGACCCGTTTGGTAAGGGATCTCGTGAGAAGACGCTTCACAGAAAATGAGTCAACTCGACTTCTATTGTCCGCTCAGAGTAACTACGCTGTTGATCACCTTCTTAGTGCAATACAAGAAATCTTTTCAAACGAGACCGTAGAGTCTCCATTGATTGTGCGGTGCACAGCAAAGGATAAGACGGAACAGGGAAGCGAATTCGATGTCGGTCAGCAAACTAAAAAAATGCTTTCAAATCTACTACGAAGTGAACTTTATGCAAACGCGACGCCGAATATGCAGAGTCGGCTGGCGCAGCTAGGAAGGAGTGTTGGGCTTGGAGATGAAACAGGCCTTCCTAGCGCCGACGGTTTGCCAGCGGAGTCAATGGAGTATGCACGGCGGGCGCTCGAAGGATTGGTTCTGCGGGCCGCAAATCTTGTATTCGCCACAACTAATTCTGGAGACTTAGAGCGCCTTATTGAGGAGCGCGCTCAATTTGATTGGGCGATTGTAGAGGAGGCAGGCAAGGCAACCGGAGGAGAACTGGTAGCGCCTATGCTTTTGTCTCACCGGCGCTTAATGATTGGAGATCACCAGCAGCTTCCTCCCTTTGGAACAGAGCGTCTTTTGAAGTTATTCGAAAAGCCCGAGTCTGTTCGAACAGCCCTCAAGCTTGGTGATCCAATGGTCGGTCGCACATTTCGTGACACTACCGTAGATGGAATTTTCGTTGATGGAGATGAGGCCAGAAATGAGGAGACTGATCGAACTTTTTCAGATCTTTGTGCGATGGCGAGTAGGAATTTCACGTTGTTCGAAACAATGATCGAAAATGAGTTTGACGTACAAAGGTCTAGCCGAGGACGGCGACCTATTGCAACTCAATTGACTGCACAACATCGCATGCATCCTGCGATTGCAAGCATCATTTCCACATGCTTCTATGACGAACTTACTACGGATCCTGCTCGCGAGAGGGAATTCCGATCGGACCCGTCGCCAGTTAGTTCGATTGACGTGTCTCGGTTACCTGATGCACCCGTCGTTTGGGTTGACATGCCGTACTTGCAAAATACCATCGGAATGAAGAGGGCCGAACGTTTGCCACGCTATTGCAATGATCAAGAGGTCGATGCCGTAATACGCGTTCTAGAAATTATGAGATCAAACCCGAGGGCTGGGAAACAGGCGTCCTTAGCAGTGCTTTCGCCCTATAAGCGTCAAGTAGATCTTTTGTCAAAAAAAATCCTTTCCTTACGCTCAAATGACTTGAGCCATTTGTCGTCATTTTCGTCAGGAGGTCGACAAGAGGATTTTTGTAATACTGTTGATTCGTTCCAAGGGAATGAAGCCGATCTTGTGGTTGTATCACTCGTTCGAAATAATAATCACGGCTCGATATGGACGGCACTGGGTTTTCTTGCAGACGAACGGCGCATGAATGTTCTTTTGAGTAGGGCGAGATGGAAGCTGGTCGTGGTGGGCAGCCTTGATTTTTTAACGGCCATTTCACAGACCCCAAAGTCTGCTGAGGATGCGGAAAGAAGTGACTTTCTGAACAAGCTATTGAAGCTGATACGAACGGCGGACTCCCCGGACTTTGCTGTTGTGCCATACAAAAAACTCTGTAGAGGGCTGTAATGATGGTGGTGAAAGTTGCTGTTCCGGTTCTTAGAGGAAAGTTGAGTGTATTGCTTGAAAAGGGACGTCCATGGAGCCTAGTTGAGCATTTGATCTTGGAAGCCCTTTCACGGAGCGAGTTTTCGGCTACTGAACTGGCTGCACAGGGGCAGATTCCTCGTCGGGTTGTAATTGAGTCGATTATTCGGCTAATGCGGGCTGGGTGGGTGCAGCTTTCCAAGCATGAAAATACTATGTGCTTCTCAGCCACTGAATCTGGTAAAGAGGTAGCATTTTTTTCGGAGCTTCCAAATTTTCCTAAGCGCGTTCGCAAGTCGATTAGTTTCATCGTTGACCAAGCCGTGGGCCAGGTGTTCCGTAACCGAGAGTGGATCGTCGAAACGGAAGGTGTTGTTCGAGAGCGTACTAAGAATGACACTTTAGTTTGGATTCACCCAGAGAGTGAGGGGCTAAAGATAGATCCAGGCGCTTTTACGGCATCTCTATTGGAAGATGATGAAAAGCTTATCGATGCTGCGTCAGCTGGGGTCTCAAGAAGATTTGCACTTTTAACTGTTCGTGGTGAAATAGTTGAAGGACTTCCGGATCGAGAGCTTCCGGAGCTTCGCAAGATTGTCTTGCAGGCTGCCAAAAGCTTTCCGGTATCTTCAAAGCCTGAGCAAAAGTTGTATTCCGTCCCAGGTATAACTGCTGGGTCTGGTAAGGCCGAGACAGTAGATCGTCGCATTCATTTTGATCTGAAAGACCTGATACTTGATGGTGAAGCTCACAAGAAGGCTATTCTTAAGGTTCTTCATGATGCTAAATCAAGAATATATATACATTCGACATTTATTGGAAAAGATAGCTTCATGGGGCTGCTTCCGCACATGGAGGCTGCGATAAAACGTGGTGTTCAAATTCACGTCTTATGGGGGCAAAATGATGATCCGGAAGAGTTAATATCAACAAGAAGGGCGATTGGTGAGATTCGGGAAGATGATCGTATCCGAGATGTTAGTGGCTCATTGATTATTCACCCGTTTTCAACAAAATCACATGCAAAGATTATTGTTGCTGACTCTAAAGTAGATGGGAGGTTTGTCGCTTTTGTTGGCTCCTGCAACTGGCTGTCGTCAGGGTTCCATAGCTACGAAGCCTCAATTCGCTTAAGTGATCCTCAGATCGTAGCGGATGTTGTTGATAATCTGGCACGTTTAGTGTGTGCGGAGAACGGCATTTGGTCTGAGTTGATTACTGAGTTTGTGAACCTGAGTAAGCTGTTGAGAAAGCAGCCGCCCACGCAACCTCCTAATGCCGTTGCTCGCCTTGTAATTGGGCCAAGACACGGCGATTATATTTTGCGAGCTCGTGATGAAGCCACGTCGCGTGTTTTCTTAACCAGCCACAGATTGGGGCCGACTGCCTATCCTTCGGTGTTCTCCGCAATTGGTGCGCTAGCTGCGAAAAATGGAATCATGGCGGAATTGTATTTTGGACGATCGACGGGAGCGGTAAAGAATCGCCATACGGTGCAGGCAATCAATGATGCGGCGACTTCGGGCGTGACGCTTGTGCCGGTCTCATCGCCAAGGTTGCACGCCAAGATTTTAGCGTGGGATTCTCGTTCCGCGCTCTTGACTAGTTTAAATTGGCTATCTGGCGACCCGGTTGATGGGGTGGACGTTAAAGAGCTTGGCGTATTCATTGAGGCTGACGGGGTGGCATCTAAAATTATTGATAATTTCGAATGTGCGAAAGAATGAGTGGCACCATCACTTCAAGTTGACCCGAGAAGTGCGTTGGCAGAAAGTTACGCCAACTTTCTGCATCATGAGGTGCGTTTGGTTAAGACACCCGCTGAGCCAGAAGGGTCTGTCCTTGCTCGGTAATTCGATACTTTTGCAGGCGGCTATTGGGCTTGTCCGGTATGGTCATCCCAAGTAAACCTGCGTCAAGCGCTGGCTGTAGATAAGCCATGCGAAAATGTTTGCGATCTTTCAGCCCAAGCGCGTCCATTAGTTCCGTTCGGGTTTGCTCACCTTGAATCACGACAAGTAAGTCCCCGGCTTGGGGGGTGACTTGGGGGGGTGACTTGGGGGGTATCTTCGCCACGTGCCAGAACTTGAAGTAGCTCGGCTTCAGTCATAGGTTTACTCAATTGCAAAGAGCTGTTTGATCAGGTTGTCTTCAGATCATAGACGACTTCGGTAAGGATAATGGATCTATGCTGGAGACGTTCCAGGCGTTCTTTGATGGAAAGACCGAAGAACTCAGCCATGGGACACCAGAGCGCTGATTTCCTGTGCCATCCAGGTCGGCAGGCGTGCACGTGCTGAAGTCACTTTTTCCATTTCAGCGGGTGATAGTTTGGCGCGCAACGTACGTATTGCCTTACCGGACCTTTCTGGTCCCAGCCAGGCCAGGGCACGCACCACATCGCCAGCGGCGCGACCCGGGTAAATCAATTGCCATCCCGGGGCATGGCGCAGTTCTACTTTTTGTGCCCCTAGCTTCAAGCGTCGGCTTGGGCCGGATGTCAGGTAGATGGCCTGCATAGGAACTTGCGTCGTGAGACCGAGTGTATTGGCGGAGGACGCACCGTGCGGCACGATAATTTCGCCACGTTGTTTAGCCAGATTTTCGACCATCTTGGCTGTTGAGGGCGCACGGGTGCCAAAGCGGTTTTCGATCGGCAAGACATAGATGCCACGGCTCGCACGCAACAACGGACCCCGCTGAACGAGGCGGGACAGGGCTTGATCTACGGCAGCGCGGTTGCCCAGGTGCAGTAGCTCTTTTGCGACCAAAGGCGCGCCCTCCGGTAAGCCGGTAGCGTGCTCAAGTATTTTTTGGGAAAGGGTCTGCATAAGGTTGCCTCCTGATTGGTAGAAATATAGCAAAGTTTCTGACACTTTTTAATATGAACGGAAGATCGTATGGCTTGCGTGTATCATGGATTGTCTTGGGAGTCTTTGCCGTTATTGGAGGCAACCTTGGACACTGAAGCCATCGTCATGGAGACGTTATTGGCTCGTCAAATGAGTCGGATTGCTTGTCGAGGAGGGAGACAAGATGCGTCACCTCCTGTATCCTTATATTCTGATTGATAATGGTGTTGCATAACGTTTACGCCCCGCAATTCGCTCCATCTCCCGCGCCAGCAAAAGATCTGCGTTTCTGACGGTAAAAGCGACGATAAAGACACATCTCGATCACATCCAAGTCCTTTAACCATGCGGGTTGCGAGACCTATTGATGATGGAGTGGGAATGATCCCACGTCTGGCATCGCTAGGCACCTGATGGCATGAAATGCCGCTAAGCCCGCGTAATTGCGGGCTTTTTTGTGTTTTTGTCTGGCACGTTCTGACAATAGGAGGAAGCGTCAAGCACCGTTTTAGCATGGCATTAAAGCTGATGCTATCGACCGACGATACCATGATGAAAGCCGATATCATGTCGCCTTTTTCGTTGATTGCACGGTATCGAAATTAGTTGAGCCCTTTTTTTATTGATTTAATTTGTGTGTCTTTTGTCAGCTTTCAACATGGTATCGGAATCGAGAGAGGATAAGGTGAGTGCTGACCGATACCAAGCTGCGCAATCTCAAGCCGAGGGACAAGCTCTACAAGGTGAATGACCGGGAAGGTCTGTACGTGGCCCTGACCCCAGCCGGCTCCATCTCGTTCCGTTATAACTACTCAATCAACGGTCGGCAGGAGACCATCACCTTTGGTCGCGACGGCGTCGGTGGCATCACCTTGGCAGAAGCCCGTGAACAGTTGGGTGACGCCAAGAAGATGGTTGCGGCGGGCAAGTCACCGGCCAAGGAAAAAGCCCGAGACAAGGCGCGGATCAAGGATGCAGAGACGTTCGGTGCCTGGGCGGAAAAGTGGCTGCGTGGCTACCAGATGGCCGACTCCACCCGCGACATGCGCCTTTTGGTCTATGAGCGCGAGCTAGAGCCGAAATTCAGCAATCAGAAACTGGTGGAGATCACCCATGAGGACTTGCGGGCGCTAACTGATGCCATCGTTGAGCGAGGCGCACCTGCCACCGCCGTTCATGTGCGTGAAATCGTGCTTCAGGTCTTTCGTTGGGCAGTTAAGCGTGGGCAGCAGAGCGGTATGGCGACCGTATCACCGTCAACGGCACTACCGAGTTCAAGGCGCAAGCAATCCGGGCGGCCGTGGATGGCAAACTGGCCATTACGTTTGCCGATCCGGCCCTGGAGAAGCGCCGCTAGGCGCTACTGCAAGATAATTTCAGCGCGACCAGAGAGCCAAGTGTTCCTGGTGTCGGGAAAGTGCAGAACGAGGGGCAGCGGCGGCGGTTACGCCGCAAAGGCCGGCACCTGCACCGACGCCCGCGCCGACTGAGCTGGCCCGTCGCAAAGCCAAGCTACAAGCCGAGTTGAGCGCCAAGAAGGAAAGGACAAACCAGCGCAAGGGGCGGGGTCGGTAGCCCTTGATATGCTTGAATGCAGTTTGTATAATTGATTTCACGGCAATCAACAGGAGGTTGCAGACATGAGAGCAGTAACGATCAGGAATGTGCCAGAAGAGGTGCATCGTGCGATCCGGGTTAGGGCGGCGCAGAACGGCCGTACATTGCAAGCCGAGATGTGCGAAATATTGGCTACCGCCGTGAAACCGGAAGGCCGGGTAAAGCTGGGCGACCTGCTGGCAGACATCGGGCGCAAGGTGAAATTAACCAACGAAGAAATGGCGGTTTTTGACCCTGACCATTCACCAGCCCGCGCAGCGAGTTTTGAATGATTCTGCTGGATACAAACGTTATATCGGAGCAGTTTCGAGCCGTGCCCGATGAAACGGTGATTGACTGGTTGAATCGTCAGCCGCTGGAAACGCTTTATCTGGCATCCATGACCGTGGCCGAACTGCGGGCCGGTGTTGCCCTGATGCCCTCAGGTAAGCGCCGGACAGTGCTCAGTGACAGCATCGAACACCAGGTGTTGCCGGTATTTGTGGGCCGGGTGTTGTCGTTTGATATGGCTTGCACACGCGCCTATGCCGATGCGCTGGCAGCCGCCCGCAAGGTCGGCAGCGGCATCGAGGCGGCTGATGCCGTCATCGCGGCGATTGCTCTGGATAGCGGTTTCAGCGTGGCGACAAGGGACGTAAGCTCGTTCCTGGCGGCCGGCGTGAAAGTCATCAACCCTTGGGAAGACCAAGAATAAAGCAGTTATGCGTGCAGGGTTGCACGCCACACACCGATCTCAACAGAAAATTGCAAGGGCGTGACGGTGTCGCCCGGGCGGGTACCTTGGCAGATTTTGGCGAACTGCCACGTGATGGCCCAACCCCACAGAAACACGTGGGGCAGATTAGCCGCAATAGCTAACTCATCACATCGAGAGGTACTCGGCCATGAAACGTGTCCGTTTTTTAGCGGCTAAAACCGCGCTTGCCGCCGTCCTGGCTGGCAGCATCATCACATCGACGCACGCTGGGCCTTCGCACGCAAGGCGATCGGCGCCGGCCACAGGACTGTCCTCAGCAACAGCCGTGCGCCTGAAAAGCTGGCAGGCGTGATCGGCCGTCTTGGCTCCGGTGCGTCGGCGGCCCCGGTCGCAATCGCTGCGGAAAAGCCTCTCGTCCTTCTTGCCGTGCCTTGGTCCCGGGTTGAGGCGGCCTTGCGCGGATTGGCTGAATGGCAGGGCCGGATTCTGATCGACGCGACGAACACGTTCAGGGACGGCACACCCGCACAGGGCCTCGTCGATTTTCATGGTGGCAGCTCCAGCGAGCATGTTGCTGCCTCGGCGCCCGGGGCTCGCATCGTGAAAGCGATGAACACGCTCTTCATGTGCAATTTCGCGGCTGAGGCGCGAGAAGGCCGGTTTCGACGGGCAGCATTTGTCTCGGAAGCCTCACAACGGGTGGATGCATCCAAGCGGTCGGTGGGCCGGTTGCGGGCCATGACTTCTTCCTGCCTTGGCTCGCGCCTCGCGCGTTATCCGTACAGAACAGTGACGACAGGAGGGTCTGACAATGAATGAGCCATCACAAGCAACAGCGACAGCCAGCATGTACAAGCAGTACATCGCCTGCCTGAATGCCCGTGCTTGGAACGAGCTTAGCGAATTCGTGGCCGCAGATGTGATCCACAATGGGCGCCCGCTCGGGGTGGATGGCTACCGGGCCATGCTTGAAGAGAATTTCCGAGACATCCCGGACCTTCATTTCAACGCCGATCTCGTCGTGGCGAATGAAAGTCATGTCGCTTCACGGCTTCGTTTCGACTGCACGCCTGTCCAAGAGTTCCTTGGCGTTCCGGTCAATGGACGGCGCGTCGTCTTCCACGAACATGCTTTTTACACGTTGAGAGAAGGCAAGATCGCAGAAGTTTTCTCGCTCATCGATAAGACAGCAGTTGAAGCGCAGGTGAGGCCCTAACATGGCTACTCCCTTCACGATTCACATTTCCGACGACCGCCTGGTGCAAATCAGACGAAAGATTGACGCTTACGATCGGGATTTGCTCCCGGATGCCGAGGGCTGGACATCCGGCGTCGGCAAGGCCGACCCGCGACGGCTGGTCAGCAAGACGGCGACTGGGGCTCCGGCATCGCCACCCACATGGCGTATCGCAACCCCGACACTATTTTCGGCATCAACCTCAACATGGTCGCCATCAGAGCCGCGGATGTGCAGCGGGGGAATGCGCGAGGAATCTGGACGATTTCCGATCGCCTCGTGTTTCATCATGGCAGCCCGCTCGAGATCCTACAGGGATGGGGGATTTACCACGAAACCTACAGGAAGGTTTCCGGACGCTGGCGTTTTGCCAGTGTTCGGCTTGAACGGCTACTGGTGGAGCGCGTGGAAAGCACCGTTCCAGACAACGCCAAGACATCCGACAATACATCCACTACTACAATAACGACCGCATCAAGATCAAATTAAAAGGCCTGAGCCCGTTGCAATACCGAATTGAGGCCTTGGCTGTCTAGCTTTTAACTATCCAACTTTTGGGGTCAGTTCATTTTTACAGGGCTTTATATTCTGGATTGTCGCTTGGTGGTTCTCGCATTCTGGGGAATGCTGGAGGAACTCATGGCGATTCAGTTTGGTGCAATTGCACTTGGCGACGGATAATAGCGGCTACGTCATTTTTAGTACCATTTTTAGAAGTCCCCATGGAAATTAAAGTCAACTTTCTCGATAAGCTACGTCTTGAGGCCAAATTCGACGACTTCACGTTAGTGGCCGACCAGCCTATCCGCTATAAAGGCGATGGCTCGGCGCCTGGTCCCTTTGATTATTTCCTGGCTTCGTCGGCCTTGTGTGCCGCTTACTTTGTGAAGTTGTACTGCGTGACTCGCAATATTTCTACCGAAAATATCCGCCTGTCGCAGAATAATATTATTGATCCGGAAAACCGGTACCAGCAGATTTTCAAGATTCAGGTTGAGTTGCCATCGGATATCTCGGAAGTAGACCGCCGAGGTATTTTGCGCTCCATCGAGCGTTGCACGGTGAAAAAAGTGGTGCAAGCCGGACCCGAGTTTGTCATTGAAGAGGTAGAGAATTTAGATGCCGATGCTCAGTCGTTGCTGACGTTGAGGTCGGCAGCTGACGTCAGCACCTATATTGCGGGCAAGGATCTGCCGTTGGAGCAAACTATCGCCAATATGTCGGGCATTTTGGCGGGCTTAGGTATCAAGATAGAAATCGCTTCATGGCGCAATATCATTCCCAATGTGTGGTCGCTGCATATTCGCGATGCGCACTCGCCGATGTGTTTTACCAATGGCAAAGGAGCGACCAAAGAAAGCGCGTTGGCGTCGGCGTTGGGCGAGTATATCGAACGACTGAGTTGCAACCATTTCTATGCCGGTGCGTTTTGGGGCGAAGACATCGCTAATGCAGCGTTTGTACATTACCCGAACGAGCGCTGGTTCAAGCCTGGCCCTGAGGATGCGCTGCCAGCTGAAATTCTGGATGCGTACTGCCTGGAAATTTATAATCCTGATGGCGAGCTGTGTAGCTCGCATCTGTATGACACCAACTCTGGCAATATGCAACGCGGTATCTGTTCGCTACCGTATGTGCGGCAGTCGGACGGCGAAGTGGTGTATTTCCCGTCTAACCTGATCGAAAACTTATACGTCAGCAATGGCATGAGTGCCGGTAATACACTGGTTGAAGCGCAGGTTCAATGTCTGTCCGAAATTT
The DNA here is from genome assembly GCF_002849655.1 of Pollutimonas subterranea. Taxonomy (GTDB): domain Bacteria; phylum Pseudomonadota; class Gammaproteobacteria; order Burkholderiales; family Burkholderiaceae_B; genus Pollutimonas; species Pollutimonas subterranea. Next base: position 83,200 of record NZ_PDNW01000003.1, read on the forward strand.
TCGAACGGGCGGTCAAGCGCGAAATTTTGGAAGGTGAAATCGCATTGCCTGATGTGCCGCGCGAAGTGCTGGCGAAATACCCTGGCATTCTGGCCGGCATTCAGGGATTGGAAGAGCAGGGCTTTCCGGTGCTGGTGAAGGATGCGTCGCTGGGAGGGGTGTACCCGGTGATGTGCGTCACCTTGATGAACCCGCGAACTGGCGGCGTCTTTGCCTCGTTCGGCGCACACCCAAGCCTTGAGGTGGCGCTGGAACGGAGTCTGACGGAATTGCTACAGGGGCGCAGTTTTGAAGGCCTCAACGATTTACCTCAGCCCACCTTTGTCAGTGACGTCGTGACTGAGTCAAATAACTTTGTTGAGCACTTCATTGATTCCAGCGGTGTGGTGTCGTGGCGCTTTTTCAGCGCTAAAGCGGATTTCGAGTTTGTCGAGTGGGATTTTTCTGGCCAGGGTGAGAACTCCAATGCCGAGGAAGCAACAACGTTGTTAGGTATTCTCGAAGGCATGGGCAAAGAGGTATACATGGCGATGTATGACCAACTGGGTGCCATAGCCTGCCGGATTTTGGTGCCCGGCTATTCGGAAATATACCCAGTAGAGGATTTAATCTGGGACAACACAAACAAGGCGCTGTTGTTCCGAGCCGATATCTTGAACTTGCATCGCTTGGACGATGCCGGCCTGGCAGCACTGCTTGAGCGGTTGGATAATAATGAGCTCGATGATTACTCCGATATTGCCACTTTGATCGGCATCGAATTCGACGAGAATACGGACTGGGGGCAGCTAACAGTTCTCGAGTTGAAGTTGCTGATTAATCTTGCCTTGCAGCAATTTGAGGCGGCGCAAGAGCTGGTGGGTGCCTTCCTGCAGTACAACGACAACACGGTCGAGCGCGGCTTGTTTTACCAGGCCCTGAATGTGGTACTGGAGGTGCTGCTCGATGACGACCTGGTAATGGGCGACTACGCGGTCAACTTTCGTCGGATGTTTGGCAGCGCTCGGATGGACGCGGTAATGGGGGCATTGGACGGAAGCGTGCGCTTCTTCGGGCTAACGCCAACGAGTATGAAGCTGGAGGGTCTCGATAGACATCATCGTCGGATCGACAGCTACAAAAAATTGCATAAGGCGCGGGCTGCCGTGGCGGCTACAGGCAGTTAGGGTGACGAGTCGTGGCTGCACGCGTGTCGTAATCCTTACGTGCTTGGTCGATGGCGTTCAAGTTTTGTTCGGCCCATATCCAGACCCCGCAGAAAGCAGCTCCCAGCCCAAGGCCCAGATCCGTCAGGCGGTACTCCACCTTGGGCGGAACGACGGGATGTATGGTGCGTATGACCAAGCCGTCGCGTTCCATTGCACGCAGGGTCTGCGTCAACATCTTCTGACTGATGCCTGCCACCAATTTGGATAGTTGCGTGAAGCGCAGTTCGCCATGTTCCGCCAGGACGTCCAGAATAATCATGGTCCATTTGTCGGCGACCCGGGCAATCACTTGATTGACGAGTGCCTCGACACGCGGATCCAGCTTCTGGGCTTGGGCGAGCTTTTCCCTGACTTCAAGGTGCTTGGACGGATTCACAGCCATCATTTCTCTCTCAGTGAATGTTTATTCTCTCTTCTAGGTAAGTATATAACTTTTAAGTGTCTACTTCCTATTGGAGAGTGACTCTCTTATTATTCGTTATACACCAATAGATAGAACGAATGATAGGAGATCATGTAATGAATGAGTCCTCAAGACCGATACCGAGCGGCATCGCCAAGTTGTTCAATGTAGAGCAACGGGAAGCGCAGGCTGTCATAGCTGGCTTGCTGATGTTCTTCCTGCTGTTCACCGCCTATTTCATGCTGCGTCCCGTGCGCGAGACCATGGGAATCGCTGGCGGCGTGCGTAATCTTCAATGGTTGTTCACCGGTACGTTTGTGGCGACTCTGATTACATTGCCCGTTTTTGGATGGCTGGCATCCAGGCTCTCCCGACGAACACTGTTGCCATGGGTGTATGCCGGATGTGCGATGGTGTTGGTGATGTTTGCGGTAAGTTTCTGGATGGAACCGGACAACGTCTGGCTGGCCAGAGCTTTCTACATCTGGCTTTCCGTCTTCAATCTGATCGCCATATCTTTGGCGTGGAGCGTGCTCGCCGATGTCTTCGTGGCCTCACAGGCCAAGCGTACGTTCGCGCTGATTGCCAGCGGCGCCAGCATTGGCGGGCTGGCTGGGCCACTACTCGGAACCGTGCTGGTCGGCCCAGTGGGGCACGCAGGCCTGCTGCTTATCTCCGCGTCTCTGTTGCTGGCCAGTGCGGCCGCCGCTGCATGGTTGCATCGTTGGAGAGACGCTCATCCACAAGAGGAGGGTGCAGATACAACGGCTTCGCGGCGCAAGCCTCTGGGCGGTAATCCTTTTGCCGGCGCCACCGCGACGATGCGCTCTTCCTATTTATTGGGTATCACCTTGTTCGTATTGCTGTTGGCCAGCATCAACACCTTTCTGTACTTCGAGCAAGCCCGCCTGGTGGCCGAGTACTTCCCCGATCGGACAGAACAAACCCGGGTTTTCGGGATGATAGATGCGGTGGTGCAGGCCTTGTCGCTACTCATACAGGTGCTGGTGACGGGCCAGTTGGCAAAACGGCTGGGTGTTGGCGCGTTGCTCGTGTCGGTGCCCATCGCCATAGCCGCAGGATTTCTTGCACTGGCGGCTGCACCAGTGTTTACGGTGTTCGTCATCGTCATGGTCATACGCCGTGTGGGTGAGTATGCGCTGGTCAGGCCCGGCCGCGAGATGCTCTATACCGTGGTTCCGGCCGAAGAAAAATACAAAGCCAAAAACTTCATCGATACCGTTGTCTACCGGGGTGGTGACGCCATCAGTGGGTGGGTAAAGCGGGGGATCGATCTGGTCAGTGACAGCCCGGCTATTGCCATGATCATTGGCGCGCTACTGGCTGTCTGCTGGGGATTCTGCGGTTTTTTTCTAGGACGCCGCGAGCGGGCGTTCGAAGCATCACAGAAGCGCTCGGTAAGCCCAACGGGCATCATGATTTCGCCCATATTGAAAGGAGATAGTAATGCCATATAAGGTCCTGATTACCCTAAGCAACATGTGCCGTCCTATGCGTGCCACGCTCACCGCGGCGACGCTGGGCGCAGCCATGTTTGCCGGTATAGTCGAGGGTGCCGGTTCGAGTCAAGGGGCATCCCAGCAGGCTCGTGAAGCGATCTCGATGAGGGCAAGCGGCAACACCATTCTTATCACAGGAGGCGGTTCGGGTATTGGCCGCGAACTCGCCAGGCGGTTCAATGAACAAGGCAACACGGTCCTGGTGGTCGGGCGGCGTATGTCAACATTGCAGAAAACCATTGCAGGGCGAAAAAACATGAGCGCTTACGTGCTGGATGTCGATGACCCGGCTGCAATCGCTACCTTTACCAAACAAGTTGTGGTCGATCATCCGAAGCTCAATGTATTGATCAACAACGCGGGCATCATGCGTTACGAAGACCTGAGCAAGCAGCGCGACCTTAGCGATGCCGAAGCCCAGATCACAACCAATTTGCTCGGTCCCATACGGCTCACCAATGCATTGATCGATCATTTGAAAAGCCAGCCGAATCCAGTGGTGGTCAACGCGTCATCCGGCTTGGCATTCGTGCCCAGGTCGGACGCCGGAACTTACGGAGCCACGAAGGCCGCAATCCACTCCTACACCATGGCTTTGAGGGATCAGCTGAAGGGCAAGGTAAAGGTCATCGAAATCGTTCCGCCTGCCATCCAGACGGAACTTACTCCTGGGCAGTCCAGCCGCGAAGGCTTCATGCCGCTGGGCGATTTTATGGACGAGGTCATGGCCATCTTTGCGCAGCAGCCCACACCGGACGAGGTCCTTGTGTCGCGTGCCGTCTTTCAGCGCTGGGCCGAACGCGAGGATCGATTTGATCAGGCTTTCAAGGTGGTCAACGCTAAGGCCAGTGCGGTGCGTCGCTAATCAGGCGTGTTGTGCTTGTAAAACGAAACCGGCGGTGATGAAACATCAACGCCGGTTGTCATACTCGGTCCGGCAAATCTCCATTCTCCCTGATCCGCTCGAACCGGGCACGCAGCCACGCCTCGCCGGTCGCACGCGCATCGATCAGAATGTGCCTGTCGCAGGAATATGGCGTTGCGGTGTTCGCATATTTCTGTAGTGTGAGGAGGTTAAGATCGCAAGCTTGGCGTCACATGGCGGCGTTCTTTACGTAGCGCGTTGGCATCGGTGCTGCCGTATGCACCATGGCTTCGAACAATAAACTTTGCAGTAGGAACTGAAAATACGTGTTTCATGTCATCACCGCCAGTATTTGTTTCTACGTCATCTGGCGTTTTGTTTATCCACTACCGTGGAACACTGCAAGCAAAGTGCTGCTTGCCGTATTACTGCTTCTGGTGGCAGAACACCATCTGGTGACCCGGACCTTCTTTGGCTCCATGGCATCACCCGAGGTTCCGTCGGCGGTGCTCATCGTGTTGGGTTGGGCGTTCGGTGCCCTTATCCTGCTTGCCGTGCTTTTGTTGGTCAAGGACTTGATGGGATTGCTCTCCTATCCGTTCTTCGGCAAGCTTGGCCTGGCCTTGTTGTCGGCTCCCGGCTTGCTTTATGGCATGGGAGCTTCCGCCGTGGTGCTTGCGGGCGTAGGCGTATGGGAGGCCATCCGCATACCTGGCGTCAAGACCATAGAAGTCATTTTGCCGCGTTTGCCGCGGGAACTTGACGGTTTTCGGGTCGTGCAGTTAAGCGACCTGCATGCCAGCAGGCTGCTGCATGCGTCCTGGATGAAAGGGGTCGTCGAAAGAACCAATGCCTTGAATCCGGATCTGACGGTCATCACTGGCGATCTGACCGACGGCACGCCAGCGGCCCGCGCCCCAGATGTGCAGCCGCTGAAAAACCTCACCGCGCGGTATGGCGTGTTGGCGATACCGGGCAACCATGAATATTATGCCGACTACATGCGTTGGTTGCCCGCATTCGATCAGTTAGGCCTACGCATGCTGCTTAATGAACATGTGACGATCACCCACGGTGGCCGTGATCTCGTCGTAGCCGGCATCACGGATCACACGGCGGCTGTTTTCAAGCAAACGCCACCGAATCTCACGGCGGCGCTGGACGGCACGTCGCAAGCCGATCCGATAATTCTGCTTAGTCATCGTCCTATTGGCGCGGCGGCCAACGCCGCCGCTGGGGTGGACCTGCAGTTGTCAGGTCACACACACGGCGGACAAATCCTGGGCGCCCATGTATTGGCACAATGGGCCAATGAGGGCTTAGTTTCGGGACAGTACCAGGTGGATGGCATGCGCCTGTACGTAAGCAACGGCAGTGGCCTTTGGAATGGTTTTCCCATACGGCTGGGTCGCCGCTCGGAGATTACGCAAATCACGCTGCGAGCCACTGAAGATTCCGATACCGGGATTAAGCGAACCCAATGATCAGCCGGCCCGCATGGCCGCAGCCTCTTGCTGCTGCTTGGCCTGGGCGACAGACAGTTCGTGCGGCAGATCCACACCGTTCTTGACGGCAAGGATTTCAGCCATCACGCTCACCGCGATCTCGGCCGGTGTCTTGCTGTTGATGTGAATGCCTACGGGCCCCCGGAGACGCTCAAGCGATGCTTCAGTTTCATTAAAGTGCTCGATCATCCGGGCGCGCCGGCTCTGGCTATTGCGGCGCGAGCCGATGGCGCCCACGTAAAAGGCGGGGCTGTGCAGCGCCTCCAGCAGCGCTAGGTCATCGAGCTTGGGGTCATGGCTTAGCGCGATGATGCAACTGCGCTGATCGGGGCGGAAGGCGACCACCGCATCGTCAGGCATCTCGACCAGTTTCTTTACGCCGGGCAATGACCATGCATCCATGTATTCCACCCGCGGATCGCATACCGTTACGGAAAATCCGCTGAACAGCGCCATCGTGGACAGGTACTCGGTCAGCATGCCCGCGCCGATAAGCAGCATGCGGTATTCGGGGCCGAAGATGCTTGTGAGACGGCTGTCATCGAATTGCAGGTGTTCGGGCTCATCCGCATGGTCGAGTGTCACGCTTCCGTCCAGACGCGAGACCGTGCGGCGTACGAGTTCGCCGGTCTCCAGCCTTTGCACGAGCTCGGCCAATGAGTCATGCGGAGGGTCGAATTCCAGCAGCAGTTCCAAGGTGCCGCCGCAGGGCAGCCCGAACTGGTGTGCTTCGTCGGCACTCACGCCATAGCGCACTACTTGGGGCAATCCGTGGGGAATGCCCTGCGCCCCATGAGCGCGTGTATGGCGGAAGATCAGGTCGTCCTCGATACATCCGCCAGAAACCGAGCCGACGGCGCGTCCATCCTCGCGTAATGCCATCATGGCTCCTACCGGTCGTGGCGAAGATCCCCAGGTCCTGATGACTGTCGCCAGCAGCGCCCGATGACCATCAGCGCGCCAATCCCGCAAGGTGCGCAGGACTCTGACATCAATGCTTTCCATAACATCGCTCCTCGGCAGGTTCGGGATGAAGGGTGTGTAGCCGTGAAGCCAGAGCCTTCTCGGCATGTGCCAGGTTCTCCAGGGTATCAATATCTGCGGCGATTCCCGGATCATCCAGATGCAACTCCCGCAGCGCGCCCACCTGCCGAAACGCGCGTACGACGGAGGCCGCGCCGATATCACCGCGAAGCAAGGTCAGTGCCTCGAAGCATTCTGCGCGAAAGCCGACAGGATGACCCTGCTGCCCGTTCCAGAGTGGCGTGACCACCGGCTGCGCAGCCAGTTCCCGCGCCACGCGCAATAGGCTTTGTGCACGGACTAGCGGCAAGTCCCCGGGCAGGATAAGCCATCCTGCTGCATCCGCAGTGGCTCGCACGCCCCGGGCAATGGAGTCGCCCATTCCGGACAAGGCTGCACACGCTCCTTGTTCGGGACGTACGACATGGCAATCCAGGCCCGATGCGGCGACGGTGCGCAGCACGCGTTCCAGCACGGGCATGCCGCCGAGCAGGGCGTCCAGCTTGTGCATCGTGCCTCCAGACTGCCGAAAGCGACGGCCCTGACCCGCGGCCAGCACGATGACGATGGGCAATCGGGCTTGCGCTTGCTTGCTTGCCATAGGAATTTACAGGCGCACCGGCAAGCTGCGCACGCGCTTGCCGGTTGCGGCGAAGATCGCGTTGCACAGGGCAGGGGCAACGGGCGGCACCGGAGGCTCACCTACGCCGCCCGGGGGCGCTGCGTGGTTGTCGTTCACCAAGTGGGTTCGGATCGTGCGCGGCGAGGCGGCGTAGCGCAGCACTTCGTAGTCATGGAAGTTGCTTTGCTTGACGCGGCCGTTCTCAAAGCTAATTTCGCTGGTCAACGCCAGGCTCAGCCCCATGATGGCGCCGCCCTCCATTTGGGCGCGGATGCGCTCGGGATTGACCTGCGGACCGCAATCAATGGCCATGTCCACGGCCACGACCTGTACCTTCCCCTGGGCATCCACCGCCACTTCGACCACGGTAGCGGTGTAGCTCATGAAGCTGTAGCAAAAAGCCAGTCCCAGCCCATGGCCTTCGGGCAGTGTGCGGCCCCAGCCAGCACCGCGCGTTGCGGCTTCGATCACGTCGCGCAGGCGGCCGGTGTCATAGGGGTAACGCTCGGGTGACTCGTCGTAGTTCCAGGTGTCGGAGAGCTTGCCGGGGTTGATTTTGCGTGGGGGGCCAATCAGGTCCAGCGCGAACTGCTTGTGGTCCTGTTCAGCGCGATGCGCAAGTTCGGCGATGAAGCATTGCGCGGCAAACGCGTGGGGAATGTTGTACACCGAGCGGAACCAGCCGATACGGGCGTGCGCCTCCACCTCGGCGGTCTCGATGCGCACATGCGGAATCAGGTAGGGCATGTTGATGGCCGACATGGCAGCTTCGAACACCTGCAGGCCTTTGGCGCCTTCGGAGAATAGCGAACCGATAGTGGGGGCCGCGCTACGGTGCAGCCACGTCTCAGGTTGTCCATTCTTGCCAACCACGGCTTCCAGACGTTCGACGGCGACAGTATGCAGATAGTCGTGATGAATGTCATCTTCGCGCGTCCAGACCAGCTTGACCGGCGTGCCAGGCATAGTCTGGGCAACGATGGCGGCCTCGTCCACATAGTCGGGTTTGGACTTGCGCCCAAAGCCGCCGCCCAGCAGCAGCACGTTGACCTTGACGTTTTCGGGTTTGAGATTGAGCCGGGTCGCGACGACATTCAGCGCGGCTTGCGGGTTTTGGACCGAAGTCCAGACCTCGCAATGGTCGCCGTTGACCACGACGGTTGCCACAGGCGGCTCCATTGAGGCATGGGCCAGATGGGGTAGATAATATTCAGCGGCAAAACGCTCGGTTTCAGATGCTTTAGCCCAGACTTCAGGCGCGTTGCCGTCATTCCGCAAGGCTTTTCCGGGCGCGCCGGCGGCGGTTTCCAGGGTCTTGCGATACGCGACGGAGTTGTAGCTGGCGTTAGGCCCATCATCCCAATCGATTTCCAGCGCGGCGCGGCCCTGTATGGCGGACCAGGTATTGGAGGCGACCACCGCCACCCCGCCCAGTGCCTGGAAGGCCGGGGCGCCGCTGTAGGACGGGATCTCCATCACTTTCAACACGCCGGGCACCTGCAGCGCTTTGTCGCTGCGCACGCTGCGTAGTTTGCCGCCTACCACCGGCGGGCGGGCGACCACGGCGTAGACCATGTCAGGCAGATGCATGTCCATGCCATAGGTGGCCTGGCCCTTGCCTATGGCTTCCAGGTCTACCAGCCGCACTTTTTCTTTGCCGATGTAGCGAAACTCGGCGGGCGACTTGAGCTTGAGCGCATCGCCTTGGGGCACTTGTTGCTTGGCGGCTTCAGCGGCGAGTTCGCCATACCCCAGGCGCCGGCCGCTAGGCACATGTTCTACCTCGTGTTGCACGGCGCGTACTTCGGAAGCGGGTACTGACCAGCGTGCGGCGGCGGCAGCTTCGAGCATGTGCCGGGCGGCCGCGCCCACGCGCCGCATTGGGAGCATGAAGTGCCGCACGCTGCGCGAGCCGTCGACGTTCTGGTTGCCGTAGCGCGTCTCGTTGGCCTCAGCCTGAACCACATTCACACGGTCCCAGTTTGCTTCCATCTCGTCGGCGACGACCATGGGAAGGCTGGTGCGTATGCCGGTTCCCATCTCAGCGCGGTGCGCGACAATGGTGACGGCGCCGTCAGGTGCGATGGACACGAACACCAGGGGGTCGTCCACCACGCCACCAGGCATCGCATCGGCGCCGTATTTTTTGGCATCCGCCGCCCAGACCGCACCGTTGGCGCTGACGGCCAGAAATAGCGCGCCGAGGCTGCCTTGCAAAAAAGTACGACGGGAAAGATTTTGCGTTTTCGTCAACATTATTTTCCCCCTGGTGCCAAGTGGCTGGCGGCTTGCTGGATGGCCGCACGGATGCGCGGATAGGTGCCGCAGCGGCAGATGTTGCCGCTCATGGCATCATCGATTTGCTCCTCGGTCGGCGAGGGTGTGGTCTTGAGCAGGCTCACGGCCGACATGATTTGCCCGGCTTGGCAATAGCCGCATTGCGCGACATTGTTCTCAACCCAGGCCTGCTGCACGGCCTGGCCCACGTGGTCGCTTTCGATGCCTTCAATCGTCGAGATGGTATGCCCAGCCACGGCCGAGATGGGTGTGACACAGGCACGGATGGGCTGGCCGTCCATGTGCACCGTACAGGCGCCGCACAGCGCCATGCCACAGCCGAACTTGGTGCCCGTCATGCCGAGCTCATCGCGCAGCACCCACAGTAGGGGCATGTCCTCGGGGACGTTCACGTCCCTGGCTTGGCCGTTGACTTGAATGCTTGTCATGTTGAAATCCTCGGTTGAGTGAACAAATACGGTGCAAATTGGATGTCAGTACGAGGCTTCGTTGCCCAAAAATCCGCCGCTCTGATGGCGCCACAGTCGTGCATAGGTACCATTTTTCGCCAGCAGTTCGGCGTGACTGCCTTGTTCGATGATACATCCGTGGTCCATGACCACGAGGCGGTCCATGGCGGCGATGGTGGATAGCCGGTGAGCGATGGCGATCACGGTCTTGCCCTCCATCATTTCGTAGAGGCTTTCCTGTATGGCCGCCTCCACTTCCGAGTCCAGGGCGCTGGTGGCTTCATCCAGCAGCAGGATGGGCGCATTCTTCAGCATCACCCGGGCAATGGCGATGCGTTGACGCTGGCCGCCGGAAAGCTTGACACCGCGCTCGCCGACCAGCGTGTCATAGCCGCGGCGCTGTTCGGAATCGGTTAGCTGCTGGATGAAATCATCGGCATGGGCACCGATGGCGGCGGCGCGGATTGCAGTATCGTCGGCGTCGGGGCGGCCATAGGCAATGTTGTCGCGGATGCTGCGGTGCAGCAGTGAAGTATCCTGGGTGACCATGCCGATGGCGCTACGCAGACTGTCCTGCGTAACCTTGGCGATATCCTGTCCGTCTATGCGGATCTGGCCACCGTCGAGATCGTAGAAGCGCAATAAAAGGTTGATCAGCGTAGACTTGCCTGCGCCGGAACGGCCCACCAGGCCGATCTTTTCTCCGGGCTGAACAGTCAGGTTTAGGCTGTCGAATACTTGGCGTTCGCCGTTGTAATTGAAGCGGACGCGCTCGAACTCCACGTGGCCGCGCGTGACTTCGAGAGCAGGGGCACCAGGCGCGTCCTTCACGTTGGCGGTCCGTGTGAGGGTCGCGAGGCCGTCTTGCACGGTGCCGATATTTTCAAAGAGGGTCGCCATTTCCCACATGATCCACTGCGACATGCCGTTCACGCGCAATGCCATGGCTATAACGGCGGCTACGGCACCGGTGCCAATTTCGCCGCCATGCCATAGCCACAAGGCATAGCCGCCCGCCGCAGAAATCAACGTAGCCACCAGCGCCTGGTTGACGATTTCAAACTGGCTGACAAGGCGCATCTGACGATAGCCGGTATTCTTGAAGTCTTCCATCGCCGCGCGGGCGAAATGCGCCTCGCGTTGGGTATGCGAGAACAGCTTGACAGTGGTGATGTTGGAGTAAGCATCGGTCACGCGTCCGGTCATGGACGATCGGGCATGCGCCTGCTCCTGGCCCACCTTGCCCAAGCGCGGCACGAAATACAGCATGGCAAGGCCGAACAGCGTAATCCAGCCGATAAAGGGCAGCATCAGGCGCAGGTCGAAACTGCCCGCCAGCGCAAGAATAGTGATGAAGTACACGCCTATGCCAATCACAATCTCGGTGAAGGTCATTAATACTTCGCGTACAGCCAGTGCCGTCTGCATGACTTTGGTGGTGACACGTCCGGCAAACTCGTCGGCAAAGAACGACAGGCTTTGCCGCAGCATCAGGCGATGAAAGTTCCAGCGCAACCGTAGCGGCAAGTTGATGGCCAGCACCCGATGCTGCACCATAGTGCGCAACGTCACCAGGCCGATGCTGGCCAACAGTACAAGCCCTATGCCCCACAACACCCGGCGCTCGTGGGCGGAGGCGGGCTCGCCTATCTGCCAGGCGGAGAGCAAATCGATGACCTGTCCGAGAAAGGCGAACAGCCAGGCTTCGTAGATCGACACACTGGCGCTCAGCAGCGCCAGCACAGCAAGGTAGCGGCGTGAACCATGCGTGCATGCCCACAGGAACGGCAGCAAGCCCTTGGGTGGTACTGACGGAGTCTCGGGCGGAAAAGGATTGAGCAGACGTTCAAACATGCGGGGCAAAGAGCCTTCGAGAGCGTACTAGACACGGTAAGGGCGGGGCACGGGAGTCACGTGATATCCAGGATGATAGAGCGGGATGGTTATTCTTGACTACCCGCCACGAACTTGATGCGGCTGTGAGGAATATTCAGTAATCCGCAACTAGGCGCGATACCGCAGTGCTTCGACAAACGCCGAGAACGCCGGGGAGGCTTGGCGTCTATTTGGATAATATAAATGGTAGCCCTGGAAATGGGGACACCACTGGGCCAGGACTTCTTTAAGTCGGCCATCGGCCAGGTACGGTGCAAGCAGCTGTTCGGGCACGTAGGCTAAGCCGATGCCGTCTACGGCCGCATTGAGGACGTGCATGATGCTGTTGAAGACGAGCTGCCCTTCGACCTTGACGGTAAATTCCTTGCCATCCTTTTTGAATTGCCATGCGTAAATGGAGCCGGAGGGACGGTACCGAATGTTGACACAGGCATGTTTGGTCAGATCATAGGGTGTTTTCGGAGGCGGATTTCGGTCAAAGTAAGCAGGGGATCCCACCACGGCCAAACGCCAATCGGGTCCGATGCGGGCGGCGATCATGTCTTTGCTGATCGCCTCACCCAGGCGTATGCCGGCGTCAAATCGCTCTTCGACCACATTGGTGAACCCGTAGTCAACGTAGAACTCCAATGTTATATCGGGATAGGCTTTCAGAAACTCCGCCAGCATTGGACGTAAGCACAGTTCGATTTGATCATCAGTACACGTGATGCGGATTGTTCCCGCTGGTTTGTCTCGTAACTCGCTCAGAGATTCGACTTCCGAGGCAATCTGGTCGAATAGCGGCGCGACCGAACGCATCAGTCGTTCGCCTGCTTCGGTAGGGGCCACATTGCGGGTGGTGCGCGCGAGCAGGCGCACGCCAAGCCGCTCCTCGAGTGCCTTCATAGTATGACTGAGGGCGGAAGGGGTAAGGCCCAGCCTGGCAGCCGCTTTTGTAAAGCTCTGGTCTCGAGCCACGGCGATGAAGGCTTGCAGGTCACTGACTTTGTTAGGTTTCATTCTTGAAATTTTCTCACAACAGCATCAAGATTGCACCCACTATTCAACCGGTCCTTAATGGCTCAAGATTGATGCGCGATCATCAAGCAATTCGTCCTCAATTCAACACCTCGCATAAACAGCATTTCATGAGTGTTCACGTTTCCGAGACTTCCGCAGGCGATACGCCTATAAATCGCTACCCAACGACGCCGAAGCGGGCGGCGGTCTGATGGTGGCCATGATTGAACTCTCCATTGCGCTGGGCTCAACCATTGGCGGTATGCTGTTCGACGGGAGCAGTTATCGCGCGACCTTGGTGGCGAGGGCGGTCGTGTTGATGCTCGCGGCCTTACTGGCCTTTCTGACCTCACGTTCGCAAGTGCCACAAACAGCCTGAGCTATCTGCAGAGCAAGAAGAGATGCCGTGACCTTGAGCAGTACCTGGGTCGTAGTTTTCGAAAATCAGTTTCCGGTCTATATAGGAGTAGTCACCATGACCATCAAAGCCTACGGCGCCCAAGCGGGCGATCAACCCCTTGAGTCCATGGACATCACCCGGCGTACGCCGGGCGAGCACGATGTACAAATCGAAATCGCGTACTGCGGCGTGTGTCATTCCGACCTGCATCAGGTGCGCGAAGAGTGGGCCGGAACCTTGTTTCCGTGTGTTCCCGGTCACGAGATCGTGGGGCGCGTCGCGGCGGTTGGCGAACATGTGAAGGACTTCAAGTCGGGCGACCTTGTCGGCGTCGGTTGTATCGTCGATAGCTGCAAGCACTGCGAGGACTGCGACGAAGGACTGGAGAACTACTGCGACCATATGGTCGGCACCTACAACGGTCCGACACCGGACGCACCCGGCCACACGCTGGGCGGCTACTCCCAACAGATCGTCGTGCACCAACGCTACGTGCTGCGTATCCGCCACCCCGAGGCACAACTGGCCGCCGTGGCGCCGCTGCTGTGCGCCGGCATTACTACTTATTCGCCCCTGCGCCATTGGAAAGTAGGGCCAGGAAAGAAGGTGGGTGTGGTGGGCATCGGCGGCCTGGGTCACATGGGCATCAAGCTGGCGCACGCCATGGGTGGGCACGTGGTGGCTTTTACGACGTCTGAATCCAAGCGCGAGGCGGCCAAGGCCCTCGGGGCCGACGAAGTGGTCGTATCGCGCAATCCGGAAGAAATGGTCGCGCAGGCGAATAGCCTTGATTTCATCCTCAATACCGTCGCCGTGCCGCACGATCTGGATGCCTTCTTCGCGCTGCTCAAGCGTGACGGCACGATGGCCCTGGTCGGCGCGCCGGCCACGCCGCATCCTTCGCCCCAGGTGTTCAGCCTGATCACGAAACGGCGCAGCCTGGCCGGATCGATGATTGGCGGCATTCCCGAGACGCAAGAGATGCTGGATTTCTGTGCCGAACACGGCATCGTGGCGGATATCGAAATGATACGCGCCGATCAAATCAACCAGGCCTACGAACGCATGCTCAAAGGCGATGTGAAGTACCGCTTTGTCATCGATAGCGCCTCACTTGCTCTCTGACGTGCCCGTGTCTGGGATTGCGCCGTTTTTATTCTCTATACAGGAGTTGAGCATGACTGCTCGTATCAAGATTGATTTCGTCTCTGACGTTTCCTGCCCATGGTGCGCCGTGGGCCTCGCTTCGCTGGAGCGCGCGCTGGCTCGCCTCGATGGCGAGCTGGAGGCCGAGATTCATTTTCAGCCTTTCGAGCTGAATCCGGATATGCCGGCTAACGGCCAGGACACGGTGGAGCGGCTCTCGCGCAAGTATGGGCTGACGCCTGAACAGGTGCGACGCAATGGCGAGGCCATCACCGCGCGAGGGCGCGAGGTAGGCTTCACGTTCAACATGGACAAACGCACGCGAACGTACAACACGTTTGACGCGCATCGACTCCTGCACTGGGCCGGTCTTGAAGGGCATCAACTGGAACTGAAGCATGCGCTTCTGAAGGCCTATTTCACTGACGGCGAGAATCCCAGCGATCATGATGTGTTGGCCAGGCTGTGTGTCGAGTCGGGGCTCGATGCCAAGCGCGCCCGCGAAATTCTTGATTCCGACGAGTACGCTGCCGAGGTGCGTGAGCGCGAGCGGTTCTATATGGAGCAGGGAATTAATTCCGTACCAGCGGTCATCATGAATGATCGGCATCTTATACAGGGCGGACAAGCGCCCGACACATTCGAGCGCGCACTGCGTGGGGTGGCAGGCCTTCAAGCAGGGGGTTGAGGCCTACACTAAGGAAGCATGCCCCCGACAGAGCGCCGCATCGCATGTACGGTTTTCTGCGCTACCCAATCTTTGGTCTGTTCGCTGAATTCCAGGAAATGGCGCGAGCGCATATGGGCCTGGATCGCTTCTTGATTGTCGTAGAGTTCATACAGGAAGAAGACGGTAGGATCTGCAGGGTCGCGGCACACATCGAAGAATTTGCAGCCGGGCTCTTCGTTGAGGGAGGTGACTGCGTTTTGCTTTATGGCCGATTCAAATTGTTCTACGAACTCCGGTTTGATATGGAACTGGACAATCAAGGCTTCGAGCATGATGTCGTGCGTATCGGGATGGATTTTGTTGGACTGTGTCTTCATGGAATGAGCGATCCGCTGCAGAATGCATGCGCCTGTAAGTTTGTCTACGCATATAGTATAGGAAGAGGCGTAATCGCCGATATTCGTACAGGTTGCAGCTCATCTGCCTGCCAGAATAGGGCGGAAAACAGGCATTACATGCCGGCACGGGCAGGATTGAATACAGAATGATTGGGGGTGGTGAGCTGGACCAGCTCATCGACCGCGATCCGCACTTTTGGCTGTAGATGCCAAGTCTTTTGCCAAATGACATGAATCGGCATCACGCCGCCCGATATCTCGGAAAGAACTTGTGTAAGCACTCCGCTGCGTAGGGCGTCATCGGCCAGCTACGTCGGTAACTGGGCCAAGCCGCTGCCGACAAGGCATGCATGAAGCAAGGCATCGCCATCGGTCAACTCATGTCGGGATCGGATCTCTTGCGGTTCAATTTCCCCTGCTCATTTTTCAACAACCAGGCGGGCCGATGACCATGGCGCCAACCCGTGACGCAGTCATGGTTGCGCAGATCCGTAACGGTGGCGGGCACGCCGCGAAGCGCATATAAAACCAGGCGTTGCTCCCCCAAGCGGCGCGCGATGAGCTCTGAAGAGTCAGGCAGCACACCGATACGAACGGCCAGATCAAGCCTATGAGCATTTATCCAAAGGCGCGTTCGGTAAAATCGTGATCAAGATCGCCGATTAATGACGGGAGAACTCTGATGTCGCGTGTCGTTCGCTTCCACTCGCTGGGTGGGCCTGATGTGCTTCGGCTGGAAGAGCGGGAAGTCCCCGAGCCCGGTGCTGGCGAGGTGCTCATCAACGTCGAGGCCATTGGCCTGAACCGCGCCGATGTCATGTTCCGAACAGGACGCTATCTGGAAAAGGCCACATTTCCTTCCCAGATGGGCTTCGAAGCATCGGGAACCGTGCTTGCCTTGGGTTCCGGTGTTGAAGGCGTGCGCGTCGGCGACGCCGTGGGCGTCCTGCCTGGCTTTGATCTCAGCAAGTACGGTACTTATGCCGATCATGCCGTCATTCCGCAAGCCCATGTGTTGCCGCAGCCGCAAGGGTTGACGAGCGCTCAAGCGGCGGGGCTGTGGATGGCCTATTTGACCGCCTATGGCGGCCTCATCGAAGCCGGCAGGTTGACGGCGGGTGACTGGGTCGTCATTTCGGCGGCCTCCAGCAGCGTGGGGCTCGCCGCCATCCAGATCGCCCTGCAGGCGGGTGCCCGACCGATTGCCACCACATTAACGAGCGTCACGCGCGATGCGTTGATGGAGGCCGGAGCCTATGCGGTCATCGCGACGCAGGAAGAACCGTTGGGACAGCGCCTGCAGGAATACACCGGCGGCATGCTCAATTGCGCCTTTGATGCCGTGGGCGGGCCACAGGTAGTCGATCTTGCCCAGGCCATGGTGCCGAAAGGGCGAATTGTCATTCACGGCGCGCTCAGCCCTGAAGACACACCCTTTCCGTTGAAGCTTGCCTTGAGAAAAAGCCTGGCGTTTCGCGGCTACGTCTATACAGAAGTGACGAAAAACATCGACAGCCTCGCGCGTGCCCAGCACTTTATTGCGCAAGGTATCGCATCAGGCATGTTACGGCCGCATATCGACAGGACATTTTCATTGGATGAGGTGGTCGATGCGCATCGATACCTGGAGTCCAGCCAGCAGTTTGGAAAAGTCGTGTTGACGACTTCACCAGCGGCTCATGTATAGTAAGTCTGATAGGTTCTGTCGACGTACAGTTTCCACGAAAGATTGTTATCGCTCAAGGAGAATGCGCTATGGCTAATTCGAACGACAAGGCTGCTCACGGTTCAACCACGGGGTCCGGCGCGCCTGCGCCCAGCGACCGTAATTCGCTGACGATGGGCCCCAATGGGCCTATTTTGCTTCACGACGTTCACTTTCTTGAACAAATGGCGCACTTCAATCGCGAGAAGGTACCGGAACGCCAGCCGCATGCCAAAGGAGCGGGTGCATTTGGCGTATTCGAGACCACGGCGGATGTCTCCGCCTACACCAAGGCCGCTTTGTTCCAGAAGGGCTGTAGAACCGAAATGCTGGCGCGGTTTTCGACGGTAGCGGGTGAGTCGGGCAGCCCGGACACTTGGCGCGACGTTCGCGGCTTCTCGCTCAAGTTCTACACGGAAGAAGGCAATTACGACCTCGTCGGCAATAACACGCCTATTTTCTTCGTGCGCGATCCGATGAAGTTTCCGCACTTCATCCGCAGCCAGAAGCGCTTGCCAGACTCGGGCCTGCGTGACAACCACATGCAGTGGGACTTCTGGACCAATAATCCCGAATCCGCCCATCAGGTCACCTATCTCATGGGCGATCGCGGCCTGCCTCGTACCTGGCGCCACATGAACGGCTATGGCTCACACACCTTTATGTGGGTCAATGCGAAAGGCGAGAAATTCTGGGTCAAGTATCATTTCCATACCCACCAGGGCATGGAGTTTTTCAATAATGGCCAGGCCAAGGAAATGGCCGGGATGGATGCCGACTATCACCGTCGAGACCTGTTCGAGGCCATCGAGAACGGCGAGCATCCAAGCTGGACGCTGTCGGTACAGGTGATGCCCTACGGCGACGCCAAGGCCTATCGCTTCAATCCCTTTGACCTGACCAAGACCTGGTCACACAAAGATTATCCGTTGATTGAAGTGGGCACGATGACGCTCAATCGCAATCCCGAGAACTTCTTTGCCGAAATCGAGCAGGCCGCCTTTTCGCCCGGCGCCATCGTTCCTGGCATTGGACTGTCGCCCGACAAGATGCTGCTGGGGCGCGCCTTTGCCTATAACGATGCGCAGCGCAACCGCATAGGCACTAATTTCCACCAATTACCCGTCAACAAGCCCAAAGTTCCTGTCAACACTTATATGTTCGACGGGCAAATGACGTACGAGCACAGTGGCAACCAGCCGGTCTATGCACCGAACTCGCAAGGGCGCAGCTGGGCCGACGAAACCGGAAAAGTGGAAGATGGCTGGGAAACCGATAGCGATATGGTGCGCAGCGCCTACACCCTGCATGCCGAGGATGACGATTTTGGCCAACCCGGCACATTGGTCCGACAGGTGTATAACGACGAGCAACGGGATCGCCTGATTGAAACTGTTGCCGGCAGTTTGCTGGGTGGTGTGCGCAGCCCGGTACTCGAGCGCGCGTTTGAGTACTGGAAGAGCATCGATCCCGATGTGGGCCGGCGCATAGAAGAAAAGGTACGTTCGGGCAAGGCGTCCGAGCCGGCAGCCGGAATGAGCGAAGCCTAAGCTCGCCGACGTTCAATGTAACGCTGGTCGGAAGGTTTGATCATGCCTTGGTTGCCGTAGCGGCGGTGTCCGGATCGATATCGAATTCGATTGGATATCCCGCCGCCACCCAGGCCTCGATGCCACCGGCCAGCGGTCGAACCCTGCCATAGCCTTGTTGCATCAACTGTTTTGCAACCATGGCCGCCGATGCGTCGTTGGGGCAATCGCAGTACACGATGACTTCATCGGCAGGTCCCATATTTATTGCGATATCGCTGGCGGTAAGGGAGATCGCGCCTGGAATGCGGCCTTGCGCCTGTGCAAGCGCCGATCGTACATCGACGACGATGGCATGGTCGCCCGATTCCAGCATGCCGTGCAATTCATAGGGGGTGACCCGTTCCATGCACAGGAATTTGACGAAGCGTTTGCGCTGCCACCACTTGTTCGCCACGAACAACAGAAGCGCGATGCTCAGCAGCAGCCCACCCAGCATGCCAAGGCTGATCAGTATATCCAGCAGCTCGTCGACCGCCGTACTGAACAGGGATCCCAGATAGATGGCTGACCCGGCCCAGAGCGCCGCGCCTATGACGTCGAACAGCAAGAAGCTTCTTTTCGGGGTTCCGACGGCGCCTGCCAGCACACTGGCGATGGAGGCAAATCCAGGAATGAACTTGGCCACCATCAGCGATGGCGGCCCCCAGCGCAAGTAAATGGATTCCGTCTGCCTGACGCATGAGTCAGGCGACAGGGAAATGCGGCATAGCGTCGACAGCATTTTGCGGCCATAACGCCGACCGGCCAGGTACCAGCCGAAGTCCGCAAGCAACGCGCCGAAGACGGCAACGCCCAGCAAGGCGAACGCGGAATAGCCGCTGGTATCGAGCAGCGCGCCCGCAACGACCAGGATGGGGTAGGCCGGCACGGGCGCACCTGCCTGCTCGACAAGCACGTTGAGGAACACAACAACAAGGCCGTGTTCCTCAATGAGTTGCAGTATGGATTGCATCATGGCGTGCTTCGATAAGCTTAGGCGCGCCGCACGTGGCTTTCGTTCAATTTGCCGATGCTGTCGACGCCGCTATGCAGCACGGTATTGATCAATTCGCGGTTCATGAATTCCATTACGCCATTCACACCGCCCGCGCCACCCGCGGTCAGGCCGTACATCAATGGACGGCCGATCGCAACGGCATTCGCGCCCAGCGCCAGTGCTTTCACGATATCGGTGCCGCGGCGGATGCCGCTGTCCATGATGATGGGCACGTCGCCTTGCAGTGCTTGAGCGATTTCAGGCAAAACGGTAATTGCCGCGGGCGTGCCGTCCAAGGCCCGGCCACCATGGTTGGAAACCTGGATGGCGGCCGCACCCGCCTTCACGGCTGCAACCGCATCTTCCGGCCGGGTCACGCCCTTTACGATGACCGGCAGGCCAGTGGTGGCGCCGATGAATTCCAGGTCATCCCAAGTCAGGTTCGTCTTGAACGCATTGGGATTGCCAGTGGGGAAATTGCCATAGGGCAGCCATGGCCGGGGGTTGCCCAGGCGCATGTATTCATCGGACGAGCCTTGGCCGATGGCATCCACCGTGAAAACGATGGCCTTGAAGCCGGCGTCGCGTGCACGCAGGAGCACTTCCTTGGATTGGCCCGCATCGACCGTCAAATACATTTGAAACCATTTCGGTCCTGCCGAGGCTTTGGCAATGTCTTCCATGCTGCGCGTGGAAGCGCTTGATACGGTCAACAGGGCGCCGGAGCGGGCTGCGCCTTCGGCGGTGGCGACTTCACCGGCGGGGTGGTGCAGTCCATGGCTGCCGAATGGCGTCACAATAACCGGGTGGGGAAGTTTCTCGCCCAGCAGCGTCACCGAAGTATCGATCTTCTCGCGCACGATACCTTGCATCCGGTGAGGGGTGAAGACGTAGTCGCCAAAAGCGCGGCGGTTCTCGCGCAAGGTCCACTGGTCACCTGAACCGTGGGAGACAAACACATAGGTGCCGTGCCCGTACTTCTGCTTGGCTTCCTCTTCCAGGAGATCGATATTGAATACGCGAAGGTCTTTGTTGATCCCTTTGCGCTCGATCATCATCGACTCGGTACCCGCTTCTTCCTTTACCTGGGCGCGTGCCAAGCCCGAAGCCGACAGCGCAGCGGTCGCAAAACCCGCCCCGGCCAGCCGGAACATATCACGGCGTGTACGGTTCGCAGGCTCGGATACAGTAGCGGAAATCAGATCGTTCGCAGAGTCGTTCATGGTACTTCTCCTAGGTAATTTCGTGAGGCTTGCGGGTTGGTGTGCCTTCCAAGTCCAGTATGGGGCCCAGCGGAACGATGCCGTTGGGATTGATGCTGTCGTGGCTGCGGTAGTAGTGCTGCTTGATATGGTCGAAATTCACCGTCGCCGCAATGCCGCGCCATTGATAGAGTTCGCGCGTGTAACTCCACAGGTTCTCATAATCGGCCAGGCGTCTCAGGTTGCACTTGAAATGGCCGTGGTAAACGGCGTCAAAGCGGATTAGCGTGGTGAACAGGCGCCAGTCAGCCTCGGTGACCTGGTCGCCCAACAGATAGCGTTGCCGCCCCAGCCTGGTTTCCAGCTTGTCGAGATAGGCAAACAGCTTGCCGACCTCCTGCTCATAGACGTCTTGGTCGGTCGCAAATCCGACCTTGTACACGCCGTTGTTGACGGCATCATAGATTTCAGCATTGATGGCATCGATCTGCGGCAGCAGTTCCACAGGGGCGTAATCGCCTCCGCTGGCACAGATGCCATCGAATGCCGAGTTGAGCATGCGAATGATTTCGGACGACTCATTGCTGACGATGGTGTTGCGTTCCAGGTCCCAGAGGACAGGCACCGTCACGCGCCCGCTGTATTGGGGCTGCGCGCGCAGGTAGACCTCATACAGGTATCGGGCTTGGCCCACCGGATCGGCCACCACGCCGGGCGCGGGCTCGAAGGTCCAGCCGTGCTTGCCCATATAAGGGTTGACGACGGACACACTGATCATGTGCTCCAGGCCTTTCAAGGCTCGCAGGATCAATACGCGGTTTGCCCAAGGGCAGGCCAGCGAGACATAAAGGTGATAGCGGCCGGGCTCGGCCCTGAATCCCTCGCCACCGCTAGCACCGGCGCTGCCGTCTGGCGTAATCCAGTTGCGAAACTGTGCGTCGTTGCGTACGAAGCGGCCGCCCGTGCTTGCCGTGTCATACCACTGTTCATGCCATTTTCCGTCTATGAGAAGTCCCATATTGCTTCCTTTTCCTGGTGGCATCCCCACATGGGAACGCGATACAGTTACCTCGTGCCAGCTTACTCCGTGATTGCTTCGAGGGCGATGTCCAGCGTTACGTCGTCACCCACACCGGGTGCAAACTTGCCGGCATTGAATTCGCTGCGTTTAATGACCGTGGTCGCATTGGCACCGATGGCGTCCTTCTTTAGCATAGGATGTGCGCCGTTGAAAAAGGAGGTTACGGCAAGGGTGACCGGCTTGGTAATGCCTTTGATCGTCAGGTCACCTTCGATGCTTGCGGGCTTGCCGTCCTCAAAAACCACCTTGGTTGATGTGAAGGTGGCCGTCGGGTATGTGGCAGTGTCCAGGAAGTCAGCGCCCTGAATGTGATCGTCGAACATCTCGAAACCCGTATCGATCGACGTCATGTCGATGGTGACATCAACACGGGCTTGCTTTGCCTGTTTATCGAGCACGACCGAGCCCGTGGTTTTGTTGAAGCGCAGGATCTGCGTGGACATGCCCATGTGGTCATACGAGAAGCGCGGGAATGAATGGGTGGGGTCCAGAACATAGGTCTGCGGCGCGGCCATCGCTTGTCCGGCGAACAGGGCGGAGAAAGCGAGGGCGACAGCGGAAACTTGAGTGCGGGTCATGATGTATATCCTTTATGAACTAAGTTGGACTGGATCGTCTGAAACATGTGTCGCCAATTCGGCGAGCTGTTTATCTAGTGATCTCGTCGACGGAGCAACTTTAGTCGTTCCATTCAAATGAATAAATGGATATACTGGACATATACAATTCCTATATATGGAATAGTGTGGTTTTCAGGAGGAGTCCATGGATCGTTTGGTTGCAATGCAAATCTTTGAACGGGTAGCGGAGGAAAACGGCTTTGCGGCCGCAGCGCGCGCCATGGATATGTCGCCTCCCGTAGTGACGCGTCTAATTGCCGAACTCGAGGCCTATCTCGGTACGCGACTGTTTCAGCGAACTACCCGGCGCGTTTCGCTGACGGAAGCGGGCGAGGCCTATCTGGTTCGTGTCCGTCAAATTCTGCAGGACGTCGACGAAGCCGATGCAGTCGCCAGTGCACATACCAATGAGCTTGCCGGCCGCTTGCGTGTGCATACACAGCCGGCCCTGGCAAGCTATGTGATCGCTCCTTTGCTGGCGGAGTTTCGCCGCCGTCATCCTGGCATTGTGGTTGACATTGACGTCGAGGCACACAGAGACCCGCCTATCGAGGACTTCGACATTACTTTGCTCGGCACCGATGCAAGCTTCGACGCTGATATCGTCGCCCGTAAGGTCATTGAATCCGAAGTCATCCTGGTGGCGTCGCCGGCGTATGTGAAACATAGGGGCTCGCCCAAGGCGCCTGAGGACTTGGCACAGCATGCCTGCCTGCGACTTAAAGGACCCGATGGTCCCCTGCGGGCGTGGCGCATGTGGTCAGGTCAACACCCGGATCATGTGCTCGAGATGAACGTCGACCCTGTCGTTATTGCAAACCATACCGACACCTTGCTGCGCGCTGCACTGGATGGTGCCGGCATTACATCGATATCGCTGGATATCGTGGCGCCTTACCTTACCCGTGGAGAACTGGTTCGGGTGCTTAGTCCATGGACTACGGGTCGGCTTGCGATGTATGCGGCACTGCCAAGCCGAAAGTTCATTCCGCAACGATCCCGTGTGTTCCTGGACTATTTGGTCGAGCATACCCGCGCGCAGAATAACGAGGCCTTGAAGGTGTGCGCGGCTTGTGAACGGTGATTCCGGCGACGGTTGTGCGGTGACCGTGATCGGTGTCAGGGTACGTGTATCGCCCAATGAAAATTTACATGGAGATGAATAAAGCTATGAGCAAGCCTTGGGAAGCGAACCATTCCGGCGCTCTATCGGAGTATGTAGGGTGCGCGGGCTGGGGCCTGTCCTCTAAAGTAGCATCGCATTTCCCCTCCGAGGGCAGTCATCTTGAACGGTACGCCCAGGTGTTTTCGTCGGTGGAGATCAACTCTTCGTTCTATCGCCCACATCAGGCCAAGACCTATGCGCGCTGGGCGGCGAGCGTACCCGACGGGTTCCGGTTTTCTGTCAAGCTGCCACGCAGCATCTCGCATGAGCTCAGGCTGCGGGCGGCGGAAGACACCTTTCGGACGTTCGTGGATCAGGTCTCCGCGCTGGGCGATAAACTGGGGTGCCTGCTGTTGCAGCTTCCGCCCAGTCTGGCGATGAACGCTTCAGAAGCACTGGACTTTTTCTCCACGGTGCATGGTCTTACCAGCGCGCGGGTAGTCTGCGAACCACGTCATGTGAGCTGGTTTACGCCGGCGGCCGCGGATCTGATGAGAGATGCAGGTATCGCCTGCGTCCAGGCGCACCCGCTTCCGGTCGCCGACGTTGAGCCGCGCGGCGATCCTCATGCCCTCTATGTTCGGCTGCATGGCGCGCCTCATATTTATTACTCGTCGTATAGCGATGCATTCATCGACGCCGTAGCCCTGCAGATTGCCGAGGCGCGCCGTTCGCAGCGCCAGGTGTGGTGCATATTCGACAATACCGCGCAAGGCGAAGCAATACCCAATGCGCTGACCTTGATGGAACGGTTGAAGGCGATGGGCCGGGCTTCGTGAATGGATGGCCGTATGCCCGGCGATCGTTCAAGCAATGGACTTGATCAGTGACATGGCGGCGGCAGGATTAGACACCTTGTGTCCGCCGATCACATATAGATAGACATCGCGCTTTTCGGTGCCAGGCATGGCCGGCGCAAGCTGATCCAGACCATCCGGCGCTGCACCCCTGGCCCAGTCCTTTGCACGCTGCGACCATGATTTCAGGGTGGCCGCGGGATAGCCAAGTGGTTCGCCTTCTTGTGTGCCCATCAACCGGACATAGACGAAAGGCGCGGTGGCGTCCGCGATCAGCGGATATTTCGAGTCAACAGCTATCACCACGGCGATGCCATACTGCCGAGCCAGTGCAATGAACTCCGGTGTTCGAAAGCTATCGTTACGGGCTTCGACCACGTGTCGCAGCAAAAAGCCATCGACCTTTTGCGGAAGCAGCTTGAAGAACGCCTCAATGTCGTCGGCGTCGAAAACTTTACTGGGGGAAAATTGCCAGTTGATCGGACCGAGCTTGTGTTTCAGTTCGGTCAAGCCCCCTGTCAGGAAGCGTTCTATGGATTCTCCAGCGTCGGCCAATACCTTTCGGTGAGTGGCATAGCGCGGCGCTTTTACAGAGAAAACGAAAGTCTCGGGCGTTTGCTCATGCCACTTTGCGAAGCTTTCCGGCTTCTGCGCGCCGTAGAAGGTGCTGTTGATTTCTATCGAAGTGAGCTGTCGGCTGGCGTATTCGAGTTCGCGTTTTTGCGGGTGCTTCTCAGGATAGAAGGCGCCTCGCCATGGCTCGTAGGTCCATCCACCGATGCCGACCCCGATAGTTCCGCTATCCTTTGTGGCCATAATCGTTCTCCGTAGGCAGGTCAGAAAACCGCGCTAAAATCGCTGAACATCGGGCAGACGCCCCCGTAGTGCCGTAAACCCCGGCGGGAGTTGTAAATTGATAAGTTT
Organism: Pollutimonas subterranea; assembly: GCF_002849655.1. GTDB lineage: Bacteria > Pseudomonadota > Gammaproteobacteria > Burkholderiales > Burkholderiaceae_B > Pollutimonas > Pollutimonas subterranea. The sequence continues at coordinate 108,667 of NZ_PDNW01000003.1, forward strand.
GGCCAGCGGCATCATACTTGTAGTGGCATTCGCAGTAACCTTTATTATGGCCCGGTTCATTGTAAAAAGCCGCGCAAGGCGAGCCGCGACGCAGGAACGGATGCGCATTGAATTGCTTAGGCGGAATGCTCTGCCGGCAGCACCATCGAAGAATAAAAGCAAAAGGCGGCGACAACAACGCATGCAAGGCTGACGGGGTTTTCCGGCGGCCCGCCATGGACCTTATTGGGCATGTTGTGGGACGCTTGCCGGCTTATTCCTTCAAGCCTATCTTCAGAAGCCGGCCTCGCGACGCGTCGGTCAATACGTATACATAGCCGTCGGGGCCGACACGCACGTCGCGAATGCGATCGTTTAGCGGCCCGAGCAGCCGCTCTTCGTGCACGACTTTATCGCCATCCAGTTCAAGCCGTATCAATGCTTTATCCTTCAGCGCCCCGATGAATAGCGACTGCTGCCAGGCAGGATAGCGCCTTGCGTCGTAGAACGCCATGCCCGATATGGCGGGCGATACTTTCCAGTAGTGGATGGGCTGTTCCGTCCCGTCAACGTGGGCACCTTTCGCTTCCGGTATGGCGGAGCCGCTGTAATCCACGCCATGGGTTGCCAGCGGCCAGCCGTAGTTCTTGCCGGCTTCCGGGATGTTGATTTCATCCCCGCCACGTGCGCCATGCTCGTGCGTCCAGAGCTTGCCGGTCGAGGGATTGAGCGCTGCTCCCTGCTGGTTGCGGTGTCCGTATGACCAGATTTCGGGTCGCGCCTGCGCATTTCCCACAAATGGATTGTCGTCCGGCACACGACCGTCGGGGTGCAGGCGAACGAGTTTGCCTTGCAGCTTGTCCAGGTCTTGCGAGGTGGAGCGTTGATTATTCTCGCCCAGGGCAATGAACAAATAGCCTTGCCGGTCAAACACGAGGCGCGATCCGAAATGCGCGCCGTTGGACAGTTTGGGCGTTTGCCGGAAGATGACGGTAAAGTTTTCCAGCTTGCGCCCGTCGGCAGACAAAACCCCGTAGCCTACGGCCGTGCCCGCTTTCCCGTCATCGCCTTTTTCCGCATATGACAGGTACACACGCCTGTTTTGGGCAAAATCGGGTGCCAGGACGACATCGAGCAAACCGCCCTGTGATCGTGCATAAACGTCGGGCACGCCGCTGATCGGCTCCGACAAGCCGGCATCGTTTTTCCATAGCCGTAGATCGCCGGATTTTTCCGTGATCAATGCGCCCGCGTCATCCGGCAGGAAGGCGATGGACCAGGGATGGTCCAGGCCGGTGAGCAGCTCGGTGACGACGATTTCCCCCTTCTCGCTAGGAAAGCGTTGAGTCGCCTGGGCTTGCGCTTGAGCTTGCCAGGCGAGCAGGGGCAGTACAGCCGCGACAAGAAGGCTGCGCAGCTTTTGGCTGCCTGGCTGCCCGCCGCTGGGGGAAAGGGTGTTTTTGGATGGGGTAGTGTAAGGTAGCGTCATCGATGGTCTCCGGGGTCTGAATGATTGAAGAGGCCCGCTGTTTGCCTTGCTTTTGAAACCATATCACGTTGTTAAGACACATGGCGGCTGGTTGCGACTGGCATTGAAGATAAGAGGGCGGCACATGGCTATGACATTACAAGGCATGCTCAACGTGCGCCGGACGGAAGTCCTGCCGGTGAGCTTGGCAATGGTGTTTTTCTTTTGTGTCCTGACGGCGCTGATGATGCTGCGGCCCGCGCGCGAAGCACTGGGCATGCAGGGCGGGCTCGACGCCGTCAGGTGGCTGTTCGTCGGTACAGCGCTCGTGACGCTGCTGGTGAATCCGATATTCGGGATGTTGGTCAGCCGTTTTCGCCGGATGGTGTTTATTTCCATCACGTATGTGTTCTTCGCGTCCAGCCTGCTGGTGTTTTACCTGTTGATTGCGCTCTCGCCTGAAGCCATTGGTGTGATCTCCGGCCAGGTATTCTATGTCTGGTTCAGCGTTTTCAATCTATTTTCCTCCATGGTTTTCTGGGCGCTGATGTCCGACCGGTTCTCGTTGGAGCAGAGCAAGCGGTTCTTTGCGTTGATTGCCGTGGGCGGGACCTTGGGCGCCATTTTTGGCCCCTGGCTGGCTTCAGTGCTCGCGGCGCCGCTGGGTACGCCCGCTTTGTTGCTGGTGTCCAGCGGCTTTCTGATATTGGCGTTATGCGCGGCCGCTACGTTGGTCCATATTCAACCCGCGCAGACGGTGCCGAACCAGGTCGGGCGGCCCGGAGTTCAATCCGAGCCCGGTGAAGGCGTTATTGGGGACGTCTCAGAAAACGGAAAATAAAGCACGTTAAGCCCATTGCAGACGCTAGATATTGACGAGTACGTCGGGTTTTCTCTTGTTTGAGTTGCCTCTTGTGGTAAGATAGTAATCAATTACTATCTTACAAGGAGTGCTCGTGGACACCCATCCAAAGCATCTGCCGGCCGATGAACGTCGTGCCGTAACTGTCGAGTCCGTCGTGGCGCTTGCCGGTTCACAAAACCCAAGCGAGATAACCACTGCGGCTATCGCTAAACACATGAACTTGACCCAGGGTGCGCTGTTTCGGCACTTCCCGAACAAGGAAGCCATTTGGCAGGCGGTCATGGAGTGGGTAGCAGAGCGCCTATTAGCCAGAATCGATCGATCCGCACAAGGAATCGAGTCGCCCTTGGCAGCCATGGAGGCGATGTTCATGAGTCATATCGAATTCGTAGCTGAGCACCCAGGCGTGCCAAGAATGATGTTTGGTGAGCTTCAGCGTGCCGAATCGACACCGGCCAAGCGCATGGTGCAAACCTTGATTCAGCGCTACGGCGAACGTTTGCATCGTCTCATCGAGAAAGGCAAGGCCAGCGGCGAGTTGTCTCCCTCGCTTGACAACGAGGCGGCGGCAACGCTGTTCATTGGCACGATCCAGGGCTTGGTCATGCAATCGCTGTTGGCGGGTGATGTGGGACGTATGCACCGCGATGCGCCGCGCGTCTTTGCAATTTATCGGCGTGGCATAAGGAGTGCGCAATGAAAAAGTTACCCTTGCAAGGCCGCACCCTGGCGCTGCTTGCCGTCATCATTCCTTTGCTGGTGCTTTTTATTTATGTCGGTCTGCGATCAGGGCCGCTCGCCCCGGTCGCTGTGACGGTGGCAAGCGTGGAATCACGGGCTATCACACCGGCGCTGTTCGGCATCGGCACGGTGGAGGCGCGCTACACCTACAAGATCGGGCCGACGTTTGCCGGGCGCGTCAAACGCCTGGAGGTGCATGTAGGCGACCAGGTCAAGGCCGGACAGGTGCTCGGCGAGATGGAGCCGGTCGACCTCGATGATCGGGTGCGCTCACAGGAGTCGGCATTCAAGCGTGCGGAAGCGGCTTTGCGCGAGGCAGAAGCCCGGCAAGCCTACGCGCAAACCCAGGCGCGCCGCTACGAGCAATTGTTTGCGGTGCGCTCGACCAGCGAGGAAATCGTCACCACCAAGCGGCAGGAACTGCAGATCGCCGATGCCGCCTTATCTGCCGCTCGGGAAGATATTGTCCGGGCACGCTCCGACCGCGAAGGACTCGTCGCGCAGCGGAGCAATCTGCGCCTGATCGCGCCGGTCGACGGTGTAGTCGCCGTGCGCGATGCCGATCCCGGCACGACCATCGTCGCGGGCCAGGCCGTGGTGGAAGTGATCGACCCCAAGAGTTTGTGGATCAATGCGCGCTTCGACCAGATCAGCGCATCGGGGCTGGCTGGGGGGTTGCCGACTCTTATCGTCCTGCGTTCGCGTGGTGGCCAGACCTTGAAAGGTCGCGTGCTGCGGGTGGAACCCAAGGCCGACGCGGTAACCGAGGAAACGCTTGCCAAGGTGACATTCGATAACAAACCAGAACCTTTGCCACCGGTGGGTGAACTGGCCGAAGTCACGGTTGACTTGCCGGCGCTCCCGGCCGCTCCACTGATCCCCAACGCTGCCGTCCAGCGTGAGGGCGACAAAGTTGGTGTCTGGCAAATCGTGGATGGTGATCTGCATTTCTCCCCGGTCAAGCTCGGCACTTCCGACCTCAATGGTTACGTGCAGGTGCGCGAAGGGCTCAAGAATGGGGACCAGGTTGTGACCTATAGCGAAAAGGCACTGACGGCGCGCAGCCGCATCCATGTGGTCGACCATATCCCAGGAGTGTCACGATGATCAGCCTGGCCGGCCGCGACATTCTCCATGCCTGGGGAAAATTCGTCTTCACCGGCATCGGTCTGGGTCTGCTGATCGGCGTCACCCTGGTCATGGCTGGGGTGTACCGAGGCATGGTGGACGACGGCAAGGCGTTGCTCGACAACAGTGGCGCTGACCTTTGGGTGGTGCAAAAGGATACTCTGGGTCCTTATGCGGAGTCGTCCAGCCTCAACGATGACGTGTATCGCGCCATTCTCGCCATGCCGGGAGTCTCACAGGCAGCGAACGTGACCTACCTGACCATGCAGGTACGCAAGGGCGAGAGTGATGTACGCACCATGGTGGTCGGCATCGCGCCCGGTGCGTTGGGGGCTACACCCGGATGGCCTCCTTATCTCGTCGCTGGACGCCAGATCACGCGCGGTCACTACGAGGCGGTAGCCGACATCGCCACCGGCTTCAAACTGGGAGATCGTCTTGCCATTCGCCGAAATCATTACACCGTCGTGGGGCTGACACGGCGCATGGTGTCGTCCAGCGGCGACCCGATGGTATTCATTCCGCTCAAGGATGCCCAAGAGGCTCAGTTCCTCAAGGACAACGACGCCATTTGGCAAAGCCGGCGTCGCACCGAAGCCAACCCGGCCTTCAATCGACCCGGTGTTCCTGGTTTGCTGGATGCCGTGATTGCTTCACAGAGCACCAACGCGTTCGTCAATGCAGTGCTGGTCACTCTGAAACCTGGTCATGCGCCGGACGAGGTTGCCGAATCCATCCGACGCTGGAAGCGTTTGACGGTCTACACACGGGCACAGATGGAAGACATCCTCGTCGGCAAGTTGATCGCCACGTCGGCCAAACAGATAGGCATGTTCTTGGTGATTCTGGCCATCGTTAGCGCGGCCATCGTCGCTTTCATCATCTACTCGCTGACGATGGACAAAATCCGCGAGATCGCGGTATTGAAGCTCATCGGCACACGCAACCGAACTATCGCCGCGATGATCATGCAGCAGGCGCTCGCCTTGGGGGTGATTGGCTTCGTGGTCGGCAAGATCACCGCCACTTTCTCAGCCCCCCTGTTCCCCAAATATGTGCTGCTCACGCCAATGGATTCCGTGACCGGTTTTTTTGCCGTGCTCGTGATTTGCGTGCTGGCCAGCATCGTCGCCATTCGCATGGCACTCAAGGTCGATCCGGCCGAAGCGATAGGGTGACCCCATGATTGGAAAAGGAATCCGCATCGAAGGCCTAAGCAAACGCTTTGGCAAAGGTGACACGGCTGTCTACGCGTTGAAGGACGTGAATATGCAGGTTGCACCAGGTGAGGTGGTCGGATTGGTCGGCCCTTCCGGCTCGGGCAAGAGCACGCTGCTTAAATGCCTGGGTGCGGTGATCGATCCGAGCGACGGCCGCATGACGCTGGGTAATGAAGTGATATACGACGGCGGTTGGCAAGTTCGTGATCTGCGCGCCTTGCGGCGCGACAAAATTGGTTTTGTCTTCCAATCGCCGTACCTGATTCCGTTTCTCGATGTCACCGACAACGTGGCCCTGCTGCCGATGCTTGCAGGCGTCGCGAATGCAGAGGCGCGAGCGAAGGCATTGGAATTGCTTACGGCGCTTGATGTGCAACACCGAGTTCACGCCATGCCATCGCAACTCTCCGGTGGCGAGCAGCAACGGGTTGCCATCGCGCGCGGATTGGTTAACCGCCCACCGGTGATCCTGGCGGATGAACCCACCGCACCTCTCGACAGCGTGCGTGCCATGGCGGTGATTCGCATCCTCAACGACATGGCTCGGAAGTTCGAGACCGCCATCATCGTCGTCACCCATGACGAAAAGATCATCCCCACTTTCAAGCGCATCTACCACATCCGCGACGGTGTGACCCATGAGGAAGCTGGTGAAGGGCGGGAGTTCGAATGAGAGAACGATTGAATTACAGGAGAATTTCATGACCCACCGCAAACACAGCCACGCATTTGGAACTATCACCCTGACCGTTACGGCCTGCCTGCTTTTATGGGGTTTTCAGTTGCCAGCTTGGGCTGGTGACGCTACCCAGGTTGAGCCACTGGCGCTACGCAAGATCATGCAGGAACTCGGGCGCAACATGCAGGCTATTACCGGTGCGATTTCGCAGGAGGAATGGGTTCAGGTCGTTCAGCTCGCCCCAAAAGTTGCTGCACACCCCGAGCCACCGCTTACTGAAAAAATGCGCATCCTTGCTTACCTCGGCGCTGATGCGACCAAGTTCAGAAACTTTGACGCGCAGACTCACGAGGCGGCGCTGGCCATGAAGCTGGCTGCTGCGAGCAGCGACGGCAAGGCGGTGATCCAATCATTCGCCCACGTGCAGGAAAGCTGCTTGGGCTGCCACCAAGCTTTCCGTAAACCTTTCGTGGAGCATTTTTATGGAGCACGCTAAAACATGCCAGCGCCCCATCAGCCTCAAAAGACGGCTTGCGGCAACTTACCTGGTAGCTGGTCTGGTCACCGCCGGTCTGGCCGGCTGCGCCGCCGGCCCTGATTTTCAGCGTCCCACCGCACCCGATGTGGCTCGCTACACTGCAACACCGGTGGCTGATAGAACCGCGTCCGCTCCCACGCAGTTCGGCGAAACACAACGTCTAGTCGAAGGGCTTCCGATCGAAACGCAATGGTGGCAAAGCTTGGGTTCATCCGCACTCGACGGACTGATCAACGAAGCTTTCCATGTCAGCCCGACGCTGGCGAGCATCAGCGCCAATTTGCGACAGGCGCAGGAGCTTCTTGCCGCACAGGCGGGCTCGACGCAATATCCACAGGTAGATGTCGCACTGGGATCTCAGCGCCAGCAAATGAGTCCCAGTAGCCAAGGGTTGAGCGGAGACGCACGTCAATTCAGCCTCTACAACGCCAGCGTTGGCGTGCATTACAACCTCGATCTGGCTGGCGGCAACCGGCGCGCACTCGAAGCCTTGGCTGCTCGCGCCGACTACCGTCGCTTCGAACTGAATGCTGCGCGCCTGGCCCTTGCCGGCAACATGGCAACCGCTGCCATTACCCGAGCACGCCTCGCCGCGCAACTAGAAGCCACTACTGCCATTTTGCGCGTGCAGGATGAGCAACTGCGCCTAGCCCATGAACGCGTGCGTATCGGTCAGGCCTCACCTGATGAAGCGTTGAGCCTACAAGCTCAGGCGGAGCAAACGCGGGCAGAACTGCCTGCGCTGCGTAAACAACTGCAACAAACCGAACATCTACTGGCGGTGCTAGCCGGTCGTGCCCCAGGCACGGGTGGCATCCCGGCCTTCACTCTGGCCGATTTCACTCTGCCCGTCGAGATGCCGCTCGTCGTGCCCTCAGAACTGGTGCGCCGCCGACCGGATATCCAGGCGTCAGAGGCGCTGTTGCATGCGGCCAATGCAGACTATGGTGTGGCTGTCGCCAAGCTCTACCCACAGATCAACCTGAGCGCCAACCTTGGCTCTCAAGCGCTGACCACCGGTGCCCTGTTCGGTGGTGGCTCGGCAGTGTGGGGCCTGGTTGCGCAGCTCACCCAGCCTCTTTTTAATCCAGGGCTACCCGCTGAAAAAAGAGCGGCGCTCGCCGCTTTTGATGCCGCCGCAGCCAATTACCAGAGCGTCGTATTGGAGTCTTTGCGTAACGTCGCCGACACCCTGCGCGCGGTGGAAAGCGATGCACAAACTTTGACTGCCCTCGCTGCCGCTGATATGGCTGCACAGGCCTCCTTGCAGTCGGTCGAGCGGCAATACCGGCTGGGCGCGGCCAGCTACCTGCAACTGCTCATCGCGCAGCAACAGGCACAGTCAATCCGGATCAATATGATTGCGGCCCAGGCACAACGCCTAGTCGATAGTGTTGCTTTATATCAGGCCCTGGGAGGTGGTGTCAGTTAAGGCTATGCCCTAACCTGATGTCAGATGTTGAGCACAAACAACGTCAGAGTAGAGTGTGAATTTATATTTATTGACACATTCAGCCAAGGGTAATAGATTTCATCCTGACATTTTTACCTTTGGAGGCATCTTGCAAGGTCAACGTATCGGCTACGTCCGCGTCAGCAGCTTCGACCAGAATCCTGATCGACAACTGGAACAAATAGAAGTCGGCAAGGTATTCACCGATAAGGCTTCAGGCAAGGACACACAACGTCCCGAACTTGAAAGGCTGCTGGCCTTCGTCCGCGAGGGCGACACCGTGGTGGTGCATAGCATGGACAGGTTGGCACGCAACCTTGATGACCTGCGCCGCATCGTCCAAGGGCTGACACAACGGGGCGTGCGCATGGAGTTCGTCAAAGAAGGGCTGACGTTCACCGGCGAGGACTCACCGATGGCCAATCTGATGCTGTCGGTCATGGGAGCCTTTGCTGAGTTCGAGCGCGCCCTGATCCGCGAACGTCAGCGCGAGGGAATCGTGCTGGCCAAGCAGCGCGGTGCCTACCGGGGACGAAAGAAATCGCTGAACAGCGAACAAATTGCCGAGTTGAAACGGCGAGTTGCGGCAGGCGACCAAAAAACCTTGGTGGCCCGTGACTTCGGCATCAGCCGCGAAACCTTGTACCAGTACCTGCGGGAAGACTGACCATGCCACGCCGCTCAATCCTGTCCGCCACCGAGCGCGAAAGTCTGCTGGCACTGCCAGATGTCAAAGACGAACTGATACGGCACTACACGTTCAACGAAACCGACCTGTCGGTGATCCGTCAGCGTCGCGGCGCCGCGAATCGATTGGGCTTCGCCGTGCAGCTTTGCTACTTGCGATTCCCTGGCATCTTCTTGGGCGTCGATGAACCTCCATTTCCGCCCCTGCTGCGCATGGTGGCCGCACAACTCAAGGTGCCGGTGGAAAGCTGGAACGATTACGGCCAGCGCGAGCAGACACGGCGGGAGCACTTGGTCGAGCTGCAAACGGTGTTTGGATTCAAGCCCTTCACCATGAGTCACTACCGGCAAGCCGTGCATACATTGACCGAACTGGCCTTGCAAACAGACAAAGGCATTGTGCTGGCCAGCACCCTTGTTGAAAACCTGCGGCGGCAGAGCATCATCCTACCCGCCATGAATGCCATCGAGCGCGCAAGCGCCGAGGCCATTACCCGTGCCAACCGGAGCATCCATGCGGCATTGGCCGATTCCTTGATACCTGTCCATCGCCACCGCCTGGACGAACTGCTCAAGCGCAAGGATGGTAGCAAAATGACGTGGCTAGCGTGGCTGCGCCAATCGCCCGCCAAGCCGAACTCGCGCCACATGCTTGAACACATCGAACGCCTCAAAGCCTGGCAGGCGCTTGACCTACCTGCTGGCATCGAACGGCAGGTACACCAAAACCGCTTGCTCAAGATCGCCCGCGAGGGCGGCCAGATGACGCCCGCCGACCTGGCCAAGTTCGAGTCGCAGCGGCGTTACGCCACCTTGGTAGCACTGGCCATCGAGGGCATGGCCACCGTCACTGATGAAATCATCGACCTTCACGACCGCATCATCGGCAAGCTGTTCAATGCGGCCAAGAACAAGCATCAACAGCAGTTCCAGGCTTCCGGCAAGGCGATCAACGACAAGGTGCGGATGTATGGGCGCATCGGTCAGGCGCTGATTGAAGCCAAACAAAGCGGCGGCGATCCGTTCGCCGCCATCGAAGCGGTCATGCCGTGGGACACCTTCGCCGCCAGCGTCACCGAGGCGCAAACGCTGGCGCGGCCTGCCGATTTTGATTTCCTGCACCATATCGGCGAGAGTTACGCCACGCTGCGCCGCTATGCGCCGCAGTTCCTGGACGTGCTCAAACTGCGCGCCGCGCCCACCGCCAAGGGTGTGCTCGATGCCATCGACGTGCTGCGCGGCATGAACAGCGACAGCGCGCGCAAGGTGCCCGCCGATGCGCCAACCGCATTCATCAAGCCGCGCTGGGCAAAGCTGGTTCTGACCGACGAGGGTATTGACCGGCGTTACTACGAGTTATGCGCCCTGTCGGAGCTGAAGAACGCACTGCGCTCTGGTGATGTTTGGGTGCAGGGTTCGCGCCAGTTCAAGGACTTCGACGAATACCTGGTGCCGATCGAGAAGTTCGCCACCCTGAAGCTGGCCAGCGAATTGCCACTGGCCGTGGCCACCGACTGCGACCAATATCTGCATGACCGACTGGAATTATTGGAGGCGCAACTCGCCACAGTCAACCGCATGGCGGCGACCAACGACTTACCGGACGCCATCATCACCACTGCATCGGGCCTGAAGATCACGCCGCTGGACGCAGCGGTGCCAGACGCCGCGCAAGCCTTGATTGACCAGTCGGCGATGTTGCTGCCGCACCTCAAGATCACCGAGTTGCTGATGGAGGTCGATGAATGGACGGGCTTCACGCGCCACTTCACACACCTGAAGACCGGCGACACGGCCAAGGACAAAACCTTGCTGATGACGACGATTCTGGCTGATGGTATCAATCTTGGGCTCACCAAGATGGCCGAATCCTGCCCTGGCACCACCTACGCCAAGCTGTCTTGGCTGCAAGCCTGGCACGTTCGCGACGAAACCTATTCGACGGCGCTGGCCGAGCTGGTGAACGCACAGTTTCGACAACCCTTCGCCGGAAACTGGGGCGACGGCACCACGTCATCGTCGGACGGCCAGAACTTCCGAACCGGCAGCAAGGCAGAGAGCACCGGGCATATCAATCCGAAGTATGGAAGTAGCCCTGGGCGGACGTTCTATACCCATATCTCCGACCAATACGCGCCCTTCAGCGCCAAGGTGGTCAACGTCGGCTTGCGCGACTCGACCTATGTGCTCGATGGCCTGCTGTACCACGAGTCTGACTTGCGTATCGAGGAACACTACACCGACACGGCGGGCTTCACCGATCATGTGTTCGGCCTGATGCACTTTCTGGGATTCCGGTTCGCGCCGCGCATCCGCGACCTGGGCGACACCAAGCTGTTCATTCCCAAGGGCGATACTGCCTACGATGCACTCAAGCCGATGATTAGCAGCGACAGGCTGAACATCAAGGCTATTCGCGCTCATTGGGATGAAATCCTACGGCTGGCCACTTCGATCAAGCAGGGCACGGTGACGGCCTCGCTGATGCTGCGCAAGCTCGGCAGCTATCCGCGCCAAAACGGCTTGGCCGTCGCCCTGCGCGAGCTGGGGCGCATCGAGCGCACGCTGTTCATTCTGGATTGGCTGCAAAGCGTGGAGCTGCGCCGCCGCGTCCATGCGGGGCTGAATAAGGGCGAGGCGCGCAACGCGCTGGCCAGGGCGGTCTTCTTCTACCGATTGGGTGAAATCCGCGACCGCAGTTTTGAGCAGCAGCGCTACCGGGCCAGCGGCCTCAATCTGGTGACGGCGGCCATCGTGTTGTGGAACACGGTCTATCTGGAGCGTGCCACCAGTGCTTTGCGTGCCCACGGCAAGGCGCTGGACGACACGTTGCTGCAATATCTGTCACCGCTGGGGTGGGAGCATATCAACCTGACCGGCGATTACCTATGGCGCAGCAGTGCCAAGGTCGGTGCGGGGAAGTTCAGGCCATTGCGACCGCTGCCACCGGCTTAGCGTGCTTTATTTTCCGTTTTCTGAGACGACCCCTTATTGGCGGTGCTGCGTGGGACGGCGTCAAAGCCGTATGCCAGTCAAGGTATTTGATGGGCATTGCCGCCTACGTTGTGATCCTGGCGATAATGGCCACCTTTCTTTACTTTACGCGATTGCAGATGGTGGCTGCCTTGGGCGATGAGATCGACGCACGCACCACGCTCTTCGCCCAAATCGATCTGATCACGCAAATTGCCACGCTGGTGATCCAGGTCCTTGTATCAGGTCATTTGATGAAGCGGCTGGGTGTGCCTATCACCCTGGCCTTGCTTCCAGTCACGGCGCTGCTGGGTTTTGTCGGGCTTGCGTTGGCAGGTTCGTTGGCAGCGCTGATCGTATTCGAGTCGGCGTTCAGGGCGGTTCAGCGTGGGATCATGCGGCCAGCCAGGGAGACCCTGTTCACCGTAGTGAGCGCAGAGGAAAAGTACAAGGCCAAAGCGTTCATTGACACCTTTGTCTATCGGGCGGGCGACGTGGCGGGCGCTCAACTCGAAGGCGCTCTGGGTCGCCTGGGCATGGGACTGGCTGCTGTGGCCAGCGTTGCAGTGCCCATGGCGATCGTTTGGGCAGCGCTCGCGCTCTGGTTGGGTCGCACCCAGCAAAGGATCGCCGCTTCCGACAGGTCCCGGCACACCAATACAGCTGCGCCTTCCCCTCAAACGATTAACAAAGGATCTCCGACATGATTTCTCGTCGCGACTATTTGAGACTGTGTGTGGCGGTTGGCGCAGGCTCCGTGCTTGCGCCAAGCCGGCTTTGGGCAAATGAAAAATCCACTGCCTTGATCACCCGTCCTATCCCTTCGTCCGGGGAGCCGCTGCCCGTTGTGGGCCTGGGCAGCTCGGCAACTTTTTCCAGCGTCGCGGGGAGTGATGACGTTCAAGCGTTGAAGCAGGTGTTTACCGCGATGGTTGATCGTGGCGGCTCGGTTTTCGATACGGCACCCAGTTACGGTGCGTCGGAAGCTGTGGCGGGAAAAATCGTCAGCGACCTCGGCATCCGCGACAAGGTATTCTGGGCGACCAAGCTCAATGTCGCCGGATACGGGGGAGGGGCAGCGGATGTTGCCCGCGCCAAGGCCCAGATCGAAGCGTCGTTCAAGGCTATCGACAAACCGGTCATCGACCTGATCCAGGTGCATAATCTTGGTGATTTACCCACCCAGCTGCCGCTATTGAAAGCGTTGCGCGACGAAAAGCGCATTCGCTATATGGGCGTCACCACGACGTTTCCACGACAGTACGAATACCTCGAAAAGGTAATGCGTAATGAGCCGCTCGATTTTATCGGTGTTGATTACGCAATCGATAACCGCGTCATGGAAGAACGCATATTGCCGCTGGCGGCAGACCGCGGCATTGCGGTGCTGGTGTATGCGCCGTTCGGCCGCACGCGATTATGGAGCCTGGTCAAAGGACACGACGTGCCCGATTGGGCCGGCGAGTTGGATATCCGTTCGTGGGGCCAGTTTTTCTTGAAGTTTGTGCTTTCCCATCCGGCCGTCACGTGTGCAACCCCGGCCACCAGCCGCCCCAAGAACATGGTGGACAACATGGGCGCTGCCTTTGGCGAGTTGCCGGATGCGGCCATGCGCAAACGCATGGCGGAATACATACAGTCGCTCTGATTCCCCCCACATTACTTGAGCTGTTCCGGCCTGTCGCTCTAGAACATCACGGCGAAAAGTAATGTTATATTGCGAACGATAATAAATCTTGTTCGCAATATTTTGGGGAATCAAAGCAATGTCATCAGTAAGGGTTTTCAAGGCGCATCCACCGGACATGAAGAAAAGCGGCGCATGGCTGTTCGCATCGGTGTGTGCGCTTGGGGTGGGCGGCGCCGTATCGCCTTTGCACGCGCAATCAACAAGCGATGCCTCGGTCAGCACCTTGAATACCGTTGTGGTGACTGCATCGGGTTTCGAGCAGGATATTATCGACGCGCCCGCGTCGATCTCGGTGATTCCGCGCGAAAAACTTGAGAAAGGCGCCTATCGCGACCTGACCGATGCACTTCGGGACGTGCCCGGCGTCATCATGACCCCGTCCGATAACAATACGTCCGACATCAGCTTGCGTGGAATGGGCGCCAACTACACGCTGATCCTGGTTGATGGCAAACGCATGAGTACGCGGGAAACACAGACCAACGGCAGCACGGGTACCGATCAGAGCTGGGTGCCGCCGCTTGAGGCCATAGAGCGCATCGAGGTCGTACGCGGTCCGATGTCTTCACTGTATGGATCGGATGCCATGGGCGGAGTCATCAATATCATCACGCGCAAGGTGCCCAAGGAGTGGGGCGGTTCGATACGCCTGGATTCAACGCTGCAAAGCCATTCGCGCTCGGGCAACCTGTATCAGGGTAACTTCTACCTGGCGGGTCCCATCAAGGAAGACTTGTTGGGATTGAGCCTTTACGGCGTTTACTCTCACCGTGGCGAAGACGAGATCGAGCAGGGCTATAACCGCCATACCAATCGTGGTGTGACAGCACGTCTATCGCTCACGCCGACCCGTGACCATGACATCATCCTTGAAGCGGGTGCTTCCGAACAAAACTACCGCTCCACACCGGGCAAGACCTTGCCCCTGGCCGAGCCCGAGAGCGACCGGGATTTCGAACGCCAGAATTATTCTTTGACGCACAATGGCCGGTGGTCGTTCGGTACATCGGATTCGTATGTGCTGCGGGACGAGACAAAGAACGTAGTGCGCGACATGACGATCGAGAACACGATACTCAGCACCAGCTGGAGCATGCCAGTTCTTGACAGCCATATGGCAACGGTCGGTGCCTACTACAGCAACGAGAGCCTCAACGATACGACGACCAACGCAATGTCGGACCGGTCCGATGTCGAGCGATGGCAGTATGCCTTCTTCGCCGAGGATGAGTGGCAGGTGACTGATTCTTTCGCATTGACAGGCGGCATCCGCATGGATCGCGACAAGACGGCGGGCGATCACTGGAGCCCCCGTCTGTATGGCGTATGGCACATGACAGACCGATGGACATTGAAGGGTGGCGTATCGACGGGGTTCCGCGCTCCGTCCATGCGTCAGACGCTGCCCGATTGGGGCGCGACCAGCCGCGGCGGCAATATGTACGGCAATCCTGATCTGAAGCCCGAGAAGACGCTGACCAAGGAAATCGGCCTTCTATATAGCGGCGATAACGGGATGCTTGCCACGGTAACCCTGTTTGATAACGAGTTCACCGACAAGATCACTCGAGTGCCATGCCCCGAATGCGGCCCGGCCAATTCCTTTGGGCGCTCGGCAACCACCTACACCAACGTGGACGACGCGATTACGCGTGGTGTCGAAGCATCGCTTTCGACGCCATTGACCGACACCCTGGACCTGACGTCGAGCTACACCTTTACCAAGTCCGAGCAAAAGAGCGGCCAGTATGCCGGTCAGCCGCTCAATCAGCTTCCCAAGCACATGTTCAATGTGGGTTTGAACTGGCAGGCGACCTCAAGAATCGATAGCTGGCTGAAGGTTACGTATCGCGGCAAGGAAAGCGACCCGACGCAAGGAATATCGGCCAGCACGACCATGGCGCCATCCTCGACGCTGATAGACTTCGGTGGCTCGTATAACGTCAACAAACAGGTGACCATGTATGCGGGGGTATATAACGTGCTCGACAAACGGGTGACCTACGACGATTATGGCTACGTTGAAGATGGCCGCCGTTACTGGCTGGGCATGAACGTGAAGTTCTAGTTCGGTTCGGCGGGTACAGAAGCCGTCGTGGGGTAGACAAGGGCCGGGAGACGTTTTCGTTTCCCGGCCCTTTGTTCGCTTCCTATGCGATCAACTGCGCTTCATAAAGGTCGATGCTGCCCATGAGGCTGATCTGGAAATCGGCGGTGCCGTCTCCATTGATATCGCCCTCGACCAAGGTCAGGTCGCGCCCGTCGCCGTCGGTTTCCCAACGCATTTGCAGCTGGCCCGCCGATCCGTTGAACGTATCGCCCGCTGACAAAAGCCGGAACGCCTGATTTCCTGCCATGCCGGTGTTGGCGTCGATGGCCCCCAGGTCCAGGGTGTCGCCTGCTTCAAACCCAAGAATCAGATCGCCATCAGCCGCCATGGTGGACTTGAAGACGAACGTATCCGCGCCTTCGCCGCCGTCCATTACGTTGGCAACTTCGCTGGCGATGATGATATCGGCACCCGACCCTGTTCGAACGTTCTCGATGCTGAAAAGCATGTCTGTACCGCTGAGCGCGCTCTTTGCCGACCCGGAGCCGTTGGCGCTAAGCACCACAAGGCTATCGGAACTGATCGCCGACATGTCCAGGGTGTCGGAACCTGCATCGCCAAAATAGAGATCGTCTCCGTCGTTCAGTTCGGCCACGATGGTATCGTTTCCCGAACCGCCGAAGACGTTGTCCCTGCCTTGGCCACCGGAGATCAGATCGTCGCCGGCACCCGCAAGGATATGATCGTTTCCGTCCTCGCCGAAAAGGATGTCATTGCCGCTGCCGCCCAGGATGATGTCATTGCCACTGCCTCCGTGGATGAGATCGTCGCCCGCTCCGCTGTCCAATACATCGTTGCCGCCCATGCCGAACAGGATGTCCTGGCCATCGCCCGTGTCGAATACATCCATGCCGTCGTCACCGACGTGAGTGTCTCCATATACGGGTATTACCGGCGCCTCCGGCTCGTCGGGTGGAGCAAGCACCGTCGCTACTGCGCTATGGGCGACAACGCCTTTTCCATCGCTCACCGAAAAGTCGAAGGTGACTTCCCCGGTCTTGGCTGGATCGGGCGTGAACACCCAGTGATCGCTCGAAACCCGTTCCAGACTGCCCGAAGACGCCGTCAAGCCGAGGACCATAAGTGAATCGCCGTCGCTATCGTGCACGCCCGCAAGCAGGTCGCTGGAGAAGATGGCCAGGGTGGCGCCTGTGGGTACCGTTCGAAGATTGACGGCATTCGGGACGACCGGCAAACGGTTGGTAGGGCCTCCGTGATCTTGCCCGCCATCGTTGCCGCCATCAGGCTGTCCGCCCCCGACGTCCGGCGAGACAAATTGTGGAAGGCCACCGGCTGTCTGGAAAGTAATGGAGTGGCCCTCGGTGGTGATCGTCGATGTGCCGCCTTCGTTCCTGGTCAGAACGTAATCGTCGATCGTCTTGCCTTCGTGCAGCTCCACGACGTCTTGCGAACGCAGGGTGCCGACGATGGTATCGTCTCCGCCATTGGATTTGAAGACGACCCGGTGCGCCGACTGCAATGCCGAAATATCGATCGTGTCGTTGCCGGTGGAGCCGATCACGGTGACGGTACTCATTGAAAGGCTGGTGTTGGTGAAATTGCCTTGCATCGAGAAGCTGTCATTGCCGCCGCGGCCGTCGATGACGATTTCTTCGATATCGTTCAGTTCCGCAATAACGCTGTTATCGCGGATAATCGCGATTTCGGTATCGGCGGCCAGGCCGGTAAAGCCCTGCTGTATGGCTGACGCCCGGTCATAGACGATGAAGTGTTCCGCTACGGCTTCTTCACCGAGCACCTGAGCGGTGTCGACGCCAGCGCCACCATTCATTTTGTCGCGACCGGCCGTTTCCCACACCAATATATCGTTGCCGTTGCCGCCGTCCAGGATGTCGTTGCCGGCGCCTCCGTTCAGCAGGTCGTTTCCACCGCCGCCTCGCAAATCATCGTTTCCGGCGCCACCGAAAAGCATGTCATCGCCGCCGAGCCCCCTGAGCAGATCGTTGCCGCCCAGACCAATGATCACGTCTTCGCCATTGCCGCCGTCCAGTCTTCCCAATGCGCCCGTGTCGTTCCCTTCCGTGCCGGTCACGACATTCACTTCGGTGTCGCCGAAGCGCAGGACTTCGATGTTGCGCAACGTATCAATGTCGTCGGAGTAGCGGTGCATGCCCGTCTCCTCATTGACGGCCGCGTCGTCAAAATTGACATGGTCGACCGTCACCCAGCCATCGCCCTTATAGTTGATTTCATAGTTGTCGCGCGCGTCCCAGAACTCGGCCGTGTCCTCGCCGTCATCGGCATACAGAATCTCCCGAACGATCTTGAGCTGGCCCGGGTTGATCCGGCCATCCAGCATCCAGGCACTGAGCGGCTTGGTAACTTCCTGGCCATTCACAACCATGGTTACGTTTCCGCCCATGCTGTCGACGGTATGGATCTCCTCGCCCGTGCCGTCGCGGTTCTCAACGACGCTGATGCGCGTATTGAGATAGGCATCGCCATCAATTACATCGTTGCCGCCCCGGCCTGCAATGGTGTCGCTGCCGCCTCCGCCCAGAAGGATGTTCCCGCCGACGAAGACATTCTTCAGGTCGCCCGAACCGTCGGCCCAGTACTCCCTTTCCTTCAACATGTCTTCAGTGATGATCTCACCGAGACCGTTGATGCGGGCAATGCCTTCCTCATCCAGCTCGTTGTGCTTGAAGTTGCCTTCGGGTGTCGGATCCGCGACTTCTTCGCCCACTTCGCCATCGGTAGTCCTGTTGTCTCCACGAATCACGTCGTCTCTTGAACCGCCGGAGACCGACTCGACCTGGCTATAGCGATCTCGCAGCACCTCGAGGGGGAGGGTGGGGAACATCTCGACGTTCATGTCGGCGTCGGCACCGACTTCCTGTCCTTGATGAGTGACCCAGTCATGGCCCCACATCCCGATGAACTTCTGGATGCCTTCGGAGGCGAACATGATGTCGTCGCCGGAGTCGGCGTCGTAGTCGGCTTCTCCGGGGCCGCCGTTTATGACATCGTGGCCAATGATGGTGGAATTGAAGAACAGATCTCCGTTGTCGCCAGCAATGTAGTCGAACTTTCCGCCTGCCTCGATCCAGTCGTCACCCTCGTTGCCAAACAGGGTGTCGGCGCCGCTGCCGCCCTGTATGAAGTCGTTCCCCGTTCCGGCGCGCACCTCGGACCCGTCAGGCCCCGTCATGATGAAATCCTGTCCACCACCACCGAAGTTCAGGGCCAGGCCACTGCCGGCGTGGATGACATCGTTGCCCTCATCGCCGTGTATCATGTCCACTTCGCCGATATCAGTCCCGGCATTGGTAATGATGTCGTCGCCTTCGCCGCCGTGGAGCAAATCCACGCCATAACCGCCTTCGATACGATCGTTACCCTTGCCGCCCCAAACGGTATCGTCGCCTTTGCCGGCAATAATGTGGTCGTCTCCGTCCGAACCCATCATGACGATATGGCCGTCGCCGTTATAGCGCAATAGCTCGGCCACACCATCGCCGTCATCGTCGCGGCGCTCCACCATATCGCTGAATGCGGCAAGAATGGGATCATCGTGCGTCGGATCGTCGGCGCCGGTCATGGCCAGCTGCTTGGCGTGATCCACGTACAAGGCGTGATCCGGCGATGAGAAGATATCGGAAGGCATGGCAAAGCCGGTCTCGCCCAGGTCCGTATTGCGCAGGGCCATCTTGGCCAGGGAATTGCTTTCGAGCTCCGTGAGCATGTTCAGGCCCTGGGCTCGGCTCAGGTAATAAAACCGGTCCGCATCTTGCAGGCTCTCGAGCTGCATTTCGAACACGAATGAGAACGTGGACCCAAGCATGCCGCCAAACGACATCTTCTGTTCGGCCAGGCCACCCACCCAGAGATCCACATTCTGCAGGCCGCCGAGCTCGGGATCGCCAGCATACGCGCCTGTCCCATTCAAGAAGTCTGCGCGGTCGGCGGGGGCATCGCTGCCGCCCATGACGAGTTTGAAGGCGGCATCCCGCTTCGCCTCGGCGGTCGTTTCGCCCGTGATGCTGTCATGGGTCCCATAGGCCGCAATAAAGTTGATGATGGAGGCCGGGTTCTTCATGTTAAGGGCGAAATCGGTCCAGCTCTCGTAGGGCTTGAGCTGCGTATCGCCGCCCGCCATTTCCATGAACTGCGCCCGCGCCTGGTTCAGCGTGGGTGTACCGGTGTCGCGAGCGCGAGCGATATTCGTTGCCGCCAGATCGAGTGGTATCCCGAGCAGCTTATTGCGCAGTGTATTGGTGACGAACTCGTCGATTTCGTTGCCCACCTGGCCCGTCATGCCGCGGATGATCGCACCGGACGCCGTGTCGTGGTCGATGGTATCGGATCCGAAGCCCGGTGGATTCAAGAAGGCGTCGAACAGCGCGAGGTCGTTCTTGCTGCCATCGGCATTGGTCTGGGGAACCGTTTCGTTCAACATCGAATGCCCAAATCGGTATACAACGTCGGCGAATTCGGCAAATATAACGGGATTGAGCTCGGCGTCAGGAAAGACCATGAAGGCGTCGATATCGGGCTGTATCTTGCGTGCGAACTCTTCGAATACCAGGTGCTGGTACTCCATTTCGGTAGTGAAACGCGCGGCCTGGAAAACACGTTCGCCGTCCCATTGCAGTGTCTGAGAAAGCGCAGCGAGGTCGGCGCCGGGTGCTTGCACCTGCGCCAATAGCGCGTCAAACTCCGCCTCGCCCAGACCGCCAGTCAGCCATTCGTTCAGGAACGCCCGATCCCCCGATTGCAGAGCGACCTCCTTGACCTGGTCCGCGATGTGATTGTGTTCGGAGTGGAAGATATGGTGAACCGTGGACAGGCCGATGTTTTCATTGCCGCGACCGTCGCCGGTGATGTAATGCGCATCAAGCAGTTCGTTGTCATAGCTTGTGTTTTTTTGGCGGGCATCAAACCCGCCGGAGTAGCCGGGAACCGCATCGTCATCCTGCAAGAGTTCGCCGTCTGCGCCGGTCACGGGCGCCGCCACATGCGCGATGTCGTCCAGGAAAGCATGGCCGGTGCGCGCGGCCGAGACCGTGTCACCTTCCTCAAGTGTGATCGGCGCTGTGGATCCGGCAATGATGGTGCCGGCAGGCAGCGCAATAGCCGAAGGATCGATGGGCGAGGCAAGGCTGCCCTCGACGTAGATGGGGTTGCCCGCAGGATCGAAGGCGGCCAATACCTGTGGCAAGCCATTTTCACCACGTACGAATTCGCCATAGGCATCGACGAGCAAGACGGGAACATTGCCCACGTCCTTGTCGGTCAGCGAGATGCCCAGGAATTCGCGTGCCTGTTCTTTCACATCGGCCCAGGTCGCCAGGCCGCGGCTTCCCTCAAGCAGCTTTCCCGTGGAAACCGGGTTCGCATCCATCACGCCGTCGCCGTCGGTATCCAGCGAGAAAGCATACTCGCGCAGGAACACCTGATGCGATGGATTCGAGGTATAGGTCTGGTTCTGATCCACCCATGGTGTCGTAATATTGCGTGCTTCTTCGCCGACCGTGGCGCGCGTCATCGCCATGAAATTGGTATGGCTGCCTTCGACGTATAGCGGATCGTCGGGCTGTAGCGGCATGTATACCGTTCCGTTTCCGCCTTTGCTGACCAGGTCAAGGCCATGGTCGAAGAATTGGCCGAATGCGGCGAAGAAGGCGTTGTAAGAGGCTGAAATACCATCATCGGGGGCGACGTTGGGCAACTTGATGGTGGGTCCGTCCATTTCGATGCCGTACTCGTTCAGCAAGGCGGAATCGAATACCCCCTTCAGGATGGTTAGGGCATCGTCGCCCAAGCCCAGTTCAGTCCATCCTTTGTATTGTTCGTATTGGGCCTGGACATCGGCAACGGCGGCCGAAATATCGCCGTTGTATCCTGCATGCTGGAGCGCGGTGATGATTGCTGCCGGGTTGTCGGGCGTCTGATCCACGATCAGGTTCGAAATAAGACGTGGTTCGCCGTCCACCACGTCGCCCGGGTTGCCGTACTGGTGATTTTCGGGGTAGCCCGGTGGGAGAGAGCCGCTGCCCTCAACCCAGTGAGGGTCGGTTATCCGTTCGAACGGCTGGCCCGAGGAGCCATATTGTTCACGGTCCAGCATAAAATTGTTGTAGCTGCCGTCAACCGTGCGCAAGCCATAGGGCAGCAGTGAACTGCCGATCGCGGCGGTTGCGGCCTCCGAGCCCTCGGCATACGGATTACCATCTTCATCTTCTGTGTTGCCGTCTGCATCCACCCATATGTCGGTCAACGACTTTGCGCTAGCGCCCGAATGCGCTTTGGAATTCGCCTCCGCGATCTTGGTTTGTTTTAGAATAAATTCGAGATCGTGCTGTGTGAGTTTCATCGTGAAGTCCTTATTCA
Source organism: Pollutimonas subterranea (assembly GCF_002849655.1). Classification (GTDB taxonomy): domain Bacteria; phylum Pseudomonadota; class Gammaproteobacteria; order Burkholderiales; family Burkholderiaceae_B; genus Pollutimonas; species Pollutimonas subterranea. The sequence goes on from NZ_PDNW01000003.1 coordinate 130,552, forward strand.
GCGAAGCCTGCCCCCGGGCAATATCGCGTTGTATTGATTTCCGCGGCAGAGAACGATTGCTCTCCGCCATAGGAGTTTGGACAACCACTTCCAGGCGCCTCAGTAGTCGCTATGAAACAAGACGTAGGGAACGCTTCAAAGTGTGTATTCCTGCAGCGGAATGCTACCTGGGACACTTTCTGTAAATAATCGGGTTTGCGGCCTACGCCAATTGCACAGCTCCGCTAAATAGCCACTGGGCTGTAAGCCGTATGTCGAGAGGGAATGCCTTCACTGCCGTCGGTTTGGGCCGTGAAGAGCCGATGCGCTGTGGGAGTCTTCGATGGGAGCAACACGACCGGCAGCTTGACCGGTCACGGACCTTTCTATTTGCGCATTATGCGTTCGTACAAGCGTACGTAGACGGCAAGATTGCCGACGATAAGCGATGCAGCCAGTAAGCCCTGCACGTGTCGTGTGAGACCCGGCGGGTATATTGCCAGCAGCAGGTAGTGTTCGATAAAGCCGTCGCTGTATCCCTCATTGCCCGCCATGTTCCGCAGTGTATTTTCCAATGGTGTCAGCGGACAGATCCAGCCCATCGCAATAACAAAGGCTCCCCACGCCAGTGCAGGCAAATGCAGGAAGGCCATCCGTGGCCACCGCAATGCCAGCACGCCTCCGAAAACCACGAAGGCGATGAATGCGGCATGCGCCAGCAGAACCAGATTGGCAAGGACTTGGTAAATCATCGCTTGGTAGTTCAGATGACAGGCAGGAATCTCGGTCGTGCGCCACGGGGAAATGCCAGTTCCAGACGTGTGATTTCGTCGCTGGAAAGCGTGATGTCTGCGGCGGCTGCGTTCTGCTCAAGATGCAAAGGCTGGATGGCCTTGGGTATGGCGAACACCGATGACGCTCGGGTCAGGAAGGCCAGGGCGATCTGCTGCGGCGTAGCAGCGTGGGCCTGGGCGACCGCATCCAGTGTCAGGCCGGCCGGTGTTGTGATGTCGGGAAATGCATTGTGTCCCAAGGGGCTGTACGCCACAACGGCGAGACCGTGCGCTTCGCACCAGGGAATGACGGCATGTTCGATGGCACGTTCCCGAAGGTGGTACAGCACTTGATTACAGGCGAGGCGTCCCGGGCCAAGCAGGGTCAGCGCCTCGTCCAGATCATCGACATCAAAATTACTGACGCCGAAGGACAGGATCTTGCCTTCCTGTTGCAGACTTTCGAATGCCGCGAAGGTCTCTTCGAGCGGGTATGAACCCCGCCAATGCAGTAGGTAGCAATCGAGATGGTCAGTGCCCAAACGCTTTAAAGAATTCTCGCACGCGGTACGCGTGCCGCGTCGAGAGGCATTCTGGGGCAACACTTTGGATACCAGGAATGCATCGTCGCGACGCCCTCGGATTGCTTCGCCAACCACGCGTTCCGCCGCACCGGATCCGTACATTTCCGCTGTGTCGATGTGGTGCATGCCGAGATCGAGACCGCGTCTGATTGCGGAAACCGCGACATCGCGCTTCGCACTGTCGATGTACCAGGTTCCCTGGCCGATGACGGAAACCTGGCGGCCCGTGGTGCCGAACAAATGTTGACGCATGGCTGCTGTGGACCTCCTCGTAACACCCGGACATAGGCACTGGCACATCGAAATGCCGGTTCATGTTACTACTGAACGCGGCATTTGCGGGATGCTTCCGCAGCGCCGCTTTGCATTGAACAGGATCGAGGGATGACAAAAAGCAGTTTCAGTACGGGTATGGATACAGCGCGGGTCGGGGCATGTTTCATGGTCATCGTCCTGCATGTGGCCGCGGTTAATTTCAGTGTTTTCGATGATCAATGGTGGGCGTCCAACTTCTACGACTCCCTGACGCGCAGCTGCGTACCGGTATTCCTGATGATTTCGGGCGTTTTGCTATTGAATAAGCAGGAGGACCTTCCGGCGTTCTTCACCAAGCGATTTGCCCGTGTATTGCCGCCGTTGCTGTTCTGGTCCCTGTTTTACATGGCATGGAATACCTGGCAGGGCAGGGGCTACGGCGACTGGCCGCAGTGGATCAAGGCGGTGGCCAGTGGTCCGGTCGTGTTCCACTTATGGTATCTGTACGCAATACTGGGTATTTATCTGTTTGTGCCATTGCTGCGCCGTGTCTGGGCTTCGTCGCAGTCGTCCGACAAGCGGATATTCTTGTTGCTGTGGATGCTTGTTTCCGGATGGCCCATTGTCGGCGCGGGCTTTGGGCTCGACAGCGATTTTTTGTTGTTGTCTTCGGCAACTCCGGTCATAGGACTCATGGGCTACCTGTTCCTGGGCGCCTATGTGTACGAGATATACCAGAACAAGCTTCCCAAGGCCCAGTATTGGTGGGCGAGTGCGGGTCTTTTCGTCGTGTTCAGCGTGCTGACGATGGTGGCGACCTTTGTTTACTCACGGCATGTCAATGCACCTGATGCCTTGTTCTACGATTACCTTTCACCGCTGGTCATGGCCGCATCGGTTTGCATTTTCAATGTCTTGTACGGCCTGGGCAGCAAGCTGCGTCCCTACGCAACGGCATTGAACCGTATATCGGCCTGCACGCTTGGCGTTTACTGCATCCATATTTTCGTGATGGACCGCTTCGAAGCCATGACAGGCCTCTTGAGGTCGGGCCAGTCGTCCTGGTGGTCTATTCCGTTTACGGCGTCCCTGGTATTTGTCGTATCCCTGAGCGTGATTATGGTACTGCGGCGCTTCAGGCCATTTATACATGTGACATGAAGGCCGATCCAGCATGTCGTGATCGCTGATGCAGCACTTGTAGTTCGCCGGTAAAGCTCATAACATGGGACGCGTACCCTTTTCCAAGCAAGGAGTGTAGCGATGACCAACCATGTCTATAAGCAACTCGAACTGACGGGCTCGTCCAGCGTAGGAATCGAAGACGCCATCAGCAATGCAATTGCCAAGGCGCACGAAACCGTACGCAATATTCAGTGGTTCACCGTTACCGAGACACGCGGCCATGTCAGCGATGGAAAAATCGCACATTGGCAGGTGTCCCTGAAGATAGGCTTCACACTGGAATAAGAGGCTCAGCGTACAGGCAGGAAGTTGAAGAAAAGCAGGCCTTGCACATAGTTGATGCCCACTCGCCGGAGATTCTCGTCCAGCAAGTTCGCCACAAGATCGAGACGGCCCACCAGTTGTCCAAATTCGCGCTCGAAGCTGAGGTTTGAGATGTCATTCGATATTTCATTAGCAAGGAGCAAAGGGCGACCGAGGGCATCGCGCCGCGTTGCCAGCAGCCAGGCCGCTATTTCGACGTTTCTTGCCGCATTGTAAACATGCTGTGCGTTCAGCACATCGGTCGCATAAAAGCGTATCTTGCCATTGTGTGCGCGTATGATCATGTCGGATAGGCCGAAGATGATCGTGCCTACCCGATCGCCCTGGTAGGCGGGATCCAGCGCCACCGACAAGATCTCGGTATCGCGCAGCGCGGCCAGGTCGCTTGGTGCTTGCCCGGTCTGGATGGCTTGGCGGCCACGTTGAACCGCCTCTTGCATGGTTCGCGCACCTGTCTTGCGCCACTCGCCAGGATTCCTTCGGTAGAGCTTTTCCAGCAAACGGCTCAGGCTGTCCAGGTTGTCGCGCATGGCGATAGTGACCGTGCGGTTGAAGTCGGTTTGCCCGAGCTGGTCGAAAGACATCGCTTCGTCGCGGGGCTGGGGTGCGCCGCTTGGCACGCCCACGCTCATGCAGCCCGATAAAGCCAGGATTGTTGTCAGAACCGCGCATGCGACGCTACCTTTCTTCATGCCCGTGCTGTCTCCTTGGTGCTCCCGTAATACGTGCCGTCAACGGTGCATTCCCGCCGTCAAGTGCCTTTCCACCCAGCGGCTATACCGCGACATGCCATAGCAGCAGACGAAATACACGAACGCGATGAACAGATAGCCTTCCACGAAAAACGCTTTCCAGTTGGGATCGCCCAAAGCCAGGCGCAGCGCGCCCGTAAGATCATAAAGGCTCACGATGGTGACGAGCGAGGTGTCCATGAAGGTGCTGATGAATGTGTTGACCAAGGGCGCCACGACGATGCGCAGGGCTTGCGGCAAGCTGATCTTGCGCACTGTTTGCCAGTAGGTCAGGCCCATGGCGGCGGCCGCTTCGTACTGTCCGCGTGGAATCGCCTGCAGGCCTCCCCGGATGGTTTCCGCGAGATAGGCAGCGGTAAACAGGATAATGCCTATCTGTACGCGCAGCAAAACGTCGATATTCATTCCCGGAGGAAGGAAAAGCGGAAACAGGAACGAGGCGGTAAACAGGACGGTAATGAGCGGTACGCCGCGTACGATCTCTACATAGAAGACACAGAAGCTGCGTATCGCCTTCAGCTTCGAGCGGCGACCCAGGGCGATCAGTACGGCCAGCGGCAACGCGAGAAACAGGCCGACCACGGTCAGCAGCAGCGATAGCGGAAATCCGCCCCACAGGTTGGTCTCAACGTAGGACAGGCCGAATACACCGCCGCGCATGATGAGCAGGAATACCGTCAACACGACGACCCACAGCAATACCAGCCATTTTCGCCAGAATATGCGCCAGCAGCTGGCGACAAGGGTGGCCATCATGATGGCGGTTCCCACCAGCGGGCGCCATTGCTCCGCGTGGGGATAGCGGCCAAAGAAAATGAGTCTGAATTTTTCGGCAATGACTCCCCAGCAGGCGGCCTGGTGATCCAGATTGCGGCACGCGAGGAAGTCGGGCACAAAGACGGCGTCGGAAATTCCCCAGCGGTAAAGCTTGGGCAGCAGCCAGACAGCCAGCGCTAGTATGGCCAGGGTTACGAGGCTGTTCTTCCAGCCGGCAAACAGATTGGCACGCAGCCACTGGGTGGCGGTGGCGGTGGCGGCCTGGACTGGAGCAGCAAGGGGAGCGCCAGGCTCCAGCAATTGATTTGCGGACATCATTTACCTTATCGTTCTACCAGTGCCATGTGCCGGTTATACCAGTTCATGAACGCGGCGATTATCAGGCTGATGGTGAGATAAACCAGCATGATCACCGAGATGCACTCAAGCGCTTGTCCGTTCTGGTTCAATGAGGTGTTGGCAATGGAGACGATGTCCGGGTATCCCACCGTAACGGCCAGCGACGAGTTCTTGGTCAGGTTCAGGTATTGGCTGGTAAGGGGCGGGACTATAACCCGCATGGCCTGGGGCAGTATGACCAATCTTAGGGCCTGTGCGCGGCTCAAGCCCAGCGACGAGCAAGCCTCGGCCTGCCCGTGGGCGACAGCCTGGATGCCCGCGCGGACAATTTCAGCAATATAGCTGGCCGTCGAAATGGTGAGTCCCATCAACAAAGCCAGGAATTCCGGGGTTAGGGCGGCACCGCCGCTGATACTGAAGACGGTTGCTTCGGGTATGTCGAAGCCGGTCGGCGCTCCACCGAGCAGCCAGCCCGCCACAGGCAGGGCGGCGATTATGATCAGGGCCGGATAAAGTACGCGTGGCGCCGCACCAGTAAGGTTCTGCCTGCGCCGTGCCGCTTTATATAAAAGCCAGGCGCAGACAGGTCCGGCGATCAGTCCGGCAATAGACAGGTACCAGCCCAGGGACCAGACCGGTACCGGAAGTTGCAGGCCGCTTTTGCTCAGGTAGACATGCGGCAGGGGCTGGATCGCCTCGTGCGAGGACGGCAAAAGCTGCGTAATCACCAGGTACCACGCGAGCAGCTGTATGAGTAAAGGTATGTTGCGCATGGTCTCGACATAACCATCGCATAGCTTGCGCAGCAGGAAATTCTTGGACAGGCGGCCGATACCGACGAGGGTGCCCAGGATGGTGGCGAGAATGATACCGGCAACGGAAACGCGCAAGGTATTGCCCAGGCCGACGGCAAACGCACGCAAATAAGAGTCGCTTGGGGCAAAGGCGAACAGGCTTTCGCCAATATCAAAGCCCGCGGATTGCGACAGGAAGCCGAAACCCGTGCGTATTTGCATCATTGTCAGGTTTCTACTGGTGTTCGACCACAAGTACCAGGCGACCAAGGCCAGGATCAGCACGGCGATGACTTGATAGTAGAATCCACGTCCACTTTCCGTCGACCACGACAATGAGAATTTCGGTTTCAGCCTGGTTTTCTTCGGGGGCATTAAGGCTCCAAACGCAGAAGGAACAGGAGGGCCTGTTCCTTCTGGGCGACTTCTAAAACGATTTAGCGTACAGGCGGAGCGTACATCAGGCCGCCATTGTTCCACAGGTTGTTGACGCCCCGCGGAAGTTTCAAGGGTGACTTCTCGCCCATGTTGCGGTCGAAGCTTTCGCCGTAGTTGCCGACCTGCTTGACGATACGGTAGGCCCATTCTTTATCCAGGCCGAGCAGCTTGCCCATGTCTTCGCTGGTGCCCAGCAGACGCTGGATATTGGGGTCTTTGCTTTCTGCCTTGATCTTGTCGACGTTGGCCTGCGTCACGCCGAACTCTTCGGCGTTCTGCATTGCGAAGAGCGACCACTTGACGATGGAGAACCATTCGTCGTCGCCGCGGCGCACGGCAGGGCCGAGAGGCTCTTTGGAGATCACGTCCGGCAAGATGGCGTAGTCATCCGCCTTGGTGCTTTGCGTGCGGATGCCTGCAAGTTCGGACATGTCGGTGGAGATGACCTGGCATCGGCCGCCGAAGAAGGCAGTATGGGCTGCTTCGGGAGAATCGAATACGACGGATTTATATGGAATGCCGTGGGCGGCGAAATAGTCGGCCACGTTCTTTTCGCTGGTAGTGCCGGCCTGCAGGCAGATCTCGGCATCCTTAAGCTGTTTGGCGCCGGCAATATTGAATTTCTTGGGCACCATGAAACCTTGCCCGTCGTAATAGTTGATGCCGGTAAAGACGACCCCCAACGATACGTCGCGCGTCAGGGACCACGTGGTGTTGCGCGACAGCACATCGATTTCGCCGGACTGCAGCGCGGTGAAGCGTTGCGGGGGATTCAAAGGCACATATTTCACCTTGTTGGCATCGCCCAGTACGGCTGCAGCGACGGCCCGGCAGAGATCCACGTCCAGGCCATGCCACTGGCCCTTGCTGTCGGCGCCGGAAAAACCTGGCGCAGAGGTGTTGACACCGCACACGAGCTGGTCTTTTTCTTTCACGCTGTCCAGCGTCTTGCCGGCATGAGCGGCGCTGCCGAATGAAGCGATTGCAACGCCGAGCGCGGCAGCGGGAAAGTAACGGTTGAATTGCACGAGATCTCCTTTTGTTATGACGTGTCTATATTCAATTAACCGCGCATTATAGTGAGGCCGGTCATAATGTGTAATGGGTTCTACTACTTACTCAACACATGAAGGAGCGCATGTCGTGCAAACCATAGGGCTGATCGGCGGGATGAGCTGGGAGTCGACGGTTCCCTACTATCGTGTAATCAACATGGTCGTCAAGGAGCGGCTCGAAGGACTGCATTCCGCGCGCATCATTCTTTACAGTGTCGACTTTCACGAGATTGAACGGTTCCAGCATGCCGGTGACTGGGCCGCTGCCAGTCAGGCGCTGTCGGCGGTGGCTCGTTCCCTTGAAGTGGCAGGGGCCGACTTCCTGGTTTTGTGCACCAACACCATGCACAAGGTGGCTGCCGACATCCAGGACTCGGTGAATATCCCGCTACTGCATATCGCCGATCCTACCGCCGAAAGGATAAAGTCGGCCGGCTTGTCCAGAATAGGATTGCTCGGCACCCGCTTCACCATGGAGCAAGACTTCTATAAAGACAGACTGCGTGATCGTCATGGACTGGATGTGCTGATACCGCCCGCCGCTGATCGCGAAACCGTACATCGCATCATTTATGAAGAGCTATGCCTGGGGTCGGTGCGCCCCGAGTCGCGAAACGAGTACCGGCGTATCATCGCTGCGCTGATCGAACAGGGCGCCCAAGCGATTATCCTGGGTTGTACTGAAATTTCGCTTTTGGTCGCGCAGGGCGATGCGGGGGTGCCGTTGTTCGATACCACAGCCATTCACGCCCGCGCGGCTGCCGAGCTTGCCCTTGCGGAAACCAGTGCCCAAGGCCTTCGTCGCGGCTAGGAAGGGCGGGTTGAGCGTTTGCGTATGTGCCGGAACAAGACCAATACCGCCGCGGCGGCAAGAATCCATAGCAGCGCGGCCTCTTCGTAGCGTTTGATATCCGCAAACAGCCACTCCAGCGTATGGCCGAACAGGTAGCCCGCCGCCGTGAACAGGCACGCCCATACCGTGGAGCCAATCAGGTTGAACATGATGAAACGCCAGGCAGGGATATCGCTCATGCCAATTGCAATGGGGCCTGCCACGCGCAAGCCGTACATGAAACGAACGCCGACGATGACGCCGGCCTGGTAGCGGACCAGCCAGTCATTCACCTTATGAACACGAGGACTCCACTCGGGATGGCGGTTCAGTATGGCGGCGCCGTGCCGCCGGCCAAGCAAGAAGAAGAACATGTCTCCGAGCCATCCACCGCATAGTCCGCAGACGACAATGGGGAGGAAAGACAAATAGTTTTGGTGGGCGGCAAAGCCGGCCAGCACCAGTACCGTCTCGCCTTCCAGCACCGAACCGATGAACACCGCCAGGTAACCATGTTCGGCAATGAAGTCGGTGATCATTGCTGTCTATTCTCGGTGAGTGGCGGCAAGCGGCGCTTGACCGGTGTTGTCTTGACGATGGCGGTGTTGGTTTCCGCCAGGTTGGCAAGCTTGTCGAGGATCGCATCCAATTGCTCCATGGAGCGCACATTCAGGCGTGCAATGAAACAATCTTCGCCCGTCACCTTGTCGCATTCGGTGAATTGCGGAATGGCCTGTATTTGGCGCTCGACCGTGTGTAACTGGCCGGGAAGAGGCCGTATCCGGACGATGGCCTGTAGAAGATAACCGAAGGCCTTCGGATCGACCAATACCGTGTAGCCGGTCAGGACACCGCGTTCTTCCAGGCGCCGCAGACGTTCGGCCACGCTGGGCGACGATAGTCCGCTGACGCGCGCCAGCGCCTTGAGCGAGAGCCGGGAGTCTTCCATAAGTGCAGCTATGATGACACGGTCGATTTCGTCATGCATTTTATTTAATAGGAAAGATGTCAATATTGCTGCGCGATAAAAAGGCAGATTGCCTGTTTCACTTAATTTTATCCATGGATGAAGCGCTTGGAAAGCGTCAAACTTTGCATGTCTGAATAAAGGAGTTTGGTGATGGAAAATCAAGTGAAACGCGGCTCTTTGGAGATGGCCGCCGCAATGGTGATATCCGGCACCATCGGCTGGTTTGTATTGATGTCGGGGCAGCCGGTGCTCGACGTCGTATTCTGGCGCTGCCTGTTTGGCGCCCTTACTTTGCTGTTGATTTGCGGATTAATGGGATTCCTTCGTCCAGGTCTGCTGAGCTGGCCGGTCTTTGGCCTTGCCGTCGTGAGCGGCGCGGCTATCGTCGGAAATTGGGTTCTGTTGTTTGCCGCCTATTCCGGGGCCTCTATTGGAATTGCCACGGCGGTCTACAACACACAGCCTTTCATGCTCGTCGCCTTGGGCGCCATGTTCCTGGGTGAGCGCATTACCTTGGACAAAATGATGTGGCTGAGCCTGGCTTTCATTGGCATGCTGGCCATCACGCAATCGCATGGCTCCGCTGGCAGCGGCGGACACGCTTACTTGCTGGGAATTTCACTGGCCTTGGGGGCAGCTTTCCTGTACGCCATCGCGGCCTTGCTGGTCAAGCGGCTGACGGGTACGCCTCCACATTTGATTGCCTTGATCCAGGTATGTACGGGCATCCTGATGCTCGCGCCGTTTGCCGAGGTTTCCGCGCTTCCCGGTCAGACAGCGATGGCCTGGATCACGCTGCTGTCGATGGGCATCGTACACACCGGGTTGATGTATGTATTGCTTTATGGCGCCATCCAAAAATTGCCCACCGCGCTTACGGGCGCTTTGTCCTTTATCTATCCCGTCGTTGCAATTCTGGTTGATTGGGTCGCCTTTGGCCATCGCCTGCAGTGGTTGCAGTGGTTCGGCGTTGCTGCCATTCTTTTTGCGGCTGCGGCAATGCGGCAAGGATGGAGGGTGAGGCGGCGCGGTGCAGCGTCGTGATCCAGCATTCTCGCGTGTATGATTGCAGACTACCGGTTTGATACTCAAGGGAGCAATAATAATGGACAAGACACCAGGTATAGCGTTGGTAACAGGGGCGGGTAGCGGTATCGGTCGCGCCGTGGCGCTGGAGCTTCTCGCTAATGGCTATCAAGTCATACTGGCGGGTCGGCGCGACGATGCGCTGGAGCAGACACGCGAGCTGGCTGCAGAAAATGCTGCGCGTGCTGTATCGATTCCCACCGACGTTACTGATGAACAATCCGTACATGCCCTGTTCGCGCGTATAGAAAGCGACTATGGCCGGCTTGATCTCCTGTTCAATAATGCCGGGCGCGGCGCTCCCGCCGTGCCCATTGAAGATCTGCCGGTCGAAACCTGGCGCGCCGTGGTTGACGTCAATCTGACCGGCATGTTCCTGTGTGCGCAATCGGCCATACGCCTGATGAAGAAACAGCAGCCGCAGGGCGGGCGCATCATCAATAACGGTTCAATTTCTTCTCACGCTCCGCGGCCGTACTCGATCGCGTATACAGCCACCAAGCATGCGGTTTCAGGCCTGACCAAATCGATTTCGCTGGACTGCCGCCCTTATCATATCGCCTGTGGGCAGATCGACATTGGCAACGCCGCTACCGAGATGACAGATCGCATGGCAGCAGGCGTATTGCAGGCCGATGGCAGTACGCGGGCCGAACCTCGCATGGATGTCGGGCATGTCGCCCGCGTGGTGGCGCATATGGCGCAGTTGCCGCTGGACGCCAATGTACAAAACATAACCATCATGGCGACGAATATGCCCTTTGTCGGACGCGGCTGATTAAATAAAGCACATCATGACCCTAAAAGACAGCGATCACCGCATATCCCCGGATGACGTCCTTGCGTTTTGGCGGGCCGCAGGGCCGTCGCGGTGGTTCAAGAAAGACACCGCCTTCGATGTGGAATTCCGTAATCGTTTCATGGAATTGCACCTGGCGGCGGCCCGGCGCGAGCTTGACGACTGGCAGCGCAATGGAGACGGCGGCCTGGCGCTGCTGATCCTGCTGGATCAGTTTCCCAGAAACGCGTTTCGAGACACGGCTCACATGTTCGCCACCGATGAGCTGGCGCGTTATTTTGCAACCGCCATGGTCGGTTCGGGTTTTGACCAGGATATCGAACCCGCGTTGCGTGTCTTCTGCTATCTGCCTTTCGAACACTCGGAATCCCTGGCCGACCAGGAGCGCTCGCTGGCGCTTCAGGTCGACATGGACCCGTCGACACGTGCATTTGCCGAAGAACACCATCGCATCATCGCGCAGTTTGGCCGGTTTCCGCACCGCAACCGTTTGCTCGGACGCATCACGACCGCGCCGGAGCAGGAGTATCTGGACGGAGGCGGATTCGCTGGCTAGCTCATATAGCCAGCGAATGACATCACCATGCCAGTTCTGTCCGCCGTCGCTGTGTTGTTCATCATGCAACTCCTTGGCGAAGCCGCAGTTCGCCTGACCGGCTTGCCTTTACCGGGGCCCTTGGCGGGAATGCTGCTGATGCTCGCCGCGCTGATTTTTCTCGGACGCGTGCCGGCGGGCCTGCGCGACACCTGTCATCACGTGCTGAAACATTTGATGTTGCTGTTCATTCCCCTCGTAGCCGGAATCATGCTGCATTTCGAGCCGCTTGCAGGTGAATGGATACCGTTCCTGTTGGCGTGCATAGTCGGTGTCGCGCTTACTATCGTAGCCACGGCATTGAGCTTTCGCTGGATGCTCAAGCGGGCACGGGCGCCTGGACCATGATCGACGCATTGCAGGCGCTACAGGTTTTGCTGCTCGATTCCACGCTTTTCTGGTTGACGCTGACCTTGCTCGCCTATCTGGCGGCAGCCTCGATCCATCAGCGAAGTGGCGGAAATCCTTTGCTGCTGCCAGTCCTGACCAGCGTGGTTTTCATTGTCCTGGTGCTCACCGCAACAGATACGCCGTATTCCCTGTATGCGGAACACACCAGTTTTCTTCCATTCCTGATCGGCCCCGCGACGGTAGCGTTGGCTGTGCCGCTCTATGCGCAGCTTCCAAGGCTGAAGCGCCTATGGGGACCCATACTGGTCGCCTTGCTGGTTGGATCGGCAACCGCCATCCTTTCGGCGATAGCCATTGCACGGCTTCTGGGTGCGTCGATGCAAACGCAGCTATCGCTGGCCCCCAAGTCGGCGACCATGCCTATTGCCATGGAAGTGGCCGCGCTAAGCGGCGGATCTCCCTCCCTGACGACGGTGGCCGTGGCCATCACCGGAGTCGCCGGCGCCATCATGGCGGGCTGGCTGCTAAAGCTTTTGCGTATGGACGACCCCGAGGCCGGCGGATTCGCGCTGGGCCTGGGCGCTCACGCAATCGGCACGGCACGCGCGTTCCAGACGAGTGACACGGCGGGTGCATTTGCCGCACTCGGCATGGGGTTGAACGGAATAGCGACGGCAATATTGCTGCCCTTGCTGCTAAGTCTTTTGGCACTGTCCTGAGACCCGCCCCGACAGTCGCTTCAGATAGTATTATCCTGATAATGCAGTACACGCAGAATAATTAATGGAGACCAGGATGCCTAGCATTTTTGACCAGGATTTGCCACAAACACCGGCGAATTACGCCTCGATTTCGCCCTTGTCATTTATCGAGCGCTCGGCCAGCGTCTACCCGCAGCGCCTTGCGATCGTGCATGGTACGGGTCCCGATACCCTGCGGCGCACCTGGTCCCAGCTTTACGACCGTTGCCGTCAGCTGGCCAGCGCACTGCAGAAAAGCGGTGTGGCAAAAGGCGACACGGTCGCCGTCATGCTGCCCAATACCCCTGCCATGGTCGAGGCCCATTTCGGCGTACCCATGGCCGGCGCGGTGCTTAACGCCATCAATACACGGCTCGATCCTCAAACGGTCGCGTTCATGCTCGATCACGGCGAAGCCCGGACAGTCATCGTCGATACCGAATTTTCTCCGGTCATGGCCAAGGCCCTGGCCATGCGCAGTTCCACCTCGCCCATACAAGTCATTGATGTAAGCGATGCCTTGTACACCGGCGATGCGAAGGCGATAGGAAGTATTGACTACGAAGCGTTTATTGCCGACGGCGACCCCCACTATGCGTGGCAGCTACCCGAGAACGAGTGGGACGCCATCGCCCTTAACTACACCAGCGGTACCACCGGCAATCCCAAAGGCGTGGTGTATCACCACCGCGGTGCCGCCACCGCCGCCATTTCGAACATCCTCGAGTGGGATATGCCAAAGCATGCCGTCTATCTCTGGACGCTGCCCATGTTTCATTGCAACGGCTGGTGCTTCCCCTGGGCCATTGCCGCGCGCGCCGGCGTCAACGTATGCCTGCGCAAGGTCGAGGCCAAAGCCATATTCGATGCGATCCGCGAGCATGGCGTAACACATTATTGTGGTGCGCCCATTGTGCACAGCTTGCTGGTCAACGCACCCGGCGCCCTGAAAGAGGGAGTGCCGCAAGGGGTGAAAGCCATGGTCGCCGGGGCGGCGCCGCCTGCGTCCATGATCGAAGGCATGGAGCGCCTTGGTTTCGACCTGCTGCATGTCTATGGCCTGACCGAAACCTACGGGCCGGCCACCGTGTGTGCCAAGCACGATGAATGGAACGACCTTGACATAGGCGAACGCGCGCGCCTGAATGCGCGCCAAGGGATCAATTACCACCTGGAACGCGGCATTACCGTCATGGACCCTCAAACCATGCAGCCAGTACCGGCTGACGGCGAAACCATGGGCGAGATCATGTTCCGCGGCAATATTGCCATGAAAGGCTACCTGAAGAACCCCAAGGCTACGCAAGAAGCGTTGTCCGGAGGCTGGTTCCATAGTGGCGATCTGGCTGTCATGGACCCGGACGGCTATGTGAAAATCAAGGATCGCAGCAAGGACATCATTATTTCGGGGGGCGAGAACATATCGTCCATCGAGGTCGAAGACGTGCTTTATCGGCATCCCGATATCCTTGCCGCAGCGGTGGTGGCGCGTTCCGACACGCGCTGGGGCGAAACGCCTTGCGCCTTCGTCGAACTGAAGGAAGGCGCCGAGGCAAGCGCCGACGCCATTATCGAACACTGCAAGAAGCATCTTGCCGGCTTTAAAGTGCCGCGCGCGGTCGTATTCTGCGAGCTCCCCAAGACATCGACGGGCAAGATACAGAAATTCGAGCTGCGCAAGCAGGCGGAATTGCTCGACCCCGCCAAAAGTTGAATCGCGGCGCATGGTTATGCCATGCGCTAGACTCTCATTTTTTCTATTTCACGGAACTCAAGGTATGCCTACATTTGATGTCGTCTCCGAAGTCGACAAGCATGAACTCAGCAACGCTGTCGACCAGGCCAGCCGTGAACTGGCCACCCGTTTTGACTTCAAGGGCAGTGATGCCAAGTTCGAGCTTGATGGCTTCGTGGTTACCCAGTCGGCCTCCAGCGTCTTCCAACTGAATCAAATGCTCGATATTTTGCGTGGGCGCTTGTCGGCGCGCGGTATCGACGTGCGTTGCCTGGATGTCGCGCCGCCCCTGGAAAACCTGGGCGGTGCGCGTCAGAAGGTCACGATCAAGCAAGGTATCGAACAGGCCATATCCAAGAAGCTGATTGCCGCTCTCAAGGCGGACAAGCTGAAAGTCGAAGCCCAGATCAATGGCGAGAAACTGCGTATCAGCGGAAAGAAACGCGACGATCTACAGACGGCGATTGCCTTGCTCAAGAAGACCGACGTCGAGTTGCCGCTGCAATTCGAAAACTTCCGCGATTGACGCGAGGGGCGAACCGACCAGGCCGCCACGCTACGGCGGTCAGTTCTTGAGCCGATACCCCGACTTGAATATCCAGTAGACGACGGCCAGGCAAACGGCCAGGAAGAATACGGTCATGCCCAGGCTTACCAGGACATTCACGTCGGCAATGCTATAGAAGCTCCATCGGAAGCCGCTGATCAGGTACACCACGGGATTGAACAGCGTCACGGTTTGCCAGAAGGGCGGCAGCATATTGATGGAATAAAAGCTGCCGCCCAGAAACGTCAGCGGGGTCACGATCAATAAAGGCACCAACTGCAGCTTTTCGAAGCCGTCGGCCCAGATGCCGATAATGAAGCCGAACAGGCTGAATGTAATCGCCGTCAACACCAGGAACAGCAGCATCCAGAAGGGATGGTCTATTTGCAGCGGCACGAAAAAGCCCGCGGTGGCCAGGATGATGGCGGCGAGGATGATCGACTTGGTCGCCGCCGCCCCGACATAGGCCAGCGTAATCTCCGCGTAAGAAACCGGCGCCGACAGGATCTCATAGATGGTGCCGGAGTACTTCGGAAAATAAATGCCGAATGATGCGTTGGATATACTTTGAGTCAGCAGCGACAGCATGATCAGGCCGGGCACGATGAATGCACCGTAGCTGATGCCGTCCACTTCTGTGATGCGGTGTCCGATGGCAGCGCCGAATACGACAAAATACAAGGATGTGGAAATGACGGGCGCGACAATGCTTTGAAGCAGCGTGCGCCAGGTCCTGGCCATTTCGAATACGTAGATCGCGCGGATGGCATGGATGTTCATGGATTTCGAACCAATTTCACAAAGATTTCTTCAAGAGACGTCTGTTTCGTTTCCAGATCCTTGAATCGTATGCCGGCACTGCTGAGATCCTGGAAGAGCGCGATGATATCGTTGTGCTGGTGCTGGCTGTCATAGGTATAGGTCAGGCTGGTGCCATCGGCGGACAGGTCCAACTGGTAAGCGACTAGCGATTCAGGCATGGCATACAGCGGCTGGGGCAGGTGCAGGGTCAGCAACTTTTTGCCCAGCTTGTGCATCAGTTCGGTCTTGTCTTCGACCAGTATGATCTCGCCATTGTTGATGACGCCGACCCGATCGGCCATCTCCTCGGCTTCTTCTATGTAGTGGGTAGTCAGGATGACGGTAACGCCCGTGTCGCGCAACGACCGCACCACCTGCCACATTTCTTGCCGAAGCGACACATCGACGCCAGCCGTCGGCTCGTCCAGAAACAGGATCTGGGGCTCGTGCGACAGCGCCTTGGCAATCAGCACGCGGCGCTTCATGCCGCCTGAAAGCGTAATGAGTTTGTTGTCTTTCTTGTTCCACAGCGACAGGGCGCGCAGGATCTTCTGTATGTGTTCTGGATTGGGTGGCTTGCCGAACAAGCCGCGGCTGAAGCTCACGGTGTCCCAGACCGACTCGAACGCATCGGTGGTCAGTTCTTGCGGCACCAGGCCGATTTTCGAGCGTGCCAGGCGATAGTCGCGCACGATGTCGTGGCCGTCGGCCAATACCGTGCCAGATGTAGGGTTCACCAGTCCGCAAATAATGCTGATAAGCGTGGTCTTGCCGGCGCCATTGGGCCCCAGCAGCGCAAAGATTTCACCACGACGTATGTCCAGATTGATATTCTTGAGCGCCTGGAAACCGGAAGCGTAGGTCTTGTCCAGATTGGATACCGAAATAACGGGTGACATAATGAATTCCGAATTCGACAAGTGTGCTGTTTGGTTAGTTCGTGCATTTAAATTCGGATGCATGGGCTTGCCAGGCAAGGCGCAAACCGTAGCGATAGCTTTTGCTATCGCGAGGATTTGCAACGCAGTATGGCGAGTCCAGGCGCCGAAGTTGAATATTTGAACTAGCCAAATAGCGCACTAAGGCACAATACCATAATCGGAAACCCTGATCGACTTGATAACCGGGCTGGTATGCCATCCATGTTCGACTGCAAAAAAGCACTGCTTACCCCGGCGCAGATGACGGCCGCGGACAACGCCGCCATCGCCTCGGGCGTCAGCGGCATGGCGCTCATGGAAGCCGCCGGCTCAGCGGTGGCCAACGCAGTCGCTGCGCGCTGGAGTCAAAGACCGGTGCTCGTTCTGGCGGGTCCCGGCAATAACGGCGGCGACGGATTCGTCGCGGCCCGCCATCTGCGCGATGCCGGTTGGCGGGTGCGCGTGGCGTTGCTGGGCACTATGGAACAGCTGTCCGGCGACGCGGCACGGCAGGCGACCTTATGGGCCGAAGAAGTCTCTCCGCTATCCATCGGTCTGCTCGACGGCACCGCACTGGTCATCGACGCGCTGTTCGGGGCTGGCTTATCCCGGCCTGTCTCGGGCATGTCGGCCCAACTACTCGAAACAATCGCATCGCGCGGCATTCCCGTCTGTGCCGTCGACGTCCCCAGCGGCCTGGACGGGGCCAGCGGTCAGCTGCGCGGCGTTGCCGCAATGGCCGACATCACCGTTACCTTCTTCCGCAAGAAACCCGGGCACCTGCTGATGCCAGGCAAGCTTCTTTGTGGCGAGGTCATTCTTGCCGATATCGGGATTCCCGACGCGGTGCTCTCCAGCATCGAGCCAGTCGTATTCGAGAATTCCCCGGCATTGTGGATGAACGATTACCCATGGCCCCGTGCCGATGGGCATAAGTACCAGCGTGGCCATGTGCTGGTGGTAGGCGGAGCGACCATGACCGGTGCGGCAAGGTTATCGGCGCTGGCCAGCGCCCGGATCGGAGCCGGACTGGTCACTGTGGCATCGCCCGGTTCCGCCTGGGCCGTATATGCCGCGACACTGACCAGCATCATGGTGCAGCGCGTCGACGGTGCCGGCATGCTCGATCAGGTCCTTGGCGATGACCGGAAAAATGCCGTCGTCGTAGGCCCTGGGGCCGGCGTATCCGACAGCACGCGCGATTATGTGCTGGCCGTGCTTGCGCACAAACGAGCGACGGTTCTCGATGCCGACGCCATCAGCGTATTCGCTGCCGATCCCCAGTCGCTATTCGATGCCATCAAGGGGCCGTGCGTACTCACACCCCACGAAGGGGAGTTCGGTCGTCTGTTCAGTGCCACGGAAAACAAGCTTGAGCGTGCGCGCCAGGCCGCCAGGCATAGCGGCGCTGTGCTGGTATTGAAGGGTGCAGACACCATCATTGCCGCACCTGACGGACGGGCAATCATCAATTCCAATGCTCCTCCCGACTTGGCTACAGGTGGAACCGGCGACGTTCTTACGGGCTTCATCGCGGGCCTGATGGCACAAGGGATGGACGTCTTCAGCGCCGCCGCAGCGGCCGTATGGCTGCACGGCGAGGCCGCGACACGTTTCGGTCCGGGGCTGATCGCGGAAGATCTTCCGCAGATGCTGCCCCGGGTATTGCGCCGCCTGAAACGCACGATCCGGCACGATGCCGACTGAGCCGCCGTCCCGAACCGTATTCGTCGTCCTCACCGCTTTATCGGCATAATGTCTGTCTTGCAACATTAAGAACCACGAGATCCCTGTATGTCCGACGTTATTGCCTTGATCTTCGACTTTGACGATACCCTGGCCCCCGACAGCACGTCCGGTTTTCTGACCGATATCGGCGTCGACGTTCAACGTTTCTGGAAAGACCAGGTCGACCCCTTGCTATTCGAGCACGACTGGGATCCCGTGCCGGCCTACTTGTACCAGATGATTGAACTCTCCAAAAGCGGCACTCACGGCGTGATCGATCGGGACAGGCTGGCGGACTGGGGCAGGCGGTTGCCTTTGCATGCCGGTGTCGAATCCCTGTTCGGACGGCTCAGGGCCATGGTGAAAGAGCAGCATCCGCAAGTCCAGCTGGAGTTCTATCTGATCTCGAGCGGCGTCGGCGATGTGGTCCGCCACACCTCCATTGCCGACGAATTTACCGACATATGGGCTTCCGAGTTTATCTACGACGCCGACGGCGGCATACACTTCCCGCGCCGGGTCGTCAGCTTTACCGATAAAACGCGCTATCTGTTTCATATCCAGAAAGGAATTATCGGTACGGCGTCACGCAACAAGCCTTTTGAAGTCAACAAAAAAGTAGCACCCGACAAACTGCGTGTTCCCTTTGAGCAGATGATATTCGTCGGCGACGGATATACAGACATCCCATGTTTTTCCTTGATCCGGCGTTCAGGCGGCGTTGCGTTTGGCGTTTGGGACCCGAAACATCGCGACAAACGCAGCCGTGCCTGGGGATTCATCCAGGAAGGGCGGGTGTCCAACCTGAACCAGGCCCGCTACGATGAGCAAGCGGAGCTTTACCAATGGCTCGAAGAGGCGGTGGAAAGCCTGGCCGGCCGCATTGCCTTGAACAACCGGATCTATCGTGGTTGAAACAGGCATGCTTCAGCCCGCATTCAGTGCCGACGATGAAATAGCCATGCAGGCGGCCATGCAGCAGGCGGGCCTGGCCTATGCGGCCGGAGAAGTGCCTGTGGGCGCAGTGGTGCTGGACTCGCAGGGGCAGATCATAGGTCGGGGCTTTAATCGCACGATCACCGATCACGACCCCACCGGCCACGCGGAGATCGTGGCGCTGCGCCAAGCCGCCGCGGCCGTGGGCAACTATAGGCTGCCCGGCGCCAGTGTGTTTGTTACGCTGGAACCCTGCGCGATGTGCATGGGCGCCATGTTGCACGCAAGGATCAGCAGGGTGGTGTATGCCGCCACCGATCCCAAGACCGGCGCCTGCGGCAGTGTATTGTGCGTGCACGCTTACCCGCAGCTCAATCACCAGACGTCGGTAGCCGGGGGTTTGCTGGCCACCGAATGTGGCGATCTGCTGCGGCAGTTTTTTCGTGAACGGCGACGCAAGCCCGCGCCATAGCCTGGCCATGAAACCGGCCGCAGTGCATGGATTACTATGTTCTGCTTTTTACACCTTTTCGCTTCAAGACGAGATCAACAATGACGCACGCGGCGCACGACCATGCTCATGAGCATACCCATGACGATCATGAACACCACCATCACGAACATCCGTCGCCTGCGGGCATTTACCTGATTTCCCCCTCCGGGGCGGTGTCGGATCCACTGTCTATCGAGCTTGCACGCCAACGACTGGGTGAACTTGGTTTCAAGACGGCCGTCGACCGTAGCGCACTTGCCGTGCATGAACGCTTTGCCGGCACCGACAAGCAACGCCTGGCCGGCATTGCCCGAGCCCTGAAGCAGAAGCATCCTATTGTCATGGCGACCCGGGGCGGCTATGGCCTTAGCCGCCTGTTGCCCGCCATCGATTGGGCCGCCGTGGCCGACAGCGGGAAAATATTCATAGGTCAAAGCGATTTCACCGTGTTCAGCCTGGCTTTGCTGGCCAAGACCGGTGCAAGCAGTTTCGCGGGCCCGACCGCCGTCTACGACTTCGGCGCCAAGAAAATGGACGACCTCACCGCCGCCCTGTTCGCCGAGAGCATGCGCCGCGAACTCGAGGTATTGAGCTTCGAGTCCCCCGATTCTGATGCGGTCGACGAGCGCGGTATCTTATGGGGAGGCAATCTTGCCATGGTCGCATCACTGGTCGGCACCTCCTACATGCCTGACATCGATGGCGGCATCCTGTTCCTGGAAGATATTGCCGAACATCCCTTCCGTATCGAACGCATGCTTACGCAGTTGTGGCACGCCGGGATCCTCACACGCCAGAAAGCCATCGTGCTCGGCCGCTTTACCGATTACCGCCTTGCGGCGCATGACAACGGTTTCGACCTTCCTTCTGTCATTGCATGGCTGCGTACGACGGTGAAAGTGCCGGTGGTAACCGGCCTGCCTTATGGCCACACCCGGGTCAAGGCCACCTTGCCCATCGGCAAGCAAGTCGGAATTGCGACGGAAGACGGCATGGCTCATTTGCTGCTCGAAGAGCATTCCTAAGCGCAACTTGTTAAACTAACGGGTTGTATTGACTTTTTTACGTGATATCTCTAAGTGATCTCCACTGCAAATCTAACTATCCAGTTCGGCCCCAAGCCCTTATTCGAAAACGTCAGCGTCAAATTCGGGGAGGGCAATCGCTACGGCTTGATTGGCGCCAACGGTTCGGGCAAGTCCACCTTCATGAAGATCATTGGAGGCGACCTCGAATCGACGGCCGGCAACGTGTCGCTGGAGCCCGGCGTGCGCCTGGGCAAGCTGCGCCAGGATCAGTTCGCATTTGAAGACATCCGCGTGCTGGATGTGGTGATGATGGGTCACGAGGAAATGTGGCAGGTGATGTCCGAACGGGACGCCATCTATGCAAATCCCGACGCCACTGAAGACGACTACATGCACGCCGCGAATCTCGAGGCGAAGTTCTCGGAATACGACGGCTATACCGCCGAAGCCCGGGCCGGCGAGCTGCTGTTGGGCCTCGAGATTCCGGTCGAACAGCATAACCAGCCCATGCGCGAGATCGCCCCGGGCTGGAAGTTGCGTGTGCTGCTTGCCCAGGCGCTGTTTTCGAATCCCGACGTACTGCTGCTGGATGAGCCCACCAACAACCTGGATATCAACACCATACGTTGGCTGGAAGACGTGCTCAATGGCTATCAAAGCACGATGATCATTATCAGTCACGATCGCCACTTCCTGAACCAGGTGTGCACGCACATGGCCGACCTGGATTATCGCGAGCTGCGCATCTACCCGGGCAACTACGACGACTACATGCTGGCCTCGACACAAGCCCGCGAGCGTGTTTCCTCATCGAATGCCAAGGCTAAAGAGCGTGTGGCTGAACTGCAGGATTTCGTGCGTCGCTTCGCCGCCAACAAATCCAAGGCACGGCAGGCTACATCCCGCCTCAAGCAAATCGACCGCATCAAGGCTGCCGCCGTCGAAGTAAAGCCGTCGTCGCGCCAAAATCCCTACATACGTTTCGAGCAGACCAAGGTATTGCATCGTCTGGCCGTAACGATCGACAAGATCAGCAAGTCTTACGATAAGCCCGTCATCAAGCCGTTTTCCGCCATGATAGAAGCCGGCGAGAAAATCGCGATCATCGGCGCCAACGGTGTCGGCAAGACAACACTGCTGCGCATGCTGGCCGGCGACCTCCAGCCCGATACCGGTTCCATCAAATGGTCTGAAAGCGCCGATATCGGCTACATGGCGCAAGACGTGTCCGAGCAATTCCAGTCCGATAAGACCTTGTTCGACTGGCTCAGCGAATACCGCCAGGCGGGCGACGATGACCAATCCATGCGCTCAGTGATGGGCCGCATGTTGTTCTCGGGCGATGATATCGGCAAGGAAGTCAGGGTACTGTCGGGCGGAGAAAAAAACCGCATGAGCTTCGGACGCCTGATGCTGGGTCGCCACAACGTGATGCTGCTTGACGAGCCCACCAATCACCTGGACATGGAATCGATCGAATCCCTGCAATTCGCACTCGAAAAGTATGCCGGCACGCTTGTTTTCGTCTCGCATGACCGCGAATTCGTCTCCGGCGTCGCGACACGTATCATGGAAATCATGCCAAATGGCGAAGTCGTCGACTATCTGGGCGGTTACGAAGACTACCTGACTTCACGCGGTATCGAGGCCTGATCGGCGGTAGTCATGCCTTATGCCTTGACGGGGTTGGCAAGCTACCAGGAAGTCATCAAGAAAAGCCGCTTTGTTGTCCTTGCGGGAGCTGTACAGTCTCCTGCCGAGGCCTTGCGGTTTTTTGCCGCGCACAGCATTGCGGACGCCACCCATAATTGCTGGGCGTATCGCATTGGAAACGAATATCGTTTTAACGATGACGGCGAGCCTGGAGGCACGGCCGGACGCCCCATACTGCAAGCGATCGAAGGGCAGCATTGCGACCGCGTTGCGGTGCTGGTGGTGCGCTGGTTTGGTGGCATCAAGCTGGGCCCGGGCGGCCTGATACGGGCGTATGGCGGCACCGCGGCGCAATGCCTGCGACTGGCAGACAAGACTGAAATGATCGACGAGGTGATGGTGGCGTGTCGATGCAACTTCGCCGACATGGCTCTGGTGCAGTCCCGTTTTGCGGCATATCAGGCTCGGATCGTGAGCGAAACGTTCGACGGCAGCGGCGTGCTCTGGCAACTTGCTGTGGCGCGCAGCCAGGAAAAATCCCTGTCGGAACTGTTTGCCAATCTAACTGGCGGACATGGAGAGTGGCTGCCTGGCTGAGTGGCTCTCTATGCGTCGTCGGCGTCGTTCTGGCTTTGTTGCGCGGCTATTTCGGCATGCACTTGATCCATGTCGACCGCCTTGATCTGGGTGATCAGTTCAGCCAGCTGGCTGGCAGACAATGCCCCGGGTTGGGAAAATAGCAAGACCTGCTCGCGGAACACCATAAGCGTAGGAATGGACCGTATGCCCATGCCGGTAGCCAGTTCCTGCTGGTCTTCGGTATTGACCTTCGCGAAGGTGATGTCATCGTGTTGATCCGAAGCCTGGTCAAAAATGGGAGCAAAATTTCGGCATGGACCGCACCAGGGTGCCCAAAAGTCCACGATCAACGGCTTGCTTTCCTTGATTGCCGCCTGAAATGTGTCTTTGTTCAAATCGATGGTGCCCATAGAAACTCCCCAAGCAAAAAGCGGCTTATAGCCGCTTTGGAATGATTGATATATGAGGGTAGTGTAGCGCGCTTTAAGCCGGCAGCGGTTTCAGCGCGTAACACATTGCCGCTGTCCGGGCCCGTGGAATGGCCGCTACGCCGGGAAGAACGCGTATCTGATTACAAAAAGCACCGCCACAAGCAGGGTCGCCATGTGGACCTCGCGAAATCGTCCCGTGATGGTCTTTAGCACCACGTAGCTGATGAATCCGAAGGCCAGGCCGTCGGCAATCGAGTAGGTAAACGGCATCATGATGGCCGTTAATGCGGCGGGGGTGGCTTCGGTAACGTCGTTCCAGTCGATTTCGGTGATCTCGCGCAACATAAGCCCAGCCACATACAGCAGGGCGGGCGCTGTCGCGTAGGCGGGCACCGAACCGGCCAAAGGCGCCACAAACAAGGCGAGCAGGAAAAGCACCCCAATGGTCAATGCAGTAAGGCCTGTTCGACCGCCGGCCTGTACGCCGGATGCGCTTTCCGCGTAGGCGGTCGTGCTGCTGGTTCCCAGGAATGAGCCTGCCACGATGGCTGTGCTGTCCGCCATCAGCGCACGCCCCAGCCGGTTAGGCTTGCCTTCCGGAACCAGATTGGCTCGTTTGGCCACCCCTATCATGGTTCCCGTGGCGTCGAACACCTCGACCAATACAAGCACCAGGATGACATGCACAAAGCCGGTATGGAGGGCGCCCATGATGTCGAGTTGCATAAAGGTAGGCGCGAGGCTGGGCGGCATGGAAAACACGCCATAGAATTCGCTATGACCGGTGAGCATGGACAGAACCGTAACCACCAGGATGCCGATCAGAATGGCGCCCTTTATTTTCATGGCGTCCAGCGCCGCGATGATGAAAAACCCCAAAATGGCAAACAGCGCCGGCGCAGCGGTGAGGTCGCCCAGGTCGACTTTGGTTGCCGGGCTCGCCACGACAATCCCGGAGCTGCCGAGCGCGATAATGGCCAGGAATAGTCCTATGCCGGCCGCAATCGCGGCACGCAACGATTTCGGAATGCCCGCGACCAGCCATGAGCGTATCCCGGTCAGGGTAAGCAACAGGAAGATGACTCCGGATATGAATACGGCGCCCAATGCCTGCTGCCAGCTATAACCCAGCGCCGCGACGACGGTAAAGGCGAAGAAGGCATTCAAGCCCATCCCGGGCGCCATTCCTATCGGCCAGTTTGCAAGAAATGCCATGATCAGCGTACCGATGGCCGCCGCGAGACAGGTCGCCACAAAGATGGCGCTTTTGTCCATGCCGGTACTCGACAGGATTTCCGGGTTCACGAAAATGATGTACGACATGGTCAGGAAAGTCGTGATGCCGGCCAGTATTTCGGTGCGCACGGTTGTTCCGTGTTCACGCAACTGGAATAATCGTTCGAGCATGGGTAATCCTAGGAAAGGGTACTTGATTGAGCGTGGCGACACCCGCACGCAGTAGGCGGGTGTAACGGTTAAGATATTGAAGCCTGAATTCTAAGGCCGATTCAATACTGGTTGTAAACTGGCGCTCATGATTATTATTGGTTTTGAAAGCTCTTGCGATGAAACAGGTGTGGCACTGGTCTGCACCGAACGCGGCTTGCTGTCGCATTCCCTGCACAGCCAGATCGCCATGCACCAGCAGTATGGCGGCGTCGTGCCGGAATTGGCGTCGCGCGACCATATCCGCAGGGTACTGCCCCTTACGCGCGAAGTGCTTGCGTCGGCCGGCATGTCGGTGGACCAGGTCGATGCCGTCGCCTACACGGCAGGACCAGGCCTGGCCGGTGCGCTGCTGGTTGGCGCAAGCGTCGCGCAATCGTTCGCGTGGGCGCGGAACCTCCCCGCGATTCCCATCCATCATCTTGAAGGGCACTTGCTGTCGCCTTTGCTCGCTGCCCCGCGTCCCGATTTTCCGTTCGTGGCCTTGCTTGTTTCCGGCGGGCATACGCAAATCATGCGTGTCGACGGCGTCGGACGATATGAACTGCTCGGTGAAACACTGGATGATGCGGCCGGCGAAGCGTTCGACAAGACCGCCAAGCTGATGGGGCTCGGTTATCCGGGCGGGCCGGCGCTGTCCAACCTTGCCCAGCAAGGCGATCCAGCGGCGTACGACTTCCCGCGACCCATGCTGCATAGCCGCGATCTCGATTTCAGTTTCAGTGGCCTTAAAACAGCGGTAATGACGCGGGTCCGGGCCTTGGAGAGAGCCGGTGGGCCCTTATCGTCGGAGCAGCGCGCAGACCTGGCTGCGGCCACCGAAGCGGCCATTGTCGATGTCCTTGCCTCCAAATCGATCAAGGCAATGAAACAGACCGGTCTGAAACGCCTGGTGGTGGCCGGCGGGGTGGGCGCCAATCGCCACCTGCGCGCCAAGCTGCTGCAGGCCATGCACAAGCTGGGTGGCCAGGTGTTTTTTCCGCCGCTGGACCTTTGCACCGACAATGGCGCCATGATTGCTTTTGCGGCAGCCATGCGGGTTAATGCCGGCTTGGTGGATCTGTCCGATACGAGCCATGCGTTTACCGTAAGGCCGCGCTGGGACCTGCACGATATATGCCTGGATGCAGGTGCCGCGGCCATCTAGCCTGCGGCTGCCTATTTCTTGCTGCCGATGCGGCTTTCCTTACCGGTCATGAGCCGGCTGATGTTGGCCTGGTGGCGAAACAGCAACACCACGCTGATGATGACTATGGCAAATGCGATGGCCGGATCCAGCGGCCAGGCAACGTTGCCTCCCAGCAGGTAATACAAGGGCGCGAAAATGGCAGCGATGATGGATGCCAGCGAAGAATACCGGCTGACGTAGACGATGATCAGCCAGGTTCCCACGGTAGCCAGCGCAAGCCAGGGGTTCAAGGCCAGCAACACGCCTAGTGCCGTCGCCACGCCTTTTCCACCCTTGAATTTAAGGAACACAGGAAACACGTGGCCCAGAAACACTGCCACCGCACAAGCCGCCACGCAGAACCAAGGCAGATTCCATTGTTCTGCCGCGTAAGCCGCGGCGAACGTCGCCAGCCAACCTTTGGCCGCATCGCCAAGAAGCGTCAGGGCGGCGGCGACCTTGTTGCCGGTGCGTAGAACATTGGTGGCACCCGGGTTCTTTGATCCATAGCTTCGCGGATCCTTCAGTCCCATGGCCCGGCTTACCACCACGGCGAACGATACGGAGCCAAGCAGGTAGGACAAGAAGACGAGGACAAGGGAGATGAGGCTTGCAATAGCGGCGGTCATAAATTCAGATGCTCCAGTGGGTTTGCGGGGATTCTACCCAGTGTCGCCCAAAACACCAATACGAGCAGGTACAATTCGCTACGTTCGGTTGAATTCTATGGAAGGGCAATGCGCATACTGGTGTCCAACGATGATGGCTACACCGCTCCAGGGCTCGAGGCTCTGGTGCACGCCTTGAAAGGGCTGGGCGATTTAACCATTGTGGCCCCCGAGACCAATTGCAGCGGGTCATCCAATTCCCTTACCCTCAACAGGCCGATGTCAGTGCGCCAGGCAGCCAACGGCTTCTATTATGTGAACGGCACGCCGTCCGACTGCGTGCACATCGCCCTGACCGGCCTGCTGGACTTCCGCCCCGACCTGGTGGTTTCCGGCATCAATAATGGGGCCAACATGGGAGACGATACCTTATATTCGGGCACAGTCGCCGCCGCGACCGAGGGCTACCTTTTCGGTATTCCCGCCATTGCATTTTCCCTGGTCCAGAAAGGGTGGGAACACCTCGACAGCGCGGCGCGTATTGCGCGCCGTATTGTCGAGCAGCAAGCGGCGACACCGCTGGCGGGCAATATCCTGCTCAATGTGAATATTCCGTCGGTGCCCTACGAGGCCATACGCGAAGTTCGCGTCACACGCCTCGGCAAGCGCCATCCCTCCGAGCCCGTCGTCAAGAGCAGTACCCCCTATGGCGATCCGGTGTACTGGATAGGCCCAGTCGGCAGGGTGTCCGACTCCGCCACAGATACCGACTTCGGCGCGATCGAGCAAAATGCCGTGTCCGTAACGCCGTTGCGCCTGGATCTCACCCATTACGAACAATTGTCATTAGTCAGGGATTGGGCGGTGCCACTATGCGAAAACCAGTAGTGCCGTTCCCGTTTGCCAACGGCACCACCAACCGTTTCGGGCGCTCCAGCCTGGGCGGAGGCTTGTCCACCGCCAATAGCAATACCCGGGTGTTCGCCCAAGGGCGCACAGCGCCAATCGTGCCGGTTTTACGCCATTCGGCGGTCGGCGCCAATTTGGGTTTGAACTCCGAACGATCGCGTGGCATGATGATTCATCGCCTGCGTAACCAGGGTATCCAGGACGAGCGCGTGCTCGACGCCATGATGTCGGTGCCACGGCATTTGTTTGTTGACGAAGGGTTGGCCAGCCGGGCCTACGAAGACGCAGCCTTGCCCATAGGCCATGGACAAACCATCTCACAACCGTGGGTCGTCGCGCGCATGATTTCCGTGATGTGCGAAAACCGTGTTCCGGTTAAAGTGTTGGAAGTGGGTGCGGGTTGCGGCTATCAGGCTGCGGTCCTGGCACATTTCGTCAAGGAAGTGCATACCATCGAGCGGATTCGCGGCTTGTACGAACTGGCACGGGATCATCTGCGGGCGCTCAAGCTCATTACCCGTGTTCGTCTGGTCTTCGGGGACGGCATGGCAGGATTACCCGGGGTAGCGCCATTCGATGCCATCATCATCGCTGCCGCCGGTATTAAAATTCCCCAGGCACTGTTGGAACAGTTGGCCATTGGGGGCCGATTAATTGCCCCGGAAGGGTCGACAGCGCAACGTTTGATTCTCATAGAGCGCACAGGAGCCGCTACATGGCGCCGTGACGAACTTGAGTCCGTTCGCTTTGTCCCCCTTCGGGCAGGAATACAGTCTTAAGCTTCCAGGAGAGCTATATGCATGCAGGAACGTTTCGTTCTACCGCTCTGACAATTGAGTACCGGAAGCGCACATCTCGTTCTCTGGTCATTGCGGCAGTGGTTGCGACGACCATTCTGGCCGGATGCGCGTCTCGCAGTACCAAGGCGCCCGTCACCGACATGTCCGGTGGTCCTGTCGTGGCCCCGACAACGGGCGGTACCTACGTGGTGCGCCCCGGCGACACGCTTTACAAGATCGCCCAGGCAAATGGTATCGAGGTCGCAACCCTTACGAGCCTGAATAACATCACTGATCCCAGCCAGTTGCGGGTTGGACAGGTGTTGCGCCTGGACAGCACCGGGCCCGCTCCGGCGCCCAGTACCACCATCGCCAAGCCGATACCGGTGACACCCGTTGCACCGGCCGAACCCGTGGCAACGTCCCGGGCCAGCGATGCGGCAGTCATCAATTGGGGATGGCCGGCGTCTGGAAAAATCATCCAGAGTTTCAATGCCAATACAAAGGGCATTGATATCGCCGGAGCGACGGGCGAACCCGTCCATGCGGCCGCCGACGGAAAGGTCATGTATGCCGGCAATGGCGTGCGCGGGCTGGGCAACTTGATTCTGCTGGGGCACTCCGATGGCTTCATCACCGCCTATGCTCACAATCAGTCCTTGCTGGTCAAAACCGGAGAACAAATCAAGAAGGGCGCAAAAATCGCCGCCATCGGCCAGACCGATACTACTTCGCCGCGCCTGCACTTTGAAATCCGCCGTCGCGGCACACCCGTTGACCCCTTGTCCTACTTGCCCGCTCGATGACTCCTTCCCTGGTCTTCGACCTTGAAACCATACCCGACGCGGCCGGCCTGCGCCGCTTGAATCCGCACTGGGACGCAAGCCTTACCGATACGCAGGTCATCGAGATGGCGCTGGCGGCCAGGCGGGAGTCCCACGGCACCGATTTCCTTCCTTTGCACCTGCATAAGGTGGCGGTAATCGGCTGTGTGTTCCGGGACGACCAGGGTTTTCGTGTGAAAACCCTGGGCAAGGCCGACGACACGGAAGGTGTCCTGCTTGCGGGCTTCTTCAAGACGATAGAACGCTATACGCCGCGCTTGATCAGTTGGAACGGTTCGGGCTTCGATCTGCCCGTACTGCATTACCGCAGCCTGATCAATGCGGTGCCGGCCCCCCGCTACTGGGATATGGGCGAAGACGACCGCGACTTCAAGTACAACAACTACATCAGCCGCTACCACAGCCGTCACATCGACTTGATGGACGTGCTGGCCAAATATAATGGCCGCGCCAACGCGCCGCTCGACGACCTGGCCAAGCTCTGCGGATTCCCGGGAAAGCTCGGCATGGACGGCGGCCAGGTCTGGCAGGCATGGGCCGACGGCAAGGCCGATGAAGTGCGCGCCTACTGTGAAACCGATGTGGTCAATACCTGGCTGGTGTATTGCCGGTTCCGATTCCTGAAAGGCGAACTCGATCGCGCATCCTACGATGCCGAAGTGCAGTTGGTGCGCGACACGCTCCAGGCCAGTGACGCAGCTCACTGGAAAGAGTACCTGGCTGCCTGGGGCGACCCGGCCTGAAGTCGATTGAAAAGGTTTCGTTTTCGATGAAACAGATCGGAAACGACTTCGGTTGCACAATGGGTTCTCCTCACAAAACAAAGGAAACCACATCATGCAACGCTCACTATCTTCTGTGTCCATCAAGCTCGCCACCCTGACTGCGGCGTTGGCGCTATGCGGCGCGGCATATGCGGCCCCCGGTGACGCGTCATCGGCGCCCGTCACGGCACAGGCAGCCTCGACAGCGGCATCGCCGGCGGCATCGGAAAAGTCCGGGCACCATTACAAGCACGGCCGCCACCATAAGTCCATGCACGGGCATCATATGCGCGATGCCGCGCTTGTAGTGCCGGGCTACGGACCGCTACGCACCAAGTTCGTTGAATCGCTGGCCTTGACCGATGCGCAGAACAAGTTGGTCAAGGAAGCGCAGGACGAGCAAAAAGAGGCGCGCAAGGCGCGTCGCGAAGCGATAAAGGCCGCAAAAAGCGAACGGATCGAACAAGTCAAAAACGGCAAGCTCGATCCCAAGGCGGCATTGAAACAGGCTGAGAAAGCGCATGAGCGAGCCGGTGAGAATCGCGGCAAGCTTAACGGAAAATGGTTGGCCGTTTGGGACGCGCTGGACGAAACCCAGCAGACAAAGATTGCGGCCCATCTGAATGAACGTGCCGAGAAATTCGCAAAGCATGCTGAGAAACATGCGGAAAAACACGGCCATCGTGGTACCAAGACCGAACCCGCGAAGATCTCTTCATAGCTCGATAGCGGGCTGACAGCCTCGCGGCTCGACTTACTGTCGCGAGGATGTCAAAATTCAGGGCTGTCTCCTTGGATTCCCGCATAATGACGTTAGAAGTATTTGATATAGAGTCTCTGGACCTCGAGGCGCGCGGCGTCGCGCGTCGCGACGGTAAAGTGGTTTTTGTGGAAGGTGCATTACCGGGCGAGAGGATCGTTGCCCGTATCGCCAAGCGCAAGGCATCTTTTGATACCGCCCGGCTCGAGAAGGTAATCAAGCCATCATCGCAGCGCATCACGCCGGGATGTCCGCACTTTGGCATGTGCGGCGGCTGTGCCATGCAGCATCTCGATGCATCGGCCCAGGTGGCCATCAAGCAACGTGTACTGGAAGATACGCTCTGGCACATAGGGCGAGTGCGCCCGGGGGTGGTATTGCCGCCGATGCATGGCCCCACCTGGGGTTATCGCTATCGGGCCCGCCTGTCAGTGCGCGCCGTGCGCAAGAAGAATGCAGTCCTGGTCGGGTTTCGCGAGCGTCGCGGCAGCTATGTGGCCGACATCAACCAATGCCGGGTATTGCCGGTGCATGTGTCGAATATGCTGCTTCCCCTGCGCGCGCTGGTGGGTGCCTTTGCGCAGCCCGATCGCATACCCCAAATTGAAGTGGCCGTCGGCGATACCACTACCGTATTGTTGCTGCGCCACATGGAAACGCTGACTGATAACGATATTGCCTTGTTGCGCGAGTTTGCGCTCAAGCATAACGTGACATGGTGGCTGCAGCCCAAGGGTCCGGAAACCGTGCATCCACTGAATCCCGACGATGCCGACAAACTGGCTTATACCTTGCCTGAATTCGGCCTGCGCATGCCTTATCGTCCTACCGATTTCACACAGGTGAATCACGCAATCAATCGGGTTTTGATTTCCAAGGCCTTAACGCTGCTGGACGTCCAGTCGTCGGATCGCGTCGCCGACCTTTTTTGCGGTCTGGGCAATTTCACCTTGCCGCTGGCAATCCGCGCCCGTAGCGTGGTGGGCATAGAAGGCAGCTCTGCGCTCACGGAAAGGGCTCTCCAGGCGGCGCGGGATCATGGGCTGGAGGATCGCACCGGGTTTACCACCTTGAACTTGTTCGATGTGGATGTGCAGTGGCTGCGCGACCTAGGCCATTTCGACCGCATTCTCATCGACCCGCCCCGGGAAGGCGCCGAAGCCGTGGCGCGGGCGCTTGCCGCCCTGACGTCAGCGGAGCGTCCAAAAAGAATCGTATATGTGTCCTGTAGTCCGGCCACCTTGGCGCGCGATGCCGGAATACTGGTGCATGAAGGCGGCTACACGCTGCAAAGTGCCGGCGTCGTCAACATGTTTCCGCATACCGGCCATGTGGAATCAATTGCCGTTTTCGACGCCAGCTGACGCGCTTACTGGCTGGCGGTGGTTTCAGCCAGTATGCGTTCTGCTTCCTGCCTGACGCGTGCCGGCGCCGTGCCGCCGATATGGTTGCGCGCGGCGACGGAACCTTCCAGGGTCAGGACTCCGTAGATGTCCTGTTCGATCAGGCTGTGGAAGCCCTGGAGGTCGGCCAAGGGCAGGTCGGCCAGGTCGCAACCGCGCTGTTCGCATTCGCGTACCGCATGGGCGACTGTTTCGTGGGCATCGCGAAAAGGCACGCCTTTCTTGACCAGGTAGTCGGCAAGATCGGTGGCCGTGGCGAAGCCCTGTAGCGCGGCGGCGCGCATTGCATCGGCCTTGACACGGATACCGCCGACCATATCGACAAAGATGGTCAACGTGTCACGTATGGTGTCGGCCGAATCGAACAGGCCTTCCTTGTCTTCCTGATTGTCTTTGTTATAGGCCAGCGGCTGGCCTTTCATCAAGGTGAGCAAGGCGATGAGGTGGCCGTTTACGCGGCCGGTCTTGCCGCGGGCAAGCTCGGGGACATCCGGGTTCTTTTTCTGGGGCATGATGGAGCTGCCCGTGCAGAATCGGTCGGCCAAATCGATGAAGCCCACGCGCGGACTCATCCATAGGACAAGTTCTTCGGAGAGTCGTGAGATGTGCGTCATGATAAGCGCCGCGGCCGCGCAGAATTCAATGGCAAAGTCGCGATCGGATACGGCATCGAGGGAATTGCGGCATACGCCTTCAAAGCCCAGTGTGTTGGCAACGCGTTCCCGGTCGATCGGGTAGGAGGTGCCGGCCAGTGCGGCGGCGCCCAGCGGAAGGCGATTCACGCGCTTGCGGCAATCGACCAGCCGTTCCGCATCGCGGCCGAACATCTCGGCATAGGCCAGGAGATGGTGCCCGAAGGTGACGGGCTGTGCGACCTGCAAGTGGGTAAAGCCAGGCAGGATCGTCTCGGTGTGTTCAAGAGCGAGGGTGGCCAGCTTGTGACGCAACTGGTGAAGAAGGTCGATGGCAATGTCGATTTCGTTGCGCACCCAGAGCCGGATGTCGGTCGCCACCTGATCGTTGCGCGAGCGGCCCGTGTGCAGGCGCTTGCCGGCATCGCCGATGAGCTCGACCAGGCGCTTCTCAATATTAAGGTGCACGTCTTCGAGGTCTATGGACCAGGAAAACTGGCCGGCATTGATTTCTTCCAGGATCAGGGCCATGCCGCTCTCGATAGCCGCCTTGTCGTCGGCGCTGATGATGCCGATGGACGCGAGCATGTCGGCATGCGCCAGGGAGCCCTGGATATCGAAATTTGCCATGCGCTGGTCGAAGTTGACCGAAGCGGTATAGCGCTTGACGAGATCGGAGACGGGTTCGGAGAAACGTGCGGACCAGGCCTGGGCCTTGTTGGCAAACTGGTTTTGCTGCGGGGAGGAGTTGTTTTTTGACATAGTGCGTTGATTATAAGGGAAGGGCGTCTACGGTATATTAGTGGCCTTCCAGCTTATCAATGTACGAGGTATGGCGCAGGCGATGCAAGAAAACAATGCCTTGGTTCAGTGGGTGGACAGCAACTGGGTAAGCAGCAACATTCCCGACGCGCTGTGGGCCCAGATTGCGCTGGGCCTGGCGGTGCTGGCCGTCCTCGTCATTGTGACAGGCTGGATCATGAGCCGCGTGCTCGCCACGGTGGCGCGGCGCATGCTGTCCGCCATCGGCCATGATGACTGGTCCAGGGCGCTTGCCCGCCGCCGCGTTTTTCGCCATCTGAGCTATGCCGTGCCTTTGCTGGTCATCATGGGCAATATAGGCGTGCTGCCTGTCGATGAGAAATACGGCGGGATGCTGGCACGCATTTTCCTGTCCGCTGCACTGGTGTTCTTTTTCCTGGCCATCAATGGCGCGCTTACCGCCTGGCAAGATATCTATGCATCCAGCGCCAGGGCGCAAACCCGCTCCATAAAGGGCTATCTGGAGTTGGCCAAGATCGTGTTCTGGGCCTTGTGCGTTATCCTGATCATATCGATACTGGTCAATCGGTCTCCCTTGCTGATGCTGTCAGGCCTGGGCGCGTTGTCGGCAGTATTGCTACTGGTGTTCAAGGACACGCTTTTATCGCTGGTCGCCAGCACCCAGATGACCTCCAACGACATGCTGCGCATCGGCGACTGGATCGAGATGCCGCAAGCGGGCGCGGACGGATTTGTCATCGACATGGCGCTGCATACGGTAAAGGTCCAGAACTGGGACAAAACCGTCACGACCATTCCCACCTACAAACTGTTCTCCGAAAGCTACCGCAACTGGCGGTATATGTTCGAGTCGGGCGGCCGGCGCATCAAGCGCACCTTGCGTATCGACGCCAGTACCGTACGGTTTCTGCGCGAAGACGAAATCATCGCCTTGCGGCGATTTGCCTTGCTGCGCGACTACCTTGACGGCAAGCAGGGCGAGCTCGAGCAAAGCAATCG
This sequence comes from Pollutimonas subterranea, assembly GCF_002849655.1. Taxonomy (GTDB): domain Bacteria; phylum Pseudomonadota; class Gammaproteobacteria; order Burkholderiales; family Burkholderiaceae_B; genus Pollutimonas; species Pollutimonas subterranea. Next base: position 165,127 of record NZ_PDNW01000003.1, read on the forward strand.
CGCCCTTGGGCCGTTGGCCGATCTTGAAGTGAACCGGCGCCGGCTGACCAACCTCGGTACGTTCCGTGCCTACGGGCTGGCCTATTTGCGCCAGCAGCCGGAAGTGCGGCAAGACATGATGATGCTGGTGCGCATGATGGAGCCCGAATCCCAGGGTATACCGATAGAAGTCTACTGTTTCGCCAACAATACGGCCTGGGTCGAGTACGAACGCATCCAGGGTAATATCTTTGACCATCTTGTGGCTATACTGCCCGAGATGTCCTTGCGCCTGTACCAGGCCCCTGCAGGCAGCGACTTCGCCAACATGCGATAATTTTTTCTTTAAGCGGAGCCATCCTATGAAATTAGTTGCGGCAATCATCAAGCCGTTCAAACTCGACGAAGTGCGTGAAGCGCTGGCAGATATCGGTGTCAGCGGACTTACGGTCACCGAAGTCAAGGGTTTCGGCCGGCAGAAAGGCCACACCGAGCTGTACCGCGGCGCCGAGTATGTCGTCGACTTCTTGCCCAAGATCCGTGTGGAAGTCGTGTTGCCCGCAGCCATGGTCGAAGCCGCTATCGATGCAATCATCAAGGCGGCATTCACCGGAAAAATTGGCGACGGCAAGATTTTCGTCACCGCCGTCGAGCAAGCCATACGTATTCGTACCGGCGAAAGCGGTATAGACGCCTTGTAGGCGTAAGCCTGAACCCTTTTTTTCTATGCGCTTGGCCAAATGCGGCAGGCGCCGAGGTTAGCAATGAAGCCATTCAATTGGGATAATCCATACCGTACCGAGCGCACGCCGCTTTTTGCCCGCAATGTGGTGTCGACGTCGCACCCGCTGGCGGCCCAGGCAGGGCTGCGCATGATGCTTAAGGGCGGTAATGCCATAGATGCCGCCATCGCCGCGGCCGCGACCATCGTGCTCGTAGAGCCGGTTTCCTGTGGACTGGGTGGCGATTGCTTCGCAATATTGTGGGACGGCAAGCAATTGCAAGGCTTGAATTCGTCCGGCGTGGCGCCGGCGGCCTGGAATGTCGAGTACTTCAAGCGCAAGCACGGCATCAATGCGCAGGGCTTGGCCAACATGCCGATGCGCGGCTGGGATGCCGTCACCGTACCGGGCGTCGTTGCCGGATGGGCCGCCTTGCATGAACGCCATGGCAAATTGCCGTTCGAGTCCCTGTTTGAGCCCGCCATCGAGATCGCGGAGCGCGGCTTTTCAGTGTCTCCGGTCGTTCATCGCAAATGGGTTGCCGCGGCGGCCGAGCTCAAGAACCAGCCGGGATTCGCCGAGACTTTCATGCCCGAGGGCCGGGCGCCACATATAGGCGAGCTTTTTTCCCTTCCCGATGCCGCCCACACGCTCAAGCTGATCGCGCAAAGCAAGGGCAGGGCATTCTACGAGGGCGAGCTGGCCGAGAAAATAGCAGCCTTCAGCAAAGCCTGCGGCGCGGCCATGACGCTCGAGGACTTGCGCGCCTACCAGCCGGAGTGGGTCACGCCCATTGCCAAAGACTATCGCGGCTACACGCTTAACGAAATACCTCCGAACGGACAGGGCATTGCCGCGCAGATGGCCCTGGGCATCCTGCAGAATTTCGACGTGGCCGACCTGCCCGTCGACTCGCTGGAGTCGCAGCATTTGCAGATCGAAGCCATGAAGCTGGCATTTGCCGACCTGTACCGCTATACCTCCGACCCGCGCAGCATGGAAGTCACTCCCGCCCAAATGCTGGATGATGCATACCTGGCCGGCCGGGCGCGCCTCATCGACAGGCAGCGTGCCACGCAATTCGGACCGGGCCGTCCCGCTTCAGGCGGCACCATCTACCTGACCGCTGCGGACGAAAGCGGCATGATGGTTTCCTTCATCCAGTCCAATTACATGGGATTCGGTTCCGGCGTCGTTGTACCCGGAACCGGGATCAGCCTGCAGAACCGGGGCTATGGATTCTCCATGGATCCGGCGTCGCCGAATGTCGTCGAGGGCGGCAAGCGTCCGTTCCACACCATCATTCCCGGCTTCCTGACCAAAGACGGCAAGCCGGTGATGAGTTTTGGCGTCATGGGCGGCGACATGCAGCCGCAGGGCCATCTGCAGACGATAGTCCGCATGCTCGACTATGGCCAGCAGCCCCAGGCGGCATGTTGCGCGCCTCGCTGGAAACTGAACCGCGACTTTACGCTGGACCTTGAAACCGGAATCAGCGAGACCGTGGCGCAAGGCTTGCAAGCCAAGGGCCACGTGCTCAAGGCCGTGGACGACCCCTATATGGATTTCGGCGCCGGCCAATTTATTTGCCGCTTGTCCGACGATCCAGCTCGTGGGTACGTGGCAGCCAGCGACAGCCGCCGCGACGGGCAAGCCGTCGGCTTTTAGTCTATGTATCGGCATGGCCAAGTCCATGCCGATACGCATTTTTTCCCTGACAGTAGCAAAGGCGCTTTATGGCATTGCGTGCCACAATTTTCAAGCTGGAACTGCACGTGGCCGATATGGTGCGCGGCTACTACGATAGCCATACCCTTACCCTGGCGCGCCATCCTTCTGAAACTGAAGAACGCATGATGCTGCGGGTGCTCGCGTATGCCCTGTACGCCAGCGAAGGACTTTCTTTTACCCGGGGGCTCAGCACCACCGACGAGCCTTCTCTATGGGAAAAAGACCTGACCGGCACGATACTGACCTGGATCGAACTCGGCCACCCCGATGAACGCCGCATACTGCAAGCGGGCGGCAAATCAAAAGACGTGGTCGTTTTCTGCTATGGCGGACATGCCAGCCATGTTTGGTGGCAGGGCGTTCAGGCTGGCGTGGCACGGGTGCAGAACCTGCGCATCATTTCGGTGAGCCCGGCGCAAGTCCAGGCTCTTGCCAGCCTCGCCAGACGCACTATGACCTTGCATATCACGATCGAGGAGGGAACCGCCCTGGTTTCGTCCGCCGATGATAGCGTTTCGGTCGATATCGACGTGTGGCGCTGAAGTGCGGGAAAGATACGCCTGAATATCCGGGGAATGGTATGATGCCGGCCTGCCTGGCTGCTTAGCGATTTTTGGCAGCCACGGCCCAAAAGTCCGGCAAGAAGCATTCGGCAACCAATAAAGGCTGTTGCTGGCGCCAGAATACCGAACAACGGGCCAGCATACGGTGCGCCGGCGGGCAATCGTTTCCCAGCATGCGCCGCGCCGAGCGGTACAAGGGATTCTGCTCGCGCAGGCGGCAGGCAAAAAACCGTGATCGTGTAATTTGCGTATCGTGATACAACATATCGGCCAAGGGACGGGTACGAAGCCGCCGCATTCCCTGCCATAGGCCATGTGAAGCATTCAACGGTGTAAAACTGCGTGCGAACACGCTTTTCGTGCCGTCGATGGACATGATGATCTCGCGCAGCCAGATCGGCGAATGCGGTGTGCCTTGAAGCATCCATGCTTCGCCGGGATGCAAGCCCTGTGGCTGTTCGCGTACGACTTGCAGCTGTACCTGACCGATTTCACGTAGGCCCGCAGTCAGGGCGCCGGGTCGAAATAACCAATACTTTTGTTGCTGACTGAACGATGGCGACGGCGAAGCAAGCCAGTCGCTGGTATAAGGCGAGAAGAGTTCCATAAATCATATTATCGCCAAAGTCATAAAATACTGCTCATGGAAAAGACACGAATTTCAAAATTGATGGCCGAACAAGGTCTATGTTCGCGCCGCGAGGCCGATGCCTATATTGAACGCGGCTGGGTGAGGGTCGACGGCGTAGTCGTCTCCGAACTTGGCAGCAAGGCCTGGCCGGATCAAAAGATCACGCTGGACAAACAGGCGCAGCGTCGCCAGACCTCGCGGGTCACCATCCTGCTGAACAAGCCGGTGGGCTATGTATCGGGGCAGGCGGAACAAGGCTATCGTCCCGCCGTGACGTTGATCACCGCGGCGACGCAGTATCGCGCGGACAAGACCGCATTACGTTTCGATCCCGCTCATCTCCGGGGCCTCGCTCCGGCGGGACGGCTGGATATCGACTCCCAGGGCCTGCTGGTGCTGACCCAGGATGGCCGTATCGCTCGCCAGCTCATCAATGATGATTCCGAGATTGAAAAGGAATATCTGGTGCGCGTGCACGGCAAGATCGGCAACAACGGTCTGAAAATGCTTAATCATGGCCTGATGCTCGATGGCCAGCAATTGCGTCCCGCCCATGTCAGCTGGCAGAACGAAGACCAGCTGCGGTTCATACTTCAGGAAGGGAAAAAGCGTCAGATCCGGCGCATGTGCGAACAGGTGGGGCTGAAGGTCGTCGGCCTGAAACGCGTGCGCATGGGACGTATCGTGCTCGGCGACCTGCCTCCTGGGCAATGGCGCTACCTGAAAGACGCCGAACGCTTCCTTTAGGCGCAAGGGCACTGAACGTCAGTTGCCCTGCTGGGTCAGTGTAAAAGCAGCCCGATCATCGAGTGCGAGCTTGTCGCGCAGCCAGGGCAATGTCCTGGCCAACTCAGCATGCAAGGTCCAGGGCGGATTCAAGATGAACATGCCGCTGCCGTGCAGTCCAAAGCCATCGGCGGCGGGCTTGCGTACGGTAAGGCTGGCGTGCACCCATGGCGTTTTCAGGCGTTCCAGTGCACGCGGCATTTCCTGGGCCTCGCGCCGTTGCACGATGGGATACCAGATGACGAAGCAGCCTGTGGCGAATCGCTTCAGGCCTTCGTTGACCGCCTGCAAGGTCTTGCGGTAGTCCTGCTTGTCCTCGTAGGAAGGATCAATGATCACTACACCGCGCCGCGAAGGCGGGGGCAGCTGGGCCTTCAGGCCTTCGAAGCCATCTGCTTCGTAGATGGAAGTCTGGCGCACTGCCGCCCGGCCCTGGCGGGAAAGGTTCTCCTTCAGCACTTCGGCTTCGGACGGGTGCATTTCAAATAGTCGCAGTCGATCACGCTCGCGCAGGGCATGCAGGGCCAGCCACGGTGAGCCGGGATAAAAGTTGGCGACGCCGTCAGGATTGAAAAAGTGAACTTCTTCCAGATACCGCTCTATCATGGGCGGCATTGTCGTTTGCTGAAGCACGCGATCAAGGCCGTCGGTGAACTCGCCGTTGGTCAGCGCCCATTCGCTGCGCAGGTCATAGAGCCCAGCCCCGGCGTGAGTGTCGATGACCGAATACGGCGCTTCTTTCAGGTTGAAGTAATCGAGTATATGAATGAAAACGGCGTGCTTGAGCACATCGGCGTGATTGCCGGCGTGGAACGCGTGTCGGTAACTGAACAAAGATATATTCCTCTAGAGCATGGCTGCCGCTTGCGCAGGCCGGCGGCGTGGCGATTGTTGCATCGATATGGGGGACGCACTCATCAAGGCAGGGTCGCAGGCGTGATGTGGGTGATTTCATCGGTGACGACAGCATTGCAGCCCCATTCCAGAAGCTCCTGTGCCCGAGCCATGTCGTTGACTGTCCAGACGGCCACGGTATAGCCGCGAGTGCGTAGTGCTTGTACCAGCGGCAACGTGGTGTACTTGTGGTTAAGGTTCAGGCCCGCGCATCCCAGTCTTTTTATGCGGTCTTCCCAATCTTCAGGTATTTCGTCCTCGATAAGCAATGCACGAGGAAGAAGGGGGGCTTCTTTCATGGCCGCTGCCAATGCGACTTCCGAAAACGAGGACAAAAGAGGTGGGACATCGGCACCGGTCCATAGCCGTTGCGCCAGCCGCGCTACCTGCTGGCCGGTCTCGGCTTCAGAGCCAGTAGTAGGCTTGATTTCGATGTTGCTGCGTATCCCGTTGGCCCGCGTGTAGGAAGCGATTGACGCAAGGGTGGGGATGGATTCGCCGGCATACTCATTGGCGGACCACGATCCGAAGTCCAGTTCGGCCAGTTCTTTCAGCGTCATGTCGCCCGCGCGCCCGCAGCCGTTGGACGTGCGGTCTACGGTATCGTCATGCAGTAATACGGCGACGCCGTCGCGGCTGAGTTTCACGTCGTACTCCATCATGGTAAAGCCGTGACGAGCGCCCAACCGTATTGCGGCCAGGGTGTTCTCCGGCGCATGAAGGCCGGCACCGCGATGGGCGATAAGCTTGGGATAAGGCCAATTTGGGGGCATGTCGGGCATTGCGGATATCCGGTGGTTGGAAGGAGCGAAACAATGCCGGCATTTTATCGTTACTTGCCAGATTGCTGGGTGGAATTCCCCAAAGGTGGGGTAAACTGCATAAAATTTTTGTATTCTGCTCGGGTTTTGCGTAATCATGGCGATCTCGATCGCCTTTTTTGATGTAACCGTCGCGCATGACCTTCCGGGATGCGTGTCAGTGGGTGATTAATGTTCGATTTTATACGTACGCATCAACGCTTGATGCAACTTGTGCTCCTGGTACTGATCCTGCCGTCTTTCGTCCTGATCGGCGTCAGCGGCTATACCAATTACGTGTCGGGTGATGAAGAGCTCGTTAAGGTGGGAAATTCCTCCATAACGCAGCTGGAATTCGAACAGGCACGCCGCAATCAGCTGGAACAGCTCCAGCAGACCAGCCAGGGCGGATTCGATCCCGCCATGCTCGATAACGTGCCGGCGCGCACTGCCTTGCTCGATTCCATCATAGACCGCCGCGTCATGATCGCGATGGCCGAGAAAGAGCGATTTACCGTTTCCGACACGGCGCTGCGCCAAGCCATAGCGTCCATGCCGCAATTGCAGGTAGATGGACAATTCTCCGCCGAACGCTATAACCAGCTATTGGCCTCTGCCGGCCTGACCACGCGCGAGTTCGAGCAAAGCCAGCGTGCCGAGCTGGCACTCAGCCGCGTCCTGGGGCCGGTGGGCGCCACAGCGGCTGTTCCGGAAGCCGTTGTCGACCGCCTCGAGCGTGCGCTCACGGAAGAGCGCAGCATACGCCTTATTGCCTTTCCGTCCGCCGACTACGAAAAAGATCTTGTGATCAGCGATGAAGACGTCAAGGCCTGGTACGAGAAAAACAAGCAAACGCTCGAGCTTCCAGAGCAAGTACGCGCCCAGTATCTCCTGCTCAACGAAGAAGCGGCCATGCAGAATCTGCCTGCGCCGAAGACGGAAGACCTGCAGCAATACTACGAGCAGAACAAGGCGCGATATGTGCAGCCCGCACGCGTCAATGTCAGTCATATCCAGCTAAATGTTCCCGCCGGGGCAAGCGATGAGCAGCGTGCCGCCGCCAAGGCCAAGGCCGAGGAAATTGCAAAGAAAGTTCAGGCTGACAAAACAACATTCGCAGCGGTCGCAAGCGCCGAGTCGCAAGACGCCGGCACCGCCAAAAACGGCGGAAAACTGGGATGGATCACCAAAGGCACTTGGCCCGAAGCCCTGGAGCAGGCGGTATTTGCGCTGGGCAGTGGCGAGATCTCGGGTGCCGTCGAGGGCCCGGACGGCTACCATATCTTCCTGGCCAATGAAGTACAGCCCGAGAAGGGTGAATCGTTTGACGAAGCCAAGGACAAGGTCGAGCTTGAAGTGCGCCGTCAGCTTGGTGCTGAACGCTTTGCCGACATGGCCACCCGGCTCACCAGCCTCGTCTACGATAACCCGGCAAGCTTGCAACCGGCTGCCGATGCCTTGGGGCTGAAGGTCAAATCGGCGGCGGGCATTGCTCGCGACCGCCTCTTGCCCTCGGACGAAGTAGGCGCCAATGCCGCATCGGCCAGTGAAGACGCGGCAATACTCGACGACCAGCGTGTTCGGCGCGCCTTGTTCGCACCGCAAGCGCTCACGGAAAAACAGAACTCAGGCGTTATTGAAATCTCGCCCGACACCATGGTTACCGTGCGGGTGGAAGAAGTGATACCCGCCCATGTCCCCGAGCTCGAGAAAGTCAAAGCCCAAATCGTCGAGGTCCTGAAAAGGGAGAAAGCCCTGGCCGCTTCGGAAAAAGCCGGTCGTGAAGCGCTGGCTGCATTCCAAAGCCAGCAGGACAAAACAGAAGTACCTGCCGGATTCGGCACGCCGCTTGAGGTCAGCCGTATCGATGCTCAAGGCCTGGGCAAGCCCATCCTGGATGCGGCATTTGCGGCATCCGGCACAGACCTTCCCAAGTACGCAGGCGTAACAGGGCCTCAGGGCTTTGTCGTCCTGCGTATCGAAGGTGCCAAAGATGGCGAGGCCGATGCGCCAATGCTCGCCACGCTGCCGGTCGAACTGGGCCAGGCGTGGGGAAGGGCCGAGGAACAGGCTGTGCTCAAGGCCATGCGTGTTCAGGCTGATGTAAAGGTATTGCCGGAAGCCAGTAAAGTACTTTCCGGCGAAACGTCGCAGGACTAGAACGCGTAGCTTAGTGCGACTTCAATATGGGCGCCAGGTGCGCCCATACGTTTTTTTCCAGTATGGCTTGCGCATTTTCATTCGGATGGATGCCGTCCGACTGGAACATTGTCTTGTCCGTAGCGATGCCTTCCAGGAAAAAAGGGACTAGCGCAACCTCGTGCTTCGAGGCCACCGACGCGAATAAGCCGTGGAAACGTTCTGTGTATTGCCGCCCATAATTAGGCGGTATTTGCATGCCCAGCAGCAATACCGATGCATTTGCCTTTTGCGCCATGGCCACCATTGCCGACAGATTGTCTTCCGTCATTGTCAGCGGCAATCCCCGCAAGGCATCGTTGCTGCCTAGCTCGATAATGACGATTTCGGGCCGGTAATGCGCAAGAGCGTCCGGCAGACGACTTAGCCCGCCGCTTGTAGTGTCGCCGCTAATGCTGGCGTTGTGTATCTGGTATCCTGTTTTCTCTTCGGCCAGGCGCCGTGCAAGTAGTGCGACCCAACCGGAATCCCGCCGCAGGCCATACTCTGCCGACAGGCTGTCGCCCACCACCAGTATTGAAGGGCCGGACATTTCTGTTGCCGTTGCGGCTGTCGCCACGCCGGACCAGGAAAGGCAACAAAGTGCCGCTATTATGAGACGCCAGCGTATCCACATGAATTACATCCACTCCATTGAAGTTAGCCAATTATGCCAAAGGGTCACCGACTCTTCGGGCGAACTTGATATTCTAAACAACGTGAGCTTTACCGTTGCAGACGGCGAGGCTGTTGCCGTTACCGGCAGTTCGGGCTCTGGAAAATCGACTCTGCTTGGACTCCTGGCTGGGCTGGACGTTCCATCGTCCGGCCAGGTGAAGCTGCTGGGACATGATTTATTCGCGCGCGATGAAGAAGCGCGCGCGGCCTTGCGTGCCGCCCATGTGGGTTTCGTGTTCCAGTCTTTCCAGTTGCTGCCGAACCTCACGGCCCTGGAAAACGTCATGTTGCCGCTGGAGCTTGCGGGCAAGCCCGCATTGGAGGCAGCCAGCGATATGCTCGAACGCGTGGGCCTCAAGGATCGGTATCACCATTATCCCAAGACCTTATCCGGTGGAGAGCAGCAGCGGGTTTCGCTTGCCCGCGCCTTCGTGGTGCAGCCGCGGCTATTGTTTGCCGACGAGCCTACCGGCAGCCTGGATTCGCAGAATGGCGCGAAAGTGATCGAGCTTATGTTCGCCCTGCATCGTGAGCATCGCACGACACTGGTCCTGGTTACTCACGATGCCGAGTTGGCCGCGCTTTGCCAGCGTGAACTGAAATTGTCCGCGGGCTGTTTGCTGGATGCCTGATACGTGCACGACTGCCAAAGCCGGATATCCGGGCTTTGGCAGCTTGGGAGCCAGTATCCTGGCAGTCAGGATTTGGAATTGGTTCCGGCTTGCTTGACAAGCTTGGCGCTTAGTTCGACATCGTCCTTGATCAGTTGCTTGAACGCGTCGGACGTTGATCCCGCCGGCATGAACCCCTGGGCATCGAATTTTGTCTTCATATGGGGTAGTTGAATGACGCCGGCTACCGTCTTCTGCAGGAGCTCGGTAATGTTTTTATCCAAGCCGGGCGGTCCAATAAGTCCGATCCATGGAACATACTCGTAGTCTTTGACCCCCGATTCATCAAGCGTAGCAACGTCTGGCAGAAGCTCCAGGCGCTTCGTGGTGGATACCGCCAACGCACGCAAAGTTCCGGCCTTGATTTGTCCGTAGGCGGTCGGTACAGCCAGGAAAGCGGTATCGATCTGTCCCGAAATAAGATCACTGGTCAGAGCGCTGCCGCCCTTATACGGTATGTGCATCATTTTTATGCGGGCTTTCGTTTCCAGCAAGACGCTGGCCAAGTGCAATGCGCTGCCTGCGCCCGAGGAACCGTAGTCAATGGATCCAGGCGCTTGTTCAGCGGCGTCGATGAGATCCTGCACCGTTTTGTAGGGCGAGTTTGCCGGCACGGCAAGCACAACGGGCACATGGCCCAACAGTGTAATGGCCGTCAGTCCATTCACCGAATCGTAAGGCAGGGAGTCGTTGAGGCTGGGGTTCACGGCATGGTTGGACGATACCAATCCCAGCGTATAGCCGTTAGGCGTTGAGGCGAGGATGTCCTTCGTTCCCGGAATACCGGCTGCCCCGGCTTTGTTTTCAACTACGACGGATTGCTTCAGCGCTTTACCCATATCGTCGGAGATGGTGCGGGCGACGGTATCCAGGCCGGAACCCGGGGCGCTTGTCACCACCAGGCGTATCGGTCGCTCCGGGTAGGTACTTTCCGCCAAGGCCGATGACGCGCCGCCCAGTCCGCAAATTGCCAACGAGATCGTTGCCAGTGCGATGTAATGCTTCATTTGGAGTCTCCTCTGCGATAGGCTTTATGCTAAAACCGTTGTGCAACCGGTTTTGCGCGGCCGATTATTGTGAATGGAACGAATAGATCTTCGGTCGATTCTAGACAGCGGCCCTTGGTGCCGCCAGAGTTCTTTGGTGATGGGACCCATCTCGTTTGGCGATGATCGGCGTGCAAAGTTTTTCGCGATAAGGGAGTGGCTTCGTTCCGGGCCACAGAAAAAATAAGGGCTTGAACACTTCATGACACGCCGCATCGATGCTTATAGTCTGCGTTTATTTGTCGCCACGGCAACCGAAGGTTCCATAGCCCGTGCTGCGGCCAAGGAACATATCGCCGCATCGGCGCTAAGCCGGCGCATTTCGGACCTGGAACACGCCTTGGGCGTCGCCTTGTTTGTGCGTTCCCCCAGGGGTATCGAGTTGACCAACGCAGGGCAGGTCGTGTTCGACCGGGGCCTCAAGATCGACCAGGACATACAGCTGCTGAAGCGTGACGTCCAGGCTTCCGACGGCGTAGTCAACGGCACGGTCAGGTTGTCTGCCAATATGTCCTCGATCATTGGATACCTTCCAGAGCGCCTGAAAAGCTATACGGCGACTTTCCCTCAGGTTACGCTGGCCTTGTCGGAGGAAGATACCGAGGTCGTCCTAAGGGCGTGCCTGGACGATGAAGCGGATGTCGGCGTTGGCGTGAAGGTCGATGTGCCGGCCGGCATTGAGTCCTGGTTCTTTGCCTCGGATCCTTTGCTTGTCGTCATGCCTGTTGGTCACGCGCTTGCCGGCGAGCGGTCCATACGGTTTGCCCAAGCCCTGCAACATCCCCTCATAGGGGTGCATCCTGGAGGATCGCTGGATACCTTGCTGCAGGAGCAGGCCAAGGCGATGGGCGGGGTGGCCAGCTTCGCTGTACAGGTAAACAGCTTTGACGCCGCATGCCGGATGGTTGAAGCGGGCCTGGGTATTACCCTTATCCCGCGCAGCGCCGCAAGCGCTTATGCCGGCACGCGCAAGTTCATTCGCAGGCCGTTGGGCGAGACCTGGGCGGCGCGCGAATTATGGATTTATTCCTTGCGCAAGTCGCCACGCTTGCGGTCTGTGCAGGCATTGATCGATGCATTGCAGGACTAGGCTGAGCCACCGTCCAGACTATCGCATTTTTCGATGGCCCCGTTGCCGCTTTAGTGGTTGGTCCTCCGGTGCTACACGGGGCAAAATCGGCCTATGGAAAAACACTATGCGAACGCGATAAGCTTTGGGCGGATCCTGTATCTTTGCGATGATCCCGAGCTGATACAGACTCAGCTGCAGGTAATCACTGCGGGAAATGTCGACATGGAGCATTTGCGGGACGATGTCTCGACGGATGAAATTACCCCTGTCAGCATACTTTCCTACTATGACAAGGAATTGGGTCGCTTTGCCTACACCGGCTTGAAAGTTGCCGGTGCCTTTCCGATTGGAAACCAGGACCTTGCATCCAGCGACGTCGAGGTGGTCGTCGCAGGACAGCGGTACGGCAAAGGGTCCTCACGCGAACACAGTCCCGCCGCCGAGATGTATGCGGGCATACGTCTGGTCATCGCAAAAAGCTTCGAACGCATATACCGGCAGAATGCCGACAACATCGGCCTACTTACCTCGACCGACTTCGGGTTGATAGACCGTATTGAACGCGGGGAAGCCATCAGCCTGGACGAACTGGTGGCGGACCGCGACGAACTGGCCGCGACCATTATAAAAAGCGGTGGGCTGCTGCGATTCGGCCAGCATCATATGCGGAACATGGAGCCGCGCCGTACACCTCCAGCGCACCGTCCTTTGACTCTCTTTGAAAAAATCATCGGGCGGCATCAATTGATAATGAGTCCATGCGATGACGAACCAGGCCCGGGGCAGGGCGCGTTTGTACGCGCAGACTGGCGGTTTATCCACGAGTATTACACCGGCATGTGTGAGCATATGTTGAATACCACTTACGGAAAACCATTGTCGCTGTTCGACCCTGACAGCATATTGATATTCGAAGACCATACGTCCTACATGCATGTCAGCCCGGCGCATGTGCGTGCTGGGCTGATTCCCAACATGGTCGCTATGCGAGATGCCCAACGCACGTTTGCCGGGGCATACGGCTTGCGCATGCATCGCACCCTTACCGACGAAGAAGCCATGCTGGACGATGGCGGCAATGTGGCGGGCATTTCCCATGCAATGATGGCGGAGCATTACGCCTTGCCCGGCCAGGTCGTCGTGGGTACCGATTCCCATACGCCCCATAGCGGGGCGCTGGGCTGCGTGGCATTCGGCGTCGGCACAACGGACATGGCCAATGCATTCATGACCGGTGCGGTTCGCATGACCATGCCGCAATCTTTGCTGATAGACCTTCAGGGCGCAGTGCCCGCCGGCGTAACGGCCAAGGATATCGTCTTGAAGTTATTGGCCCAGCCCTCAATCCGGGGCGGGGCGGGCGTGGGCAAGGCGTTTGAATTTACCGGGCCGGTAGTTGCCGACCTGTCCATCGACGAACGCGCAACGCTGACGAATATGGTTGCCGAGCTTGGGGGATTTAGCGGCATTGTGGCTCCCGATGAAAAAACTGTCGATTTCATCCGGGCTCGACGGGAAGAAGAGTTTTGTATTGAGCCGTGGATGCACAGCGATCCCGGCGCCCATTATGCGGACGCGATCACGATCGATTGCTCCAGGCTTTCGCCGATTGTTGCGCGGCCTGGCGACCCGGGCAACGGCTTGCCGTTGGCAGACTTGAAGACACGGGTGATGATAGACATTGCTTATGGCGGCTCGTGCACGGGTGGCAAGCAGGGCGATTTCGACCTGTACCACGAGGTACTTTACTGGGCGCTTCAACGTAACATGGCCTTGCCCGCGAACGTGAAGCTATACCTTCAGTATGGAACGACGGCCGTGCGGGACTATTGCGTGGCCAAGGGCTACGACAGTACGTTCCGAAAGATGGGAGCAAGCCTGCTGCAGCCCTCCTGCGGCGCCTGCGCCAACTGCGGCCCGGGTGTATCGGTGGATGCCGCCCAGGTAACAGTAAGTTCAATCAATCGGAACTTTCCCGGACGTTCAGGTCCGGGACAGGTGTGGCTAGCTAGTCCTCCTACTGTTGCGGCGAGCGCACTGGCCGGAGAATTGATCTCGTTTGAAGACCTGAAGCGCCGATCGGTATAGGAAATGCACACCCCGTGCACGCCCGCAATGCACAGGGTAACTTGCCTACAAGGTCATATGCTTGGGTAGCCAGGTGGCGATTTCCGGGACCGCATAAACGATAAGCACGCCGAGTATCATGAGTGCGAACATAGGGAAAGCCACCCGGGCAAGATAAGGCAGTTCTTTCTTGGTCAGGCCCGACATCACAAATAGATTGAACCCTACCGGCGGGGTTATCTGTGCCATTTCAATGACAAAGACCAGGAATATTCCAAACCAGATAAGATCGATACCGGCCGCGGTAACAGTCGGCAGCAGCACGCCCATGGTCAATACGACGATTGATATTCCATCAAGGAAACATCCGAGCACCACGAAAAACACCATGAGCGCCATGATGAGACTGAATTGCGAGAGGCCGAGCGAACCAATCCATTCCGCAAGTGCGCGTGGCAAGCCGATATAGCCCATTGATAGCGTCAGGAACTGAGCGCCCGCCAGGATCAAGGCGATCATGCAGTACAACCGGGTCGCACCCATGAGCGAGTCTTTGAAGACTTTCCAGTTCAGCGAACGCTGTACCGCTGACAAGATCAAGGATCCCAGTACACCCACAGCGGCAGCTTCGGTCGCAGTGGCAAATCCGGTATAAATCGAACTGAGCACTAAAGCGATCAGGATAACAACCGGTATAAGGTGACGCGACTCATAAACCTTCTGGGTAAAAGTCATTGGCTCGTCGGCTTGCGGAATCTGGTCCGGGTGCAGCAATGCCCATATGGCGATATATCCCATGAACAGGCCTGCCAGTAATATTCCCGGAAAAATACCTGCAATGAACAGCTTGGCGATGGACACGTCGGCGGCGACACCGTAGACGATCATGATAATGGATGGCGGTATGAGCAGGCCCAGTGTGCCGGCGCCGGCCAGGGTACCGATGATGAGTTTCTCCGGATAACCGCGTTGGGTGAGTTCCGGTATGGTCATTTTTCCGATGGTGACGCAAGTTGCGGCCGAGGAACCCGATACGGCAGCAAAAATGGCGCAGCCCACCACATTGGTATGCAGCAGGCGACCGGGAATTCGATCCAGCCACGGCGCAAGCCCTTTGAACAAATCCTGGGAAAGACGCGAGCGAAAAAGTATTTCGCCCATCCACAGGAATAATGGAAGGGCCGTTAGTGTCCAACTTGAAGACGCTCCCCATATGGTGATGGCCATGGCGTCCCCGGCGGGACGACTGGAGAATAGCTCCATGCCCAACCAGGCCGTTCCTGCCAGCGTCAGGCCGACCCATACTCCGCCGGCCAGGAATCCAAAGATGGAAAGGACGAGCAGGGAAATTACCAGCGCTTCATTCATAGTGTTTTTCTTCGCGATGCGCTGCTTCAGGGATGCCACGCATGCGCCGTATGGTTTCATCGACGACCGCAATGAAAAAGATCAAGGTTCCAACGGCCATGGCAATTTGTGGAATCCACAAAGGGGTGCCGTCGTCGCCGGTAGAAATATCGTTAAAGGAGAGCGAATCAAGCACCAGCTTGCCGCTAAACCAGCACAAGTTCGCGGTGATGGCGCATGCAATCAGCAGAGCCAGGAGGTCCAGCCTGAGTCGTCCCTTAGCGGGCAGGGCCGACAGTAGCAGGGTCACTCGAATATGTTCGCCACTCTTAAACGTATGGGCCAGGGCAAGAAAGCCGGCGGCGGCCATGGAATAGCCGGCATAGGCGTCAAGGCCGCCTATGTGTACGCCCATCTGACGGGTAGCGATGGACATGACCACCGCTACCAGGACGCCGACCATGAAGACGGCCGCCACACCGCCCGACACCAGGTAAAGTTTATCGAGAAAACGGCGCATGCTTACTTATCGGCCCGGTACGTGTCGATCACTTTCTGCCCGTCAGGGCCCGCCTTTTTGATCCACTCGGTCAGCATGGTATCGCCGACTTTGTCCAGCCCTTGCATCAGTTCGGGCGTGGGCTTGACGATTTCCATGCCGTTCTTGGCCAGGTTGTCCAGGTACCATTGTGTCTTTTCTTTGGAAAGCGCCCAGCCGCGTGTTTCGGCGTCTGCGCTTGCCTGCAGCAGTGCCTTCTTGCTTTTCTCGTCGAGCGCATCAAACGCCTTCTTGTTCACGATCACAGCATTCTTCGGCAACCAAGCCTGGGTATCGTAGAACTTCTTGATGTATTCGTAAGTCTTGGTGTCCCAGCCTGTGGACCCTGACGTCATGAAGGCATTGACCACGCCGGTTGCCATGGCCTGGGCCAACTCGGACTGTTGAATCGTCACGGGTTGGGCGCCGACCAGTTCGGCGATGCGGGCGGTGACGGGACTGTAGGCGCGCCACTTGACACCCTTCAGGTCATCGACGCTGTTGATGTCTTTATTGGCGAAGATGCCTTGTGGCGGCCAGGCAACGGTGTAAAGCGCCGTCATGCCTTGTGCCGCCAGTTTCTTGTTCAGCAGTTCTTTCTGGGCTTGGTAGAGCTTCCAGGCGGCATCGTAGCCGGTGGCCAGGAAGGGCAGTCCGTCCAGTGCGTAGACCGGATCTTCGTTGGCATAGTTCGTAAGCAGAATTTCGCCGATCTGGGCCTGGTTGCCTTGCACAGCGCGTTTGATCTCGGGCGCCTTGTACAGCGAGGCGTTATTGTGCAGGACAATTTCGAGCTCGCCGCCGGACAGCTTGCTGACGTCCTTGACGAACTGTTCAAGGTTTTGCGTGTGAAGATTTGAAGCCGGATATGCGCTGGGCAGATCCCACTTTGTCGCGGCGTGGGCGTTCAATGTAAGCGCGGCGGCACCGACTGTAGTCAAAAAAGCGAGTGTTTTTTTCATAAGAAAGTCCTTTGACGAAACAGCACATTCGTGCGATATGCACAGGGGGCCGATTGTAGTGTGGGAACTCTACTGTTCTAACGATTTCGCGCCCGATTCAGGGTAATCACTAGTGAGGCGCGGGCCGGTTTGCACCCAGGCATCGAACTGCGTTCTAATCGTTCCTTTTGCGTTCAAGGCCGGCGAGGAAGCGGCCTTGTCCCGCATAGTCTGGCAATCGGAGCATGCATGAAGAAGTGGCAATTCTGGGTGGATCGTGGCGGCACATTCACGGACATTGTTGCGGTCACCCCCGACCGGAACATTCTGACGTGCAAGTTGTTATCCGAAAACCCGGAGCAGTATCCCGACGCGGCGGTCGCCGGCATAAAACGGCTCCTCAATGTAGAGTCCGGCCAGAAGGTGCCGGTAGAGCAGGTCGAGTGTGTCAAGATGGGCACAACCGTAGCCACCAACGCGTTGTTGGAACGCAAGGGCGAACGCACGGTATTGGTGACGACTCGCGGTTTCCGCGATGCCTTGCGGATTGCCTACCAGAACCGTCCGCGGCTTTTCGATCGCCATATCGTATTGCCCGAACTCCTGTATGAAAGCGTCATCGAGGTCGATGAGCGTCTGGATGCCCAGGGCCACGTACTCAAGGCACTCGATGTGGCGGCGCTTGAATCCCAACTTGCCGCTGTCTATGCCGATGGGGTGCGCACGATCGCCGTGGTTTTGATGCATGCCTGGCTGCGAAGCGACCATGAGGTGATCGTCGCCAAGTTGGCGCGCAATATGGGTTTCACCCAGGTATCGGTATCGCATGAAGTCAGCCCGCTCATCAAGTTTGTGTCGCGCGGCGACACTACCGTGGTCGACGCCTACCTGTCGCCCATACTGCAACGCTATGTCCAGCAGGTTTCATCCGAGTTGCCGGGTGTTCCGCTGCTGTTCATGCAGTCCAGCGGCGGCCTGACGCATGCCGGCAGTTTCCGCGGCAAGGATGCCATCCTTTCCGGTCCGGCCGGCGGTATCGTTGGCATGGCACGCACCAGCGAGCGTGCGGGCTTCGATAAAGTCATTGGTTTCGACATGGGCGGCACGTCGACGGACGTCTCACACTACGCGGGCGAATTCGAGCGCGAGTTCGAGACGCAGGTCGCCGGCGTCCGAATGCGGGCGCCCATGATGAGCATCAACACGGTGGCTGCCGGCGGCGGCTCTATCCTGCATTTCGATGGTGCCCGCTTGCGGGTTGGCCCGGATTCCGCGGGCGCCAACCCTGGACCAGCTTGCTATCGTCGCGGCGGACCATTGGCCGTCACCGACTGCAATGTCATGTTGGGGAAGATCCAGCCCGACTTCTTCCCCCAAGTATTCGGTCCGCGCGCGAACGAGGCCCTTGATGCGGCAACCGTGCGCGAACAGTTTCGAGCAATGGCCGCAGCGGTTGCCGACGCCACGGGACAGGACATAAGCGCCGAGGTGCTGGCCGAAGGTTTCCTTGCCATTGCGGTGGGCAATATGGCTGAAGCCATCAAGCGCATCTCTGTTCAGCAAGGCCATGACGTCACTACCTATGCCTTGACGGTATTTGGTGGCGCCGGCGGCCAGCACGCTTGCCTGGTGGCCGATGCCCTGGGAATGACGCGCATCTTCTCGCACCCGTACGGAGGCGTGTTGTCGGCGTATGGCATGGGCCTGGCCGATCAAATCGAGATTCGCCAGCAGACCGTCGAGCGTGTCCTCGAGCCGGAGCTTCTGCCGGTTCTGCAGGGGTATTGCGAGCAGTTGATCGAACAGGCTACGCAGGGCCTGGGTGAGCAGCATGGCAGCGACTTGTCCCTGCAGAGCACATGCCGTGTACATCTGAAATACGAAGGCACTGACACGGCGCTGGATGTGCGGCTATCCGAGGCGGTGGCTGATATGCAGGCGGAATTCGAGCGTTCGTACCGTAAACGCTATTCATTCCTGATGCCGGGCAGAAGCCTGGTGGTTGAGTCGATATCGGTGGAAGCCAGCCTGGCGGGCGACCAGATCGACGAACCGCCGGCACCGCTGGCGTTGCGCAAAGGGGATGCACAGCCGCGGGCGACACGGCCCATGTTCAGCGGCGGGCAATGGCGGGACACGCCTGTCTATGATCGCGCCGAGCTGCAGGCCGACGACGTCATCGAGGGACCAGCGATCATATCGGAGCCCAACCAGACCCTGGTCATCGAGCCGGAATGGCAGGCGCGCTTAACCAGCCAGAATCACTGGAATCTTGTGAGGCTTCGCCCCTTGACCGGTCAAATGGAGGTGAGCTCGCAAGTCAACCCCATCATGCTCGAAGTGTTCAACAATCTGTTCATGTCCATTGCCGACCAGATGGGGGTGCGCCTGCAAAATACCGCCTATTCCGTCAATATCAAAGAGCGGCTGGATTTTTCATGTGCCATCTTCGACGTACAAGGCAATCTCATCGCCAATGCCCCGCACATGCCCGTCCATCTTGGGTCCATGAGCGAATCGATCAAGACTGTCATGCGGGAAAATGAGGGGCGCATGCAGCCCGGCGATGCCTATGTCGTCAACGACCCCTATCATGGCGGGACCCATCTGCCTGACGTCACGGTGATAACGCCGGTATTTGACCGGGCGGGCGACCGGATATTGTTTTTTGTGGGTTCGCGTGGACACCATGCCGACATTGGAGGCCTCACGCCGGGTTCCATGCCGCCAAACTCCAAGACCGTTGAAGACGAAGGCGTGTTGTTCACCAACTTCCAGCTGGTCGGCAATGGCGTCTTCCGTGAAGCCGAAGCCCGTGCAATATTGGGTTCCGGCAAGTGGCCTGCGCGGAATCCCGATCAGAATCTCGCCGATATGCGGGCGCAGATCGCCGCCAACGAGAAAGGGGTGCGTGAGCTGCTGAACATGTGCGATCAGTTCGGCCTGGACGTGGTGGCCGCCTACATGCAGCACGTGCAGGACAATGCCGAAGAGGCCGTGCGCAAGGTGATTACCCATTTGCGCGATGGGCAATTCGATTACGCGTTGGATAATGGCGCGCATATACGGGTGGCGATCACCGTCAGGCACGAGGACCGCAGCGCCGTGGTCGACTTCACCGGCACATCGGCGCAACTGGACAATAACTTCAATGCGCCGGCATCCATCGCCGTTGCGGCAGTCTTGTATGTATTCCGCACGCTGGTCGATGATGACATTCCCTTGAATGCGGGTTGCCTCAAACCGATCGAGATCATTGTTCCGCAAGGATCCATGTTGCGCCCGAATCCGCCCGCCGCGGTCGTGGCGGGTAACGTGGAAACCTCGATGTGTATCGTCAATGCCTTGTACGGTGCGCTCGGCGTGCTGGCTGCCAGCCAGGGAAGCATGAACAATTTCACCTTCGGCAATCAGCGTCATCAATACTATGAAACCGTGTCGGGCGGCACGGGTGCGGGTCCGGAGCGTATCGGCGTTCCTTTTGAAGATGCGGGCGGCTTTCATGGCACATCGGTGGTACAGGCACACATGACAAATTCCCGGCTGACCGATCCCGAAGTGCTTGAACTGCGCTTTCCTGTCAGGCTCGAATCCTACGAGATACGCCCTGGCTCCGGCGGGGAAGGGCGCTGGAACGGCGGCGATGGCGGCATACGCAGGGTACGCTTTCTTGAACCCATGACTGCGGCCATTCTCTCGAACAACCGCATCTACCCGCCTTTTGGCTTGGCCGGTGGCGCCGTCGGGTCTCTGGGTGCAAACTACATTGACCGCGCCGACGGCACCCGTACCGATCTCGGACCGCAGGATAGTGCCGAGCTGTTACCGGGCGATGTGTTCGTCATTGAGACGCCGGGAGGCGGCGGTTATGGCCCGAAGGAGGCTTCATGACGCGATACACCTTGCTCGTTGCGGCCGCCTTGCTGTTCCCGCTTTCAGCGGGTGCTCAAGGCTATATCAGCCGCATGTTGAATCATCCTGTGCCCGGCGGCGTGGCAGTCGTGCCGCTGGGCGACTCGTCACAGATGCCTCGAGCCTACCACGATGATAATCGGGTGATGGTGCTGCGTGACAGCGACGGCCAGTGGATTGCCGTCGTCGGTATTGACCTGAAAACGACGGCGGGCCGGCAGGTCCTGAAGGTGGATGGTGCGCCAGGCGTGCAACAACCCGCGTTCGTGGTCGGGAGCAAAAGCTACAAGGAACAACATATAAAGTTGAAGAATAAAAGCCAGGTCAATCCTGACCCGGAACAAACCCGCCGGTACGAGCGCGAATACAAAGAGCAGATTGCTGCTTATGCCAGTTTCCGTGAAGTCATTCCCAGCAATGTAATGCTCGATAAACCGGTGGACGGTCGTTTGTCCAGTCCCTTCGGACTACGGCGTTTCTTTAACGGCGAAGAGCGCAATGCCCATTCAGGCCTCGACTTTGCCGTAGGGCTCGGCACGCCAATCAAAGCGCCTGCCGATGGAGTCGTCACCATCGTCGCCGACTATTTTTTCAACGGGAAAACGGTATTCGTCGACCACGGCCAGGGTTTCATCACGATGTATTGTCACTTGTCGTCTTTCCAGGTGAAGGCTGGCGATACGGTGACGCGTGGCCAGTCCATAGGGAAGGTGGGAGCCACCGGCCGCGCCACCGGGCCGCATTTGCACTGGAACGTGAGCCTGAACAATGCGCGGGTCGACCCGGCCATATTCATTAATGCATTCAAGCCTTGATGCCCGATGAAATCCGCGTTTTTTCGAGGTCTGTTCGATAGCCTGTCGATCGCCGCCGGTTATGTCCCGGTGGCGATTTCATTCGGACTGACCGCTGTCTATGCGGATATCGCTCCCTGGATGGCGGTTCTCATCTCTATTCTCGTCTACGCGGGAGCCAGCCAGTTCATCTTGGTGAGCCTGGTGGCCAGCGGCAGCACGGCCCTCAGCATCGTGGGCATTGTATTGTTGATGAATTTGCGGCATTGCTTCTATGGTCCTGTCCTGATGGGCAAATTTCACGACGCTCCCCGGCGGCTGCCCATTCTTCTGATGGCCGCCGGCCTGACTGATGAGGTGTTTGCGACAGCAATAAGCAAGCTGAATCGGCAGCCGGCGCCCGAACGTGAGCATTGGTATGCCGGTTTGCAACTGGGCGCCTATCTGTCCTGGGTCGGGGGGACGGCAATCGGCGCATTCTTCGGCCATGACCTGCTGCAGGGGTCCCCGCTATTGGCGCAAGCAATGGGGTTTGTACTGCCGGCGCTCTTTTTTGCTCTGTTGCTCGAGATCCGGCAACTTGTGCCGTATTACCTGTTGGTCGGTGCTGCGCTGGCGACGGTGGCTGCCTCGTTTGTATTGCCGTCCTACGGCGCGATCATCGCTGGAATGCTGACTGGCGCGCTATTGGGCCTGCGGCATCGCGAAGGCCTGAAATGACCGGATCGACGCTCGTCCTGGTGATTGTGGCCGCCGGCGCAGGCACACTGCTGATCCGGCTGCTGCCTATGTTGTGGCAACAAAAGGGCGCTAAAAAAAGCCGCAGCCGGCCGCTATTGCGCAATGTCCTGGAAGCAATAGGCCCTGCGGCCATTGTTGCCTTGCTGTCGGTATCGCTATGGGGCATGGTGGCTGCGCAACCTTCAACCGAAGGTATCTTGCCTGTCATAATGGGTTTGCTGGGCGTGCTCGTGGGAAAAAAGACGCTGGGCAGTATCGCCTCGGCAACGCTGGGCGGCGTATTGGCCTACGGCACGACCCTGTGGCTGCTTTCCGTCACCCTTTGACGCGTACAATTTTCTGCACTTGAGGGACATGCCGTATGGCACGTATGACCTGCGCCAAGTGCTTGCGGCTATCGACTTGCACCGTCAGATGCAGAATCCCGTTGGCTGCCGCATCGTCCTGCATGGTGAGGTGCAGGATATTCGAGTCGGCTTCGGTGATTTCCGCAGCCATCCTGCCCAGCACACCGCGCTCATTGACCACGGTGACGTCAAGCCGGGTGGTCAGGTGCCTGGCCGTATTGGTATCCCACAAGACAGGAATCCAGCGTTCAGGCTCGCGTGCGCGCTGGCGTTGCGCGACCGCGCACTCTTCCATGTGCACGACGAGACCATGGCCCAGGCGGATGCCCCCGACGATGGCGTCGCCGGGCAGCGGTCCGCAGCAAGGCGCCAGCTGAACAGCCTGACCCTCGTTGCCATGGATAAGTATCGGCGCGTTGGTGGCCGAGGAAAGCTCATCGAAGGCCGCCGCGGTAGTGGCCAGCAGGGCGTTCTCGGGCGCGAAGCGTCGGGCCACTACGGCGGCCAGTCGTTTTCCCAGTCCGATATCGGCGAGGATTTCTTCGCGCGATGCGGCGCCGGAACTTTTCGCCAGTTTCTCCCATTCGGGGTCGTCGTCAGCCGGATGAGGTAAATGCAGTTGATCGAAGGCCTGATTCAATAGACGTTGACCGAAGGCGACCGATTCTTCAAGCTTGACCGTACGCAGGTAATGGCGGATCTCGGACCGGGCGCGCCCGGTGCGTACGTAATTGAGCCATTGTGCGCTGGGCCGCGACGCGGGCGATGTGACGATCTCGACCGCGTCCCCGCTTTTCAGTTCGGTGCGCAGGGGCGCGAATTCGCCATTGATTTTCGAGGCAACAGCCTGGTTGCCGATGTCGGTGTGTATGGTGTAGGCAAAGTCGACCGGGGTAGCGCCCCGGGGCAGGGAAAGAATCTTGCCTTGGGGCGTGAACACGTAGACTGCATCGGGGAAGAGGTCTACCTTTACGTGTTCAAGAAATTCGCCCGAGTCGCCAGTCTGGCTCTGGATGTCAAGAAGCGACTGCAGCCATTGGTGGGTGCGCTTCTGGAGATCGTTCAGCGTAACGTTGTCTTCTTTGTAAAGCCAGTGCGACGCCACGCCTTCTTCGGCCACGTGATCCATGTCGCGCGTGCGGAACTGGAACTCAACCGGTGTGCCGTAGGGGCCCACCAATGTGGTGTGCAGCGACTGATAGCCATTGATCTTGGGTATGGCGATATAGTCTTTGAACTTGCCTGGAACGGGACGGTACAGCTGGTGCAAGGTACCCAGGGCAAGGTAGCATTCGGGCAGTGTATGGACGATGACCCGGAAACCGTAGATGTCGAGCACCTCGGAAAACGACTTCTTCTGCTCGGTCATTTTCGTATAGATGCTGTAGAGCGACTTTTCCCGGCCGCTGACCTCGGCTTCGATGCCGGCCGCCGGCAGCGCCACGCGAACCGCGTCGGAAATCTTTCCGAGCACCTCACGCCGGTTGCCGCGTGCTGACATCATCGCCTTGTGCAGCACCTGGTAGCGATTCGGATAGACAGCCTGGAAACAGAGATCCTGGAGCTCCCGGAACAGGGCGTTGAGTCCGAGACGATGCGCGATGGGCGTGTAGATGTCCAGCGTTTCACGCGCAATGCGGCGGCGCTTTTCGGAACTGACCGCGCCCAGTGTGCGCATGTTGTGCAGGCGGTCGGCCAGCTTGATCAGTATGACCCGTACGTCGCGGGCCATGGCGAGAAGCATTTTGCGAAAGCTTTCTGCCTGCTGTTCGGCCTTGGTGGCGAATTCGAGGCGATCGAGCTTGGACAGGCCGTCCACGATCTCGGACACGTCGGCGCCGAATTTCTCGGCAAGTTCCTGTTTGGGAACGCCCTGGTCTTCGATGACATCATGCAGCAACGCTGCCATGAGCGAGTCGGCGTCGAGCTTCCAGCCCGCACAGATTTCGGTTACGGCAATAGGATGCGAGATGTAGGGTTCGCCGCTGGCGCGGAACTGGCCCAAGTGAGCCTGGTCGGCAAACCGATAGGCCTCTTTCACCCGCTCGACGTCTTTTTGGCTCAGGTAGTGGCTGATAACCTGCGTAAGCGGAGCCAGCGAGGCAATCGTGTTGGGTGCGCTGTCGGTACCCAGCGGCGCTGGCGGTTTTCGAGGCTTGCCGCGCCGCAGGCGTGAACCCTTCTTGAGGACGGCCAGAAGGCCCGATGAAGCACCACGAAGACTGGTAAACGCCATGAACTACACCCGTGGATTAGGTTGGGACTTTGCGCAGCATTTCCACGCCGGTAACGCCGGCAGCAATTTCACGCAAAGCGGTCACCGTGGGCTTGTCTTTGCTATCGATACGGGGCTCGTGGCCCTGTGCCAGTTCACGGGCACGATAGGTGGCGGCCAGAGTCAGGTTAAAGCGGTTGGGGATTTTATCCAGACAGTCTTCGACAGTAATACGGGCCATGGTAAACCTATGAAACGAGGGGGGATTGAGGAGTGTCAGGCAAGGGTCTTGCTAATGCCCAACTGTGAAAAGAGTTCTGCGTTACGGGCAGCCTGCGTGCCATATCGCAGGCGGGTAGCCGCCACAATTTGCCCGAGTTGCAATAATGCAGTGCTAAATTCTTGATTAATAATAACATATTGACACTCTGACGCGTGCGACATCTCGCTTCCCGCAGCCAACAACCGACGCGATATAACATGCGGGACATCCTGCCCGCGATGCGTCAATCTGGACTCCAGCGCCTCAATCGAAGGCGGCAGAATGAAAATGCCTATTGCGTGGGGATAATGCTCACGAACCTGGCGCGCGCCTTGCCAATCGATCTCGAGCAGAACATCTTCGCCCTGGGCAAGCGCCGTGTCGATCCTGTCACGAGGAGTGCCGTAAAAGTTGCCGTGGACTTCAGCCCATTCCAGCAAGGCGCGATCGTCGCGCAAGGCCAGAAAATCGTCAGTACTGACGAATCGATAGTGCTTGTTGGCTTGCTCGCCCGGCCGGGGCGCGCGTGTCGTGCAGGAAATGGACAGGATCAGGCTGGGATCTTCGGCCAATAGGGCGTTGACCAGGCTTGATTTGCCGGCCCCGCTAGGCGCCACGATCATGAATATATTGCCGGAGTAGGAAGGCATGTTTAGCATCAGTAACAATTGCGAGACGCAAGGATAGCAAATCCCGCGAAGGAAGTTGGGCGTCAAGGCGTGTTCCGGGCTATTTCTTTACAAAATAGCCCGGCCGCCGGTCAATTCCGCTGACTGTTCAATCTGCGGGTTCCGCCGCGGCTTGTCCCAATTCTTCGAGTGCAGCGAGGTAAGCGGCTGGGTTGACGCAAAGAAACACAGCGGCATCGCCCGGGTTCATATTGAATGTGATGTCCTGGACCTGTTCGCGAGCGTCCTGCTCTTCGTAGATAGCAGCTACATGTACGTCGCCATCCTGTTCGAACTGTTCCTTGGGAACGAAGTCGGCCACCCGGTCGATGTCCGGTTCGCTGACGACGACGTAGGCGCGAAATTGCAGCTCTTCAATGGTCACGTCCAGCACCAGGCCGTGTTCCAGCACTTCGATAATATGACTGAGGGCATTCATGGGCAGGGAGTGTCAGCTTGGCTGACTGAATGAAAACGTAGTGATGTTGGCCGGTGGCAGATTGGCCCAAACGAACTGGGATGAGGTGTGCCGGGCATTCACAAGGCGGCGCCACTTCGGCAGGCGCAGATTGTACGTGAATTGAATGGCAACGCCACCATCGTGCAGCAACGTACGCCACTGCTCCAATATGGAATGCGTGATCGGCTCAGGCAGCGAGCACAAGGGAAGGCTGGAGACAATGGCGCGTACTTTGGTGTCCTGCGGAATAAGGTCGCATAGGTCGGCGGCATTGCCGTGTATGACTTCAACGTCAGGAAAGCGCTGCCGCAGTCTTTGTACGAACGGGCTGGAGAACTCGATCACCTTAAGCTTTTCCGGTGCTATGCCGGAATCCAGCAAGGCGCGGGTAATCACGCCGGTACCGCCGCCGAGTTCAATGATAATGCCGTCTCCGGAACCCGGGATCTGGCGCGCCATTTGTCGTGCCAGATAACGCGAACTGGGACAGATGGCGCCGATGGCGCCTGGCCGGTTAAGTAGCTCTTGAAGAAATAGACCTGGGGCGATATTTTTGAAGTATTGCAAAACACGCTGGGCGCGGCCCAACTGTAGAACTCGAAGCATCATAAAACCTGTCTTATCCAAGTCGGGCCACGTTAACAGCTGGTACGCCAAACACAATGTCGAAATGTTAATGGCGATTCCGTGCTGAAACAACAAAATAGGTGAAAGCGCGCCAATGTAGCAGTCTTTTATTCTTTTGGGTCAAGAAACCAGGGACGGGGCGGTGCCGAAGTCCAGTGTTGCAATAACGGGTGTATGGTCGGATGGCTGTTCATTCGAACGTGGCGCCTTGTCGATCACGCAAGCAGCGCAATAAGGTTTCAGTTCCTTGGACAGCAAGACGTGATCGATGCGCAGTCCCGCGTTGCGGCGAAAAGCGAAGCGACGATAATCCCACCATGTAAACGACTTCTCATCCTGCTCGAATTCGCGGAAGGCGTCGGTGAATCCGAGATCCAGCAAAGCATTGAACGCGGCCCGTTCCGGCTCCGAAACCAATACGTCTCCGACCCATTTTGAAGGATCATGGACGTCTTCGTCTTTAGGCGCTACGTTGTAGTCTCCCAGAATAGCCAGCCGCGGATAGCGCTTGAGTTCATCCTGCAACCACACGTGCAGCGCCTTGAACCAGGCCAGCTTGTATTCGTACTTGTCGCTGCCCACTGACTGTCCATTCGGACAATATGCGCTGATCACGCGGATATCGCCTATTGCGCTATCCAGCGTGGTCGCGATGATGCGTTGCTGGTGGTCTTCGTAAGCGGGAAGGTTCCGTTGCACGTCTGTGCAAGCCGTACGACTGATGACCGCCACGCCGTTATAGGTTTTCTGTCCTGCCCAATGAGCCTGATAGCCGATCTCGGTAAAGGCATCCAGCGGAAAGTTTTCATTGGAAAGCTTCAGCTCCTGCAGGCATAGCGCCTCGACTGGATTGGCGGCCAGCCAATCCAGCACTTGCGGCAGACGTACTTTAAGGGAGTTCACATTCCAGGTCGCGAGTTTCATGTTTTATGTTGGGCCTTGTTCCATGCGGCTTTGGGGGATGCGTGGCCTCTCACTCGGGCGGTGGAGGCGCGTGCGCACAGGCGACAGGATACCATCGTCCCAGAGGGTACCAATGCCGGTTGGAGCTTTCTTGTCATTCCTTGCGCACGGAACCTCGCGCCCGTGAAATCATTACGTTTTTGCGACAATGACCAGGGTTATCCCTAGGGTTATCCACGGATTGTGTGGATAAGTAGGCCCTCCAGTACGCGGTGCATCAGGGCTTGACGTGCCTGAACAGGGTAGCCGTAAGATGATGCCAGGGGTGGCGTTTCGGTTTCCTGCCGGGAGCGGCGTAGACCGGCCGGCTGACGGGATGATGATGGCGTTTTGCGGTAGCCTGGACGGCGTCGTTGGCAACCCTTGCGTTGCCCGCCATGGCGGTGGATCCGGCGCTGTAGGATCGATAACTGTTGTGCGCATTGTCGGGGTCGACATCCAGAGTTTCGTCGCCGCTGTCGACACTTGGTGAGAGCAGTGTCAGTATGCCGAATACCACGATGACCCAGAATATGAGTGACAGCGTGACGGACAGCAGTCCGTCCAGGCTGTCATAGCCGTTGACCGGCGTAGCCTCTATACGAAACAGGGATGCGACCGGGGGGACATGCCCCATGCCCTCGACAAGTAGATTGCCGGGCAGTCGGTAGACGAGCTTGATGGCTTCCCATAGCTCCCAGACGCTGTAACGGCCATCGTTGTTCAGGTCGACAATGAGATTTAGCGATTGGATGTTCATGGCGGCTCCTTGAAGAGCCGGGCAGGCCGGCCCTAGCTGAAAAGTAAGGAACGTACTTCTTCACCACTACGTAATACTCGCTAACACTATATTCCGAGCAGCCCGCAAATTCAAGCGCCGGACGCCCGTAGTCATGAGGCCATTCGCCTGTCCAAGCCGTTCTTCAGGTAATAGGCGCGCTTGTTCTCATACATTTGCAGATCCGCATCCCGCAGCGCATCCCCCAGCTGTGAGCTCTCGTAGCAGGTGGCCATGCCCATTGAAAAGCTGAGAGGCGGTCCCGGATAGAACTGGTTATTGAGTTTTATGAGTTGCTTAATATGGTCCAGCATGAGTTCACCCGCGCGTTCATCGGTGGACGACAACAGCACGGCGAACTCGTCGCCTCCAATACGAGCAGCCTGCGAGAGGTGGTCTACCGCTTTGGCGAGCACCTCTCCGGTGCGACGCAGCAAGGCATCGCCCCCGGAATGGCCAAGGGTATCGTTGGTCTCTTTCAAATTGTTCAGATCGATGATAATCGCCGTGATCGGAACAGGCCCTCTGCGCGTGAGGCGTTTCAGTTCGTCCACGTAGAACGACCGATTTTTCAGTTTGGTCAAGACATCGTGCGTGCCAAGGTATTCCAGATAGGCTTCGGCCCTCTTGCGTGCCGTGATGTCTGTCAGTGCAAGCAGCACGCGTCCCCAGTCCTGTTCATATCCGGGAAATACGGACAGCTGCAAATGAATGTGTAATGTACTGGCATCCAGTGCGTAGTTGACGACCTCGCGCTGCTGGAAGAGGCGCCCGTCCCAAAGATCCAGCAACTGCGCGCGGAAGTGGGGCATCATTTCGTCACGGAATATTTCAGGCAGGCGGCCCAGCAAGTCGGTTTTATCAGCAGCCTTGAACATTTCGAGCGTATATCGGTTGACGTCCAATACCCGGATCTCGCTCATGCAACGCTCGACAAATTCTGGATGAACGTCGGTGAACGTTCGGAAATCCGTGATCCCCTGATTACGGATATCGGTCAACAAGTCCTTGATAGCGCTGAAATCCTCCACCCAAAGCGAAACAGGCGCTTGCTCAAATACGCCTCTGGCGTATTGTTCACTGGCGCTGGCGCGCCGCCGTGCGTCTTCAAGCTCGGTGATGTCATCGACAACTACCAGCACGCGGTCCCACCGTTTCTCGTGGTCTTGCAAGATCGCGCCTTTCAGCAAGATATCAATACGCCGGCCATCCAGTGAATAGTTGACGCTTTTGCTCTGAAACGCGGATAGTCCCGACCATAATTGCTCGAGCTCTTCGATATAGGCTTCGAACATGTCGTCGCGGAAGACCTCGTCCAGGCGCAGGGAAAGGGCGTCGAATGACTCGGCCGCGTAAAGCGTCAGGGTGTGCTGATTGACGCGCAATATTTTTATGCCGGCCGAACACATGGCGACGCGGCGCGGATCTTCTCTTAAAAAGCCGCCAAGCTCGGTTACGCCTGCGGAGCGCCAGGATTCAAACAGCTCATGGATTCCGCTATAGTCCTCCAGCCACATGGACGACGGCGCCAAATCGAAGAAGTCCGAGATGTGGGCGCCCATGGCGGTAGACGGAATGCCGTGACTGGAACGTGGATGCATGGGGTAGCGAATACCGGTGATTATGCCCACTAAATAGGCTGAAGAAATCACGCGATCATACGTTAAGAGATGCTCTCATTGCAAAAAACAGTGTGTGGACCTGACAAAATATTGCCCGACCACTGCGTGGTGTACGCGCTAAGCCTTTGAGCTAATTGGCTTTATTTGCAAATATGGGTTACCCTATAAGGCTACCGGGGCGCGCTGTGTGGCCCGGTAATGCATAAGGAGAGCTAGCATGGCAGCACAACCCACCCAGAAAAAGCAACCTTTTGTAATCGAACCCCTTAACTGGGTAGCGCCTGAGGTAGATCGTGATGAGTCCGATCACCAGAATCAGGACGGCAAGCAAACAGCTGGCGCCAAGGAATCTCGCAGTTGACATTGATCGGCACGACTTGATCATAAAGCGGCAGGCATAAAACCCTGCCGCTTTTTTTATGCCCGGCGCTTAGACGCGCCATGCATAGGCACGACATGCACGTTACTATTCTAATTCTGGCTGTCGCCGGCTTACTATTTAACAAAGGACTCTCATTATGGAAGACGTTGTTGTCATCGGTGCGTGCCGCACCGCGATTGGTGATTTTGGCGGCGGGCTCAAGGATGTGCCTCCGTGCGATCTGGCTGCCGCGGTCATTCGCGCCGTGCTTGACCGCGGCAACGTGCCGGCTGCCGACGTCGGGCATGTGGTAGTCGGGCATGTCATCAATACCGAGCCACGCGATATGTATTTATCCCGTGTTGCGACCATCAATGCAGGCATAGGGCAATCCACACCCGCGTTCAATGTGAATCGTTTGTGTGGGTCCGGGCTGCAGGCCATTATTTCGGCCGCCCAGGCGCTGAAGCTGGGTGACGCGGAAATCGCCATTGGCGCTGGCGCCGAAAGCATGAGCCGCGCTCCGTATATTGCGCCGGCCCACCGATGGGGCGCAAGAATGGGTGACAGTGTGCTGCTCGACATGATGACCGGCGCGCTGGCGGATCCGTTCGACAAGATTCACATGGGCGTGACGGCGGAAAACGTGGCGCAGAAGTACTCCATTTCGCGAGAAGAGCAAGACGCGCTCGCGCTGTCGTCGCATCAACGGGCCGAGGCCGCCATCGACAAAGGCTATTTCAAGGACCAGATCGTCCCAGTCGTGCAAAAGACACGCAAGGGCGATGTCGTCTTTGATACCGACGAACATGTGCGCCGGGGAGCGACGGCCGCCAATTTTTCCTCGCTGAAGCCCGTTTTTATCAAAGAGAACGGGACGGTCACTGCCGGTAATGCGTCGGGGTTGAACGACGGCGCGGGCGCGGTACTGCTGATGACGGCAACCGCGGCGAAGGCGCGAGGCCTCAAACCCATGGCCAGGCTGGTGTCCTACGGCCATGCCGGCGTTGATCCCAAGTACATGGGCATCGGGCCCGTTCCCGCAACCCGTATTGCGCTTGAAAGGGCCGGCCTCACCATAGACAAGCTTGATGTCATCGAAGCCAACGAGGCTTTTGCTGCCCAGGCATGTGCCGTCAGTAAGGAGCTCGGCTTCGACAGCGCCAAGCTGAATCCGAACGGCAGCGGAATCGGGCTGGGGCACCCCATCGGCGCGACGGGCGCAATCATTACCGTCAAGGCGCTGCACGAGCTTCAACGCATTCAGGGCCGTTATGCGCTGGTCACCATGTGCATAGGCGGCGGACAAGGAATTGCCGCGATATTCGAGCGTGCTTGACGCCCAGCCTTGGCAGGACGACGAGCCCACGCTTTCCGAACTGGGTGGCGTGCGCTATCTTCATTTCGGCACGGAATGGGTGCAGGGCGCCATGCGCGTGGGCAAGCCCAATGAGCTGGTGCTCGCCTATACGCAACAGATGATGGCCTGGCTGCTGTTTCTTGAGCCCTCGAAGCAGGACGAGATCGGCATCATGGGTCTGGGAGCCGGATCCTTGTTGCGATATACGCTCAAAAACACACCCGCCTCGGTGGAAACCGTGGAATGGAACCCTCAGGTCACCGCCATATGCCGCGCTTATTTCCGGCTTCCCGAAACGCAGCGGTCTGCCATCGATCATTGCGACGCGGCGATATGGGTCAAGAAACGCCGTAATATCGGCCGGTTCATGTCGCTGATGGTCGATCTTTACGACGCCCAGGCCCAGGGGCCCGTACGCGATTCGCTGGAGTTTTATCAGGGGTGTTACGCAGCGCTTGCCGATGTCGGGATCATGACCGTCAACCTGTTCGGTGACCACGCCAGCTTCCCGCCCAATATCGAAAACATCCGCAAAGCGTTTGCTGGCAGGGTCCTGGAGCTTCCCGAGATCGACGCCGGCAATCGCATCGTACTGGCGTTCAAGGGACCTTTACTCGATATTTCCACACAGCAGCTGCTGGATCGCGCCGCCGCTGTGGAGTCGCGCTATGGATTGCCGGGCAGCCGCTGGGCAAGGGAACTGCTGGCTCAGCAGGGCGCAGCCAGCAAGGTTGCCGTCTAGTGTGCCGTATGGGGATTTCCCTTCGAGACAATCGCTTCTTGAACGCGTTAGACTTAGCCCGTCCGCGATCTAAGCCAGGTCGCCGCTTATTACCGTTAAGGAGCATCCATGAAGTTCTACAAGTCTGCCAAGCTGGTGTGCGGTGCCATGGCCATGGCCGGCGTACTGGCCCATACCTCGGCAACCGCGCAATCGGTTGCGGTCACTTCCATCGTCGAGCATCCGGCGCTGGACGCAATCAAAGATGGCGTCCTTGAGGCATTGACCAAAGCCGGGTATACCGAACCGAAGGGTTTGAAATGGCAATTCCAGACCGCGCAAGGCAATACCGCCATCGCCGCCCAGATCGCCCGCAAATTCGTCGGCGACCAGCCTGATGTGATCGTGGCGATTGCCACGCCGTCCGCCCAAGCCGTGGTGGCGGCCACCAAGACCATACCAGTCGTCTATTCGGCAGTCACCGATCCTGTCGCCGCCCAGTTGGTAAGCACCATGGAACCATCCGGTACGAACGTCACGGGGGTGTCCGACAGCCTTGCGCTTGAAAAACAAGTAGAGCTGATCAAGAAAGCAGTGCCCAGCGCCAAGCGTGTCGGCATGGTCTATAACCCGGGCGAAGCCAATTCGGTCGTCGTCGTCAAGCAGATGCGCGAACTCTTGCCCAAGGCCGGTCTATCCCTGGTTGAAGCGACTGCAGCCCGTACCGTCGATGTTGGCGCGGCCGCCCGCAGCCTGGTAGGCAAAGTCGACGTCATCTATACCAATACCGACAACAACGTCGTGTCCGCGTACGAAGCGCTGGTCAAGGTGGGCAACGACGCCAAGATTCCGCTCATTGCATCGGACACCGATAGCGTTGCGCGCGGTGCCATTGCCGCCCTTGGCGTCAACTACCACGATCTTGGTCTGCAGACAGGCGCCATGGTCATCAAGATATTGAAGGGGGCTGCCCCCGGTACGCTGGCATCGCAAACTAGCGACAAGCTGGAGTTGCATGTCAATCCGGCTGCTGCCCAGAAACAGGGAGTCACATTGTCCGAGGCCTTCCTGAAATCGGCCACCAAGGTTATCGATTAAAATAACGGCCTCTGGAAAGCAGGCGGGCTGGCCACAGGCAGCCCGCCTGTTTCTTTTTCGTTACCTGGCGAGAACATGTCACTTTATTCTTTATGGGGCGCGCTCGAAATCGGGCTGATCTTCGGATTGGTCGCACTTGGCGTACTCATCTCATTCCGCATGCTGCGTTTTCCCGATCTGACCGTGGACGGCAGCTTTCCGCTGGGCGGCGCCGCCGCTGCCACGCTGATCAGTGCGGGTATGGATCCATACAGTTCAACCATTATCGCTACCTTCGCCGGCGCAGTCGCCGGCATGATCACAGGCTGGTTGAACGTGAAGCTGAAAATCATGGACCTGCTCGCCAGCATCCTGATGATGATCGCCCTGTACTCGATAAACTTGCGCGTCATGGGACGGCCTAACGTGCCATTGATCTCGGAACCGACCGTGTTCACCATGATTCAGCCGGACGGAATAAGCGACTACATCGCACGTCCCCTGATTCTGCTCGTCTTGCTCATCGTGGTGAAATTCACCCTTGACTGGTTCTTCTCGACCAAGACCGGCCTGGCCATGCGGGCCACGGGGTCCAATCCCCGCATGGCCCGATCGCAAGGCGTCGCTACCGGCACCATGCTGGTGGCCGGCATGGCGATTTCGAACGCATTATGCGCGCTTGCGGGCGCTCTTTTTGCGCAGTCCCAGGGCGGCGCCGATATCTCGATGGGCATAGGAACCATTGTCATTGGCCTGGCCGCCGTCATTGTGGGCGAAAGCATCATGCCATCGCGCAAATTGATGATCATCACTCTGGCGGTAATCGTGGGCGCGGTGCTGTATCGTTTCTTTATCGCGCTGGCGCTCAATGCGGACTTCATTGGCTTGAAGGCGCAGGACCTGAATCTGGTTACCGCCTTGCTGGTCACGTTTGCGCTGGTGATCCCGTTGATCAAGAAGCGTCTGCGTTCCATGACGGGAGGGCGATGATATGTTAAGCGCGAAGAACCTGCACATTACCTTTAATCGTGGAACGGTACTCGAGACGAAGGCCTTGCGTGGGCTGTCGCTGGATATCCCGACAGGGCAATTCGTCACGGTGATCGGCTCCAACGGAGCCGGCAAGTCCACCTTGCTTAATGCGGTGTCCGGCGACTTGTCCGTCGACAGCGGGTCTATTTGCATCGACAACAACGATGTCACCAGACAAGCGGTATGGACGCGGGCAAAACAGGTGGCGCGTGTGTTCCAGGATCCCTTGGCCGGTACATGCGAAGACCTGACTATCGAAGAGAACATGGCCTTGGCACATAGTCGCGGCCAACGACGCGGCTTGTCCCTGGCGGTCAGGTCGAACATGCGTGGCGACTTTCGAGAACGGCTTGCCACGCTGGGACTTGGCCTGGAGAATCGACTGGGAGACCGTATAGGCATGTTGTCCGGCGGACAGCGCCAGGCTGTCAGTCTGCTGATGGCGGCCCTACAACCATCCCGGATCTTGCTGCTCGACGAGCACACCGCCGCCCTGGACCCCCGGACGGCGCAATTTGTGCTCGAACTGACCACCCGGATCGTGAAAGAGCACGCATTGACCACCATGATGGTGACGCACAGCATGCGCCAGGCACTTGACGTGGGCGACCGCACCATCATGCTGCACCAAGGAAACGTCGTGCTGGACGTTTCCGGCACGGAACGCCAGGGACTCGACGTTCCCGACCTCTTGGCAATGTTTGAACGGGTGCGGGGAGAAACTCTTTCCGAC
Source organism: Pollutimonas subterranea (assembly GCF_002849655.1). GTDB lineage: Bacteria > Pseudomonadota > Gammaproteobacteria > Burkholderiales > Burkholderiaceae_B > Pollutimonas > Pollutimonas subterranea. The sequence goes on from NZ_PDNW01000003.1 coordinate 200,423, forward strand.
GACGGCTTGTTATTGGGATAAGGCCGGGCATGGCGCTTGCTGCGGAGTCGTATTATTACTCCGCAGGCGCACATGACCATTGCAGATACACCGACAATACTGAAAGTACTTACCGTAAATACGCATAAAGGATTTACGTTCTTTAATCGTCGATTCATCCTGCACGAACTGCGCGACGCCATCCGCGCCACCCACGCCGATATTGTTTTCTTGCAGGAAGTGCTGGGCTCCCATGAGGCTCACGCATTGCGTTTGGCGCGCTGGCCGGCCGTCAGCCAATATGAGTTCCTGGCCGATTCAATCTGGAACGACTTCGCTTATGGCCGGAACGCCGTCTATCCTCACGGCCATCACGGAAACGCTTTACTGTCAAAGTTCCCGATCACGTCTTACGATAATCTGGATATCTCGATGGGCAAGCATGAAAAAAGAGGGATGCTGCATTGTATTTTGCGTCCACCGCATCTGGCGACAGATGTACATGCGATATGTGTACACCTGGGCTTGCATGAGAAGCATCGATCAGGCCAACTGACCAGCCTTTGTACCCTGCTTAAAGATGAAATTCCTGCCACCGCGCCATTGGTGGTGGCAGGCGACTTCAACGACTGGCGCCTGCGCGGGCAAGAACTCCTGATGCGTTCAAGCGGCCTCAAGGAAGTGTTTGCCGAATGCAACGGCCAGGTGGCACGTACTTTTCCAGCCCGCTTTCCATTTCTGCGCCTTGACCGCATCTATGTTCGAAATGTGGACAAGTTCCGGCCGGTGGCGCTTGCTTCCAGGCCTTGGACCCATCTATCCGATCATGCGCCGCTGGCGGCTGAGGTGACTCTATGACAGTGAAGTGGACGAGCGGCAATTCGCTCGAGCTTCTGGAGAATGGCGAGGACTTTTTTCCTGCTGTATTCGAAGCCATACGGCATGCGGAACGCAGTATCATCCTGGAAACCTTCATCATCTTCGAAGACAAGGTCGGCAACGAGCTGCGGGAAGTGCTCATTGGCGCGGCCGAACGGGGCGTGCGCATTGAAGTGACCGTCGATGGTTACGGGTCAGCGGACCTGACACCGGAATATATCGAAGGGCTCACTGCGGCCGGCGCCGGGTTCCATGTATTCGATCCCCAGCCAAGACGCCTGGGGTTTCGCACCAATTTATTCCGGCGCTTGCATCGCAAGATAGTCGTCGTTGATGGAACACTGGCCTTCGTGGGCGGGATCAACTTCAGCGCAGACCATCTGGCCGATTTTGGGCCCACGGCTAAACAGGACTACGCCATTTCGATCCGGGGTCCGCTCGTCGAAGAAATAGGGCGCTTTGCGCTTGAAGCGCTTTCGCCGGTTCGTGAGCCGTTTTCCTGGCGAACGATGCTGCGCCGACCACCCAGGCAGCAGCCGCATAGCGGCGACACGGTGGCTGCATTGGTCTTGCGTGACAATGATAAGCACACCAAGGATATCGAGCAACATTACCGCATAGGCATCCGTGCGGCCAAGCACGAGATCACGATCGCCAATGCCTATTTTTTTCCGGGGTATCGTTTTCTGCGCGATTTGCGTCAAGCTGCGAAACGCGGCGTAAGGGTACGCCTGATCCTGCAAGGCGAACCCGACATGGCAATAGCGCGCTTCGTTGCGACCATGCTCTACGACTATCTTCTATCGGCCGGAGTCGAAATATATGAGTATTGCGAGCGACCCTTGCACGGCAAGGTCGCGACGGTTGATGATACCTGGGCCACAGTCGGCTCCAGCAATCTCGATCCGCTAAGCCTGGCTTTGAATCTTGAAGCAAATATCATGATCCATGACCGTGCGTTCAGTTCACATTTGCGCGAACGGCTTGATTTTCTTGTCAAGAATCATTGCAAAGTAATGGAACGGCTTACTCGGCCGCGTCGCAAGATACAGCGCGTGTTCGTCGGTGTGTTTGTATTCCATTTCTTGAGGCGCTTTCCCGCATGGGCGGGATGGCTGCCCGCCCGCAAGGCGCAGCTCAAGTCCTTTGAGCCAACTGTGGATTCAATGATCGAGGGAAAGCCATGAATGCGCCTTGGTGGAAGAACGTCAGGAGCTGGTTCATGCAACACTGGAAGACCATACGGAAAGTTCTAAGCATTGCCTTTGCGGCAGCGATATTGATTCTAATATCAATGGCGGTGGTCAAGATCGATTGGAATGAAGTCCTCAGCGCCATACGCGGACTGCCCGCAAGCTCTTTATGGCTGGCTGCCTTGATCACTGCAAGCAGTTATCTGGTCTACAGTACCTACGACCTGTTGGGCAGGTGGTATACGGAACATGACCTGCCTTGGTGGAAATGCATGGCGACAGGGTTTATCAGCTACGCATTCACTATGAATATGGGTGCTCCCGTAGGCGGGCTCGGGCTGCGGTTGCGGCTTTATACCAAGCACGGTCTTGAGCCCGGCGTAATAATGCGCATTGTCGGATTCAGTGTCACCACGAACTGGATAGGCTACACATTGCTGGCGGGCGTGCTTTTCGCATTGGGCGTGGTGGAGCTACCGGCCAGCTGGAAGCTCGATAACGGCCCCCTGCGGATCATTGGCTTGCTCATGGTGGGCGCTGCCATTGCTTATCTCGGCTTATGCAAGTTTTCGCGCACGCGTTCGTCGACGATTTTCGGCCATACCATAGAACTGCCCTCTATCGGCATGGCGTTCATCCAGATAGGCTTGGCCGTACTGAATTGGATGTTGATCGGGGCCGTCATCTATATTCTGCTGCAGCAGAATATTCCGTACTTCATCGTGCTCGCCACATTTCTGCTCAGCGCAATCGCTGGTGCGCTCGCGCATATTCCTGGCGGAATAGGGGTGCTCGAGTCGGTATTCGTCGCCTTGCTGAGTGGTTCAATGGCCCGGCCTGAAATTCTTGGCGGACTGCTGGTTTTTCGCGCCATTTATTATCTCGGACCGCTGATGCTGGCAGGTACGTGGTATCTGGGCACGGAAGCCAAGATGGGCCGGTTCAACCGGCATGCTAATTGCTCGTCCAAGTCGTCACGCAGTGTGCCGTGAAGCTACCAACAAAAGGGGAAATTATGTCGCTGATCGTAGCTGCCCGTTTCGACACATTTGAAGCCGCTGAGAAAGCGGCGGGCGCCCTCATGAACGACGGCGTCGCGCCGAGCGACCTGCATACTTTTTACGTCAACCCTCCGGGCGCCCATGGTCGCTATCCCTTGGGCGGTGACCAGGCGGCGGATCCGGACTCTGAAGGAGCGCCCTATAGCGCCGTTGGCGGAGCCGCGGCGATCGGTCTGGTCGGCGCGCTGGTCGGCGGCATTATCGCGTTCACCTTCACCGACTCCCTCCTGCCTTTGGTGGGCGGAGCCGGTGTGGGAGCCTACATAGGGTCGCTGGCCGGTGCCGTGTATTCGCTTGGCCGCAAGCGCCCGTCGCGATCACGAAGCCAGGTTTTCCAGGCCAAGGTTCATGAAGGGCGCCCATCGGGCGTTGTGTTGGCTGTTCATACATCGCAAGAGCATGAGAAGCATATCGCGGAAGTGCTGCGCAGCCTCGGCGGCATTGAAATTGAACGCGCCCAGGGTCGCTGGGCTAATGGCCGCTGGGAGGACTTCGACCCGCTGGTTAGTCCAACGCTAAAAAAGGATTTTTAAGGGACCTTGATGTCGTAGTCGACTTTTTTCACGCCGGCTACTTGGCGTGCCGCCTGCACGGCGTTACGGGCGGCAACGGTGTTTTCGGCCGTGCCTTGCAGCGTCACGACAGCATCTTTAGTGGATACTTTCACATTATTGGCGTGTATTCCCGGGACGCTTATGACGGCCGCTTGAACACTGTTATTGATCGACGCATCGTCATCGTACTGAGCCGATGCGCGTTGAGTGGCACCCCCGGCGCAGCCGCTCAGTGTAATGGCCGCCGCTGCAATGGCCGCTGATAGGTAAATTCTGTAATTGGACATGGATATCCCTTAAATGGCAGTTCTGGATGGAAACGCGTTCGTCCCCCTAGCAAGTGCCGTGCCCCGTGAAATGGAATGATACTTATGCACGGTTGCAGGGCATTTTCGATTTATACTCACGCTTTACTAAAAATCAGAACGGTAAAGCTGTGGATGCACAGTTCGCCATGCTGTCCAGGAGTTTTTGAATGTCGAACCTTCGCCTGCCTTCCGGGCAGCAAGTCCGCGTTGTCATTTTTTCGTCCTTGCTCCTTTTAGCCGCCTGCGGGGAAAAGCCGCAACAAGCAGGTCCCGGGGAAATGAAAGTGCCGGTTAGCGTGGTCACTGTACAGCCTACACCGACAGAAATCGTTGTTGAACTCCCTGGCCGGGTCGAAGCCATTAAAGACGCGCAGATTCGTGCGCGGGTCAATGGCATCGTTACAGCAATCAACTTTGAACAAGGCAGCGAGGTCAAGGCGGGTCAACTACTGTTTACCATAGATCCTGCACCGTATCGCGCGGTTCGCGCGCAGGCCGCTGCACAGTTGCAACGAGCCGAAGCCGATGCCAAGAGTGCACGTTTGCTGGCAGAGCGGTATTCCAAACTGATCAAGGCCAATGCCGTCAGTCGGCAGGAGTACGACAACGCCATGGCCGCGGCCGGCCAGGCTGAAGCCGCCATTGCGGCCGCCAAGGCTACGCTGCAAACCGCCGACATCGACCTGGGCTATACCAAAGTCGATTCGCCCATCGATGGGCGCATAGGCAAATCGCTGGTCACTGAAGGCGCGCTGGTCAGCGCTACGGCGGCCACGCAACTGGCCACTGTGCAACAGATCCACCGCGTCTATGTCGATCTCACCCGTTCTACCGCCGAGGTGGCTCAGTTGCGTCAAGCCCTGGCCAGCGGCGCGCTTGAACAATCCCCCGATGGCAACGCCAAAGCGCAAGTCGTGCTCGAAGACGGGTCCATCTACGATCAAGCCGGAAAAATATTGTTCTCCGGAATCACCGTGGATCCAACTACCGGTCAAGTCAATTTGCGCGCCGAGTTTCCGAATCCAGACGAGATCCTGCTACCCGGCATGTATGTGCGGGTCCGCTTGCAGCAGGGCGTCGACGAAAAAGCCTTGCTGGTACCGCAACAGGCGCTACAACGTACCGCCGATGGTCTCAGTAGCCTCATGGTGGTCAAGGAAGGCAAGGTCCAGGTTGTCGCCGTCGGGGTCGGCCCCGAAAGTAAGGGCAACTGGATCATCACCAAAGGCCTGAATGCCGGCGATGTCGTAATTGTCGAAGGATTCCAGAAAATTCGCCCAGGGGTGCCAGTACAAGAAATACCGTGGAAGCAGCAAGGGGCACAAGACGGCAACGCACCCGCCCAAGCAGCGCCCGGTACGCCAGGCGCCAAACAAGAAGCGGGCCAGCCGGCGGACAAGGCGCCGGCTTCCGAAGCCGGCTCCAAGGGCTAAGCCCTTTGCTTGTCCCGGCCGTCAGCGTGGCGGCCGACAACGTTTATTGCTTTTAGAGTGAGCACGCATGCCGCAGTTTTTCATAGAAAGGCCTATTTTTGCCTGGGTCGTGGCCCTTGCAATTACGCTGGCTGGTTTGTTAGCCATTCCCAACATGCCGATTTCGCAGTATCCCGAGGTGGCACCTCCGGCGATCACGATCCAGGCCACTTATCCCGGCGCTTCAGCCGAGGATGTCGCCAAGTCGGTATCCAGTGTTATCGAAAATGAACTCAACGGCGCGACGGGATTGCTGTATTACGAGTCGGTCAGCGACTCCTACGGTGGTTCGGAGATTACGGCGACTTTTGCGCCGGGTACTGATCCGGATCTGGCCCAGGTGGACGTGCAGAACCGTATTTCCAATATCACGGCCAAGTTGCCAGGGGCTGTCACGCAGCAAGGACTGAACGTCAGCCAAAGCAATGCCAACTTTCTTATGGTTGCAGCGCTTTCGTCGACCGATGGATCCCTGGATCAGGTTGCACTGGCTGACTACATTACCCGCAACATCCAGAATTCCATTTCGCGCGTCCCAGGAGTCGGAAAGTTCCAACTGTTTGCTGCTCCTCGTGCGATGCGTATCTGGGTCGATCCCGACAAGTTGACAGGCTACAAAATAAGCATGGCGGAGGTCAACGCCGCCGTCGCGAAACAGAATGTATTGATTTCTGCGGGCATTATTGGGTCTCCACCGAATCCGGATGAGCAACGCGTCACTGCGCCTATTGTTGTCAACGGCGAACTTTCAACCGTGGCCGACTTTGAAAAAATCGTGCTGCGTTCGAATGTCGACGGTTCCAGCGTACGAGTGCGCGACGTCGCGCGGGTCGAAATCGGTGCGGACAATTATCAGTTTGGCGCGCGCTTGAACGGCAAGCCTACCGCGGCGTTCGCCATATCGCTGGCGACCAACGCCAACGCCCTGTCCACGGCGGAAGGGGTGAAGGCGCGTATGGAAGAGCTGTCCCAGTTCTTCCCGGCCAACATCACGTACTCAATTCCCTACGACACGACGCCTTACGTTCAGTTGTCGATAGAGCAGGTGGTCCATACCTTGCTTGAAGCGATGGTGCTGGTGTTTATCGTGATGTTCATATTCTTGCAGAACGTACGCTATACGCTAATCCCGGCACTCGTGGTCCCGATCGCCATCATGGGCGCCTTCGCAGTAATGCTGGCGCTCGGGTTCTCGATCAATGTGCTGACGATGTTCGCCATGGTGCTGGCCATCGGCATTTTGGTTGATGATGCCATCGTCGTGGTCGAGAACGTTGAACGTATCATGGTCGAAGAGGGGTTATCGCCTAAGGAAGCGACCAAAAAGGCCATGCCCCAGATCAGCGGCGCGGTACTGGGCATGACGCTGGTTTTGGCCACGGTATTCTTGCCCCTTGCTTTCATGAGTGGTTCGGTTGGCGTCATCTACCGTCAATTTTCTGTTGCGATGGCGGTTTCCATCCTGTTTTCAGGGTTCCTGGCACTTACCTTCACACCGGCGCTGTGCGCGACGATACTCAAGCCCATACCGAAGGGCCATCACGAAACAAAGAAAGGCTTTTTTGGCTGGTTCAATCGCTTTTTCGAACGGGTCACTAATAGATATGAGGGGTGGGTGGGCCGCAGCCTGAAGCGCGGTGGCCGCATGATAATCGTCTATCTGATCCTGCTGCTGGCATTGGGATGGATGTATACGCGCCTGCCAACCTCCTTTCTTCCTGAAGAGGACCAGGGCTATATCATTGTCAATATGGAGTTGCCGTCAGGATCAACCAGCAATCGCACGATAGAGGTCATTGAAAAAGTCGAGGATTTCTTCAGCAAGCAACCAGAGACCGCGAACATCGTCACCGTTCAAGGGTTCAGCTTCAACGGAAACGGGCTTAATTCCGCGATCGCATTTGTGCCTTTGAAGGATTTCTCCGAGCGCAAGGGCAAAGAGCATTCCGCACAGGCGTTAGCCGGCAGGGCAACCCAGAACCTGCTGTTTGGTTTGCCGGATTCTATGGTCTTTGCGATTGTGCCGCCGGCAATCTCGTCGTTGGGAAACGCGTCCGGCTTTGACGTTCGTCTCCAGGACCGCGGCGGCCAAGGACATGATGCGTTGATGGGCGCCACACAGCAACTGCTGCAGATGGCCATGCAAAGCCCTGTCCTGGCTTCCACACGCATCACCGGCCTTGGACCGGGTTCTCAAATGAGCCTCACCATCGACCGCGCCAAGGCGGCCGCATTGGGCGTCGACTTCAGCGAGGTGGCTACCTTGATTTCAACGTCGCTGGGTTCGGCCTATGTCGCGAAGTTCCCCAATATGGGCTGGATGCAGAACGTATGGGTGCAGGCTGAGCAGAGTCACCGGATGAGTGCTGATGACGTCATGAAGCTGAACGCGCGTAATGGCTCTGGCGAGATGGTGCCTCTGTCTTCGTTTGTCAAAGTTGGCTGGGAGCAAGGACCTGTGCAGGTAGTCCGGTACAACAGCTATGAGTCCATTCGGATTGGGGGCTCGGCAGCCCCCGGATACTCGACCGGCGAGGCCATGGCCGAGATCGAACAGCTGATTGCCAAGCTTCCCACTGGTTTCGGCTACGAGTGGACCGGCCTGTCCTATCAGGAAAAGCAAGCCGGAAGTCAGTCCCTCATACTGATGGGCCTGGCCATGCTGGTTATTTTCTTGTTGCTAGCCGCACTGTATGAAAGCTGGGCGATCCCTCTGTCCGTCATGTTGATGGTTCCCTTGGGTATGCTCGGGGCTGTCGGTATGGTCTCGGCGTTGGGAATGTCCAATGACGTGTATTTCCAGGTCGGCATGATTACCGTGATCGGACTGGCGGCAAAGAATGCAATTCTTATTGTCGAGTTTGCCAAAGATACTTATGCGCAGGGCGGCAGCATCGTCGATGCCACCGTTGAAGCGGCGCGCTTGCGCTTCCGCCCGATCCTGATGACGTCGTTCGCGTTTATCCTGGGCGTTGTTCCACTGGCGATCGCAACCGGCGCCAGCTCCGCCAGCCAGAACGCGGTGGGCCTGGGCGTACTGGGCGGCATGCTGGCTGCTACACCGCTGGCCATGGTGTTCGTTCCTACATTTTTCGTGGTGGTATTAACATTGTTCAAGACCAAGCCCAAGCTATTGGGCGCCCACGCAAACATGGCGCCATTGACCAAGGTCCATCATGCGACAGGCACCGATCAAACCGAGCATTCTTCGAAGGACGGGGGACAGGCATGATTTCACGTAATTGCCGGCGCGCCGCGCTGCCGTTCCTGATAACGCTGGCGCTCGCCGGGTGCTCGCTGGCACCGAAGTATCAGCGTCCGGTCGCGCCCGTGCCGGGACAGTATCCCGATCATGACGCCGTGCAGAACACGGGGAGCGGCAGCGCGGCTGCTGTTGCGCCCGACGCGGCATACGGTTCCGATCTTGGCTGGAGCGAATTCTTCACCGATCCCCAACTCAAGGCGCTCATCCGGCTTTCGCTGGCCAATAACCGCGACATGCGCATTGCAGTGCAACGTGTCCAGGAGGCGCAGGCGCAGTACGGCATTGTTGACAGCGACCGCTTGCCAACCATAGGCGTTGGGGGAAATGCGCAATTTACACGTAATCCGGAAAACCTACGGGCTACGAGTGGCGAGTCCGATAGCGTCAGTCGGTACTATCAGGCCGGCGTGGGCATGACGGCCTTTGAGATCGATTTCTTCGGGCGGGTAAAGAACCTTTCTGAAGCTGCCTATCAGCAATACCTGGCCACCGCGCAAGCCACGCGCACCGTACATATCAATCTGGTCGCCTTGGTCGCCGAGGCCTATTTCCGCTTGCGTACCGCGCAGCAGCTCGACGGCTTGATGCAAAAAACCCTGGAGTCGCGCGAGAACACCTATTCGCTGGTCAAGGCGCGCTACGACGCGGGTGTCGCTTCTTCCCTCGACCTCAGCCAAGCGCGCGCCCAGCTGGAAACCGTAAAGGTGGACCGCGAAGGCGTCAAGCGATCACAGGCGCAGGCATACAACGCGTTGCAGCTATTGCTGGGCACAGAGATTCCCCAGAATATGCCGAACTCGACCGCTTTCGGTCGGGACCAGGTGCTGGCCGCTATTCCGGTCGGTTTGCCATCCGACTTGCTCGAGCGGCGCCCTGACATCATGGGGGCCGAGAACGCGCTGCTGGCGGCCAATGCCAATATTGGCGCCGCTCGCGCGGCATTCTTTCCCAACATATCCATTACGGGCTTGCTGGGCTTTGCCAGCCCGCAACTAGGGGGTTTGTTTGGCTCGGGCCAGCGCTTCTGGCAATTTGCGCCGCAATTGCAGATGCCTATCTTCGCAGGCGGTGTCCGCGGAAACCTGGACCTCGCCGAGGCTCGCAATAATATTGCCGTCGCCCAATACGAAAAAGCCATCCAGACCGCGTTCCGCGAAGTGGCCGACGCCTTGGCCGGCGAGGCAACCTACGACCGCCAGCTCGATGCACTGCGCTCACTGGAGGCCGCGGCATCCGAATCGCTGTCGCTGGCGACGCTGCGTTATGAAACCGGTATCGACAGCTTCCTGCAAGTACAGAATGCCGAAGTCGATCTCTACACGACGCAACAGACCTTTTATCAGATAGGCATGGAATCGCTCATGAACCGGGTGGAGCTGTACAAGGCGCTGGGAGGAGGGTGGCTCGAAACGTCGGTGTCGGCGAACCCGGCCACGGGGAACGTTTCAGGCACGGCGCCCGGCAGGGACAGCGGGTCGATAAAAGGCGATAATGGTTCCTGACTCAATGAATGGAACCGACTGGGTGCAAGAGAATGATTGAATTAGGCGTGAATATTGACCATGTAGCCACTTTGCGCCAACAGCGACTCACCTCGTATCCCGATCCGGTTGCGGCGGCCTTGCGGGCAGAAGACGCAGGCGCCGATGTCATTACCTTACACTTGCGCGAAGATCGCCGGCACATACAAGACGCCGACGTAGCGGCGATACGGCCCTTGCTTCGCACGCGCATGAACCTGGAATGCGCGGTTACCCGTGAAATGCTCGATATCGCATGCCATATCAAGCCTCAGGATGTGTGTCTGGTTCCCGAAAAACGCAGCGAACTCACCACCGAAGGCGGCCTCGATGTCGTCGGCCAGCTCGATCTCGTTCGCGACGCTGTGTCGCAGTTGCACGACGCAGGCATCCGGGTGTCGCTTTTTATCGACCCGGAAGCTTCGCAGGTCGAAGCCGCCGTACGGGCAGGCGCCCGGGTCATTGAATTGCACACGGGCGCCTATTCCGAGGCAACCGAATCAGCGGCTATAGATTTCGAACTCATACGGCTGCGTGCTGCCGTCGCGCTGGCGGCGGGCGAGGGGCTGCGCGTCAATGCAGGGCACGGCCTGCATTATGAAAACGTTCAAACCATTGCAGCGATGCCGGGCATTGCCGAGCTTAATATCGGCCACGCGATCGTGGCTCGCGCAGTGTTCGACGGCTGGGAAAAGGCCATACGTGATATGAAGGCGCTCATGCATACTGCCTGAACGCCTTCCTGAAAAGGATTGAAGATGTCAGTTGTTCCGCTTGAATATTTGCTATCCCGACGTTCCACCAAGTTCCTGAAGTCTCCCGGTCCGGACGAGTCGCAATTGGCTCAAATCTTCCAGGCCGCGATGTCGGCACCCGACCACGGCAGGCTGCAACCTTGGCGCTTCGCGCTGATCCGGGGGGAAAGCCTTGGCCGGCTTGCCGATATGGCCATATCGGCGATCAAGGCCGAAGGCTTGCCACTGACCCCTGAGAAGGAAGCCAGCAACCGGCGCTGGCTCGAAGAGCTTCCATTGCTTATTGCGATCGCGTGCAAAATCGACCACAGCAACACCAAGATTCCCGAGCACGAGCGGATGCTGGCCGTTGGTTCGGCGGTCATGAATATGCTTAACGCCGCACATATGCTTGGTTATGGCGCATTCTGGAGCACCGGCCTGGGCTCTTATGTCGACGAAGTCAGCGAGAATCTCGGGTTTGATTCGCTGGATTACCGGTTCATGGGATATCTTGCCATCGGTACGCCTATCAAAGACCTTGGCCCCATCCAACGGCCGGACTTTACGCAGTTCGTCACAGAATGGACAGGAAGCTGATCTGGTCCAAGGATAAAAGCATGAAAAAATTGAAGACGGATGTAGCAATTATTGGGGCCGGAACTGCCGGAATGCTGGCGTATCGTACCGTCAAGGCCGCTGGGGCAAGCGCCGTACTGATCGAAGGCGGCCCCTATGGGACCACATGTGCGCGTGTGGGCTGCATGCCTTCAAAATTGTTGATCGCGGCTGCCGAGGCGGCGCATTCGGCAGCTTCCGCCAGCGCTTTCGGCGTCCATATTGATGGCACCTTGCGCATAGACGGCACCCAAGTCATGGACCGGGTCAAGCGGGAACGAGATCGCTTCGTGGGCTTTGTGCTTGATAGTGTCGACAACATGCCGGATTGCGACAAAGTACGGGGCTACGCGCGCTTTATCTCCGATACGCTGCTACGCGTCGACGATCATACTGAAATCCAGGCGTCCCGGGTCATCATTGCGACCGGGTCGACCCCTGTCGTGCCGGAACCTTACCGCGCGCTCGGCGATCGGGTCATTGTGAATGATGATGTCTTTGCCTGGGACGATTTGCCGCGCCGCGTGATGGTGGCTGGTGCCGGTGTCATCGGCATGGAAATTGGCCAGGCGCTGGCTCGCCTCGGTGTCGAGGTCCGGCTCATCAACCGTAGTGACAGCTTGGGCGGGTTGACCGATCCGATCGTCCGCGCTAGTGCCCTCGCTGCATTTCAGTCGGAACTGGACCTGCACTTGAATTCGCGCATACTGGACGTCCAGCGTATCGGCGACGAGGTGGAAATACGCTATCAAGTCGACGGCCAAGACGCCGTGACAGAGCGCTTTGACTATCTGCTGGTGGCGACCGGACGCCGTCCCAATGTCGATGCGCTGGATCTGCACAATACATCGGCCATACTCGATGACAAGGGGATGCCGCAGTACGATGCGCAAACCTTGCAGTTGGGATCAGCGCCCATATTCATCGCCGGCGACGTTGACGGTGTACTGCCCCTGCTGCACGAGGCCAGCGACGATGGACGCATTGCAGGCCAGAACGCCGCCGCGTACCCTCATATCGTCCCCGGCAAGCGGCGTGCGCCCCTCGCCATTGTCTTTACAGACCCTCAATTGGCTGCCGTAGGCATACGGTTCAAAGACCTGCCCCCGCAAGGAGTGGTGTTTGGCGAGGTCGACTTCGCAGACCAGGGCAGGTCGCGCGTCATGTTGAAGAACTACGGAAAACTGCGCGTCTATGCCAGTCAGGAAAATGGACGGCTGCTGGGCGCCGAAATAGCAGGCCCGGCCGCCGAACATATTGCGCATCTTCTGGCATGGGCCGTGCAGCAGGAAATGACCATCAACGCAATGCTTGATATGCCGTTCTACCATCCTGTCATCGAGGAAGGCCTACGCACCGCATTGCGCCACGCCGCTCAGGAACTGCTAAAGAGCAAGCTTGAGTATGTCCGCGTGGAAGAGCAGTGCGTCAATAACGCTTGAGCGCACTAGCGCATTTTCGGCGCTCTAGCCCTTGGGCAGTAATGACTTGACGCTTTCCGTCAGCGCCTCGACGGATTCAGTGTCGGCGGCCAGCATCCGTGCGCGGCCGTCGGCATCAAACATGTATACCCCGCGGCTGTGCGCCACTTCGTAATCTTCTTTGTCGCTGCCGGAAGGTTTCTCTATCTGATACGCCACGCGATAGCGGCGCGCCACGTCAGCGATCTGTTTTTCCGTGCCGGTCAGGCCGATTGCATTTTCATCGAATGCATCGACATAGGCCTGCAGAATCTCAGGCGTATCGCGATGGGGGTCGACGCTGATGAACAGGATGCGCACCTTGCTGGCATCGTCTTCCAGATTCGACATGACTTGCGAGAGCTGTGCCATTGTCGTCGGGCAGACGTCGGGGCAGCTCGCATAGCCGAAAAACAGCATGACGGTCTTGCCCTTGAAGGATTCCTGCGTCATGGTCTTGCCGCCTGCCGCCTCGAGGGTGAAGCGCAGGTCGGGCAGGAATCCGCGCACGTTGTGCACCGGGTTTTCGGCGGCTAACGCCGAGAAGGCCATGGCGCCGGCGCAAGCCGTTGCCATGATGTAGCGGAATAAAAAGCGCATTGCTGAAGCCTCTCTGTAATTGCATGCGTCGGCGCCCGGCGCCTTAGTCACCGCCTGGTTCAGTCATGCCGCTATGGCGCAACAGGGCGTCGATGGAGGGAGGGCGGCCGCGGAATGCGTGGAAGGATTCCGCCGCCGGCCGCGAGCCGCCGACCGCGAGAATTTCCTTCAGGAAACGTTGGCCGGTGGCTGCATTAAGCGTTTCGCGTGTGTTGTCCGCGGCCATGACGGCACTTTCTTCGAATGCACCGTAAACGTCGGCCGACAGGACCTCTGCCCATTTGTAGCTGTAATAACCGGCACCGTAGCCGCCCGCAAAGAGATGCGAGAAATTATGAGGGAATCGGTGCCATGATGGCGGAAAGAGCACGGCGACTTCTTTGCGGACGTCATTGAGTACATCGAGCACGGCCTGTATGGACATGCCTTGCGCCTGGTGGTGAATGCCCATGTCGAAGAGCGAGAACTCGACCTGCCGCAGGGTCTGCATGCCGCTCTGGAAATTTCGGGCCGCCAACAGTTTATCGTAAAGTTCACGCCCTAGAGGCTTGCCGGTTTCAATGTGGGCCGACAAGCCCTGTACGACCGACCATTCCCAGCAGAAATTTTCCATGAACTGCGAGGGCAATTCGATGGCATCCCATTCAACGCTCGCAAACGCCGCGGCGCCGGGTTCGTCCACCTGTGAAAGCAGCGCGTGCAAGGCATGACCGCTTTCATGAAATAGTGTGATGACGTCGTCGTGCGTAAGCAAGGCCGCCTTGCCGCCCTGAGGCCGTGAGAAGTTGCAGGTCAGGTAGACAACCGGAGTCTGCAAGCTAGTGGCTGATTTGCGGCGGTTGCGCTCGCTGTCCACCCACGCGCCGCTTTGCTTGCCCTGCCGGGCATAGAGATCGATATAGAGCGTGCCCAGTACGGCGCCGGCGCTGTCCGAGACTTCAAATGCCTTGGCGTCGTCGTGCCAGGTCGGGGCATTGCATGGAACCAGGGTCACATTGAACAGCTTATTGATCACCTGGAACAAGCCCTGCAGAACTTGCGGCTCGGTGAAATACTGTTTTATCTCTTCTTCCGAATAGGCATAGCGCTCTTCACGCAGTCGTTCGGACACAAATGCGATATCCCAGGGCTCCAATTCGAGCAAGCCTAGCCTGTCCCGGGCGAACGCGCGCAACTCGGCAAGATCGCGTGTTGCATACGGCTTGGCCTTGCGGGCAAGTTCACGCAGAAACTCCAGAACTTGAGCGGCGCTGTCGGCCATGCGCGTTTCCAATCGCAACGCCGCAAAACTTCCGAATCCCAGGAGCGATGCTTCTTCCGCCCGAAGGGCCAGCAACTGTTCGATCAGCGGCGAATTGTCGAGCGCCGGAGCCCCTTGCTCGGACGCAACAGTCGCATACGCCCGGTAGAGCTCCTGGCGCAAGCTGCGATCCTGAGCGTACTGCATGACGGGAATGTAGCAAGGCATCTTGAGCACCAGCTTCCAGCCTTCCAGGCCATCAGCCTCGGCGGCCGACCTGGCTTCCTGGACCACGTCGGCGGGAAGTCCGGCGAGCCGGGCTTCGTCACGGATGTTCAGGGACCATTGGTCTACGCTGTCCAGTACATTCTCGGAGAACTTCTGCGAGGCCTGCGCCTGCAGGTCGGAAATTTCAGCATAACGCTGGCGCTGGTCGCCGATGAGCTCGACACCACTAAGGCGGAAATCGCGCAAGGCCAGCTCAATGACACGTTGCCGTACCGGTGCGAGTCGCGCAAAAGAGTCGGACGAACTGATGCGCTTGTATTGGGCATACAAGCCGGTATGAAGCCCGACCCAGGTCGAAAATTCCGTAACCAGGGGTAGACATTGGTTATAGGCGGCGCGAAGCTCCGGGGTGTTGACCACGGCATTCAGGTGACCGGCCACCGACCACGCGCGCCACAATTTCTCAGAGGCGTCTTCCAGCGGCTCGACGATGCTGTCCCATGTTGCGTCCAGCTCCGGGTCGGCGGCATGGTCGACGGCGCGCCGCGTCTCGGCGATAAGCGTCGAAATGGCAGGCTCTATGTGCGCGGGCTCGACGCGGGCATAGTCAATGAGCGATGAGATGGGTGTCAACAAGGGATTTTCAGTCATTGCTAGATTCAACATTAAATAGGTATGGCAGCAGCGCCGCGCTCGGCCGGGCCGCGTTCGGCCGCTTCAACGGTATTGACCAGCAGCATGGCTATCGTCATGGGCCCGACACCGCCCGGAACAGGCGTGATGGCCGCGGCCACGGCTTTGGCGGATTCGAAGTCCACATCGCCGACCAGTCGGCCGTCGGCGCTGCGATTGATGCCAACGTCGATGACGACAGCACCCGGCTTGATCATATCCCCGGTCACTATGCCCGGCTTGCCGGTGGCCACGACCAGCACATCGGCCCGTCTTGTCTGGGCACCAAGGTCGCGTGTCTTGGAATTGCATAGGGTTACTGTGGCTCCGGCCGCCAGCAGCAGCATGGCCATGGGCTTGCCGACGATATTGCTGGCGCCGACGATGACCGCTTCGGCGCCGCGCAGCGAGACGTTCTCGGCTTCGAGCATTTTCATGATGCCATAGGGCGTGCAAGGTCGAAACAGCGGCTGGCCCGTCATCAACAAGCCGGCGTTGCTGATGTGGAATCCGTCGACATCCTTGTCGGCGGAAATGGCCTCGATGACCAGGCTGGCGTCCATGTGGGCGGGCAGGGGCAGTTGCACCAGAATGCCGTGGATGGTGGTGTCGGCGTTGAGTTCGTGCACGACGTCCAGCAATTCGCCTTCCGTGGTGTCCGACGCCAGGCGGATGACACGGGAATGCAGCCCCGCCTTATCGCAGGCGGCCGCCTTGTTGCGGACATAGACCTGCGATGCCGGGTCTTCGCCGACCAGGACGACGGCCAAGCCGGGTACGATGCCTTGTTCTTTAAGAGACAGGACGCGCTTCGACACGTCGGATTTCACGGTGTCGGAAAGCGCCTTCCCATCGATAAGACGAGCTGTCATGCGGTTCCTTCTGCTTTGGTGAGGGCGATTTTCATCAGGTCGGCCACGGTGGTGACTTCGAGTTTTTCCATGATGTTGGCGCGGTGAGCTTCAACTGTCTTGATGCTGATGTTCAGATCGCCGGCGATCTGTTTGTTAAGACGGCCTGCCACGATGCGTTCCAGCACCTGCTGTTCGCGCGCGGTGAGCCGGCTGAGGACAGCCTGATGATTCTTGTGGGCCTGTGCCTGGCTGACCCGCTGGGTTGCCTGGTCCAGCATGCGGGCCACGATGGTTCGCAGATCGGTCTCGTTGAATGGCTTTTCGAGAAAGTCGACGGCGCCTTTTTTCATGGTCGACACGGCCATGGGAACATCGCCATGCCCCGTAATGAACACGATGGGCAATGGCGCCTGGCGCGCAATGAGTTCTTCCTGGAGTTCCAGGCCGCTCATGCCCGGCATGCGTACGTCTGCAATCAATACGCCCACCTGGTCCGGCTCGTACGCATTGAGAAACTCTTCCGCTCCGCTAAAGCTGCGTACACGGTAGCCATTTGCTTCGAGCAGCCACCGCAGGGAATCGCGTACCGCTTCGTCATCGTCGACAATGAAGATGGTGCTCGGGGCTTGTGGTGTAGTCATGCATGCAACTCCTGGGTTTCCTCTGCGGTGCTGGGCGCTTGTGGCGATGCACACGGCAGGGTAAAGCGAAAAATGGTGCCGCCGTCCGGATTGGAACTGGCCCAAAGCCGACCGTGATGCGACTCAATGATAGTACGGCAGATGTTCAGCCCCATGCCCAGCCCTTCGGACTTGGTGCTGTAGAAAGGTTCGAAAAGACGTTCGGGGTCGCGCAAGCCGTGGCCGCGGTCAATGACCGCAATCTCCACCAGGGGATGCTGGTCGGTGACGACGACATGAAGCACGCGGTATTCGCTGGACTCCATCGCTTCTACGCCGTTCTTGAGCAAATTCAGCAAGACTTGTTCGATCAGGATGGGGTCGGCCATCACATTTGGCAAGGGGTCGGGCAAGACCTGCTCGATATCGATCTGGCGCTTGCGGGCATCGATCTCGGCGAAGCCTACGGCATTATCAATGATTTGAGCGACGGTGACAGATTGCCGCCGGGGTTCGCTGCGTTTCACGAATTCCCGGATGCGGCTGATGATCTTGCCGGCCCGCTCTGCTTGCTGCGCTGCTTTTTCCAGCGCCTCCAGCAGCCGTTCAGGCTGGGCATTGCCCGCCTTGAGCATCGCGACGGCACCCATGCTGTAGTTGCTGATGGCTGTAAGCGGCTGGTTCAGCTCGTGCGCCAATGAGGAAGCCATTTCGCCCATGGTGGTGAGCCGGCTGGTCAGTTGGATTTTTTCTTGTTGCACTCGCGAATCTTCTTCGTGAGTGCGGCGTTCGGTGATGTCGCGGGCCACTTGCAGGCGCACCCGACGTCCGTCTGTCCAAGCCAGGATGCGATGGTGTACTTCAAACCAGCGTTGCGCCGATTCGGAAAAGATCTCGACCGTTTCGTCGGTGAAGCGCCCAAGCCGGCCACCCAGGAGCTCGCCATGGCCATTGGACTGAGCACCGAAGAAGCGCCGGTAAGTGCGATTCGCAAAGAGAAGCTCGAGGCCTTCGGAGGTGTCGGCGACGACCGATATGGCGTCGTCCAGCCCTTCAAGCACCGTCATGAAGCGCTCGTGGGCCGCGGTAAGGGCCTCGCGTATTCGCTTGGGCTCGGTGATGTCGGTCATGGAGGTCATCCAGCCGATCTGTTCGCCATTGGGGTCGCGCAGGGGAGAAACATACATCCGCGCGGTGAAGCGCGAGCCGTCGCGCCGTTGCGCCTCGACCTCGAGGCCGCTACTGGGCGTACGGCCGGACAGCAGCAGATCCAGTGTTTCCTGATGCTGGGCATGCCGGCCCGGCAACCAATATGGAAACGGTGTGGTGCGACCGATAAGATCGGCTTCATTCCAACCTATCATGCGGCAGAAGGCGGGGTTCACGTAAGCGATGCGCCCGTGCATGTCGAAAACACGCATGCCGGTGGACATGGAGTTTTCCATGGCGCGACGGAATCCGGTCTCGGCAATAAGCGCCGCCTCGGCCGTTGTGCGAAACCGCGTATAGCGCCACAGGGCCAGAAGACTGAGGACGATGACGAACGACAGGGCGGCCACGACCATCATCAGCCGTTGCTGGCGGGTTTCCTGATCGATGGTGACAAACATGACGCTATCGTTGTGCAGCCGCTGGAGCCATATAAACGCGCCCATGACGCAAAGATATAAGACCAGAACGATGACTGGCGTGAGCCAATAGAAACCGCGCCGCGTCGTGCTCGCCTGGTCGTAGAACGTAGTCGGGATCAAGGATTTTTTAGAGTGACTCGCCATGGCTCTTCGGTTGTTGCACGGAATGCTTTCGGCATTTTAAACCGTAAGCGGGATGTTAATATTTCACATTATAAAAAGTCATATCATAAAATGAAATATTGCTTGAACATATTGCCGGTCTTTCCTAGAATTGAGCCCATTGCGGCTGCGGGCTGCTCTACAGGCACGCGTCCGGGATCACCAACTATCGGGTATAACGGGACAACGACTTCGTGTTGTCAGTGTTCGGATTCATAATTTAAACAGGAGACACCTAAATGTCCTCTCTTGACCCAATCAACGCACCGGCGGCTGGCGCCGACGATGCCGCCCTCGAAACGCAGGAATGGCTGGAAGCACTGGAAGCCGTGCTGGACCGGGAAGGCCCCGAACGTGCCCACTACCTGCTTGAGCGCCTGGTTGATCTGGCGCGCCGATCCGGCGCACACATCCCGTTCTCGCCCAACACGGCTTACGTCAACACGATACCTCCAGGACTGGAGCCCGCGCATCCGGGCAATCTGGTGCTTGAAGAGCGCATTCGCTCGTATGTGCGCTGGAACGCCATGGCCATGGTGGTCAAGGCGAACAGCCACAATCCACCCGACGGTGGCGATCTCGGCGGCCATATTGCCTCGTTCGCGTCGCTTGCCACCATGATAGGTTGCGGCCAGAATCACTTCTGGCACGCCGAGACCGACGATCACGGCGGCGATCTGGTGTACTTCCAGGGCCATTCCTCGCCGGGCATATATGGCCGTGCCTATCTAGAGGGACGCCTTACCGAAGACCAGCTGGATAATTTCCGCCAGGAAGTCGACGGCAAAGGCTTGCCGTCTTACCCTCATCCCAAGCTTATGCCGGAATTCTGGCAATTTCCTACGGTGTCCATGGGGCTCGGTCCTCTCATGGCCATCTATCAGGCGCGATTCCTCAAGTATCTGCATGCCCGCGGCTTGGCCGACACCAGCAAGCGCAAGGTATGGGTATTTTGCGGCGATGGCGAGATGGACGAACCCGAGTCGCTGGGCGCCATTAGCCTGGCTTCCCGCGAGAAACTCGATAACCTGATCTTTGTCATCAACTGCAATCTGCAGCGACTGGACGGCCCGGTACGTGGCAATGGCAAGATCATCCAGGAGCTCGAGGGCGACTTCCGCGGCAGCGGATGGAATGTCATCAAGCTTATTTGGGGCGGCTATTGGGACCCTCTGCTGGCGCGCGATAAAGAAGGCATCTTGCGCCGCATCATGGAAGAATCGGTCGACGGCGAGTATCAGGCATACAAGGCCAACGACGGCAAGTTCGTGCGCGAGCATTTCTTCGGCAAGCATCCCAAGCTGCTCGAGATGGTCAGCCGCATGAGCGACGAGGACGTCTGGCGCCTGAATCGCGGCGGTCACGATCCTTATAAGGTGTATGCCGCATTCGAAGCCGCATCCCAGCACAAGGGACAACCTACCGTCATCCTGGCCAAGACCATCAAGGGCTACGGCATGGGCCATGTGGGCCAGGCCAAGAACCCCTCGCACCAGCAGAAGAAGCTGGATGTCGCCGCGGTACGCGAATTCCGCGACCGTTTCAATATTCCGGTACCCGACGACAAGCTCGAAGATCTTCCGTACTTCAAGCCTGCCGACGACTCGCCTGAAATGAAATACCTGCACGAGCGCCGCGAGGCCCTGGGCGGCTACCTGCCACATCGCCGGGCAAAAGCGGACGAGCACCTGACCGCTCCAAAACTGGAAGCGTTCAAGGCAGTGCTCGAACCTACCGCCGAAGGTCGCGAAATATCTACGACCCAGGCATTCGTGCGTATTCTGAACCAGATCCTGCGCGACAAGGACCTGAGTCCGCGCGTCGTGCCGATTCTGGCCGACGAGTCCCGTACATTCGGCATGGAAGGGCTATTCCGCCAGATCGGCATTTATGCCCCGGAAGGGCAAAAATACACGCCGGTCGACAAAGACCAGGTCATGTATTACCGGGAAACGGAGAACGGACAGTTGCTGCAGGAAGGCATCAACGAGGCCGGTGCCTTCAGTTCGTGGATGGCGGCGGCAACGTCGTATTCCACCAATAACCGGATCATGATTCCGTTCTTCATCTATTACTCGATGTTCGGCTTCCAGCGTATCGGCGATCTGGCGTGGGCGGCGGGCGACATGCAGGCGCGCGGTTTCCTGCTTGGCGGGACGGCAGGGCGCACGACGCTCAACGGCGAAGGCTTGCAGCATGAAGACGGCCACAGCCATATCATGTCGTCGCTCATCCCGAACTGCGTGTCGTATGACCCCACCTTCGGCCACGAGCTCGCCGTCATCATCCAGGATGGCCTGCGCCGCATGGTGGAAAATCAGGAAAATGTGTATTACTACATTACCGTGATGAACGAGAACTACCCGCAGCCTGGACTCACTCAAGGCGACGAGCAAGGCATCATCCGCGGTATGTACAAGTTCAAGTCGGTCGGCGACGGCAAGATGCGTGTCCAGCTCATGGGTTCGGGCACCATCCTGCGCGAGGTGCTCGCGGCACAGGACATCCTGGAAAGCGACTGGGGCGTAGGCTCCGACGTCTGGAGCGTCACCAGCTTCACCGAGCTGCGCCGCGACGGCCTGGACTGCGAGCGTCACAATATGCTGCATCCCGAAGATGCTGCGCCGCAGGTGTCGTATGTCAGCCAGCAGTTGCAAGACACAACGGGCCCCATCGTGGTTTCCACTGATTACGTCAAGGCCTATGGCGACCAGATCCGTCCGTTCGTGCCCAAGGGCCGTGATTTCCGCGTATTGGGCACCGATGGCTTCGGGCGTTCCGATTTCCGTTACAAGCTGCGTGAGCATTTCGAGGTAGACCGGCATTTTGTCGTCCTGGCAGCTTTGCGCGGCCTGGCTGATGAAGGTCAGTTGCCCATGGCCAAGGTGGCCGAGGCCATCAAGAAGTACGGCATCAATCCCGAGAAAGCCAATCCGCATCACGCCTGAACGAGGACGACAAAATGAGCAATAGCACCGAAATCAAGGTTCCCGATATTGGCGACGTGAGCGAAGTCGATGTGATCGAAATATTGGTGGCCGAAGGCGACACCATCGCCAAGGACCAAAGCCTGATTACCGTCGAGTCCGACAAGGCCTCCATGGAGATACCGGCGTCCCAGGCCGGCGTGGTCAAGTCCATCAAGGTCAAGACTGGCGACAAGGTCAAAGAGGGATCGGTAATTCTTGAAATCCAGGCCGCCGAATCGGGCGACAAGGCGCAGCAAGCCGCGGCGTCTGCGCCGGACGCAGGTCAGGAAAGTGCCGCCGCGCCGCAAACCGGCGCCCGGCAAGCTGACAGCCAACCGCAAGACGATGCGCAGGCTCCCAAGCAGGACGCCAAGGCATCAGCGGCTTCGGGCGACCAAGGCCCTGTCACCGTGGTGGTACCTGATATCGGCGACACGACCGATGTCGAAGTCATCGAAATCATGGTTGCAGTGGGCGACACAGTCACCGCCGAACAAAGCCTGATCACCGTCGAGTCCGACAAGGCTTCCATGGAAGTGCCATCGTCGCATGCGGGGGTGGTAACCGCCATCAAGGTCAAGCTGGGCGATAAAGTCAACAAAGGATCCGAGGTCCTTGAGCTGCGCAGCGAAGCGCCCGCAGGTGCTGCCAAACAAGCCGAGCCGGCCCCGGCCGACAAGTCCGGCGAAAGCCCTTCGAGCACCGCGGCACCCCGTCAGCAAGCGCAGCCGGCTGCGCAAGACAGCAAAGCGAGCCTGGCTTCCGTACCGCCTGAAAGGCATTCGCCGACGGAAGCCTTTGCCGATGTCGACGTACCTTTGCGCAATCTGCCGCATGCTTCTCCGTCGGTGCGAAAATTCGCACGCGAACTGGGCGTCACTCTGACGAAGGTGCAAGGTTCGGGTGACAAAAACCGCATTACCGCCGACGACGTACGCAATTTCGTCAAACAGGCCTTGGCGTCAGGCGGAGCCGCGACACCGGTGGCTGCAGGAGGTGCTGAAGGCGGGTTCAGCGTACTGCCATGGCCTAAAGTGGATTTCGCCAAGTTCGGCGCCATTGAAGCCAAGCCTTTGTCGCGCATCAAGAAAATTTCGGGCGCCAATCTGCACCGAAACTGGGTGATGATTCCTCATGTCACCAATAACGATCTGGCCGACATCACCGGGCTTGAAGACCTGCGCCAGACGCTGAATCAGGAAAACCAGAAATCGGGCATCAAGGTGACGATGCTGGCCTTCCTCATCAAGGCGGTTGTCGCGGCGCTCAAGAAATTCCCGGAATTCAATGCGTCCATCGACGGTGAAAACCTGGTGCTCAAGCAGTACTACCATATCGGCTTCGCCGCCGATACGCCCAACGGCCTGATGGTGCCCGTGATACGCGATGCCGACAAGAAGGGTATTTTCGATCTTGCCAGCGAAACTTCCGAACTGGCCAAGCTTGCCCGCGACGGCAAGTTGGCGCCTGCGCAAATGCAAGGCGGCTGCTTCTCGATTTCCTCGCTGGGCGGCATAGGCGGCACCTCGTTCACGCCCATTATCAACGCGCCCGAGGTGGCGATCCTGGGCGTATCGCGCTCTTCACATCAGCCCGTTTGGGATGGCAAGGAATTCCAGGCCCGCCTTATGCTGCCCCTGTCGCTTTCCTATGACCACCGCGTCATCGACGGGGCTGCAGCCGCCCGCTTCAACGCGTACCTGGGCAGCTTGCTGGCCGACTTCCGGCGCATTGCGCTATAGGAGCCCGACATGAGCACAACTGAATTGAACGTGCCCGATATCGGCGACGTAGCGGAAGTGGCTGTGATCGAAATCATGGTTGCCGTCGGCGATACCATTCGCAAAGAACAAAGCCTTATCACCGTGGAATCCGACAAAGCTTCCATGGAAATTCCCGCCGACAAGCCGGGAGTGGTGAAGGCCCTGCTGGTCAAGCTGGGTGACAAGGTCACCAAGGGCTCGGCCATACTTCAGCTTGAAGCGTCCGAAGAGGGCGCCGCCGAGGAAGCCAAGCCGGCTGAGTCCAAAGCGGGGTCTGTCGATAAAGCCAGTACAGCAACCACGAACACGCCGGCGCAACCTTCCAATGAGTCTTCCTCCGGCTCATCGGGGAAGTCAGCAACCGGTGGGCAAGCAGGCGCGGCACCCGCGCCTGCCAGCTTTTCGGGTGCGGCAGACGGCGAGTATGACGTTCTGGTACTGGGCGCAGGTCCCGGTGGCTATTCGGCCGCCTTTCGCGCCGCCGACCTGGGACTCAAGGTCGTCCTGGTCGAACGTTACGCCACGCTGGGCGGGGTATGCCTGAACGTGGGGTGCATACCTTCGAAGGCACTGCTCCACACCGCGGCAGTACTCGAAGAAGCCAAGTCTCTATCGTCGCATGGCATCTCGTTTGGCGAGCCCAAGATCGACCTGGACGCTGTACGGGCTTATAAAGATGGCGTTGTATCCAAGCTCACAGGTGGCCTGGCCGGCATGGCGCGCGCGCGAAAGGTAACCGTGGTTACCGGTGTCGGGCAGTTTGTCGACCCTCATCATGTGTCGGTGAATGATGACAAAGGCCAGAGCCAGACAATAAAGTTCGGGTCGGCCATCATTGCTGCGGGAAGCCAGTCCGTCAAGCTGCCGTTCCTGCCCGATGACAGCCGTGTGGTTGACTCCACCGGCGCGCTGCTGCTTTCCAGCATTCCCAAGAAAATGCTGATCGTCGGTGGCGGCATTATCGGCCTGGAAATGGGTACGGTCTATTCCGCGCTGGGTAGCCGGCTGGATGTCGTCGAGATGCAGAGCGGCTTGATGCAGGGCGCCGACCGTGACCTGGTCAAGGTCTGGGACAAGATGAACGCCAAGCGTTTCGACAACATCATGCTGGACACCAAAACGGTGGGCGCCGAGGCCCGCGACGACGGAATCTGGGTTAGCTTCGAAGGCAAGAATGCGCCCAAAGAGGCGCAACGCTACGACCTGGTCCTGCAGGCGGTAGGGCGCGTGCCGAACGGCAAGAAGATTGCCGCCGACAAGGCGGGAGTCTCTGTCACCGAGCGCGGTTTCATCGAGGTCGACAAGCAAATGCGTACCAACGTTGCACATATCTATGCTATCGGCGATATTGTCGGGCAGCCTATGCTGGCGCACAAAGCGGTTCACGAAGGGCATGTCGCGGCGGAAGTCATTGCCGGACAAAAGAGCTTCTTTGACGCCCGTGTAATACCGTCGGTCGCCTACACCGATCCGGAAGTGGCCTGGGTGGGACTTACGGAAGATGAAGCCAAGAGCCAGGACATCGCCGTCGAACGCGGCGTGTTTCCCTGGGCCGCATCGGGGCGCGCCATTGCCAATGGCCGCGACGAAGGTTTCACGAAACTGTTGTTCGACGCGACCACGCACCGGGTGCTGGGCGGTGCCATTGTGGGCACCCATGCCGGCGATCTAATCGGAGAAGTCGCCCTGGCAATTGAAATGGGCGCCGACGCCGTTGATATCGGCAAGACCATCCATCCTCATCCCACGCTTGGCGAATCCATAGGAATGGCAGCCGAGGTGGCAGAGGGCAGTTGCACCGACCTTCCTCCGGCACGGCGCAGCAGGAAGTAAGCCGTCCATCCCGTCTGGCCGCTACAAGCCGTTCATCGCATGCCATCTGGTGCATGGACGGCATGTAGCGACCCGGTACGCCGCTTTATCGCTGTTTGCGAGCGCGCCTGATACGGCACAAATGCTACTATTGGTGCCTGCCGTCAGCACTACTATAAGCATTCATCATGTCTCGTCTCGTACCCAGCGCAACCGCCTCATTGCAGGACTGGTTGGCTTACCTGGAAACTCTCCATCGCCATCCCATCGAACTCGGCCTTGAGCGCATCAGCGCTGTCGCCGCCAAGCTGGAATTGACGTATCCCTACGTCAAGATAACGGTGGGCGGCACTAACGGCAAAGGCTCGACCTGCGCCATGCTCGAAGCCATCCTGCTGGCATCCGGCTACAAAGTAGGCCTTTACACCTCGCCTCATCTGATCGACTTCAACGAGCGCATCCGGGTCAATGGCGAGTTGGCCACCGATCAGCAGATCATCGAGCAATTCCAGCAAATCGAAGCTGGCCGCGGCGATATCACGCTAAGCTATTTCGAATACACCACCCTGGCGGCCTTGATGCTTTTCGACAAGCACGACCTGGATGTTGCCGTGCTTGAGGTCGGCCTTGGGGGCCGCCTGGATGCCATCAATATGGTCGATGCGGACTGCGCCATTATTACCAGTGTCGATCTCGATCACACCGACTACCTGGGTGATACGCGCGAGAAAATCGGCTGGGAGAAAGCACATATATTCAGGCCAGGGCGTCCCGCCATCTGTGCGGACCCCGTCCCGCCCCAATCGCTTATCGACTATGCCGCTGAAATCGGCACCGACCTATGGCTGTTCGGTAAAGACTTCAACTACTCCGGCGACCGCCTGCAATGGGCTTATGGCGGCCGTTCGCAGCGGCGCAGCGGCATGGCATACCCGGCGTTGCGCGGGGCCAATCAGTTATTGAACGCGGCAGCGGCGCTGGCTGCCATAGAGGCCTTGCGTCCCCAGCTCGCGGTACCGCAGCAGGCGGTACGTATCGGATTGGCCCAGGTGTCTTTGCCGGGTCGGCTGCAGATCCTTCCCGGCACCCCGGCCATCGTCCTTGACGTCGCTCACAATCCACACGCGGCGGCTGCGCTGGGCCAGAACCTGGACAGCATGTCCTATTATCCGTCCACACATGCCGTAGTGGGCATGTTGCGCGACAAAGACGTGGCCGGCGTCATCGCCAAGCTCGCCAGCAGAGTCACCCACTGGTATTGTGCAGGGGTTGAAGGTCCGCGCGGCATGTCGGGCGACGACTTGGCAAGCATCGTGCGCGAAGTCATCAGCAGCGCGGCAGGAAAAGAGTCACTCGAAGAAATGAGCCGCGAAGTCATCCGTGATCAAAACTCAGGCAAGACCGACGCCGCGCACAAGCCTGGCGTGCGTCCCGTCGCTGTTGCGCCTTCGGCCGACAGGGAAGTGGTCGTTACAGGCTTTGACACGCCCGTACAGGCGTTTACAGAAGCTCGTAGACAAGCGACCGACAATGATAGAATTCTCGTGTTCGGTTCTTTTTCCACGGTTGGTCCGGTGCTCAGCGAGCTGGGACGAAAAGTCATATAGTTCAACCGGCCGTGTCGCCGGGATTGCTCACCAAAATAGGTTTTTGCTCCATGGGATTGTTCTCTCGTAACGAATCTGCCACAGGCTCCGGGCGGCGTTCCTCTCAATCCAGCGAGGCCCAGGCCAGCGAACTGCGTGCCCGTGCACGACGCAGGCTGGTCGGCGCATTGGCGCTGGTGCTGGCGGCGGTCATCGTTGTGCCCATGCTGTTCGATAGCCCCGTGCCGCCCGAAGAGACAAGCACGCCGGTCGTCATCCCGGCCATTGACCCGCCTCCATCTCCAGACACCTCAGTAGCATTGGCTCCAGAACCGGCCGACCCGTCTTCCGGGGGCAACATACCTTTGCCGGCAGACACACCGCTGGCGGTCGATCCCGAAACCGATGCCGACACTGCACTTTCAGGCCCCACACCGTCGACCGCGCCCGATACAGGTACGACGGGTGGCCGCAATTCGGAACAGGCGCAGGCACCGGTCAGTCCAGAACCCGTGGCAAAACCAAAACCGGCTGAAAAACCCGCTCCAAAACCGGAAGCAAAGCCGGAAACGAAGTCGGCCACCGAGCGCACCGACGACGGATCAGTGGCGATAGCGCTGCTCGAAGGGCGCGCGCCTGCCAAGAAGGCGCCGGCGCCTGCCGCCAAGGGTAATTTCACGCTACAGATCGCTGCCTACGGCAATGACCAGGACGCCCAGACGCGCCGAGACCGATTGGTAGCCTCCGGGGTGACCAATGCCTACGTTGAAAGCGCCGTGTCGGGCGGCAAGAGCACTTATCGATTGCGGGTGGGGCCTTTCCCTACGCGTGACGCTGCACAGGCCGCGCAGGCCCGCTTACGCGCATTGGGTTACGACAACGGATTCATCTCGACTAAGTGACGAGCTTCGACTATATCGTGCTGGCCATCCTCGGCGTGTCGGCACTGCTGGGGCTGATGCGTGGCCTCATCAAAGAAGTGCTTTCCCTTATTGCCTATGTGGTTGCCTTCATGGCCGGCATCTGGTGGGGTCCCACTGTATCCATATGGCTGACCCCTTATATCGATAACGCGCTGTTCCGTACGGGCGTCGCCTACGGAGCCGTGTTCATCATTGTGCTTTTGCTGGTGGGCCTGGTGAACATCACCTTGAGCACGCTGATACAGAAAACCGGGCTTACGCCTGCCGATCATGGCCTGGGAGCCTTGTTCGGACTGCTGCGTGGCTCGCTGGTTGTGCTGGTGCTTGTGGCACTGGCAGGCTACACCGAATTGCCCAATGAACCATGGTGGCAGGATGCCAGGCTGTCGGGCGCAACCGTCTCGGGCGTGCAGCAATTGAAGCTTCTCCTGCCGCCGTCCCTGGCGTCGTGGTTACCGTATTGATCGTATTCACAGGAATATCAAAATGTGTGGAATAGTTGGGGTAGCAGGATCGGGCCCGGTAAATCAGTTGATCTACGACAGCCTGCTGTTGTTGCAGCATCGTGGCCAGGATGCTGCCGGCATTGCCACGTCGCATGACCAGTTCTTCAATATGTACAAGGCACATGGCCTGGTGCGCGACGTCTTTCGCACCCGCAACATGCGGTCATTGCCCGGCAATAGCGGTTTGGGCCAGGTAAGATATCCCACGGCGGGCTCCAGCGACAGCGTCGACGAAGCCCAGCCTTTCTACGTCAATGCGCCTTTCGGCATTACGTTCGTTCACAATGGCAACCTGACAAACTGGCGCGAATTGCGCGAGGCGTTGTTCAGGGTCGACCGGCGTCATATAAACACCAACTCCGACTCCGAAGTGCTGCTGAATGTTTTCGCGCACGAGTTGCAGCTTGCCGCCAACGGTGGCTCGCTGGACGAAGACGCCATCTTTACGGCGGTATCGTCAGTACACCGTCGTGCAAAAGGGGCCTATGCGGTCATTGCGCAGATCGCCAGTTATGGCATGGTGGCGTTTCGCGACCCCTTTGGCATTCGTCCCCTTTGCCTGGGCTCGATTCAGACCGATAGCGGCACCGAGTGGATGGTCGCATCCGAGTCCGTGGCCCTGACCGGCTGTGGATTCACCCTGGTACGCGACATTGCCCCGGGTGAAGCGATATTCATCGACCTGGACGGCAATATGGTCAGCCGCCAATGCGCCGAACACACAGCGCTGACGCCTTGCGTATTCGAGTATGTCTATTTCGCACGCCCTGATTCGCTGATGGACAACGTATCCATCTACGATGCTCGCCTGAACATGGGCGAGTATCTGGGTGATAACGTGGCTAAATCCTTGCGGCTGGGCGAAATCGACGTCGTCATGCCCATACCCGATTCTTCGCGGCCGTCCGCCATGCAGCTGGCTGCGCGGCTTGACCTGAGCTACCGGGAAGGCTTCATCAAGAACCGTTATATCGGCCGGACGTTCATCATGCCGGGACAGGCGGTGCGCAAGAAGTCGGTACGCCAGAAGCTCAGCGCCATCGACATGGAGTTTCGAGGCAAGAACGTGCTGCTGGTCGATGATTCCATCGTTCGCGGAACGACCAGCCGCGAGATTGTCGATATGGCGCGCGCGGCAGGCGCCAACAAGGTGTTTTTTGCATCGGCGGCGCCGGCGGTGCGTTTTCCCAATGTCTATGGCATTGATATGCCCACCCAGACGGAATTGATCGCCACCGGGCGGGATACCGACGAGGTGGCGCGCGAGATAGGCGCGGATGGCCTGGTGTACCAGGAGCTGGCCGATCTCGAGCAATCCATCCGGGATTTGAATCCAGCCATGCGGGAATTCGAATCCTCCTGTTTCAATGGCCGCTACGTTACCGGCGATATCGATGCCGCTTACCTTGATCGCCTGAGTCTTACGCGTGGCATGCGTCCGACTGCGGGCGAAATGGCCACCAGCAACCAGGAGCAATAGGAAGAAGGGCGCTTGCCATTCTTCGAAGGCGCTTCAGTGCAGATGCTGAAGCGCGGGACGGATTGTTCGCTCATATCGAAAGTTGGGTGAACTGGCTTCTTGGCAGTAAGCGCTTGAAGTCACTATCGAAGCGGGCGCGGTGAACGCAGGAACGCACCGATAAGTCCAAGCACGCCCGTCACGACGAACAGGCCAAGCCCCCACAATGCATACTCCAGGCCCAATAAATCCACCCGGGCGTCCATGCAGGAAGCGAAGATGCCGAACATCCAGGGCAGGTTGGCATCCAGCCCGCTACTGACCATGAATCGATCTGCGAAGGTCATGTCGCAGGAAAACATATTCGCGGCAACGGTGTATTGATACCAGGCGGCGACCACGCCGCCCGCGCTCAGCGCAGCGGCCAGAAATGCGGCGATCCGACCTATCGCCGCGCGACGCCGGCCAAGCAGAAGGCCCAGCACACAGACGGCGGCAATCGCCAGGAAGATCAGGCGCTGCAAGACGCACCAGGCGCAAGGCTGCATACCGAAGACGTGCTGTGAAACCAGCGCTATGGCCACCGCCGCCACGCACAGTAAGGCGATGGCGGAAAGCAGCCGGGAAGTAGTCGTACTCATGGAAGGTTCCTGAAGACGGAAGCTTGACGCAGAAGCCCAAGCAATAATTCCTGCATGCCGTCCCACACGATCTGCACGCCTAGGCACAGCAGAATAAATGCAGACAGGCGCATCAACACCGCCGTGCCATTGGGACCCAGCTTGTGCAGGAACTGCGCAGCGAATCGCAGGCAGAAATAAACAACCAGCGATGCGACGCCGATCGCCACCAGAGACCCCGTCAGGTTGGCGGCGGTATCGAATGAGGCCTCGGTATGCAGTGTCGCGCCGACCGTGAGTGCCGCGGACAAGGCGCCCGGTCCGCAGATCATGGGAAAGGTAAGGGGATAGAACGCCTTCGAACGGACCTGGTCCAGGGAATAGGTTTCGGCCATGTTCTGGGCATGTTCCGCGTCGTAGTCGGATGCACTGACCAGGCGCCATGCGGTGGCAACGACCAGCAGGCCGCCGCCTACACGGATGATCGGCAATGATATTCCGAAGAAATCCAGCACGAGGTTGCCCGCAATCATGGCGATCGCCAGCATGATGCAAATGTTGACAGCCACCCGATGTGCCAACTGTTCACGCGTGCCCGCGCTGGCACCTTCAGTGAGCGTCAGGAAGATGGGCGCAACCGCAGGCGGATTGAGTATGGGCAGCATCGTCGCCAGGGCAAAAAGAAAACTGCGCCCGAAGTTTATTACCAGATCATTGAAGGCCATGGTGGTCTCGGAAGAAAGGCACGGTGATCACGAACCCGAGCTGTCAAGGGTGGCCAGTATATCGCGCTCGAACTGAAGCTGTGCCCGAGGGTGGCCGAGCCTGTCGCCTTCGATGATGAAGATGTCCTCGATCCGGTCCCCAAGCGTCAGGATCTTGGCCATTTTCAGATTTATGGCATTGGCGGCGAACACCTGTGCCAGGCTGTATAACAGGCCCGGCCTGTCGGCGGCGGTTACCGAAAGACGCCACGAGGTGCTGTGCTCGTCAGGCTGCAGCTCGACATTGGGAACAATCGGGAAGATACGTGAACGCCGGGAGCCGGGTCGTCTTGTGAGGCTGTTGCCGGCCTGGTGAGAGGAATGCTCGCGGGCCAGTGTGAGATGGGCGTGCAGCTCATGCTCAACCAGCGACGCATTCGAACGGTAGTCTTTGTCGTGGGCCGGCAGCAGCACGATGAAGCTGTCGAGCGCCCAGCCGTGGTGAGTGGTGTGGATACGTGCATCCTGGATGCTCAGGGCTCTATGATCAAAGTACTGGCATATCTTTACGAAAAGATCATCCCTATCGCGCACATAGACCATTACCTGCAGCGCCTCGTTGTGGCCCACGACACGCGCCTTGACGACTGGCTCGGGCGAGTTCACGCGATAATACAGTTGGCGGGTGTGCCACGCGATCTCGCTGGCCTCGTGGCGCAGGAAATAGGCAATATCAAGCTGTGTCCAGAAGGCATCACGGCTTTCATCCCGCAAGCCCATCAGTCTTATCTCGTTGGCGGCGTGGTCTTTACGCTGGGCCTGTACGGTGCGGCTGTCAGTCTGTGCGCCACCCAGCGCCGCCAGCGTCAGGCGATAAAGGTTTTCGAGCAGCTTGCCTTTCCAGGAATTCCACACCTTGGGACTGGTGCCCCGTATATCGGCAACGGTCAAGAGGTAGAGGGCGGTAAGTTGCCTCTCGTTCTTGACGCACTGGGCAAAATCGCGAACCACGTCAGGGTCGCTGAGATCGCGCTTTTGCGCAACCGTCGACATGGTCAAATGCTGGCGCACCAGAAATTCGGCCAGCTCTCGGTCCTCACCGTCGATACCGTGGTCTTCGCAGAAACGCCGGACTTCCATGGCGCCAAGTTCGGAATGGTCCCCGCCGCGGCCCTTTGCGATGTCATGGAAAAGTGCCGCGACGTAAAGCAGCCAATGATGGTCGAAACCGGCAATCAATTGACTGGCCAGCGGGTATTCCTGCGCGTGCTCCGGCATGGTGAAGCGGCGCAAATTGCGCACCACCATCAGGGTGTGCTGGTCCACTGTGTAGGCATGGAACAGATCGTGCTGCATCTGTCCCACAATGCGGCGAAACACAGGAAGGTAGCGGGGCAGTATGTTGAGCATGGTCATGCGGCGCAGGGCATGCACAATGCCGCGCGGCTGTTGCAATATCTGCAGGAATTGGCGACGGTTGACCGGATTGTGACGAAACTGGGCATCAATGCGCCACCTGGCGTGCCACATGGCGCGCAGGACCTGGGCCGACATGCCCAGAAGCTCAGGGCGTTCCTGCATGACCAGGAAGGCTCGAAAGAGCAGGGCGGGGTTGCGGTCAAAGCTGTCCTCGCGCCGTGTTCCCAGGCGTCCCCGTATCATGCAGAAATCATCGTCGATGATGTGCAGCTGATCGTTGGGCGGAGGAAACAACAACTCTTCGATGCTTTGCATCAATATGATGTTCAGCTGGCTGACCACCCTGGCGGCCCAGTAGTAACGCTGCATCAGGATTTCGCTGGGGCGGCGGGCCCTGATGCCTTCGAAGCCGTAGACGGCGGCCAGGCCAGGTTGCAAATCAAACAGCACGCGATCTTCGCGGCGACCGGACAGCAGGTGCAGTTCTATACGTAGACGCTTGAAGGCGACGTCGGCGCGACGCAGCGCGCGAAACTCGGCCGCCGTCAAAAGATCGCTGCGGGATATCTCGAGCCAGGTGCTGCCAAGTCCTGCAGCCTGGGCCACCCATAGCACTACCTGCAGGTCGCGCAGCCCCCCGGGCGCTTCCTTGCAATTGGGTTCAAGGGCGTAGGGGGTATCTTGGTGCCGGGCATGCCGCTGCTGCATTTCGGCGCGTTTTGCCTGGAAGAACACCTGCGCATCCAGCTGTTCGTCCATCACCTCGCGCAGCGTCACAAGCAGTGATTTATCGCCGGCAAGCCAGCGCGCCTCCATAAGTGCCGTTTCCACAGTGATGTCGTTCGCCGCTTCACGCTGGCAATCTTCTATGGTGCGTACGCTATGGCCGGGCTCGATGCCGAGGTCCCACATGGCGGCGATGAGCGCTTCTATCAAGGCGTTCTCGCCATCGGTGGGCGGCTCGCGCAAGAGAACCAGCACATCGACATCGGAGTAAGGATAGAGTTCACCGCGCCCGTAGCCGCCCACGGCCGCCAGCGCGGAGCCGTCCGGAAGAGGGTAGAGCTTTAGAAGCTCGCGCAGTGTCTGGTCCACAACCCGGCGCAAGGCGGTAAGCAGGAGTTCGGGCCGCAGGTGCTCACGAAAGCTGCGGATGACCTCGCTGCGCCTTTCGGCCAGTTGTGTCCGTAACAACGTCACCGTGGGCGCGCGCATCGTGTTCCTGTCGAACGAAATCAGCTTGCCGATACGAAAGGAGGTGGCGCAGGCATGCCTTTGGATACCGTCAATATCTCGTAGCCTGTGTCCGTGACCAGAATGCTGTGTTCCCATTGGGCCGACAGGCTGTGGTCGCGCGTCACGACTGTCCAGCCGTCGGCCAGCGTGCGAATTTCCTTGCGGCCGGAGTTCAGCATGGGCTCAATGGTGAAGATCATGCCGGCCTCCAGGGTGATGCCCGTGCCGGCCTTGCCGTAATGGAGCACCTGGGGATCCTGGTGAAATTTGCGGCCTACGCCATGGCCGCAATATTCACGCACGACCGAAAAGCCATTTTTTTCCGCGTGTTTCTGGATGGCATGACCGACATCGCCCAGCTTTGCGCCGGGACGCACCTGCTCGATACCGAGCCACATGCATTCGTAGGTGGTTTCGGTAAGCCGGCGTGCAAGGATGGAGGGCTCGCCGATGTAGTACATGCGGCTGGTATCGCCGAACCAGCCATCCTTGATGACGGTGACATCGATGTTCATGATGTCGCCGTTCTTCAGGACCTTGTCACCGGGAATACCATGGCAAATCACGTGGTTGACCGACGTGCAGATCGAAGCGGGAAAGGGCGTGTAGCCGGGCGGCGCATAGCCGACCGTGGCCGACTCGACCTTGAGTTCGTTGGTGATGTAATCGATGCAAAGCTTGTCCAGCTCACCGGTGGTGACGCCGGCACGTACGTGCGGCTCAAGGAAGTCCAGGGTGGAGGCGGCGGCTTGGCAAGCGGCGCGCATTTTATCGAGATCTGCAGGGTCTGTAACGAGACTACTCATGGCAACTTGAATTAGGTGGGCTAAAAATAGTAGAATTATGGGCTTTCTTAAATTTCCTTTAAGAAAGAGGCGGGTTTTTTTGGTTCCTGGGCATTATAGACCCTAGGGCTAACGGCCTTGCTTTTGAAGAAAATCGCGTGCCTGGTTAACTCAGGGTGTTCGCTTTTGCAATGCGTATTACGCAAGCATGGCGGATGCAGACCTGGCACAAGACCAAACCCTCGGAGAATATTATGTCGTTAATGCGTGAAATGCTTGAAGCCGGTGTGCACTTTGGCCACCAGACCCGTTACTGGAACCCCAAGATGGCACCGTACATCTTCGGCCATCGCAACAAAATCCACATCGTCAATCTTGAACAGACTGTCGTCAAGTATCAGGAAGCAGCCAAGTTCGTGCGCCAGATCGCAGCCCGTGGCGGCAACGTCCTGTTTGTCGGCACCAAGCGCGCCGCGCGCGAATTCGTAGCCGCCGAAGCAGCCCGTTGCGGCATGCCTTACGTCGACAGCCGTTGGCTGGGTGGCATGATGACCAACTTCAAGACGGTCAAAAGCTCCATCAAGCGCCTGAAAGAAATGGAAGTCCAGATTGCCGACGGCGCCACCGAGCGCATGAGCAAGAAAGAAGCCCTGATGTTCGATCGCGAACTCGAAAAGCTGAACAAGGCCATCGGCGGCATCAAAGACATGAACACCCTGCCCGATGCACTGTTTGTCATCGACGTGGGCTACCATAAGATTGCCATCGCCGAAGCCAAGACTCTGGGTATTCCTGTCGTCGCTGTAGTCGATACCAATCACTCGCCCGACGGCGTGGAATACATCATTCCTGGTAACGACGACTCCGCCAAGGCCATTGCGCTGTACGCCCGTGGCATGGCAGACGCTGTGCTCGAAGGCCGCGAACAGAACCTGAACGGTCTGGTCGAAGAAATTGCCGAAGGCGATGAAGAGTTCGTCGAAGTCGCACAAGAGCGCGAATAAGCGCCACGGCCGTCATCTCGGCCGGGCCTGGGGTTTGCTGCCATAAGGCAGCAAAATCCCTGATCGTATCGTTGTGCACCTGCCCCGGCTATGCCGGGGTGTGTTTTAGTGAACTGGAGAAAAAAGTGGCTCAAATTACCGCATCTATGGTTAAAGAATTGCGCGAGAAAACCGACGCGCCCATGATGGAATGCAAAAAAGCACTGACCGAAGCCGAAGGCGACCTGGCCCGTGCCGAAGAAATTCTCCGCGTGAAATTGGGAAATAAAGCCAGCAAGGCAGCCACTCGCGTAACCGCTGAGGGCCTTATCGGCTTGTACATTACGCCCGACAACAAGCGTGGCACCGTGGTTGAAGTCAATTGCGAAACCGACTTTGTTGCCAAGAACGACGATTTCGTCGGCTTCATCAATCAAGTGGCCGAATTGATCACCGAAAAGAACCCCGCCGACGTGGCCGCTCTTTCCGAATTGCCCATGGGCGAAGCCACCGTCGAAGCCACCCGCTCCGCACTGGTAGG
This sequence comes from Pollutimonas subterranea, assembly GCF_002849655.1. Classification (GTDB taxonomy): domain Bacteria; phylum Pseudomonadota; class Gammaproteobacteria; order Burkholderiales; family Burkholderiaceae_B; genus Pollutimonas; species Pollutimonas subterranea. The sequence continues at coordinate 236,779 of NZ_PDNW01000003.1, forward strand.
CAAGATCGGCGAGAATATTTCCATTCGCCGTTTCCAGCGTTTTGAAACCAGCGACCAGTTGGCCAGCTATGTGCACGGCGGCAAGATCGGCGTGCTGGTCGAATTCGCCGGCCCCGACGAAACCGGCAAGGACCTTGCCATGCATATTGCTGCGACCAAGCCCCGCGCACTTGATGCCAGCGGCGTATCGCAAGCCGACATCGCGGCCGAGCGTTCCGTTGCCGAGCAAAAAGCCGCCGAATCGGGCAAGCCAGCCGAAATCGTGACCAAGATGGTCGAGGGCTCTGTTCAGAAGTTCCTGAAAGAAGTCACGCTGCTTTCCCAGCCTTTCGTCAAGAACGACAAGCAATCCATCGAACAGATGCTCAAGGAAAAGGGCGCCAAGGTTACTGGTTTCGCTCTGTATGTCGTGGGTGAAGGCATCGAGAAAAAATCGGAAGACTTCGCAGCAGAGGTTGCCGCGGCCGCCGCCGGTACCGCCTGATACTGACTTGTCAGGAAAAAAGCCTGAGTCGTGCTGCCAGGCAGCCGCGACTCAGGCTCGAACATTTGTTGGACTGCCCACCTAGGATCTTACCCATGACCACCAGATCGTATAAGCGCGTTCTTCTCAAACTTTCCGGCGAAGCGCTGATGGGAGAAGACGCGTTTGGGATCAATCGCGCGACTATTTTGCGCATGACCGAAGAGATCGCCGAAGTGGCCGCCATGGGCATCGAGCTTGCCATCGTAATCGGCGGCGGGAATATTTTCCGGGGCATTGCACCGGGCGCCCAGGGCATGGACCGTGCCACGGCCGACTACATGGGCATGATGGCCACCGTCATGAACGCCCTGGCCTTGCAGGATGCACTGAAGCACCGTGGTATCGATACCCGGGTGCAGTCGGCGCTTAATATCGATCAGGTCGTTGAGCCTTACATCCGCCCCAAGGCCTTGCGTTATCTTGAAGAAGGCAAGGTCGTCATTTTCGCCGCAGGCACTGGCAATCCGTTTTTCACCACCGATACGGCGGCTGCATTGCGGGGCGCTGAAATTGGCGCCGAAATTGTCCTGAAAGCCACCAAGGTCGATGGTATATATAGTGCGGACCCCAACAAGGATCCCACCGCTACCCGATACGCGCGTATCAGCTTCGATGAAGCAATCGTGCGGCGTCTTGAGGTCATGGACGCAACGGCGTTTGCCTTGTGCCGCGACCAGAAACTGCCCATCAAGGTGTTTTCCATCAATAAGTCCGGCGCCCTGAAACGCGCGGTGTCGGGTGAAGACGAAGGTACACTGGTACACGTTTGATAAAGGAACAATAATGAGTCTTTCAGAGGTCAGGAAATCGACTGAATCCCGCATGGTCAAGTCGCTTGAAACGCTCAAGGTCGCTCTGTCCAAAATTCGTACGGGGCGTGCTCACGCAGGCATACTTGACCATATCATGGTCGAGTACTACGGATCTCCGGTGCCTATCAGCCAGGTGGCCAATGTCAATCTGGTGGACGCGCGCACCATCAATGTGCAGGTCTGGGAAAAGAACATGGCCGGCCCGGTAGAAAAGGCCATTCGTGATTCCGACCTGGGCTTGAACCCCATTTCCATGGGCGACAGCATACGTGTGCCCATGCCTGCGCTTACCGAAGAGCGGCGCCGCGACCTGGCCAAGGTCGTCCGTACAGAAGGCGAAGATTCCAAGATTGCGGTGCGCAATTTGCGTCGCGATGCCAACGACACGCTCAAGAAGCTCGTCAAGGAAAAGGAAATCTCGGAAGACGACGAGCGTCGCATGCAGGACGAAGTCCAGAAGCTGACCGACAAGCATGTCATCGAGATCGATAAACTCGTTGCACAAAAAGAAGCCGAAATCATGACGGTCTGACCGCCATCGATACGGAACCTCCTACATGCTACCTAGCACGACATTGTCGGTGCCCGAATGTACGGACGTCCCACGCCACATTGCCATAATCATGGATGGCAATGGTCGTTGGGCGACCAAGCGCTTTTTGCCTCGTACGGCCGGCCATGTCCGTGGCGTGCAGGCAGTGCGGCGCGTGGTCGAAGCCTGCGGCAAGAAAGGCGTCGACTACCTAACCCTGTTTGCCTTCAGTTCCGAGAACTGGCGCCGCCCCCAGGACGAAGTCTCCTTGTTGATGCGCCTGTTCATTAAAACCCTGCAAAAGGAAGTCGACAAGCTCGACGACCAGGGGGTGAAGCTGCGCATTGTTGGCGACTTGTCACCATTTGAGCCCCGTCTCCAGGACCTGATCAAGCTCGCCGAGCAGCGGACACAGCACAATACAGGCCTGAATCTCACCATTGCCGCCAACTACGGCGGACGCTGGGATATCCTGCAGGCCATGAAGCGTCTGCTGTCGGCACGGCCGGATCTGGCCGTCGATCCTCAGGCCATCGACGAAACGCTTTTAAGCGGCTACCTCTCCATGGCGTTCGCGCCCGAACCCGATCTCTTCATTCGTACCGGCGGCGAACAGCGCATTTCCAATTTCCTGGTTTGGCAGCTGGCCTATACTGAGCTATATTTTTCCGACGATTTTTGGCCCGACTTTGGCGCCAAGGAACTTGAAGCCGCTTTCCAGTGGTATCGAACCCGGGAACGCCGATTTGGACGCACCAGCGCCCAGATTGCAAAGAAAACCTGAACGCGGGAGCCCCACTATGTTGAAGCAGCGCGTCATAACGGCGATTGTCTTGCTTGCGGTATTGCTGGGGGCCTTGCTTGCTCCCGGTCCCTGGCCCATTGTCCTGCTCTTCACGATTATCGCCGCGTGCGCCCTCTGGGAGTGGCTCAGACTTACCCTGCCTAGCCAGCGCGCACAACTGCCCATCGTGCTGGCGGTGCTTGCAGGCGCGACACTGCTGATCGTGGCGGGGCAGTGGCTCTCGCCCGAGCCTGCGCCTTGGTCTTTGCAAGTGCAGTCCACGGTCAACCTATGGCTCATGCCTGTCGTCGCCGCCATATGGGTGGTTGTGGGCACCAGCATGGTGATCCGGGGGCAGGCCAAAACACGCAGTCATGGCACGTGGCTCAGTCTATTCGGCGTTCTGGCGGTCCTTGCCGTCTGGGCGGCGCTAGTGCAACTCTTCCTTTCACATGGGGCGTGGTTCCTTGTTTCGCTGCTTGCGCTCATCTGGTTCGCCGACATCGCCGCCTACTTTACGGGCAAGAGCCTGGGCAAGCATAAGCTTGCCCCAAAGGTAAGTCCGGGTAAAACATGGGAAGGCGCCGTCGGCGGGGTGGTCGCGGCAACCGTGTGGGTATTGGCAAGCGCTTATTGGCCGGGCAGCTTCGGGGCCGTTTTATCCCAACGCTGGCCCTGGTGGGGCGTGCTGCTGATTGCAATATTTCTGGCGGCGCTGTCCATCGTCGGCGACCTGTTCGAATCCTTGCTGAAGCGGCGCGCCGCCGTGAAGGATTCCAGCCAATTGCTTCCCGGCCATGGCGGGGTATACGATCGCATTGATGCGCTGTTGCCTGTCGCGCCTTTGGCTTTGCTATTGGCGGGAGTGTCGCTTTGATGACGCATCAACAGGTGTGTGTCCTGGGGTCTACGGGTTCAATCGGGGAAAACACCCTGGATGTCATCGCGAGGCACCCCGAAACCATGTCGGTATACGCGCTAAGCGCACATAGCCGGATCGAACGCCTGGCCGCCCAGGCGCTTGCCACGGGCGCCAAGGTAGTCGTGGTGCCGTCAGATTCGGCCCGCAGCCGCTTCTTGCTGGCCTGGACCGGACCCGGCCCTGTGCCGGAATTGCGCGTGGGCAGCCAGGCGCTTGCGGACACGGCGGCCGACCCCATGGTCACCACGGTAATGGCCGCGATCGTCGGCGCGGCTGGGCTTCCTGCGGCGCTTTCAGCAGCGAAGTCTGGCAAGCGAGTTCTGCTGGCGAACAAAGAAGCGCTGGTCGCCGCGGGTGGCCTGTTCATGCAGGCTGTGCGTGAACATGGTGCCGAGCTCCTGCCCATAGACAGTGAACACAACGCAATCTTCCAATGCATGCCGCAGGGAACACGGGCCACTGCGCCGACGACCCCGGCAAAAGGCGTCAGGCGCCTGCTGCTCACCGCGTCGGGTGGGCCGTTTCGTACGACACCTCTGGCCCAACTGGCTGGCGTCACCCCCGACCAAGCCTGTGCGCACCCCAACTGGAGTATGGGCCGCAAGATATCCGTCGACTCCGCGACCATGCTTAACAAGGGACTGGAAGTCATAGAGGCCCACTGGTTGTTTGCCATGCCGGTCAACCAAATCCAGGTCGTCGTGCATCCCCAAAGCATGGTGCACTCGATGGTCGAGTATGAAGACGGTTCCATTCTGGCCCAGCTGGGTCAGCCCGACATGCGTACGCCCATCGCTTATGGCCTGGGATTTCCCGAGCGCATCAATAGCGGCGTAGGCCTGCTGGCCTTGACCTCGTTAGGCCGACTGGACTTCGAAGAGCCCGATCTTGAACGATTTCCATGCTTGCGCTTGTCATTCGATGCCCTCAAGTCCGGCCAGGCGGCATGCGTGGCGCTCAATGCCGCCAATGAAATTGCCGTAGACTGTTTCTTGAAAGAGCAGATTCTCTATACGGAAATCGCCGGTGTCATCGAGGACTGCTTGGCCCGGATGGAAGGCATGTCGCGTCCGGCACTGGACACACTGGATGACGTCCTGGCGCTGGACACCCAGGCCCGTAGCATTGCCGCCGGACTCTGCCTTCTTAAAGGTTAGTAGCGCTGTTTTTCAGGAATTTCATGCTTTTCACCTTGCTTGCCTTTGCCATCGCCCTCGGGGTGCTGATTACCTTCCATGAGCTCGGCCATTATTGGGTGGCACGTCGCTGCGGCGTCCGGATACTGCGCTTCTCGGTCGGTTTTGGCAAAGTACTCATCCGTCGCACCGACCGTCATGGAACTGAATGGGCGGTTTCGGCCATCCCCTTGGGCGGCTATGTCAAGATGCTCGACGACGCGCCGGAGAACAGCACGGCGGAAGAGCAGGGGCGCGCCTTCAACAATAAATCGTTGAGTCAGCGCAGCGCTATCGTACTGGCCGGCCCTGTCGCCAATCTCGTGCTGGCCGCCTTGCTGTATACGGCATTGGGCCTGGCCGGCACCAACGAACCCGCCGCCATTCTGGCTGCGCCGCCACCCAGCACGACGGCCGCACAGGCCGGATTCCAGGCGGGTGACCAGATCACAAGCGTCAATGATGAACCGGTCCAATCCTGGAGCGAAGCCCGCTGGCAGATGCTTGACGCCCTTACCAGCGGCGGCGAGGCCCGGATACAGGTGAACACCGCGACCGGCCGGTCGCATGAGCGGCGCCTAGATCTGCAGCCAGCCGCGATAGAGCCCGAAGGTTCCGACCTGATGGCCGATGCGGGACTGATGCTGGCAGCTCCACGACCACTGATCAATCAGATCACCCCAGGCGGGGCGGGCGAACAAGCGGGCCTGCGCGATGGCGACGTCGTTATTGCCCTGGGATCGCTCAAGGAGCCGTCCGCCAACGCCGTTGTCACGGAGATCCAGAATCACGCCGGCCAGCCTCTGCCGATTACGGTTCTCCGGGACGGGGCTCCGGTGACTCTAACGGTCACGCCACACGCTCAAGCCGGGGACGACGGCGCAACGATAGGCCGTATCGGGGTTCTGCTGGGTGCCGATTTCCCCATGGTGACCGTGCGCTACGGGCTTTTCGACAGCCTGGGCCGCGGGATATCGCGGACCGTGGATACGGCCTGGTTCTCGCTGAAAATGATGGGGCGCATGGTGACCGGCGATGTTTCGCTGCGCAATGTAAGCGGGCCGGTTACTATTGCCGACTACGCAGGCCAGACCGCGCGCATCGGCTTGGCCGCTTACATAGGGTTTCTGGCACTAATCAGTGTTAGTATCGGCGTGTTAAATTTGCTGCCCGTGCCCATGCTGGATGGCGGCCACCTGATGTTCTACATTATAGAAGCTGTCCGTGGCAAGCCGATACCCGACAAATGGCTGGAAAGCAGTCAGCGTATCGGGCTGGCTTTGCTGGCGGGCCTGATGGGCTTGGCGTTTTTCAATGATTTTTCCCGCCTTTTCACATAGAGGCATTGTGCCTTACAATCTTCCACCAATTATTCCCCCAAGGATCCTCCAGGATGTCGTTTAGCCGGAAATTCCCATTTGCCAAGCGCGCCATGCCCGTTTTGCTGGCAGCTATGCTTCTCCCCAGCCTTGCGAGTGCGTTTTCACCATTCGTGGTGCGCGACATCCAGGTCAATGGCATCCAGCGTGTCGATGCGGGTACCGTATTCAGCTATCTGCCGGTCAAGGTGGGAGAGCAGTTCACCGAAGCCCAGGCCAGTGAAGCCATCCAGCGCCTTTACGCCACTGGTTTTTTCAGCGACGTCAAAATCGACACCGTCAACAATGTACTGGTCGTGTCGGTAAAAGAAAGGCCAACCATCGCGTCGGTCACCTTTAACGGCATGCACGAGTTCGACGCCGCCGCCATCACCAAATCGCTGGGGCAAGTCGGTTTCGGCCAAGGCCGCGTGTTTGATCGTTCAATGCTGGAACGCGCTGAATTCGAGCTCAAGCAGCAATATCTGTCCAAAGGCAAGTATGGCGTCGAGATCAATCCCATCATCACGCCGTTACCGCGCAACCGGGTAGGGGTCAGCTTCGACGTGTTCGAAGGCGACCTGGCCAAGATCAAGCAGATCAATATCGTCGGCAACGAGACCTTCTCGGAAGGCACTTTGCTGGGCGAAATGGAACTGACCGATTCCGGCATGATGACGTGGTACACAGGGACGGACAAGTATTCGCGTGAAAAGCTTGAGGGCGATATCGAGCGCATACGTTCTTTCTACCTCGATCGCGGCTACCTGGAATATTCGTCCGAGCCGCCCCAGGTCAGCATTTCGCCCGATCGCCAGGATATCTTCGTTACGCTCACCATCCATGAAGGCCAGCCTTACACGGTGCGCAGCGTGAAACTGGCGGGCGACCTGCTAGGTCTCGACGCCAATATCCAACCGCTCTTGCAGGTGAAAGAGGGCGAAAAATTTTCCGCAACCAAAACCAACGCAACCGTAAAAGCGATTACAGAATATCTCGGCAGCCTTGGGTATGCATTCGCCAATGTGAATCCAAATCCCGTGCTCGATCGCGAAAACCACGAAGCCGATCTCACGTTCTACGTGGATCCCGGCCGCCGTGTTTACGTGCGCAGAATCGAGATCGGCGGGAACACGCGTACCCGGGACGAAGTCATTCGTCGTGAAATGCGCCAGCAGGAAGCGGCCTGGTATGACTCATCCAGCATCAAGTCATCGCGTGACCGTGTCGACCGCCTGGGCTATTTCAACGACGTAAACGTTCGCACCACACCGGTTGCGGGTTCGTCCGACCAGGTCGATGTCAACGTCGATGTCAAGGAAAAGCCGACCGGCCTGATCAACCTGGGCGTGGGCTATGGTTCCACCGACAAGGTCATTCTGTCGGCCGGCATCAGCCAGGATAATATATTCGGCAGCGGCAATACCTTGTCTTTGCAGGTCAATACCAGCAAGACCAACCGCGCGGCGATTATTTCACATACCGATCCATACTGGACGCGCGACGGCATCAGCAAGACCACGTCGCTGTATTATCGGCGCACGACGCCCTATGACAGTAACAACGCCTACGGCGACTACGAAGTCACGGCCATCGGTGGCGGCCTGAACTTTGGCGTACCCATTTCCGAATACGATCGTATCTTCACGGGCGTCAGCTTCGAGCACAACAAGCTGGGCAAGCTTAACGCGCTTTATACACCACAGGCCTACCAAGACTTCGTTGCCGAATATGGTGATTCCACCAACTCGCTCATATTCAATCTGGGCTGGTCCAAAGACACCCGCGATAGCGCCATTGCTCCTACCCGGGGAAGCTATACCCGTCTTTCCGGCGACATATCCACCGGCGATCTACGCTACTACATGCTCAGCGCGCAGCAGCAATACTATCTGCCCCTGGGCAAAGCGTACACCCTGGCTTTCAATGGCCTCGCGGACTATGGTAAATCGTTTGGCGGAAAATCCTTCCCGGTCATAAAGAACATTTATGGCGGCGGTATCGGATCGGTACGAGGCTACGAGGGTGCATCGCTTGGAGGCCGTGACACCCTTACTAACGATTACCTTGGCGGATCCCGCCGTGTCGTGGGTAATATACAGTTGTATCTGCCATTCCCGGGCGCTACGCGTGACCGCACCTTGCGGTGGTTCCTGTTTACCGATGCAGGGCAAGTCACCACCACTGGCGCCAGTTCATGCGCTCACGGTATAGGGAACGGAGCAGAAGATCCATGCGGCTGGAAGTATTCGGCGGGTGTCGGTTTGTCGTGGCAGTCGCCACTGGGCCCACTGCAGTTGTCTTACGGACGTGCGCTCAATGCCAAGCCGGGCGACGACAAGCAGGCCTTCCAGTTCCAGATCGGCACAGGTTTCTGATTCCCGCCATTTAATGGCACAATAGCTTTTTTATCTCTGCTACATTGCAAGGTAGATTTTTCATGAAGTCTCAATTAGCTTTAAACGTTTCTGCTTTGACCCGTACTATCGGCCGCGGCAATCGTGCCCTGGTCCTGGCTGTTGCCCTGGGCGCAAGCGCCATGGCGGCCGCGCCTGTTTATGCCCAGTCGACCAAAATCGGCTTCGTTAGCACAGAACGCATCCTGCGAGACTCCAAGCCAGCCAAGGCGGCACAATCCAAGATCGAGGCCGAATTCAAGCGCCGCGATGACGAATTGCAGAAAATGGCCAATAGCCTGCGCTCACAAGCGCAGAAGTTCGACAAAGATGCACCGGTTCTGTCCGAATCGGAACGCGTCAAGCGCCAGCGCCAGTTGGCCGACCTCGATTCCGACCTGCAACGCAAGCGCCGTGAATTCCAGGAAGACTTCAATCGTCGCCGCAACGAAGAATTCTCCAGCATTGTCGAGAAAGCCGATGCCGCCATCAAGAAGATTGCGGAACAACAAGGCTACGACCTGATTGTTCAGGATGCAGTTACGGTAAGCCCCAAAGTAGACATCACTGACCAGGTCATGAAAGCACTGGGCGGCTAACGTCAATGCCGGTATTGCTAGCTCCTGATCAGGCGCCCACACTTCACGAACTCCTGGCCGAAGCAAACACCGTCGGCCTGGACTGCAAACCGGTCGATACCCGCAACGAATCCGTGCCGCGTATCCAGGGGCTGGGTTCGTTGACGTCCGCAGGAAGCACGGAAATCAGCTTCCTGTCCAATCCCAAGTTGCGAAATCAGCTGGACGGTTGCGCCGCGGCAGCCGTCATCATGACCGACGCCGACTACCAGTCGCTGGAAGCTCGTGATCACTCCTACTGCATCGTGCTTTGCAGCCAGCCCTACCTGATGTACGCCTTGTTGGCGCAGTGGTTCGACCAACGCCGGGTCAGCCGCCTGGAAACAGGCATACACCCGACCGCCATCATCGCGCCCACCGCGCATGTGGCCGACGGCGTCAGTATCGGCCCGTACTGTGTCATCGAAGAGGGCGTACGTATCGGGCAGGGCTCACGCTTGGGCGCCCACTGTGTGATCGGCACGAACGTGGTGCTGGGCAACGACTGTCTGCTGCACGCGCGCGTAACGCTCTACCATAATGTCACCGTCGGCGATCGCGCCATTCTTCATTCAGGCTCGGTGTTCGGTGCCGATGGTTTTGGGTTTGCACCCGACCCGCATAATGCCGCGGGGGCCTGGGCCAAGATTGCCCAGATCGGCGGCGTGATCCTTGGCAATGACGTCGAGATCGGCGCCAACACCACGGTCGATCGCGGCGCGCTCGAGAATACAGTCGTCGGCAATGGGGTCAAGCTCGACAATCAGATAATGATCGGACACAACGTCAAGATCGGCGACCATACCGCCATGGCCGCTTGTGTCGGTGTCGCTGGCTCGACCATCATAGGACAGCGCTGCACCATAGCCGGTGCGGCCATGCTGTCGGGGCACCTTGTGCTGGGCGACGATGTCCATGTATCGGGCGGCACCGCCGTCACCTCCAATATCAGTACCCCCGGCCGTTACACCGGGGTGTATCCGTTTGCCGAACACAGCCAGTGGCAGCGCAATGCCGCGGTCTTGTCCCAACTGGCACAGTTGCGCCGTCGCCTGCGGGCAGTGGAAAAAACGCACAGTAATCAATAAATCGTATCGTACGATTCAAGCACGCAGGATATAAACAAAGATGGAACTCGACATCAAACAAATCATGGAACGGCTGCCACATCGTTTTCCGATGCTGTTGGTTGACCGTGTCATTGAAATGGTACCGGGCAAGAGCATCGTGGCCATCAAGAATGTGACGATGAACGAGCCTTTTTTCACCGGCCACTTCCCGCACCATCCGGTTATGCCGGGGGTATTGATCATCGAAGCGCTTGCCCAGGCAGCTGCCTTGTTTTCATTCGAGGACAACGATGTCAAGCCAGCCGACAAGAAGATGGCCTATTATCTTGTAGGGGTGGATGGCGCTCGGTTCAGGCGTCCCGTCGTCCCCGGCGACCAGCTGCGCCTTGAAGCGACCGCCGACAAAATCAGCCGGTCCATATGCCGATACAACGCCAAGGCGACCGTCGATGGCCACCTTGTCGCTGAAGCCAAGATCATGTGTGCGATTCGCGTCCTGGAAGATTAGCAATGTCCAGTCTGATACACCCCACAGCAGTAATCGCTGACGGAGCAGTCATTGCCGACAATGTCAGCATAGGTCCTTTCTGCGTCATCGGCGAGCACGTGTCGATAGGCGAGGGTACTGTAGTAGGCCCGCACTGCATGATAGACGGCCACACCACCATAGGCGCCAATAACAATTTCTATCGGTTCTGCTCGGTGGGCGGAATGCCCCAAGACAAAAAATACCGTGGCGAGCCCACCCGCCTCGAAATCGGAGACGGTAATACCGTTCGCGAGTACGTCACCATCAATACCGGTACAGCCCAGGATGTCGGCGTTACGCGTATTCTGGACGATAACTGGATCATGGCTTATGCGCATATCGCCCACGATTGCCAGATAGCCAGCCATACCGTCATTGCCAATGGCGTGCAGCTTGGCGGGCACGTGCATATCGGTAACTGGGCGATTCTTGGAGGCCTTTGCGCCGTCCATCAGTTTGTCCGTATCGGCGACCACACCATGATAGGCGGCACCAGCACCATGCGCCAGGACACCCCGCCTTACCTGATCGGCGCGGGCGATCCGTTTCGCCCTGTAGGTATCAATTCCGAAGGGCTTAACCGGCGCGGCTACGCTCCCGAGGCCATTGCCGCGCTGAAAGAGGCCTACAAATTGCTTTATCGCCGCAATCTGAAGCTTGAAGAAGCGTGCGAAAAAATGCGTGCCTTGCAACAGGAACGGCCCTTGGCCCATGATGCATTGCAGGTAATGATCGACTTCCTGGCCGCATCGACTCGCGGTATTGCACGTTCATGACCTTACGCATCGGCATGGTCGCGGGAGAGCCTTCGGGCGACCTCCTCGCTGCCAGGGCGATACGGGGTGTCATGCAGCATGCGCCCGACTCCCGGTGCGAAGGAATAGGCGGTCCCGCCATGCGCAAGCAAGGCTTCAACGCTTTGCACCCCATGGACACTTTGTCGGTCTTTGGTTATGTGGATGCGCTCAAACGATTGCCCAGCCTGCTTTCCACCTATTCGAATGTGAAGAAACACTGGCTGTCTCAACGGCCGGATGTGTTTGTTGGCATTGACGCCCCTGACTTCAATTTGCGCCTTGAGCTTCAACTGAGGCAGGCTGGAATACCGACCGTTCATTTCGTCGGACCATCCATCTGGGCGTGGCGCTACGAGCGTATCCATAAGATACGGGAAGCGGTGTCGCACATGCTTGTGTTGTTTCCGTTCGAAGAGGAAATCTACCAGAAAGAGAACATACCGGTCACCTACGTCGGTCACCCCTTGGCCGAGCTTATCCCCATGGAGCCCAACCGTGACGCGGCGCGCCGCTACTTGAAGGTCGATACCGGCGCACGGGTTCTCGCTTTAATGCCGGGGAGCCGGGCTTCCGAGATCAAGCTGCTTGGGCCTCGCTTCTTACAGGCGGTGCAATTGCTGGCACGGCAAGATCCGACCTTGCAGGTGCTGGTGCCCATGGTGAATGGTCATCGACGGCGCGAATTCGAGGCCTTGTTGCGCGAGTATCCCGTGCCGAATTGCCGTATTATTGAACAAGCTACGGCTGCCACGCCAGCGCTGGCTGCGGTTTTCGGCACACTTGATAGCGACGCCTATTTCGACGGACGCCCGGCGGCATGGAATGTCATGCAGGCGGCCGATGCCGTTCTGGTGGCCAGCGGCACGGCGACGCTCGAAGCGGCCCTGTTCAAGCGACCCCTGGTGATCTCCTATGTGCTTTCGCCCATGATGAAACGCCTTATGTCCTGGAAATCGGGGCAGGCCAGGCCTTATGTGCCTTGGGTGGGTCTGCCCAATGTGCTGGCCCGCGATTTCGTTGTTCCCGAGTTGCTGCAGGAAGACGCTACACCACAGGCGCTGGCCGAAGCCACCTGGAAAGCGCTTAGCGATACACCGTATGCACAGCAGGTCGTGCAACGATTCCATGCTATCCACGAGTCCTTGTGGCGCGACACCCCCACATTGGCTGCCAAGGTCATACTCGAGCAGGCACGCCATGCGTCAAACTGATCTTTTCGGTGGCACTATGCCGGCGGCGATGCGCGTGGCAGGAATCGACGAAGCAGGCCGAGGCCCTTTGGCAGGCCCGGTCTATGCGGCAGCGGTCATACTGGACCCCGCCAGGCCCATCGCGGGCCTGGATGATTCGAAGAAACTGACGGCACAGCGGCGCGAAGAACTGGCTTTGGAGATACGCAGCAACGCGCTGGCATGGTGCATAGCCAGCGCGACAGTGGAAGAGATAGACAGTCTCAATATTCTCCAGGCCACCATGCTGGCAATGCGGCGTGCCTGCGAAGGCTTGGTCATCCAGCCCGATATGGCGCTGATCGACGGCAACTGCCTTCCGCGCGGGCTGGTTTGCCTGGCTGAAGCGGTTGTGAAGGGCGATGCGACCGTGGCGTCGATTTCGGCGGCATCGATACTCGCCAAGACGGCGCGCGACGCCGACTGCCTGACGCTGCATGCCGCCTATCCGGACTATGCCTTCGACCAGCACAAAGGCTATGGCACGGCCTTGCATCTTGTTCGCCTGGAAAGCCATGGTCCGTGCCCCGCGCACCGACGCAGTTTCTCTCCGGTCAGACGCCTGTTGCCCGACTATTGCGGCTCGATATGAAGCACATCAGTTCGCGCGACAATCCCGCCTACAAGCGCGTGTTGCGCCTGGCCTCCGGCAAGCGTGCTGAAACGGACGACGGGGGGCCACCCGGCCATCATGTCGTGCTCGAAGGCATTCATCTATGCCAGTCCTGGCTGCAGCACGCAGGCAGCCCGCAGCTGGCCCTATTCGACAGCGACCGCCTGCAGGACAGCGACGAGGTGGCCAAACTGGCGCTGGCGGTCGATACACGGCTAAGCCTATCCTGCGAGCCCCGGCTCATGAAATCCCTGTCTCAGGTCGAACACGGGCAGGGCGTCTGCTTTGTCGTGACAGTACCTGCACAGAGCCTGCCACCACGCATAGACCATAACTGCATCTGGCTGGACCGCATCCAGGACCCAGGAAATGTCGGAACACTGCTGCGTACCGCGGCGGCAGCCGGCATACCCAACGCCTATCTTTCGCAAGGCTGCGCATCGGCATGGTCGCCCAAAGTACTGCGCAGCGGCCAGGGCGCGCATTTTGTAATGTCCATCTACGAACACGTCGATCTGCAACAGGCTCACGAACGCCTTGCCATCCCACTGATCGCCACAGCCCTCGAAAACGCGACTTCCCTTTACAAAACTCCCTTGCCCCCCGCCGCCGCCTGGCTTCTCGGCAACGAAGGGCAGGGCATCGATCCCGCCTTGCTCGCCCTGGCCGACAAACGCATCTTCATCCCCCAAGCCGAAAACGTAGAGTCCCTGAACGTAGCCGTAGCGGCAGGCATCTGCCTATTCGAACACCGCCGCCAACACACCCTGTAACTACACCCCGCATTCGCACCCGCATTCGCACCCGCATTCGCACCTTCAAATCCGTGGCGCGAAAGTCAAGCACTGCAATGTCTACGGCGCGGCTATTCAAAGCTGCTGGACACTGAACAAGGTCCACCTCGCAACCCACCGCGATACACGAAACAATGCATTTGAAGGCCCGGCAGGCGGGCCTTCAAATGCGAGCGCCTTCACTTTTCCTCATTGCCAAAAGCGAACGCAAAAACGCCAAGCAACCAGTTCACGCCAAACCCATTACCCCGATTTCGTCTGCAGTCGTTGGCGCCATGGGGCCGGTGCGCCGACGTTCGGGGCCTTCCAGCGAGCCGTCGGCGAAGGCAGCCCGAATGGGCGAACGAGCCAGGCCACGCTGGTTCGGCGCGCAGGGCGCCGAACCGGGCGACGCGTCGGCGCACCGGTCCCATGGCGCCAGCGACGTGTAAGCAATAACGTGTAAGCAGCAAAGAACGCCCAACCCTATGCAATGAAATTCACACGCCCCTCACACTCAGCCTGACGCACGTCAATAAATCCTCCTATCCAACCCCACCTCGTCCAGCACCTTCGTCGATATTTCCTCGATCGACTTCGTCGTCGTCGAAAGCCAGGGAATATTCTCCATTCGCATCAAACGCTCCGCCTCGGCGACCTCATGCCGGCACTGCTTGATCGATGCGTACTGGCTATTGGGCCGGCGTTCGTGGCGCACCTCGGCAAGCCGTGCCGGCTGGATCGACAAGCCAAACAACTTCTTCCGATAGGGCACAAGCGTTGCAGGAAGCATACCCCGGTCAAAATCCTCGGGAATCAAAGGAAAATTGGCCGCTTTGACCGCATACTGCATGGCCAGGTACAAGCTAGTAGGTGTCTTGCCGCAACGGGACACGCCCACAAGAATCACATCGGCCTGTTCCAGGCCATGGACGAACTGGCCATCATCGTGCGCCAGACTGAAGTTGATGGCCTCGATCCGATTGTTATATTGCTTGGACAGGCCACCCATGTGCGAACGACCGACCGAATGGCTGGACTTCACGCCCAGCGCCGTTTCGATATGCTGGACGAACGTGCCAAACAGGTCGAGAAAAGTACAGTTTGCTGTCTGGATCTTGAGTGCTATTTGCGGGTCCACCAACGTGCTGAAAACCAACGGCGGCGCATTTTGCTCGTCGGCGCAGCGATTGATGCGCAACGCGGCGGCGTTGGCTTTTTCGATCGTATCCAGGAAGGGAATGCGTATTGCCTGGAATTTTATTTGTTCGAATTGGGACAGCACGGAATTGCTGAAGGTTTCGGCAGTAATGCCGGTGCTGTCGGAGACAACGAATACCGTACGCTCGATAATAGGAGTGGTCATGTAAGTTGATGCAGAAGATGCCGGAAACGGTACAATCGCAAGATTAACAGTCGCCCAACCAGCAGGCAAGGCTGGTTTGCTTAATGCGTAGCGCATGCACACCTTTCGGCAAGGCATGTATTTCAAGCGCTGCGCAATAAGCAAACAAGCTTTCTTCTATAGTTCAAAGGTGACTTTATGTCTTATGTTGTATCTTTCGAGCAGCTCCGCATGACGGACGTCGACTCGGTGGGGGGTAAAAATTCATCGCTCGGTGAAATGATCAGTCAACTGGCAGAAGCGGGTGTCAGGGTGCCAGGCGGCTTTGCCACTACCGCCGACGCTTTCCGCGACTTCCTCAAATCCACCAAACTCGACCAGCGCATTGCCGATCGCCTGCTCACGCTCGATTCCGAAGACGTGCGCGAGCTCGCCAACGCGGGTGGGGAGATCCGTCAATGGATTATCGATACGCCATTTCCGGCCGACTTCGAGCAGGCTATCCGTACAGCGTTCGCTGAACTGGATGCCGATGGGAACGGTTCGTTTGCCGTGCGTTCATCCGCCACGGCGGAAGACCTGCCCGATGCATCCTTTGCTGGGCAGCAGGAAACCTACCTGAACGTCGTCGGTATCGACGAGGTTCTGGAAAAAATCCGCCATGTATTCGCCTCGCTGTACAACGACCGCGCCATCTCCTACCGGGTGCATAAAGGCTATGCGCATGCCGATGTTGCCTTGTCGGCCGGCATACAGCGCATGGTCCGTTCCGACCGCGGCGCCGCCGGCGTGATGTTCACCCTGGATACCGAAACGGGATTCAAAGATGTGGTGTTTATCACTTCGTCTTACGGACTGGGCGAAACCGTGGTGCAGGGCGCCGTCAATCCCGACGAATTCTACGTATTCAAACCCACGCTCGAATCGGGGCACTATCCCATTATCAGCCGCCGTATCGGCTCCAAACTGTTGAAAATGGAATTCGACCCGGAACGCTCAACCGGTCATGCCGTGCGGACCGTCGATGTGCCGGTCTCCGAACGGAACCGTTACTCGCTGACTGACGATGAAGTCATCGAACTCGCGCGCTATGCCGTGATTATCGAAAAGCATTACCAGCGCCCCATGGACATTGAATGGGGCCGGGATGGTATCGACGGCAAGCTGTATATTCTGCAAGCTCGTCCGGAGACCGTAAAGTCCCAGATGGGGCATCACGATGTCCAGGAGCGCTATCGCTTGAAGGCGACTGGCGAGGTCCTCATCACGGGCCGTGCCATCGGCCAGAAGATCGGTTCCGGCAAAGTGCGTGTCGTGGGTGACATTTCGCAGATGGACCAGGTCAAACGGGGCGACATCCTCGTCACCGACATGACCGATCCCAACTGGGAGCCGGTCATGAAGCTGGCCTCTGCCATTGTCACCAATCGCGGAGGACGCACCTGCCATGCCGCCATCATTGCCCGTGAACTGGGCATTCCGGCCGTTGTCGGCTGCGCGAATGCCACCGATGTCCTTAGCGACGGCAGGGAAGTCACGGTATCCTGCGCGGAAGGCGATGAAGGGCGCATCTACGACGGCCTGATCGAAACCGAAATCGAGGAAGTCCGTTGGGGCGAGATGCCCGAGATCGGCCTCAAGATCATGATGAATGTGGGCAATCCGCAACTTGCCTTCGATTTCTCGCAAATTCCCAACCATGGCGTTGGCCTGGCGCGGCTCGAGTTCATCATCAACAACAATATCAATGTCCATCCCAAGGCAGTTCTCGATTATCCAAATGTCGATCCCGAGCTCAAGAAAGCGGTAGAGTCAGCGGCGCGGGGCTATGCCAGTCCGCGCGCTTTCTTCGTCGAGAAATTGGCGGAAGGCATCAGTACCCTGGCGGCCGCCTTCTATCCGAAGCCTGTCATCGTGCGCCTCTCCGACTTCAAGTCGAACGAGTACCGCAAGCTGGTGGGTGGGTCGCGTTACGAGCCCGAAGAAGAGAATCCCATGCTGGGCTTCCGCGGCGCCTCGCGCTACGTGTCGGCGGAATTCGAAGAATGTTTCAGGATGGAATGCGAGGCACTCAAGAAAGTCAGGGACGACATGGGTCTGACCAACGTCGAGATCATGGTGCCTTTCGTGCGTACCTTGCCACAGGCGGCCAAGGTCGTTGATCTGCTGGCCAAGAACGGCCTGGCGCGTGGCGACAATGGCTTGCGCCTGATCATGATGTGCGAAGTGCCCTCCAACGCCATTCTGGCTGACGAGTTCCTGCACTACTTCGACGGCTTTTCCATAGGTTCCAACGATATGACGCAGCTTACGCTGGGCCTGGATCGCGATTCGGGGCTGGAGCTTCTGGCTGCCGACTTCGACGAACGCGATGAGGCGGTGAAGTTCATGCTCAGCCGCGCCATCAAGGCATGCCTGACCGCCGGAAAGTATGTCGGCATTTGCGGCCAGGGCCCCAGCGACCATCCAGACCTCGCGCAATGGCTGCGCGATGAAGGCATCCTGTCGATGTCCTTGAATCCGGATACCGTCGTCGATACCTGGCAGCGTCTGGCGACCGCATAAATTGCTGGCTATGGCCTCGTGCAAAATCGCACAAGTGCCATAACGGCAACGCGCCTTGCCCACCCGCCCAATAAAGAATCTCTCGAGACTTTATTGGGCGGTTCCGTATACGCGCAGGAAAATGTCCACAATGCAGCCAGCCTTTTGTTCTACTTCCTTGTCGTTCATGACACGACCAGCGCCCAGCAGGTTGCGTATCAGTTCCGACTCGCACAGGCTGCGCAGAAGCATGGCCATCATGTCCGGATCGCTATCGCGCAGGTTTCCTTTGCTGACTTCGTCCCGCAGGACCTTGGTGATTTCGACCCAGCAAGTACGCGTTCCCAATTCATAGAATTGACGTCCGATATCTGATGTGCCACCTACCGAAATGGCTACCCGCAATATTTCTATGGGTTCAGCGGAGCCGACAAGCTTAAGTAGCGATACGACAAAGCGACGCAGTTGCGTGGGTAAATCGTCAGAAGTCTGCAATAGCCGCAGGACTTCGCGCGCATAGTTATCGCCCGAAGCCACCATGGCCGCCAGCAATAATTCCTCTTTAGACGAAAAGTAGTTATACAAGGTCGCCTTCGAACCGCCCACCCGCGCGGCAATTTGCGACATCGATGCGGCATCGAAGCCCACTTCGCGAAACACATTTAGGGCGACCGTCATGATCGCCTCACGCCTTGCCTCGCTTTTCGTTCTCATTTCGCCCTCATAGTGTTGGACCAACCCGTACAGTTTTGCTTGACACGGTTCTTTTGTCAAGCGTAAACTGACCGTACAGTACGGTTATAACAATCTTATTATGAGTTTCTATGACGCCAAATCCATGCCGCCCGTTACTTCAGACGCTTTCCCTATTAGCGGGCGCACTCGTTCTCGCCGGTTGCAGTGAGCCGGTCGCCCAAAGCGGGCCACCTCCGGTGCCCGAGGTCAGCGTGAAAACCATCGCTCCTCAGCCGGTATCCCTGACCACCGAACTGGCGGGACGCACGAGTGCATTCATGGTGTCGGAAGTCCGTCCGCAGGTTGGCGGCATCGTCAAGAAGAGATTGTTCAAGGAAGGCAGTGACGTCGAAGCGGGAGAGACCTTGTACGAGATCGACTCCGCAAGCTACAAGGCGAATCACAACAGCGCCAAGGCGGCGCTTACGAAGGCCCAGGCAAACCTCAAGGTCGCCGGGCTGACTGCCGGCCGCTATAAGGAACTGGTGAAGATCAACGCGGTCAGCAAACAAGACAATGATCGCGCCGCCGCAGAACTTCTCCAGGCGCAGGCCGATGTTGCCTCAGCGAAGGCCGCCCTTGAAATGGCTGCCATTAATTTGGGCTATACCCGCGTCACCGCGCCAATTTCAGGCCGTATTGGCCAATCGAGCATCACTCCGGGCGCATTGCTTTCAGCCAGTCAGGCCAGCCCCCTGGCGACCATCCAGCAACTTGATCCCATCTATGTTGACGTCACGCAATCCAGCATCGAGTTGATGCGTTTGCGCCGTGCACTGGACTCCGGGTCTTTATCCGCCTCGACCGAAGCGCGGGCCAATGTCAAGCTCATCCTGGAGGACGGTACGGAATACGCCCAACCCGGTGAGTTGCAGTTCTCGGATGTCAGTGTTGATCCCGGCACGGGAATGGTTACCCTGCGTGCCGTGTTTCCCAATCCCGGACAACAATTATTGCCGGGGATGTATGTACGAGCCATCCTGGAAGAGGGGGTTCGTGAACAGGCCATATTGGTACCGCAGCAAGGCGTGACTCGGGATTCGAAAGGTAACGCAACAGCGCTGCTCGTCAATGCCGAAGGCAAGGTGGAAAGCAGGGCGTTGACGGCTACACGCACTATCGGCGACAAGTGGCTGGTCGATGCCGGCATCGAGGCTGGCGAGCGGGTGATCGTAGAGGGAGTGCAGAAAGTGCGCCCCGGCGCCCCGGCACTAGCGGTCGAAATCACTGCCGGCTGAACCGACTCACTCCAGGAATACATAGACCATGTCACGATTTTTCATTGACCGCCCGATTTTCGCCTGGGTACTTGCCCTGGTGATCATGCTGGCGGGCGGGTTGTCCATCCTCGGCTTGCCAGTCGCCCAGTATCCCAGTATTGCGCCGCCGCAAGTCACCATTTCGGCCACTTACCCCGGCGCGTCCGCCCAGACACTGCAAGATACGGTCACGCAAGTCATCGAGCAGCAAATGAAGGGCATCGACGGCATGGACTACATGTCGTCGACCAGCGACTCGTCAGGCAGCATGACGATCACCGTTACCTTCGCCTCGGGGACTGATCCGGATATTGCCCAGGTTCAGGTGCAGAACAAACTCTCGATAGCAACACCCATGCTGCCCGAGGAGGTACAGCGCCAGGGAGTTATCGTCACGAAATCGACCGCCAACTTCCTGATGGTGGTCGGCCTGATTTCAGAAGACGGCAGCATGACCGCCACCGATCTAGGCGACTATGCGGTGTCCAGCCTACAGGATCCCTTGAGCCGGGTTGAAGGTGTGGGCGAGCTGCAAGTCTTCGGCAGTCAATATGCCATGCGTGTGTGGCTCGACCCGAACAAGCTGTATAGCTACAATCTGGTGCCGGGCGACGTCGTCAGTGCCATACAGGCGCAGAACGCGCAGGTTTCGGCCGGGCAGCTGGGCGCAACGCCCTCGGTTCCAGGCCAGCAGATCAATGCCACCATTACCTCTCAATCCTTGCTGCAGACTCCGGAGCAGTTTGGTGAAATACTGCTGCGCACCACACCCGATGGCGCGGCGGTACGGCTACGCGATGTGGCGCGCCTGGAAATGGGCAGCGAGACCTACAACGTTGTGGCGCGCTACAACGGAATGCCGGCCGCCGGGATCGGTTTTAAACTGGCCACCGGGGCGAATGCGCTCGACACGGCAGAAGCCATCAAGGCACAAGTCAGCGAGCTGGAGAAAAACTTTCCCCCCAGCATGAAGTCGGTGATCGCCTTCGACACGACGCCTTTCGTGGAAGTGTCGATCTCAGGCGTCGTATCTACGCTGGTCGAGGCGGTCATCCTGGTATTCCTGGTCATGTACCTGTTCTTGCAGAATTTCAGGGCAACGATCATTCCCACGATTGCGGTTCCTGTGGTCTTGCTGGGTACCTTCGGTATTCTTGCTGCTTTCGGCTTCTCCATCAATACGTTGACCTTGTTCGGCGTGGTGCTGGCAATTGGGTTGCTAGTCGACGATGCCATCGTCGTGGTCGAGAACGTTGAACGCCTGATGACGGAAGAAGGCTTGTCGCCGAAAGAGGCGACGCGCAAGTCCATGGACCAAATCACCGGGGCTCTGGTGGGCATCGGCTTGGTGATTTCGGCCGTCCTGGTGCCAATGGCCTTCTTTGGCGGTTCCACTGGCGTGATCTATCGTCAGTTCTCAATCACCATCGTCTCGGCCATGGGACTATCCGTGCTGGTCGCCATTGTGCTGACGCCGGCTCTCTGCGCAACCATGCTCAAGCCTGTTGCCAAGGGCGAGCACGCTACCAAAGGTCGATTCTTTACCTGGTTCAACCGCAATTTTGACCGCGGCACCCAAAAATACCATTCCTGGGTCGGGCATATGATTGCCCGCAGCACCCGCTATCTGCTGATTTATCTGGCGTTGGTGGTTGTCGCCGTGTTGCTGTTTATCAGGATGCCAACGTCTTTCCTGCCTGACGAGGACCAGGGCGTGCTCTTTACTCAGGTCTTGCTGCCGGCCGGTGCGACTCAGGAGCGCACGCTGGCCTCGCTGGACAAGATGGAAGCTCATTTCATAAACAATGAGAAGGACAACGTCGAATCCGTGTTTACGGTAGCAGGGTTCAGCTTTGCCGGGGCCGGTCAGAATGCGGGCCTGGGCTTCATCAAGCTGAATGATTGGAGCATGCGCCCCGGTGAGGAAAATAGCGTTGCGGCGATTGCCGAACGCGCGTCAGCCGCCCTGTCGGAGATTAAGGACGGCATGATATTCGCATTTGCTCCACCCGCCGTGCTTGAGCTGGGCAATGCCAAGGGCTTCGATATGTATCTGCAGGATCGTGCCGGAATGGGACATGAAAAACTGACCGAAGCCCGTAATCAATTGCTGGGCGAGGCCGCCCAGAATCCTGATTTGATCGCCGTGCGCCCCAACGGGCAGGATGACACACCGCAGTATCGCATCGAGATCGATCAAGCCAAGGCAGGCGCTTTGGGACTGAGCATGGGTGAAGTCAACAGTACGCTTTCCAGCGCATGGGGAGGTGCCTATGTGAACGATTTCATCGACAAAGGGCGCGTCAAGAAGGTTTATGTGCAGTCCGAAGCCGACTTCCGCATGGTGCCCGAGGACCTGCAGAAATGGTACGCACGCAACGCGTCGGGCCAGATGGTGCCCTTTTCGGCCTTTGCAACGGCACATTGGGAGTACGGTTCGCCTCGCCTGGAGCGATACAACGGTATCCCAGCAGTGCAAATTCAGGGCGAACCGGCACCGGGCATAAGCTCGGGCGACGCCATGGCGGCGATGGAAGAAATTGCAGCGCGATTGCCGGCTGGTTTCGGTATTGAATGGACCGGGCTTTCGTATCAGGAACGCATGTCCGGCTCCCAGGCGCCGGCCTTGTACGCCATTTCCTTGCTCGTGGTCTTTCTGTGCCTGGCTGCCTTGTATGAAAGCTGGTCCATTCCAGTCGCCGTCATGCTGGTTGTGCCCCTGGGGGTACTCGGGGCTCTCCTGGCCGCTAACGGGCGGGGAATGTCCAACGACGTGTACTTCCAGGTCGGCCTGCTGGTAACCATAGGGCTGGCTGCGAAGAACGCCATCATGATTGTTGAGTTTGCACAGGGCCTCATAGACGAAGGCATGGGCCTGGTTGAGGCAGCGTTGGAGGCAGCAAGGTTGCGCTTGCGGCCTATTCTGATGACATCCATCGCATTCGGACTAGGGGTACTGCCCTTGGCCATCAAGACAGGTGCCGGTTCGGGCAGCCAGAATGCCATCGGTACCGGAGTGCTGGGCGGAACCATTGCAGCAACCGTTCTTGGTATTTTCTTTATCCCTGTGTTCTTCGTGGTGGTGCGCCGGCTGTTCTCGTCAAAGAAGAAGGCCGATCAACCTTTGTCCGACTCCACGGCAACGCCCTCCGAACAGAAGATCTGACATGAAATATTTATCGTTGACATCAATCGCCGCAGCGATGCTGCTAGCTGGATGCACAAGCATGGCCCCCAGCTATCAACAGCCGAGCGCACCGGTGAGCGCAGAATGGCCCACCGGCCCCGCCTATGGTAAAGACGGCGGGGAAGCCGCGGCCGAGGTACCTTTGGCAGCCGACATCGCCTGGCAGCAGTTCATAATCGATGCCGACTTGCGCAAGATCGTTTCAATGGCGCTCGAGAATAATCGCGATCTGCGGGTGGCGGCGCTGAATATCGATCGCGCGCGGGCGCAGTACCAAATCCGACGCGCCGACCAATTTCCTTCGATAGGAATGTCCGGCTCCGGCACAAGCCAGCGCTTGCCCGCCGATCTTGCCCCCACGGGCGAGGCAGGCATAAGCCGTCAATATAGTGCTGGCGTAGGCATGAGCGCCTACGAGCTTGACCTGTTCGGCCGCGTACGCAGCCTGAGGGATGAGGCCTTACAGCGTTACCTTGGCACGCACGAGGCGCGCAATGCCGTCCAGCTGTCGCTGGTGGCGGAGGTGGCCAATGCCTACCTTACCCTGGGCGCGGACCAGGAGCGCCTGCAGCTTGCAAGGCAAACCTTGAAAAACCAACAGGATGCCTACGCGTTGATCCGGCGCAGCCAAGAACTGGGCGTTGCCTCGATGCTGGACCTTCGACAGGCGCAAACCGTGGTCGAATCAGCCCGCGTGGATGCAGCCCGCTTTACCAGCCAGATCGCGCAAGACAAGAATGCATTGGTCCTGCTCGTGGGTGGCAATGTTCCCGACGAATTGCTGCCGACGTCACAACACGACGACAAGGTGACCCTGGCGCAGTTGAATGCAGGTATTCTTTCCCAGGTCTTGCAACGGCGCCCTGACGTCGTCGAGGCGGAACGTCTGCTGCAGGCGGCCAATGCCACTATCGGCGCGGCACGGGCGGCATTCTTTCCCAGAATCAGCCTGACTGCCTCGGCTGGAACCACCAGTAGCGCTCTGTCCGGTCTGTTCGATGGCGGCTCGGGATTCTGGAGCTTCGTGCCTCAGATCAATATACCCATATTCGAGGGCGGACGAAATCGCGCCAACCTGAGGGTGTCTGAGGTGGATCGCGACATTGCGCTTGCCCAGTACGAAAAATCGATACAGGCCGCATTCCGGGAAGTGGCGGACGGATTGGCTCAACGTGGTACTTTAGACGAGCAGCTGAATGCGCAAACAGCCCTGGTCGATGCGTCAGCGGATAATCATGTCCTGTCGACTGCGCGCTTTAACAGCGGCGTGGACAGTTATCTTAATGTGCTGGACGCCCAGCGTAGCCTTTATGCTGCCCAGCAAGACCTGATAAGTTTGCGTCTGACCAAGAACAGCAATCACGTTACGCTTTACAAGGCACTGGGAGGCGGCTGGAATCCACTACCGGTCGTGGCTATTCCTTAGTATCCTGTTCAGTCCATCGCGAGCAAGGGAATAGAAAATGACGCAGGTAGAAGCACACCGGGTTGTGATTATTGGCGGCGGCGCCGGAGGCCTTGAACTGGCCGCCAAGCTGGGACAGCGGTTCGGACCCCAGCATGTCTTTCTGGTCGACAAGGCGGGCGACCACATCTGGAAGCCCTCCTTGCACGAAGTTGCCGCCGGTACGCTGGATATACACCGCGAAGGGCTGTCGTATTTCATGCTGGCCAAGGACAAGGGCTTTACCTTCATATTCGGCGAGGTGGCGCATATCGATCGCGATGCCGGACAGATACAGCTCGAGCCGGTGCTCTCCGATCAACAGGTCGAGGTATTTCCTGCGCGCAGGCTACCTTACGACACACTGGTCCTGGCGGTGGGCAGCAAGTCGAACTTTTTCGGAACGCCCGGCGCCGCCGAGTTCGCAATAGCCCTTGATTCCACGGAAGAAGCGGAACGGTTCCGGCTCCGCCTTCTGCACGAGCTCGTGACTGCAAATCAGAAAAAGTCGGATCACGACAGCTACGCCTTGAATATAGGGATAGTCGGCGGAGGCGCGACAGGCGTGGAGCTGGCGGCCGAGCTGCGCGAAGCCTGCGCCGATGCCGTCTTCTATGGGCTCAATAGCCTCGATCCCCAAAAAG
This sequence comes from Pollutimonas subterranea, assembly GCF_002849655.1. GTDB lineage: Bacteria > Pseudomonadota > Gammaproteobacteria > Burkholderiales > Burkholderiaceae_B > Pollutimonas > Pollutimonas subterranea. The sequence goes on from NZ_PDNW01000003.1 coordinate 262,070, forward strand.
ACATACAGATAACCCTGCTCGAAGGGGCCGATCGGATTCTTTCCGCACTATCGCCAAAGATGTCCTCGGCGGCCCAGCAGCTATTGGTCGATCGTGGTATTTCCGTAAGAACCTCGGTGCGCGTGGCCAGGATCGAGGCGGACGCCTTGTACGATACCAACGGCGTGCGATATCCGGTCGATCTATGCGTATGGGCCGCAGGCATTGAGGCGCCTGCCTTTCTGAAGCGCTTGGGTCTGGAAACCAACCGCATCAACCAGCTTGTGGTGGACGGCGGCTTGCGTAGCAACGATCCCGCAATCTTTGCCATGGGTGACTGTGCCCAGGTGCCCTGGGACGGCCCCGGAAAGTTCCTGCCGGCCAAGGCACAGGTAGCCCACCAGCAAGCGGTCTTTTTGCTGCCCATCATGGCTGAACGCATACAAGGCAAAGAAGTCCAGACGCGCCAATTCCATTTCCGGGATTATGGGTCGCTGGTTTCCGTCGGCCATAGCCGTGGCGTCGGCAGCCTCATGGGAGTCCTCACGGGGAAGAACTGGTTCGTGCAAGGACTATTGGCAAGGCTTATGTACATGAGCCTGCACTTGATGCATCACCTGGCCATCCTGGGCTTCGTGCGCACGGCGTCGCTGGCGCTGGGACGGCTGCTGATGAAACGGGGAAGTCCGCGGGTCAAGCTGCATTAAAGCCAGGAGAAGACAATGACGTTTTACGCGCAGATGCCATCGCGGCTGGGCACTATGCTGCTGTGCTCCAATGGCAGCCACCTGAGCGGCGCGTATTTCATCGGCCAGAGCGATTGTCCTTCGCCGAACGGCACAGCCTTGTCCTTGCCTAAAAACGAAGGCCCCTCCACCGGATTGATGGCCGGGCTGCCTATCAGGAAATTCAAGGCGCGCCGGGCTCCGCAGGGCGAACTGTTCACCGCTGCCGTGCCATCCCCCGATGAAGTCAATACTCCTGGTTCCGGTTCCGGTCCCAGTCCCGGAACCGGGCCTGGCGTCCAGGCCTGCGACGCCCCGGACGAAAACCCGCGGAATTCCGCTCTCGTCATGCAAGCGGACACCCCTGATCGCGTCAAGGAACTATTTCAACAGACACAGGAAGAACTCGATGCTTACTTCAGATCGGAACGTAGGTCGTTCACCGTTCCACTGCATGTCGAAGGTACGGAGTTCCAGAAGAAAATATGGCGTGCCTTGCTGGATATTCCTTACGGTGAATCAGCGTCGTACGGCGACGTCGCGCGTGCGGCAGGGCTCACGCCGCAACATGGCCGCCCGACAGGCATGGCAGTGGGGCGCAATCCCATATCCATCATTATTCCGTGCCATCGCGTACTGGGCGGTGGCGGTGTCCTTACGGGCTATACCGGCGGGCTCGATCGCAAGCTGATGCTGCTGCAACTGGAAGGGTTCACAATGGGCAAAGGGGGACTAAACCAGCCCCCCAGACCCTAATTGCGCGTGTCGTGCTTCATGATGCGCTGTTTTTCGCGCTCCCAATCTTTGTCGCGCGCGACATCGCGTTTATCGTGCAACTTTTTGCCGCGCCCCAAACCGAAATCCAGCTTGATCCGGCCATTTTTGTAGTGCAGGTTCAGCGGTATCAGCGTAAAGCCGCGCTGTTCCACCTTGCCGATCAGCTTGCTGATTTCTTCGGCATGCAACAATAGCTTGCGCGTGCGCGTCGAGTTGGGGTGGATATGGTTGGATGCCGTGGGCAATGGGCTTATATGCATTCCGATGATCCATAATGCGCCATCACGCACAATGACATAGCTTTCCTTGAGCTGTACGTGGCCCGCACGTATGGCTTTCACCTCCCAGCCTTCCAGCACGAGACCCGCCTCGTAGCGGTCTTCAATAAAGTAATCGTGCGTTGCTTTGCGGTTGTCGACAATGCTCATGAATCAATTTGGTTGTAGGCTGTAAAATCAATACATTCTATCCATTAACTACTTTCAATGCATACAGTCCAGCGTTCCGTCCTCGTTCCCTATAGCCGTTCGCAAATGTTCGACCTCGTTGCCGATGTCGCGAGGTACCCGGAATTCATGCCCTGGTGTGGCGGCACCGTGGTGCACAAGGACACTGAGAAGGAAATGGAGGCCTCCATCACCATCAGTATCGCGGGCATCAAGCAGACATTTACGACGCGCAACGAGCATGACTATCCGCGGCTTATTACCTTTCACCTGGTCAACGGTCCATTCTCGACATTGACCGGTAACTGGGAATTCCACGAACTGGATGAGAAGGCCTGCAAAGTCGTCTATGTCATGGAATACGCGTTTTCCAGCCGCACGCTCGAAGCGGTGGTCGGGCCTATCTTCAACCGGATCGCCAGCAGCTTCATCGACTCGTTCACCCAACGCGCCCAGGCAATTTATGGTGAATGATGCCCGACGTGAATAAGCTCTCGGTACAGGTGGTCTACGCCCAAGCGCATTCCGTGTGGCAGGTCGTCGTCCAGGTGCCCGCCGGCACCACGGCGGCCCAAGCCCTTGAGGCCAGCCGTTTCGCGAGCAGTTTTCCGAACTATCCGGGCGATACCATCATGATGGGCCTATACGGTCAACGGTGTGTCCCGGACCATATCCTGTCGGACGGAGACCGCCTCGAGATCTATCGGCCGCTTACCTTTGATCCCATGGAATCACGGCAACGACGGGCATTGCATCGCCAGGCATTCATGACCAAATCAAGGCACCGGCCCAAGCGGCGCAAGGCCAGGATTGCTGCAGGGGTCATGGATCCCTGAAAGCGGCAAATTGTCGTGTGCATGACATAAGAACAACCAATAAAGCGCTATGGTAGGCACCATAAAAAACAAGCCGGCACGCAAGATAAAAATAGCGGGCCATTCAGGAGACATGCAAAATGGAATTTCGACTCAGCGACGACCAACAGGCCTTTGCCCAGGCGGCAAGGGATTTCGCCATCGGTGAACTCGAGCCGCACGCGGCACAGTGGGATGCCGAAGGCATCTTTCCTCGCGAAACATTCGAACGAGCAGGCGCAATGGGTTTCTGCGGTATCTATGCGCCCGAGTCGATAGGTGGACTGGGACTACCTCGTTTGGATGCCTCGCTGGTATTCGAGGAAATGGCCGCCTACGACCCGTCCACCACGGCCTTCCTGACCATCCATAATATGGCGACATGGATGATAGGGTCCTGGGCGACGGACGCGGTACGTGAGGCGTGGGGGCCAGCGCTGGCGGCCGGCGAGAAGCTCGGTTCCTATTGCCTGACCGAACCCGGGGCCGGATCCGACGCCGCCTCACTGTCAACCAGGGCCGAAAAACGCGGCAACCGGTACGTCCTTAACGGCGCCAAGGCATTTATTTCCGGCGCCGGCGATACCGAAGTGCTGGTCGTCATGGCCCGTACCGGCGCAGCCGGTGCCAAAGGCATTTCGGCTTTCGTCGTGCCGGCCGACACCCCGGGTGTCACCTACGGCCGCAAAGAAGACAAGATGGGCTGGAACAGCCAGTCGACGCGTCCCGTCGTCTTTGACAATGCCGAGATCCCGGCCGAGAATCTGCTGGGCCAGGAAGGCGAGGGCTTCAAGTTCGCCATGAAAGGCCTGGACGGCGGCCGTATCAACATTGCCGCGTGCTCGGTGGGCGCCGCGCAAGGGGCTTACGAAGCCGCACGGCGCTATATGGGTGAACGAAAGCAGTTTGGCCAGCAGCTGGCCGGCTTCCAGGCCTTGCAATTCAAGCTTGCCGATATGCTCACCAGCATTGTTGCTTCGCGGCAGATGGTGCGCCTGGCCGCCGCCAAGCTGGATGAAGGCGACGCGCAGGCGTCCACCTATTGTGCAATGGCAAAAAGGCTGGCCACCGACCTCTGCTTCCAGGTCTGCCTGGACGCGCAGCAAATACACGGTGGTTACGGCTACCTCAAGGATTATCCCCTGGAGCGCCTGGTACGCGATACCCGCGTCCACCAGATCCTCGAAGGAACCAACGAAATCATGCGCGTGATCATCGCGCGCCAGCTACTCGAAAAAGGAGCCGAGATCCGATGACTTCCCCCGTGTTGTTCCAGGTGCTGGACACCGCCGACGCCATGAAGGTGGGTGTCGCCACACTCAATACTCCACAAACATTGAATGGCCTGTCGCTGGAAATGTGCGAGCTGCTCGAAACGCAGCTTGGCGACTGGCAAGCCGACGATTCGATCGCAATGGTTATCCTTAAGGGTGCCGGAGAACGGGCATTCTGTGCGGGTGGAGACTTGCATGGGCTGTACAAATCCATGCAGGAGAACGCCGGTGGGCAGGCCTGGGACAACGTCCACGCGCGAACCTTCTTCGATACCGAGTACCGGCTCGATTACCTGATCCATACCTATCCCAAACCCATGCTTTGCTGGGGTAGCGGCATAGTCATGGGCGGCGGTGTGGGCCTGATGATGGGTGCCAGCCACCGGGTCGTCACAGAAACCACCCGGTTTGCCATGCCCGAAATAACCATCGGTCTCTTTCCCGATGTGGGCGGTTCATGGATGCTTGCGCGCCTTCCTGGCGGCACCGGCTTGTTCCTGGCACTGACAGGCGCGCAATTGGGCCACAGCGACTGCCGCTACCTGGGCCTGGCCGACTACACCCTGGACTCCGGCCAATGGGAAGATGTCGTCCAGCAAATACAGGCCGAAAGCTGGTCGAAAGACCGTAGCGAGAACGACATCCACCTTGGGCGGTTGCTGCGCGACTTGCGGGCCGAGCCCGAAACCCTAGAGCCTGGCCCACTGGAAAAGCATTATGGGCTTATCAGGCAGGCATGCGACGGCAAGGACTTCGACGCTATCTGCTCGAGCATTTCGTCCTGGATAGACAACGATGATCCCTGGCTGAAGCGCGCCGCAACAACGTTTATGTCGGGGTCGCCGGGTTCTGCCCGGCTGTGTTTTGCACTGCTGGACCGGGTGCGCCTGCATTCCCTGGCCGATGTATTCCGTGAAGAGTACATCGTGTCGCTGCACTGCGGCGTCCAGGGAGATTTCCAGGAAGGCATACGCGCTCTGCTCATCGACAAGGACAAGCAGCCCAAGTGGAATCCGGCCACACTGGCACAAGCCACCGACAGCTGGGTCCAGCGCTTTTTCCAGACGCCCTGGCCGGATTCCGTCGACCATCCGCTGGCCGACCTGGGCGCACAACCGACACGCCGGCAAAATCCGGTCCGCTAGCTGGCAGCCAGCCTGCCATCAATCAACAAGAACTAGGAGACAAACAATGAGTCGTATCGCTTTTATTGGTCTGGGTCACATGGGGGGGCCAATGGCCCTGAATCTGGTGAAGGCGGGCCATGAACTGACTGTGTTCGACTTGGTGCCGGCGGCCATCAAGACACTGGTCGACGCCGGTGCCAGCGAAGCAAGATCGGCGCAAGAGGCCGTCGGGAACGCGGAAGTGGTTATCTCCATGCTGCCCGCCAGCAAGCACGTGGAAGGCCTGTACCTGGGCGAAGCAGGTCTTCTGGACCAAATCGCCGCCAATACCTTGGTCCTCGAGTGCAGCACGATTGCGCCCGAGTCGGCCCGCAAGGTTGCACAAGCAGCCCACGACCGCAAGATACGCATGATCGATGCGCCGGTCTCCGGGGGCACCGGCGGTGCGGTGGCCGGCACGCTGACGTTCATTGTCGGCGGAGATGCCGACGATCTTGAAGCGGCCCGGCCTTATCTCGAGAAAATGGGCAAGAACATATTTCATGCGGGAGACGCCGGAGCAGGGCAGGTGGCCAAGATCTGCAACAACATGCTGCTGGGCATACTGATGGCAGGTACCTCGGAAGCCCTGGCGCTGGGCGTAAAGAACGGGCTCGATCCCAAGGTCCTGTCCGATATCATCGCGAAAAGCTCCGGCCGGAACTGGGCAACCGAACTTTACAACCCGTGGCCCGGCGTCATGGAGCATGCGCCCGCATCCAAGGACTATGCGGGAGGTTTCGGTGTCGACCTGATGCTGAAAGATCTTGGGCTGGCCGCCGAATCAGCCCTGAACGCGCGCGCCTCGGTACCGCTGGGCGAACTGGCGCGCAACCTGTATTCCATGCACAGTGCGCAAGGCAATGGCGCGCGGGATTTCTCCAGCATCCTGAACCTGTTCAAGAACTAGCGGGCTATTCGCTGTCGACTTTGGTCCGATAGGGCAGCGGCAGCAGTTCGATGACAGGACCATCCGCCTTTTCCAGGCGGAACTCCTGCGTCGGAAGGTCGGAAAGCTGCACCTCGATCAGAACATGCAGCGAATCGCAGCTTGCCGCGTTGATGATGCGCCCACAAGGCGCATCCGGGCTGCCGGTCTTGTAGATATCGGTGCCAGCCAGCGTGCCGGCGCTTCTGTCGCCGGCTTGCGCCACTATGCCATAGGCCATGCGGCGTTTTACCGTGCCCCGGTAATGGCTGCGAGCCACCACTTCCTGTCCCGGATAACACCCTTTGGTAAAGCTTACCCCATCGATCAAATCGAGATTCAGCGTTTGAGGAATGAATATGTCCTGGGTGGCGGCATCAATCCATGGCAGACCGGCGGCAATGTCCGCCGCACGCCAGCATTCGTCATCGGCGCCATTACCGGTCGTTTCGAGCGCCGCCTGCACGGACGGGCTGCCAGGATCAGAAGCAACAAACCACCAGCGTGCCGTATCGCGATCGTCCGACGGGGCAGCGATCCAGGTACCGCCGGCACTACGGACGACGTCCCAAGGTTTTTGCTGCGCAGAAATTACGGCAGCGTGCTTGAGAAGATCCGTAGACGCCGTGTTTTCATCGGAGCAAGAATGGTCGACCGTAATTCCGAGCACTTTCAGTGACGACAACTGCAGGGTAACCTTGGCGCGCAGCACGAACATCGAAAGTCGTTTGATCAGGGCGGAGGCGATATCGGCCTTGACAAGCGCATACAGGACGGACGCGTCGTCCTTTTGTCCTGACCAGACCACCATGCTGCCAAGCAAGCGCCCCTTGGCCGTGCAGTAACCCGCCAGGCGTGCCCGATCGGACGCCATCCCCGTGATGTCGTGGGTCAGCTGTCCATGCAAAAAAACGGCGGCGTCCGGTCCGGAGATTCCGATGACGGCAAGATCATTCAGTGGGGCAACAAAGCGTGAAAGGTGTTTCATGGGTAGAACTGGGCTCGCAACAAGAGACATAGGCGGAGGGAGCGTTTATGATAACGGGCTTCAGCAAATTATGCAGTGATACTCATTATCGTGCGGTGCGCCCGACTTCCTACCGATCGCCCCGTTTCTAGCCCGGGCTACACTTTGGTTCAATGACAAAATTAAAATCTTTCATGCTGTACACGCTATTGCTGGTGGCGCTCGTCGCCACCGGCCTGAGCGCGGCGGCCTGGTACTGGGTCGAGCGCCCCGTTTCCATGAACGCGGAACGCATCGACTATGTCGTTGAATCGGGGAGCCGCCCGCGGACCATCGCCCAGTTGATGAATAAATCGGGCATTATTATCAACGAAGACGCCTTTGTCGCACTGGCCCGCCTGACAGGGCGCGATACCTTGATCAAAGCGGGTGCCTACGAGGCAGTACGTGGCGATACGCCGCGCACATTGCTCGAGCGCATGGCCAACGGCGACATGACGCAAACCCAGATAACCTTGGTGGAAGGATGGTCGTATCAGCGCATCCGCCAGGCCTTGGAACAGAATCCGCAGGTCCGGCAGACGCTCTCGACGGTCTCCGATGAAGAAATAGCAAAGAAGCTGGGCGCGACCGAAAGCAGCCTGGAAGGCCTTTTCTATCCGGACACCTATATCTTCGTGCCGGGTTCCTCAGACTTTGATATCTTGCGGCGCGCCTATCATGCCCAGCAACAATTACTGGCTTCAGCCTGGGCCGAACGCGATCCTGAATTACCATTGAAGAACCCTTATGAAGCCCTGATACTGGCTTCCATCGTCGAGAAAGAAACCGGCCACAGCGCCGATAGGCAGCGTGTGGCGGGGGTATTCATCAACCGTCTTCGGCTGGGCATGCCATTGCAGACCGATCCAACGGTCATCTATGGAATGGGTGATGCCTATCAGGGTCGGATACGAAAAAAAGACCTCACCACCGACACGCCCTGGAATACATACACGCGCGGGGGCCTACCGCCAACACCTATCGCCAGTGCCGGAAAGGCAGCATTGTTATCGGCCCTGCATCCCGAAACCCACAAGTTTCTCTATTTTGTTTCCCGAGGCGACGGAACCAGCGAGTTCTCCATGAACCTCGTCGACCACAATCGGGCGGTATCCAAATATATATTGGGGCGACGTAACTGATGCATGTTCAGCGCGGCTGTTTTATTACTCTTGAAGGGCTGGATGGGGCCGGGAAAAGCACGCATGTCCAGTGGCTTGTGGAACAACTGCAGAGCCGGGGCCTGCCGGTGGTGTCTACGCGGGAACCAGGGGGGTCGATCCTGGGCGAACAATTGCGCCAGTTGGTGTTGACGCAATCCATGGACCTGAAAACAGAAACCCTGCTCATGTTTGCTGGCCGGTGCGAACATCTGGAGACAGTCATCAGGCCTGCACTACATGCCGGCAAGTGGGTGGTATGCGACCGTTTCACCGACGCGACCTATGCTTATCAAGGCGGTGGGCGGCAATTGGGCGAGGACCGTATCAGCGCGCTCGAACAATGGGTGCATGCCGATCTGCAACCCGACCGTACCTGGCTTTTTGATGTTCCGCTCGAGGTAGCCCGTGAGCGCCTTGGCAATAGCCGGGATCTGGATCGGTTCGAGCAAGAAGGCGACGCCTTTTTCGAACGGACCCGTCATGCCTACCATGAGCGGGCCCGCAAGCATCCGCAGCGCTTACATATCATCGACTCAACGGTCTCTATCGAAGCAGTGCGCCGGGCTCTGCTCCTGCAGATCGATGAGCTGGTGTCGGCCCATCAGGAAGGCAGCATCCAATGAGTGATCTGGCGTCATTCCTGCCTTGGCAGGAACAGCTCGCGGCGTCGTGGCTCACGCAGCGCGAACGGTTTGCCCACGCCTGGCTCATTCACGGCGTTCCCGGCATCGGAAAGCGCCAATTCGCCCTGGCGGCCGCCGCGAGTCTCCTGTGTGAGTCGCCGCAGAATGGGTTGGCTTGTGGCCGTTGCGTCGCATGTCACTGGCTGGCCAGCGGCAACCACCCCGATTTGCGTCGTGTCCGGCCTGAAGCCGTTGCGCTCGAAGAGGGTTCGGCGGCCGCGAACGGGAACGCGGACGAGGATGACGTAGCGCCAACTACGGCCAAGAAGGCGCCGTCGAAAGACATCCGGGTGGAACAATTACGAGGCTTGAGCTCCTGGTTCAATACCGCAACCCACCGTGGCGGCTGGCGTGTCGCCGTGGTGTATCCCGCGCAGGCCATGAACAGCATTTCCGCGAATGCGCTGCTGAAAGTGCTCGAGGAACCCCCCGAGCATACGGTTTTCCTGCTCGTTGCGGACGCGCCGGACCGTTTGCTGCCCACGTTGCTCTCGCGCTGTCGCCGCCTGCCTTTGCCCGTACCGGAAAAAAGCGCAAGCCTGGAATGGCTGGGGCAACAACAGGTGAACGACGCGAATCTGTGGCTTGCCGCGGCGGGCGGAGCACCCTTGCTGGCGTTGCAATTGGCGCAAACCGGCCAGAGTCCGTGTCCCGATTGGCTCAGCCAGCTGATCGCGCCATTGGCCCAGTCCGCTCCCGTCGATATCGGTCCACTGGCTGACCACCTGGAAAAGGTGCCTACCGAAGTCTGGATCGACGCACTCCAGCGCCTCTTCATGGACTTGCTTCTTGCGGCCAGCGGCGCACCGCTGCGTTATTATCCGGGTCTCGAAGAATCCATACGCCTTGCTGCTGCGCATGCGGCGCTGGCCAATCTGGCGGAAACAGCAAAATGGCTGGCACAGCAACGTGCAACAGCCAGGCATCCGCTCAATGCCAAGTTGCTGATACACAGCACTTTGCAACGCGTGGCACTGGCGTGCCGGCCTTAGGAACGATTATGTACGTAGACTCTCATTGCCATCTCGACTTTCCGGAACTGGCAAAGAACTTGCCTGATATTCTCAGCCGTATGGCGCAAAACCAGGTCAGCCATGCTTTGGTCGTCAGCGTGAACCTGCCGAACTGGCCGGGGCTCATGGAACTGGTCGCGCCGCATCCCCACTTGTACGCATCAGTAGGGGTACACCCGGACTACGAGGATACGCCCGAACCGACGGTTCAAGAGCTGGTGGACATGGCCCAGTCGCCAAAAGTCGTGGCCATAGGAGAAACCGGCCTGGACTATTTTCGCATGGCCGAACCGCTGGAGTGGCAGCGCGATCGCTTCCGTACCCATATCCGGGCGAGTCGCGCCAGCGGCTTGCCCTTGATTATCCATACCCGTTCATCCAGCGCGGACACCCTGCGCATCATGAAGGAAGAGGGAGCCGATCAGTACGGCGGAGTCATGCACTGCTTTACGGAATCATGGGAAGTCGCGCAAGCGGCGATGGAGCTGAACTTTTATATTTCCCTATCCGGTATCGTTACGTTCAAGAAAGCCCAAGACCTCCAGGAACTGGCCACCAAGCTTCCGCTGGATCGCCTTCTGATTGAAACGGATTCTCCTTATTTGGCACCCGTTCCTCACCGCGGTAAACTGAACGATCCGTCGAATGTCATGCATGTGGCGGAAAAAATCGCAGAGCTACGAGGAATTTCAGTCGCCGAGGTGGCAAAACATTCGACTGACAATTTCTTTAGGCTTTTCAATAAGATAGGGAATTAAGTTTAGAAATAGGATTATATTGATACTAGATAATCCGAATCGATGAAAAATTTCAAATAAATTCTTATTAATCAAGTCATTACGAACACAAATTAATGTTGATTATATAAAGCAAAATAGTTAATGTTAATTAGTTAAAGTAAATTATGAAATTACCTCCGCTTTTTCTTGCATGTCGTACCTGGGGGCTCGGCTTGGCAGCCGCACTGCTGTGTCTAAGCGCGCATGCGGCCAATCCGGCTGACTGGTGGGTAGACATCGCGAATGATCGCGTTTCGAACGTAAAGACCATGTTGGCGCGGGGCGCGGACCCAAACGAACTGAGTCCCAAGGGCCAACCCGCCATCATGCAGGCCATCCGTGACGGCGCTTGGGGCGTCTACGACGTGCTTGCCGCGAACAGAAAAACCGCACTCAATGCCATCAACGTCAATCGTGAAACGCCACTGATGTACCTGGCGGTGCTCGGGGATACCAAGCGGGCAAAAGACCTGATCCGGCGCGGGGCGATGGTGAATCGCCTGGGCTGGACGCCGCTGCACTATGCTGCATCGACGGGCAAACTGGAAACAGCCAAGATGCTCATAGCAAATAACGCGATCATCGACGCACCCGCGCCAGACGGTACTACGGCCTTGATGATGGCGGCACATTCAGGAAGCGAAGCGATGGTCCGCTTGCTGTTGGATCATGGGGCGGAAGTCACGACACAGAATCTTCAAAAGCTGGACGCGGCCGACTGGGCCATCAACAACAAGCACACGGCACTGGCGGCTATGCTCGAGTCCCTCACCGACAAGACCCTGAAACAGCGCGCAGCCGCGCGTCAAAGCGAAGGTCAGCGGGCCGAAACCGGCAGCAATGCATCGGGAATCAAGACGATAGACCTGGGCGACGTGGATGCAGGGGCCGCAGCGGCTGAACGCAATGTTCCGCAAAAGAAAGCGGAAAAGCCGGCGTCGACATCGCCTTATTTCGACCTGGACCGCTTCAAGTAAAAAGCGGTGCCTTGAAAAAGGCACCGCTATGATCAGGTAGGTATAAATTCAGGCCGTAATATCCCTCGCAGCCTGCTGTAGGGAATCAGCAGTTCCGGCTGTCCGGACGAGTAGGGCGCGATCTGGTACGAGTCGTATTTCACCAGTAGTCCACCATCCGTAAAGGCGAAATTGCTGCTGGCCTGGAACGGCCACAGCCGGTTGTACGCGGCCGGGTCATTCATGGCATCCGGATTCGTCGCCAGCCATTGCGCATGCACCTCTTTCAGGGCGGCAAGGTAGGCGTCCTGTTTTCCGCTCTCCAGCACATTAGCCAGGCCCAGTACCTTGCCGGTTGCATTGTCCCAGTTCAGGAACTGAGTGGCCGATATGCCATGGGCAGCTCCGGTGAAATACTGCCAGGTATTCAGTTCAACGACAGTCAGGTACTTGTTCCGGTAACGTGTCTTGGCCGCCAGCAGGGTGGAATCGCGTGGGGCCGCCGTCTTCCAGAAGTACGCCTCGTATTCTTTTATTGTTGCATAGGGTGGAGCGCCGCTGCTGCCTACGCCGGTCATGACAGCCAGAGCGTGGTCCACCAATTCGGTCAGTCGCGCAATGCCCGGAAAAACAATGGAGTCCAGCTTTACAGTGGGGCAGTCGCCCTCGCAACCGGGCTTCTTATGTTCCCACTTGACCGCCTGCGTGAACAGGCCGTCTTTGCTGGTTTGCTCAGCGGTCTGGGCGGGAATAAGTGAAATATTGTCCGACGGGCCGCTGGCGCACGCGGTCAATACCGATGCCGCAATAATGGTGAGTGCCAGGCGGACAGTGAGTGCTGAATTCGATCTTTTCATTTGATCGTTGCGGCATCCTGGCCGAAAAGGATTTTACGGGATTCTTCGTCGCTGACCGAAGGCGCCGTGTTGATTTCGTCGGCTAATGCGTAGGCGCGTGCCGTGGCAGGGCGCTGTCGTATGGCGTCGAACCAGCGTTGCAGGTTGGGAAAATCGTTCAGGTCTTGCCCTTGGCGCTCGTACGGAACCACCCATGGGTAGCAGGCCATATCGGCAATGGAATATTCCCCGGCAATGAACTCCCGACCTTCCAGCCGACGGTCAAGCACCTTGTATAGGCGCGCCGTCTCACGCACATAGCGGTCAACGGCATATGTGATCTTTTCAACGGCATAATTATTGAAATGATGATTCTGTCCGGCCATGGGACCCAAACCGCCCATTTGCCAGAATAGCCATTGCAAGGTGTCCACCCGGCCTCGTAGGGTGTTCGGGATGAACTGGCCGGTTTTTTCCGCCAGGTACAACAATATGGCGCCCGACTCGAATACCGAGACCGCGGCACCTCCATCGGCGGGAGCATGGTCGACAATGGCTGGGATACGGTTGTTGGGCGCCACTTCCAGGAATTCTGGCTTGAATTGTTCGCCCTTGCCGATATTGACCGGAAAAATCGTGTAAGGCAGCCCCGTTTCCTCAAGAAACAGGGTAATTTTGTGACCGTTGGGGGTAGTCCAATAGTGCAAATCGATCATGCTGATCCTTTATGTCGTTTCCGGGGAGGCTGCCTGAACGTTCAGGGCCTCTTCAATATCGTTACGCAAGGCATCGGGCTTGGTGGTTGAACCGTAGCGCTGCAGCACCCGGCCGTCGCGGCCCACTAGAAATTTCGTGAAGTTCCACTTGATCGCGCGCGTACCCAGGACTCCGGATTTTTCACCTTTAAGCCATGCAAACAGTGGATGGGCGCCAGGTCCATTGACCTCGATTTTGTCAAACATCGGAAACGAAATTTCGTAGTTGCTGGAGCAAAAATTGGCGATCTCTTGTGCGCTTCCTGGCTCTTGGTGTCCGAATTGATCGCACGGGAAACCCAATACCGAGAACCCGCGCTCGTGGTATTCGCGGTAAAGCGATTCCAGCCCTTGATATTGGGGCGTGAATCCGCATTGGGACGCGACGTTGACGACCAGCAGAACCTGGCCCCGATAGCGGGACAGGTCCTCGTGATCGCCGTGCAGCGTCTGAGCCGAAAAAGAATAGATCGTTGTCATCGCTTACGCATCACTCTCTGGCTATTGATATTTACACTTTACCATTGAAGACCGCCGCTATCGTCACCCCCGATATAGCTTGGGCGCCAGTTCCGGCGAGCCGTTTCGGCTTTCCTCATTTGTTCTTGGCCGCCCATTCTTTGACGGCCGCCATGGTGTTGGCCACATGATTGTCCGGACTCATGCTGCTGTAGTGATAGTAGATTTTTTGATCCGGCGTTATGACATAGGACACGCGGTTGGCCATATCGGGCTTGAACGCCATTTGTGCATCATAGGCATTTATAACCTTGGCCTCTGGGTCGGCCCCCACGGCAAACTTGCCTTGGCAAGCGCTGACTGAAAACTCTTTCAGTTTAGCGAGACCGTCAGCCGACACGCCCAGCACGGTGGCGCCGTGCTTCCTGTATTCGTCAGTCGCTTCAGCAAAATCGTGGGCTTCGATCGTGCAGCCCTTGGTGAATGCGGCAGGGTAAAAATACAGTACGACTGGCCCTTTTTGTAGCGCATCGTTCAATGAAAACGCGAAGGCATTTCCTCCGAGCGCCGCATCGATCGTGAAGGCGGGCGCGGCGGCGCCCACCTCCAGCTGCGCGTGAACAGCGAATGGCAATGTGAATGACAAGGCGAGGGCCGTGCACCCAATAATCTTGAATTGACGAAAAGAACCCACGATTGCTCCCGGTAGGTGATTCAAAGCGCTAAGATAGCGGACCTTACAAGACTTCACGTTAATGGCGATGACCACGATCTATCATAATCCTCGTTGCGGCACTTCGCGCACTGTGTTGCAGGCACTGCAGGCGCGCGGCATAGAAACCAACATTGTCGAATACCTCAAGACACCGCTTTCACGTGGCGAATTACGCGACCTCATACACAATGCAGGCCTGTCGCCGCGCGAAGCCATACGCAGCAAAGAGGCCCTCTTCGATGAGCTTGGCCTTGGAGACCCGGACGTCAATGACGACCAATTGATCGACGCCATGGCCGAGCATCCCATCCTGATGAATCGTCCTTTTGTCGTTACCGGCAAAGGCACGCGGCTGTGCCGGCCCGCGACTGTCCTGGAAGAAATCCTGTAGATACGGCGTGACACTCATGGCCGCGGTTTCCCGATGACGCTACAAGTCTTTTTATTGGTCGTCATCGCGGCCGTCCTTCATGCGTCCTGGAACCTGATTTCCAAGCGCGCGGCAGGTGCCGGCGCTTCTTTCGTCTTCTGCTATCGGCTCATGTCCACGGTGCTGTACGCGCCATGGGTGATCTACATCCTGTGGAATGAGGGCATGGCATGGAGCTGGGAAGTGGCCGCATTCATTGGGCTGTCCAGTGCCTTGCACCTGGGCTACAGCATCTGCCTGATGCGCGGCTATCGGGCCGCCGATCTTTCCGTGGTCTATCCCGTGGCCCGCGGCACCGGTCCACTGCTGGCCAGTGCGGGCGCGTTCCTGTGGCTGTCCGAGGTGCCTACCGCTGTCGGCATACTGGGCATCTGCAGCGTGGTGGCAGGCATACTGCTTATCGCCACCCAGGGAAACTGGCGCAAGTTCGCCCAGGCCCAAGCCTGGACAGGAATACGCTGGGGCTTGCTGATAGGGCTGTTCATCGCCGCGTACAGCCTGAGCGACGCCTACAGCGTCAAGGTTTTGCTGATCGCGCCGGTTCTGCTGGACTGGCTTTCCGCCTGTGGAGGTACGCTGCTGCTGGCTCCTAGCACCTGGGTGCGACGCAAGACCATGATGCAGCAGATGCAGGGCAAGTGGCATTTGGCGCTTGCGGTCGGCGCCTTGTCGCCCATGGCCTATATTCTGATCCTGTATGCCTTGCAGCAAGGCGCAGAAGTGAGCGTGGTGGCCCCCTTGCGCGAGATGTCGATGATGATGGCGACGTTCGCCGGCTTCTTCATTCTGAAAGAGAAGGTGCCGCCCGCGGGATGGCTGGGGTGCATCGTGATTATTGCCGGCGTGATCCTTTTGTCCGTCCGCTAAACATTATGCCGCCTCGTCAAGGAAGACGTGTACCTGCCGCGGCTGAATGACGAGTGACTCGCTCTCCTTCAGCTGTAGTTGTCGCAACCGTTCCTGCGATATCACCACCTCGATCAGTTCGGCGGTATCACTGCGCATGAGCTCGAGCTGTGCCAGTGGACCGACGGCATGAATACGCTCCAGGCGCACCACCAGTCCTTTGGCTCCCTGCGAATAGCGTTCTATATCGATATCGTGCGGACGCACATAGGCCGTACCCTGTATGTCGCGAACATCCTGGTGAGCCGGCGCATGGAACGCCGCATCACCGGTTTCCAGATAGCCATTGTGTACACGTCCTCGGAAGAGATTCACATTGCCCAGGAAGCTGTACACGAAAGGCGTTGCGGGCTGGTTGTACACCGATGCGGGCGTACCCACCTGCTCGACCTTGCCACGGTTCATGACTACGATTTCGTCGGCGACCTCGAGCGCCTCTTCCTGGTCATGCGTCACGAATATGCTGGTGACTTGAAGCTCATCATGCAGGCGGCGCAACCAGCGGCGCAGCTCCTTGCGAACCTGTGCGTCCAGGGCTCCAAAGGGCTCATCCAGGAGCAACACCCGCGGCTCCACCGCGAGGGCGCGCGCCAGCGCAATCCGCTGTCGCTGCCCGCCCGACAGAGCGGCCGGCCTGCGGTCCGCCAGCCAGTCCAGCTGCACGAGCTCCAGCAGCTGCATCACTTTTTCGCGGATGGCGGCTTCGGACGGGCGGAGCTTGCGGGGTTTCACCCGCAAGCCAAACGCAATGTTCTCGAACACGCTCATATGCTTGAAAAGTGCGTAGTGCTGGAATACGAATCCAACTTGACGTTCGCGAACGTGCCGTTCGGTTGCACTTTCATTGTCCAGCAGAATCTGCCCCGAATCCGGATACTCGAGTCCCGCGACAATGCGCAGCAAGGTCGTCTTGCCGCAGCCGGAGGGCCCCAACAGGGCCGTCAGCTTACCGTCGGGAAATTTCAGTGAAACATTATCCAGGGCCGAAAAGTCACCGAACTGTTTGTGTATATGGCGTACTTCAATACTCATGATCCATGCTCCCGCGCATGCTGTGATGGCAGCGCCTGCCATTCAATCCAGGACTTCAGAACCAGCGTCAGCAATGCAAGCAACGCCAGCAATGACGCAACAGCAAACGCGGCCGAGAAGTTGTACTCGTTATAGAGAATCTCTACGTGTAGCGGAATCGTGTTGGTCATGCCCCGTATATGGCCCGATACGACCGATACGGCACCGAACTCGCCCATGGCGCGTGCGTTGCACAGGATTACGCCATACAACAGGCCCCACTTTATATTCGGCAGAGTGACATGCCAGAACGTCTCCCAGCCCGAAGCACCCAGCACCAGGGCTGCCTCCTCTTCGTCACTGCCTTGCGACTGCATCAACGGTATGAGTTCACGGGCGACAAAAGGAAACGTGACAAAAATGGTCGCCAGCACGATGGCGGGCAAGGCAAACAGTATCTTGATATCGTGCTCGTACAGCCAGGGTCCCAGCCATCCCTGTGCACCGAAAATCAGTACATAGATCAGCCCCGATATAATCGGCGACACTGAGAACGGAAGATCGATTAGGGTGATGAGCAGGTTCTTGCCGCGGAATTCGAACTTGGCCACCGCCCAGGCGGCGCTGACGCCGAATACAAGATTCAGCGGCACCGAAATCAGAGCAGCCAGCAACGTCAGCGTGATGGCCGATACGGCATCTGGCTCAACAATCGCCGCAATATAGGCATCCCAGCCTTTACGCAATGCCTCGGCAAAAACCGCGAACAAGGGAATGAACAGGAACAAAACCAGGAAAAGAAGGGCGATTCCGATCAGGCCGTATTGGACCCAGCGCGGTTCGACGGTGGCCGCCTTCCCGCGGACGGACGAGGCTACCGGGGCCACTGCGGTGGGCAAGGTTACATCTAGGGTGGACATATTCAATTTCTCGTCACTTTACTGCGTCCACGTGTCCATGCCTGCAACAGGTTGATGGCCAAAAGAAGCAGGAAAGAAATGGACAGCATGACGACAGCGATGGCGGTCGCCCCGGCATAGTCATATTGTTCAAGCTTGGTCACAATGAGCAAAGGCGCGATCTCCGAAATCATAGGCATGTTTCCAGCTATGAAAATCACCGAGCCGTATTCCCCTGTGGCACGAGCGAATGCCATGGCAAAGCCGGTAAGCAGTGCAGGAAGTATGGTCGGGAATATCACGCGGGTAAAAGTCTGCCAGCGGCTTGCGCCCAAGCTGGCGGCAGCCTCTTCAAGCTCGCGCTCCGCCTCTTCAAGCACCGGCTGCACTGTCCTGACGACAAAGGGCAAGCCGATGAATGTCAGCGCCACGACGATGCCTAGCGGGGTGAAGGCCACCTTGATTCCCAGCGGCTCAAGATACTGGCCTATCCAGCCATTTGGCGCATACAGGGCAGTAAGTGCTATTCCGGCGACGGCGGTCGGCAGCGCAAAAGGCAGATCGACCAGCGCATCGACCAGTCTTTTGCCGGGGAAGCGGTAACGAACCAGCACCCACGCCACAATGCCGCCAAAGACGACATTGATGGCGGCGGCTATAAGCGAAGCCCCAAAGCTCAAGCGATAAGAGGCCATTACGCGATCCGACGTGACGGCCTCCCAGAAGCCGCTCCAGCTCATTGTGAACGTCTTCAAGAAGACCGCGGATAGGGGAATCAGCACGATCAGGCACAGGTACACCAGCGTGAAGCCCAAGGTGATGTTGAATCCCGGAATAACGCGGAAGGGCGAGGATCGCATGGCAGGTATGGCGGCAGCACTGAACATGGTTCAGCGGCCAGGAACGTATATCTGGTCGAAAATGCCGCCATCACCAAAGTGTGCTTTTTGAACTTTATCCCAACCGCCAGCCACGTCTTCGATCGTGAATAGCTTTACGTCAGGGAATTGCTGCGCATACTTCGCAGCGATTTTTTCTGAAGTAGGGCGGTAATAGTTCTTCCCTGCAATATCTTGTCCCACGTCGGTATACAAGTACTGCAGGTACGCCTGGGCAACCTTGCGGCTACCTTTCTTATCCACGACCTTGTCCACGATGGCGACAGGTGGTTCGGCCAGGATGCTGATTGATGGCGCCACAATTTCCACTTTGTCAGGACCCAGCTCTTTGATCGCCAGAAGAGCTTCATTCTCCCAGGCCAGCAGTACATCGCCAATGCCACGCTCGACAAAAGTGGTGGTCGAACCCCGCGCACCGGAATCGAGCACCGGCACTTGCTTGTACAGCTTTCCTACGAATGCTTTGGCGCTCTCTTCAGTGCCGCCAGGCTGCTTCAATGCATAACCCCACGCCGCCAAATAATTCCAGCGGGCGCCGCCCGATGTTTTAGGATTGGGTGTAATGACAGAGACGCCCGGCTTGACCAGGTCGCCCCAGTCCTTGATTTGTTCAGGATTGCCTTTGCGAACCAGAAATACGATGGTGGACGTGTATGGTGAATTATTATTGGCAAAACCTTTTTGCCAATCGGTCTTGATGGCTCCGCGCTGAGCGATGGCATCTATATCCGATGCGAGTGCCAATGTGACGACGTCGGCATCGATTCCATCGATAACCGACCGGGCCTGCTTTCCGGAGCCGCCATGCGATTGCTTGATGGTAACCGTGTCGCCCGTGGTCTCTTTCCAATGCTTGGCGAAGGCCTGATTGAACTCTTGGTAAAGTTCACGTGTAGGGTCATACGAAACATTAAGCAGCGAGATCTCGGCGGCGGTCGCCGACTGCGCGACGACGGCGCCCGCTACAAGCAAAGCGTTGATGAAATTCGGCAGCAACATGGGCACATCCTTATTTATGGCTGTTTTCAGGTACAGGATCAAGACTAAGGGGCCGCGTCCGAAAGTAGAACGAATACTTCGGTCATTGTTAATAAGCGCAAGCCATAAGATTTGCGCGCTATATGCTGATTCCCCGCTGGAGTGCCAGGGTTTCCCATCCGGGTTTTGTCAGACAGGGCTTGTAAACTCCGGTTCCGGAGTATAGAATGACCGTAAAAGGAGTCACGCCATGAGCCTCGCCTACGCTTATCCATCAAGCCGGTTCGAACCGGCGCCGGTTGTCGACCTCAACGACAAGGCCGCACGCGAACGCTTGTCCAAATCGGCCCTGCAAGGCTTTTTCAAGCTTGCGCAGGCATGGAAGCTTCGCGACGAAGATGCCTGCATTTTGCTGGGTGGAGTTTCAAGCAGCGCGTTCTACGAATGGAAGAAAAAGCCCGGGCGCGTACTCGAGGTAGACCGGATCACCCGTATTTCCTACCTCCTGGGTATCTACAAGGCCCTGCATATTCTGTACGGCGACGACCTCGCCGACCAATGGGTAGGCATGGCCAATCGCAACGTCATCTTCGGGGGCAAGACGCCGCTGCGCTATATGCAGGAAGGCGGGCTGCTCGCCATGCAAACCGTGCGGGCCTTGCTCGACGCTCGCCGCGGAGGCATGTAGCGTGCGGGCACCACCGCTTACCCTTATACGCCAACTGGATACCTGCCGCCTATTGCCTTCTCGCTTTGCCGACCAGGAAGACTCAGTGCTTGCACCCCTGGCCGAAAACGCTGCGCATCTGAAAGACCTGTTCGACCTCGATAACGCCAGCAACCAGCGCCTTGCCGCCGAACGCGGTGCCATGCCCGGCATCGGCATAGACGAACTGGTGTTTGGCGTGCCCAACTTTCGCATGATCAATGCGGCCTACGCCTATGCCCGCCCGGAAGGCAGCCGGTTCAACACCGGTGAGCGCGGCGCGTGGTATTGCGCGTTTGAAGTGGAAACAGCATTGGCCGAAATCATTTTCCACAAGATAGTCGAATACGCTGAAATCGATTATTTTCACGATACGATCAGCTATCAATTGTTGTTGGCCGACTTCAGCGCCGAATTTCACGACGTGCGCAACGCCGCGTCGTACATGGCTTGCCTCGACCCCGCCAGTTATGTCGCGTCGCAAAAGCTTGCCGTCCATTTGCTTGAACAAGGTTCCTTGGGCATTGTCTATCCCAGTGTCAGGCGCAAGGGGGGTACCAACCTTGCCTGTTTTCGTCCGGCACTGGTGGGCAATGTCCGCCGGGGTGCTGCCTACACCCTGAGCTGGACCGGCGACCCGCAACCTTCCGTAGCGGCGGTTGCCGCCACACCGAAAACCAAGTCAAAAGCCAGATCCAAACCAGCCAAATAATAATCAACGACAGACGGAGACCCCATGAGCCTTTATGCGCAGCTTCAACAACGAGCCGCAACGAATAACCCCATACGTATCGGGCTGATTGGCGCCGGTAAGTTCGGTTCCATGTATCTCGCCCAAATTCCGCGCACGCCTGGCGTGCATCTGGTTGGAATCGCCGATCTCTCGCCCGATGCGGCGCGCCAGAATCTGGCCCGCGTCGGCTGGAAACCGGAGCAATGCCAGGCCGCGTCCGCGCAAGTTGCACTATCTACCGGCGGCACATGGATCACCGACGACTGGAGGGCACTCGTAAGCCTTCCTCAAATCGATGTCATCGTCGAATGTACCGGCAACCCGGTTGCCGCGGTCGAGCACTGCCTGGAAGCCTTTGCGCAAGGAAAGCATGTCGTCAACGTCACGGTCGAAGCCGATGCATTCTGTGGACCGCTGCTGGCATCCAGGGCCGCAAAGGCCGGCGTTATTTATTCGATGGCGTTTGGCGACCAACCGGCGCTAATTTGCGATTTGGTCGACTGGGCTCGAACCTGCGGATTCCCCGTGGTGGCAGCCGGCAGAGGCCACAAATGGCTGCCTCATTACTCCGAGTCAACGCCAGAGACAGTTTGGGGGTACTACGGCCTTAGCCCCGAACAGGCACAACGCGGCGGCCTCAATCCCAAAATGTTCAATAGCTTCCTCGATGGTTCCAAACCATCCATCGAGAGCTGCGCTGTCGCCAACGCGACCGGTCTCTCCGTACCGTCCAACGGCCTGCAATATCCGCCGGCCAGCATAGAAGATATCCCCTTCGTTACCCGGCCTGTCAGCGAAGGCGGCGTACTTGAACGTAAAGGCATGGTCGAAGTGGTTTCGTCGCTGGAAGCCAACGGCCGGCGCATACCCTACGACATCCGCATGGGTGTCTGGGTCACGATAGAAGCGGAAACCGACTACATCAAGAACTGCTTTGAAGAGTACAACGCGCACACCGATCCCACTGGCCGGTATTTCACGCTCTATAAGCGTTGGCACCTCATCGGTCTGGAAGTCGGCATGTCGGTCGCCTCCGTTGCCCTGCGCGGCGAAGCCACGGGCGTAGCGGCTGCCTGGACGGCGGATGTCGTGGCCACGGCAAAGCGCGATTTGCAAGCCGGCGAGATACTCGACGGCGAGGGCGGCTATACCGTATGGGGCAAGTTGCTGCCCGTTGAAACGTCACAGCGTCTGGGGGGCTTGCCGCTGGGCCTGGCGCACAATGTCAAACTGCTGCGACCGGTAAAGAAAGGACAATGCGTGTCCTGGGACGACGTGGCCATCGACACCACCACGGCTGCGTACACACTGCGCAAAAGCATGGAGCTCTTGTCAAAATCGGATTAGAATCGCAGCTCTCCCCGGCGTTTCTGAAAGATCTCGAAATTGAATAAACAGTGGCTTACACGCTGCGGTTGCCTAATACTGGGCGCAGCCGGAATCACGGCTCACGCGGGGCCGTCGATGGTTCAATGCAACGGCATCAAGGATCTCGTCTTTGTCGCGCACCAAGACGACGATCTGCTTTTCATGAACCCGGATATCGAATCCACTATTGATGCAGGCGGCTGCGTGCAAGTGGTATACCTCACCGCCAGCGAAAGGGGCGAGGGCGAGGCCTATATGCTGGGGCGTGAACGAGGTGTGCGGTCGGCATACTCCTATATGGCCCAGGAACCGAATATATGGGCCGAGGATTTCGCTGCTATCCACGATAGGCATGTGGCGCGTTTTACTTTGCATGGGAACAAACGCCTGCAATTATTGCACCTGCGGCTTAAAGATCCATGGCTGGGCAAAGGCTGGGGCAGCTTGACGCCGCTCTCCCGGACCGAATCCGTAGCAGGCGCAACAGTCGAATCGTTGGGCCCCGCTGCAGAAATCTATTCACGATCCGACCTTGTAGAAACCCTGGAAAACATCATCCAGGACTATCAGCCTTCCACCATCCGGCACATGGATGGCAGCATTACGGTTCCGTATGAGCGCTTATGTTGGCGCTGCGCCGGTCACGCCCATCCCGACCATATCGCAAGCGCGCGGCTGGTGCATGATGCCATCGTGAATCAACCCGGCAATTATGCTGAAATTGCTTACGTTGATTACCCCAGCCAAGAGCGCGCCGCCAATTTGTCCGCTACGGAGATCACCGAGAAGACCCAGGCTTTTCGACGTTACGCCTGGGATGATTACCGATATTGCGCCAATGCCCGGCTATGCCAGGAACCTGCGGGCCCTGCGGCGGCCTGGGTGGGACGGGCCTACTATGTGTCGCGCAATAATGAAGCGCCTTACATAGTAAGTCGCCTCGATGGAGGCTTCTTTGTGTTTGCACTCGGCGAGGCCAATGCCGCGGCCAATGCGTGGCAAAGTACCGGACAGCAATGGATCAGCCTGGGCGGGCGTACTGCCGACCCCATCGCAGCGTTCGAAAGCAGCAACGGCCGCCCAGGAGTCTTTGCCCGCGACGCCACTGGCCTGGCATGGGTCAGCACCCAGACACCGGCAGGTAGCTGGGCAAGCTGGCAACTGATTCCGGGGGCTCGGATCACTTATTTGCCGGTAGTGTCAGCGGAAGGCCCTTTACTTGCGGTTGCGATGGGAAACGATGGTCTTCTTCACTATGCCAAGCCGGAAAATGACTCGGGCGCGTGGACGGCCTGGCGTGCACTGCCGCCGCTGCCGGGAGCCTTGCCTCGGGTAGCTCTTGCATCCGATGATTCCGGCGCATCCATGGTATTTGCAACGGACGAAGCGGGGCGCCTCTGGCATAGCGTCTACCGGACCCGTTGGTCACCGTGGCAACGAATCAATGTGCCCGACACCGACGGAGGGCTGGCTGCACTGCAAAATGCCAGTCACATCATTGAGTTATATCTCCGTGACAAGGCCAGCGGCCACATGCTGCAGATTGTCCAGCAACAAACGGGCGATCCCGCCGGCTGGTCGCAACCGACCGATCTGGGTTTGACCTATATTGGGAGCCCCGCCGTCGGCTTGAACGAAACAGGCGCCGTAGCGGTGGCCGCGCTTGAGCATCCGGGCGGACCCTTATGGCTGATGGAGGCGGGGCAGGCCACAAGGCTGACGGCCACGGCCGGATCGCTGCCATCCCTGGGAACCATTGGAGGCGCATTTTATGTCGCGGCACGAAGCGCGGAAGCAACACAGGCCTATTGGGTAAGGGTGCGCCGCCATGGCGCATGGGACGAGCCCAAGATGATTAAGGCCCCACCCGCGGATGGCGGTGGGGCCTTCAAGCCAGACTACTCTCAGGAAACAATCCCGATCAAGCCTTTACCCTCGCCCTACGTCCGGCAGGGGGCTCCATCGATTGCGGCGTTCACGGGTTCCACCGACGCATTGTCCGGAGACACACACCCTTAGCGAGGCGCAAACGGACCTAGTCCCAATAGCCGTGATGGCCGTAGTATTGGTGCAGTTCCGTTTCGTAATTTCGGTTCAGCGGTGCATCCTCGTCGTACTCGGGGCTGTTCTTGATTTGCTCGCGCGACAATTTCGTCTGGACGGTAGAGTCGGACCAGTCGATACGTTCTATCCACTTCGTGCCCAGCAACACTTTCTTACCGCCCGGCCACCAGTTTCGGGTGTCCACCAACAGATATCTCACCGCCCAGTCCTTATCATCGAAGATGAAATCCTTGACGTGGCCGATTTCCTCGTCCGTGCCAAGGATATGATATCCACTGACCTTATCGCTGCTGCGCAGGTGACTGTCTTGCTGTTCATCCGTCGCTCGCTGAGCCAGATCCTCGGGTCGCTCGCTCATAGGCGGCACGCTCCCGGCGTCCGGCATCGGATACTCGGGATAACCGGCTGCTCCCCAAAGATACGGACCCGTCCAATAATTACCGTAGCCGTAATATTGCGAGTAGTCGCCTTCCAGCTGGCGCGAAATCGGTTGATGCGTGTCGATGTCGGGACTGTTCTTAACTTGTTCGCGCGTCAGCGAGACTTCGATTATTCCGTCTTCGTCGTTGATATGCGTGACGGAATAGGGCGAGATAAGCACTTTACGACTGGACAGCCACGAGCCTGTTTCCACAACAAGGTAACGAATGCCCCATCGCTCATCGTCGAAATAGACTTCTTTGACACTGCCTAATTCGTCATCGGTGGCCTGAATGGTGTAGCCGTGCACACTGTCTACGGTACGTAACATAAGCGTTCTCCTTTTGGTTGTCTGGAATGCTTACAGCAAACACCGTGCCTGGTCGCGCCAGTCATCGACATGGACTTCACTTTTGCACGGGAGAATAGCCGGCCTCGCGTATGGCCGCTGCGACGGCGGCTACGTCGCTTGCGCCATTTACCCTTACACGGTGGCTGGACAGGTCGATATCGACCACGGCGCCCGGCGAGGCGTCCTGAACGGCGCGGGTAATGGCGGCCACACAATGACCGCAGGTCATGTCGTTGACGTGGAAATCAAACATTGCATTCTCCATGAGGTAGCAGCCCAATGCTGCACACAAGAAGATAGCCTAAGGGTTCCTATTATGGTAATGTCAAGGGCGCTATCGCACATATAGGGCATGAACGTGAATATAGGACAAGCATCAGCCGAATCCGGCGTCACCGCCAAGATGATTCGCTATTACGAGAGCATAGAGCTTGTGGCCGCCGCGTCGCGCAGCGACTCCGGCTATCGGCAATATTCCGCGAAGGACGTGCAGGCCTTGCGGTTCATCAAACGGTCACGCGACCTCGGGTTTCCGCTGGAACGCATCAAGACACTTCTCGGGCTGTGGCAAGACACCGGCAGAAAAAGCGGCGACGTCAAGAAGCTGGCACGCGAACATATTGCCGGGCTCGACGACCATATTGCCAAACTTCAGTCCATACGCGACGAGCTCGAACATCTGGTTGATTGCTGCCATGGAGATAATCGGCCTGACTGCCCGATTCTCGCTGACCTGGCGAAATCACAATTGGTAGTTGCCGAAGTCGGCAGGACACAAAATGTATAGTATCTTGATATCCTGTCACACTTAACTCTGGTGCCACCAAGGACTTTCAACATGCGGCTTCCGTTTTATCAACGAACCATCCTGGCCGCTGCGATCTTGTCGGCAACATCAAGCACATTGGCGCAGCAGTCCGCCGAAACTCTCGCTCCCATCATCGTGCAAACCACACGTACCGAGGCATCCTTGCTTGAAACACCGGCCTCGGTTTCGATTATCGACGGCGACACCCTGCGGCAAGACAGGCTCCAGGTCAATTTGTCGGAAAGCCTGGGCAGCGTACCAGGTGTACAAATACAAAACCGCCAAAATTACGCACAGGACCTTCAAATCTCCATACGCGGTTTCGGCGCGCGGTCGGCGTTTGGCGTGCGTGGCCTGCGCCTGTATGTAGACGGTATTCCCGCCACCATGCCCGACGGGCAGGGCCAAACGTCCAATATCGATATCGCGTCCATC
Organism: Pollutimonas subterranea; assembly: GCF_002849655.1. Classification (GTDB taxonomy): domain Bacteria; phylum Pseudomonadota; class Gammaproteobacteria; order Burkholderiales; family Burkholderiaceae_B; genus Pollutimonas; species Pollutimonas subterranea. The sequence continues at coordinate 288,596 of NZ_PDNW01000003.1, forward strand.
GACCGTATCGAAATTCTTCGTGGGCCTTTTTCCGCGCTATATGGAAACTCATCGGGCGGCGTCATCCAGGTCTTTACAGAAGACGGGTCTTCACCCACTACGTTGTCGGCAGGCATGGCGGCAGGAAGCTATGGCACCTATCGCTACGGAGCCAAGGCCAAGGGGCTCAGTCAACTGGGAAGCACGGAACTCGATTACGTACTAAGCGCGAACCGGTTTACAACGCAAGGCTACCGGGACCACAGCGGTACGCGTAAAAACCTGGGCAACATGAAACTGGGCCTGCAGTTCAACGATGACAGCCGGCTCACCCTGATCGGCAATAGCGTGGACATCAAGGCAGACGATCCACTGGGCCTTGACCGCGACACCTTTGAAAACGACCCGCGCAGTGTCTACGGCGGGGCGCTGGACTACAACACGCGCAAGACCGTCAAACAGACGCAAGGCGGCCTGATCTACGATCACCGCATCAGCACGAATCATGAATTGCGCGCCATGGTTTATTTTGGTCAACGCAAAACAACGCAGTACCAATCCATTCCGTTCTTTGCACAAACCAGCGCTTCCAATCCCTTGCACGCGGGCGGCCTTATAGACCTCAAGCGCAACTACGGCGGCGCCGACCTGCGCTGGACCTCCAAGCTGGCTTTTGCCGGCAAGCCCCTCACGCTTATCGGCGGTATTGCCTACGATGAAATGACCGAGCAACGCAAAGGCTATTTCAATTTCGTCAATACCCCAACTGGGCGACAGCTCGGCGTGCAAGGCGACTTACGCCGGGACGAGACCAACAAAAGCTGGAACCTCGATCCCTATCTTCAGGCATCCTGGCAATTTGCAGAGCAATGGACACTCGATGGCGGGCTCCGGTACAGCACAGTCGATTTCTCTTCAAACGACCATTACATCAACCAAATCAATGACGACGGCAGTGGCGATGCGCGCTACCAGAAGGCACTGCCCGTGGTCTCGCTGCGTTTTGCGGCAACACCCGATATCAGTCTTTACGCGTCGGCCGGGCGGGGGTTCGAAACGCCCACCTTCAACGAAATTTCTTACCGGTCCGGCGGCGTGGCGGGCTTGAACTTCAACCTGCAGCCATCCGTCAATAACAGCGTCGAGCTCGGAGCCAAGGCTCAAATCGGGGCTGGTCTCCTCACTGCGGCCTTATTCCAGACCCGCACTTCAGACGAGATCGTGACAGCAGAAAGCGTGGGCGGCCGCACTGTATACCAGAATGCCGGCGGTACGCGCCGCAACGGCTTTGAACTGGGCTGGACCGGGAAGTTCTCGCGCAACTGGAATACCGACCTGGCCTACACCTGGCTAGACGCCGAATATCGTGATAATTGCCTTTCCCCTACGTGCTCCAGTCCCATCTACGCCGGCAATAAAATACCGGGAATTGCGCGCCAGGCCTTCTATGCCGCCGTCGGCTGGACGCCACCCACCGGATGGCGGGCGGGCGTCGAAGCCCGTTACTTAAGTGATATCCCGGTAAACGACGCCAACAGCGAATCAACTCCCGCCTATTTCGTGGCCGCAGTCAGCGCCGGTTACCTGTGGCGTACGGGTCCTTGGGAAGTCAGTACCTTTGCGCGCATCGACAACCTGTTCGATCGGCATTATGCAGGTTCGGTTATCGTAAATGAAGGAAATCAGCGCTACTACGAGCCGGCTCCGGGGCGTAACTGGAGCGCCGGCACGAACATCAGCTATTCCTTCTGAAGCAGCGGTTGCTACCATTCCGCTACAGGCGGCGGCCATAGCCTTACGGGCTACGGTTGCGGCCTTTTTTAATCCGTCAGTTTTTTAATGCTTTTTCCAGCAGCGCGCCTATCACCTCGTTGGTACTGATATTTTGCGCAGTGGCCAAGGCGCGAATTTCATCGGCCTGGGTTTGCTTGATCTTGACGGGAAACGCGACCAGTCCCAGGGCTTGGTCAAGCTTGCGCTGTTCGCGGCGATCAATAGGGGCGCCGGCGGAATCGCTGGAAAAACGACCAGGAGTACCGTCTTTCTTCATTTTCTCCACGATTTTCAACGCTTTGTTCTTTTCCAGATCGGTCTTCTTCATGTGGTTCCATCACTAGGGTTCTATGGCAAGCAAATTGCGCCACGATGTGGATTATACGGTGTGTCCGGGAAATGGCCGACGGGCAGCATGGCAAGAAATAGCCTTGCGCCCGGGTTGATCATCCGGCATTGGGCGGTTCTTGAATTCTAGGGTAAACGGCCTAGTGTTTCAGTAGTGAATGGGTGTAGCATCAATACGCTTGCGGTACCGCAAAAACGCCAAGCTTTTCTCATATCTGGAGACAATACAATGAAAGTCACGATGCGTGTTTCGGCTGTTGTAGTGGGTGTTGCCTGCGGTGCTTTTGCAGGCTTTGCAATGGCCCAGGATAATGTTCAGAAACTCATGAACATGAATACCACGGGGGCATCGCTTGATATCGAATCCGTGCCGCAAACCGGCCCTCAAGCCGATAACATAAAGCGCAATCTCGAAAACATAAAACTGCCGCCGGGCTTCAAGATTGCGCTTTATGCCGTTGTGCCTGACGCCCGGCACATGGCCGTCGGCCCCTCTACCGGCGTGGTTTTTGTCGGCACACGCAAGACGAAAATCTGGTCGGTCACCGACAGGACCAAAGCCCGCGTCGCCGATGACGTAAAACGCTTTGCACCTTCTGTGACCATGAAGGTACCCAATGGCGTGTGCTTTTCCCGGGATGGCATGCTTTACGCCGTCGAGCATAATCGGGTGCTGGTGTATCCGGCCGCGGAATTCTTCTACGAGGGACCGGATGTAGCAGCCGGCATTGTCGTGCCACAAGGCGAACTGGTTCCGGTGACGGAAGAAAGTTTCAACCATGGTGCTCGAGCCTGCCGTGTCGGTCCCGACAACAAGCTCTACATCACCTTGGGCAATCCTTTCAATGTCCCCTCGGCTGAAAAAGCCGAGATATACGGCAAAAACGGGATGATGGGCATCGTACGCATGGACCAGAACGGGCAGAACCGCGAAGTCTACGCGCAAGGCGTGCGCAACTCAGTGGGACTGGACTTCAATCCCGATGACAAGACCCTGTGGTTCACCGATAACCAGGTGGATGGCATGGGAGACGACATCCCTCCTGGTGAACTGAACAGGGCGACCGAAATGGGGCAGCATTTCGGCTTCCCGTATTATGGCGGCGGGGACGTGAAAACGGTGGAATTCAAGGATGCTGAAGTACCCGTCGACGTCGTTTTCCCGCAAGTCGAAATGGACGCCCATGCCGCCGATCTGGGAATGACATTCTATAGCGGCCAGATGTTCCCGGAGCAGTATCGGGGCGGTATCTTTTCTGCTCAGCACGGGTCCTGGAATCGCACTACGCCTGTTGGCGCGCGCCTTATGTTCACCAGCCTCAAGGAAGACGGCACCGCCGACACGACCGAAGTATTCGCCGAAGGATGGCTTAGCCCCAATAACGAGTATCTGGGCCGCCCGGTCGATGTAGCCGTACTGCCCGATGGTTCGTTGCTGGTGTCTGACGACTATGTCGGCGCCATTTACCGGATCTCGTATGAAGGCGAGTAGTTGCGTTATGGCGGTCGCGAGCCAATGTTTCCTGACCTTGGCCGCGCTGTCGCTGACGGCGCCGGCCTGGTCTGCCGATATGGCGGTGGGCCGGGCCAAAGCGGTGCAATGCGCAACATGCCACGGCATGAACGGGATTGCAACGCTGCCCGGGGCACCGAACCTGGCGGGGCAAGACACCACCTACTTGGCCAAGGCGCTGCGCGACTTCAAGTCGGGAGCACGCAAAGACGAGATGATGTCGCTGATGGCGGCAAACTTGTCCGACACCGACATCGAGAATCTGGCGGCGTTCTACGGCGGCCTGCAATGCAAGCCCGAATAAGCTGAAATCGCGGAACTCGCATGATGTGCCTCTATGACATAATAATTTCCGGAGCGACTTTTCACGGACGTAATTATGGAAGCAACTTTTCGCATACTGGCCGAACGGATTTCGAATATCGTAGGCACATCATGGTCGTTCATGACAGCCATCGGCCTGGTTCTTGTCTGGGCAATCACCGGACCGTTGTTCGGGTTTTCCGACACCTGGCAATTGGTGATCAATACTGGCACGACCATCATCACCTTCCTGATGGTCTTCCTTATCCAGAACACGCAGAATCGCGAAGCAGTAAGCGTTCAACTCAAGCTGGACGAACTGCTTTGCTCCGTGCAGGGCGCTCGTACCGAATTGGTTAATCTTGACACGCTTAGCGACGCCGACCTGATGCGCCTGAAGAAAGAATTCGAGCGCCTGGGAAAAGAAAACGGGTCGGACACTATGATGGCGATGGATACCGAAGTCACTTCAGCCTTCCAGCACAACCCTTGATCCATCCGCCAGAATAAACCAGGCCTTTACGCCCATCGTCCGGATCAGCGATTCGGCATCCGGCAAGGGCATGTTCGAGAGCCCGGTGGATAAGGCATCGGCAGTGGTGGCGTTAGACGCCAGCACCGAGACGCTGCGGTACCGCGCTTGGCTTGAACCAGTCCCAGGATCGAAAATATGCGCAAAACGGCCCGCCGCATCCAGGTGCGTGCCGTAGCCGCCCGACGTGGCCAAAGCATGATTCCGAATCGATACTGTTTCAAATACTTGTTCCGGATGCTCGGGATCGGCGAGGCCCACACGCCATGGCAACGCATGTTCATGCCGGTCCATTGCCTGGATCTCGCCCATGTCGACCAGCGCGCGATCCAGCCCCGCCTTGCGCAATAACTGTGTGACCCGATCAGTGATATAGCCTTGGGCAATACCGTTAAGGGTAAGTGCCATGCCGGGGCGCAGCAAGCGGATTCTATCCGCGCCAATCTCGATGCTTTCATGGTCCACCAAAGCCAGGACCCGTTCTATCGCCGCCCGTGAAGGTCCGCCCGGATCGGCATGGGCTTGTGAGAAATGGTCTGCATACAGCGTCCACAAAGGCTGCACGGAAGGATCGAAAGCGCCGCCCGTCACCATACTGAAGTGCCGACTGGTGCTGAGTAAATTCAGCAAATCGGCCGGTGGGGTATCAAGGAACCCTTGGCGGTTAAGGATGGAGAGGACACTACCGTCTTGATAAAGGCTGAATATTTTTTCCAGCCGGTGCACTTCAGCTACGGACTGGTCGATCAGCCTGCGGGCAATCTCAGCGTCCGGATGATAGATATGCAATTCCGCGTCGGCGCCCAAGGCAATGCCCCGCCAGCTGGTCAAGGGCGGGGCAGGTGGTGAGTGGGCGAGCGCGCCGCGCAATGCGCCCGGCACAAGAAGCGAACCCGTGGCGGCCGCCAGTATCCCGATAAAACGGCGCCGGGAAGATAGATTTTTCAATGTGAAGGTTCTCCATGTGGCGACGAGGGGGCAGACTTTAATCCCTGGGCCGCAGCATCGTGGTTCAGGATGTAATGTTCCGGCATGTCGTTGAAGCTGACGACTCGTCCGCGATACTTGTCGGCAAATTCCAGAGCCTTGGCTTTATCGCCAAAGGGCAATGCATCTTCGGCGCCCATTCCTCCGATGAACTCGCTCTCGATGACATAGAAGGCGCTGCGCGCGTCTATCCAGGTGCCGGTCTCCGGTTGGTTCCAGTCGTGCACCTTGCCCATATCGTGCACGTAGATGGCGCTGATACCCTTGGGCTCTTCGGGCAGCAGTGTGTAGGCGAACACCTGTTTGATGGCGGTAAACCAGACAGGAGTTTCACGGCCATAGACAAAGATCTGCCCTTTCGGGCCTGAATGTTCGACCAGGTTCATGCCGCAATAGTGGCCCACCGAATCAAGGGTGACCTCTTGCGCCGCAGGAGGCTGTGCCTTGGGGTCATCTTCGGTGCCGCATGCGGACAGCGCCAGAAAGACGAGGAATACACTTGCGAACCGGCGCAACGTCATAACTGCCTCCGTTGAAAGAAAGCGGCGGCAAGGGAAAACGGAATCACAATCCATAATAACTGAGCAATAACAAGTAGGGGCATGCCCAGACTGGTTTGGCCACTTAAGCCTGCCATTCCTGAGAACATGGACACATTCTCGTACCCCGTCAGGTTAAGCAGCCTGTACACGTCTGACGGATTGAACAGTAATACTTTGTTCAGCAGCCCGGCGGTAATGAAACGTCCCTGGTCCGCAACCAGGACTCCCAGCAGCGCCATATCGTAGATCACCACAAAGAAAAGCCAGACGCCGATGGCGATGCCCGCAGCGGTGGCGCGCTCGCGCACCACCGCGCTGATCATGTAGCCCATGGCAAGAAAGCTTGCACCCAACAATACACTGGCCAGTATCAGGAACGCAAACGCCTGCCATGCGGCCGGGTCAGGTGCGCCATGCACCCATTGCAAGGCTACGCCGGCCGAGCCATAGCCTACCGTCGTGGCGACGGTGAGAACGACCAGATGGCCGACGAATTTTCCCACCATGATCTGCCATCGCGATACCGGGTAGCTGAGCAGCAGCGCCATGGTTCCACGGTCTATTTCACCCACGATGGCGTCATAGGCCAATAGCATGGCGATCAAGGGCACCAGAAATATCGACAGGCTTGAAAGACTGACCACCGTAACTGTCAGCGGGTCGACCTTGACGGCTCCGGTAGGCGAACTGCCCAGAAAGCCCAGCGAAAGTGCCAGCATTGCAAGCAGCAATGCTGTGGCCAGCACCCAGCGATTACGCAGTCCGTCGCGGACTTCCTTGCCAATAATGATGAAAACAGCATTCATAAGTCTTCTCGCCTGAGAAAATGGGCGTACATATCATCCAGGCTGGGGGTATGTATTTCAATATCGTCGATGGCCACGTTCAAGGTTCCAATGCTGCGCATGGCATCCACCTTGTCGCTTTCAGTGCAGGCCAACTCGAACTTCGATTCATCGATCCGCTGCCACACGTCGGGCAACAAGCCGGCTGTCGAACCGTCACCAAGTTTCAAGCGGATACGAATGGGCAGCCCCGCGGTGTGCCGCAACTGAGACATTGATCCATCAGCAATCTTGCTGCCATTTTTCATGACCACAATGCGGTCCGTATGACCATCGAGCTCGGATAAGGCGTGCGTGCTGAGCAACACGGTCGAGCCACCATTACGCAGTTCACGCACGATTTCATAGAACATCAGGCGTGAAGCTGGATCCAGGCCGGTGGTCGGTTCGTCGAACAGCAGCACTTTAGGCTTACCCAGCAGTGCCTGTGCCAGGGCTAATCGTTGACGCATGCCTTTCGAATAGACGCCCACCCGCCGCTGAGCGGCCTGTGCGATGCCCACCCGGGAAAGAAGGGCCGCATTGGCGGAAACGGGCTGCCGTTTGAGCCGGGCATAGAAAGCCAGCGTCTCGGCGCCTGTCAGCGATGGATGCAGTGCTACGGTCTCCGGCAGGTAGCCGATGTTGCCACGCATGCGCACTGCAGCGCGCCCTGACGCCTCATGGCCCAGCAACATCACTTTGCCGGAGCTTGGACGTATCAGTCCGAGTATCAGCTTGATCAGGGTGCTTTTGCCGGCGCCGTTGTGTCCGGCCAGCGCGACACATTCGCCAGCGCGTAGCGTCAAATCCATATTATTGACAGCACGTTGCTTGCCGTAGTTCTTCGTGACGCCTGACAGCGACACATGAAACTCTGTCATGGCAGGTCCTTTGATTTCTTCAGTGCATGCAGTATGGGAGCCTCCATGAGTGGGGCGCTATCGACCACACCCCCTGGCAATATGGCGGGGAATTGGGACTGTGCCCACCGGACTATGGAAACGGCCGGGCTGTTGAGCAACAAACGGGCGGAAGGCGCCCGCCATATCACCTGATCGATAACGTCATTGGGGCGATAAGCGGTGTCGGCAATTCCGTCGCCATCGAGGTCGAAGGCGGTGTTATCGCTCCAGTAATTGCCGCGGCCGTTCCTGGACCAGTCCAGGTGACGCGTTCCAACGTACTTGACCTGATTCCGATTGTTGACGAAAGCATTATTGCTCATGTAGTTGCCTTCGGATCCTGCCGTGAAGTGTATGCCGATGGCGCAGTCCTGGAAATGGTTGCCATCAAATAGATTCTGGTTGGCGTTATAGATGAAAACGCATTTTTCCCCACCCTCGACCAAATTGCCGGTGATGGTCGAGTTGTTTGCATAATTGAGCATCAAGCCCTGGTCCTGGCTATTGATGGAGATATTGTCTTTGACGATCAGCTTGTCCGAGAACATGATGGCGTAGCCAATATCATTGCCCACGGAAACATTGTCGCTGACCTCGCTGTCGTTGGTGTACATATAGTGCACGGCATAACGCAGATCGCTGAAGCGATTGCCGCGGAAGACGTTCCGTTTGCTCGTGTTGACGAAAATACCGTCGCGGCCCTTTGAAATATCATTGCCAATGACACTAGAGCCGGGCGTATTCCATAAAGTTACCCCGTTACCACGTTCTGCAACCCGCAACTCGCTATTGCCGACGATGCGGTTGTCTTGCACGACGACATCATGAGGACCCCACACATAGACGCCGACCGAATTGTCGAGTACATCGTTTTGCTCTACTCGGGCATTGTGGGCGGGTTTATCAAGAAAAATCCCTGCGTCCATCTCGGAGAGACTCAGGCCTGAATTTTTGACCGTTAGATTGCGTATCGTGACATCAGGCGCCTGGACCCACAGGGTCCGGCCCTTTCGCTCGCCCAGGATGATGGCTGATCGATCCGCCGGCCCTTCAATGACCAGCGGTTTATCGATGACAATATTGCCCACATATTCGCCTGGAGCAAGCCGGATAACATCGCCCGATATCGCCGATGCGATGGCGGACTGAAGCTTATCGCCGTCCGCGACATGGATCGTCTTGGCAAGGCTGGCTCCCGACAGGCAGAGTCCGATCAACGATACGATGACCGGCCCCAACCATTGCACTAGAGAATATGCAGGTTTCATGCAGACCTACACAGACGCTTTGGGATGAACGATCAACTGACCCGACATTTCCATATGCAAGGCATGGCAGAACCACTGGCAGTAATACCAATGCACCCCGGGCCGACCCGCCTTGAAGGTGATTGAAGCTGTTGCCTGCGGTCCGATTTCCATGGCCACACCATGTCCCTCCAGCGTAAACCCGTGGGTCAGATCTTCAATGACTTCCATATTGGTCACGACCACGGTGACTTCATCACCTTCATTGACCTCGATTTTTTGAAGGCTGAACATCGGCGCTACGGCAATCATGTAGACGCGCACCTTGTTGCCATCGCGAATGACGTTGGCCGCGCCTTCCAGCGTTACGCCATCCTTCTTGGCCATTTCACGGGCATCTTCCCACATCGGATCGTCACGCTTCCATACGCTTAGAGGCCGAACCTTGCTACGATGCACCAGACACATATCGTGGGGTTCGGCAAAACTTGGGCCGTCGTGCACAAGCTTCATTTCATCGCCCGATATATCGATGAGCTGATCGTTTTCGGGCTTCAAGGGACCCACGTTCAGGAAGCGATCTTTCGAAAACTTATTCAATGAGACCAACCACTTGCCGTCGGCTTCCTTGGTTTCACCCATGGTCGTATGGTTATGACCGGGCTGATAATGGACGTCGAGCTTCTGGATGATGGGGTCGACTTTTTCACCCTTGTAGGCGCGCTTGGCTTTGTCGATGTCCCACTTGACGATCTGACTGTCGATAAACAAGGTGGTGTAGGCATTGCCCCGGCCGTCGAAAGCAGTGTGCAGCGGACCGAGTCCCAACTGGGGCTCTGCCACCACGCAATCCCGGGGCTTGATCTTGTCTTCGAACAAGTCATCCAGCGTGCGAACGTCAAGAACCGTCACCGTAGGCGATAGCTTGCCAGCCAGTACGACGTGGATGCCGTCCGGCGCGGCATTGCAGCCGTGTGGCGAATTGGGTACGGGAATGTAGCGCGTATATTTGGAACCATGACGGCCGTCAATGACCGGTACGCCGCCCATTTCTTTGAAGTCGCCATTCTTGACGGCTTCTTCAATACGCTTGAGGTTGAATACGACGACCCAATCCTGCTCGTTCGCCGAAATCTCTTCGACAGTGACCCCTTTTTCGGAGTTGTAGCAGGTCGAGAATGAGTATTTGCCCTGGTAATCGGCGTCTCCATTGTCCAGGTTTCCGTCCACCATAACCTGCCACGCCACCTTCATGGTGTCGCCATCCAGCGCGGTGTAGACGGCAAAGAAGTTTTTCTTTGGGTCGTCGAGGATCTTTCCGTCGTTGGGCAGAGGAATAATATGTTCGCCGTTGGCAAACACATAGCCCGTGCGAGGGTAGCGCTGCGGACGCAAGCCATGCACACCCGACACATTGGGTATCTCAGTGATCTTGTCCGTTTTCATGACGTCGAGACGGATGCGCGCGACACGGGTATTGGCCTTGTCGTTGATGAACAGGAAACGCCCATCGTAGGTGCCGTCGGTAAAGGATAGATGAGGGTGATGCGCATCACCGTTCGGGAATATACCGCCCTGATCCTTCAGATATTCGCGAGTCCGCGCAGTGAGCCCTTCCGTCAGGATCTTGCGACTTTCGAGCGTGCGGCCCCAGCCGGTCGCGCTGCATTGATTGAAGACCGGAATGCGTAAAAGCTCGCGCATCGATGGCAAACCCAATACGCGGACTTCACCAGACTGACCGCTGGAATTGAACGCATAGTATTCATCGAGTTCGCCTGGACCCACATGTCCGGACATCCCCTTTGCACCCTTCTTGTCGTCCTTGGCATAAGCCGAGGACAAATGGGTACCGCCTACCAGGCCGGCGGCTCCGGAAATCGCGGCGGTCCCGAGGAAGCCCCGGCGACTCAGTCCCGGTTTCTCGAATTTTTGATCAGACATGAAAACTCCTTGCGTTGGTTGGCGTCCGTATGCGAGCTGTCGAATGCCGGCGCCGTGGTGAAGTGCAGCTGTATATAGTCAGTAGCAGAGTGAGGTGTGCAATATCAGGGTTCCGGTTCGGAAGCTGGCCTTTTGGCCGCCGCGGGAATGAAACGGATCACTGTCTCTTCGGGCATGGCGTCCGGCGGTGGCACGTGGCGCTTCTGCCGTTTGGCATTCTTCTGAATCAGGTGCGGGCATTTCGTTTCGTGGTGGTAGAGCATCTGGCAATGGAGGCATTGAATACACTCATTGGGATTGATGTCTCCCTCGGGATTGATGGCCTGCACTGGGCATTCGATATTGCAACGCTGACAGGGATTGCCGCAGGTGCGATAGCGACGCAGCCAGTTGAATACCCGTAAACGCGCAGGAATTGCCAGTGCGGCTCCGAGCGGGCAAAGATAGCGACAGAAGAAGCGTTCAATAAACAGGCCGGCAACCAATAACAACACGGCGAACAATACGAAGGGCCAATAGCGCACGAACTTCAGGATAATGGCCGTCTTGAAAGGCTCCACTTCGGCCAGCTGTTCAGCGACTGAAAGCTCGTACAGTGAGAACCCGAACAGCACGATAAAGATTACGTACTTGATCGTCGAGAGCCGCTGATTCACGCCATGCGGTACATTGATCTGCTTGACGCCCAGGCGTTTGGCAATGCGGTTGGTGAGTTCCTGCAATGCACCGAACGGACATAGCCAGCCACAGAACGCACCACGGTTCCAGAACACCATGGATATGGCGGTTGCGCACCACAATATGAATACAACGGGATCCATCAGGAAATATTCCCAGCGGAAGTCCGTGCGCAATGCGGACGTGAAGGTAAGAACATTGACGACGGAAAGTTGGGCTTGCCCGTACCATCCGATCCAAAACAGCGTGAATGTCAGGAATACCAAGCGGAAGCGATCGTAGAAGACGGGTCGGCTTGCCAACTGATCCTGGAAGAAAAACACGCCCACGAGTATCAACAAGGCGGCCAGTACGGCCGAGACTTGGCCCGTCTTGGCACTCCAGATTTGCTTCCACAGGGGTGGGGCATTTTCGTATTCGGCGGCAATTTCGACATTGCTGCCGGCCGCGCCTGGAGCGGCGGAAGTGCTGGCATCCGCAGAGCTTTCCGGTGTGGTCGCTGGCGTGGCTACTACCGCGGCAGGATCCGTACGCGTATATTCCGATGGCAACTGGTAATCAAGATCGAAGGTAAGGAACGCCTTCTCCTTGACGCTGACGACTCGTTGAACCATAAGCTGCAAGCGCCATGGCGCGACAGGATCCAGCGTCGCGTCATCGGGTACGACGAACAGAGCAATTTCCTTGAACCCCGGCGCGCCTTGCGCGAAGATATCGCCCAGGCGTAGATGATCGCGGTCTTTGAAGCGAAAACTGTTTTCTTGCTGGATCAGCTCAATGCGATCGAAAATACCGCCGCGCACGTAACCCGACCCCTTGAACGAATAGCGCCCATTGCCCGCCACAAGGACGGCCTGTTGTCCCGGTTTCAGTCGTTCGCTTAATATCTTCCACTCCGTCTCGCCAAGCAAACTGCGCCCGATTGCAGGAACGCTGACGAGCGCTGTATACAGGTCGATGAAATCCTCGTCCGGGTCGCCCGATTCGGGATGGTCGATGGCGCCTTGCCTTCCTGTGGCCTCGAAGGCCTTGTTGATGCCGTCGACCGTCAGATGCAGACTGCGCACTGCACCATTGGCAACCAGTTCGTCCCAGCCCTGCACCTTATCCTGCGTTTCGTCGACAATGCGCGCCGCAACCGGCGCTGCCTTGGACTCACTGCTTTCTGCGCTTCCTATGTGATAGGCACGTGCGACACTTATGGCCGAGCGCGTAATGGAGTCGCCGATGACCATCATGGTAACGGTGGCGCCGCTGATGATATCCACCGGTGTGGGTGCGCCGTGGCGCGGAGGGGCATCTACAAAATTCAGCCCGACATAACCTTGGATAAAGTCGTCGACCTTGGCCTGCGGAATGCCTATCAACACGATAGGTTCGTGGTGCTTGACCAGCTTAGCCCCAACGATTTCACCGTTATCAGCGATGGCGACGAGCGTATCGATAGGTTTGCTGGAATAGCCCCTCGTATTGACGACATCGGTCGTGAGGTAGACGAGACCTAACTGACGGTCACCCGCATAGGCGCGGGCTATCATGGGCTTGCCCTCGGGCGGCCCCAGGCGGTCCGCACCGGGGAATATTTCGGCAGGCTTGAGGGTGTCGAGGAATTCGGGAAGCCGCTGTGCATGCGAGACCTGAACCATCACGCTAACTGCAAGCAACAAGACAAGAAAAACGAACTGTGCTGCTCGGACTAGCCCATGTAGTCGGGGGAGGCTGATCATGCGGCTACTCTTTCAACGATTGACTGACTTGAATGTTACGCACTTATCGGCTCCGTCATATTGACCTGGGTCAATTAGCAAGGGAATTCACTACAAGATTCACTGCAAGTAAGAACGGGGAAGAAGACGTGTGATGCTCGGGACCTGCTGCCAACGGGCGGTCCGGATGCCATGGATGCTTTTGTACTGAGCGGAAAGAGCAGGTGGAGCGGATGGAAGAAGTGGAACGAAAAGCACAACGCGGTGACAAGCACCGCGTTGTTGACCAAATTTAGCTGCTGAGTTTCAGCGTGCCTGTCATGATGGCCCAGTGGCCGGGGAATGAGCAGAAGAACGAGTAGTTCTCACCCGCTGCCAACTTGCTGACGTCGAATGTGACGGAATCGGTTTGACCGCCGCCAATGACTTTCGTGTGTGCAATGACGCGGGCATCGTCAGGCTTGACGTAGTCTTTTTCCAGGCCGGCGGTCATGCCGTCAGTGGCTACGCCTTGCTTGTCGGCGGCTTTCGTCAGGACCCAGTTATGGCCCATGGCGGCTGCAGGAAGTTTGCCCGTGTGTTTCAGATGCACGGTGTATTGGGTGCAACTTTTGTCGACGGTCATTTCCTTCATGTTGAACTGCATCGCATCATTGCCTTCGATGGTGGCTTCGCAATTGGCGGCCAGCGCTGGCAGGCTCATGACGGACAGCAGTGCGGCAAAAGCAACTTTAGCAAACATAATAAATCTCCGGTGACAACAGTAGTAAACAAAAACCAAGACTCGCAAAAGTACAACGACTCTATCGTACGATGATATTTAATACCAAGGATAGCCGATAAGTCTTGATCCGTATCAAAAAACCAAGGCATTGAGACCGGTGCAATGCAGGCCCGTCTCTCGCACAAGGCAGTCTTCAAGCTGAAGCCCATTGTACGTGACATGCGCCGTCGAACCCTTGAAAAGCCGCCCGCCCAAGGAGGGTATTCATACGGGTAGTAGCGGATTTCGGCCGCAATCCTGCAGTGACGCGCGCAAGCGTTTCGTTGTTTAGTTGACCCACGTCAATTTCCAACAACTTGCCATATTGCCGCAGCACACTATCTGCAACAGAATATTCACTTAAAAAATGCAGCATACCTTTACAAGGCTATAGATGCGCGTCAATCTACCGGTGTCTCAACAACAATACGAAATCCCCGCCGACACAACGCTCATGTTGGTGACTGACATAAAAGGCCGCATCACCTACGCCAACTCGGCATTCCTGGAGGTCAGTGGATATGGCCCAGAAGAATTGCGTGGCAAAGCACATAATATCGTGCGCCATCCCGACATGCCGCCTGCAGCGTTTGCAGATCTATGGCACACCTTGCATGACGGACATTCCTGGACCGCGATCGTCAAGAATCGCCGCAAGAATGGTGATCACTATTGGGTACGGGCCAATGTCACGCCGGTGGTGCGCGACAATGAGTTGGTCGGCTACTTGTCGGTGCGCACCCGCGCTGGCGCCGACGAAATCAGCAGCGCCCAAGCGCTGTATGCCGAATTCCAGCGTGGCAGCCAGAAGGGACGCAAGTTTCACCGCGGCCTCCTGGTTCGCACCGGATGGCTGCGCGCCCTGTCTTTCAACAAAACAATCTCGCTGCGTGCCCGCTTGTTCGGCGGGGTATCAATAGGCTGGATGCTGGGATTGGCGTGCATTGCCATACTGGATTTACCCCCGGCTCAACTGTTTGCGATGGCCGCGGCGCATACGGTACTGGCCGGCCTTGTCCTGCTATGGCTCGATCTGCAGATCTACCGCCCGGTAAGAATCGTGCTGAAGCAGGCACAAGACCTGGCCGCCGGACAACCCGGTCAGCAAATTCACATGAAACGGGTAGACGAACTCGGGTCTATCGCACGCGCCATAAACCAGGCAGGATTGAACCTGAAGGCATTGGTCGACGATGTTGCCGAGCAGGCTTGCGGGGTGCAGGTCGCGAGCACCGACGTAGCGCTGAGCAGCGACAAGCTGAACGTGGAAACAGACCAGACGGCGGCCAGCCTGCTGCAAACCGCGGCATCCATCGAGCAGCTGATGTCAAACGTCGATAACAGTGCACAGGCGGCCGCAAGGGCTGTGCAGCTATCGGCGACGGCGACCCAGTCCGCCTCCGAGGGTAGCGAAATCGTCAACCAGGTTGCCTCGACCGTGGAAACCATCACGGCATCCAGCAACAAGATCCACGACATCATAGGCATCATCAATAGCCTGGCTTTTCAAACAAACATCCTGGCCTTGAACGCCGCGGTGGAAGCAGCCAGGGCAGGCGAGCGGGGCAAGGGCTTTGCCGTCGTGGCAGCCGAGGTTCGCAGGCTTGCATTGCACAGTGCCCAGTCCGCCAACGAAATCAAAGACCTGATTGGTGGCAGCGTCGCAAGAATACATGCCGTGCGCGCTTTGACGAACAAAGCGGGTGAGGTCATGCAGGGCGTCGTGGATCAGACGCAACGGGTTTCGAGTTTGATCGAAGAGATAAGCCTGGCGGCGGCGGAACAATCGAGCGGCATCGGCGAAATCAATGCGGCGATGACTCAGCTGGAACATGCGACACAGAATAATGCCACCATGGTTTCCGAGTCGTCCCGGACCTCCGAAGGGTTACGCAGTCGCGCCGGCCACTTGGGACGGGTTATTGGCATATTCAGCCGCGGGTCGACCCGACAAGGGACCAGCGCGGGCATATAGCTTGCTATCGTCTCAGTCGACGAATGGTCACACCTTATCTGGTACAAGCATCTACGGTTTATGGGCACGAAAACGACTGATTCCGCTACGCTGTGCCCAATGGAAGGCCTGGTCTACGTCTCTGACGACGTCCCTGGCATTACTCGCCGGCAATCCAGAGGAAAGTTCGTATACCTCGACCCGGATGGTAAAGCAATCAATAACCCGGCAACGATAGACCGGCTTAACGCGCTGGCCATCCCGCCTGCTTATACCGATGTATGGATATGCCCCGATCCGCAAGGACACATCCAGGCAACGGCAAGAGACGCCCGTGGGCGAAAGCAGTATCGGTATCACGAGCAGTGGAAAACAACCCGCGACAACAATAAGTACGAGCAACTCCAGGCATTCGGGCTTGCACTCGCGCGTATTCGGCGCCGTGTCGAGCGCGATATGAAAAGCCGGCTATTGACCCAGGAAAAGACAGTGGCAGTCGTCGTGCGGCTTCTTGAGCTGACGCTGATACGAGTGGGCAACCGGCAATATGCGAAAACCAACAAGTCCTATGGATTGACGACACTCCGGCGGCGCCACACATCAGTGATCGGGAGCCAGGTACGGTTCCAGTTCCGGGGCAAGGGAGGAGTCCAGCACGACGTCAAGATATCGGACCGCCGTATTGCGACGGTGATAAAGCGATGCATGGAGATACCGGGCCACGAGCTTTTCCAGTTCAAGGCCGCGGACGGCACAAGGTGCCGCATTGATTCAGGTTGCGTCAACGACTATCTTAAAGAAGCCGGCGGCGGCGACTTCACCGCCAAGCACTATCGCACCTGGGCAGCCTCGGTTTTCACGTTCAATCAACTGCAACGTCATGCCAGCGTGGATCACGACACAGGACCCAGGCGGCGCATCGTTAACGATGTCATCAAGGCCGCGGCGCAGCTTCTAGGAAATACACCAACGGTGTGCCGCGAGTGCTACATCCATCCGGCCGTCATTGAGGCGTACCTCGAAGACCGCCTGCCTCCGAAGCAGGCCGCATCTACGCCCCGCGGCCTGAATGCCGATGAACGACGGTTTTTTGCCTTCCTGCAAGCCATCCAGGCCGACAAGGCGACCCGGTAGGTGGATTGCCATGCCGCTAATGTCGCCGGGTGAGGCAGTGTCCTGCCAAGACCCCCAATAGCCCGGCCACCCCGATTGCCGACCAGGTATGTTCGCGCACACATTGGTTGACAGCTTTTGACGTTGGCCCGCAGCACAAGGCATTGAGCCATCCTTGTTGGGCCTTCAGATCGCGCACAGCCTCGAGTTGGCGCTTGAGCCTGCCTCGCGCAGCCTCGATATCCGCGCCGGTATAGCTTGCCGTATCTTGCAGAAGCTGTCTGGCTTTCTCCTCCAGCTCGTGCAGGTTGGGTGTGTTGCCGTCTGTCATCATCTATTCTCCTTGGGATTCCGGACCGCGCCAGGCGCGGTGTCAACTGGCCCACCATTGCTTGACGGTCGACCGGAGTACGGCGCCGCCTGAGCCCTGTTCCTTGCTTATCGCCTGGAGGTAGGCCTTGGCTTGCTTGAATTCAATATGTGGCGGCAGGGGCGGCACATTGGGATCCGTGACCATCTCCAGCAACGTGGGTCGATCGGCACTGATCGCGGCATCCCACGCCGCGCCGATATGCGCGGGATCAGTGATCTTTATCCCGTCCAGTCCCAGCAGCTTGGCGTATTCGGCATAGGGAAAGGGCGGCAGAAGCTGGGAATCATCAAATCGCGGGTCGCCACCCATTGCACGCTGTTCCCAGGTCACCTGGTTCAAATCCCCATTATTCAAGACCATAATGACCATGGTCGGCGATTTCCAGCTTTTCCAGCGGCTCGCTATGGTGATGAGTTCGTTGATTCCATTCATTTGCATGGCGCCGTCCCCGACCAGCGCGAAAACCGGGCGGTCGGGAAAAGCAAGCTTGCCCGCCAGAGCGTAGGGAACCGCGCAACCCATTGAAGCCAAGCCGCCGGACACCGATGCAAGCATCCCGTCGCGAAGCTTCAAGTCGCGCGCATACCAATTGGCGGCGGATCCGGAATCGCAGGCAATAATGCTGCGATCGGGCAGGCGGTGCGATAGTTCCCAGAAAACGCGTTGTGGATTGATGGGGTCGGCCTGTACCATTGCGCGGGCTTCCATCGTCTCCCACCACTGAGCGACGCTTTTCTCCACCTCTTCGCGCCAGACCCGGTTCTTCTTGTCATGCAGAAGGGGTAGCAATGCGGCGAGCGTGGCCTTGCTATCGCCAACCAGTCCGACCTCCACGGGATATCGCATGTTCAGATTGCGACCATCACGGTCTACTTGCACCGCCCGGGCCTGGCCTTCGACCGGCAGGAACTCGGCATAGGGAAACGACGTGCCCACCATCAGGAGCCGGTCGCACTCATTCATGAGTTTCCAGCTGGGCCGGGTACCCAGCAAGCCTATGGATCCCGTCACATAGGGCAGCGCGTCGCCAATGGCTGCCTTGCCCAGCA
The DNA here is from genome assembly GCF_002849655.1 of Pollutimonas subterranea. GTDB lineage: Bacteria > Pseudomonadota > Gammaproteobacteria > Burkholderiales > Burkholderiaceae_B > Pollutimonas > Pollutimonas subterranea. The sequence goes on from NZ_PDNW01000003.1 coordinate 307,129, forward strand.
ACGCCTTCGCCACGCCCGCACCCAGGCGTTCCGCTGTCTGCTTGATCTCCTGGGTGGCATGCAGTGCACCGGCGCCGACCAGAATCGCCACACGCTCACCACTATTCAGCACATCGGCGGCATTCCTCAGGCCTTGTTCGTCGGGGACATTGGAATGCGCGGTGTAGCCGATTCCGCTGTGCAGTGTTCCGTGTTCATGCGGTGGCGTTTCCACCGCCGGTAAATCTTGCACGTCGTTGGGCAAGATAACGCAGGTCACGGCCCGCCGCTCCATGGCTATCCGCAGGGCGCGGTCCAGGAGGTGCCTGACTTGCACCGGACTGCTTGCCACGTGTACGAAATCGCGTGCCACATCCTTGAACAGGTTCAGGAGATCGACCTCTTGCTGATAGTCGCCACCCAGTGCACTGCGCGCCTGCTGCCCGACAATGGCGACCACGGGCTGATGGTCCATTTTTGCGTCATAGAGACCGTTCAACAAGTGAATGGCGCCAGGTCCCGACGTTGCCATGCACACGCCAACCTGACCCGTGAACTTGGCGTGGCCGCAAGCCATGAACGCTGACATTTCCTCGTGGCGCACCTGCACGAACTCCGGACCCTCTTTCATGCGCCCGAATGCACCCACCAGGCCATTGATGCCGTCTCCGGGATACGCAAATATCCGCTTTACGCCCCATTCCGAAAGACGTTTTAAGATGAAGTCCGAAACTGTTTCCATGCCTGCTCCTGAATTAATGGCGCGGTCGTTGTCGAGCAACCCGCATGCCCGCAATTCGGGGAAGCGGCACTCGACTACATCGGAACCTGCAGCCAGCACAGGCAGAACCGGTTTTCAGGATCCGTCCATACCGCTCCAAACTCGAATCCCGTCTTGGCCGCCATGGTTTGCAAACCGTCGACCGTGTACTTATAGGAACTTTCGGTGTGCAGGGTTTCGCCTTGGGCAAATGAAAAGGCCTGGTTGCAAACCCGGACTCGTTGCGACCGAAGACTCATCAAGTGCATCTCGATGCGCTGCAGCGGCGCGTTGTAGAAGGCACTGTGCGCGAAGGCATCGATATCGAAGTTTGCGTCCAGCTCGCGGTTCGCGCGACTGAGCACATTGCGGTTGAAGGCCGCCGTAACACCTTGGCTATCGTTATACGCAGCATGCAGGATGGCCGGATCCTTGATGAGATCGACGCCAAGCAACAAACCTCCACCCCGTAGGATATGGCGCGCCTGCTTCAAAAACGACAAGGCTTCGGCCGGGCACAGGTTGCCTATGGTCGACCCAGGAAAAAACCCGACCCTGCGATTACTATTGCGGTGCATGGCCGGAAGCCGCAAAGGACCGGTGTAGTCGCCCACGACAGGATGCACGTCCAGCGCCGGATAGCAGTGCTGCAGGGCCCGGGCCGCCGTCGAGAGATGAGTCCCCGAAATATCGATGGGTACGTAGCATCGCGGCGCGTCCATCGCATCCAGAAGCAGGCGTATCTTCTGCAGGGACCCCGCGCCGAACTCCACGATCTCGGCATCCGGCCCCATGAACTCCGCAATTTCAGGGGCATGCCGCTGCAACAATGCTAGTTCGGTGCGCGTCGGATAGTATTCAGGCAATTCGCAGATCCGGTCAAACAGCGCAGAGCCTTGTTCGTCGTAAAAATGCTTGGGCGAAAGACAGCGGGGTCGCGACGAAAGTGCCTTGACCATATCCGTTGAAAAGTCTTCTTCGGGTGGCTTGCCGGCCGCGACACTGAATAGTGCCGTACTGCGATGAGCCTGTTGGCTGATGATCATATATTGTCCCTTGCCAGTCGTAGTCCCGAGAATTGCCAGCGCGCATTCGGGGGAAAAAAATTGCGATAGGTCACCCTTGTATGCCCGGGAGGCGTGGCGAAGCTGCTGCCGCGCAACACCAACTGACCGACCATGAATTTTCCGTTGTATTCGCCCACGGCCCCCGGCGCGGAGCGAAAACCCGGATACGGGTCATAGGATGACCTCGTCCATTGCCAGGCATGCCCGGTTACTTGCGCCATGCGCGGATCGCCGGCAGCCGCTTCCCATTCGAACTCGTTCGGTAGCCGGGCTTGTGCCCATTCGGCGTACGCCGCCGCCTCATAGAAACTGATGTTGGTGACCGGCGCCCATGGATCCAGTGGCCGGACCCCATCCAGGCCGAATATCTCCCAGCCTTCGATTCCGGCGACGACTTCATCAGGCGCCATCCAATATGCCGGCGCCTTCCAACCCTGGGCTTGAACGGTTGCCCACCCATCGGACAGCCATAAGCCGGCCTGCCGGTAACCGCCATCCAGGATGAATTCCGCGTACTCGCCGCAGGTCAGAAGGCGGTCAGCCAGCCGGTAAGGCGACAACAGTACATTGTGCCGCGGTGTTTCATTGTCGAAGGCGAAGTCGTCATCGTCGCCGGTGCCCGCGCATCCGATTCCCACGGTCCCGCCCGGATGGGACAACCATGTCAGTCCATGGGCCGCGCTTATGGACGCGGGGGACAAGGAGTCTTTGTCGCTCCCGGACCGATAGGCGGGCAACAGGGGATTGCAGGAAAGCAAATGGAGGATGTCGGTGAGCAACAGCTCCTGGTGCTGTTGCTCGTGGTTCAAGCCAAGAAGCAGCAAAGGCTTGAGCTGCGGCCAGGCGTCCCCGCGAGCATGCTCGATCAGCTCCTGCATCGCAGCGTCTACGTATCGACGATACTCAATCACCTCGTCAGCGGAAGGACGTGTCAGTAATCCGCGTTGTGGTCTTGGGTGCCGCGACCCCAGGCTTTCATAATAGGAATTGAAGAGGTAGTGATACTGGTCATTGAAAACCTGGTAATGCGGCGAAAAGGGCCGCAACAGCATCGTTTCAAAAAACCAGGTGGTATGGGCCAGATGCCATTTGGTCGGGCTCGCATCGGGCATGGATTGAACGCACTGATCCTCGGCAGACAGGCTGGCTGCGAGCGCAAGGGTATCGTCGCGCACGCGCAGATATTGCCGCAACATGAAGGTGCGCGGCAGGGCGGCCGCTTGCGGCTCGATGGCCGGAAAAGTAGTCACTGACATAGGCGTCTATCGCTTCATCGGCGGCCGGGTCCACGCCGCGTCGCCAGCCGCAGCACGCCATAAGCGATAGCCAGGCCCGCACTGGTCAGGGTCAGGGCACGCCAGCGGGTATTCATATCGGTATAGACGCTGAAGCTGCGCACATGCTTAGTGGATTCGCCTCCTTCCCGCGACACGTCGTCACCGGCGTCCCACAGGGCGTCATGGCGCGGCTGCGCCGGCCGGTCACTGCGCTGGGCGCGGATCATCGAGCGGCCAAGCAACTTGTCGGCGAAAGAAGGCATGCGCTGGCCAAATGCCGAAATGGCCTTGGAGGCGCTGCCGACAAATACGTCGCGCATGGGGTGCTCAGCAGCATAAAGAATGGCTTCCGCCACAACTTTGGCGTCGTAGACTGGAGGAGGTAGTTGCGGCTCGACGTCCAGGTAATTCTTGGCATGTTGGGTAAAACCGGTATCAATCGATGCAGGCTTGATCAGCGTGACTGACACTGGCGCACCATCGGCCTCCAGCTCCATACGCAATGCGTCCGTGAATCCCTTCACGGCATGCTTGGAGGCGGAATACGCACCCTGCAGGGGCACGGCCCGGTCGGAAACTTCGCTGCCCACGTTTATCAATGCACCGCCGGTCTGCCGCAAATGGCTGAGCGCAGTCAGTGAGCCATAGACCACTCCCCAGAAATTCGTTTCGAACAACTGGCGCTGATCGTCGATGGCAACGTCCTCCAGCTTTCCGAAAATGGACACGCCGGCGTTGTTCACCCATGTTTCTATTCCGCCAAAAGCAGTAATGGCGGCATCCAGGATCTTTCGATGGTCTTCCTGTATGCCGACGTCGGCCTTGACCGCGATAGCCTCGGCACCGTCGGCTTTAAGCTCTTCGACCAGGCGATCGAGCGCCGGTTTGTTTCGGCACGCAAGCACGAGTCGGGCGCCGCGCCGCGCGGCCTCGTGTGCCGTGGCCAACCCGATGCCGCTACTGGCGCCGGTAATGACGATAACCTGCTGCTTCAAGGGCTTCAGCGTTGTTTTCAATTCAATTCTCCTTACCGGGGATTAAGCGCCCACGTGTCCGGTCGGTGGGCTGGGGACCTTCTGCGCCAGCAACTGCCGCGCCTGCCTATTTGGGTATGCCATTTGCTTATTCACCCGCGCTGGTCTGCCAGCCTTACTTATAATGAAACGTGTTGGCATAGAGAGACGGTCGGAGCCTTGCCATTATTTGCTTCACCCTGGGAATCGTATGGAAGAATTTATGTCAGAGGTCGCCGCAACGAATCGGCCTAGCGGTAAGCAAGTATCCAGGTTGCGGTACTGGCTGGTCTTATCCATTCTGGCCATCGCAACGGTACTATTGTGCGTCGCCCTCTATACGGTATTGATCGAGCCCGATCGAAAGATGTCTGGAGCGTTATGGGGCGGATCCATGGCGGCCCTGGCCACCGCGCTCGGCACGTTGCCCATACTCTTTTCCTTGAATTTTTCGCAGCGCAGTTACGACAGCATGCTGGGCTTCGGGGCGGGCGTCATGCTGGCCGCCTGCTCTTTTTCATTGATTATCCCGGCGCTGGACGCCGCCGAATCGCAAGGACTGGGACCGTGGGGCGGGAGCGGCATCGTCGCGGGGGGGCTTCTAATCGGTGCGCTGACCCTGCTCCTGATCGACCGCGTGATGCCTCACGAGCATTTCGTAAAGGGCCTCGAAGGGGTACAGGCACGTAAACTCAAACGCGTCTGGTTATTCGTATTGGCCATTTCGCTGCACAATCTGCCGGAAGGACTGGCCATAGGGGTCGGATTCACTGGCCCCGACATATTGGCGGCGCAAGCCTTGGCCATGGGCATCGCCATTCAAGACGTACCGGAGGGCATGGTGGTTGCGTTGGCACTTCGGGGTGTCGGATACAACCGCGGACTTTCAGCCGGGGTGGCCGTCCTGTCGGGATTGGTGGAGCCGCTGGCGGCCGTGGTTGGCGTGGCCATTATCGGGATTTCAGCCTCGCTTCTTCCATGGGGCCTGGCCGCAGCGGCAGGCGCCATGCTTTTTGTCATCAGCCATGAAATCATTCCCGAATCTCACCGGCAAGGCCACGAGTCTGCTGCCACAATAGGCTTGATGCTAGGGTTCGCGCTGATGATGGCCCTGGATACCGCGTTGGGCTAGGGCTTATACATAACCCAAGGCGAGCAATACCAGAAGAATCACAAGCAACAGACCTATCCCACCCGTTGGCGCGTACCCCCAGCTACGACTATGAGGCCAGCTTGGAAGCACCCCAATCAGTATCAAGATAAGTATGATCAATAAAATCGTTCCGACTGTCATATTATTTTCCTTTTTTGGTGACGTTTGATGTTGTGAACTATGCTTGCATACGGAGTGGTCACAGCAATTAACGTTCCCGGACACAGGTACGCCAGTTGCCCATTCGCCTACCAGCGGCCGCATGTCGGCCATCCGCTATCCACCAACACACAGACGTTGCCTATGCCTGCTCTCCGATCGGATCGAACGCTTATGAATTTCCTACTGGCTCTGCTGGTGATCATGGTCATGGCGCCGAGTGGAACCCATGCTGCCGAACCGACGACCCCGCCCGACGCGCAGGCGACATTGACGCCGGCCCAGGCGCGGCACACCTTGTCCATTCTTCAAGACGATGCCAAGCGTGCCGAACTGGAACAGACGCTCAATGCCATCGCTCTGGCTGGCGCCGGGACAGCCCCGGTAGCCGCTGCCACGGTACCAGCCCCTGAAGAGGACGCGCCGGTTGCGCTGACGCAAGGCGGCTTGCTGGATCAACTGCTCGGCGCAATAAGCCAACGGCTGACGGGAGCGGCCGACTGGGTTCGGTCCAGTGGAAGTGCGCTGGGTCAAGTCCGAGATCTTGTGCAAAGGTGGCAGGAGTCCCTGGACACTCCCGAGCAAAAGAAAACGCTGCTGCTTGCCTTGGTGAAAGCAGCGTTCATCCTGGCTGCCGCGCTGTGTACAGAATGGCTGTTGAAGCGTGCATTGAAGCGGGGCCGCGATGTTTTGACTCCCGCAGCAAACAGGACAAGCGACGCTGCGGCAGATGGCAAGCCCCCCGAGGCCGACCGGTATTCAAGCCTGCTGCGCCGTATCCCATACGCCCTCGGTCAATGTGTTCTGAATTTACTGCCGCTGCTCGGCTTCCTCGCGGTCGCCAGCGTGCTGGCCAGCGTCCTGAGCGACCAAGGCTCCATGCTGCATGATGCCACGCTGATTATCGTCGCCGCCTATGTGACAACCCGCCTGGCACTTGCGATCCTGGCCCTGTTCGTATTACCCGGGCACGAAGGCCTGCGCTTGATGCACATAAGCACCGCAAACGCCACGCTTATGTATCGGTGGTTCTCATGGATAGTCGTGATCGCCGTATTCGGTATCGCCCTGGCCAATCTCTTGCTGGAACTCGGGGCAAGCCGTGACCTGCATCAAACCATGTCCAAGTTTGTCGCGCTGATCGTGCACGTGCTTCTCCTGATCATGGTCTGGCGAAACAGGAGATCGACAGCCGCCGCGATTCGGGGCACACCAACCGGTAGCCCGGGCCTGTTCGGAATCAGACGGGTCCTGGCCGATGTCTGGCCCGTCCTTGCTTCAGTTTTTATCGTAGGGGTATGGCTATTGTGGTCAGCCGGGACTCCCGACGGATTTCAACGCCTGGTTCGTTTATTCGCCTGGTCAGCGGTGGTTATCGTAGCCGCCGGTCTGCTTTCAATCTTTATCCTTGGCGTGGTGGACCGCGCATTCAGCCGAGACGAAGAACGCTCGCCCGTGCCAGCCGCGACAACAGAGCGTCCCCGCAATCTATACCGCAGTCTCGTGCACCGCGTCATCTACATCATCATTGCGATCGTCACCGGCCTCGTATTGCTGCAAGTCTGGGGCTTCGATGCCTGGGCCGGATTCAGAGAAGGTTCGGTGGGGCGGCGTCTCGCCTCGGCGGCGATCACTATCGCTATCACTTGCGCGCTGGCCGCGATCGCCTGGGAGAGCTTGAATACGACGATTTCCCGCCGACTTGACCGCTGGCGCGACGCCGGGGAGTTCGCGCGTGCCGCGCGGCTGCGGACATTGGTTCCCATGATACGCACCGCACTGTTCGTGGTGATCGCAATGGTGGTCTTGCTGACGGCCCTCAGTCAGCTGGGTGTGACGGTTGCACCCTTGCTGGCCGGCGCAAGCATCATTGGGGTGGCGCTTGGATTCGGGTCGCAAAAGCTGGTGCAGGACTTCATCACCGGCATCTTCCTCCTCATGGAAAATGCCATGCAAGTGGGGGATTGGGTCACTGTTGCAGGGTTGTCGGGTAGTGTTGAATACCTGTCTATCCGAACCGTCAGGCTGCGTGCCGGCGACGGCGCGCTGCATGTCGTGCCATTCAGCGCCGTATCGACAGTCACCAACACCAACCGTGGCCTGGGCAACGCATCCGTACGGGTCAGTGTTACCGCGGATTCCAATGTGGACGAGGTATTCAATGCGCTCAAGACCGTGGGCGCCGACTTGCGCGCCGATCCAAAGTTCAAGGATCTTATCCTGGCTGACCTCGATATCTGGGGGGTCGATCAAGTGGACGGAAACATGATCACCGTTGCAGGCCAGATACGCACGCTCGACAAGGGCCGATGGCCAGTACAACGGGAATTCAACCGACGTATCTTGCAGTGTTTCCGCGAACGCGATATTCGGCTTGTCAATCCCAAAGAGACGATGGTCGTCAATGCCGGCTAAGTACCCCCAAGTACCGATGGCTCCCAAGCAGGATTAGCGCCATGGACGCCTTGCTGGTTGTAGCCCTGGTCGTCGGCCTGATAGTGCTGATCGACCTCGTACCGAAACTGCGGTTGCGCCACGCAATCCGCTCACCTTTTCCTGACCGGTATGTGGCAATACTGGAGAAGAATTTACCGATCTACCGAAGGTTGCCGGCCGACTTACGTCAGCAACTGCACCGCCTGGTACAACACTTTCTTCATACCAAGGACTTCCATGGCTGCGCCGGCCTGTCGGTCAACGACGAAATGCGGGTGACCATAGCCGGCATAGCATGCCTGCTGTTATTGAATCGCAAAACGCGGGTCTATCCCGAACTGTCGTCGATACTGGTTTATCCGTCCGCCTTTCTTGCGCCCCGTACCGAGATCGACGAGAGTGGGGTAGTCTCATACCATGAGGACGATTTGCTGGGCGAGTCATGGGGAGACGGCCGCGTCGTGCTGGCGTGGGACCATGTAGAGCTGGGCAGCCGCGATTTTACCGATGGCCATAATGTGGTGCTGCATGAATTCGCGCACCAGCTCGATGAGGAATCCGGCGGAGCCGACGGGGCGCCCATGCTGGGAAGCCGCCGTAATTATCAACGCTGGGCATCCGTATTTGCTCATGAATTTGCAAGCCTGCAGGCCATGATAGACCACGATCACGAAACCGTGCTCGACGAATATGGCGCGACGGACCCCGCCGAATTCTTCGCGGTTGCGACGGAAACTTTTTTTGAGAAGCCAAAGGAAATGGCCGATCGGCATGCTGAACTGTACGAAGAGTTAAAAAAGTACTATCGGGTTGATCCGCGCGAATGGGTATAGGTGTCGAGATGAATGATATTTTTGGATTGCAACGCTACGTGGATGCGCAGGATCCCGTCATGAACGACGTCTACGACGAATTGCGTCTAGGTCAAAAACGCAGCCACTGGATGTGGTTCATCTTTCCGCAGATGAGTGGGCTGGGTCACAGCGACATGGCACGAATATTCGCCATTACATCAAAGGAAGAGGGTAGGGCGTACCTGGCTCATCCCTTGTTGGGCAGCAGGTTGCGTGAATGCACCGGATTGGTAAATGCCGTGAACGGTCGAACGATAGAACAGATCTTCGGCCATATCGATGCCATGAAATTTCGCTCCTCCATGACTCTATTCTCGTCTATTGCGCCTGCGGAACCCGTGTTCAACGATGCACTGAAAAAATACTTCGACGGAAAAGCCGACGCCGCCACACTGGCACTGCTTGAACCCGGCGAGCCCAGTTGAAGAGCATCCATGGCGCTCCGCGGCATCCGTACTGATTCCGGCCCATGGTCGGTATTCCTTATTTTTCTGCGCCTGGGACTGACGTCTTTTGGCGGTCCAATAGCTCATCTGAGCTATTTCCACCATGAATTCGTAACCCGCCGCGCTTGGCTGTCCGAGCGCAGCTACGCGGATCTGGTCGCCTTATGCCAGTTCCTGCCCGGCCCGGCGAGCAGCCAGGTCGGTATTGCGCTGGGCTTGTCACGCGGCGGCTATGTCGGAGCCCTGGCCGCCTGGGCTGGTTTCACGCTGCCTTCAGCCATTGCCTTGATTCTATTCGCCCAGGGCCTCGCCATTTATGGCGACGGCATTGCCGCGGGCGCCCTGCATGGCTTGAAAGTGGTCGCTGTCGCCGTGGTTGCACAAGCGGTGTGGGGCATGGCCCGCACCCTATGCCCGGACGTACTGCGTATCACCATCATGGCGGCCGCGGCGTGCGTCTTCGTGCTCGTTCCGTCCGCCTGGGCGCAGGTGGGCACACTGGCCGCGGCGGCGCTTGCCGGGCTGGTCATATTCAAGCCGCAACAAGACAGCCTGCATGACCCATTGCCCATCGCGATCAGCCGGCGCGCCGGCATAATCTCGTTGTCCCTATTTCTTTTGCTGCTGGCCGGACTGCCTGTTTTGGCCAAGACGATGCCGAATCAGACCATAGCGGTGATCGATGCATTCTTTCGCGCGGGATCGCTGGTCTTTGGCGGGGGCCACGTGGTATTGCCCTTGCTGCAAGCCGAGGTCGTGCCTGCCGGATGGATCGGCAACGAAACGTTCCTTTCAGGATACGGCGCCGCGCAAGCGGTACCGGGACCCTTGTTCACGTTCGCAGCATTTGTTGGCGCGTCCATGACAGGGGCTGTGTACGGCTGGATAGGCGGCATGATCTGCTTAGTGGCAATCTTCGCGCCTTCGTTCCTTTTGGTAATAGGCGTGTTGCCGTTCTGGGAACAACTGCGGCGCAACGTTCGCACCCAGGCTGCGCTGATGGGAATCAACGCGGCCGTGGTCGGATTACTGCTGGCCGCGCTTTATCAACCGGTATGGACCAGCGCGATCCATGAACCCCGGGACTTCGGCCTGGGACTGGCCGCATTCGTCGCCCTGATGTACTGGAAGCTCCCGCCCTGGTTGGTGGTCCTGGGCTGCGCAGTCGCCGGGTGGATGTTGAATATAGTGGCGTGAACCGCCACTACGCGCTTATTCAGTCGGCTCCTCATCGATACGCGCCACATGCAGCGTGACGATACGCCGATTGGTCGTTTCCACGACTTCGAAACGAAGGCCATCCAGCTCGATCACCGCCCCGGTTTCAGGAAACTTCTCAAAGCGATCCAGCAAAAATCCCGCAATGGACGTGAACGAATCGTCGTGGCTCAAGACGGCATCCGTCTCTAGCACTTGCGAAAAATAGTGAAGGTCGGTGGCGCCATCTACCCGCCAGCGCCCAGGTCCTATGAGTTGAATGGCTGGCTGCTCGTCCTCGTCGGGAAACTCGCCGGCGATCGCCTCCAGAATATCGATGGGCGTCAACAGACCCTGGATCGTCCCATACTCATCGGCAATCAGGACCAATTGGCCATGCGAAGCCTTGAGCGTTTCCATGGCTTTCAATACGCCCGTCGACTCATGCAGGATAATGGGCCGGCGCATGCTCAAGAGCTGAGTAATATCTTTGCCGTCGATCATATCGGCCATCAAATCCTTGGCCCTAACCACGCCCAGTATGGTGTCCAGCTGGCCGCGGCATACCGGAAAGAAACTATGCGGCGTTTCACGCAGATGGCGCTGTATCGTCGCTATGTCGTCGTTCAGGTCTATCCATGAGATTTCCGTGCGAGGCGTCATGATGGATCGGATCGATCGTTCAGCCAAGGTCAATACGCCGCTCACCATGCTGCGCTCTTCGGCGCCGAATGCCGACTCGTGTACCGGTGCATCGCCCGACGATTCCGATTCCGCCATTTCAGAGCGCTTCCTACTGCCCAGCATGCGCAGCACCGCCTCCGCCGTGCGGTCCCGCAAGGGCATGCGTGCATCGCTTTTAAGTGAGCTTCGCCGTGCAAGCTGGTTGAAAAACTCGATAACAATGGAAAAGCCTATAGCGGCGTAGAGATATCCTTTTGGAATCTTGAAGCCCAGTCCTTCCGCCGTCAGGCTCAAGCCGATCATGAGCAGGAAGCTGAGGCACAATACAACGACGGTAGGGTGCTCATTGACGAACCGCGTCAGCGGCTTGGACGCCCACATCATCATGCCGATGGAGATGATCACAGCGGCCATCATCACCGGAAGTTCGTCCACCATCCCGACAGCCGTGATCACGGCATCCAACGAAAAAACGGCGTCCAGAACCACAATTTGCGTGACCACCACGGCAAACCCCGCATAGGCTTTGCTGGGGCCATGGTGGTGAGGCGTTCCTTCCAGCCGCTCATGAAGCTCCGTGGTGGCTTTGACGAGAAGAAACAGGCCGCCCAGCAGCAGTATCAGGTCTCGTCCCGAGAACGAAAAGGAAAAGACGGAAAACAACGGGGTGGTAAGCGTGACCAGCCAGGACACGATGGTCAATAAGCCCAGGCGCATGATCAGCGCCAAAGACAGGCCTATCAGCCGCGCTTTATCGCGTTGATGCGGGGGCAGCTTGTCGGCCAGGATGGCAATGAAGATCAGATTATCGATCCCCAGCACAATTTCCAGTACGACCAGCGTGAGCAGACCCACCCAAATATTGGGGTCTAAAAACAATTCCATATAAAAATCCAGTAAAAAAAATTGCTGCGAACACGTCAACGTATCCCGGAACGGTAGTCGGGGAAACGTGAGTCAAAACGAATGGCGTGCCAGAAAATAAACGCGCTGCTGAAAGCGGCTAGCGGCTAGCCGCTAGATCACCGGCGGTTTTATGATGGCCAGGAAAACGTCCGAGATAACGGTGTCGATGTAGCGAGGCCGGGAACAAACGGAAAGGTCTCGCCGCGAGCAATCAACATCGGCAATATCGACCGAATCATTGAGGTCGGCGTGGGCGGGTGACGGATTTCCCGGATCCGCTGGCATAGGAGCTTTTACGGACTTCAGGTCGATATGGCCGAGGGCTGGATCGGCGCCGCCGGCGCTGGCATGGGAGGGGCCGGCTATGTACGGCGTTCAAGTCATCGATAGAAGCCGACAGCACTTGCAAGGGAAGAACAAGCAGCAGGAAGAGGACGATAAATCGTCTCATACAGGGAGATTGAAATAATAAGGAGGCCGATTATAGCGCGGGAAACGTGTACGTCGTAGAAGGCTTCGGGGCCAGCTTCACGCGAGGACGCATAAAGTACAGCCGCAGAAGTCACACGAGAACATGCTTTCTTAAAGAAATCGCCGGTGGTGCCGTAAATCAAAAGAGTTTCGCGCGCGGCGAATGCCTGAAAAACTTCACTGGCATTTTGTCCTGTAGAGATCTTTAAGACGAAGCTTATGTGCTGTATCAAGGAATCAGCGTGTCCGACCTTCAATTTTCCGGCTTTTCTAACGATCAGTGCTGTTCATGATGGAGACGAACAAATAATGAACGATGTCGCAGGATTCACAAACATCAGCGACCAGCTGCAGTACGAAAAGCGCCTGTCACAGCTTGAACTGCGCGACGGCCCAACCGGCCTTGCCAATCGAAACCTGTTGACGGAACGAACCAATCAGGCCTTGCTGCAGGCGGAGCGCTACGGCAGAAGCCTGGGGATGCTTTGCATTTGCCTGGATGGCTTCAACGAAGTCAACAACATCCATGCCGGGGACGACGAGCTGCTGAAGCTGGTGGCGCAACAGCTGGTTGCATCAGTGCGCGCCACCGATACCGTTGCAAGGATCACCGCCAACGAGTTCGTGGTGCTTCTGCCGGAAATCGAAGATGCAGACCACGTATTGCTTGTTGCCGCTAAAATCGCCAAGTCACTGGACGAGCTTTCGACCTTGAATGTCGGTACAAGCATAGGCGTCGCACGATACCCGACGGACGGGCAGGATATGCCCGGGCTATTGCGCCACGCCGACGAAGACCGCTTTCGCAACAAGCCCAGACTGCTGAGCAGCGTCTGATCTGTCAATAGCAGAGGGGCGCAAGGCAGCGGCAGCGCAGCGACGCCGGCAATCATGCAGGCTGGGGATTGCTATGGCTCAATGCGTAGCGCCACACGAATATGCCGCGCAATGGCTTCGCAATCATGCGGTTGTAACGCCGCACCCCTATGGGCATCCTCCATATACGCGAGTGCCACTTGTAATGCCGCCGATAGCTGTTCGATCTGTTCGCTCATCTGCCGTGCCTCATCCTGCCGGCCCTGATTGAACGCCTCCACAAGTGAATAAAGACCTCCATAGAGGTACATGTGCCGATGCTCATGGGGCACCGTGCGCCACCACCGGATAAATCCTTCCGGAATATCATCTTCCGATAACCGAGGCCGGCGCCACGTCCCATCGATATGTTCGGTACGCTCCATCATTTGCCTCCCAAAGCGTCAGTGTCAACCAGCCGATGTAGAGGCCAGCTTCCGCTGAACCGAAGGTGCTTCCGGGCGAGGATTTGCGCCGCCTTGATTAGAGTGAAGCATGCTACTGCTCGGCGCGACTACACTGAAAGACCCCAATTGTGCCCGGCCGGCAAGAGGTTTATTCTTTTCTATTCGGAGTGTGCCTTTGCGCGGTGACCGCTGAGATATAAAAGCGAGCGCTTGCAGTAGACATTTGCGGCATTATCCCGGCGAAAATAGGACGAACGCAACCCATGACGTACGCGAATTGCCGGAGCTAACTCCACGACCTCTCGGTTCATCTCCACCCAGACGAGATCGGGGCTAGCGAAGAACGTATCGAATAACGCCAATGTCCCCATGTCGTTGTACTTCATTGGACCTACGCGACACTCAAGCCAGCGGTGTGGCTTGAAAAAGGCACTCAAGGGCCAAAGCTCAACCCGACCTGAGAACGCCTGCACGTTTCCTTGAATGCGCGCACAATTGATCTTGTTTGTGACGTCGCGGCACAAGGAGCCAAGCATGCAAAGCATGACCATAGAGCAGCTACGTGCTGCAAGTGACGCCGGAAGCGTGCCTGACGTGATATTGGCATCACGGTAGGCCAGTTCGACGCGCGCGAATATGACCCGGCCGCTAAGGAACCGGACGCCGGTAACCGGGGCAGGGCCGACGTAATGTGACGGCGGCGCTATACATCATTATCGACTTTGAATTTCCCCGTGTCGGCATCATACGCATCGATCAGAGTGACGCATTGCTCATTTCCCAGCGGGAGTCCATGGGAAATCCATCCGGCACCTTGAAATAGACTGGTCACGAATGGACCATACCGAACCACGACCGCGTCTTGCCTGATTTAGTTGCGGAGGGTGACATGCCAAGCCTGAAAGCTGTAGATGCAAAAGTGATTATGCGTATTTCGGGCTGGCTGCTCACCATGCTGGCCTGCTCACTGGGAACGACCACGTCGGCGCAATCCGGCGTCAGGTTGACCCACGACGATCTTCAGAAGCGCGCCAATGGCGTGCTTGCCTTGATGTCGTTTTCCATCGTTCCAGATATTACGACAAGCTCACTGTCTATCGGCAGCGGTTCGGGCGGGACGCAAGGGTCCAGCGATTTCTTCATGACGCAGCTTGGCGGCGGAGACACGCTCTCCGACACAGTGCCCATCTATCTTGAAGGCGTCTTGGCGGCAAGCCGCTACGATCCTACCTTCGTTGCGACACAGGGTGCCGAAAGACGAAGAATTCCAACAAAATGGAACAGCCTATCTGCTACCGGCGGTATTGGCTGGGACTTCAAGCTTACCGACGAACTGAAGCTGCGGCCGATCTTCAATTTTTCGCTCGGTAACGTCACCAGCGATCTACGAGCGGCGAGCTGGTACGTTGGCCAGCAGACCGGCCGTGATATCAATTTCCTGGATAGGGGATCCCTTAATGCTTACGGGCTGGGTGGGTCGATAATGTTGGACTATGAGCATGTTCGCCCGGGTTATGAAGTGGACGTGGAATTGCGGTATTCCGATATTCGCCTGCAGAGTTTCAATAGTTCAGCGGCAGTCCAGGGCAAGGCGATCGCACAGTCAGCCAACCTCTGGGCGCGCTTCCGGGCGCCTACCGGCATCACCATGCTGCAACGACCGCTACGCTATGTGCTGGAGCTGACCCATTCCGAATTCCTGGGCGACCAGCGAGGCGTGCTGGGCTTCGACCGATTGACTTCGCTGGGTGCAGGCCTGGAGCTGGATTCCAGCGCTTATAACGTTTTCATTACGCGTACGCGACTAGTCGGGCGCTGGGTGTTCGGAACCAATGTCCGTGGTTTTTCGGTGGGCTTGGCCGTGAGCTTTTGAGGAAGCGGTCTACGCGACGGCACGCTACAGCTCTTGATGGCTTTGAGTTCTGGTTCAATATTGTGACGCCGTGATCGGCGCTCCGGCGTCACTTGCCGTAGATTTGCCGCCAACCGGTTCCGACCGTTGCTTGCCTCCCACGGTTCGTGCGCATCCTGCTTGCCTCGCATCACTCGCTGCGACATGTGTTTGCCCACGCGGCTCACGCGATGGCGCTGCGAAGTGGCGCGAATATCACCATCTTTGCCGGGAGTCGGGCGTGGCGGGGCTCGCTGCACTTCAGGTTCTGATAAACAGATAATATCTACACTCGAAGGAGAGAAGCATGACCCAAGCGAAACAACCTGCAGTGAGCCGTTTTCCTATCCCTGAATTGAACGATATGCCCGAGGACATTCGGGAACGGATCCTTGCCGTTCAGGAAAAGTCCGGGTTCATTCCGAACGTTTTCCTGACGCTGGCTCATCGGCCCGATGAGTTTCGTGCGTTCTTCGCCTACCACGATGCGTTGATGGAGACGCCCGGCAACCTGACCAAGGCTGAACGAGAAATGATCGTTGTGGCGACGAGTAACGTTAATCAATGCCAATATTGCGTGGTCGCGCACGGAGCCATCCTGCGCATCCGCGCTAAAAATCCGCTCATCGCCGATCAAGTCGCCACTAACTATCGTAAAGCCGACATCACCGACCGCCAAAAAGCCATGCTGGATTTCGCCATGAAAGTCTCTCAAACCGCGCAGTTGGTTGGCGAGCCTGACTTCGAAACACTGAAGCTGCACGGTTTTACCGAAGACGACATATGGGACATCGCGGGCATTTCGGCATTTTTCGGCATGTCCAACCGCCTGGCAAACGTGACAAGCATGCGTCCCAACGCAGAGTTCTACTTACTTGGCCGGTAGAGCAATGGCCCCTGTACGTAACGCTCGATTCACCGCTGGCCGTTACCATGATTCGAAAAACGCTCAAGAGTTTTGGACCAACACGTTGTCCCGCGTGCGTATCGGAGTGGTTCAACGCGATGGATGAGCGAGACGTCGTTGCCCTTTATCCCTTGAATGCCAGCCATTTTCCGTTGGAACCGGCGGTTCCTTCGATCAAGAACAAACAAGACGTGCACAACAGAACGGAAAATCGCCATGGGGTTTCCGGTTACCTGGACGACAAAGAGGTCGCGAGGCAAATTTATGATGCTCTGGTCTTATAATTCCTAATGGATCATGGCGATATGCAGATGCAGGGTGGTTTAACCCCGCCCCGTGAGCCTCGACCGGTTTGAGTACGGCAGGGGCTTAAAACGGCTGCCTACCAAATCAAACTCTAAGAGAGTACTTAATGAGGAAAATCCTTTCCATTCTGGCTTTGAGCGTACTTCCGACCCTCGCATTGGCTGCAGGTAGCCATGGCGAGGGGCATGGTGCGCCGGCGCATGGCATGCCGGGGCACGACATGGCTACCATGTCGAAGGAACCTTCGCCGACCGGTAAGCCAGGCAATCCAGCTAAAGTTACGCGCATAATCGAGCTGACGATGGACGATACCATGCGATTTACGCCGAGTGACATTCCGGTCAATGCCGGCGAAACCGTTCGTTTTTTTATCAAGAACACGGGCAAAATTGCCCATGAAATGGTGATCGGATCCATTGCCGATCTGAAAGCCCATGCGGCGGAAATGCAAAAAATGCCGGGGATGCATCATACGGAACCGAATATGATCACATTGGCCCCGAGTAAGAGTGGCGGCTTGGTGTGGCAGTTCGATCAGGCGGGCACTGTCGATTTTGCTTGTTTGATCCCTGGTCATATGGAGGCCGGGATGGTCGGCAAGGTAAAGGTCAGTTGAGTGATCACATGTCACAGAAAAAACTGATCTTTGGGATGATTGGCGTCGCCATAGTGGGTATTGCGGCCATTCTTTACAGCACAATACGGCTATCTGCCCCGACATTCATCGACCCTGCTGATCAAGCCCTCGTCCTGCAGGGCAGGGCGATCTATACGAACAATTGCGCAGCATGCCATGGTGAAGCCCTGCAAGGGCAGCCGAACTGGCGCGAGCGTATGTCCAACGGTAGATTGCCCGCACCGCCGCACGACAAGACAGGCCACACTTGGCACCATCCCGATGCGATGTTGGTCGATATGATTAAAAACGGCCTGGTTCCTGGAAAGACCGCGCCTCTTGGGTATGTAAGCGACATGCCGGCGTACCGTGACATCCTAAGCGACCAAAACATCGTCGCCGTGCTGGCTTATATCAAGAGTGCCTGGCCCCCTAAAGTCTTAGAGGCACAGAAGGAAGTAACTTTGCAACGACAGAACTAAGTCATCGGTGAAGGAGGGTCGGATTCTACATCTCCCCGCATCTAAATGTGGCAAGTTCGTTCGGAAAGGGCGCGCAAAATCCCACATGAGCTGGTGGGCGCCGTGCTCGCGCATTGTTGGCGCAACACCACCAGATGCCCCTTTAATTGCATCAACTCGTCGACGCGCACCTCCACCGCTCGGATGTGTTCATCAAGCAAGGCGTTTACGTCGCCACAATCCTCAGTAGGTGTATCGCGGTACCGGAGCAACGTTCGCACCTCGTCCAACGCCATGTCAAGCGTACGGCAGTGCCGGATAAATCGCAGGCGTTCAATGTGTTCCTCGCCATACAAACGATAATTGCCATCGCTGCGAGAAGGCTCGGGCAGCAAGCCCTCCTTTTCATAATACCGAATGGTTTCCACCGTGGACTCTGTACGTTTGGCAAGCTCACCGATCTTTATTGGCATGATGGCCTCTATTGTTCATAACACTAAAGTTACTATAAGCTTGTGCGACCAAGAAATCAAGGTTTTGGCCTATCGCGGATGGAATCAAAGCGCTTGACAGTGAAGCCACTAGAGGCTTTTTAATGGCTGCATTCGAAGGAGAAATTCTTATGCGGTTTCATATCGAGGACATGACATGCGGCGGTTGCGCCGGCAATGTCGTCAAAGCCATCCAGTCAGTCGATCCGAGCGCGAAAGTTATCACCGATCCGCCGACGCGCAGCGTGCAAGTCACCTCGTCAGCGACAAGGGTACAGCTTGAAATAGCCTTGTGCCAGGCGGGTTACCCACCGCGTGGCAGTGATGCTCCGATCGCCAAAAGCGTGGTTTCCGCTCCTGCCCACGAAATGCCTCCAGGCCTCTCCATGCAGGTACAGGGCATGGATTGCGCAAGTTGCGTCGGCAAGATTGAAACGGCTTTAGCACGGATGCCCGGCGTTTCCGATATTCGACTGAACTTTGCGACAGAGAGACTGGAACTGACACTTGCGCCCGAGTCTCCTACCCGGATTGATGATATCGAAAAAACCATCAAGAGCCTGGGCTTTGGCGTATCGGCCAGCACAAGCCAAAAGGCCACGCCAGGCATCGGTACGGATGATCAAGACGCAGGACCCCGCCCGCATTGGTGGCAAACTAAAAGGGGCAAGCAGGTAGTCGGCCTCGGCATCTTGATGGCCGCCGCCTACGCTATCGCGCTGTACTTCCCGAATTACGGGGCCTGGGTGTTTGCGGCAGCCGTGATTGTCGGCGTCTTTCCTTTTGTACGTAAAGCGCTTGCACTGGCCAGGTCTGGCTCTCCCTTTTCGATCGAAACGCTGATGTCCGTGGCCGCGCTTGGCGCACTGGTCATTGGTGAGGCCGAAGAGGCGGTGGCCGTGGTATTTCTGTTCTCGGTCGGCGAGTTGCTGGAGAGCGTCGCTGCCGACCGCGCCCGTGCCGGCATCAGAGCTTTGGCGTCACTGGTTCCGAAAACGGCTGTTCTAATCGATCCACAAGGAGGGCAACGCAAGGTCCTCGCATCCTCGTTGGACGTAAATGACCATGTGCTCGTGCGTCCTGGCGACCGGGTGTCCGCCGATGGCGTGATTATCCAAGGCGCGTCCAGCCTTGACGAGTCGCCCATCACAGGCGAGTCCATACCTCTCGCGAAGACGGAAGGCGATAATGTATTCGCGGGTTCGATCAACGTCGATGGGGTGCTCCAGATTCGAGTAGAAAAGCCCGCGGCCGACAACACGATTTCGCGCATCATCCATCTGGTTGAACAGGCGCAGGCCTCCAAGGCGCCCACCGCTCGTTTCATCGAGCGGTTCAGCCGTTACTACACGCCGGCCGTGATGGCTATTGCCGCGCTGATCGTGCTTGTTCCGCCGCTGACAATGGGGGCAGACTGGGAAACGTGGCTTTATCGTGGTCTGGCGCTGTTGCTTATTGCCTGCCCCTGCGCACTCGTGCTGTCTACGCCGGCGGCTATCGCTTCGGGCTTGGCTGTCGGGACGCGCCGCGGGCTACTCATCAAGGGCGGCAATGCCTTGGAAACCATTGGTCGGGTAAGTACGATTGCGTTTGACAAGACAGGCACCCTGACCGAAGGCAAGCCCCGCGTCACTGACGTGGTTGCCTTTACATCGGGGCGCGAGGACGAGATTTTGGCGCTCGCCGCAAGCGTAGAATCCGGTTCGAATCACCCGCTAGCCAAAGCCATTGTGAGCCATGCCGAAGCCGCCAACAGCCTTATCCCCGCTGCCTCGCATGCCTACGCCACCGCGGGTAAAGCGGTACATGCAAGCGTAGCTGGCCGCCAATTGGCCATTGGGTCGCCGATTTACGCCGCCCAAGCAGCGGCCCTGACACGAGGGCAACACGCACGCATCGAAGCGCTGCAACATGACGGAAAAACCGTTTCCGTTCTACTGGACGAACAGACCCGTGAAGTGCTTGGACTGGTGGCGCTACGCGATGAGCCAAGACAGGACGCACAAGAAGGCGTGGCCAAACTCAAAGCGATGGGCGTGCGCTCAGTCATGCTCACCGGCGATAACCGCCTGACCGCCCAAGCCATCGCCGGCCATTTGGGCATGGAATGGGAAGCCGAACTCCTGCCTCAGGATAAGCTGCGCCTGATCAATGAAATGAAGCGCAGCGCCAAGGTGGCCATGGTGGGTGATGGCATCAACGATGCACCGGCGCTGGCAACGGCCGATGTCGGCATCGCGATGGGGGGGGGCACCGACGTGGCGATCGAAACGGCCGACGCGGCGCTGCTTAAAAGCCGCGTTACGGATCTAGCCCACCTAGTCGCGCTTTCACGCGCAACGATGGCAAATATTCATCAGAACGTAATTTTTGCGCTCGGTTTGAAGGGCATATTCCTAATTACCACTGTGCTGGGCATTACCGGCTTGTGGGTCGCCGTCATGGCTGATACGGGCGCGACGGCAATTGTCACGCTCAATGCATTACGTCTGCTGCGTTTCAAGGGAGCGGCGGCGACAAAGCACCATCAGTTGCCCATACAGCCGGCAAGGGCATCGTAAAAAAAAGTAGGCTGGGGATCCTCTATATCCTCCCGACGATCAAGGCCCAGGATCAGTATGACTACGGTTTCGCGATGGACACGCCTAAGAAGCAGATCGATGAATCGACATTCCGCGGTTTATTGAACAGGGCGAGTACGTCGTACTGCTGGGTTCGTCCGGCGTCGGGAAATAGATGTGACTTTACATAATATACATTATGCGTATTATGTCGCTAAGATTTCGGTTCAGATCCGGCTATTATCCCAACGCTCGAAACCAACTTGTAAGTCCGGATCAGGTAATAATGTCGAGCAATGTTGCCACCAGCGCTCCGAACTAAAGTCGGCAAGGTTCGGTAAGTAAAGTCGGCAAGTTGATGCAAGGCATCCTCTTAACAACTTTACTTCCAAAACGGAATGGCCAAAATAAAGCTCGGTCGGATAGCTCCAAACTAAATTCCGGATCTTTCTTGAACTAAATTCGGGTCTTGATGCGCTACACCTCTACCGCAATTTAGCTCCGTAACGACACCGGGAATCCAGCTGGCCTCTTCATTTGGTTCTCTGATGTAAACCTTTGACGCTGCATACCATTAAAAGCCTATTCATGCTCAGAACGAATTTGGACGCGAGCTAAAGTTGTACCTCTATGTCCTACTATCGTAATTGGCTGTGGAATCGCCAATAATCACGTTCGTTCAGGCCTCGTCAGCGGCGTTCAACTGGTCGGAAGTAAATCGGTCGGCACAAGAATGGTCATCGCACAATCTCCTACACGCCGCCGCATTGCCGCACACGTTAAAAGTTATACCAACGAGGTGTAACTTGGGTATAACGCAGCCAGGCCTAATTTGACGTACTGGTGGCAATCGGAAAGCATCTCCTTGCCGTGAAAAACCGAATCCTACTTGCTCTTGGGGGGTTGGGCCGATTGGTACTACGACTACTACACGTTAAGTCGAACGAAGAGAAAATTGGCTAATGCCCCGGAGTTAACCGTCATCAGGCCAGGTCGACTTTCATCTCGGAAACAGGAACTATCGCCTGACCGCGCTTATGAAGAATGTCGGCTAGGTCTGCGACTCGCCGCTTTTTCGGCCCCAGTTTGAGCGTATCACTTCAAAGCTGGTGCCCGATGGCAGTTTTATGCTTAACGGCACAAGTTCTAAAGAGAATGGTACTTACTTAGCGCCCGAGAAGTTGAGGTCGTACGGCCAAGTGACTGATTAAACAGGAGGGCGGGCCGTCCCAAGGCTTGGTAGGATGGGAGTTCTCACACAACCGTCCATCTCGCCAAAGGTCAGCCCACCATGAATCGTAACGCTCGAAGCCGTCAGCAGCAACACCGCAAGGGAATTGAGCGGCGAGTACGTTCGACCGAAGCGGTGGAGTTTTTCAACATTCTGACCGATGAGGCGCTGCTCG
>NZ_PDNW01000040.1 GCF_002849655.1 Pollutimonas subterranea
GGTCCCGGATTGCCGTTGTCCATCTGAATCCCGAGAATCCGGCTAAGCCATGCCTACGGCAATCTGAGACAGTAAAACAGGCCGCATGAATCCCTTACCCAAACGACAACTAGCTTGACAATCACCGGCGGCATCAATCTGTCCACGCAGTAAAAGGTCAACAATTTCTCGATAGCTCCGTCGTTGCACGAATTGAACCACCTGGCCCAGTGTGGCTTCCAAGTCAGCGCGCCAAATGTCTAGTAGCTGAAGCTGATCATCGAGAAAGACGGCCGTGGTGCCAATTCGCAAAGTGGCTTGATCGATTCTTTGACTCCATGCAGGGGTCGCGCATACGCCTACGGCTGCAATGCCCGCAGTCAACAGACGCCGACGGACGTTACCGCCCGGTAACGATAAGCTCGATTTGCCGCCAGGCACGTTACCGTTTGGTCTCCACAACGCCGCCATTTCTGTCTTCTCCAAGCGTGGCCGACGTGAGTTATTACATGGCACGCGTATTGCGTAAGCGATGGGCATAGGTTAGCGATCTCCGCCCATTGTTTCAATAGGAATTGACCCATGTCCGACACAACGAATATCACCCGACGCGGTTTTCTTAAGCTCAGTGGGGGCAGCGGGGTTGCAGCGGCCGCTACCTTGGTGCCGTTTGCAAGCGCTAATGCCCAGGCATCGCCTGCCGATCCGTCCAAAACAACGTTGAATTATCCGAGCAAGACCGTCACGGCCGCCCAAAAACTGACGGTTAAGGAACCGTTGCCGTTTAACTATCCAGACGATCGGTCACCTTGCACCGCAGTCAAGCTGGGCTCCCCGGTTCCGGGCGGGGTTGGACCCGACCGCGATATCGTGGCGTATAGCACTCTGTGCACGCATATGGGTTGCCCGACTATTTACGATAACAACACCAAAACCTTCAAGTGCCCTTGTCACTTCAGCGAGTTCGATGCCGAAAAATCGGGCCAAATGATTTGTGGGCAAGCTACAGAGAATCTCCCACGCGTTCTGTTGCGGTATGACGAAGCATCGGACACCGTTTCAGCTGTTGGTGTCGACGGGCTGATCTACGGACGCCAAGCCAACATAATCTAATTTAGGAGATACATGCCATGCCAGCAAAAAAAGATCGCATCACCTTGCCGCCAGCAAATACCCAGCGTACCAATATGACCTGTCATTTCTGTATCGTCGGCTGCGGCTATCACGTGTATAAGTGGCCCGAACAGAAAGAGGGTGGTCGTGCACCCCAAGATAACGCCCTGGGTCTGGATTTCCGACAACAGCTGCCCCCGTATGCCACTACCCTGACGCCCGCCATGACTAACGTGATTACAGAGCACGATGGTAGTCGCCACAACATCATGATCGTACCGGATAAGGAGTGCGTCGTTAATGGGGGGCTGAGTTCGACCCGCGGCGGCAGGATGGCAACGTATATGTATTCGCCCGATGGTGATGGCAAAGAACGGCTTAAACAGCCGCGCTTATACGCTGCCGACCAATGGGTTGATACCTCTTGGGATCAAGCCATGGCGCTCTATGCTGGGTTGCTTAAGAAAACACTGGATAAAGATGGTCCGGAAGGCATTATGTTCTCCTGTTTTGACCATGGCGGCGCTGGCGGCGGGTTCGAAAATACGTGGGGTACTGGCAAGCTGATGTTCTCGGCCCTACAGACCCCTATGGTTCGTATTCACAATCGCCCGGCGTATAACTCGGAGTGCCACGCAACCCGTGACATGGGAATTGGCGAACTTAATAATGCATACGAAGATGCGCAACTTGCCGATGTTCTTTGGTCCATTGGAAATAATCCCTACGAAAACCAAACCAATTACTTCCTCAACCACTGGGTACCGAACTTATACGGTCAGACGAGCAGCAAGAAAAAAGATCGCTTTCCAGGAGAAGACTTGCCGCCCACGCGGGTCATATTCGTAGACCCTCGTGAAACGCCGTCAATCTCGATTGCGCGTCAGGTTGCGGGCAAGGGACGTGTACTGCATTTAGCGATTGAGCCAGGCACGGACACTGCACTGTTTAATGGCTTATTTACGTATGTAGTGGAACAAGGGTGGATAGATAAGCCGTTCATTGAACAGCACTCCTCTGGATTTGATGCGGCTGTACGAACAAATCGCATATCACTCGAGGAGTGCAGCAAGATCACTGGCGTGCCTATCGATGATCTCAAAAAAGCGGCAGAATGGTCTTACAAACCTAAGAAAACGGGTCAGATGCCGCGCACCATGCATGCTTATGAAAAAGGCATCATTTGGGGCAATGATAATTACGTGATTCAGTCGGCACTGCTCGGCCTAGTTATCGCTACCCATAACGTCGGCCGTCGCGGCACGGGCTGCGTGCGCATGGGCGGGCACCAGGAAGGCTACACCCGCCCGCCATACCCCGGACAATCAAAGATATATATCGACAAGGAACTGATTCAGGGACGAGGTCGCATGATGACCTGGTGGGGTTGCAATAATTTCCAAACAAGCAACGACGCTCAGGCCTTGCGAGAAGCGATACTAAAGCGGTCGGCCATTGTCAAAGAGGCGATGCAAAAGGCGCGGGGCGCCACTAACGAAGAGATGGTTGATATCATTTATCAGGCAACCGAGAAAGGGGGGCTGTTTGTCGCGAGCATCAATCTTTATCCCACCAAGCTTGCTGAGGCCGCCCATCTATTGCTGCCGGCGGCACATCCCGGAGAGATCAACCTTACGTCCATGAATGGAGAGCGGCGAATTCGCTTGTCCGAGAAGTTTATGGATCCTCCGGGCTCGGCGATGGCCGATTGCCTCATTGCAGCAAAGATCGCCACTACGATACGTGCGCTTTACGAGAAAGAGGGCAACACGGCAATGGCCGAGCGTTTCAACGGCTTTGAGTGGAAGACAGAAGAAGACGCCTTTGATGATGGATTCCGGCGCGCCGGTCAACCTGGGGCGCCTAAGATAGATAGCCAAGGAGGCGATTCGGGTCATCTGGTTACCTATGAGCGCTTGCGCGCCACGGGTAATAATGGGGTGCAGCTTCCTGTTAAGTCCTACACGGATGGCAAGCTCGTGGGCACAGAGATGCTCTACACCGACTCAAAATTTGACACCGATGACGGTAAGGCTCACTTCCTACCTGCGCCGTGGAATGGCTTGCCTGAAATCGTTGCTGCGCAAAAGAAGAAATATAAGTTTTGGCTTAATAATGGGCGAAACAACGAGATATGGCAGACCGCGTATCACGATCAATACAACAGCTTCGCCCAAGAGCGTTATCCCATGGCCTACATCGAGATCCATCCTGATGATTGCCGCGAACTCGGCGTAGAGGCAAGCGATATTGTCGAGGTCTATAACGACTTCGGTTCGACCTATGCAATGGTATATCCGGTCTCGCAAATCAAGCGAGGCCAGACTTTCATGCTTTTCGGTTATGTAAACGGCATCCAAGGCGACGTCACGACGGATTGGACCGATCGCAATGTGATCCCTTACTACAAGGGTACATGGGGCAACATCCGCAAGGCCGGCAGTATGGATGAATTCAAAAAGACGGTGAGCTTTAAAGATCGTAGATTTGCGATGCCTACTAATCCCGCATAAGGAAGGAACTCTCCAATCGGACGTATAAGACCCCGCTTTATGACCGTCTAAAGCGGGCTTTTCAAAAAAAACGATAAAGCCCAAGCATGAACGAATACTTACTGCATCATCCTCGCGTTGTGTCTGTGCCGGTCTCAGTCAAAGGCCATATGGCCGCACTGGAATCTAACGTATTGGACCAGCATGCGAGGCCGTTGCGTGACTTACGTATATCAGTCACCGACCGATGTAATTTTCGGTGTACATATTGCATGCCCCGAGCTTCGTTCGGTAAAGATTTTCAGTTCCTGCCGCGAAGCGAGTTATTGAGTCATGAAGAGATCGAGCGGGCTGCAAAAATATTCGTAGGTTTAGGCGTAAGAAAAATTCGTATCACAGGAGGCGAGCCATTACTGCGTAAAGACGTCGATATACTGGCAGCCAAACTCGTAGCGCTTACCACACCCGACGGGCGGCCGGTAGATGTTTCACTGACCACGAATGGGGCTCTGCTGGCGCGTAAAGCACAAAGCCTTGCACTAGCAGGTGTCAAGCGCTTGAACGTAAGCTTGGATGCGATAGATAACGCCGTATTCCAGAGGATGACGGATGCTGACTGGACCGTCGATGACGTGCTACACGGTATTGAGGCTGCAAGTCGCTTAGGTATCGCATCTATAAAAATCAACATGGTGGTCAAGCGCGGCGTCAATGATGACCAGATTCTGCCTATGGCAAGGCACTTTCGTGGCACTGGCCACATTCTGCGTTTTATAGAATTTATGGATGTGGGCAATACCAATCAATGGAAAAGGAATGCGGTATATCCTTCATCCGATATTGTCAGGCTGCTTCATCAGCACTTCCCGATGGAGGCCGTATCGCCCTCCGCCAAGGGAGAAGTTGCTAAACGCTGGCGATATCTGGATGGGCAGGGTGAAATCGGTGTGATTTCCAGCGTGACACAGCCCTTTTGCGGGGCCTGCTCCCGGGCGCGGATAGCGGCAGACGGCCGATTCTACCTATGTCTGTTTGGACAAAAGGGCGTGGATTTACGTGCCTTATTGCGCGAATCAGAAAGTGACGAGACTTTACGCCATACGATTACATCGGAATGGACCAGAAGGACGGACAGATATTCAGAAATCCGAGGCTTTGCTCCGCTATCGTATCACCCTCGAGTTGAAATGAGCCGGGTTGGTGGATAGGGCGAAAATTTGCTTTTACTTCAACAACGCCGCAAACCAAGCATGGGTTGGTTCGTAGTGGCAGCAAAAGTATAGCCACACAATTCGCTATGACTGGCTGGCACGCTACCCGTTTGATTTAATCTCTGATGTCCAGGACCTCGCAACCCGGTGGCTATCGACATACGATCACAATTGGCCAAATATGGCCCCCAGTGTAGAGGCGCCATGACCTCGATTTAGCAACGCCTGGCCTGATCAACTTGGCACTTGACCGATGGCATGTATTAACTACGGCGACGGTGTGATGAACTCTTAGTGAAGACCGTGATGTTGCTATCAAGTTCATAATTACCACCCGATTTTGTGATGTTCCTCGGTCTCGCGGTGTCGCGCATCGTCTGAAGAGTGTAGGTAGGTATTGGTCGTGCTAATGGACTCATGCCCCAGGTTATCCCGCACATGGCGCAAATCCACATTGTTATTGGCCATGTTGGAGCCGGCCGTGTGCCGCAGCCAATGGGCCGAGGCTTGTTCAACGCGCTGTGCTTTCCATTCCTCATCGCCGCCGCGCGCCCGGATCCGGTCAGCCGCGCTTTTAAAGACTTGCTTGACGATAGTGTGGACGGCCGCACGGGTGAGGGTGCGGGTTTGGTTGCCGATCGGCAGCAACAGCGGGGTGGTTTCATCGGAGCTAGGGAAGGGCACTAAGCCCTTTTCGCGCCGATAGCGCGCCAGCTCCATCATGAGCTCGTGCGTGGCCGGAATGATCCGCGTCTTCTCGCCCTTCCCAGTGACTTCAAGCCACCAGCGCTCTTCACCGTCCTTATCGCGTCGGCAAAAGAAACCGCCCATGCTGTTCTGTGTCACTTCTGAAATGCGCAATCCGCACAGGTAGAGCAAGGAAAACAGCCAGCGCCGCCGAAAATAGTGCTCACGTTCGCGGTCGGACTCGCGCGGTAGGGCATCAATCGCCATTTTTACTTCGCTCCAGGTCTCATCCTCCAGATAACGTGTCACCCGCGGCTTAGCTTTACGGGCTCGCTGGCGCGAGAGCGACAAGGGATTGCCGGCCAGGTAGCCGGCTGTCACCAGCCAAGCAAACATGGAGTTCAAGATTATGATGGCTTGGCGTCGGCTCGCCGGTGCCAAGGGACCGGCGAAGGGGCGCCAATCGACGTGCGCGCGCTCCACTTTGCGCCCAGAGCGCATTACCCATTGGGCTTTGGGCTGGGGATCACTCAAAAAGTGCTGATACGCCAGCAAGTCCTCATGTGTCAGTGAGGACACCGGCTTTTGTAAAGCCAGAGTTGCCCATAGCAGCAGGCGCTCGGCCTCCTTACGGTAGCTTGTAAAGGTATTGGGAGACTCGATAAACCGCGCTAACCAGGCGGTGATGGCATCGACATCGGTGGTGGCCGCGATCTGCGGTCGATTGCCCATGGCCCGGTTCGTGCCGGCGCGGCCATCGAACTCCGGCAAAACGCGCACGCCCTCGAAAGGCGAGAGCGGAATAAGCGCTGCGGAAAATTCACTATTAAGCGGCATGATGGACTCGACGTATTCAGCAGGCAACCACTATCCAAATAATTTGACATTATAACAGTAATGTCAAATTATGCAGAAGGGGAGTATTATTCACAACGTATTACGTTGTATTATTATTGAAAGATACGAGGAAAATTTCAATGACTGCCCCTATGATCGATGATGCGGCGCTTTCGCGCGATATCGAGGCGCTGCGCGAGCGCTTCACCCAAACCCAGGGACTCTATCGGGAGGTCTGTGCGCTGCTGTTCTTTCGGTATGGGGTAACGCCGACGGCCAACAAGCTCTATCAGTTGGTACGTAAAGGCAGCATGAGTGCGCCGGCCGAGGCGTTGTCCAAGTTTTGGGAGGATCTGCGAGAAAAAAGCCGCACTCGGATTGAGCATCCCGACTTGCCCGATGCATTGAAGAGAGTGGCCGGGGAACTCGTTGCCACGCTATGGACAAACGCCCAGGCGGCAGCCCAGGAGTCACTAACGGCGTATCGTGTTGAAGCTCAGGAAGCGGTGCTCCAAGCAAAGGCTGCCGTTACCGCCACGGAAGCCGATCGGGATGCGACCCGCAACGAGGCCCACAACGTCAGGAGCGAACTTGACCAAGCGGGAACACAAATTGGTGCTCTGCGCGAAGCCCTTGCCGCCGCGGAGGCAACCCGCGCTTCATTGCTCACCACACTCGATGAGGCCAAGCTTGAAAATACAACATTGCAGCGCCAGCTTGAGCAATCACATCACCAATTCACTGTTGAGCTCGACAAGCTGCGGGCTGCCATAGAGCTGGCCGAGGAGCGCTCCAGATCTACCGAAAAGCGTATGCTGCTGGAAATAGACCGCGAGCGCACCACCGCAGCACGGCTTCAAAAAGAACTCGAGGCGCTTACCACCATATCGCGCCGCGCCACCGATGATCATCGACGCGAGCTCACTTTGCTTCAGCAAACGCTGGGCGATACCCGCCAGAAAAATGGTCAATTGGAAGGCGCTCTACAGACGGTGACGGCAAACTTAGAACGCACTAATGTTGATAGCCAAGAACTGCAAGCCCGATTAAACGAGTTCAATGCCCAAGCGGTGCTATTGCGTAGCCAGGCAGAAGACTGGCGCCGCCAGTTTGAGGCATCACAAGAGCTTCTGACGAAAGCACAAGCATTCAAGGCAACTACGCGAAGGCCTCGTCGCCCATGACTAGCATCAAATATCGACGCTGGTTCGAGACCTTGCAGGATGCTGGCCGCGCCCTTAACGACCGAGTACACTTTTACGGTGGCGCCCACACCGTCGACCTTAAATACTTTGTTGAATCGAGCTGAACCTAACGGGGGAATTAAAAATGGACAATCAAAAGCCCCTGAAACAACTGATATTAGAGGCGAACGCCTTAGAGGCCAGGGCGGCAGATGCCCGCTGTGCCGCAGTGACGATCATCCGTAGCCAAGATCCGGAGCTATCCAAAATACTTGACGATTTGCTTCCCACGGTTGCGGATCAAGCTGATTGGTTGTTTAAAAAATCATTTCGGAGAGAGGAGCGCCCAGTCGACCTTTTTATTTCCGGTCACGCATTGGAGCTACGCGACATCGCAGGCGCGATATTGCATGGCACCTATCTTTAGAACGAATGGCACTTACTTAGGCCGCTGCGGGCGCCCGTAGCGAATGATGTCGTCGCGCGCGAGGTCACGCGGCTTCTTCAGCCATGGGTAGGATTTTGGCCTTCGTTTTCGCTGTCGCGGCTCGATGCGG
>NZ_PDNW01000041.1 GCF_002849655.1 Pollutimonas subterranea
ATCGTGACCGCCGATTCCGGTGGCCCCGGAAATCGGTCACGATAGACCGGAATGGGCGGTCACGATGGACCAGAATAGCCGGTCACGATAGACCGGAATCACTGGTCACGATAGGCCGGAATACCCACCCAGGAAAAAATCGGTTCCAATGTCATTGCTCATCACTTTGAATCCCGAACAGAGGGATACAGTAGTGCGCCATCAATCAAGGCTTCAACTTGCGGGCCATCCCAGGCGGCGGGCCCCATTGCCCGGCCTATTTCTCGGCCCTCTTGGTCAATTAATAGCGTTGTTGGCACGCCCGGTGCACGCAATGTATCTGAGACTTTTGTCGTCGGGTCAACGTAATGCTTTAACGTTCGAATGCCAAAATCCTGATAGAACGGCTTGACTAAATCGGGATCTCGATCAATCGAAAGCGCAACGACTTCAAAGTCTGGACCGCCACGCTTGGCATTTAACCGGTCCAGCGATGGCATCTCCTCTCGACGCGGAGGGCACCAGGTCGCCCATAGATTGAGCAATATGACACGACCATGAAAATCAGCCAAGGTTAAACGAGCGAGTCAGCTCCCATCGTGCCGAAGTAGCCCAGCAAACGAGGCACTTGCGGGATAGCTTACACGCTCGACATAAAGTCAAAAATTACGTTTTTAAACATGGCAGGAGCAATCCGACAACGCCTGTAATATCCCGCACGATTCTGTCGGCTTCGCGCTTGTGCATTTTTCGCGCAAAATCGTCAGATGCCCCTTTAACTGCATCAATTCTTTGACGCGCACTTCCACCGCATGGATATGCTCATCTAACAAAGCATTGACATCACCGCAGTCCTCCTCCGGCTTGTCGCGGTATTTCAGTAAGGCACGTACATCCTCTAACGCCATATCGAGCGTACGACAGTGCCGGATGAATCGTAGACGTTCAACATGCTCTTCACTATACAAACGATAATTACCGCTACTGCGAGAGGGTTCAGGTAACAGGCCTTCCTTTTCATAATAACGAATGGTCTCGGCCTGACATTCCGTGCGCTTGGCCAGTTCGCCAATCTTGATATTCATCTTAATCTCAGTTAATAAAACCATAGAGTAACTATAGGGTATTCGTATACCAATAGCAACTAACGCAAGACGACCTGCTCCATTTTGCGTCGAAAGTATGCGCCAGCAAGGGTGAGAGAACAGCTACTACGTTACCCATCCACAGGATGGCAATTTAGCGAATTACAGATAACAGCATGGGACTTCGCGTAATCAGCACCAAATTGCTGTGAAAACCAAGATCGATGCGATCAGGGCTGGACTAGCTCGGTCTGGGAGTATCGACGGCCGCTATTTGATCGCTAGAAGAGCAGCCATACCTATAGCACTTGGTTGTTGCCAGGTGCAGGACTAAGTCTCCTCACTTGCAAGAACGAGATCGTGCACCTTTAAGTAACAAAGTACGCTTAATAGATGCACCTAATTTGTGCGCGGCGTTTTGGATGAGTCGTCGCTATCGCCGAGCAAGTTGCTCGATTTAATCGCTCCGGGCAACCAGAGTATAAATACAGCCACGGCCCAAAAAACCATGAAAGCTCCTGCATTCCATTGATCGTCAACTAGATAAACGCTGCACAATTGCTGTGGGGCTTCCTGATAAATGAGGCCCACGGCAACCGTCATCCAGCACCAGTTGAAAATAAAAAATGCCTGAATCACCACGCCCGCCTGGCGCCACGAGACTTCCAGCAGCATTCCGGCGACAAGCCAGCTAAGAACCTTAACTAAAGCCACGCCTGTATGGAGGACGGCCAGATCGAGCGCGGCAGGCACCATCCAAAACGCGATCACCAATGCCGTAAACACAAGCGCGGTAAGTCCCTTTGCGGTCCAGGGCTCAATCAGCCGCACAAGACGCGGACCCGCCGCCAAGGTGGTCAACCAGCCTATGACAAACAGAAGCGGAAACTCCAGCCCCATATGGCGAGCCATGGCTGCAACACGGCTGCCGCCACAAGCAGCACGCCAGGGAACCATGCAATATAGCGAGGAGTAATCAAGCGCATGGGCTACGGCGCCGCCTTATTATATAAATAGTCGGCGAATGCCAGGTCAGCCCGATCGACATCGTACGCTTTGATCAACTTTCCGCGCTCGTCAATACGAAATAGCGCAGCATTGTGCGAGTACCCGCCCAGGCCATCAGGAATAATCACAATGTCGAACAACTTGAGCATGGGTTCCAGGTCGAAAGGACTGACGACCGTTGACGAGCGCCACAGCGATGCGTCGGCCCCCAGGCTGCGGGCATGCTTGGCCAACACCGCAGGCGTATCGTTGAACGGATCGAAGCTGAGCGTCAGCAAACGCACACGGCCTTCAAGGCCCCGGTTCCGTACTTCCTGCTACAAAAACGCCAGTCCCGATGCACTTGTACGGCAGATGGTGTCGCAACTGGTGTAGAGCAACATGACAAAGGTCGTATAACCGGACGCGCTGCCATAATCGGCCAGCGACAGGGTTCTCGCCCGTCTGGTCAATCATGGATAGGACCGGCAAGGTTCGCGGCGCGTGCTCTAGGTCGATCCGGCGCACTCCATCGGCGGTGATTGCGGTGAATCCGCGCGTCACCCCGCCAAACGCCAGCAGCCCCAACGCGATCAGGGCGAAGATAGCCACCAGCGTCCTGACGGCGCCGTGTGTCACGACTGTTCTGCCGCGGAAGCAGTGCCCGCATCAGTGGCGGGGACGTCGGCGACATCGCCCCAAGGCTCAGCTTGGAATGCCGTCGCTGCGTGCGCGGCTTCAATCGTTGCCGTTTCGACAGCAGGACTGTCGTTGCCCCACTCCGCCCGGATAAAGGTAAGAACGGCCGCGATTTGCGCATCGTTCAACTGCGTACCGAAACCCGGCATGGCCCCGTTGTAAGTGGTGCCGGCAACCTCGATAGGCCCGGTCAAGCCGTGCAGCACAATCTGCGCGGGAATATTGACGTCGCCCGTAACCCAGAACGCGCCCGCCAATGGCGGAAAGACGCCAGGCAAACCCTGCCCGGTTGCCTGATGACAAGCCTGACAGGTAGTGGTATAAATTTGACGTCCGTCGACTACGCTTCCCTCATCGCCGCCAGCACCGCCGCGTGGGTTACGGGGACTCGACGGTCGCCTAGCGACGCAACCCCAGTGGGATCGGCATTGAGAATATAAAAATCGCCCATGCGACAAGACCAATGATCAGATCCAGAAATACACGCGGTACCGGGTTATACAGTTCCTTGGGATCGGCATTCTCACAACTACGGGTTTGTTTTGGTCTCATCGTTTTTTCCTGATTCGTTAGGGTCGGTCATCTTCTCGGCAGGTTCTTGAGCCAGGCGCTCAGGAGCCAGACGACTGGCCGCCCATTCGGCCTCTTCCGCCGAAAGCACGGTATAGGTGCGATCCAGGCCTTGCAAGTAAGCCACCAGATCTAGGGCCTCGGGCTTGGTAACGACTACCTCTCCAAGTCAGCAGCATTCTAGCAACTACTGTCCCCGCTAGTTGACGCGACGGCGATAGATGATAAGAGAATCAAAAAACACTTGACCCTAAAGCCACTGCAGGGTTTCTAATAGCGGCATCAAAGGAAATCCACTATGAAAAATCCTCAGCCAACCCTCGACAAAACGATCGCATCGTGTTGCGGTCACGCACACGGCCACACTAGCCAACCCACTGATCCGCCGCAGATGCCACGGAAAAACGGTTCCGCGACTGCTTATCGCATTGCCACCATGGACTGCTCCGCTGAAGAGTCTGAAATTCGTCGCGCGCTCGAACCGGTTACTGGTATCCGTAGCTTGGGCTTTCAGCTTGGCGCGCGCACATTGGTTATCGATGCACCAACTGACGTGTTGCCGTTGGCTTTGACCGCGATACGCAAAATCGGTTTTGATCCGAAAGAAATATCAAAACCAGGCGACAGTGGTGACGGCTCCGGGGCGCACAGTGACCAGGAGCACGGATTTTCGAGCGGCATTACCCGCTTGGTTTTTGCGCTCGTTTTTGCCTTCGGAGCGGAGAGTCTTTCGTTTCTCGCTCCCGACACCCAGCCCTGGCAAATCGCTGGAATGGTGATAGCCGTTATCGGGATTTGGCTGGCCGGACTCGATACTTACATGAAGGGCTTTTTTGCTCTTCGCCACGGCAAGCTTAACATTAACGCCTTGATGACCGTCGCAGTCACAGGAGCCTTCTTAATCGGCCAATGGGCCGAAGCCGCCATGGTCATGGCCTTGTATGCTATCGCTGAATTAATCGAGGCTCGCGCCGTGGATCGGGCACGAAATGCGATTAAGGGTCTTCTGGACCTTGCGCCAGAAACGGCCGAGGTTCGCCAGACGGGCGGTAATTGGCACGTGATGCCAGCCAAGGATGTCTCGCTCGGTACAATCGTGCGTATCAAGCCAGGTGAACGGGTGGCCTTAGACGGCACCGTCACGGCGGGCGCAAGTGCGATCAATCAAGCCCCTGTGACAGGCGAAAGCATCCCCGTTGAAAAAACCATCGGTGACCCTGTGTTTGCCGGCACTATTAATGAGTCTGGCTCCCTGGAGTTTGAGGTCACCGCTGTGGCGAGCGATTCGACGCTGGCCCGAATCATTCATGCTGTGGAACAGGCACAGGGTAGCCGCGCTCCCACACAACGTTTCGTCGATAAATTTTCCGCAATCTATACGCCTGCAGTTTTCGTCATGGCGCTTGCCGTGGCGTTAGCCGGCCCCCTGCTCTTTGATTGGACTTGGTTGCAAGCCATCTATAAGGCATTGGTCTTGTTGGTCATTGCCTGCCCGTGCGCGCTGGTCATCTCTACGCCCGTAACGGTTGTCAGCGGTTTGGCTGCGGCAGCCCGTCGAGGAATTCTGATCAAGGGTGGCACCTATCTTGAAGAGGCGCGCAAACTCAAGGCCGTTGCGCTGGATAAGACCGGCACGATCACCTCAGGCAAGCCGGAATTGGTCGAATGGGAAGTAATCTCCCCTAATGTTTCCAAACAGCATGTGGCTGCAATAGCCGCCAGCTTGGCCAGTCGCTCAGATCACCCCGTATCCAAAGCCATCACGGTGGGGTTGAACCTGTCCACACACGATGTGGATGCCTTTGAGGCGCTGCCTGGCCGCGGAGTCAAAGGCGCCGTGGCGGGCGAGGACTACGTGCTGGGCAACCACCGCTTGATTGAAGAACGCGAGCAATGTAGCGCCGAACTCGAGGCGCTTCTTAAAATCCATGAGGAAGCCGGACGGACCGTTACGCTACTGGCCTCCAACGAGACGGTGCTAGCCCTTTTTGCCGTTGCCGATACGATTAAGGCATCCTCGCGGGCGGCTATTGCAGACCTTAAGGCGCTGGGGGTCACATCCGTCATGTTAACGGGCGACAATAGTGCGACAGCCAGAACTATTGGCCACCAAGCCGGTATCGAGGATGTGCGTGGCAATCTCTTACCGCAAGACAAGCTCGCCGCAATCCAGGAAATGCAAAAGCATTATGGCTTAACCGGGATGACAGGCGACGGTATTAACGACGCGCCTGCGCTGGCTCAAGCCGACATTGGTTTTGCCATGGGGGCCGCCGGTACGGATATCGCCATGGAAGCAGCCGATGTCGTCATTATGAACGACGACTTGCATCGCATTGCGACAACAGTGGAGCTATCACGCAAAACCCATGCAGTGCTATGGCAAAACATAAGCTTCGCAATCGGCATCAAGGTCGTGTTTTTCTATCTTGCCATTTTTAGCGGGGCGACCATGTGGATGGCCGTCTTTGCAGATATGGGTGCCAGCCTACTAGTCGTAGCGAATGGCTTGCGCTTATTGCGCAGCGGCAAGAAGGCAAGCGCGCGCCCGGCTCCCGCCGACGAGCCCAGGGCCGATTACGAACGTTCGACCGGTTAGGCTCAGGATGGCACACCAATTTTCGTCCAAATCACATTGGTGGCTGTGGTGCCTGCTGGCGGTGAGCTTAACTGCACTCGACCAGGCCATTAAACAGGCGGTATCAGCCACCCTGCCGCTTTATGCGAGTATTCAAATCACGCCATGGTTTAACTTGGACTCACGTTTTAAACCCGGGCGCCGCCTTTTCTTTTTTGGCTGACGCAAGTGGATGGCAACGGTATTTTTTCAGCGCTGTGGGGCTGCTGGTGAGCACCATACTGTTATTCTCGCTGCAGCGCGGAGTCACGAGTCGATTGGTAACGGCATCGTATGTTTCGATCGTCGCCGGCGCCCTGGGCAATGTCATAGACCGAGTGCGTTTAGGCGCTGTCGTAGACTACCTTGATTTTCACTGGGGACTATGGCATTGGCCTGCTTTCAATCTGGCCGACGTGTTAGTGGTCGGTGGCGCTATTTTCCTTACCCTCTCGTCCTTTACTTTCCCGCGAAACGAAATGAAGCAAGCTATATAGCTTCTGCAATGATCCAGTACTTTTATCCTATTTATTCATAAAAGGCCCTCGTTGCACGTTGCACAAAGGCACAATCTAATATTAAGAAAAATTCAAACTCATGTCTTGGAATAAAACATTTTTAACAGCCATCACTCAACAAAACCCCTTGCGCGCCGCAGGCATGATTCTGTTATCAACAAGCACTTTTATGGCTTCAAACGCGTTTGCCGAGGTATTGAGCTTCTCCGTTATCAATGAGCAATTTCGGTTTCATGAAGCGAATGCTATCGCCGAAGTTCCACGGGTAGAGCGGCTTCGTAAATCATTCCTCCCTACTCCAATTAAAGGAGTTCAAACAAAAATAAGTTCTAATTTTGGTTTACGCCTCCACCCCGTTCTCAACAAACCCATAGCCCATAGTGGAGTTGATTATTCAGCGCCCAAGGGCACGCCTATCAGAACAACGGCAGACGGCACTATTGCATTTATTGGCCGACAAAAGGGCTACGGAAAAGTCATTATTGTCGAGCATGCTGCTAACTTTTCCACGGTCTATGCTCACCAAAGTCGATTCGCCCATGGTTTAAAAAAAGGCGTTACGGTGTTGAAAGGCAAAACCATCGGATATGTGGGATCAACCGGAATGGTGACCGGCAATAGCTTGCATTATGAAGTCCGAATAGACGATCAACCGATTAACCCATTAAAAGTAGACAGGCTGTACGTTGAAAATGAATATTTTCCCGCTAACGTAAATTAATAGGGCGTGGGAGAGGGCACCAAGAGGTCGAACAGTTCCGCCTGCTTCTCACCTAAGGCGCACAACACTTGTTGTCTTAATAGTACGTGCCTCGTCTATGCAACGGGCAGATGCGCTCCGTTCATTAAAGCCCTTTCCCATTGTCGAATAACACGAAGGTAGCATCATGAAAAAAGTAGTTTTTGGTATTTTAATGCTTTACGGCTCTTCGACTGCCTACGCAGCAAACGTTCACGGTGAACATGTTGCTCCTGTGTCCGCGCAAGATCAATCCAAGACAACTCAACACGCCGATACGGGCCCAGACAATAAAGCATCTGTGTCTAAAACGTTAGCAGTTTCAGGCTGCTGGATTCGTTCATTACCGAAGCCAATACCTTCTGCGGGCTACTTTGTCATAAAAAACACTGGCTCAAGTGACGCAAAACTAACCAGCTTGGCGATACCCGCGTTCGGCCAGGTATCATTACATCAAACGACCAATGAGGACGGCCAGAGCAAAATGAGCATGGCTCACGAAATTTCGATCCCAGCAGGCGGAGAATTGAAATTTAAACCGGCCAGCTATCATGCCATGCTCGAAAAGCCTACCCAAGCCCTTGCTGTTGGCGCTCACGTTCCCCCTCTGTCACAATAGATGTCCGGTCACTTGAACCTAATAGATGAGGGGGCGGTTGGAGTGTTTTCATGTCCGCCTATAGCCCTGAGCTCAAAGAGCAAATCGTCAGGAAAATGATGCCACCTAA
>NZ_PDNW01000042.1 GCF_002849655.1 Pollutimonas subterranea
CCGCATCGAGCCGCGACAGCGAAAACGAAGGCCAAAATCCTACCCATGGCTGAAGAAGCCGCGTGACCTCGCGCGCGACGACATCATTCGCTACGGGCGCCCGCAGCGGCCTAAGTAAGTGCCATTCGGGCTAGAGTCAGTCTGCTCTTGCGGACCTGGCCGGCTTTCGGCTCGGTCTGTTGTCGTGAGGAGGGCGCGGCTTATGGTCAGTATCCCAACGACATGGCGGATACAGTAAAAGCTAAGGTGCGCGCAGGCGAATATG
Organism: Pollutimonas subterranea; assembly: GCF_002849655.1. Taxonomy (GTDB): domain Bacteria; phylum Pseudomonadota; class Gammaproteobacteria; order Burkholderiales; family Burkholderiaceae_B; genus Pollutimonas; species Pollutimonas subterranea. The sequence continues at coordinate 266 of NZ_PDNW01000042.1, forward strand.
CCAGCGAGAGCGAAGTTATCCGCGACGGCCTGAGGGCACTCATAGCCAGAGATTGTGCGGTGGAAAACTGGCTACACAGTCAGGTTGGCCCAGCGTACGATGCACTAAAGACAGATCCGACACGGGCTGTCACGGCAGATCAGGTACGCGTTCGTCTGGCCGCTGAGCACGCAAAGACCCGATGAGCTATCGGGTTGTCTTCACGCCAGAGTCCATCGTCAGCTATTGCGAGAGCCTACGCACCTTTCCTGCGCGCGGTACTGCACGAAACGATGTGCGCCCAGGCCTTCGTATAACAAACTACAAAAAAGGTACTGTAATTGCTTTCGACATAGCGCCCGGGCAGTAAACGACCCCTATGCAGCCGTTCGAGCCGGCCTGGTCAACGCCTGCTATGCTGGCTTAGGCGACAGGTTATCCGTGATGATCCAACCGTTCAGCAATGCCTATGCAAATTAAGGCATTGCCGGGCATATCCTCTGCCTGTTTCCTGCTGCCAAGAATAAACCGAGCGAATGTGGAACAATAGCAAGCTTAACCAAACTAGAGAGATTTCCATGGGCAACAAAATCGTTACTGAAGCCGACCGCAAGCGCACTCCCCCTCCCGTCGCTCCCAAGGGCGTGACCGTTACAAAAGTCCGCGGCCAACGTGTGAGCCAGGAGCGTGGCTCGCATACCCACTACAAGAAAAATCCCGGCAAGCGCGCCCACTCGGGTTAATTTCTGGGGGCATGCGTCGCATTGCCACTCCCTTATTCCAAGACCTGCGATACCGCTCGGCCTCGATTGTGGCCGTTGGCCACGACTCGAGCAGGTCTGGGTCGAATACGCTTCGTCGACCTCTATGAGATCCACTCATGCCGAGTTTTTCAACACAATAGGCCAAAAGCAGTCATTGCAGGCGCGACAAGTGATGTCTGCTTCTGGCCGAAATTTGCCATCGCTCACCGCCGCCGCGACGAACTCTTACGGAACGCCAACGCTCAAAAAACTCAACCTGCGGCGGTGTATTCTGTCGTCATGGACTCCCTGATTGCCGCTTCCGCGCGTGCCCTCGCCGCTGGCGACCCGCTGGGCGCCTTGAAGCGGATTGCCTTGCGCGACGACCCGCCGGCGCTGGCCTTGCGTGGCATCGCCATGGCTCAACTGGGCGAGTACCCGCGCGCCCGTGAGCTTCTTCGGCGCGCCGGTCGCGGCTTCGGCTCCCACGAAAAGCTCGCCCGTGCGCGCTGTGTTGTGGCAGAGGCCGAGGTGACGCTTGCCATGCGCGACCTGGGCAGTTCGCCGCGCCCATTGGCGGCAGCCTTGGCCACGCTCGAGGCGCACGCCGATCACGCCAACGTGCTGCAGGCACGGCTTATCGTGGCGCGCCGCCTCTTGCTGCTTGGCCGCCTCGACAAAGCCGGGATAGCACTGGCGCAGCTCGATAGGCGTGGCTTGTCGCCATCCCTCGCGGCAGTCGCAGAACTGGCCGCGGCCGAACTGTCGCTGCGCTCCTTGAGCATCGATTCGGCACGGGCGGCGCTGGGCCGCGCGCACGAGGCCGCCGTTCGCGTAGACGTGCCGGCGCTCTTGGCCGAGGTGGCGAACGCGCGGGTTACGCTCGATCGCCCCGCCGCCCGGTTGCTCGTTCCGGGCGGTGAACAGACGCTGCGCCTGGACGAGGTCGCAACCCTCCTGGCCTCCGATACCCTGGTGGTCGACGCCTGCCGCCGGGGCTTGAATGCCGGCCCGACATGGCGGCCGCTGGTACGGCGACCGGTACTGTTTGCGCTCGCGCGCGCTTTGGCCGAGGCATGGCCGGACGATGTCGATCGGGACGCCTTGATCGCCCGCGCATTCCGCAGCCACCATCCCAACGAGTCGCACCGGGCGCGCCTTAGAGTTGAAATCAGTCGTCTACGCGCGCTTGTCACAGCGCTGGCGCGTATCGAGGCAACCGCACGCGGCTTTGTTCTGAAGCCGCTGGACGGACGCGCCGTTGCCGTGCTGACGCCGCCCATCGACGGCGATCAGGCGTCCCTAATTGCGCTGCTTTGCGACGGTGCAGCCTGGTCGACATCGGCTCTAGCACTGGCCTTGGGGGCCAGCCAGCGCACCGTCCAGCGAGCGCTCGTCGAGCTTGAAGCCGCCGGACAGGCGCGATCCATCGGGAGAGCGCGGACACGACGCTGGCTGTCGCCCCCGCTGGCGAGATTCACGACAGTTTTGTTACTCCCGGCTGCGCGCCAGATGGAATAAGGTTGCCTTACGGCGCCTATTAAAGGCGCATTACCAGGAGCCAACCATGAATCAAATGACACGCAAAGAGAAACCCCGAAGCATGGCGAGTACAGCTGAAATCGTGCGCGAATACGGCCCCTTGGCCGGCACCGATTCCATTCACGGCGTGACCTTCGATGGCCAGCGCGTCTGGGCCGCCACAGGGGCAAAGCTGGTCGCCTTCGATCCCGAAAGCGGCGAGGTTACGCGTACGCTGGAGTGTGCCTGCGACGCCGGCACCGCCTTCGACGGCACCTACCTCTATCAAATCGCGGAGGAGCGCATCGACAAAATCGATCCCGCCACCGGCAGCGTGGTGTTGTCGATTTCCGCCCCAGGCCATGGGTGCGATTCGGGACTAACCTGGGCCGAAGGCAGTTTGTGGGTGGGCCAGTACCGCGATCGCAAGATCCACCAGGTCGATCCATCGACCGGCGCAATCATCCGCAGCATCGAATCCAACCGTTACGTCACCGGCGTGACCTGGGTTGATGGTGAACTGTGGCACGGGACATGGGAAGGGGACGAGAGCGATATCCGGCGGATTGACGCGCAGAGCGATGCCGTACTGGAACGGCTGGAGATGCCGCACGACACCGCTGTCAGCGGGCTTGAATCCAACGGGGCAGATCTCTTTTACTGCGGCGGCGGAACAAGTGGAAAAGTCCGTGCCGTGCGGCGCCCGACGGCGCGCTGACGGTTCAAGAAGGAACTTTCACTGCCCGCCCAATGTAAAGAATGGGCCCGGTAGGTCTGCCGGTTGGTGAACCGTTTTCAGGTTCCAGCGTGATCTCGAACAGCTGATTGGACTGCAATGGCGGCAGATGGTCGAGCGCGAAGCTCTCTCTCTGACCCGGTTGCACAAGACCAAGCGACACGGGCGCACTCCAACTATCGTCCTTGGTCCAGAATTGAAGTGATTTTTGGGCCGGGACCTGTTCGCTGCCTAATGGTGTCAATGTGATGTGCTTGTTCATGCTGGCTTGAATCACGTATCCGGGGTGCTGCCCTTGTGGCGGCACCAACACGACCATATAGTTTGGTGCGTCTACAGCGGGACGCATGATGAGCAAGGCAAATAGCAGAGCAGCCGTCGCAAAACCACCGGTCGTCAGACCGCGCCAGAGCCGCAGGTCATTCCACCAACGATACCAGCGCGATGCGGTGTGGACAGCGGGCGCAATACTGCGCTGGATGCGTGGCCAGAGATCGGTTGGTAAAGGCTGTTCGTCTGGGATCGTATTGAGTGCGGCCAGTCTTTCTTCCCATGCGTGGACGGCTGTTTGCAATTCGGCATCATGTGCCAGCCGGGCTTCGACGTCGTGGCGTTGTGCGGCGTCCAGCGTACCGAGCACATATTCGCCCGCGAGCGCGTTCAAGTCATCGTGCGTTTCGTTGGAGCCATTCATCCCATGCACTCCCGCAATGTCATCAGGCCGCGGCGTATCCATGCCTTGACCGTGCCGATGGGCGACTTGAGCCGCTCGGCGATCTCCCGGTGGCTGCAGCCGTCCACATAGGCATACAACAGGCTGTTGCGCCGGGAGGTGTCCAATGCGGCAAGGCAGTCATGCAAGCGTCCGAGATCGTGGCTGTTCATGAATGCATCGGGTAGGTGATCAAGTTGCGCCGCATCCATGGATTCCAGCATTTCCTCATCGACCTGGGTTTCCCGTTCACGACCACGCACCACGTTCAGGGCCCGATACCGTACGATGCTGTAGATCCATCCGCGCCCCGATCCGCTTGCCCTATCGAAAGTGTGTGCTTTGCGCCAGATACTGACGAAGGCGTCGTGCAGGACGTCCTCCGCCAGTTGCCTGTCACGCACGATGCGCAAGGCCACGCCCATCAGGCGTTTTCCGTCCTGCAGATAAAGACGCTGCAAGGCTTGCTGGTCACCGCTTGCACATGCTTGCAGAGTCGTCTCGTAATCGAAGTGGTCGGCGGCCAATAGAGTTCCGGTCTGTCGTCGGGGTTCGACAATGTCGCGACCGATTATAGCTTTCGCCTTTCATCGCCTATCCAGGCTTGGACAGGCGATGAATTGCACCGTGAGTTCAGGCAGCTTTCCAGAAGATGTAGTCGGCTTGGTAGTTGACCGTTGCTTTGGCGCCTGCCTTGCCCGCATCACATGTGGAAGAAGGAGCGATACCGCCTTTTGTCGCCACACGCTGGATATAGGTCACGCCCGTCATGGCACCGGTTCCCACTGCAGGATTGGCCTTGACAAGTTGATGAGGAATGTTGCCGGCGCCAGCCGCTGCCACGGCAACTTGCGTTGCAGTCAACTTGGAACCATCGTTGCTTTCCCAGGTGGCCGGCGGACCGTAGTACTTGCCAACGGACTTGCCGCTGCGATCCCAAAGACCGGCATCCGGCCCGCCAAACACCCAGACGAATTGGCCGGCCGCGTCTGTCTTTGCCTTGCATTCATACCAGATCGTGCCTTTGCCCACCGTTTCCATCGCCACCTCGTTGCCAGCCGGTACCTGAACGGCTGCCGGGAATCCTTCTTGCGAGAACGAGCTGGCTGAAGCGTTTTGCTCCATGCTGGAGCATGCGGCAAGGGTAACAGCGGCGGACAACAGGACAACTGTGCGTATCGTTTTCATGACGTTTTCCTTGTGTAGTTGAGTAGAATCAACGGGCTCAAACCTGCTGATACAGGTACTACACGCGAGAAGCGCGTTCGGATGCAGAGTCGGTAAAAAAATCGCGCCAAATTGGTCGAGGTGTGCAATGTTGGATTAGCTCAGTATTATTGGTGGAAAAAATGTCTCGAATTTAGCTAGACTAGTCTAAGCCTTATTGCTTTGGAGAATGCTATGCGCCCCGTGAATCTGCTGGAAGCTAAGTCATCATTGTCCCGTTTAGTGAAGGCAATTGAGCAAGGACAACAGCGCGAAATAATCATCGCCCGTAATGGCCGCCCTGCCGCCAAGCTTGTGCCGATAGATACGGTGGCGGTGTCCCACAGGGCTAAGCGCTAGTAAGGCCACCATCAAAGGAATGCAGCATGACCAAGATACCAGCCCTCTTCATCGGACACGGAAATCCGATGAACACACTGGAACGGAACGGCTACACCGAAGCGTGGCAAGCGTTTGGCCAGCATCTTCCCCGGCCCAAGGCTTTGCTGGTCGTTTCCGCGCACTGGTATTTTGGCGCCACGGCTATCACGGCAATGCCCAAGCCCCGAACCATTCACGACTTCTATGGCTTTCCGCAAGCCCTGTTCGATTTCCAGTACCCGGCTCCGGGCGATACCGACCTTGCCCGTGAAATCGTAGAGCTGGTCAAGCCCCAATGGGTTGGCCTGGACCGCGACCAGTGGGGCATCGACCATGGCACTTGGTCGGTGCTGGCGCATATGTACCCGGATGCGGACATCCCCGTCCTGCAGCTTTCCATCAATGCGCTGAAGCCCCTCGACTACCACCTCAAGCTTGCCGCCAGCTTGGCGCCCCTCAGGGAGAAAGGGGTGATGATCCTCGCGAGTGGCAACGTCGTGCACAATCTGCAGGAATTGCAATGGCGCCAGCAAGAATTGTCATACGAATGGGCGGAACGATTCGACGATGCCGTGGTGAAGCAACTGGCGGAGGAACCCGGCGACATCCTGCGTGTACTCGAACACCCCGACTATCGCCTTGCCGTGCCCACGCCCGACCACTTCATCCCGCTGCTCTATCTGGCAGGGCTGGCGGCGGCGGAAAACAACACGCTCGAAACCCTGGTTCGAGGGCATACCATGGGCTCGATCTCGATGACCTGTTTCGGGCTCGGGGCGGAAATGGAACTGCGAAAGGACGCCGCGTGTGCGGCGAGATTGCCGGAAGGCGTGCCGCCGGATCAGACGAATATGTAGGATGTGACCGTCATCGTTTAGCGCACTCCCGGTCGCCTTGAGGACTTCTCTTCAGCTCGGTAATGAGAACGTGTGTGGCGGTTTGGCCAACATTTTCGCCAATATGGGTTTGTGCCTCTGACCACATGACATCGCCCGCTTTGAACTGACGGCGAAGCACCTTCCCGTCAGGGAGCGTCAATGTGCGCTCGAACGAGCTCAGGGCGTACAGGACGAACGCAGGATGATGGTGTTGATGTGTTTTGTCACCCGGCTCATCCCGATACTCCAGCACTCTGACACACTCGTTTTCCAGCATGGTCATGTACTTGTCTCCATCAGTCTGCGTGGCATCTTGCGCGAACGCACACGGCATAAGCAGCGTTGCTGCGACAGCGGACAAGATGCCTAGCCTTGCGGTGCCTCGATGGGCATGCCCAGACTCCATCGCCGATCCTCGAGAACATTCAAACCCAGTGATGATGTAGTTCACCGTATTCTCCTTTATAGCTATGCTGCATTTTTACGCCGTTGCGATACAGGAAGCAATCCCGCAATCAAAGTCTTACGTGTGTTCCAGAAATCGATTCAACCTGATGCCGTTACTTCCTCATACCACTGCGCATAAGGGCTGTTCTTGACCATGTGGCGGTTGAAGTCCTTGGCGCCATCGGTCCACCACAGCGGGCCACGCTCGCCGAGCGCTACTTTTGCCTGGTGGACTGCGGCCCGTGCAGCGGCAAGGCGCGCAGGGTCCTGCTGGCGAAGGGCGGCCTTCACGTCCCGGCGGGCGGCTGCCAACGCATGCACCAGCGCAGTTCGCTCGGCATCGGAAAGATTGGGGTTGCTCGCGCGCCAAAGGCGTCCGCGAACAACGATATATCGCCTGTCTGGTGTGGTTAGCGGCTTCATTACCCAAAACGACAGTAAGTTACTTAGTTGCCCACAGGCAACTCTTGACCAACCATCATTCGATGTCCGTCGGGCGTACCTATGACGAACTCTCGCATGCCGTGGGGTCGATCGGTCGGAGCTTGGAGTATGACGGCGCCTCTGTTGATCAACTCACCGTGAAGTGCGTCGGCATCATCGACATTAAGGTAGGCGAAATAGTTATGATCGCCGGTCGCTGAAGGCGGCATGGCGTCGGGGCAATGGCCAATCATGATGCGCACATCGCCTCTGGACACAAGCTGCCAGCCGGAGCCTTCAGGCCATTCAAGACGAAAGCCGAGCGCGTCACGAAAATAGGCTGCGCTTCGTTGTAGATCGGGTACTGCGAGCACGAAAGAGAACGAGCGGAGTTCAGCAGTTGATTCGGACATATCAGTACCTGATTCGATGGGCAGTGCGCCAGTGTATCGGTAATCCCCCCATTTTCAGCAGTGAGCGGCAGTAGAATCAGTTAAATATTTACTGGCTAGTTTCTGTCTTGGAGTGATGCCGCCCAGTGCCATGTTGGGTCGTTCGTTGTTGTAAGTCCAGAGCCA
>NZ_PDNW01000043.1 GCF_002849655.1 Pollutimonas subterranea
GTGGATCAGAAAATCCCGATGCGCGTCCAGGTGCTTGTGGCGCGACCCGTCATCCTTGTAGGCGCTGATTTGCTTCTCTTCCAACTGCAAATACTTACGCACCGTATTGCGCGAGATGCTCAGTTCCCGACTAATGGCACGGATCGACAGCCCCTTGCCCCGGTCATACAGCCCTTTGATCTTGTGTATCACTACCCACTCCTTCACTGACGCGCTCCCGTTGTCTTTTATATGGCAGGAACGCTACACGTTTCATGGCTTTGCAGCCACCGTCAGGTGGGTCAAAACTATTGGCCATTAGTGGGTCATTTTAATTGGCCATTAACAGCGGGGATCTGTGACCTGGTAATAAAGCACACCGTCCACCTTCAACTGGGTGTTGTCTCTGGTGATACAAACCTGGCTCGCAATATCCAGCACCATTTCTTTAAGCGAGTGGCGATAAGCTACTTTTTCCAGGAAGGGAACAGTAAACCCCAATCCAGGAGACAATGTGCGATCGAACTTGCCCAAACGTTCTACCACCGCCGCATGCTGTTGGGGCACAATCTGAATTGTGGACTTGATAAAGACAAACACGACCAAAGCCGCGATTATCCAAAAAGATAGCGTCATTACATAAGCGTCCATAGGGGATCCAATAAAAAAGAAGATGAAGGCATTTGGGCTCCAAATGCCTAATGTTGAGTATCCGACGCGGAATACTGGCCTGGGCGCAAAATTAGCGTCAGACCTTGCACCGCCTGAATATAGTGTCTGCCGGGGTGCACGGGTTGATCGACGTCTATGCGTGCGCTCCAGTTGGAGCCTCGATAAAACACACTACCTTGTCCATTTTCGTCCCAAGCGTCCACAATCACACTTTGACCTATGTCTTGCACCACATTGGGATTGGACTGAGTCGGCACGTGACCTTTGGACTGGCGGTAACGATGCAGCACCACCAGCCCTATCAGCGATACAGCCAAACCGCTGATAATTTGCCACACCAGGGATAAATCCGCGTACGCCGCCGTGCCAGATGCCACCAAGCCCAAAGCCACCAACAGCAAATAAAAGGTGCCCGTCGCCATCTCCAATAACAGAAACAGCGCAGCTACGCCAAACCAAAACCACATGCCAGATTCCTTATAAATTGTTTCTATTTTTGCGCGTTAAGGAGTTTGTAAGGAAACTAATCGCTAATACAAGTGTTAAGGAATCTTCAGGCCGATCCCAACTCGATTCTTTTACGTTTGACCCATGCACCGATCAAGCGATCCGCGGTAATCCCCAGGAATGCGATGCATAAACCCGCGACCAATGCCTTGCCGATTTCATTCCCTGAACGTGCAGCATTAATTTCCGCACCCAAATCCTGAGTTCCAATCAACGCGGTGATCGCGACCATGAACAAGGCCATGAAAATCACCTGGTTCACGCCCAACATGATTTCGGGCAACGCTATAGGTAGTTCCACTTTCATTAAACGTTGCAACCGCGTCGCGCCTTGTTGGGTCGCAGCCTCCATGATCGGCGTTGGTACACCACGCAGCCCCAATATGGTGTAGCGAATCATCGGCACCACGGCAAACAGCAACACCGCGATGATGGCTGACAAGTCACTCACCTTGAATAACATTACGACTGGAATAAGGTAGATGAACGATGGAAAGGTTTGTAAGAAATCGCAAATTCCCGCCGCAAAACGAGACCAGCGTGCGGTACGCGATGCACCCAATCCAACGATAAAGCCTACACTTACACAAACCACGGCCGCTGTACCGATCATATACAACGTAGTCATCGCTTCCAGCCAAAGACCGGTAGCCGCGGGAAATAAAATGAGTAGACCTGCAACCAGCGCGACCGACCAGCCACCCAGCCGATAACCCAGTAAAGTGACTAAGGCGACAAAGGTGATCCACGGAATCGCCCGGAAAAAGTTACGCGTCGGAATCAACATCTCGAGTAGCGTGAAATTGCGGAATGCTTGGACCGACTCATACAAATTTACGTTGATCCAGTCGATTCCAGCATTCCAATATGGCGCGGTGGTGATGCTGTGTTCATCAGTCAGCAGTGCCAGATCCGGCAGCACGCGAGCGAGCAAAATGCTCACAACCAAGAACACCAGCGCAAGCACTACGTACGGATGGCGCCGCCACCAGCCAAGGTCAGGGTCGACATACACGGGTTGTTTTAACGCATAGGCACGGCTAAAGCGGTCCAGCACCACAGCGATCACGACAATGGCAATGCCCTGCTCCAAGGCCTCGCCCAGACGCAATGACTGCAGTGACGTCAACAACTCACTGCCCAGGCCCGATGCCCCGATTAATGCGGCCAACACAATCATGGCCAGTGTTTGCATGATTCCTTGGTTCAAGCCAACCAATAATACCGAACGCGCGGCCGGCAATTGCACACGCCATAATAATTGCCAGCGCGTGCAGCCCATCATTTGACCCGCCTCGAGCACACCGTGCCGTACGCTTTCTAACCCAAGTGAAATGCAACGCGCGACGGGCGGCACCGCAAATAACGCGGTAGCGATCATTGCGGGCACGTTACCCACGCCATACAGCACCACAATTGGCACCAGGTATGCAAATGGCGGCATACTCTGCAGGATATCAAACAGGGGCGTCACTGCATTTTTGAAATGCCGGTTTTTACTCATCAATACCCCAGCTACCAAGCCGATCAAAAAAACCATAGGTACCGTGACAAGCACGAGAGAAAAAGTCTGCATCGACGCCTGCCAAACGCCAAACAGTGCTAAATACGTAAATGCGGCTGCGCCGAGCAGCGCGCTGCGCCAGCCGCCTAGCCAGTGTCCTAACAGCGCGGCAAGGCCGACCACCGTGATCCACGGCAACGCTGGGAAACGCTTCGAGAAACCGTCAAAAAATAGCGACTCGGACAGCCCCAGTGGACGCGCCAGCAGCCCGGAGACGCCGCGGGTCAGATCACGTGGCGTAAACTCAAACGAAGTGCCGTCAAAGAAACGAACCCCATACACCAGCCACTCAAAAAATGAATCGATCCAGTCTTTAAGCGGCAAAATCCAATTAGATGGATATTGCTCAACCCAGGCTAGCCGGCTCACTGCGAACTGGCCCAGCACAATAATGGCAAGCGCGGCGACCCAATACAGGGGGCGGTTCTGAACTATTTTGGAACCCCTATCCCTCGGTTGCGCCGCAACGCCGTCGGTGTCGGTGATGAGCCCGACAGGCTGGTGGGAATCAAGACTCGCTCTGTTTAAATCATCGCTGGATAACGCTGCAGTATGTGTCATTGGAATAGCGCCCGTGCCAAATGCTCGCGATTAACCTGACCGACCAGTACGCCTGCGGCGTTAACCACAGGCAAGGGCCGGTCAGCTTCGATGACGCGTCGCGCTATATTCTCTAGAACATCAGTATTCCTGATGGCGTTCTTTTCCCCACCGAGATTGAAATCACGAGGATCCGCAGGCACCATGATCTTCTGCGTCGAAATCAATTTAGCGCGTGGCGCGTACTGCACAAACTTTTTCACGTAGTCATCGGCAGGCGTCATCAACAGCTCTTCCGCAGTACCGATTTGCGCCAGGCGGCCATCCTTCATGATTGCGATGCGATTGCCCAGGCGCACGGCTTCGTCAAAGTCATGTGTCACGAAAACGATGGTCTTGTTCAGTTTGGATTGCAGGCTCACAAACTCGTCTTGCATTTCGCGTCGGATCAGTGGATCAAGCGCGGAGAACGGTTCATCCAGAAACCAGACATCGCATTCACCGATAAGACTGCGCGCGATACCGACACGCTGCTGCTGGCCGCCAGACAACTCGCGGGGAAAATTGTGCTCGCGCCCATCAAGGCCAACGGTAGCGACCAATTCGCTGGCTTTGGCTAAGCGGGCAGCTTTCGGTACGTTCTGGATTTCGAGCGGAAAAGCAATGTTATCTAATACGGTACGGTGTGGCAGCAGGCCGAAGTGTTGAAACACCATGCCCATCTTGCGCCGACGAATATCGGTCAAGCTACGGCGAGAAGCTTGTAATAGATCAATGCCGTCGAATAGCACTTGGCCAGCGCTGGGCTCAACCAGTCGCGTGAGGCAACGCACAAGCGTGGATTTACCAGAACCGCTCAAGCCCATGATGACCAGAATCTCGCCCGCGTAGACGTCAAAACTGACATCGCGTACGGCGGCAATCAAGCCAGCGGATGCCAGATCGGCGTCGCTTGGGTTGTGCTGATGTTTATCGAGAAAACCGTGGCTGCCTTTGCCAAACAGTTGCCAAAGGTTTTTACATGAAATTTTTACCGAATCGCTCATAGTTGGACCTGTCAAATAAGTGCGCAAAAGCGCAATCACTTTCCGACAGGATCAGCGGCATTATTAAATCGGGAGCTGATTCAGGATAAAAACTATGCAGTGTCGGAAAAGTGGATATGTTGAGCTGGGATGACGCGCATGATGGCGCGAAGACCAACAGGAATAGCACGTGACCACATTAATATGGTCACGTGCCACCAGGTGCTAAGTAGCGCAATCAGGCATCCAGGCGGTTACCTGTTTCTGATTCTTATCGATCCACGCAGCGGCAGCGGCGTCATGTGTCATGCCATCAACGTCGGCTAGCGCAGCGGCTTGGTCGATCATTGGCCCTGTAAAGTCGATATTCTTGATCAACTGATAAGCGCAAGTCCATTTCTTTTCAAAGCCTGACCATGCCGCCTTCTTCAGGTAACCACCCTTGGGTGAGCCGCAATCGTAGGTCTTCTCCGGGTTGACGCCCCATCTCGGGTCCTCGGTGCAGGCTTTCTCGTGCTCTGGAAACTCAACGAATTTCCCTGGAAATGCGGCGCCCACCCAGTTGGGGGCCCAGTTAAACAACACAATAGGTTCTTTGCGCGCGGCGGCTGACTTCAACTCGCCAAACAACGCCGCGGCAGAACCCGCATTAACCACCGTAAAATTCAGATCCAGCGCCTCGATCTTTTCTTTGTCGTGTTTAATCCAATCAACGGGGCCGGCCAAATAGCGTCCTTTAGGGGCTGTCTCAGGTGCTGCAAATTTAGCGGCGCATGCATTGAGCGCCTTCCAATCTGGTAAACCAGGACAGATTTCTTCCATGTAGTCCGGATACCACCAGTCTTCACGCGTAGTCGCGGTATGGCTGCCGAGATCGACCATACGACCGGCTTGGACTTCCTTCATGAAGCTGTCGTTCATCGTGCCTTCCCAGACTTCCATCTGCAGATCCAGATCGCCCAGGCCCATTGCCGCAAACTGTCCCTGGCTGTCTGATGGCACGATTTTGGTCTCATAGCCAATTTTTTCAAGCAGCTGTTGCGCGACGCGAGCGAGCACCTTTTGACTCGACCAATTGTTGTCCACGATCTTGATCGGGTCGCTTGATTCTGGCGTGGCATAGACGGGCGCACCGATCGCAACGGCGGCTAGCAGCATGCTAATGCCAAGTTGGTTACGTATTTTCAATGGGAACTTCCTCCATTTTTGAAAGAGTGACGGGTCAACTCGTTTCAAGGTTTTGATAAATGATCCAGCCATGCGAACGGCAAGGACGACTCATTTATCAGAAGCACGGTTACTGTTGCTGTGCTGCGAGAGCAAGAATGGAAACCAAGCACACAAGCACTGCTCAGTAAGCGCGCACAATAGAGCATCGCTGGCAAGCCTGTCGCCAGCGCAGTAAAACCAGACGGTTCAGAATGCCGGATTTATTTCAGACACGTCGAATGGAGCTACTCTTTCCAGCGCTACCCATGGCGTAACTGCCTTATCGCCTTACGCGAATTAATCAGTTATGCGTTACATCCGGGTACGTAGATAATTTTGAAAACAACAATTTTGCCGCGTACGCTGCATTTGGCTGGTTATTTAAACCATATTATTGATACGAAGCCATACATTCTACTGGAAATAGGGCTTTCCTGTTTTTCCGCCCTCTTTGCTCCGATACAGCCAGGCTTGACCGTCCACTGTCTACAGACCAGTTGCGGCAGGACGTCCGCGTCGAAATTGAGCGTCTCGCGCGAAGCTGGCAACTTTGCCACTCATTACTTTCAATAATAAGCAAGAATGAGAACGGTCGTTTGAACTATGACGCGCCCTCAGTACCATACGACTTATTACAAATTGAAAGCGAAAAGTCCATGCGTTCTTATTTTCAAACACTGCGGGCAACGGCCATCGCAGCCGCTCTTGTGGCTGGATTCGCCGTCTTGCCCGCAGCGTCGGCGCAATCAACCTTCGACATCACCGTACTGGCAGGCGCCTGTGCCAACTGCCACGGAACCGATGGCCGTTCGCCTGGCGGCATACCCTCCATCGCAGGGCGACCCGAAAGCGTTCTTGCCGACCAGCTCAGGGCGTTCAAGTCCGACAACCCGCCCGCCAACACAACGATCATGAACCGCCTGGTAAAAGGCTTCAGCGACGACGAGCTTGCTGCGCTTGCACGCCATTTCTCGCAGATCAAACCACAACCCCTATCCGGTAAACAAGGCCTGTAAAGATGAAGAGTCCTATAAATCAATCTCGTCGACAGTGGCTTGGCCGTGCGGGTAAGACGACCGCTGCCGGCATCACACTGTTATCCGTGCCGGCCTTTGCCAAGCCCGCGGCAGGTAAGGTCGTGGTCATTGGCGGCGGGTTTGGCGGCGCGACAGCGGCCCGCTACATTAAACGCCGCAATCCGGCTATCGATGTCACGCTGATCGAGCCATCCAAGACCTTCTACACCTGCCCTTTCACCAATTTGTACTTTGCCGGGCTACGCACATTTGAGCAGCAGGGCCACGGCTTCGACGACCTGCGCACGCTAGCCCGGACTTTTCACCATGAGGCTTGCGGGAGTGATTTTTGCGCCTTGATCTGACCGAGTGCTGCGCCGGTCTGCTTGGGGGCGGCGTTGGAGGAGATTTTCAGCGCTGCGGACGCAATTTCCCCTAC
>NZ_PDNW01000044.1 GCF_002849655.1 Pollutimonas subterranea
ACTCCACCACCATGCTGCTTGGTGTGTATTTCAATGTCGGGATCAATAGTTACATCATCGACGCCATCATTGGCTTGTCGGTCGTCTACAAGGCGCTCGACAACATGGGCGCATACCAGCGCTGGCTCGGATTTCAGCCCAATACCAAAGTGGCGACATTGATTTTCGGATTTTTCCACGGCTTTGGCCTGTCTACAAAGATCATCGAATACAACATCTCACCGGATGGCCTGGTTCCCAATCTGCTCGCCTTCAATGTTGGCGTGGAAATTGGGCAATTGCTGGCGCTTGGTGCAATCCTCATCGCCATGAGCTATTGGCGTCGCACAGAGAGCTTCTGGCGCCACGCCTATACAGCCAACGTCGTCATGATGAGCGCAGGCTTCATCCTGATGGGCTATCAAATTACCGGCTATATCGTTTCGTAAAGGATCCAGTATGTACAACACCGACCTTCCACGTCGCGCAGAGTTGCCGACTTCTGAACAACTCAAGCGCTCCACCATTATTGCGGCTATCGCTGCCTTGGTCATTCTTGTGACCGTAGTACTCCCATCCGAATATGCGATCGATCCCACGCGAATCGGCCGCGTGTTGGGCCTAACCGAAATGGGTGAAATCAAGACACAACTTGCAGCCGAATCAGCCGCTGACGCTGCTGCCGATACCGCCGCCAGAGAGGTTACGCAACAGCCGCCTGCGCCCGTCGTTGCATCAAACGCCACTCCTACGGTCAGCCAGGCACCGCAGCCGCCCGCCCCTGTTGCTCAAGCTTCGGGAGCACCATCCAATACACAAGCCAGCGCGGCACCGGCTCAAACCGGCAGATCCGATGAAATAAGTATCACTCTGAAGCCGGGACAAGGGGCTGAGATCAAGCTAGTTATGGCGGCGGGAGCAAAAGCCAATTTTTCCTGGACGGCCAATGGTGCTGTCGTGAACTATGACACGCATGGCGATGGGGGTGGGCGCTCTATTTCCTATGAAAAAGGCCGTGGTGTAGCGAAGGATGAAGGAGTGTTAGACGCAGCATTTGACGGGAACCACGGTTGGTTCTGGCGCAACCGAACTGAATCAGACGTTACGGTGACTCTTCGTACAAATGGGGATTACGCCGAACTCAAGCGCGTAGTTTAGTTTTTTCTTTGATGTATTTTGTTTGGCCTTGATCCGTAATTGTGCATGAAAGGAATTCACTCCTTTCATGCGCAGTGGCCACGCAAATTGTCGTGCTCGATGTCAGTTTTTCTCGATGCGGTCATTACGGCTATCGATATACTCGAAGGGCTGCAATGGGTCGGTTTGAGCCATTAGTGAAAGCCTGAGATCACCTCTTTCGGACGTTAACGACTTACGTTTCGGTAGCTATGCTGCAAGCGAGCCAATCCCTAAGTTCGCGTATCGACGAATTCGCCCGTAGTTTTGGTTGGACGAAAGCCAAGGTTCGTTCTTCGCTTGAATAAGCTGCAAATGGCGTACATACCACCCCAATAATTTCGTCGAATTGGGAGAAGTCGAAGTTCTCGCCGGCCGGCTGGAGCCTCAATTGCGCAACCACTCTCTCCCATGTGACGACCGCGTTATCAACAGTGTCTTGGATGTTTCTTATAACTCGGAATGCGCCTTGGTCATAGTCGCGGCCGTAGATGATGCTCTTGCATGACACGATCAGTAAAGTTCGTCCCTTGACACCGATGGCATCAATATCGGTCAGAATCACCCCTCCTTGACGCAGCCGACGGCCGCGAAAAAACTTCACTTCAGGGGGTGGCGCCCAAGGCGTGCCGTCAATTAGATCCTGGCATTGCAACTCGAACTCTCGGCCTCTCAAATTTCCGGTCAATGGCGAGCGAGCCAGTTCAAGTCGATGCAGCAGCGCTTGTGAGGCGCTAGTGGTGTCAATCAGGAAATTATCGCGAAACCGGCGCAAAACGTTGCCGCTGGAGAGAGGCCACACCGACGGAACGACATCCAGCACTGACTCGCGCCACTCGATAAAGTTTGTTGGCCAAGCGAAGCCCGGCGTCAGCGGTGCCAGTTGCTCGACAATCTCAGCCAGGTGGTGATCGAAAATGTCACGGAGCCGCTCTTCGCCGACGAAGACGTAACCATGCTGGATGATTGAGCAAAACGCCCAAGGTACATGCACACAGATCGCCGGCACCAACACCAGCAATTGGATCAGCGCTGCGATGCCGGACAAGTACTCCGGAACGCCACCCTCTTCACCCATTGGACGCAAAAGACGAACTAATCTAAGCTCGTTTATTACGTGGCGAACCTGCGCAGTCACAACGCAGAGCCCGCCAGCGCCATCTGGATAGGTCACAGGCGCTGGGAAGCTGGGCGCGCATCCCAACGATAGGAATGCTATTGGTTCCCCTATTGCACTCTCATCAATGAGCTTTTCAAAGTCGGGGGCAACAGAGACCAAGCCGAGACCAGCTCCGATAAATTCATGCGAGTAATCGTGCCGGGCGTCGTAAATCCGCATCGCCCGCTCGACGGCCTCGCTGGCCTCGCTCACGAGGATCGGATGACTTGCGTCGAGGATAGCGCCTTTGCCGACGCGTCTGTAAAGTACATGCAGTTGCGACAAGAGCTTTACACGCCCAACATACCGGACGAGGTGGCGAAAGGATGCGTCGTCAACACGAAACGCGACACGCTCGGCCTCGTGACTCACATCGCTCGCCATGAACTGTGATGAAAGCAGTTCCGCCAGGTGTGAGTCGTAGCCGAGCGTGGTTCCGTAAAGACCTTTAAACAGGCTGTCGGGCGCCCGGCGCAGGTACCAAAGCCATCGAACTGCGCCGTAGCCACTGTGTTGCTCAAGAATGTCGGCTTGTGTCAGCGGCATGATCGCCTCAATGTAGTTTGCCGCTTCAAGGCCGGCAAGTTTGCGCTGCGGCGGCGGACACTTTGCGTACACTCGCGAAGCCGTCTCATGCGCGCTTCGGTCGGCAAACTTGCGCCACTCAGTCGACGCATAAAGGGCTTGGAGCTTCTGCGCGGCTGGATCAATCAGTAAAGGTGGCATTCCTTGTCGTCCCATCAGTGGCAATAATTGAAAGGTGTTTAACATGGGAGTCGCTAAGCTCTTCGGAAAGAGCATCTTCCTTCCGGCTTATAGCGAGCAAGCGTTCGACATCATAAATCGCGACAGATCAAAGTTTGAATTTGAACTCGAACCGCTAATTCAGGAAGTCGCTCGTATTGGATATGAAGCAAATACGTCGATCAATGCGAAGTCGCCCTATCATTTCATATACCCTCGGTAGACCTTGAAAACTGCGCACACATTATGCCGCTGCTATACGCCTGTCAGTTTTTTCGCTCATCCAAAACGGCGGTCGCCGAATGCCCTGATTTGATGTTTTCATCCGTTCATTCTGTGGCTGTGCGCGCCGGGTGAAAAATTCCAGCGGTACCGGCTAGCGCGTTTACCTCCACCCCGCTCGGCCAGGGCAATGACGCCATCAGTCACTAACGCCGATAGCAGTTTCGATGCGTCAGTGAAATGGATATTTAGCAGTCCGCCAGCTTGGCGAACACTGATAAAAAACGGTTCTGGATCATGGTGCAAAGCCAAGCGCAGACAAATCTTGACCAGCATGATGCCGTGATGTCCGTACCCCAACGTCTCGATGCCGTCGGGTAGCGGATCGCCGTCCACCCCTTCCAGCACGGTGGCCAAAATTGCACCAGTAGGAAAGCGCACCTTTTCCCAACCCCGAATGAAGTCAGCCCATGTAATACCGAAGTCTTTGGTTCCAATGGCAGGTAGCGCCAATCTATGCCACTCTTGCACGAGTGCGCGAAGCTGCGCGGCAGTCCCATTCGGTATTTCTCCCTTCAAATACCGCGCTAGCTCGAATAGTCGTTTATTCCGCTGGCTTTCTTCGATGGGTATGGTGTGGCAAGGAATACCTACAGAAGAGTACTGAAGATGACTTCTGTCATCCTCTGTAATCCTATGTTCTCTTCTGTTCTCTTCTGTAGGTACCAAGTCATCCGACAAAGAAGTAAAGCCCGGCAGCTCGACAATGGGACCTTCACGTAAGACATGGCCGGTCACTGTGAGATAACGGCTGGTCGAGTAAACCTCTACGCTGATTCCGTCCATGACGCCTTTACAACGCCTTGGCGGCCCTGAAAAACCAAAGCTACGCAATCCCTTTCCTGAAGGCGAGAACTCAACGTAGCCGCACCCTATGCGATCCAGCAAGGCAATCGCTCGCATATCAGGTTTACCACGCTCTACGCAACCGTCGAGATCGATACCAACTAGGCCATCACCGTTTAGCACAAAACCAATGCCTGCACGCTCACCCTCCCTGTAAGCCGTTTTCGCGTTCTCGAAGGAGCCCCATGTGTGCGGGTCGTTCACACTTGCAGGGCTATTAGGCAACATGGGGTCGAATGGCACCTTAGGGCCTGCCCACGTCACCCAACGCGGGTGCTCCCTTAGTGCGGCGGGGATATATTCAAACTTAGGTTTCAGCATAGCTATTACGCTCAAGTTCGCACGCTGCTGTGTAGCGGCTCGATGGGATTACGCATAACGAGCCACCACCAGCGCCTGATGCAACGCCTGCAGCGCCCTTTTCACCGATTGGTAGGCATCCTTATGGTCAAGTGAGGTCGTCATTGCATTGCGAGCCACAATTTGCGCCACAATGAGCATTGCCTTGCAAGGCAAGGGCAAGCCGTGGCGCTGGCCTGATTTGACGCCTAAAGTCTGGTTGATGGCTTTGTTGATGTTCATGTGAACAAAGCGTGCGTTGCGGCTTTCACCAGCCAATCGAGAGATTTCATCGTGCAAGCTGCGATAGGTCGGCAGATACTCATCTTGGTGAACCCCCATAACTTGACGCGCCTCGCGGAATGCTTTCACCAACCCAACTTTGAGTTTCCGTACTCTGGCAGTATTGCGGCTGAATGTCAGCAGTAGATACGCCTGATCCTCGTTTAGGAGGGCATACTTTTCAGGCTGGCCACGTCCCGTGATTTCTCCGGTTTGAAACTGGAGTACTCCAAGCTCGCGAAAGTCAACGACATAGTTCGCCAGCAGTTCACGCACGCTTTGGTGCTGCAAGTGTCAATGGCCATTACTTTTGACCCACTATTGGCCAATAAAATTGACCCACCCATTCTTTGCTAACTGGATGTTTTCTGCTTCAGTCGATAGCTCTCGCCGCCGAGCATAAAGATGTTTGAATGATG
>NZ_PDNW01000045.1 GCF_002849655.1 Pollutimonas subterranea
TACTCACCACGGTGCTCTTGCACCATGCGCACAGCGCGCTCACGCACCTCGGGGGAAAACTTGTTCTGCTTCTTCATAGCTCCATTCTCTCAGATGTTGGAGCCTCTACAAATCCCGGGGCGCTTCAATTTGCATGCGTTCGGTCTGGTTTTTAAACTGCTATAGCGGCTTATATTACGGTCGAACATACGTAAGCGTCCGGCGATCCCATATTGACACGCCCGCATAAAGCGGGCGTTGTCGTTAGTGTGCAGTTGTCGGCTGCCAGTTATGCGGCAGCAGCTCGTCGATGCGGCTGGCCGGCTGCGCGGGAAGCGCGCTGAACTACTAAATCTTTTAACCCTAAGATAGAATCTACTGGGGACATCGGCATTCGCTCCATTAAGCTCGTTCTTCGCAAAACAAGTTTAATGAATGCTGGTCGTCCCCCTTTTATGATGAAGAGCTGGCAACACTCAAGTAAACAATAGGGTGCACAGAGTATGACTAACCAGAGCCTGCAGGATCGGATAATGGTTGCCCGAAATCAGTCACTACAGGATGCATACGAGCAAGCCGAGTTCCAGAAATGGCTGCCGATTGAAATAAACCAAATTTCAACAGGCCACTACTCCGGCTATATACACATGCTTGAACATGATGAAGTTGGCGTATGCTGGGAGGGCCAAAATCGCACTATCCATAAGCGCAGCGTTATGGACCAGGAATTGTGCACGGTTTCATTCTTTCGGAATAAACAGTTGCAAAGTGGGTTTTCAGAATATACGCCTGCCGACAACTCGTTGTTTTTTCTGCCTGCCGGCGCTGAAGTTGATATTTATGTACCAGCTAACGCCGAAACTGTCTATTTTCGGTTCAATCAGTCCGTGCTTTTGGATAAGGCGAGGGCAATGGATCCGTCTCGCTGGAGTGGTTCACCAACCCGCCTACTGTGCCTCGATCTGGGTAACCTGAAATCACTGAATAAGTTCGTAGAACAGATTTTTCAGCAGTCGCCATTCAACAATCAGTCAAGTTCTGACAACAGTAACGAGGTGATGGCCGACGTTATTATGGAACATATATTGGGGGCATTAAATTCCAGCCAGCTTGGTAGCGTTGAGAAAAGCAGCACATTGATCGCACGTCGTCGAGCGAAACACACGGTTAGCCGCAGCATAGACTATATGAAAGCGCAGCTGAAACAACACATTTGCCCCAGTATCAGTGCCACCTGCGCTGACTTGCAGTTGTCGGAACGCACTTTGCAATACGGCTTCAGCGCGATACTGGGTGTATCGCCCTACACCTACCTTCGCTATGTGAGGCTAAATGGCGTGAGGATGGCGCTAACGCAGCCCGAAAGTAAAAATCTCACTATCACTCAAGTGGCTAGCCATTGGCATTTTTTACACATGGGCCGGTTTTCCAAAGACTATGAGCAGATGTTCGGCGAACTCCCCTCGGCGACCTTGCGCCGAGCACTATGGGCTTGACCAACTACTAATTTCTCGCTTTGCGGAAATCGGATAGCGGAATAGGTGTTTCGTAATTATCCTTACTCTTTGTTAAGTTGAGAGCAATTTCCACACAGGTCCGTTCCAAGATGCTTCGCGACCAAGCGTGTTGATAGCAAGGTCAGGTGTGGTCCAAGTGATGTCAAAACAAGGAGATAAATGATGTGCAAATTATGTGTGAAGAGTGCCGTACAGAGCAGTCCACCAACATCGCCTTCAAGGCGGGTTGCCATTGGCATGATGGGGGCCATTTCTTTACTTGGCATGTCTGCAGCGGCTCGGGCCGCTCAATCACAGCCGCCTCCAAAACCAGATAACACCCTGTCTCCTGATCAAGCGATTAAGCGTTTGATGGAAGGAAACGAGCGATACCGCTCGGATAAGACCCGGAGTCGCAGCTTTACCTCGACCCGTGCGGCATTGGCCGCGGGGCAGAATCCGTATGCTGCTATTCTGAGCTGCGCTGATTCGCGTGTCAGTCCCGAGCTATGTTTTGACGAAGAAAGGGGTGACCTGTTTGTAACGCGCGTGGCAGGCAACTATGTAACCAGCGATATCCTGGCAAGCCTGGAATATGGGGTAGCCGTTCTGAACACGCCCCTGATCATGGTGTTGGGGCATACCAGTTGTGGCGCGATAAGTGCAACGGTCAGCGCACTTGAAAAGCAGGCCGAATTTCCCGGTCATATACAAGCCATTATTACGGCGCTAATGCCAGCCGTGCGCGCTGCCGCTGCCAAAACCCAAACCCAAACCCAAACCAGAACATTAATTCAGACATCAACTATTGAAAACATCAAACAAAATGTACAGCGCTTGCAAAAAGCCACACCAATACTGAGCACGGCGGTTCAGGGCGGGAAGGTCAAGGTTGTCGGCGGCCTCTACGATCTCGAAACAGGCCGGGTGGAACTCATCGCATAAGCATCAGGACGAACCCGGGCCTATGAGCAAATGATCTGTCGGCACGGGGGATTATTTTGATACGCCAGGATAGCGGTCAACGGAGATACTAATCATGTGTACCAAAGGTCTCGGACAACACCCAATCAACATCTCTTTGGCGTTTCACAATGCGCGGCAAACGTTGAGTGCTTGCGCAATGGGACTGACGTTGGCTTTAACCTTGATGACCCCCGCCAGCGCATACGAACTAGCCGTGGAAATAGGATTAAGCCCCGCCTCAGACACCGTTGCACTGCCCCCCAACGGGCTGAGCACAGCGCTGGGCGCACTGCCGCAGCTGGTCAACAACACTCTGAAGCGCAGCGGGGTGCCCGGCGCGGCGGTGGCCGTTGTCCACAACGGCCAGACCATCTTCGCCCAAGGATTTGGTGTGCGTAAAGCGGGCGAGCGCGAACTGATTGATACATCTACCGTATTTCAAATCGCTTCAATATCCAAGTCGTTGACCGCGTCAGTGATCGCCGTGGCAGTCAATAAAAACATAATCTCCTGGGACGACCCTGTGGCGGACTATCTTCCCCGGTTCAGGCTAAGCGATCCCTATGTCACCGCCCACGCGACCATCGGTGACTTTATGGCCCACCGTAGTGGCCTGCCCTCAGCAGCGGGGGACGAACTCGAAGACCTGGGCTATAACCGCGCTCAAATTATCGACCGTTTGCGCCAAGTTCCACTTGATGCGTTTCGCGCGTCATATCATTACGCCAATTTTGGCACCACCATTGCCGCCGAGGCAGTGGCTGCTGCGGCTAATCAGCCTTGGGAAGTACTGGCGGCACAAACCTTATTCGAACCGTTGGGCATGCAGTCCACAAGCACACAGCATGCTGATTACCTTGCACGCCGAAATCGGGCGGTGCTACATGCGCTCGAAGGAGGCCGGTTTCAGCCGCTTTATGATCGCACCCCGGACGCTCAGGCGCCTGCTGGCGGCGTATCGTCAAACGTGCTGGACCTGGCTCAGTGGATGAAGTTTCTACTTGCTGACGGCAAGCACCATGGCGAATCACTCGCCTCGCCCTCGTCTCTCCTTGCCGCGTTGACCCCGCGCTCGCTTAACGGCCCGCCCGGCACGCTCGTTACACGACCCAGTTTTTATGGCTACGGCTTCAATGTCGGTACCAACGTTGCCGGACGCACCACGTTCGGCCACTCTGGCGGCTTCGTGCTCGGAGCAAGCACGGCATTCCAGATTCTTCCGACGGCCGGTCTGGGCATCGTGGTCTTGACGAATGGCTCGCCTGTCGGCGTGCCCGAGAGCATTAACGCGAGCTTTATGGATATGGTCCAATTCGGCAAGCCGCTGCGCGATTGGTACGCTGCGTATCACGCGAACATGATGGGTTTCTACACCCCCGAAGGAGATCTGGCCGACAAGACGCAGCCCGCTAACCCGCTGCCTGCCCAACCGCTAGAAGCATACACAGGCCATTACGAGAGCACTTACTTTGGTTCCGCCGAAATCACCCTTGAAGCCAATGAGCTGAAACTGGCCATTGGCCCCGCCAAGGAACACTTGACCATGAGCCACTGGAACGCCAACACCTTCGCGGTGATGCCGCTGACGGAAAATGCACCGGCCGGATCGCGTTCGTCAGTAAGTTTCTCAGTGAAAAACCATAAGATTGACAGCTTCACCGTAAATTACCTGAACCAAAACGGCCTGGCGACATGGAATACAAGCCTTAACGATTAGGCCACCGTCCAGATCCAGGGGGTCGACACTCAGAAAACACGGACAACGACCCACCGACTCCGGGTGTCAAGCAGCATTCGACTTATTGGGCATTCGTTCGGCGGGTTGCCACGCCGCTCGGTATTCCACCCGTAGCCTTTCCGAGTCCTCAGGCAGCACCATCGCACTCGAAGCAGCTTCATGCGCCGTGAGGGCCAGTCGGGATGCCGCCGCGCGAAGGTCTCCATTGGTTATTGATGCTAATGCCGCTAACGCCTTCTGAAGACGCAACTGGATTTCCAATAGAGCAACTCCGTCCCGTATCAACGGTCGGAATGCATCATCCAGAAGATCTTCATCACGAAGTGGCGGGACATATACTCGCTCGTAAAGTATCTGCTCTGCCGCCATCCCATGATCCTGCCCCGCCCACGCCATGAGCACGCGGGTCAACCCGCCTATGATGTCTATGGCAGTACCCGAGTCATTGAGGGCAGGAGACAGCGCCCGCGAGCCGATTTCGGTCAATACCGAAAGGCCGAAACGAGGATCCTGATCAAAAGAACGTTCATTCCCAACGGTATAGGCCTCTTTGCGTATTCCGGTGAAGATGACCGCTGATTCCGGTCTATCGTGACCGCTGCGCATTCGATGATGTTACGTGTTCAGATTGTATAGGTAGCGGTCACGATAGGTCGGTGGTTTTCTCCTTTTTGCTTA
>NZ_PDNW01000046.1 GCF_002849655.1 Pollutimonas subterranea
GTAGGGGAAATTGCGTCCGCAGCGCTGAAAATCTCCTCCAACGCCGCCCCCAAGCAGACCGGCGCAGCACTCGGTCAGATCAAGGCGCAAAAATCACTCCCGCAAGCCTCATGGTGAAAAGTCCGGGCTAGTTTTGAGATGGACCAGGACCATGTCACCGTCTATCTAGCGCGATGGGCATGTGCCTAAGCCACCACGCATTTTTTAATTGGCTTAACAGGAGTCGCGAGCCCGTACGAAGGCTTGCGAAGGAATAGGGTCCGTGAGTATTCAATAGACTGAGCGTACAGCCCGAGCTGAAGATGTAGCGCCCGCAAGCTCACTCAATGCGGCTGGACGCATGGATGGACCGTGTTGGCTTAAGACTTAACAGGCAGTGCATGTCAGAAGCGTCAGTCAGGAAACGACCCAGAAAAAACATTCATTGCCTCGGAATTCATTGAGACGCCGGAGAACGTAATGAGAGCTGCCTACATTGCAATCTGCTTTAATTTTTCTGCAATCAGAATGCGTCTCTTCTCGACAAAATCCATAAACTTGTCGAATCCATAACAATCCATGTCGGGCAAAGAATGCCGCCGTCTGAAGTTTGTATCGCGGGTTGGAAGCCATTCGTTGAATGGCGTTGCGTTCTTCTCAAGATTTTCGTTTGCCGTCAGCAGTTGAAGGTTGATTACCGTGTTGAAATAGCGCTGATAGTTCACAATCTGCTCTTCTGAAATGCCTTGCGCCTTAAGGCCCTTGAGCGCGAACGAGGATTTCGGGAATATATGATCCTCGTGGTAGATGTTGTCCCTCCAATCGCGATCAGGGTAAAGCAATGAGAGAATCAGATAGCTGTATCTTGACCCGTAGGCAGTCGTCAGCAGGTTGTTAATCTCAGCGTCAGTGAATCCTGATTCGATGCCCAGTTTTTCGTTAATGGCGGCGTAGGGGAAAACGGAAAAGTCTGACTGTGCATTGAGCACATCCTGAAGATTCTTCAATGTGGTATCTGATGAACCGCCGAACGCGTTCTTCAGCAAGGCTATTGCCAACCACTTCTGAATCACCAGTTGATTCCGTACATCATCTTTCTGTGTTGAGTCGACGAGGTTCTTCTTGTCGGCTTTCTTGAGGTAAAACGCTATCGGTAGCAGCGCTAATGTCGAAATCAGGTTTTTGTCACCGAAGCCGAATCGGCTAATCAACCGTACCGTATCACGAAGGTTGCTTTTGATCGAGTCCCAATTATTTTCGATCTTTTCCAGATTGGGTCTGGTGAAGTTCTTTACCCGATATTGGATCGGCAGACTATCGGTCAAGTAAAGCGCCCCTTTGAGGACAAAGTCTTTGCCAAGGTTGTAACCACTGCCGATGTCGTTCACGTCATCCGTAAAGTCATGAATTTCGTCTCGCGCATTTAATGTGCGCCACTTGGCAGTTGCCGTGGAAAGAAGAATGTCACTGTATTCAAGCCTCTTGCCACCGGTGTTAGCGCGAATAAACACCTCAACAACCTTGTCAGAATCGTCTGATCGTTCTTCGTAATAGTTGATCAGTTTTTCGGTAAAAAGCCTCGAGTGAAGTTCCTCGATAAGCACCACAGCATTTTCGATGAGCTGGGAGTCTGTTCCAGAAAGCTTTGTCCGGATGTCGCTTCGGGCTGCACTTGCCGAACTGAAATTGAGAATGTCCCCAACTAAGTACCAGTATTGCGGTCGGCTATCTTTCTGACTGGGTTGATCGTTCTCACGAAACGCGAACTCGTAAGTTAGTTCTTCCGGGTTGTCGCTACGTTTCGGCTCTTTGAACAAGTTCAGGTAAAGCCTGGTTTTTTTCCAGCTGTAGTAAAAGTAACGATAGGAGCCTTTCAGTCCAATGAACAGCGATGTCAGCCGCTGCTGGCCATCGAGTACTAGATAGATGTCTTGATTAATCCCGGCAAAGTTGGCTTCTTCATTGTGCGGCGCTTCCTTATTGAAATCGCTGAAGAACTTGTATGCCGTCCACAGATTCTTTTTCTCCTCGCGTACCTTCCAGAACAGGAACGAGCTGATCGGATAATTGCCCATTATGGAATCAAATAACTTCTCGATTCCATCGGTGTCCCACACATATTCACGCTGCATCGCCGGTAGAAACGTGGTTCGGTTTATGTGCTCGAGGATCACTTCGCCAATTGTCTTTGGAACGTAACTCATTGAATTGCCTTGTTTATGTTGTAACGATGCTTCAGTCAGCGAATTCAAAGCAGATTCACCCAAAAGCTGACCTTGCACTCATCAGCGTTGAGTGCGGATCAGTGTAGAACCGCCGTTTTAATCTTTGCGACTACCAGCGAAGCAAGTTGGCGAAGAGCTCAGCCGTTCTGACTGAGTACGCAGTATTTGCTTACAGGCCAAGATCGTAACTCATTGGCGATACCAACGCCGAGCTGAATCGCCCATGGCTCCGTAAGCATCCCTCTGCACGAGCACTGTGCTCAACCCGCTGCAGCTGGTTGCTGTTGCGCACCAGCGCCTCATATCGCCTGCGTGTGTTAACTCGTAAGGTAACAACGTTCTTGCCCGACATTGGCAATTCAAGTTGCGTACTAGCAGCGGGCATCAACGCCGGCGGATGGCCGCCGCCGTATGGGAATTCTGTCACAAGGATGGCCTAGAGAGTCAGCAGTGAAGACGCTTTCCGTGATGCCGTCACAGGGATGTAAGTCTTTCACGTGACGATCTGGTCGGCGCGCCGGTTTCAGGCGCCTGTCCAAAGCTGCTGCCGTCTTTTGCGTGACGGCATCACGCACTCGCAGTCAGTTTTCGTGGCGATGGTGCCAAATTAACTCAGTCATGCAGCGTCACGCTTCCTATACTAAGCATGCGAGATATAAACGGCCACCTCATACTCAGCCTGCTACTTAAAGAGGCAGTGCTTCCACCACCCAGGGCGATCACCGGCAAGCTGGGGCGTCCGCTCAAGGCCAATGCACTAAGCGCGGCCGAGCGCGCCAGACGCTATCGCGCTCGCAAGAAAGCGCGCCTTGCTGAACTACGAGACGAAAAGAACCCCGTTAGGTCGGCCATCATTGATTTGTCTGCGTTACCGCCCTGGAAGCGAAAATAAGAATCTTGAACAGCTTTAGGCTTTCCTCGAAAGCTTTCCCTCAGCTTTATGCTGGCGCCATGAATATTTTCTGGCGCATTACGATGCGATGTGGACGGAATACGCCGAAAGAGCAGCCGACGATTTCTTTACCATCCGCGATACGATTGAACACACCAAGATCGCCTTGCGGATTCTATGCGCATTACCACTCGTCGTCGCTGTGATTCGGAGACTCGGCCCTTCCCTTGGCCTAAGTCCAATAGAAATCGCCTCCGTCCGCGTTAACGCAAACCTCCGAAGAAGCCTCGGCAGCAAACGGCCAGAGCCATTTGTCCACTGGTCGC
>NZ_PDNW01000047.1 GCF_002849655.1 Pollutimonas subterranea
ATGCTCAGCTTCGTCGTACCGCTGACGGTCGTGACGCTGGTTGTTGTGTTGATCCGCCGCCCAGTAAAGAAAGGATAAAGCATAAAACTTTGCCCTCTATCACTAGCTAATGACTGCTATGGGTCGAATAGCGTCTGATCATATTTTCATTCGACAACCTATCGGGTTTTCGTGAGTATCAGCAAACTAAAACTCCTTTCCCTAAAAAAGGAGTTTGTCATGAAACCGAATACTCACACCGCCTTGACGCACGAGCCTTGGAACAAGGGCAAACTCGTTGGGCAAAAAGCACCATTAAAGCTCAAGGACATCTGGGCTATCCGTGTCCGACTACAACTGTCAAATGATATCCGTAATCTTGCTCTTTTCAATCTCGCGATTGACAGCAAGCTACGAGCGTGCGATTTGGTGAAACTACGAGTCCGAGATATCGGACACGGAGAACACATAGCAACTCGTGCGATTGTTATGCAGCAGAAAACCCAACGTCCTGTGCAATTTGAAATTACTGAGCAAACACGCGAATCGTTGGTGACGTGGATACGCTATAAACAGTTGCGCGCTGATGATTTCATTTTCTCAAGCAGGATTCACGCATCTTTGCACTTGTCGACTAGGCAATATGCTCGGATTGTAGATGCTTGGGTGACCGCCATCGGTTTAGATCCGACCGCATACGGCACGCACACAATGCGAAGGACAAAGGCGTCATTAATTTACCGACGTACAAAAAATCTCAGGGCGGTTCAATTGCTACTTGGTCATACCAAGCTCGAAAGCACGGTGCGATACCTTGGTATCGAAGTCGATGACGCGCTGGAAATGGCAGAGCAGACAGAAGTGTGATATTTACTTACAATCATCCAGGACAGCAGCCGGGATGGTCGCTGTCCGGCCAAGACCGGAAACACGTCGGCGAAGCTGTTTCGTGCCGCTCCATCCCGAATAGTTCAAATGCATGAGGAGCGAGGAGCCAAATTAAGAGTCCACGCGCTCCAATCAAAGTGCTTATTCGCGCGGCCAACTCCGGTGCAGATCATCCATGATAAGAAGATGGCGGTGCTCGCGCTGCGCGGCGTACTCCAGCAAGTGGGGATGATCGGGCGGCAAATCGGGGTGCTCGTGTGCGATGTCGGTTGAATCACTGGCTGGCCATAGCCTCAACGCCAACGCGACTCCGGCTAAACCGATTAGCGACATGGTGATGAATGTTGATTGCAGCCCGAAAGAAGCGCCAAAGCGCCCTGCCAATGGATAACAGATCAGCCAACAAGCGTGAGAGAGCGCAAATTGCGCGGCAAAAACTGCTGGCCGATCCTCAGCATGGGAGGAACGACGTAAAAGCCGTCCAGAAGGCGTCTGTGCCACGCTATAGCCAAAGCCTATCACCAGCCAGAGCGGCAACAATATCGCATAAGTCGGAATCAGTGCACCAATGGCGGTACCGAGAACCAGAACAGTCGCCCCCGTAACCATGACCAGTCTGTCAGAAACCTTGTTAAGCAGACCGGGCAGAGTCAGTGCGGCAATCATAGATCCACCGCCAAAGGCCGTTAACGCCCAAGCAACTTCAGTATCTCCAAGCCCAAAGCGAGCCTTCACGATAACCACTGTGTTCACAATCACCATGGCACCCGCTGCTGAAACCGCGAGGCTGATCGCCAGCAGCCCCCGCAGGCGCGGTGTGGCGAGATAAATACGAATGCCCCGCGTCGTGCGGTCCCAAATTCCTCTTTGTGGACCAGGAGTGGTCGTCGGAAGCGTGACACTGACCACAAGTGCGGCTGAAATAAGAAAACCGACAACCGTTCCGGCAAACAAGCTATGGAAGCTTATGACAGTCAGCAGCGCTGCCGCCAACATCGGAGAAATCAGATTTTCCAGATCGTAAGCCAGCCGTGATAAGGACAATGCTTTCGTATATTCCTCTTCGTCGGGCAGGATATCCGGGATGGTCGCCTGAAAAGTCGGTGTAAACCCAGCCGATGCCGCCTGCAAAACGAAAATCAGCAAATAGATTTGCCAAATTTCGGTCACGAAGGGCAGGCTGAGCGCTACGGCGGCTCGAACCAAATCGAGAGCAACAAGTAGCGAGCGCCTCGGCAACCGATCGGCAAAAGCCTGCGCAACCGGAGCAATTCCAACATAGGCGAGCATCTTGATTGCAAGCGCGGTGCCAAGAACTGCCCCCGCATCCGCCCCTGCCAACTCATAGGCAAGGAGGCCAAGCGCCACTGTCATCAGTCCTGTACCAATCAGTGCGATCACCTGTGCGGCAAACAAATGACGATAAATGCGGTTTTTCAGGATGGCAAGCATGAAATCCCTTCAAAGGAGTTTTGAAAGTGCTTTCATTTCGGCTAAGACAGAAGCCGTGTCATGATCCAGGCAATGGTCGATGTGGTCATGAATCAGAACACGTTTCGCCGCCGTCACCGCGCTTTCCACCGCTGTAAGCTGGCGAGCGATATCGAGGCAGGGTTGCTCGTCTTCAATCATGCCGATGACGTGCCGAAGGTGGCCCTCTGCACGTTTTAATCGCTTGATAAGATCGGGATGGGTTGAGTGCTTATGCGGCATTGTCATATGAGGATAATATCCCCCCCGGGGGGATGCTGACAAGAGGTCGATAGTCTGCCGGACGTTATTGACAACATAAACACCTACCGGGAAGAGCGTCCGACTAACTGAAAATGCTATGTCCGGAGTCTGTCATGGCCAGACGTGCAACGCCTGCTACAATTCGATCCGCTAGATATGTTGTATTTATTGGTGGTTCCCGTTCCATGAACGCGGACCAAGCTCGCAAATCAGGCAGATACGATAAATTTCATGCAAAACTGGTTCGGCCGATCAGCAATTCGCTTTATCACTGCGATTGCAATGATTCTGAGCATTTTGGCGACTCTGCCGATGGCACATTCAGCGTCGCATGATCCGCTTGCACTGGCTTATGCGGAAAAACTGCGTCATGCCGAGCTGTCTTCAGAGATTTCTGATCATGGGCATAGCCACGACTTCGGCCTAGAAGAAGAAAAACAGGCCGGCCATCTGCACGGCCATAATGCAGTTGATCACTCACATGAAATACAAAATCTTCCTCCGGAAGTAGCGGTTGCGCTAGCGCCCATACCCCAAACATGGGATCTGGTGCCGTCGCCCTCCAAGCTGCCTCACCATAGCTTTCTTCTTGAGCGTCCTCCGAAAGCCGGTTTCCTTACCTGAAAACTGGTCGATTCAAGACCATTTCAACTTCATCGAAACTATCGGAGTACTCATGTTTAGACCC
>NZ_PDNW01000048.1 GCF_002849655.1 Pollutimonas subterranea
GGTCCCGGATTGCCGTTGTCCATCTGAATCCCGAGAATCCGGCTAAGCCATGCCTACGGCAATCTGAGACAGTAAAACAGGCCGCATGAATCCCTTACCCAAACGACAACTAGCTTGACAATCACCGGCCGTAATCAGGGAAGTAGTCGACGCCGCCGTGGTTGATCGCGAAGATTTGTCCCTGCCTTTTCCATTTATTGCCTGACGTAGGCCACTGGACTACATTTCAATTTGGAATAATCAAGCGTTTATTTGTGGCTATCCACATGCCAGGGCAAGACAGTATGCGCGTCATTTCAGCTCGCAAATCCAATGAACGAGAGGTCAAGCACCATGAAGACAGTACGCGTGACGATTGATCCTGCCGTCCCGGCGTCGATTGCGCAAGGTCGTATCGATCCGGCCCGGGTAGACGCCACCACCGAGGATGAAATTGCGTTGCAGCAAGCCGTTGACGAAGCCGAGACCGTGCAAGATGCGGCCAAGTCGGACCGCGGCGATTCTTACGCCGTATTCAACAAGCGCTAGATTGCCTAGCCGCCCGCCAACGCCTGCGCAAGCCGCGACATGCTGGCGTATCCGGCATCGAAGAGCCGTGCAAGGAACGGGGCTGTCTGTGGCAGGACGATCATCAGCAAAATTATTCCTACTATCAGGCTTATCGGAAAACCCACGGCAAAGATCGACAACTGCTGTGCCGTCCGGTTAAGGATACCCATCGCCAGGTTGATGGTCAGCAATACGATGATCAGCGGCAGGGCCAGCAGCATGCCCGACACCATCACCTGCGAACTCCATTCAAGCAGCACGCCCCAGCCGTTGGGGTTCAGGGCCCCGATCTGGATGGGCAGGATATCGAAGGTGCGTATGAAACCGCCGATCATTAGCAGGTGGCCATTCATCGCCATGAATACCAGCATCGCGACAATATTCATGATACGTGCGAGCACGGCCGTATTGGCGCCGGTGGCCGGGTCGAAGAATGAAGCGAAAGACAGTCCCATCTGCAGGCCGATGAATTCGCCGGCGGTCTGCACGGCCGCGAACACGATGCGCATGGTCAGGCCCAGCGCGATGCCTATCAATACTTGCTGCACGCCCAGCCACAGTCCGGCGAACGAACCGGTGGGAATGTTGGGCATAGGCCCCAGCGTCGGTGCAATGGCAATGGTCAGCGCCGCGGCAAAGCCGATCTTCACACGAACGGGAATGGACGATTCGCCCAGCAGGGGTGCCGTGCCCAGCAGCCCCAGGACACGGAAGAATGGCCACAGGAATGCGTTGATCCAGATGTACATCTGGTCGATATCAACGGAAACCATGGGTGTCAGGACGCCAGGCTAGGTATGGTCGCGAACAGGCTTTGCATATAGTCGACCATGGTGGAAATCAGCCAGGGTCCCAACAGTACCAGGGCGATGCCGACAGCCAGCAGCTTGGGAATGAACGACAGCGTCATTTCATTGATCTGCGTGGCGGCCTGGAAGATACTGATGACCAGTCCGACGATCAGCGTCACCAGCAGCAGTGGGCCCGCCATGCTTAGCGCAACCTTCATGGCAAGGTAGGTCATGGACATGACGGTTTCGGAATTCATGCTCTTTTCCTACTGATAGAAACTTCGCGCCAGCGAGCCGAGCAGCAGATGCCACCCGTCGGCCAGTACGAACAGCATAAGCTTGAACGGCAATGATATCGTCACCGGCGGCACCATCATCATCCCCAGCGCCATCAGTACGCTGGCAATGACCAGGTCGATAATCAGAAAGGGTATGAATATGGTGAACCCAATCTGGAAGGCCGTCTTCAGTTCGCTGGTAACAAAAGCCGGCACCAGAATACGCAGCGGAACCTGATCGGGGCTGTCCATCTCGGGCACATTGGCCATATTGGCAAATAAGGACAGGTCCGCCTCGCGGGTCTGGTGCAACATGAAGGTATGCAATGGCTTGATGCCGCGGTCCACGGCCTGCTCGAACGTGATCGTGCCGGCGCTCAGCGGCTGATAGGCCTGTTCGTAGATCTGGTCGAACACGGGAGCCATGGCGAAGAAGGTCAGGAACATCGTCAGGCCGATCAGCACCGAGTTTGGCGGCGATGCTCCGGTGCCCATGGCGTTGCGCAGCAGGCCCAGCACGATGATGATGCGTGTGAACCCGGTCATCATCAACAGCATGGCCGGAAGAAACGACATCATGGTCAGCATGACCAGGGTCTGTATGCTCAGCGACCAGGTCTGGCTGCCGTTGGCGCCAGGGGTGGACGTAATGGCGGGCAGCGACTGCGAAAAGCTGATGGACGGCAGGCAGAGGCTCAGCAGGAAGAGCGCCAGCAGCACCCACACCTGCATGGCGGGCGCGTTCAGTATGCGCAGTGCAGCGGCGAAAATTCGATTCATGGGAACAGGGCTGGCAGGCGCACTTAGCGGCCTTTCATTATCTTGCTTAGCGTGGCGGCAAAACCGGGAGCTGGGGTGACGGCTTGAACCGAAGTGGTGCCGGCCTCGGCCGGCGGTAATGTGTGCAGCAGGGAAATCTGGGTGCCGGTAATGCCCAGCACCAGGCGCGCGTCTTCGACTTCAACCAATGCGATGTAAGCCTTGGCACCCAGGCTTTGTGAACTGACTACCTTGATGGCTTGCTGCCCGCCTGTTCGCAGCCAGCCCGCCCGCCGCGTGATCCATGCGCAAGCCAATATCAACATGACAATAAAAATCAGGCTGACGACCAGGCGTAGTACATCGACCTCGTTCACGGTGATTGTCAAGCTAGTTGTCGTTTGGGTAAGGGATTCATGCGGCCTGTTTTACTGTCTCAGATTGCCGTAGGCATGGCTTAGCCGGATTCTCGGGATTCAGATGGACAACGGCAATCCGGGACC
>NZ_PDNW01000049.1 GCF_002849655.1 Pollutimonas subterranea
CATCATTCAAACATCTTTATGCTCGGCGGCGAGAGCTATCGACTGAAGCAGAAAACATCCAGTTAGCAAAGAATGGGTGGGTCAATTTTATTGGCCAATAGTGGGTCAAAAGTAATGGCCATTGACAATTGAACTCAGCGTCTCAATAGAACGCTTTAAAAGCTCGGACATTTCCTTATCTCCTAGGTGATGTTTCAAGTGGTAAAGCCACGCCCAGCAACGGTAAGGGTGCTGCATGTAAGAACTACGCACCTGTGCACTTATGGTAACGGCGCACTGTTAATCCGTCATCCGTGCTGTCGCTCCTTCTACCTCTGCAGTGCTTAACCCTGCTACGTATTTCTATCCTGTCTTCTTGTCGTTTGATTGAGGTAACTTTTGGAACGGGTTTCCCTTTGCTAACGAATGAGTTACGACTCTAAGTATCATCCACCAAGCATAAACGGACTGTATGGAAGATGATGTATTGTCATCTAGCAGGCCGTGGGCTGTCTCATTTCTTAGATTAAATCCCAGCGCTTCGGTAAAAACGCTTTTTATTTCAAAAGCAAGGTCTTCTCCGAATATCTCAGTCGCTGCCGGTAGCTCCATTAGCGTACTAAGGCCATTTTCATGTTCTATTCCGTCAGGATTGATGGTGGTGGTGTGCGCGCCGGCCTCTTTCAATTGAATGCGAATGAGATGTTCAAATTGAGGACAAAGCAGGTGAATCGCATGTCCGAACTCATACTCAAAGCCGAGCCACAGCGCGAAGCTCAATAGTTTCTTGCGTTCTGGTGGAACAATGGGGGAATGGTGGCAGATGGCTTCTAAAAAATTTTGTGTGATTCTATGCTCCATCAGTATTTGCCGCAGTGCTGGAAGTATTTGGCCTTCAACAACAAACTGAATTTCGAAAGCAAGGTGTTGTTGGACTTGCCGATGTAATACAGCTTGATTGGCAGGATCATCTTCTCCAGCCCCAAGATTTGCTGCTGGAGTTTTTCCGATAGTTCGCCCGTCGCTACTCATATGGCTGGAGCCAAACAGGCTACTTATGATGCTTTCTTGCATGGACTCCCGAGCGTCAGCGGTAAGTGCTTGCCGATCCGGGCCAGAATAAAGCCCTGCAAAATACAGCAATGATTCTTTTGGGCTGCGCTTCCCCACGACGTGAGAAATGGAGGCATCGACCATATCGGATATATCGATACCCGGTGTTTTTACCAAAGCCATTTCATTTAAAGAAGCTTTTCCGGTGTCGGAGATTTTTGTTCTGATCGCATGTATTCTGTTTTCGATATCGTGCTTGGCTCTATGCTTGGTAGGAATACGGCGATATGCCTGTATCGTGTTTTCATAGAAAGAGTTAGCAACCATATTGCTTCCAGACGATCTCGAATCAGCTTCTTGCTCAAAGCTTTCGGCGATAGATATAAGGCTATCTAGCCAGCCTTGCTCATGGTTGCCTTGCTGGTATTTCTTTGCCGATAATTCAAAGTAAGAGCGGGCGGCATAAAAATTGCCATTATTTTTGAGGTCATTCCCAAGCTGAAAAAGTCTGTGGGCTATATCCTCTCCGTACGTTTTATCAGCCTGGAGTTTATCGAGTAGGCTTGCCAACCAAAGGGGCATGAAGGGGTTACCTGGATGTTCGATACTGAATACTGCAAACAATTGGTTTTTAATTTCATCCAGCTTATCGAAGTCTCTGATTTGCATAGCTAGGCGAGCCGCACGTTCCCAGCAATCATCTACATCCCGCCGCCATGTATCCGCGTTGATGGGTTGTCGAATGTAAGCTGCTATCGCGATTTTGGCGTGATCGGGGTTCTTCGGCTTTCTACACAACCACAGCAAGTCTGCTAGCCTGGCCTGTAGCCAAAAATCATTAACATCATTCAGAATTTCTTCGAAAAAAGCTAGTTCCTCAATAGTGAAGTCGTCTGGAATGGCAGATCGCCTGCCTGCCTGAAAGTCTTGAGCAAGAGGTGCGAACGGCTCGTTAATGCTTTTTGGGACTAGCCTCATTGACGTTGCGCGACCTAACAAGTCCAGCATGTTTGCGTGCTCGTCCTCGCTGGCTTTCCGCTTTTCTTTTGCGTGGTTTTGAATGGATTGCATGACAGATGAGTAGCCGTAGCACTGGTCGGGCGGTATATCAAAGCGCCAACCGCAGTCTATAAATCTGTCACGGGTGTACGTTTGCGAAGCGGTCACTTGCACTCCTTGAGTCGTTCTTCAATCGCTGGGATTCGCGAGCCACATAACTATAGAAGCGAGCGCGTACAGAACTGGTTTAACGCTGAACTCTCTATACGACTACAAACTAAATAGTTGTTTTGGCATTGCATCGGTGGACGCAGGTAAAGTGGACCCATTTGTCAAGACAGATTTCGTCCGGGTTTAGGCTGCGTCCATCTGTTCAATTGCAGCGGAATGGCGCTGCCCCGTTGATGCCAAAGTGGACCGTCCACACTCGGTGAAACGATCT
>NZ_PDNW01000004.1 GCF_002849655.1 Pollutimonas subterranea
GTTGGCTCCTATCGGGTATATTCCACCGGCAGAAGCTGAAGAAAATTATTATCGGCAACTGACTGAAAAGGTCGCTGTCGAGGTCTGACTTAAACCAACCGGCCTCCACGAAAGCCGGGGCGCTTCACTTACGTTCGCTCATGACACCAGTAGGCATGGACCCTGCGATTCAGGTCGAAGTCACTTGCTCAACGGAATGTGATCCTTATGGTCCAGAGAACGAGACTGTTCAAATGTTGATGGCCGTCGTACCCGACGACGGTCAACATCCCCCCATTATCCACAGCGATCAGGGGTTAGTAGCCTACTCGACACCGGTTATTAGGGAAAAAGGAGGCGAGAAGATTTTCAGCGCTAGCGTGAGCGGATACGACTACATTGTGGCGTCGTGGGGTGACGGTTCGTTTTCCACCTATCATCTCGCAGAGAAAGTGTGGATGGCGTTGGGACTGACACCACGTTGTCTGGGAAATGAGCAGCAGCGCTTGGTATACGACGATCTCGGCCTGCCTGAATTTGGTGTGGCCGAAGGCGAAGTTTCAAGCCAGTTTTACTATCAAGCATCCAGAGATGTGCGCTGGTTCATGTCGAATGAATATTTGCGCAAGTATCTTTGGTTAAGAGGAGGGCGCGGTGTTCGTCAGTTCTATTACCAAGCCACCCTCAAGAGCACTCCGGCTCTGCGTGCATGGATGAATAATCGAAAGCAAGTCGTCTTTGATACCCCCGGAGATTGGTTTGATGGCGATATCCGCGAAAGCAATGGTGGTTATCTTCTTCAGTTATGGGCGGCTGTTGAAGTGGTTTCTTGTGCACTGTGCCCAGACCAGACAACAGATGGCCTCGTATGGCCAGGCATACAAGGCGCCGTCACACACGCCACGGCTAATGCCAACATGAATGGAGCAAGCATCTATCTTGATGATCGCTTTCTGGAACGTTACGAGCAGAACGGTTTCTACAACACAATTCCCGTTAAGGTTCACAACTTTTGGCATTGCAGTCCATCCTATCTGGGACAGTGGTCTTTTACGGATTGCAGGCGAGTTGGCCGCAATTTGATCCAAGTGCAACTTCGCGAGCTGTACAAAGGCAAGCCGGATCGCGAAATTCTGCATGCTCACACCCATGCTCTTGACCCTGCTGTTGTCGCTAAGTTTGATCGCAACGAGGAACACATTGTCTCAAAGGTAGACCGGCTACTGAGACAGCTGTTGGACTTGGGTGATAACTTGTCGCAACTCGCTGCTGTGTTGGGCATTGAGAAATCCGCTCAGGACCTCGTCGGTTTCCTGCGTGCAGACGTTGAAGCCAATGGCTGGCTTCACTATCCTCAGCTTGCGAAGCTTGCACAGGTAGCTCCGCTCTCCATGAGCCAGCAGGCATTTCTTGCCCGATGCAAATCAATCCACGAAATCTGGCAGTGCTTACCCAATGGAGTTCTTAAGCGAGTGATGCAAGCAGCAGGTGTTCCTCGCAAGAGGATCGCTGATCTAGGAAGCCTAAAGCTCTTGGAGTCACTTCTAAACTTGGTTCAGCGCTTAGATGATCAGGAGGAGGCATCCGACGCGTTCAACTGCGACAAAGAGCCAGAAGGGTGGGATGAGCGGAATAAGGACATTGCCTCACTCTTCGTTGCCAACGACCTTCGGATTGCCGATGCTCATGACACGATTGGTCAAAGCATCCAGAAGCTACAGGATCTAGGCTTCGATACTGCCAGCATGCAACATGGATACGGACATGCACTCGATTTCGTTATGGATGGGGTAATAGGCGCGTTCGCGGCAATTAATACTCCTTTGCGACGCATTCTTGAAAGAGGTTAAAGACAACATCACATCCCGAGAAGCGCAGGTAAATCGACCTATCAACGATAGGCATCTCTCATAATTACAAAGCAAACTGCCCTATGAACGAATCTTGGATTCTTCAAACATCGGAAATACGTCGCCCATTTGCACGCGCAACGTGGATACCTCTTCGCGCATCTCAGCAAGAAGAACAGCTCAGTTCGCAGGACGTCGGATATGTCAGCGACTTGTTCGCTTGCGGCTCGGTCGCTTTTCCGAAGCAGCATCGTGAACTCGCTGAAGGTCTGAGCTGGAGCGATATTGGCATTGGCCACACCGTGGCACCTCATGCCTACGCAGATGGTCACTACTCCCCGATCGATGAATACCAGTACAACGACAAGGAGCCAATTGGGGTCAACCTCGTCTTCGAGCATCCGCAACCAGTCGTCGGTGGCCGACAATGGATCTTGAATCCGGACTTGGTAGTCGCACTTCGTCTGATCAAGGAAGGGCATAACTGGGTTAGGCCGGAAGAGGACTTCGTCGTGGTCGCAAGGGAGACAGTGCGCAGCGATGGCGACCATTGTTTAATCGAAATCAAGCGAGAGTTTCTGATGGACTACCTCGCCGCCCGGAACCTATCGCTTCGCCTGTCCTATTACCGCCAGCGCGTCGAGAACGTCTCTAGCCTCAAGGATAGCCCCTATGCCCAACTGTCTGAGCTCCGCGAACAGCGGGACGGCGGAAGGTATGAACTCCACATTCGTGATTTGGATGCTGTTTTTGGAGGAAGCTGGGCATCGTTCCGAATGTGGCGAACCGACGTCGATGAAGAGGAAGACGCACCGGTCATGGGTTCAGAGAACAATGACAACACCGCCTCGGAGAGTTCGAAAGGCTATCGAAGTGGTTACCTTGGCGTGCGCGTTGAAGGGGAGTTCTGGCGAGACGAGTGGGTTGACCATCTGGGAAAAAGCACCCGTGTCCGCGGTGACGTTGATCACGACCTACCCTCTTTCATCGTTGACACCGACGGCACACGCAAACCTTCTGCCGAGTTGGATAATGAGGACATCGGCAGATGGCTCTGGTTCCGCTCATCCGTGGTCAATGAGCTTATGACCCATAGGGGCTTCTCCCTGAGGTGGTACACCGCTGAAACCGGGGCGCTCAACTCCAGCTCAGGATATTCAACGCATTTTGGTATCAACTCATCTGAGCTCATCACCGTCTACGCCTACGACATTGCAAAGCTGCCAGCCTGGGAGCAGTTCCTCTGGGCTGCGAACAACGTCGCCCCTGACGGCAAGGTTTCCGCTGAACTCTTGGCATCTCAGGTAAGAGCCCAACCGGCGGACACGCATGCCGTGGAGGAGTTGCTATTCGGGTGTATGCGGTTGCTCGAAGAAGAATTTCGTAAAAAGTTCGATGTATCCCTGTTCACGCATGAAATTGACGACGCCTCATCAATGCTGCACGTCTCTCGATTTGCGAGCAAAGATCAAGCATCTCTCTTGAGACTCGCTAAGGAGCTTATTCGCGTTTTCTCAGATCGACTCGACGTACGTTCACTTCGAAAACTCTCGAATCACCCTCAGAAGGAAAAGCTGGGCTCCAACAAGTTGCTTCAGAGCATTCTGGCTCAGAAGGCAGGAGACGAGCGGGCGAGGGAAATATTTGGAGCCATCGCTGGCACATACGACATGCGTCTTGGTGACGCACATCCGACCAGTTCAAAGATCGGAGATGCTCTCAAGCTCGCCGGAATCGACACCACCTCATCGTATCTGCGACAGGGAGAGCAGTTGATTGGCAACTTCGGCCACGCAGTTTGGTGGATCGGAAAACTGCTCTTTGGAGGGAATGACCGCAGCAAGGAATAGCACCCAGACCCACAGCTGCGTCAAGGCTTGCAGGGCAGGGACGCATGGATTGAAGGGGCCAAATCCGGCCCTGACTAGTGCCTTGGCAGGACGGACTTCCGCTGTTGAGCGTAGAGCTGCCAGTGGACTGTTGGAGTGAAGGATGAAGGACGGCAATGGCTGCAAAGCAGTCATTGCATTTCGTGGAGCGAACTTCCGCTTTGGGTCGAGGCTGTGTGAAAACGCAGCCATGGCTCGTTTCCAGGGGTGCTCTCACCATTCCCGAGTACGAGAAAATTGAATGCTGAGCGTTCTGGTGGGTCGGTTTTTCCAGAGAGTGTCCGGAATTTTGTGTTCGGGCCTATGATTATCTTCAAGGAGATGAACCATGGCACGAGAACAGAAGAAAGAACCGGTCGGGATTCCTCAGGGCAAGTTGCCCGCCAGTGCCCAGCAGATGCTGGACGAGCTGGTGACGGGTCCGATGACGCCCGAGGCGGTGCAGGATACGTTCATGTTGCTGAAGAAGGCGATCGTTGAGCGTGCGCTGGGCGCTGAGCTAGGCCACCACCTTGGCTATGGCAGTGGTGAACTCCGTCCCGAGCAGAGCACCAACCAGCGTAACGGCAGCAGCGCCAAGACCGTGCTCACCGATGCGGGTCCCGTGCGGCTGGATATCCCTCGGGACCGTGACGGCAGCTTTGCGCCGATCCTGATTCCCAAGCACGAGCGGCGCTTCACCGGGTTTGATAACAAGATCATCGCCATGTACGCCCGCGGCATGAGTGTGCGCGAGATCCGGGCGTTTTTGGCCGAGCAGTACGGCACGGACGTCTCGCCCGACTTCATCAGTTCGGTGACCGATGAGGTCATGGATGAGGTGCTCGCCTGGCAGAACCGGGCGCTTGAACCGATGTATCCCGTGGTGTTCTTCGATGCGCTGCGGGTCAAGACTCGCGATGAGGGGGTCGTGCGCAACAAGGCGGTGTACATGGCCTTAGGCGTGCTGCCCGATGGTAACCGTGTGATTCTGGGGCTGTGGATCGAGAACACGGAAGGGGCCAAGTTCTGGATGCGTGTGCTTAATGAGCTTAAAACGCGCGGCGTTCAAGACATTCTGATTGCGGTCACGGACGGGCTAAAAGGCATGCCGGATGCGCTCGAAGCGGTGTTCCCGGCCACCACGCTCCAGACCTGCATCGTGCACTTGATTCGCAACAGCATGAGCTACCCGAGTTGGCAAGATAGAAGAAACTGGGTAGCGCCTTGCGTCCAATC
Organism: Pollutimonas subterranea; assembly: GCF_002849655.1. Lineage (GTDB taxonomy): Bacteria > Pseudomonadota > Gammaproteobacteria > Burkholderiales > Burkholderiaceae_B > Pollutimonas > Pollutimonas subterranea. The sequence continues at coordinate 4,937 of NZ_PDNW01000004.1, forward strand.
TACGGCGCCGTTAACGCTCAAGCCGGTGAGCAAGCCCTGCAAGCGTTCGCGCAAGGCCCGTGGGGCCAGAAGTACCCCATGATCGTCACGGCCTGGGAGAAAGCCTGGGAACACGTGATTCCCTTCTTCGCCTTCCCGCCCGATATCCGGCGCAACATTTACACGACCAACGCCATCGAGAGCGTGAACGCGCAGCTACGTAAAATCCTCAAGACGCGGGGCCAGTTCCCCACCGATGAGGCGGCCTTAAAGTTGCTGTGGCTGGCCCTCCAAAATATCAGCGCTAAGTGGGGCACGTCCACCCATTACTGGAAGTCAGCCATGCAACAGTTTGCTATCCTATACGAGGAACGATTTACGCAAGCCTATCGCCAGCTAGACTCTCAGTCGTACGATAAATAGGCGGATTAATGATGGATCAAAACTGCCCAAACACAAAAAATCTGACACTCCCTTTTTCCAGGCTACATTTATTTCAGCGTTTTCACACAACCTCGGTCGAAAGCGGCGGCTGCCCGATAACCGCCGTTCTGACCCAGCGGTACCGAAGCATATATTTTCAGTACAGTACAGGTACACACATCAGTTTTCGCCAATTTCACAAAATTACGCTAACCTACTGATCTATAATTACTTTCACCTTCACTAACCTACGCTCACCTTCGCACCACTTCCCTAGACAAGCACCTTCGCACGCCAACTCAAAATCCCCCGCCGCGAGGCGTGCCGGTTCGATTCCGGCCCCGGCACCACCAAAGATTCAATAAGCTAGCCCCGATTTAGCGTCGTCATCCACCGCCTTTGATTGCTTTGCGTCGCCCTGTTGCGGTCCCCCTAGAAGTTCCGACGCTACTGCGATTACCACGCCCTGTTGCGGGTTAAGGGTTGCCGTTATCAGTGCTTGCGGCTTCCGGCGACTTTGCAATCACCTTGATTTCGAAGTCGAAACCATAAAGCCACGTTACTCCAACGGCGGTCAACGTGGGGTAAGGGGCATCCCCCCAGTATTCCGGCACGACCGTCCAGATTGTCTCGAATGTGGATTTCGGATCAACCATGAATACAGTGACGTCAATCACGTTGTCGAATGAGCTCCCTGCCGCTTCCAGGATCGCATTCAGATTGTCAAAGGCGAGCCGGACCTGTGCCACTAAATCAGGCTCCGGGGAACCATCCTCGCGGCTGCCGACTTGTCCGGAAACGAATAAAAACCCATTGGATCGGACAGCGGGCGAATAGCGATTTCGCTCATATAAAGCGCGGCGTCCCGCTGGAAAGACAACATCACGACTTAGCATAATTACCTCCATTAACGAATCGCTGCGGATCCGGTGTTAATCATGACATCACTATAAAGACGTTGGCTCTGTAGATAAACAAGCACGTCCATCCAGGACTGTTTGTAAAATCCAAACAATACTCACACGCAACTGGAATAGAAATGGATCGTATCGATGCAATGCAGGCTTTCGCTCGCGTAGTGGAAACCGGTAGCTTCACCAAGGCAGCAGAGACGCTCCATTTAAGCAGGACCACAGTGACCCAGCTCGTGCAGCAACTGGAGGCACGACTGCGCGTCAGGCTCCTCAACCGCAGCACCCGCAAAGTCAACGTGACTGCCGATGGCGCGGCCTACTACGAGAGTGTGATACGGTTGTTGGCCGACATTGACGATGCTGAGACGAGTCTGTCCAGTGCTTCGGCGTTACCAAGGGGACGGCTACGTGTGGACGTACCGAGCCCATTGGCTCGAATAATCCTGGTGCCGGCATTGCCTGCATTCTATGCTCGGTATCCTGACATTCAGCTTGACCTGGGTGTCAGCGATCGCGTGGTCGATCTGATCGACGAGAAGGTGGACTGCGTCATACGGGGCGGCGAACTCGCCAACCTTTCTCTTCAAGCTCGCCGTGTAGGATCTTTGCCGCTTGCTGCGTATGCGGCACCCGATTATCTAAAGCGCTTTGGTGTACCTTTGGATCCGCGAGAGCTTGAAAATATGCATCACCGCATCATTGGCTTCCGGTGGTCGCGCACTGGCAAGGTGCTTCCCTATGCCATGCATAACGATCATGAGCGTATCAATGTACAAGGCCGATATGTTTTTTCCGTGGACGACGGCAATGCCTACCTTGCGGCAGGCGTAGCGGGTTTGGGTGTGTTGTGGTTGCCTGAATACATGGCCACCCCACACCTGGCCAGTGCTGAACTGGTGCCGCTGTTTGAGTCATGGCGGCTCGATCCAATGCCGCTATATGTGGCGTTTTCGCCAAATCAGCATGTAAGCGCCAAGCTGCGCGTGTTTATCGAATGGGTGAGTGAGTTGCTGACGATATATGCGCCTGTCACGAGTCCACAGAGGTCCTGAAGCCATGTGCGGGGCTGAACCGAGGTGGTGAACGTCGATGATCTCCTGAATCGCTATCCCCTGCGCACGGGCAGCAACGAGCGTTGGATGAGCCAGCTCTCCGACGGCACATTATTAAGCCTGAACCCACATGGATAAAACCGACGCTGATACGGTTCGCCTGCTGCTCGCGGCTAGAGTCACGGCTGAAATCAAAAATTTATTGCAACAGTAATAAGCCCATAAAACAATCGAATTTGCGCAGAATTACTATTTTTTAATTGTTTTTGAGTATACGTAATCGATTTTGTGCAACAGCCAGACGCAAAATCCGCCTTGCTGCCAAGTAGATCGAAAAATCAAATTTTCACCGAAAATCACTTTTATAATTAATTTTATGCAGGCATAATCGAATTCACGTGCTGCGCGCATAAATTCATCATTTTTGCGCATCCTGCGGCAACAGCATCAGGAACATTCCATGAGTGACCTTCCCAACGACCCTATTGGCGCGGCGTGGCTAGCCCAGGCGTATCAGCTTCTCCCGACCGGGCGTATGCCAGTACAAAGCCAGATCGGCGGGCGACGGGCCACACAGATCAGTAACGGCGACAGACTGGAAACCTACCCGGAGACCATGCGCCCTTCACGTGAGCCCGCAGCACACCTTCAATTTCACCTACGCCACGAAGTGCCACATCTCGAATTCCTGTCTCGCCTGTTCGCCAAGACCGGTCCCGCCTTTGTTCAGGCCTTGGTCGATGCCGAACCGACCGGGCAGTATGCCCGCCGGGCTGCCTTTCTGTACGAGTGGTTGACCGAAAATACCTTACAGGTACCGGAACGCATCGGCGGTAATTATGTCGATGCCATCGACAACACCAAACTTGTAGCGGCGTCAGCAGATCGCGCGGTGAAAGTGCCGCGCTGGCGCATCAACGACAATTTGCCGGGTACACGATACTTTTGTCCGACCATCATCAAGACTGAAGCAACGATCCTGGCCATGGCCTTGGATGTACCGCAGCTCTTCCAGAACCTGACGGACGAATTCGGCGAAGACCTGTTGCAACGCGCCGCCGTATGGATGACGCTACGTGAAAGCAAGGCCAGTTTTGCCATTGAGGGTGAAGCAGACCGCGCCAGCCGCATCGACCGGTTCGCCGAAGTCATGGCCCGAAGAACAGGCCACGGCGACAGCCCGTTGAGCGGCACCGCACTTGCTCAACTACAAAGCGAGATACTGGGCGAGCGCACTACGCTCACCCATTTCGGCTTACGCCAATCGCCCGTCTTCATAGGAGAAACTGTACGCTATCAGGATGTTGTACATTATGTGGCGCCACCCGCAGATGACGTCGCGGCCATGCTGGAAGGCCTTCACGTTTTCCTTGAGCGCACACAAGGACAGTCTCCTGTCATGCGCAGTGCCGTAGCCGCTTTCGGCTTCGTCTACATTCATCCGCTGGCTGACGGCAATGGTCGTGTGCACCGTTTTCTGATCAACGACACATTGCGGCGCGATGGCGCGGTTCCCGAGCCGGTGATTCTCCCCGTGTCAGCAGTCATCACCGACGATTCTGGAGAGCGTCGCAATTACGATCGCGTGCTGGATGAGGTATCCAAACCCCTGATGCGGGAGGCGCGTGAACATATAACGTTCACATCCAGGTGTACCACCTATCCGGATGGCGTCGTTTCCAACTTCGAGTTCAACGGAAATGAACAGGTTCGCCCTGTGTGGCGCTATCTTGATTTGGGTCCGCATGTGGTCTACCTGTCCAACATCGTCACACGTACTTTGACAGAACAGATGCGCGAGCAATCACGCTACCTGCGCAACCACGGGCGGGCTCGCCAGGCGCTCAAAGAGGTTGTCGAAATGCCTGACCATCAGGCAGACCGTATTCTTAGATCCATTGAGCAAAACAACGGTGAATTGAGCAATGCACTGGCCAAGCAAATGCCAATACTGAGTGAGCCCGGCATATGGACCGAGATCATCGAGACCGTATCCCTGGCTTTCCAAGAGGACCCTCCCGCCGATAGCCATATTCTCGACCGCTACCATCCTTCACGGCCCGCTGGGAGGGAAGCATGAACGCACAGCAATGAGGGAATTTATAGTAGATCATTACAAACGCTAATCTCAGCTGTACCGAACTGTACCGCCACACCCTACTTCGGTACAGTACAGGTACACACATCAGTTTTCGCCAGTTTTATTAATTACGCTAACCTACTGGTCTGCAATTACTTTTACTTAACCAAAGCTACGCTCGCCTTCGCCCCACTTCCCTAGACAAACACCTTCGCACGCCCACTCAAAATCCCCCGTCGCAAGGCGTTCCGGTTCGATTCCGGCCCCAGCACCAGCTTAAAATCTCTAGTGCTTATAAGGCTCTAGCGCGCTTTGTAGCTTCTACCCTCAAGACATGGGGATTTTCCAAAATTGCGAGTCAGGTACAGTTTCGGTAGGCTCTACCCCATTATCGGGGGAACCCGCATGCGGTAATTCTCGAAATTCCTGAGGCCATACGCTCGGCGTGAGAGCATTTCCACCTTGGTGTAGAACCCTTCCGTGATCCCATTGGACTTGGCGAATCGCCACATCCGTACGATGGGCTCCAGCCACGATGTTAACGTAGCCGCCAGTGCCTTGGCCTGACCTTGTTCAAACTGGCGGATCAAGGCCAGGAACTTGGGCAGCAACTGCTTGGCCCGCTTGGCCTTCAAGTGCTCCATGACCAGAAAGCCGTTCAGTTGCTGTTTGGCGAAATACAGGGCCTGCTGGCCGACGTTCCCACGGCTACGGAAGCTGACTACCCAGAGGTGCCGTACAGCGCCTGGTTCGCCATTGTCGCCCCCTGCCGGCCTCCCAGTTTCTGTACCCAACAAGCTGACAGCAGGGATCAAACAAAGCATAGGTGATAAGGCGCTGCGCGAACAGTTCAAGGTGACCGGATATAAGACTGAATATAGTACGCCAGCCCAATTTCAGGAAAAGGTTATCGAGGAAATACACAGGCTCAAAACCATTGCCGACAATGCGCATATTGCCATTCAATGAACCCAAGGCGATAAAACTTACTTTCTGGCGAGACGCCTAATCGGCGCTATGTTAAGCCAATTACCGGGGCTCCAGGATTTACAACGCTCTCGCCAATTCCCGGCGTCAACGATCAGAACCTCAAACGCTATGAGACTGATTGCCTAATATCGTCTCGATTTGGGCTGCATGCCGCAATAAGTTCGGATCTTCCTTCAGGAAGCCGACCAGCTGGATGCCAAGCGGCAATCCGTTCTCGCTGCGTCCGACAGGTAGAGAAATAGAAGGATTGTGCAACAAGGACCATGGCCTGATGAACACAGAACTGCCGGTGGTATTGGCGTCTGGAGCCTCGCCTAGCGTTGCAGGCATCACTACAGCGTCGATACCTTGCGCCACTTCATAAAACTGACGTCGACAGACGTCAGCTGCATCCAAAGCGGCGGCATAGTCGGTGTCAGAATACGTCTCACCCAACTCCAGGTAGGAAATCAGTTCAGGATCGCATAAAGCGGCATAGTATTTTTTAATGTCAGCATATTCACGGGCAAGGTCATACGCCATGATCACGTCCTGAATATCGCCGATGGATTCATAGGTATCCGGCATATCAAGATCGACCAGCTCAATTCCGGAGACACCAAGCTTCTGCAGGCTAGCTTCAAAAACAGCTTGAGCACATGGCTCGGCAGACGGCCAGTCGCGTGGGCGCCAAACGCCCAGACGTCGAAGCGAGCTCTGTCCAGTTGATGGAGAAAAGCGAGGGTCGCCCACAAACGCCTGCATGAACAGTTGAACGTCTTCGACCGAACGGCATAATGGTCCAACGACGTCAAGTGGGCGCGAGTACGAGCGAATGCCAACGTATGGAATAAGATCCAGCGTCGGTTTAAAACCGATCGCTCCACAAAATGTGGCAGGACGCAAAATTGAACCCGCAGTTTGAGTTCCGATGGACACCGGAACCATGAAATCTGCCACGGCCGCGGCAGATCCCGCAGACGAGGCCGCCGGTGTACGTGACGTGTCATGCGGATTGCGACACGGGCCGGGAAGCATGATGGCATGCCTGGATACCGTGTTTTTGCCAATCAATGTGAAGCCCAAGGAACGGGCGCGAGCCACAACGGGCGCATCCACCTTTGGCCGACGTTGCCGAAAAATGTCCGGGTCTCCAAGCTCGGTCGGCATATCGCTGGTATCGATAGTGTCCTTTATGCCTAATGGAACACCATCAAATACGCTTCGCCGACCTCGTTTGTCGACTTGGCGAGCATGCTCGATCGCCTCTTGGGCGCACACATGAACCCAGGCTTTAACCTCGGCATTACGCTGTTCAATCCGTTCGAGACAGGCTAGCACCCACGATTCAGAGGTAATTTTCCCGAGGTCCAGCGCGCGGATCCCCTGCGCCATGGTCATCGCTGCCAAGGCTGTGGGCGCCGGGCGCACAGGACCGCGCTTAGCTTTGGTGTTACCGTTTACCGCTTGCGTCATGTTGCCATTCCTTAGAGTAGATATAACTTCTTTCCCGCTATTCATTAGCCTGACCAGCCTTCCCAATATAAATATCCGCCATCTCTTTGTTCGCCAAAAGGTTGGCACCGGAGTCGGAAAGAACGATACGACCGGAATCCAGGATGTAGCCGCGGTCACTGAAAGCTAGCGCCTGCCGTGCACGTTGTTCGACCATGAGGACCGCTACACCGATAGTCGGAAGCCGCTGCACTTCTGCGAATACCTGTTGCGTTAATGCTGGCGAGAGGGCCGCTGACGGTTCATCCAGAAGCATCAGCCTGGGCGAAGGCATCAGCGCTCTAGCGAAAGCAACCTGTTGCCGCTCACCACCGGACAGATTGCAGGCATGAGTACGACGACGCCCCGCGAGTGCCGGGAACAGTTCATACATTTCCTGAATTCGCTGGCGGGGATTTGCAACGTGTTCCACCACTTGAAGGTTCTCTTGCACGGTAAGCGTGCCAAACACGTTCTGCACTTGTGGCACATAAGATATACCAACGCGAATCCGCTCTTCAGTGGGGCAAGTGAGCAGGTTGACTCCGCCGAATTCAAGCTTGCCGCGTACCCGCGGCAATAGACCCATGAGGGCTTTGATAAGCGTAGATTTTCCTGCCCCGTTGGTGCCCGCAATGGTCACAATTTCGCGATCGCAGACGTGCATAGAGACGTCGCAAACGATATCCACCTCGCTATAGCCTGCGGCCAGGCCTTCTATGCGGAGGACGGCATCCCGCTCGCCATGCCCTAGGGATGAACCCATGTGGCTAGTCATATTACCCCACCCATATAAGCCTCGCGAACGAGATCCTGTGAAAGAACGTTATCTGGTGTGCCTTCTGCAATCACCTTGCCACTGTCCATCACGTACATACGCGGCACAATGCGCGAGAGCTCCTCGAGGTTGTGTTCGATAATCAAAACCGTCATTCCACGGCCGTTCAATTCCTGAATTCTTAATGAAAGCTCTTCTATGAGGACCGGGTTCACACCAGCGAACGGTTCGTCCAACATAATGCATCGAGGCTCGAGCATTAGCAGGCGGCCCAGTTCAAGCAGCTTTTTCTGCCCCCCTGACAGCTTGCCCGCGGGTTCTCGCGCAACCTTGGCAAGATTGAGGAAGGTCAGTAGGTCGTTTACCCGCTCCGCCGCCTGCTGTTCTTCGCGAGCGACTTGTCGTGGAGACAAAAACAACGACAGCAGACCCTCCCCGCGAAGGCCGGGAGCGGCCGCCATCATATTGTCGAACACCGACAATTGACTGAACTCGCGAGGAACCTGGAATGTCCGCGCCAGCCCGCGCCAAACGCGCGCATGTACCGCCAAATTGTCGATACCTTCGCCTGCGAATTCGATAGAACCGGAACGCTTGGGTATATAGCCGGTTATGACAGAGAAAAGCGTGCTCTTTCCTGCTCCATTGGTTCCGATAAGCCCGAGAAGTTCCCCTTCGTGCAACTGCAGGCTGACATCGTCCAACGCGATGAATCCTCCAAAGCTGGCACCCACATTCTTAACACTGAGCAGGGCCATTACGGTTTCCCCTTAGTTGTTTTAGGCCCGAAAATTCCCTGAGGCCGGTAAAGGACGATCAATATCAACGCCATACCAATCACCCAAATTCGGACGCTCGCCATCTGAACCTCGGATATCCCGCCAAAAACGTCTCGAACAAACCGGGAGCCTTCAAGGAAGCCGACAAGGACGACCGTACCAATCACGACACCACTGAGTCGACTCACCCCGCCCACGAAAACGGCGATCCAGATGTAGAACGTGATGAGGGGAACAAACTGTTCTGGGCTCAGAAACGTCAGGTAATGCGCCTGGAAGGCACCAGCCAAGCCGGCCAGCGCGGCGCCTAACATCAGCGAGCGAGTTTTGAACTGCGCGGGATCCTTGCCTAAAGCTCTTACCGCAACCTCGTTATCCCTGATTGCCTCAATCACACGACCAAACGGGCTTCGGACCACCCGGCTGATCAACCAGAACATGACGAGGTTCGTTATCAACAGCGCAATCATGATCCAGAAATCGATCTCGTTGCCAGGCACCAAACCATCGAAAAGCCTCGGAATGCCGGGCAGGCCATGCATTCCTCGGGTCAGCCATTCTTCCGTCTGCAGCATCATTCGGACTGACTCTGAAAAACCAAGGGTCACGATGGCAAGATAATCGCTTCCTAGACGCAAGGCGACGATCCCCAAGGGCCAGGCTGCCAGAGCCGTCACTGCCGTCGCAATAGCCATGGAAACTATGATGGGAACGCCCTGGAGCGACAACAAGGCAGAGGTGTATGAGCCGATCGCAAAAAATCCCACATGCCCAAAGTTGACCAGCCCGGTAAAGCCGAAGTGTAGCGAGAGTCCAAGTGCCATCAGCATATAAATCAATATGCCGATGGAAATAGCCACCAGATATGCTTCCATGATGTATTACCTCGCCGCCAGAATTCGACCAAAGATACCCTGCGGCCGGATCAAAAGAACCAGCAACAAGACCATAAACGCCATCACGATTTTGTAGGAGGGGCCGACGTAAAGGCTGCCTATTTCCTGCGACACGCTGAACAAAAGCGTTCCGACCACTGCCCCCAGCGGACTGCCGATGCCGCCCAAGATGACAGCAGCAAACATCGGCATAAGCAATTCAAACCCCAAATCGGGAAGGACGACCGCCTTGATGCCGAGCAATACGCCGCCCAAGCCGCAAAATGCGCCACAAAGCGTCCACAAATACAACATGACGCGGCGGGATCGGATCCCACTGACGGACGCCAGGTCAGGGTTGTCCGCTACTGCCCGCATGGATCGCCCGAGCGGTGTTCCGTGAAGTATGTAAAAGACTAGACCCAGAGCCGCCGAACCAACAAGAACAATGTAGACGTCGGTGGGCAAGATTCGTATGCCATCAAAGTTCCACGCCCTGACAAGAGGCACATTCAAGTTCTGTTGATCGTGTCCAGCGAAGAACGTGATCGTATTGCGCACAACAAACGCAACACCAATCGATGCAATAAGTCTGGAGATGTTTGATCGCGATTCCAGCGCACGAAATACCCACATGTAGAAAAAGACAGATACTAGCGCTGTCACGACACAGGCCGCTATCACGCCTAGCACCAATGAGCTTGACACAAAGGTCTGGACGGCGATCGCACTATACGCGCCCAGCGTCATGTAGTCTCCGGCAGCCGCGTTGGGGAACTTGGCAATACCAAACACCATCGTTATCGCCAACACCGGGAGTGCCATCAGGGTACCGATAACAAATCCGTTGATCGCCGCGTTTATTATTGCGATTGCGTCCATTCCTACTCCCATTATCTGTTAAGCCGAACCGGGAACCGTTTCGTTAAGGACTAGCTTACCGTTCCGGATTTCGTACACGCCGAAATCCGGAACGGTAGCTCCACGGTCATTGAAGATAAGCTTGGAGGAGGCCCCGTCGTAGTTAACCGGCTTACCTGCCCGAATAAGGTCTCGTCCCTCTGGAAAGGACGACACAGCAGTACCCTCTTGGTCGGTGACGGAGCGAATATGTTCGTTAATCTTGATCGAATCGGCCTTCGCCCCTGCCGCCTCGAGGGCCAAAGCAATCGCAATCACCATGTCGTAGCTTTGAGCTGCGAACACATCAGGATCGCGTTTCATCTTTGCCCGGAACCGTGCCGCATAGCTCTTGAAGGTGGGAGAATCTTGGGCTGCCACATTGGACACCGAGATAATTCCTTCTGACGCCTCTTTTCCTATGGCTTCGACGAGGCCCTCGTTGGCCGTCCAGCCCGGCATGATGAACTTGCAGTCCTGCCCAGTCTGGTACCACTCTTTGAGCAGGATGGTCGCGTCAGGTCGATACGATCCCAGCGCGATGATGTCGGGTTTCTTGGCCAAGACGCGATTCAGCTCTGTCCGATAGCTGGTTTGATTCGGCTCGTATATGACGACGTCTGTGACCTGGCCGCCGTCGGCCTCCCAGGTTTTCTTAAAGTAGTCAGCAAGTCCAACGAAAGTGGAATTATTGAACGCCATGACGGCTGGGCGCTTGAACCCCCGCTGACGCGCGATTTGAGCAAATGCGCGACCGAACACCGCATTGGACGCCTGAAACATCCACGCAAGCCCCTGCTTGTTTTCAACCAGCATTTCCGGGGCGCCACAGGTATTCATCATGATAAGACCGGCGTTATTGGTAATTGGCATCACCGCCAATCCCACGGACGACGGCCAGATGCCAACCACTGCCTGGACTTTGTTGATCTCGATCAGTTTCTTCACCGCGAGTACCGCAGCATCGGGTTTTGTTTGATCATCCTCGGCAAAAAGTTCGATCTTGCGACCCGCGGCACCACCTGCGGCGTTCACCTCATCGACAGCAATCCGAATGGATTCGAGCATTGATGTCCCGTAAGGTCCTCCGATGCCAGTGATCGAATTCAACGCACCGAGGCGAAATGGAGCAGCTTGCTGCGCCCAAACGTTCCAAGGGAGTATCGAGGATGCGGCTATCGCGGCGGCGCTTGATGAAACGAAACGGCGACGACTGTTATTGACATGCTTACTCATGACTTCTCCTACCAATGCGCAAAGCGCTTTATAGAGTTGAAACGTTAGGTCTACCGGGGCGGTCATCCGCCGAAAATTATTCGATCGCTTTGACTTCCCGAAGCCGTGCCAGTTGCAATGCTGAAACGCCGAAACGGCGTAAAACTGCGTCAGTGTGCTGCCCCAACAAGGGCGCGGGTGTGCGTACCTTCCCCGGTGTACGTGAAAAATGGGTGGGTATGCCTATGGTCTTCATCCGCCCCAGCCGAGGATGATCCAACTCCTGCACCATCCCCCTGGATTGATACTGGGGATCATCCAAAGCCTGCCCGAAATTATTAATGGGGCCGCATGGCACTTGAGCCTGCTCGCAACGTTCAATCCATTCGCCAGCGCTCGCCTTAGCGAATTCGCCTTCGAGAATCGGCTCAAGCAGTTCAATGTTTGTGAGGCGGTCCGAGTTTGTCAAAAATCGCGGATCAGAAACGAGCTCTGGTCGATCCAGCACATGCGTGCAGAGTCTCTCCCAGCTGCGCTGGTTTGCGGCGCCAATGATGATGTAGCCGTCTCTCGTATTGAAGGCCTGGTATGGTGCCGAGACGCGATGCCGGCTTCCCGTCGCCTCGGGCACAGTGCCTTCGGCAAAATAAGCGGCCGCTTCCCACACAAACCAGGGCAATCCACACTCCGCCAACGAGATATCAATGTGCTGGCCTTCACCCGTTTTCTGTTTGTGCAGACACGCAGCAAGAATCGCATATACCGCAGTCAACCCCGCGCCTACGTCATAGATGGCGATACCCGACTTTAGAGGGCGACCACCAGGCTCTCCAGTCATGCTCATGATCCCAGTCATCCCCTGAGCAACCAGATCGAAACCGCCTTTCTTCGCGTACGGACCCGTTTGGCCATAGCCTGATATAGAGCAGTACACAAGTCCGGGATTCAATTTGCTAAGCGTAGCGTAATCAACGCCTAGCGAAAGCGTGACGCCCACTCGAAAATTTTCAACCACCACGTCAGCCCAACGTGCCAAGTCGTAAAGTATTTCGCGCGCATCAGGGTCCTTCAGATTTAGCGATATGCCCTGTTTGTTCCGATTGATTTGGGCAAAACAGCTTGACTCGCCATTGACGTAGGGCCCCATTTCGCGGGAATCATCACCTGTTCCCGGCTTTTCCACCTTGATCACTTCGGCACCCATATCGGCCAGTACCATCGTGCAGTACGGCCCTGCCATAATTTGCGAAAGGTCCAGTACTTTAAGACCATCCAACGCAGACTTGTCCGCGGTAGTATTCATATGCTGCGCCCCATGAGTTAACGCCCTACAAACTGCGGCGCTTGCTTGTGTAAAAATGCCGCTTGGCCAATTTGATAGTCTTGCGTGTTGAAGCACTGATACGGCTCGCTTATTTCATGGCCTTCCAGCGGCACAGAACTGGCAAGTCGCCGTACAAACTTTTTGTGCCACCGATTTACCAGGGGAGCGCCGCTGGCGATTCGTCGCGCCGTGCCGTAAGCATTTTCGACCACGTCGTTGTCGTCGACGACACGCGTGAGGAGGCCTTTCTGCAGCGCTTCGCCAGCGTCGAAAATAGAACCCTCAAGTAAGATTTCAAGGGTCGCCGCAGATCCGATCAAGGCAACGATATCCGCCAGTTCCCGAAAGTCCAGCGTCAGGCCAAGGCGGTTAATGGGAATACCAAAACGTGCGCTTCGCGCTCCAATCCGAATATCGCACATCGCGGCTATTTCGAGACCGCCACCAACGCATGCTCCTTCGATGCATGCCACAGTGGGATGGCGGCTGAGCTTGAGTTTATCGGTAAGGTCGAGTGTGATTTGGGCATATGTCCGCGCCTGTTCGCCTCCATTGCGCTCATCCGCAAATCCGCCGATATCACTGCCTGCACAGAACGCTCCGCCCGAACCGCGCAGCACGATGCATCGCACGCTATCATCATCTTCAAGTAAGTCAAAGGTCTCACCGAACTGCCGATACATGTCCAGCGTGAACGCATTTCGTTTTTCGGGGCGATCAAACAGCACGGTAACTATACCGGCCTCATCACGCTGCATTCGAATGGTCATTTCCTGTCCCCCAGCAACACTACGTCGTTCTCGAGCACGAGTCGATCATCCAGCCAAACCCTTGCTTCCGTCACAATAGTGTCGTAGTGTGCGGCGGCCTTTACCGTTCCTCCGATGTAAGCGCTCGTGCCCAGGGCCAGTTGGATCGAGCCGTAGACGCTTTCATCGGACAGCATGGTCCCGTCCAAGGTGCAGCAAGGATTCATTCCTACCCCTAATTCGCCGAGGTTATAGACCAGTGGATCATTGAAGCTTTCGAGCAGGGAGCGGAACTTCCTTGCTTCTTCGCCACCCTCGATGGACACGGCCATACCACGCTCGATCACTATGCGCACGGGTTCGTCGCGTATGACCCCGATGCCGGGAATGCTTCCGTTGACAACGATGAGACCTTCCGCCGTTTCCTCGACTGGTGCCAAGCTGGATTCGAGACAATAACCGGCCGAGATATCGTTGGTATTGGCGAACCCGTGCAGTGCGCGCCCCTGACGTCCCGCAATACTCATTGTGATATCAGTACCCGACTTGCTCGTAACGCGTGCGATCGACGCCTTGGTTAGCGCGTTTGCCAAGCCTTCGATTTCTGGACGCAGCCCTTCGAAGTCGGCATCCCACCCTTTTGCAAGAAAGAAATCCTGTTGGCTGGATTCAGGTAAGACAATCACCCCTACCCCAGCGAGCGTCGCCTGCTGGCGGGCTTCGGTATGTGCGGCATTGGCATGCGTCAGCGCGATGACAAGGTCTGCGCAACGCATTGCTTGCGCTACAATGGGCGAAAACTGACGACCGTGGCGGCGACTACCCTCGATTTGCAACAGATGCAACTGCGCACCGACTTCCTGCACGGCAATTGCCAGCGGTTCAACATTACCTTCTGTGTAAAAGTCGTACAGCACGAGAATATTCATATCGGGACGCGCATTCCCTAATAACTTGACGACTTTGCGCGCGTTAGGCAGCTTTAACAGCGTACTCGTGTTCATACGGCAACTTCCTCTTTTTGAGTCTGATTAGATACGTGGGCTATCGCGTTTTCTAGGATGTCCAGACCCGTCTCAAGCTGTTCAACTGACATGCATAGCGGTCCGAGAAATCGCAAGACATTTCCGTAGAATCCCGCCTTTACCAGGATTAGTCCGTCTTGATATGCACGAGCGACAATTTCAGCTGTCAATGCGGTTCCGGGCTCTTGCGTGGCGTTGTTCTCGACGATCTCTACCGCGCGCATGGCGCCAACGCCCCTAGCCTCTCTGACAATAGAGAAATCTTTTGTCCAACGCTCGAATCGGTTCTTGAGTATTGCGCCCAAGACGTGAGCCTTTTCCGGGTAGTCGTCACGGTTCATTATGCGAATGGTCGCCAATGCGGCCGCGCACGACAATGGGTTTCCGGCGTATGTACCGCCCAATCCACCAACATCGGGCGCATCGATTAAATCTGCCCGCCCGACAACGGCCGCGATGGGCATGCCCCCACCCATCGATTTTGCAAGCGTATACAGGTCTGCCTGCACGCCTGAGTGCTGCGTCGCGAACCATTCGCCGGTTCGACAAAAGCCGGATTGAATCTCATCTGCGATCATGACGATACGTTTTTCTGTGCAATAAGCGCGCATCGCTTGCAAGAACTCGCGAGGTGCTGCATAGAACCCGCCTTCGCCCTGTATGGGCTCGATTATTACCGCAGCAACGCTGTCGCATCCGATCTCGGTCTCCACAAGGCGCCGAAACTCTGCAAACGCATCATCCGAGACTTGCGTCGGATCATCGCCATCGCGCATGACCGGAAATGGCGCGCGATACACCTCGCCGGCGAGCGGTCCGAAACCGGTCTTGTACGCCGGCGCCTTGGCGGTAAGCGCCAATGCCATGTATGTCCGACCATGAAAGGCGTTCTCAAACGCAATGACGGCAGAGCGGCCCGTGGCGCGCCGGGCTATTTTGATTGCGTTTTCTACCGCCTCTGCCCCACTGCTCTGTAACATCGTCTTTTTTTCCCAGTCGCCCGGCACAATTTGGGACAATTCACGACACAGGTCGATGTAACCGGGATACATAACAATGTTGAAACAAGTGTGCAAGTAAGCATCCGCCTGCGCCTTAACTGCCTTGATCACTTCCGGATGCGAGTGGCCGACATTAAGGGTGCCAATTCCGCCAGCGAAATCTAAATACTCGTATCCGTCCAAGTCAATTACGACCGCCCCCGAAGCGGACTTGGCGAAAATCGGAGGACCGTTTGCCACTCCACGAGCCACGTAGGCATTGCGTTGCTCGAGGTAAGACTGGCATTGAGGACCGGGCCGGGATGAGCGCTGCTGTAAAACCATAGGTGACTCCTGCGACGAATTGATAAGAGAACGCGATGTCTTGCTTAAAGTATGTATCGCATGCAATTTTGCGTCAATAGAAAAACACAAGGGAAAACGCTATGTAGAATACATTTATATGTTTTATTAAGAGTTCAATATTGTGTACAATTCATGGTGGGCGACTGATATTATGCCGACATCAGAAGCCGACATCAGACCAACAACGGAAGGAATCAAGAGATAAATCGCCATGGTGAAACGCAAGTCGGACGCTCATAAGCTAGACGAGCCTGCTACAGCAACAAGCCTAGCAACCACACAGGACATCGTGCGCGACGTTAGACGCAAGATTGCATCACAAACTCTACTTCCCGGTTCCCGCATTCCAGAGGGGGAATTGGCTGAAGTCTATGGGATCCCGCGCGCTAAGGCGCGGGAAGTACTTGCAGCGCTGGAGGACCGCGGACTAATAGAACGGCTGCCCAACAAAGGGGCCATTGTGTCGCCCGTCGATATGGAGACGACGTACCAGCTCTATGAAGTCAGAGAAGCGCTCGATACAGTCATCGTGCGGTTGGCAATGCACAATGCAACGCCGGACGATTGGAGCGAACTCCAGGCTCTACTGGGGCCACCATTCGAGCAAAGCCTGAAAGAGGGTGATATTGCCGCGCACGTGAACACGATCGGAGCGTTCCGGGACCGCTTGAATCAACTTGCAGCCAATCCGATATTAAGTGATCACATTGAACGAATTTACGACCGCACACGTGTAACCATGCGTAGGGTCGCGGTCCTTCCCGGTCGTGCGGAAATGGGTATACAACAATACCGAAAGCTTCTGGACGCCATGATGCGCAACGATGTAGAAGCTACCGACCGGTGCGTACGTGATCTCAATCAAAGCGCGCGCGAATATATCCAGCGTTACAAAAACTACGTGCTTTAATAACACGACAGTGTGCAATGCCATCAAAGCCGATCCAACGCGTGGCTTTGCCACCCGCAGACGGCTCCTATTGCGGTATATTTTGCAGCCCACAACGGCTGCAAGACTGCATATTTTCGATAAACTGGGCCGGCGGGCCTGACTTCATGTCGTCCGAAAGAACCGAGCGCATCGAAACGGCGAAATTAAGTGTTAATTCTGCAGTAATGGGTTTCATTCGGGACTTGACTTTAATTCCGACCACCAGATTGATCAGGACGTTTTCTTGGACCGGTTTATGAATTTACCTGTCCGAACTTTCCGCCTAGGCCAAAGAACTCCACCTCAACAAGCACCAACGTAAAGGTTTCGTTCGACGCTGAATCAACCCATTCAAACGAGGAACAACAGGGTGGATGGCAGGCCATTCTGGAAAACTTCGCTCGTTATGTTGAAGGCAGGAAGTAGCACTAAAAAGAGCTCCTGGTTCTGACATACGGTACGGAAGGCGATACGCGCTACGCGCCCGCTGATCGCCTTGAGCCAGGCCTTGCGTGACGGGGCATTAGGTTCATCTGCTTGGAGAAGCTTGTACCCTTGGGTGGACGCATGAGCTTGGAAGGCTCTTCTCCCGTATGGCTGCAGTGATTCACTGCGGTGGATCAGGAACAAGCCATTCGGCGCTACGGGCCGGTAAGCCATCGACCATCATGCCGTTTTGTCGGCGACCAGTTTTTTGGGCAGCCCAGCTTCAGCAACTGGGCGTAGCACCGGCAGCTGTTTCCAGCAGGAACGAATACGCGTTGAGCCACTGTGTGACGAAGAAATGGCCTCACGAAGCCAAACCCAGAAAACTTCAATTGCTATACTGCAATTCTTGATGGATGCGCATACGGCGCTGGTCGAGCTCGCCCGATAGGGGGTAATTATCAAGGAGTTCCGATGACGGAAGCGAATCCAGAAAAAAAAGACCCGATGGTCCCTGACGGAGAGGTCAATCCCATTGACACCGACTACCAGGTCGGCCAGGACAACATCATCGTCAACGTCGGCCCGTTCGGCCTCGACATCCACAACCCCGTGTTTGGCATTGCGGGCGGACTGGTGATCTTGTTCGTGGCATTGACCCTCGGTTTTCACGATGAGGTCGAGTCGCTGTTCAGTGGCATGAAAAACTGGCTCACGTCCAGCCTCGACGGTTTCTTTCTTGTTGCCGGCAATTTTTTCGTACTGTTTTGCCTGGCCGTCGCTTTCTCGCCGCTGGGCAAGGTGCGGCTGGGGGGCACAGAAGCCAAGCCCGACTACTCCTATCTCGG
This sequence comes from Pollutimonas subterranea, assembly GCF_002849655.1. Classification (GTDB taxonomy): domain Bacteria; phylum Pseudomonadota; class Gammaproteobacteria; order Burkholderiales; family Burkholderiaceae_B; genus Pollutimonas; species Pollutimonas subterranea. The sequence continues at coordinate 23,044 of NZ_PDNW01000004.1, forward strand.
CTGGTTCTCGATGCTGTTCGCCGCCGGCATGGGCATCGGACTGATGTTCTTCGGCGTCTCCGAGCCCTTGACGCACTTCGGTACCGCGTTCGGCGGCATCGAAATGACAGACGGCGTGCGCACAGACTGGGCGCCGCTTGGTGCCGCAGCCGGCGATGCACAAGCTGCCGCACGCCTGGGCATGGCGGCGACGATCTACCACTGGGCGTTGCACCCGTGGGCGATCTACGCCGTGCTGGCCCTGGGGTTGGCGCTATTTTCGTTCAACAAAGGGTTGCCCCTGACAATGCGCTCAGTGTTCTACCCGCTGCTGGGCGAGCGGATTTGGGGCTGGCCAGGACACGTCATTGACATCCTCGCCGTACTGGCAACGCTGTTTGGCCTGGCAACGTCGTTGGGTTTTGGCGCGTCGCAAGCCAGCTCGGGCTTGAACTTCCTGTTTGGCGTGCCCCTGGGTATCCCCACTCAGATCGTACTGGTCGTCGGCATCACCGCCATCGCGCTGTTCTCGGTTGTCGCCGGGCTCGATGCGGGCGTCAAGCGCCTGTCCGAAATCAATATGGCGCTGGCGTTGCTGTTGCTGGTGTTCGTGATTGCCGTCGGGCCGACACTGAACATCTTGGGCGGCTTCTTCGCCAACCTGGGAGCCTACCTCCAGTATCTACCGGCGCTGTCCAATCCCATAGGCAGGGAAGACACCAACTTCCTGCAGGGCTGGACCGCCTTTTACTGGGCATGGTGGATCTCCTGGTCGCCCTTCGTCGGCATGTTCATCGCGCGCGTCTCGCGCGGGCGCACCGTGCGTGAATTCATTGTCTCGGTACTGATCGTGCCTTCGCTGGCTTGCACGCTATGGATGACGGTGTTCGGCGAGACCGCAATCAGGCAAGTGGTTCAAAACGGCTACGAGGCTGCACGCGATGCCGAACTGCCGCTGCAATTATTCATGATGCTCGATGCGCTGCCGCTGGCACAGATCACCTCCTTTATTGCCATCGTGCTGGTCGTGGTGTTCTTTGTCACCTCGTCGGATTCGGGCTCGCTGGTCATCGACGTGATATCTGCCGGTGGCAAGGTGGATGCGCCTGTGCCGCAGCGTGTGTTCTGGGCAGTATTTGAGGGGCTGGTGGCCATCGCGCTGATTTTCAGTGGCGGGCTCGTTGCCTTGCAGGCCATGGCGGTATCAACCGGTTTGCCTTTTGCCATTGTGCTGCTGGCAGCATGTCCAGCAATTTTCAAAGGACTCATGTCTGAGCCGCGACGCTAGAAAAATCCGCAGGCTCCGGTAAAAAGATACCGGGCCTGCAGGCCTGCGGCTCAGTCCTACACCACTGTCGTATCGGTACTATGCAGATCGAACAGCTTGAAGTCCTCGACTTTCTTCGTACTCATCCGCCTTTCGAGGCGCTGCCGCCGGACCTCCTGGAGCGTGTGGCCGCCGCCATCGACGTGCGTTATTACAAGTCCGGCGAGCCGATCATTGAGTTTGGCCAGCCATCCGAAAGCTGGCATGTGGTGCGCAGTGGCGCGGTGGAAGTCTTTCGGCGTGACGGCACGCTGTACAACCGTCTGATGCCGGGCGGTTACTTCGGCGAATCCGGCCTGTTGCGCCAGGGTCGGGTGCGCTTTCCGGTGCGTGCGCTGGAAGATTCGCTGATCTACCTGGTGCCGCAACAGGTATTTCTGGAGTTGTTCGACAACCATGAAGCATTCGCGGACTACGTAGAAATTGAGGACCACACACGGCTGCGGCAGGTGATGTCGCGCCGCGAGGACGCCAACGACCTGCTGTCGGCTACCGTCGAGACACTCGTCGGGCGTGAGGCCGTGACGGTGGGGTGCGATGCGAGCGCGCGCCAGTCGGCAGAGCGCATGACGCAAGAGGGCGTGTCTTCGCTGTTGATTATCAGCGACAACCCGGATGGATCCGACTTGCCGTTGCTGTCGGGCATTCTTACCGATCGCGACCTGCGCAGCCGCCTGCTGGCGTCCGGCCTGAACTACGACACACCGGTGTCCGAGATCATGACACCGGGGGTCGTGACGGTGGCGCATAATCAGCTGGTGTTCGAGGCGATGTTGACGATGCTGCGCCACAATGTGCACCACCTGCCGGTCATGAAGCACCAGCGCCCGCTAGGCATTGTCGCGCTGTCGGACATCATCCGCTACGAGTCGCGCAATAGCCTGTTCGTGGTCGCCAGCATCTTCCGCGCGCAGACGGTGGATGAACTGGCCGCTCTTGTGCCCGACGTGCGCGCCTGCTTCACCCGCATGGTCGGCGAAGACGCCAGCGCGCACATGGTGGGCAGCGCAATGGCGGCGATTGGACGCAGCTTCAAGCAGCGCCTGCTGGAACTGGCCGAGGCCGAACTGGGACCTCCTCCGGTGCCTTATTGCTTTTTGGCGCTGGGCTCCATGGCTCGCCAGGAACAGTTGGTCGTCACGGATCAAGACAACGCCTTGATATTGGACGACAGTTTCGACCCGGCGCAACACGATGCCTGGTTCAAGGCGCTTGGCACTTTCGTCTGCGATGGGCTGGCGCGCTGCGGCTACAGCTATTGCACCGGCGGCGTAATGGCCTCCAACGAACAATGGCGCCAGCCGCTCAAAGTGTGGGAACACCGCTTCACCGACTGGATCGAAAAGCCGACTCCCGAATCGCTGCTCCATGTCGGCATCTTCTTTGACCTCGACGGCGTATGGGGACGCACCGAATGGGCGGCTCGCCTGCGTAAGCTGGTGGCGCGCAAGGCCAAGGGCAATTCGCGCTTCCTCGCCAGCATGGCGCGCAATGCGCTGCTGCGCACGCCGCCGCTGGGTTTCTTCAAGGATTTCGTCGTTGAATCCGATGGCCGCCACACTCATGCGATCAACATCAAGCGCCGCGGCACCGGACCGCTGATCGATCTGATCCGCGTGCATGCACTGGCGATCGGTTCGCAGGCGCTTAATTCCTTCGAACGCCTGCGCGAGGTGATCGATGCCGCCATCCTGCCGCGGGGACGCGGACAAGACTTGTACGACGCGCTCGAATTCATCGCGACAGTGCGGGCACGCCGTCAGGCCGAAGACCTGACCGCAGGCAATGAGCCGGACAACAGCATCGAGCCCGAGACGCTGTCCGAATTCGAACGCAAGAGCCTGCGCGATGCGTTCCTGATTCTAAGCAACGCACAGAAATACCTGAAATTCCGCTATCAGCCCGGACGGGCCAACTGAGCGTGGTCACATAATGCTATTTCTGGGAGACCTGAAAACCAAGGAAAGAGGCGGCGCAGCGGCGCACGTGCCCGACTGGCCACAGCACTTCGCGATGCTGGCCGAGACGGCGCGCGATCCACGTCTTAAGGCCTACTATGCGCAGGGCATACCTTCGGGTACGAGCCCGTTGCATGACGTACCGATGGTCGCGCTCGATGTGGAAACCACCGGCCTCGATACGGTGCGCGACGGAATTGTCAGCATCGGCGTCGTGCCGATGACGACGACACGCATCCAATTGAGCGCTTCGCGTTACTGGGTAGTGCAACCCCGCGTCGAATTGACGCCGGAGTCGGTGACCATCCATGCGATCACCCACGCGCAAATTGAAGCGGCATCGGATATGAGCGCAATTCTTGGTGAATTGCTGCAGGCGCTGGCAGGCCGCATTGTTGTCGTGCATTGTCGTGACATTGAACGCGGCTTTCTGGATACCGCATTCAAGGCTCGCATCGGCGAAGGCATTGAGTTTCCGGTCATCGACACGATGGAGCTCGAAGCGAGGCTGCACCGCAAGCCGCCAAGTCTTCTGGACCGCCTGCTGGGCCGGCGCGTGCGCGCTGCGTCCATCCGACTGGCCGCGAGCCGAACGCGCTACCGGCTGCCGCGCTACCGCGCCCACCACGCACTGACAGACGCATTGGCCACTGCCGAACTGCTGCAAGCGCAAGTGGCGCACAGGTTTTCGCCGCAAGCGCCGCTGCGCGAACTGTGGTTGTGAAACGGGCAGAAACGCTTTGCCGGTACGGCTTATTCCTGTTCTCCCATGATCTTGTCTTGCGTCTTCGTATCGAAGTCGCTGGCGTCATGCCGCTCGTGAAGCTGGCTGGATAGCGTGCCGCGGATGCGATTGACCTTGCGACCACGCGCAACCGCAGGCCGAGCCAAGAGTTGATCGGCCCAGCGCACGACGTTCTTATAGTCTTGCACCGAGAGAAACTCGGCCGCGTCGTACTGCCATCCCTTTACGAGTCCGCCGTACCATGGCCAGATCGCCATGTCGGCAATCGTGTAATCAGCACCGGCAATAAATTCGTTAACGGCTAGTTGCCGGTCAAGCACGTCGAGCTGGCGCTTGACTTCCATGGCGTAGCGATTGATCGGGTATTCCTGCTTCGTGGGGGCATAGGCATAAAAGTGGCCGAATCCACCGCCCAGAAAGGGCGCCGAACCCATCTGCCAGAATAGCCAGGAAAGCGTCTCGGCGCGGGCCGGCCTGTCTGTTGGCAGGAAGGCGTCGAATTTCTCGGCGAGGTACATCAGGATCGCGCCGGATTCGAAAACCCGGATCGGCGACGCTTCACTGTGGTCTACCAGGGCCGGAATCTTGGAGTTGGGATTGATCTGGACAAAACCAGAGCTGAACTGGTCGCCTTCGCTGATCTTGATCAGCCAGGCGTCATACTCGGCGCCGGTATGGCCAAGCGCGAGCAGTTCTTCCAACATAATGGTGACCTTCTGCCCGTTCGGCGTTCCAAGCGAATAGAGCTGCAGCGGATGCTTGCCGACGGGAAGCTCCTTGTCGTGGGTGGCACCGGCGATGGGCCGGTTGATACTGGCGAAGGTGCCGCCGCTTGCCTTGTCCCACGTCCAGACTTCGGGCGGCTCATAGTCGGTTGTATTGCTCATTGTTGTTTCTCCAAAGATCAGGACCATGCGGCAGAAGGGATCACTTTCCAGATTTTGCGTCTGCCGGTGGGAAGTTCGAGGGAAACAGCGCACGCTGTGTCTCCTCATCGTTCACTTTTTTGAACTCGATATCGGACGCAACCGCGCGCGCATGTGCAGCAGCGGGTCTGGCGTCGACTTCTCGAAACCAACGTTTGATATTCGGGTATGGCGCCAACGGATCCTCGTCGCCCTTCATCACTCTGGCTGCCCTGTCCAGCCATCCCCAAGCGGAGATGTCGGCAATCGTGTATTCGTTGCCGACGATGAACTTCCGATTGCTCAAGTGATCATCCAGCACCTGGTAATGACGCTCGGCTTCGCGGCGGTAGCGATTGACGGCATAGTCCAGGCCCGCAGGCGCTGCGTACTGGAAATGTACCGCCTGCCCCGAGAACGGCCCAAGGCCACTTGCGATAAAAAGCAGCCACGACAAAAGCTGTGGACGGTCCTGCGCCTGGCCGAGAAATCGGTCCGTCTTTTCGGCCAGATAAAGCAGGATGGCAGTGGAATCGAAGACCGCCGCAGGCTGCCCGCCGGGCCCATCCAGGTCGACGATTGCGGGGACCTTGCCGTTCGGATTGATCTTGCGAAACTCCGGGTCGTGCTGCTGTCCCTTACTGGTGTCCACCGGCACGAGCTCGTAATCGAGTCCCGCTTCCTCGAGAAATAGCGCGACCTTGGCGGGATTAGGCGTTGGATGGTAATAAAAACGAATCATGTAGGGCAGGCCTCCTGGTTGACGAGGTGATGGATTTCGACGCGCAGTTGCGCAGACGTATTAATCGCATAAAGTTCATGGCGATGAAGCAGTCCGGATACAACTTTGTGTTTTATATCATTCGTTCTAGAATAATCGAGTTGAACAAGATTCACAATGCTGACGTCATTTGGGAATGATTGGAATGGGCCGACCAAGAGAATTCGACGAAGCCGCAGTCCTGGATGCCGCGACACTATGCTTTTGGGAGCGCGGCTACGAGGCGACCTCGGTAAGAGAACTTGCAGACAAAATGGGATTGACCAGCGCCAGCCTGTACAACACATTCGGCGACAAACGAGCCTTGTATCGCAGGGCGCTCAATCACTATATAGACGCCAGTTTTGCAGATCGCGTGCGTCGGCTGGAAGGCGGGCTGCCGCCGCGCCAGGCCATCGATGCATTTTTTGCGGAAATCATCCAGCGGTCACTGGATGATGCGCAACACAAGGGATGCATGCTCGTGAACTCCGCGCTGGAAGTCGCGCCCCACGATCCCGAGTTCAAGGAAATCGTGGCAGGCGTTCTCGGCCAGGTCGAAGCATTCTTTCGCCGGTGCGCACGTGCCGGGCAGCGCGATGGAACGATCACGACATGCCCATCCGCTACCGATCTGGGGCGGCTTCTGCTGAGCGTTCATATCGGGTTGCGCGTCCTTGCCAGAACCAGACCCGAGCGAGCGCTGCTTGAAGGCGCGGTTCGCCCGGTGCTCGCCCTGCTCGAGCCCTCTACCTGCCATCGGCACTGACCCCCATCGACCGCAAGCGGCCGCAGCGCAATAGTTGCTAAGATGGGCCTATCTGCCGCTACACCATAAGGGCGTCTAAAGCTTTCACCACGGTAAAAGACGCGTTATCTGGCCGGTTCGAACTCTGGAAAAATACATATGCCACTCAATCTTCAAGTCATCATTTGCAGCACCCGTCCGGGCCGGGTCGGCCCTTCTGTCGCCCAATGGTTTGCTGAATTTGCAGCCAAACATGATGGGTTCAACACGACCTTGGTCGACCTTGCCGATTTCAACCTCCCGGTCTACGACGAACCCAAGCACCCTCGGTTGCAGGATTATCAGCACGACCATACGAAAAAGTGGAGCGCCAGCGTGTCGCAGGCTGACGCGTATGTGTTCGTTACGCCGGAATACAACTATTGCCCTCCTCCGTCGTTCGTGAACGCACTGAATTACGTCTACAACGAGTGGAACTACAAGCCTTGCGGCTTTGTCAGCTACGGCGGAGTCTCCGGCGGCATGCGCGCCGTCCAGGTCGAAAAACAGCTCGTCACCACGTTGAAGATGATGCCCATGGTCGAAGGCGTTGCCATACCGATGGTGGCAACGCTGCTGGATGATGCCAAGGTATTCACCTCCAACCCGCTGATTGACAATTCTGCCCAAGTCATGCTGGAGGAACTTCACAAATGGGCGCTGGCGCTTCAGCCCATGCGGCACTTGAATCAGTAGGCGAACGCTCGTGTTGTGACCAAACCAGGATCGACCGTGCCGCCGCTGACATGCCGCACCGAATCTCAAAAATTGCCGACTAATGACTGATCAAAACTCCCATCCACATCCCAAGCACCTTATCGACGTAGCACCGTTAAGCACCGCACTCGAGAAATTCGCGATCGACCGGGACTGGACGCAATTCCACTCACCCAAGAACCTCGTCATGGCCCTCTCCGGCGAAGTCGGTGAGCTGACCGAGATATTCCAGTGGATGACCGAAGCACAGTCGCTAACCGCCGGCGCCAATCCAGAAACATCCCTGGCGGTGAAAGACGAATTGGCGGACGTGCAGATTTACCTGGTACGCCTGGCGGCTGTCCTTGGGGTCGACTTGAACGCGGCCGTACAAGACAAGCTTCAGAAGAATGCTGAGCGATACCCTGCCGATAAAGTCAGGGGCTCGAATAAGAAATACACCGAACGCTGAGAACAGCCGTGCTCAACGTCGGTGTAGATAATCTACGACGCAGAAACGCGCTTATTCGATCTTGATGCCCGCCTCATCCACCACCTTCTGGATGGAGACGGTGTCCTCTTTGATCTGCTTGGCGAAGTCTGCCGGTGAGCCGCCGCCCGCGACGGCGCCTTTATCATCCAGCACTTTTTTCACCGCCGGCATTTGCAGGATTTCATTGATGTTCTTGTTCAAAAGCTGCGTAACATCATCAGGCATGCCTTTAGGCCCGAGGATGCCGAACCATTGCCCCATGGTGACGCCTGGGTAACCCACCTCTTTCATGGTGGGTACGTCCGGAAGCAGTGGCAGGCGCTCGGGGCTCACCGCCGCTATGCCAACCAGCTTTCCCGCCTTGATGTTGGGCACCATCAGCGGTGGAGAGTCCACGTTGAAGTCGACTTCGCCCGAGAGCAGGTCGGTGAGCGCCTGGGCGCTGCCCTTGTAGGGAATATGCGTCATCTCGACGCCAGTCGCCTTGGAGAACTGCGCAGCGGCTAGGTGCTGGGAACTTCCCACGCCGGATGACGCATAGTTCAGACGCCTTTTCTTGGCAAGCTCCATGAACTCGTCCATGTTCTTCACATTGAGCTTGGTGCTGGCGGTGAGTATCAGCGGTGTACTCGCCACCATGGCAATCGGCGTGAAGCTGGTGTTTACATCGTAAGGCAGGCTTTTGTACAGAGCGGGAGCGGTGGCATTGGAATTCGAATGCCCCATCAACAATGTATAGCCATCAGATTGTGAGCGGGCAACCAGGTCAGCGGCAATGGTGCCGGCGGCGCCGGGCTTGTTTTCAACCACGAAGCTTTGCCCAAGGCGCTGCTCCAGTTCTTTGCTGACCAGACGCGCCACCACATCGGTAAAGCCGCCAGGACTGAAGCCGACGACCATGGTGACCGGTTTATCGGGGTAGGCGGCATGGGCGGTCGTATAGGCGATGGTACTGAGGGTCAGGGCCAGAATCTTGGTAACGCGTTTACTGAGCATGTCTTCTCCTTGGGCTTATTGTTTGCATGGCTGGCGGTACGCTTCGCCATTGCTTTGTATTACTGCTGGGTGATCTGTCTACAACACGGATTACAGCTTTCTATCCGTTGACTGCAATCCTTGAAGTGATGTCTGGATGATGTTAATGCACGTCGCGAGCCAGCGCGCGTTCGCGGGTCTGTTCGATGTCGGGCGGTGCGGGGAAGCGTTTATCCCAACGCCCGGCCTTCATGACCTGGCCCGGCACGTCATGCCCGACCATTTCGGCCATTTGCCTTGCACAAAACACCAGGCGGTCCAGATCGACACCAGTCTTGAGCCCCATGCTGTCCAGCATGTGCACAAGGTCTTCGCTACAGATATTGCCGGTTGCGCCAGGCGCGTACGGACAGCCGCCCAGGCCGGCCAATGAGCTGTCGTAGCAGTCTATGCCGGCGGCCAGGCCGGCGATGACATTGGCCAGTCCCATTCCTCGCGTGTTATGGAAATGCAGCGTGAGTTCCAGGTCGGGCCAGCGCTGCGCCAGTCCCGTGCATAGTGCTTCGACCTGGGCCGGATTGGCCATTCCGGTGGTGTCGCACAGCGTGATGCCTTGAACGCCATCGGCGGCGAACCGGTCACCCAGGCGCAGCACTTCCTCGGGCGCCACGACGCCTTCCATGGGGCATCCGAAGGCGGTGGAGATCGAGATGTTGATGTCGGTTTTGCCCTGCGCCTCGGCGGTGATTTCCGACAGCACACGCTCCGACTGTTCGCGCGTCATGCGCAGGTTTGCCAGGTTGTGGGTTTCGCTGGCCGACATTACCAAGTTGATTTCATCCACCCCGCATTGCATGGCGCGCTGCGCGCCCCGCATATTGGGCACCAGGCAGACGTACTTCACGCCGGGCGCGCGTTCTATGCCCATCATGACCTCTTCCGCATCGCGTAGCGCGGGGATTGCCTTGGGCGAGGTGAATGACGTGGCCTCGATTTTGGATACGCCTGTGCGTGACAGCGCGTTGATCAGGGCGATCTTCTGCTCAGTGGGCACGAAGCTGGGCTCGATCTGCAGGCCGTCCCGCATGGCGACGTCATGAATATGGATACGGCGGGGCCGCTGCTGAACCATCAGATCACCTCCAGGGCTTTGAGTTGTTCGATATCGGCCGGTTCCAGGCCGTGCTTGCGCAGCACTTCTTCTGTGTGCTGGCCAAGCCGTGGCCCGCCGCCTTCGAACGCCCCCGGCGTTGCGCTCAGCTTGGGCACCACGCCCGGCACTTTCAGGCTGGAGCCATCGTCCAGCGTGATCTCGCGGATCATCTCGCGGGCGCGATATTGCTCGTCGTCGACGATATCTTTCACCGTGAATATTTTGCCGGCCGGTACGCCCGCCTTGGCCAGCTCTTCAAGCGCGTCGTCCATGCTGCGCTGGCTGCTCCAGGCGGCAATCGCCTCGTCGATGCGCGCCATGTTCGCCACGCGTCCGGGATTGCGGGCAAGCACAGGGTCGCGGCCCATGGCCTCATTTCCAATCAAGGACATCAAGCGCGGGAAGATGCTGTCGCCGTTTCCGGCGATCAGGAAATACCTGCCATCCTTGTCCGGGTAGGCATTGGTGGGTGCCACGCCTTGCAGGGCGCTGCCGGCGGGCTCGCGTATGGTGCCCAGGCGGTCGTATTCCGGTACCGCACCTTCCATCATGTTGAAGACCGACTCATACAGTGCCACGTCGATGACCTGGCCTTTGCCCGAGTTTGCCAACCGATGGTACAGCGCCATCATGATGCCGATCACGCCATGCAAGGCGGAGAGCGAATCGCCGATGCTGATTCCCGGGCGCACCGGCGCCTCGCCGGGCACCCCGGTGATATGGCGGAAGCCGCCCATGGCTTCGGCCACCACGCCGTAGCCGGTCAGGTCGCGCAGCGGGCCGCTTTGCCCATAGCCGGAGATGCGCAGCATGATCAGTCCCGGATTCTCTTTGCTGAGCGACTCGTAGTCCATGCCCCACTTTTCAAGCGTCCCTGGCCGGAAGTTTTCGATGACCACGTCCGCTTCCAGGATAAGCTTGCGCGCCAGAGCCTGGCCTTCCTTCTTGCGCAAGTCTATGGCCACGGACTTCTTGTTTCGGGCCTGCACATGCCACCACATGGAGGTTTCGCCCTCATCTGTCCGCCAAGACCGCAACGGATCTCCCTGGCCTGGGGGTTCTATCTTGATGACGTCGGCGCCGAAATCGCCCAGGGTTTTGCCGGCAAATGGGCCAGCGATAAGGCTGCCCATTTCGATAACGCGTATGCCGTCCAGGGGTCGTTGATTCATGGGTTTGTGATCCGAAAAAAGCAGGGAAAAATTTTGTATGCCTGGCTTGCTGCATGCCTGACACACCCGCCCATCATCATAAGAACCCGGACCCGCTCTGTGAAGTAATAATTTGGAACCTCAACCATCGCGGTTGGAGATGGCTGGACAGGCATGCCAGACTATGATCTCTTAATCATTGCCGGCCTGGCGCAAGTGTTCATACAGCAAGCGCGGCAATATCGGCCAGGCGTCCTGAGCCTTGCGTACCAGCATCAATTCCCGGCGCGCCCACGGCTCATCCAACGGCAAGGCCGCCAGGCCTTCCGTTTGTAGGAATGGCTCGACGCTGCCGCGCGGCAGTATGCCTATGCCCAAGCCCAGCGCGACCATCCGTCGCAAACCATCAAAACTTGTGGCCTGGATGCGCAGACGTAGCGGCTGGTCCAGCTCTTGCGCCGCATTGACCATGGTGTTGCACAATGAAGTACCCCGCGGCAAACCCACATAGTCGTAGCTGAGCGTCTCGGAAAAACGCAACGAACGATGCTTGCTTAACGGATGATCGGGCGGCATCAGCACCATCAGCTCATCGGCGCGGTAAAGACAGGCCTGCAGGCCATCCAGGGGGCGTTGCGGAACCATGATGCCAAGATCGGCCGAGCCGCCTGCGACCATCTTGTGGACGGCATCGCTGGTATGCTCTTCAAGATCGATCTTGACCGTGGGATGCAGTTTAAGGAAGCTGGACAAGTCGTAGGGAAGGAACTGGACGATGGCCGACGTATTGGCCACCAGCCTGACCTGGCCCCTGACGCCATTGGCATGGTTGCCCATGGCGCTGTCGAGGTTTGCCATTTCGGTCATGATGCGCGATGCATACTGGTGAAGTTCGCTGCCGGCAAGCGTCAGCTTGACGCCGCGCCGATGGCGGTACAGCAGTGTTGCCCCTATGCTTTTTTCAAGGTCGGATATGCGCTTGCTGACCGCCGACGCGACGGTATGTTCCTTGGCCGCGGCACGGGCGATGGAACCTTCGCTGGCGACGGCAAGGAAGATCTTCAGAGTCTGTATATCGTATTTCATGAGCGATGGATCCGGGCCTCGCAGCGCTAGGTGAACTGAAGCGGGGCAAAGTATTGGTGTATGGCGTTGACGACGCTGAATGCCACAATGGCCGACGTCTTGGGATTATCCAGTGAAGGCGCATTGACGATCCGGGTATGGAGTGTGCCGGACGGACCTTCCACCGTGATGACATGCGTGTTCGCATCCACACCGGGGTCCGCCACCACCCGCACGGCTGTATCCCGCATGCCTACGCCCGCCAATGCCAACGTTGCCGCCACATTAAGATTCCTGGGATAGCGCTGCGCTGCCGTCTCGGCATCTCCGTCAAACAGAATAACGGGCTCGTCCGTGGCGTCGGGGTCCAGCCCCAGTTCGCGCAGCTCCTCCCGCCAGGCTGCTATCGGCTTTCTGGATTCGTACGTCACCCGTGTCCCCGGAAGCCGGGCCGCAGCGCTCAGGTAGTCCAATGCACCAATGGCCCCGCTGATGATAAGCGCCTTGGATGTGCCGCTGCGCGCGGCGACCTCTATCCGCAAGCGCAATTCCTCACTCGCCAGAGCGCCCGTGGACGAAATAAGGAAAGGAATGCCGGCACTCAGGCAGATGGGGGCATATTGCCGCACCGCCACTTGGCCAGCCGCTTCGACAACAAGCTGCGGCTTCCAGTCCAGCACTCCGTCCAGGTCGATGAAGCGCTTGACCGATGCGGGCAAACTTATCTGCGACCGGCTACCCTCTCGTTGAAAAACCGCCAGATCGAACCGTGTTGCGGAATCGGTACCCAGCAATTCGTTGACGACAGTTTTCCCGATAGACCCAAAGCCGATGACGGCGACCCGATGCTTCACATTCATGGACGGCTCACGATATAGTTGCTATTTACTTGCCTCGCGGCAAGACATGATTCATGGCGTAATACCTCAATCGGCCACGACAGCTATGGTCAGTATAAATGGTGCCACTCCAGCGACAGAGTGAATGCCGAACAGCCATGTCATCGGCACCAGAATTGAAGACTTCCAATAAATTGCCTGGATACACGATGCAGCTAAACGAACTGGAAACGCCCGCACTGATACTCGACCGGGCCAGGATGGAAAACAATATCAAGCGATTGCGCGAGCGCTTGAGGCCCTTCAATGTAGTGTTCCGACCCCATGTCAAAACCTGCAAGTCTGCCGACGTTGCGCGTTGCATTGCAGAGCCTGGCACGCCGGTGACCGTTTCCACCCTGAAGGAAGCCGAGTATTTTCTCCAACATGGCTGGACCGATATTCTTTATGCCGTCGGTATCGCCGCGAACAAGTTTGCGCACATAGCCCGCCTGATGGAACGTGGCGCCCGGATGACCGTCGTCCTCGACAATCGCGAAACAGGACTCGCGCTCGCGGCTTTCTGCAAAGAACGGAACTTAAATCTGCCCGTTCTTCTGGAGATCGATACAGACGGACATCGGTCCGGCATTCGCCCGCAATCCGATGACTTGCTGGATGTTGCCAGCGCCTTTGATCGATCCCGTAGCGGTTCCGGTGCCTGGCTCGCCGGGGTGATGACCCATGCAGGCGACTCCTACAATTGCGAGGATACGGATTCCATCGTAGCACTGGCCGAACAGGAAAGAAGCGGCGCAGTCACGGCTGCGCAGCGACTGAGACAGGCGGGCTTCGATGCGCCTGTCGTCAGTGTCGGAAGCACACCGACCGCTCATTTTGCACGCACTCTTGACGGGGTTACCGAAGTTCGCGCCGGTGTGTTTGTGTTTTTCGACCTGGTGATGACGGGCTTGGACGTTTGCAAACAAACGGATATTGCCTTGTCGGTACTTTGCACGGTTATCGGCCACCAAAAAGAAAAGGGGTGGGTAATAACCGACGCGGGATGGATGGCAATGTCGCGGGACAGGGGGACGGCAAAGCAACGGGTTGACCAGGGCTATGGACTGATTTGCGATCAGAACGGTGTTGTCATGGACGACATGATCATGCAGCAAGCGAACCAGGAACACGGCATCATTATTCATCGCCATGACTCGAAGAAAACGCCCATGCTTCCGGTCGGCACCTTGCTGCGTATCCTGCCGAATCATGCATGCTCCACGGCTGCCCAGCATGGAAGCTACAAGGTGGTTGCCGGAAGCCAGGAGATCGAGGCGGAGTGGCCCAGGTTTAGCGGGTGGTAAAAGCCTGAGGGACGTCGATGATGGATCACGCCGAGTCGGAAGGCTCTGTAACGCTCAGGTCGCTCCAGTCTCGTGCATGGGCACACATCTTGCGCAAAATGTCATTGAACTGTTGGCGTTCAGTGTCAGTCAGGCAAGCAAGCATGTCGGCCTCTCGCTGCACGAGGCCGGGCATGAAGCGATCATGCAAGGCACGACCCGCCGGCGTCACGAACAGGAGCTGCCGCCGCTGATCGTCGTCATGGGGACGCCGGTCGATCAGGGCTTTTTTTTCAAGAGCAATGGCGGCGCGGCTGATGTTTGCCTTGAGGTGGCCGGAAAATTCGCAGATGTCAGTAACGGTGATGCCATCTCGGAAGCACAGGAAAATGAGTGAAAGGATTTCCGGCCGCGTGAGCCCCAGCGCACGTTCAATCTCTCGAAACGACGGTTCCCGGTAGTAATTGCTCATGTAGCCGACCTTGTATGAAGTCGGTATGGCAACGGCGTCGAGAATGTCGTTCAAATCGGAGCTCACGGGGTGTTTCTATCCTTTCTTAACCAGCGGGCAAGTGCTTTGCGACAATGGAATGGTTGCCGATTCGGCGGGAATCTTTCTCACGATTTCGAAGTAGTCCCAGTCGTATTTGGATTCAGCCGGTGTCTTGACTTTGGCCAGATACAAATCGCGCACCACTTTACCATCTTCGCGAATGGTTGCGTTCTCGGTGAAGACATCATTCACCGGCAGCTGGCGCATGGCCTTCGCCACGGCGTCGGCATCGTCGGTGCCGGCTGCCTTCACCGCCTTCAGGTAATGTACGACAGAGCCATAGACGCCGGCCTGCAACATCGACGGCATGTCCCCCACGCGCTCCTTGAAGCGCTGTGACCACTCCCGGCTTTTCTCGTTCATGTCCCAATACGACGCCGTGGTCAGGTAGGTTCCCTGGGCAGCGTCAAGTCCCAGGCTGTGTACGTCATTGATCATCAGGATCATTGCCGCCAAGCTCTGGCCGGCCTGCGTAATGCCGAATTCACCAGCCTGCTTGATGGCGTTTACGGTATCGTTGCCAGCGTTGGCGATGCCGATGACCTGGGCGCCGGATGCTTGCGCCTGCAACAGATAGGAAGCGAAATCCATGAGGTTGATGGGGTGTCGCACGGCACCAACTACCTCGCCGCCCCCGGCCTGCACGACGGCGGTCGTGTCCTTCTGCAGGGAGTGTCCGAAAGCGTAGTCCGAGGCAATAATGAACCACTTTTTCTTGCCCTCTTTGACGACAGCCGATGCCGTGCCATGCGCCATTCCGTAGGTATCATAGGTCCAATGAAACCCGTAGGGTGAACATTGCTCATTCGTCAGCTGAGTAGTGCCGGCTCCGGATACCAGGACCAGGCGATGGGCCTTATCGGCCAGACGCTGAACCGCAAGCGCAATCGATGAGTTGGGCACGTCCACAATGACGTCGACGTCGCCGGTGTCATACCATTGGCGGGCCATGGAGGCACCCAGATCGGTACGGTGCTGATGGTCCCCCACGATCACTTCGATCGGCTTGCCCAGGATGGTGCCGCCGATCTCTTCGACGGCCATCTGGGCAGCAACAAGCGACCCCTTGCCCGTGATGTCCGCCGTGACGCCCGCCATGTCCGTTAGAACGCCGATCTTGACGAGGTCGGCGGAAACCTGAGCTGTAGCAGGACCAGTGCCAAGAGCGGCTATGCAGCCAACAGAGGCAAGAATCTTGGTGAGTTTCGACATGGTTGTCTCCGAAGTATGTTTTTCTGCTGTTTGTAGAAATGAAGGAAAAAAACTGCGTAACACTGCCCGGCTATAGGCAGCGATGAATAAGGCTAGACTCCGTTTTTGTCCAGCCAATCGTCGATTCGCCCCGCGATATCATCACTGTTGTCATCGAGCATGAGCATATGACCGTTGCCCGTAATGCCAAGGTCGGGCAGGAAACAAAAATCGGCATCGAAGTAAAGGGCCAGCCTTTCGTCCGTTGCCCGGGGATGTCGCGGATCCTGTTCGCCGGTCACAATCAAGATGGGGCGTTGACCGATTGCCGCAGGGTCTTTCACTAGCAGGCCCGCAGCGCCGATTCGGAATCGCTCATTCAATATCCGGGGGCTTTCCCCGACAATGCTGCGTGCGTATCGCTCCAGCGCCGCAGCGGGAAAACGCGGTGTGTTCGCCCAATAATTGCGGACAAAATCGATGTCGACATAAAAAGTTTTGCTGGGATCCGAATAAATGGGACAGCCCGCTTCCTGGTCGAAACGCAATGCGGCGATCGCATCAGGGTCATCGCTCAGCGGCTTCTGAATATTGGCGGGACCGCCTGGGGCCACACCAACGATTGCCTTGACCTGTTCGGAATGGCTTTCTGCAAGTTGCCAGGCGATGGGTCCGCCTGCGGAGTGCGCAAGAAGCACGCAAGGCCCCACCTCTTCAATCAGTCGCCCCATGGATCGGGCAATATCGAGCCCCGATAATTCATGGAAATTAGCGCCGGCCGGAGATCGGCCATGTCCAGGCCAGTCGATGACATAGCTGCGGCGCCCTCGATTCGCAAAATAAGGTGCCCAGCCCGCACGACCATCCGGCGTTGTCAGGAAGGCTGTTCCCGTGTGGAAGGCACCGTGAATCAAAATCAGCGGCAGCTTGTTAGCCAGGGGCTGCGTTGGCACCAGCACGTCCGCATAAATGGGATGCGCCATATCGCCGGAATAGAGGCTGCTTTGCGTGTAACGGACACACGGCAAGGTCGCTGGTTGCGCGTGTTGCGCGAGTTCGTTGTCTTCCTTCATTGCCTTAGCCTTGTGCGTTTAGCGGCAACTCAGTGTAGAGAACATTGGTCTCAAATGCAACTAATTTTCAGATCGCACCATACTCCCATCAGCCCATCCCGCAAATCCTGAAACCACAATTGCTTGCTGCACTGTCCGGCGTGTTGCCGTTGCGTGCACCCACCCGATAACGATTGCAGTAAGAGACATGACACAGGAATGACCCGCCACGCATGGAGCGGCGCCCGGTGTCTGTCAAGACCGCAGGATTGTCCACGCCGGTGACCCGGTGATAGTCCGGCGTGAACGCGTCAGCGCACCATTCCCACACATTACCTGCCATGTTGTACAAGCCGAAGCCATTCGGTTCGAACGACCGGACAGGCATGGGGCCTGGTTTCCAGCCGGCGGCGGGCCCGTCCGGGAAAGCGCCTTGCCAGATGTTGCACCGAAATCGGCCTTCGTGCAGCAATTCGTCGCCCCATGGGTAGCGTTTGCCGTGCAGGCCGCCGCGCGCGGCGCATTCCCATTCCGCCTCGGTGGGCAATCGCTGCCCTGACCATGCGCAGTAGGCTTGAGCGTCGAACCAGGAAATGTGCACAACTGGATAATCGAGGCGCTCATGTATGTGTGAGCCGGGACCTTCCGGACGCTGCCAGGATGCCCCCTCAACAACTCGCCACCAAGGCAGGCCGCGCGGCCTTGGGCATGCCGCGGCGCCTGCCTGGGAGGGAAGCTGGCCTTGAAAGACAAAGGAGGCGCCCAACCGTTCGGCGTCGGTCATGTAGCGTGTGTCGCGTACAAAATCGGAAAACTGGGCGTTGGTGACGGTGGTAGCGGCGATATGAAACGGGTTCAGGGTGATAAGCCGTGGAGGACCTTCGCCATCATCGGGGAAACCGTCCGGGTCGCGGGATCCCATCAGGAATTGCTGGCGGTGGATCAGTACCAGGCCTTCGTCGATCGCGAGCCTGGTTCCGCCTGCTTGCCCCCTCCCCACACACTCGGGAGTATCGACGCGGGTGATGGCGGGCGCGGACGCGCCTTCGGCGCCGGTTGCCAGGACCGCCGACCGCATCGGCATGCAACACGGCTTGCGCGCATCGCTACCCATGGCTGTCAGTCGCCCTCTTTTTCCCAAAAGGCGGGCTCTGACGTTTGCTCGTTCATCATGGCCAGTACTTTTTCTCTCGGAAGAACACCGCAACGGGCGGCCCAGGCTTCGTATTGCGCTGTCATTTCCTGGACACGCTCGGGGTGTTTGCCGGCCAGGTCATGCAGTTCCGTACGGTCTGCCTCCATGTCATAAAGCTCCCACGGCTTGGGGTAGTTGCACACCAGCTTCCACTTGCCGCTGCGAACGGCGGCATTGCCTTCGTGCTCCCAGAACATGGGCGCTCGTTCCAGGCCATCCTCGTCGAACAGCGGGCGCAAGCTGCTTCCTTCAAGCGGCGCCACCTGACTGCCTTCCCACGATTGCGGATAAGGGGTGTCGGTGATGTCCAGCAAGGTCGCCATGATGTCGGGCAGGTAGCCCGGCGCGTGCCGTATTCCGCCTTTCTCCTTGATGCCGTTGGGCCAGTGGCAGATCAGCGGGGTGGAGATGCCGCCCTCGTGGATCCAGTGCTTGTACAGGCGAAATGGTGTATTGGAAAGATTGGCCCATGCCACACCGTAGCTTTGATAGGTATTTTCGGGTCCCGGCATGAGGCTGGGATTATTGCCGAAATGGACCTCCTCGCCGGCGCGCGTGCGGGCTTTGGCGATCATCAGCTTGTTGACGAGTTCGTCCACGGTGACGCCCTCGGGGATGTCTTCAGCGCATGCGCCGTTATCCGACAAAAAGATCACCAGGGTATTGTCGAGCTGGCCGGTCTCTTCGAGCGTCGCGATGATGCGCCCTATACCCTGGTCCATGCGATCGACCTGGGCCGCGTAGACTTCCATGCACCGCAGCAGCCAGGCCTTTTCCTGTGCTTCCGTCCAGGCCGGCTGGCTTGGGTCCCGGTCGGACAGCGCCCACTCGGGCTTGAGAATACCTTCACTGACCAGGCGCTTGAGCCTTTCGGCGCGCAAGGCGTCCCAGCCTTTGTCAAAACGCCCCTTGTACTTGGCGATATCCTCATCATGCGCGTGCAGGGGCCAATGCGGCGCCGTGTACGCGACGTATTCGAAGAAGGGTTGGCCCGGGTGCTGGTCGGCATGCTCGCGAATGTAGCTTGCGGCCTGTTCACTGATGGCGTCGGTATAGAAGAAGTCCTTGTTTTCCCGGGCTTCGTGCTCGATGTTTTCATTGCCCCGCGTCAAGGTGTTGGGGTCGTAAAAGCTTCCGGCGCCGATGATGGTGCCGAAAAACTCATCGAATCCGCGCTGCAGCGGCCAGGTGTCGGTTGGCGCCGTAAGGCTGCTGGCCACATGCCATTTGCCACTCATGTAGGTTTTGTACTGACTGGCCTTCAGCGCCTGCGGGATGGTGACGCAGTTCTTGCCCAGGTTTCCGGCATAACCTTCCGGGCCCATGTCGTAAGTCAGCACACCCACACCGGTCTGGTGAGGATGCAGGCCCGTCAGCAGCGATGCCCGCGAGGGGCTGCAACGCGCGGTGTTGTAGAACTGCGTGAACCGCAGTCCGTTCGCGGCCAGCCGGTCCAGATTAGGAGTCTGGATTTCCCCGCCGTAGCAACCTATGTCGGAATAACCCATGTCATCGTTCAGAATGAGCACGATATTGGGCTTACGGATGTCGTTTTGATTCATGGCGTGTTTTTCGAATTGGTTCAAAGCTTGGGCGCAAGCTCAGTCGGATGGCAGCCGCTCGCCGGTTTGCCGGTCGAACAGGTGTGCCGCGGTGGGCGCAAACGTCAGGAACAGCTGCTGCCCTTCCTTCAGGTCGGCGTGCTGGTCGAGGCGCATCTTCACGTGCTGACCGCCAACGGTAAGGATGGCAATCACGCTGTCGCCAAGGTCTTCCACGAACTCCACCCGGGCCGGGATGGCCTGGGTGGGGATGTCGTGGTCAAGCGTTCTCCCTTCTGCGATACGAAGATCGCCGGGCCGGATGCCCAGGGTGACGTCGCGTGTGCCCTGAGCCTGGACACCGTTCACGGGCAGGCTTGCACCTTCCAGGCTGACTCGCCCGTCCGTCAAGGTGGCCGGCATCAGGTTCATGGGCGGTGTGCCGATAAACGCCGCCACTACGGCGTTGGCCGGTCGCAGGAATACCTCTTTGGGTGTGCCCACCTGCACGATTCGACCCTCCATGAACACGGCCAACCTGTCGGCCACCGTCATGGCTTCTTCCTGGTCGTGGGTGACATAGACGGTGGTGACGCCCAGCGATCGTTGCAGGCGGCGCAGTTCGGCACGGGTTTCCACCCTTAGCTTGGCATCCAGGTTGGACAAAGGTTCATCGAGGAGAAACAACCTGGGCTTGCGCACGATGGCGCGCGCCAGGGCACAACGTTGCTGCTGGCCGCCAGACAGTTGGCCGGGCCGGCGAGCCAATAGGTGTTCGATGCCCACCTTGGCGGCGGCCTCTTTCACGCTGCTTTCGATGGTGGACGCAGGCGTCTTTATCATCTTGAGCGGGAATGCAATGTTCTCGGCCACCGTCATGTGCGGATACAAGGCATAGCTCTGGAAGACCATGGCAACATCGCGCTCGCCCGGCTGAGCGTGCGTGACATCGACATCATCCAGCAGCACTCTTCCGTCATTCACCGGCTCAAGGCCGGCCAGAATGCGCAGGGTCGTCGTCTTCCCCGAGCCAGAAGGTCCCAGGAACGCAAAAAATTCGCCAGGAAGAATGTCCAGATCGATGCCGTGCAGCGCGGTGAAGCTGCCATGGCGCTTGACTATGTTTTCCAGCTTTACTGATCCGGGATGGCTCATCGACGCCCCCCTCCTTTGACTGCGCCCACGGTAAGTCCTTTAACGATATGGCGTTGAGCAATAAGGCCCACAATGATGACGGGCGCCATGGCCAGCATAGCGCCGGCCGCCAGCCGGGCCCACTGGGTCTGTTCGACCGAGATGAAATTGAACATCGCAACAGTGACGGGCCGAACGTTATTGCCGGTCAGCACCACCGCAAACAAGAATTCGTTCCAGGCATTCAGGAATACGAAGACTGTGGTCACGGCAATACCGCCACGCACTTGCGGCAGGATCACATACCACAAGGTACGAAAGCGTCCTGCCCTGTCGAGCAGCGCAGCCTCTTCCATTTCAAATGGAATATCTTCGAAGTACGACACCATCAGCCAGATGGCAAAGGGCAGCGAAAACGTAAGATAAATGGCGGTGATGCCGCTGTAGGTGTCCAGCCCGCCGATTTTTTGAAGCACCAGGTAGAACGGAATAATGAGCCCCACCGGCGGTAGCATCTGCGTGGCCAACACGTAGAAACCGCTGCCGCGCTTGGCGGGATACCGGAGCCTGGCCATGGCGTAGGCGGCGGGCACCGCAAACAACATGGTCAGTACGGTCGTCGACACCGAGATGACCGTACTGGACCACAGATTAGGCAGGATGGACGACGAACCGAAAATGACGTCGTAATAATTGCTCAGCGTCGGCTCGAAGATAATCAAGGGTGGATACGCCAGCACATCGCGTTCCGACTTGAAAGACGTGAGCAAGCCCCACAGCACGGGGAATACCCACACGGACAGCAGGCACGCCGCCAGCAGCCACAGCAAGGCCTTCCTGACCGCCGTCCCGACGGTAATGGATAGTGAGGTCATTCTGCCCTCCGCAGGCGAAATATGATCCAGGCAATGATGAGCGTCAGGATAAGCAGCACAACCGCCAGCGACGATCCGTACCCGATATTCAACTCCGAGAACGACGTGCGATACGCATACAGATTAAGGATCTCGGTCGATGAGCCAGGCCCGCCCCCCGTGGCCGCGAAAATAGCCGCGAACGCCGAAAGCGCCGTCACCATCCGCAAGATCATCACCATGACCAGCGCGGGACGAATGAGGGGCAGGGTAATGTAATAAAAACGTTGCCACGCCCCGGCGCGATCAAGCCGCGCCGCCTCGTAGATGTCCGGCGGAAGCGTGGAAAGCGTGGCCAGCAAAACCAGAAAGGCGAAAGGTGTCCATTGCCACGTGTGAATGGCAATGACAGAGATCAGCGCCAGCTGCGGATCGCCCAGCCAGTTGTAGCTGCCCAGACCCAGCCAGCGCGTCACCAGATCCACCAGTCCGACGTCGGGCGCCAGCACCAGCGTACGCCAGAACAGGCCGACCACCACAGGCGCCAACACAATAGGCAGAATCGCCGCCACGCGCAGCAAACCCTGCCCTTTCGGAATCTGCAACACCAGCAGGGCCAGCGCAAGTCCAAGCGTGACCTGCAGAAACACGGTGGATGCCGTGTAGATCACGGTGAGCAGCAGCGAATTCCAGAACCGCGGATCCTGACCCATGTGAATGTAGTTGTCCAGGCCGGAGAAGCCGGACAAATACGGCATGGCCAGGTCCAGGCGCTGCAGGCTGCTCCATCCCAGGTAAACCAGCGGGATGGTGGTGGCGCAAATCAGCACGAGCAGCGCCGGCGCAAGCAAGGCCAGCGCAAAGCGGCGCTCCTGGCTGGCCAGCGAACGGCCAACGGCTTTTGCACCGTCTCTGGCCTTACCCGCGGACTTGCTGTCAGACATTGAAGCAGAAACACTCATGAGCCGGTCATGCCTTCATGATCTGGTCGATACGGGCCTGGGCCTGGTCCAGCGCGGCCTTCGCGCTGCGCTCCCCCACCAACGCGGCCTGGATGGCCACGGCCATCGTGTCGCCGATGGCTGGCCACTGCGGAACCCGTGGACGCCATTCCACGTCCGTATCGTGCTCCAGCGACTCGAGCGCGGCGGGAATGAAGTTCTCTCCCGCCCCCTTCATCGCTTGGGCAAACTCCGGCGCTTTCCATAGCGAAGTGCGATTCAGGCCCGAGCGCGGCGTGGCGCTGTCGGACTTCCATGAGGTTCGCGCCTGCGTTTCGGCCGACGTGGCCCAGGCAATGAATAACCACGTCGCTTTCTTGGCATCATCCTTAAGCGCCGCGTTAATGGGGAAACCCCAATTCCAGATCGAAGTCACCCGCTTGCCGTCGGGCCCTTTGGGCCAGCGCGCATAGGCCACCTTGCCGACTACCCGGGACTTCTGCGGGTTGGTGATGACCGCCGCCGACGAATGCGCATCGATGTAGCAGGCCACCGTGCCCTGAGAAAATGCATCGGCGATGTCAGGCCAGTTCCAGTTGCGCACGGCTGCTGGCGCATACTTGGTCAGTGCATTCACATACCATTCCAGCGCTTTGACCGCTTCGGGCGAGTTGACGATGACCTTGTCGCCGTTGAACCACTGGCCGCCAAAACTGCGGAAAATGGAGGGGTAGATATACATGTTCTGTCCGGCCCCGGCAAAGCCGCGCAAGGCCAGGCCGTACTGCCGGTTATCCGGATCATTCAAGGCTTGGGCATTGGACAATAGCTGTTCGAACGTGTCAGCCGGCTTCAAGCCCTTGGCGTCGTACAGATCCTTGCGATAGACCTGCACTGTCACCTCGCCATCGTAGGGGACGCCATAAGGCTTACCGCCTACAGAATCCGCCTCGCGCCAGGCTGGCAGGATATCGCTGTAGTCGTACCAGACCGGGTCGGTAAGTGCAGGATCGTTCAAATAGCTGTCTAGCGGATCGACCCACTTGTTGGCGACGTACAGCGGGTAGTACATGGGATCGGCGGCATGGGTCGCGTACGTTCCGGTACCTGAGGACAAGTCCAGCATGGCCTTCTGACGGATCTGGCCTGGCGGCACTTTTTCCATGCGCACCTTTATACCCGTCAGCTGCTCAAATTGTGGCACCAGCGAGATCAGGTTCTCGAAATAACTGGCCGGTATCACGGCAACAGTAATCTGCTGGCCTTCCACCTGCCGCCAGTTTATCTTGGCCGACTGGTAAGGGCTCAGGTCGCCCGCGCCTTGCGCATAGGCGCGCGATAAAAAGCCAGGGCCGACCATGGCCAGCGCGCTCGCCGAGGCGGCTTGCTTGAGCACCCTGCGCCGGGAAGCCAAATTAACGTTACCGCTATCCTGCGTGAAGCTCAATATTTTTTTCATAATGTCTCCTGATACCGGTCCCTCCGGCAATGTAAACGTTTACATATGTGTAATTTATCAGCTTGATCTATGTTAAACAATGATCAAATCTAAGTACATACCCGGATTATCATATGCATATATACAGTTTGTAATCGTTTTCAGTATCCGATCAATACCGACCATAATGCCTAAGCCTTCCTACCCGCAGCCCGTTCCTACGCCACGATCGCGACCCAGCTCCAAAGATGTCGCCCAACTCGCGGGCGTATCTACCGCCACCGTATCCAGGGCGTTGAACAGCCCCGATGCGCTCGACCCCGACACCCTGGCGCGGGTACGTGCGGCGGCCGCCAAATTGCGCTATGTGCCGCACGGCGGCGCGCGGTCGTTACGCAGCCAGCGCACACGCATGATCGGCGCTGTCGTGCCCTCCGTTGAATATGCCTTGTACGCGCGTACCACCAGCGCCGTGCACCAACGCGTAAGTGCACGCGGCTATTCGCTTGTGCTTGCCGAACATCATTACGACCTGGACGCCGAATTGCGCGTCACCTCGCAACTGGTGCAACATGGCGTGGACGCGTTTGTCTTTGTGGGTTTGGATCATCATCCGGGCCTGTTCTCGCTGCTTGATGATTACGGACGACCCTACGTGCTGACCTGGGGCGTCGATCCACTGCGGCGGCACCCCAGCGTTGGCTTCGACAATCATGCCGCGGCCTATCAGGTCACCCGCCATTTGACCGACCTGGGTCACCGGCGCATTGGCTTGCTCAGCGCCCCCCTGCAAGGCAACGATCGCGGCATGGCACGTGGAGCAGGCATGCGGGCGGCGCTGGCCGATGCGGGCCTAGAGCTCGATCCGCGCCATGTGCAATACGCGCCCATCCATCTGGACACAGCTGAAGAAGCCATGATGACGTTGATTTCCGCGCCAGACCGTCCAACGGCCGTGGTGGCCACCAATGACATCTTTGCGGTCGGCGGGATGGTCGCCTGCCGCAAAGCAGGACTACGCATTCCTCAAGACATGTCCATCACTGGCATCGACAATACCGATCTGGGCGCCACCCAGACACCGGGCCTGACCAGCGTTCGCACTCCCATCATCGAGATCGGCCACGCCGCCGCAGAGCAACTCATGGCCAGGCTTGAAGGAAAGGACTACGAAGCGTTCCAGTCTTTCCCGATTGAAGTGGTTTACCGAGGCAGCACGGCGGCGCCGGAATACGATTGATCAGGCTCGCAAGGAAATAATCGCCGACCGCTTCAGCATGGTGAAGAAAAGCCGATGATCAAGGTCATCGGCTAAACGACCGCCAAAGGGCTTCTAATGCGCATCGGATGTACGAACTTTCCAGCTTCTTGATAAAAGCTATCTAAAATACTAGCCTTGCCCTGTAACGCAGATTTGAAATTCGGCAATCTCCGCAGGGCCTCTCGTGAAATGCACGCATCAATCCCCGGCGCAAAGGAGTTGAAAGATGGTCGGCATCGGACTGGTAATCTATCCCGGCGCACAGCAGGCCGCCGTACTCGGGCTAACAGACCTGTTCGGCGTCGCGAATCAGATCGTGGCTTCGCGCCAGAAAGAACAAGCGCCCGCGTTGCGCGTCACGCACTGGCAACAGGACAACCCCAGTCACGCGCCAAACTGCGTGTTCGACAGCTGTCCGGGTGACCCTTCCAAAACTTTGTCCGCCCTCATTCTTCCGCCCGCCTTGAACGAACCGAACGGCCCAAGCGACGCCCCAATCCTGACGGCTTGGCTGCGCAATCGGCATGCGGAGGGGGTCGCCTTGGGGTCGGTCTGCGCCGGCGCGTTCCTACTGGCGTCCACCGGCTTGATGGACGGCCGCAGAATGACGACACACTGGTCCTATGCCGACTTGCTGCAGCAACGCTTCCCGGACGTGTCGGTAGATGCCGATCAGTTGATTATCGACGACGGCGACATCATTACGGCTGGCGGGCTCATGGCGTGGACCGACCTGGGGCTGAGGCTGGTGGATCGCTTTCTTGGCCCGACGGTGATGTTCGAGACAGCCCGCATGCTGCTCGTCGATCCTCCTGGCCGCGAACAACGCTACTACAGCGTGTTTTCTCCTCGTCTGACACATGGCGACGCGGCAGTACTTAAGGTGCAGCATTGGTTGCAGGCGACTCAGGCCAAAGATGTAGCTCTCGCGACGCTTGCCGCGCAGGCCGGGCTGGAAGAACGGACTTTCTTGCGCCGCTTCCAGAAGGCGACCGGCATGACGACGACCGAATACGCCCAACGCCTGCGGGTCGGCAAGGCTCGGGAGCTGCTGCAATTCGGAAACGCGTCCATCGATCGCGTGGCGTGGGAGGTTGGCTACAGCGACCCGGGGGCCTTTCGAAAGGTCTTCACACGTATCGTAGGGTTGTCGCCGAGCGATTACCGTCGCCGCTTCAGTGCCACGCCCAGCGCACTCAAGCCCGTATCATGACCTATTCATAGCGGCCCTAAGCATCAGCTATCGCTGTCGCTATCGACCCCGAAATTGTCGATTGCGCCACTTCGCACCGACCGGAATACCGGCGAACATAGAGCTTGTCATTTAGCCAACATCAGGAGTTTGAAGCCATGAAGAAGCGCGGTCTGATTGTCGTTGATCTACAGAACGAATACCTGCCCACGGGCAAGCTGCCACTTTCGGGCATCGAAGCGGCTGCCGCCAATGCGGCGCTGGCTATTGCCGACGCCCGGAATAAGGGCACACCGGTTTTCCATATCCGCCACGAATTCGCCAATGGTGACGCACCGGTATTCGTACCGGGCTCGGATGGCGTGGACATCCAGCCGGTCGTGGCTCCGACCGACAGTGAGCCGGTCATCGTCAAGAACCACATTAACTCCTTTCGCGAAACGGACCTGAAGCAGCAGCTCGATACGCAAGGCATCGAGGAAGTGGTGGTCGTCGGCGCGATGAGCCACATGTGTGTCGATGCCGTCGTACGTGCCGCCGCCGACATGGGCTACCCAGTTACGGTGCTGCACGATGCCTGCGCGACCCTTGACCTTACTTTTGGCGGCGTGACGGTACCGGCAGCCCATGTGCACGCGACAATGATGGCCGCCCTGGAGTTTGGCTACGGTACGGTGACGTCTACACAGGACTATCTGTCGGCCGCCTGATCGTTCGAAGGCGGGCGCATCAACCGCGGTTCTGCACCGCGAGGGCCCGCCTATTATTGGCCGAGGTCACGGCCAGGGTGATGACGGCCAGCGCGAGCGGAACGAACGACACCCAAAGCACCATGTCCCAGTCGTAGGCCGCCAGTAATCCGCCGGACGCAAACGAGCCCACCGCCATCGTGCCGAAAACGATGAAGTCGTTGAACGACTGAACGCGCGTTTTCTCTTCTGGACGATGGCACTCCAGCACCAGTGCGGAGGCGCCCACAAAACCGAAGTTCCAGCCAATGCCCAGCAGGATCAAGGTGAGCCAGAAGTGGGCGACATCCAAGCCCGTCAAGCCCACGGCGGCAGCCGCGCCAGTAAGCGCAAGGCCGGCAATCACCACTCGTCCGGCACCGAAGCGCGTGATGAGCCGCCCCGTAAAGAAACTGGGTGCGTACATGGCGATCACGTGCCACTGAAGACCGAGATTGGAATTTTCCTGCGAGTGCCCGCACATCTGCATTGCCAGCGGAGCGGCCGTCATGAGGAAATTCATGAGCATGTACGAAACCGCGCCGCAAATCACCGCAGTGACAAAGAGCGGCTGGCGCACGATGACGCCCAGCGGCCTGCCTCCGGCGACTTCCGCCGCCGTGGGCCTGGGAAGTTTTACACCCAGGAGCACAAAGGCAGACACCGCCGCGACGGCCGCCTGGGCCATAAACGTGACCGCAAACATATGGGCCGGCCACACATTCATGGTGTGGGTGACTAACTGCGGCCCGACAATACCCGCGACCACGCCTCCGCCCATCACAAAAGAAAGTGCGCGCGGCCGCATTGCGGGACTGACTCCGTCGGCAGCGGCAAACCGGAACGAGAGCACGACGGCGGCGTAGGCCCCGCCAAAAAAGGTGGCCAGGCAGAATAGCCAGAATGAGCCGATCATTACCGCGAGCGCCGCCAACACACCGACCAGGACACCGCAACCGGCGCCCGCGAGAAAAGCCATGCGCCGGCCATACCGACGTGCGATGGCGCCAGCCGGCAAGATGCAGGCGGCCATGCCAACCACAAAGATGGATATCGGCAAGGTCGCCAGCGCCTTGTCGGGCGCCAGCATGTTGCCGATGATGGCGCCGGTAGCGTAGACCACTACCGAGTTCGCTCCGGCCAGCGCCTGCGCCACGGTCAGGCGCATGATGTTGCCGCGCTGCACGTTCTCAGAGAATAGGGGGGATTCTGTTTGCCCGACCGAGGACGCTGTGTTCGTCAAGATGTGTCTCGTGTGAAAGGCGTTTCGACAGCTCTGTCTGCGCCGACTGTTTATTACTTTTAGATATAAACTAATAGCCCAATACTGTACACCCAAACCGGCCGCTATAACAACTGAATGCCTGCGATGTACTACTGAACCCGCGTTTTGCAGAAGTGGCGTCGATAATTGGACGGCGACGTGCCGAGCTGCGCTGCAAACTGCTGGCGCAAGGCCAAGGTCGTACCGAAGCCAGCCTCTGAGGTGATGCATTCGATGGGCATGTCGGTGGTTTCCAGCAACTGCTGCGCCCTGGCGACGCGCTCGGCATTCAGCCATTTGGTGACAGTGGTGCCGGTTGCCTCCCGGAAGCGACGGGTAAAGGTGCGCCGACTCATCTTCGCAATGTCGGCCAGCGTGTCCAGCGACAGCGGCTCAGACAGATTCTCCCGCGCCCATTCCAGCACGCCGGGCAAGCGATTGTCGTTTGAAAGCTTTGGGACTGGCCGCTCGATGTATTGCGCCTGGCCGCCTGGCCGATGCGGCGGCGTAACCAGCAACCTGGCGATATGATTGGCCGCGTCGGAGCCATGACGCTCGCGCAGCAAATGCAGGCAACAATCGATGGCGGCGACTGTACCGGCTGATGTGACGATGTTGTCATCGGCCACATACAGGACATCCGGGCGAAAGAGCGTTTCCGGAAAGCGCCGTGCGAATGTGTCGCGCGCCACCCAATGGGTCGTCGCCTCCCGGCCATCGAGCAAGCCTGCATCGCCCAATACAAACGCACCCAGGCATAAGCCCACGATCAGCTTGCCGTTTTCATGCGCGCGCCGCAACCCATCCGTAACGTCGGTTGGCGCGGGGACCTCAGGGTCACTCCAGGCCGGAACAATGATGATATCGGCCTCGTCCAGGGCTTCGAGTCCATAGTCAACGTCGATCCCGACACCTTGATCGCTGCGTACTCGACCCGGCGCTTGCGCGAAATACTGCAGGTCGTAGTGTGCAAGGCCGGCGCCGTTATCGGCGCCCAGAACCATGCCTGGAACCGACAAATGAAAAAGACTTACACCGTCAAAGGCGAAGACGGCAACGCGAATGGGTGACATAGACTGAATGAGGTGAACAGAGCGTGACCCAATTTTATTCCATATAACGCCCCGGGCCAACTTATTGGCCTGTTTTTATCCATCATTGTCATTCAGGCCACTGTTCCGCTGGCCGCATGGAATCCACAATGGAGGCTCTTCTTTAAAAGCGATACATTGGAGTAGCCGCATGTATATGAAAACCCTTGCCAGTTCGCTGGCCTTGGCCCTAAGTCTCAACACCGGCGCCGCGTCTGCCCAAACGGAAGCTGCCACCGCTTCGGTCACGGAAAACGTGCAATTGCAGCAGATTCGCAATGCAACAGTCAAAATTACCTATGCCGACACCACGTTCCTGATCGATCCGGTGCTGTCCAGAAAAGGTACCTATCCTGGGTTTGAAAAAACCTATCGAAGCACCTTGCGCAACCCGCTGGTCGACCTGCCGATGTCTGCGCAGGACGTCATTGCCGGCGCCGACGCGGTGATCGTTACTCACACCCATCTTGATCACTGGGATGATGCCGCGCAGAAGCTGCTGCCCAAAGATATCCCGCTGTTCACGCAGAACCAGGCCGATGCAACGATGACTCGCGATCAGGGCTTCACCAATGTTCGCGTCCTGTCCGACAAGGCCAAGTTTGGTGGCGTGACGCTCAGCAAGACCGGTGGACAGCACGGCACCGATGAAATGTTTGCCTCGCCCGACGTGGCGAAATCTCTTGGCCCGGCCATGGGCGTCGTTTTTGAAGCACCCGGCCACAAGACGCTTTATCTTGTGGGCGATACCATCTGGCGCGATGAGGTCGATCAGGCATTGGACCAATACGATCCGCAAATCGTTGTGATCAATGCCGGCTACGCGACCATGAGCGGCTATGAAGGCGCCATCATCATGGGCAAGGAAGACGTGCTGCGCGCCTCTAAAGCCGCCCCGGGCGCGACCATCGTCGCCACGCACATGGATGCGATCAACCACATGTTCCAAAGCCGTAAGGAACTGAGGGAATACGTGCAGGAAAAGCGGATACAGGATCGCGTCGAAATTCCGGAGGACGGCGCTACGGTCAAATTCTAAACAAGTGATTGACGTGTGCCGGGGCATCCAGCAATGCCTTGCTTGACCTTCCAACGATGGGAAGCCCTATTCTCTCACTAATCCAGTTGAACCGAACGACAAGGAGGTGGATTTTGAATGCCCTGACCCATCAAGAAAGCGACGTAATGACCGCAATCAGTCTGCCGATCGAAGGCATGACCTGTGCGTCGTGCGTGGGGCGCGTCGAAAAAGCCCTCGGCAAAGTCGAAGGCGTCGACTCGGTCACCGTTAACCTGGCGACCGAGCGCGCCGACATCAAGGTGCGCGGCCCCGTTGACCGAAAGGCGCTGGTCAACACCGTCGAGGCCGCCGGGTACAGCGTACCCGCCGCCACCATTGACTTTGCGGTCGAGGGCATGACTTGCGCGTCGTGCGTAGGCCGGGTAGAGCGTGCGCTTAACGCCCTGCCCGGTGTGACCGAAGCCACGGTGAATCTTGCAACTGAACGCGCCCACGTGCGTGGCAGCGTCGACGCCAACACCGTGATTGCGGCGATTGCGGCGGCCGGCTATGCGGCGCAAGCCATCGACGCAGGCGCGTCCGCGGACGATGAGGCGGTGAACGAACGCAAGGACGCTGAACGCGCGGCGCTCAAGCGCGACCTGACCCTTGCCGCTGCTCTCACCGTGCCGGTCTTCGTGCTGGAAATGGGCTCACACCTTATTCCCGGCGTGCACGAACTGATTCTGCACACCATAGGCATGCAATGGAACTGGATCATCCAGTTCGCGCTGACGACGCTGGTGCTGGCCATGCCGGGCTTTCGCTTCTACCGACTGGGCATTCCGGCCTTGTTTCGCCTGGCGCCAGACATGAACTCGCTGGTCGCGGTCGGCACGCTGGCGGCCTACGCCTATTCCCTGGTCGCGACTTTCGTGCCCTCTTTACTGCCAGCCGGCACAGTTAACGTCTATTACGAAGCGGCGGCGGTCATCGTCACGCTGATCCTGCTTGGCCGTTACCTGGAGGCGCGCGCCAAAGGCCGCACGTCCGAAGCCATCAAGCGGCTGGTCGGCTTGCAGGCAAAAACCGCGCGCGTGCAGCGTGACGGTACCGTAGTCGAAATTCCCGTCGTCGACGTAGCGGCCGGCGACATCATCGAGGTGCGCCCCGGAGAACGCATTCCTGTCGATGGTGACGTCACGCAAGGCCAAAGCTATGTCGACGAATCCATGATCACCGGCGAACCCATCCCGGTTGCAAAGTCGGTGGATAGCAAGCTGGTCGGGGGCACGGTCAACCAGAAGGGTGCGCTGTCCTTCCGCGCAACGGCGGTGGGTGGCGCAACCGTGCTCGCGCAGATCATCCGCATGGTCGAACAGGCGCAAGGGTCCAAGCTGCCCATCCAGGCGCTGGTGGACAAGGTGACCATGTGGTTTGTGCCGGCTGTCATGGCAGCCGCCGCATTGACCTTCCTCGTCTGGCTTATCGTCGGGCCGGAGCCGGCGCTGACCTTCGCCCTCGTCAATGCCGTGGCCGTTTTGATCATTGCCTGCCCCTGCGCCATGGGCCTGGCGACGCCAACCTCGATCATGGTGGGCACCGGGCGCGGCGCCGAGCTTGGCGTGCTTTTCCGTAAAGGCGAGGCGCTGCAATTGCTGAAGGATGCCAAGGTCGTGGCCGTGGACAAGACCGGCACATTGACCGAAGGCCGTCCCACGCTGACCGACCTGGACATTGCCGTTGGCTTCGAACGTTCGGACGTGCTTGGCCGGGTCGCCGCTGTCGAAGCGAAGTCCGAGCACCCCATCGCGCGCGCCATCGTCGAGGCGGCCGGTAACGAAGGAATTGCCATTCCGGACATCACGGACTTTGAATCGGTCACCGGCTTTGGCGTGAAAGCGCAGGTGAGCGGAGTACGCGTTGACGTCGGTGCGGACCGCTACATGCGCAAGCTAGGCCTTGATGTCAATATCTTTTCGGCAACAGCCGAGCGCCTGGGCAATGAAGGCAAGACGCCGCTCTATGCCGCCATCGAGGGCCGCCTGGCTGCCATTATCGCCGTCGCGGACCCGATCAAGGCAACGACGCCCGACGCCATCGCGGCACTGCACGAGCTTGGCCTGAAGGTCGCGATGATCACGGGCGACAACCGGCGAACGGCAGAAGCCATCGCACGCCAGCTTGGCATCGACAAAGTGATCGCCGAGGTCTTGCCGGAAGGCAAGGTTGAGACGGTGCGCAAGCTGAAAGCCGAGCACGGACGGCTTGCCTTCGTGGGCGACGGCATCAACGACGCGCCCGCGCTGGCCGAAGCGGATGTGGGCCTGGCCGTGGGCACCGGCACGGATATCGCCATCGAGGCGGCCGATGTAGTGCTGATGTCGGGAAACCTGATGGGTGTCGCCACGGCCATCGCACTGTCGCGCGCGACGATCGGCAACATCCGTCAAAACCTGTTCTGGGCCTTCGCCTATAACGCCGCCCTGATCCCGGTGGCGGCCGGTGCGCTGTACCCTGCCTGGGGCATCCTCTTGTCGCCGATCTTCGCGGCCGGTGCCATGGCGCTTTCCAGTGTATTTGTCTTGGGTAATGCGTTACGCTTGCGGGGATTTCGTCCGGCGCAGTCGGCGTAGCGGCAAAGGCGGCACGGGGCGCAATCCGAACGCTCCGCAGCGCTTTGCGCCGACACGCCAAGGCGTTCTATCAGGGCGCTTCGGAAATCCTGAGCGTCTTGATCAGAAGACTGTAGAGGCTATCTACGGCTTTGGAGCCTCGCGAGGCACGGCTCCGGTATACCGAGACCTCCATGGGTTCGAGCGGTCCCAGCCCATGCTCGCTTCCCAGAATTTCCAGATGAGGCGGTGCACTGCACCGGGTCAGGGCTGCTATGGCCAAGCCGCTCTCAACGGCAGCAATCTGGCCCGCCAGGCTGGAACTGTTATAGACCACCTTGTACCGGCGTCCCTGCAAGCCCAATGACTTAAAGGCGCTGCGCCTTGCAAGGCTGGTATTTTCATAGACCGCAATAGGTACCGGGTCGCGTCTCCAGGCGTCGAATTGAGGTGAACCTACCCACACCATCGGTTCGTAAAACAGCGAGGCCCCCCGTCGGGCATGGTCTCGTGAAATCAGTGCCAGATCCAGGTCACCACGCTCGACACGGGGAATCAAGGAGGTTGACTGCTCGCAGTTCAGTTCGATCTCCACCGTCCCGTGCCGCGGCGCAAAGCGTTTGAGAACAGGGGTCAGGTACGTGGCGGCGTAGTCATCCGGAACCCCAAGGCGAACGCGTCCGGTCAACGCTTCACCATGAAAAGCCGCTTGAGCCTCCGTGTGCATGTCGAGTATCCGCCGGGCATAACCCAGCAGGACTTGTCCGTCGGGCGTGAGTTGATGCTGCCTGGGACCTCGCACCAAGAGTTGCCGCCCCACGGCCGACTCCAGCTTCTTCAATTGCATGCTGACTGCCGACTGTGAACGATGCATCTCCGGCGCAGCGTTTGACAATGAACCCGCATCCACTACTGTCACAAAGCATTTGAGCCAATCGAGCTGCAGATCCTGGTAGGCCATATTATTCACCGGTATATTAGATTTTCGAATGGCAGATAGCCGAATTATGCGCTTTTCATTTCTCGCCGAGGGGTGCATGCTTCCAGCTTGCATGCACTTCAAGGCCTCTCTTGGCCATGGCAAGTGATCAATGTGTCAGCATCTAGGCGTCGGGCCCGTGCTGAATAACGGCAACCGCTACACACGAATGAGGCCAGGCTTTGACAAGCGACAATGCAACTGCACACGAACTCAATAGCCGCGGCGTATGGCTTGGCTTCAAGAGCCTGGTACCCATTTCCCTTTTTGTGATCGTGTTTGGCGTGGCGTTCGGGCTTGCCGCCACGCAGTCAGGACTGGATAACTGGTCGATAGTCATCATGAGCACATTGGTCTTTGCAGGCGCCGCACAGTTTGCAACATTGGACCTGTGGGGGCCGCACGTACCAATAATCCCGCTGATCATCACTGTTTTTGCCATCAATGCCCGGCACCTTCTAATGGGAGCCACACTTTACCCCTGGCTACGCCACCTATCCCCCGCAAAGCGCTATGGCGCGGCTCTTTTCCTTTCCGATGCCAACTGGGCAATTTCCATGCAGGAATTTAGCCACGGCAAATCGGGCCTGGGGCTTTTATTGGGTGGTGGCATTGCTCTCTGGTTATCCTGGACATTAGGCTCTTGGCTGGGCCTTTACTTCGGCAATGCCATTCACGATCCGGTGAGCCTGGGACTCGACATGGTGATGGGCTGCTTCCTGCTGGCAATGGTCGTTGGCGAACAACGAAGTCTGCATATGTTGATGATCTGGACGGTGGCCGCCTGCTCGTCGCTGATGGCGTACTGGTATCTGCCTGACAATAGCCATATCGTCGTCGGTGCACTAGCCGGCGGTGTCCTGGGTGCCTTGTGGACGGAGAAAAAACAATGAGCATCGAAACGACCGGTATTGGCACGCTAATCATTATCTTGATCATGGCGATCGTAACCCTGGCGACCCGCTGGGGTGGGATTTTCGTCATGTCGTTTGTTCCCGTGGGTCGCAGGGTCCAGCAATTCATCAGCGCCATGTCCGGCTCGGTACTGGTGGCGCTTCTGGCACCCCTGGCAATTGAAGGTGATAACGGTGCACGGCTGGCGCTGTTAGTCACCGCAGCTACCATGCTGCTGTTGAAAAGGCCTCTCCCTGCCATCGCCGCAGGCATACTCGCAGCGGCATTATTCAGGCATTTCTTTTAATCACTACCTCACGTCGTCTTTCGGGGACCAATGCTTATCCGATATTCAAAAATAGCTTTCGTCGCTTCCATCGCGCTTTTTGCGTCGCTGGTGGCGTTCGGCAATATGACCGATTACGGAAGCAACTTCGAGTTTGTCCGGCACGTCTTGCTGATGGACACCATCTTCCCGTCTTCGACGATTCACTACCGGGCGATTGAATCGCCGATGCTGCATCACGCCGCGTATGTTTTCATTATTGCCCTCGAAGCGCTTACCGCAATCCTCTGCTGGGTCGGCGTTTACCATTTGCTTAAGCAAGTCAAATCGTCAGCGGATGAATTCAACCGCGCCAAGAAGGTGGCAATCTGCGGCTTGTCGCTGGGTTTTTTAGTGTGGCAGGTCGGCTTCATGTCGATAGGCGGAGAATGGTTCGGAATGTGGATGTCCGAGCAATGGAACGGCGTGCCAAGCGCGTTCCGGTTTCTCGCAACCATCGCCCTGGTGCTGATCTACGTGGTGCAGCGGGACGGCGACCTAGAATGATTAAGCTCAAAGCTACACAAGATCCTATTCGGGCAGGATCGGACTCCGGCCGCCGGCGTGTTGGCGTGGCGGCCCCCCTTTCCAGCGACGCACAACACGCTGGAATATCAGCGCATTGGGAATTTGCAGAAGCGCGCCCGGATGCTGTTCCGTGCTGTCTCGCAGTGTGACGTACAGCAAGCCGATATCCACCACCTCTCCCTTGGCACCCGGCTTTTCGGCGGTATCCAGTATCTCCACGTGATCGCCCAGGCGAAATGGACCTGTAGTAAAGATCAGGATGGCGCAAAAGATATTTGACAGCACACTCCAGGCAGCAAAGAAGGCTACGGCGGCTACCGCAGCAAAACCGGTAAAAGCCGTCCACAGCACCGTTCCCGAAACGCCCAGCCGGCCAAGCACCAATAGCGCAGCCGTGGTCATGATGACCCAGCCCGCAATCGATGCGGTGGGCTTCATAAGGTGCGCCGGCAGGTCGTAGCGCACGCTCGCACGCCTCAAGATACGCCGCACCCCGCGTTGCAGAACCCAGGCGCCGATGATAATGATGAGTAACTGGATGGTGAGAAAGAACCAACCCAGCCAAGCGTGGGACCAGACGGGAAAATAAGGGGTCAAGGTGGCAAGCATGGGAAAGCTCCAGGAACAACGTGCTTAGGCAAGGCAAAAACTCTCACTCTCACCCGCAAACCGAAAAAAGGGTGTCAGAGCCTCATGATGAGCGCCGACTGAACCGAAGTTTATGCCACGACGGCTTGCAGCCGGTTCAAGCATGCAAAAGCCCGCTTGAAAGCGGGCTTGCTGTCCACAGTCAGGGTCTTGTTACTTGGGCATTACCACTGCATCAATAACGTGAATGACGCCGTTATCCGCGATGATATCGGTCTTGATGACATTGGCCTGATCCACCGCGACGTTGCCGCCTGTCGTAGTCACTGAAAGCGAACTACCTTCGACCGTCTTTACCGGCCCCGCCTTCACGTCTTTTGCCATGACTTTACCCGGTACCACATGATAGGTAAGGACTTTGGTCAGCGCGGCCTTGTCTTTAAGCAGTGCGTCGAGCTTTTCCTTCGGGATCTTGGCAAATGCCTCGTCGGTCGGTGCAAAGACGGTGAAAGGGCCTGGTCCCTTCAACGTCTCCACCAAGCCGGCTGCCTGTACGGCGGTGACCAATGTGTTGAACGAACCCGCCGACTTGGCAGTGTCTACGATGTCGGCTGCCTGAGCCGTGCCAAGCGCCAGGGCGAGAGAAATTCCAGTCAGAATACGTTTCATTGTCGACTCCAGTGATCTGTAAAAAGGTACTCCTCCGATGCGGAGGAACAAAAATGCGGAACAATTACTGCAATGAACCGCTTTTGTGTAAATCTACGCGAAATGGATTGATCAGTCCATAAAACGAACCGCTATAATGATCGGTAAACGGTTCAACCTCGGGTCAATTGGAGCAGATACCAGATGCAAACACATGAAGAACGGCCAGACGACAGACACATCGCGTACCGCAGCGGGGTCGCAGCCCGACTGGCCGGGCTCTCTGCTGAAACCCTTCGTGTATGGGAGCGCCGTTACCAGCTCTCGGACACAGAACGCTCGGCGAGCGGCCAGCGCTTGTACTCAGCCGAACAAGTCCGCAGGTTGGGCCTGCTCAAGCAGTTGGTGGATCAAGGACACGCCATCGGCGTACTTGCCGGCTTGTCCGTCGAGCAATTGCACGGACTCATCAGTACGCCAGCGAAGTCCCAAAGGGCCGACGGACCGATCAGGGTGGCGGTGGTCGGCGCAAGCCTTGCCAGGCGCATTGCCGCGAGGGGGCGCGAAACGCTGGACATTGCCGTCCAACATAGCTGTGCACAGCTTGAGCACGTTGCATCGCTACCGCCGGACGCGCAAGTAGAAGTTCTGCTGATCGAACTCTCCGAGCTGCACGAAAGCGCTTTACCAGCGATCATGACGGCCCGCGACGCGGCTGGCGGCGCGGCAGTCGTCGTCCTTTACCGCTTTGGTGCGAGTGCGACTATCCGCAGCTTGCGTGCGAAGGGATGCCTGGCCGCACGCATACCGGCGGAACTCGACGAATTGGTGGTGTTATGTCATTCGGCGCTTGCCGGAGAACGGCTGCCGCCGCCGCAGCAAGCCGCTGTGCCGAAGCTGCGATTCGACGAACATATGCTCTTCACGATCACCGCAGCGGGGAGCGGCTTGGCGTGCGAATGTCCAAAACACTTGGCCGAGCTGCTCATGATGGTAGGCAGCTTCGAACGCTACAGCGCCCAATGCGCCAGCCGTAACGAGGACGACGCCCAGTTGCACAAGGAACTGGAACATGCCGCAGGCCACGCCCGCGCCATCCTGGAAACTGCCATGGAGCAGTTGGCGCGTGCAGAGGGCCTGCCCATGCCGTAATCTATGGAATGGGGTGGGCAATGCTGAATTCGTCCACCCGGCAGCAGCTCAGGAACTGGCACGCTTTGATAGCGCCGTACGATGGGACATCTTTAGTTGACCTTGATGTTGGCCTCTTTGGCGAGCGCTTTCCACATTACGACCTCGCGCTTCACGATGGCTTCCAGTTCATCAGGAGGGCTGCCCACCACGACCGCGCCAATGGCATTGAACGCTTCCTGGATCCGTTTGTCCTGCGATGCCTGGGCAATGGCCTTTTGCATCTTTGCCACGATGGCCGCAGGCGTGCCAGCAGGGGCAAACATGCCATACCAGGAGTCGACATTAAAACCGTCGATGGTTTCGGCAATGGAAGGCACATCCGGCAGTATGGGAGTGCGCTTTGCGGTAGAAACCGCCAGCGCGTTCAGTGCACCGCTTGCGATATGCTGCGTGACCGAAGGAAGCGAAACCCATAGCAAAGGGATTTGACCACCAAGAACATCGACGGTCGCCGGTCCACCTCCACGATAGGCGATATGTGTCAGCTTCAACCCGGTCTTCAAGCGGAAAAGCTCGCCCGCAATATGGCTGGGAGACCCAATACCAGCGGATCCGTACGGAATTTCCTCGCCACTGTCCTTGACGTATTTGATCAACTGGTCAATGGACTTCACCGGAAACTTTGGATTGGCAACAAGCACTTGCGGCGCCGAAGCGACCAACGATACAGCAATGAGGTCTTTTTCAGTATCGAAGGGCAAGCTGGTATAGATGGCCGGATTGATGGTGTGCGAGGACAGCGTCAGCAACATGGTGTAGCCGTCAGGCTTCGCGCTTGCCACGTAACGGGTACCGATCGTCCCCCCGGCCCCACCTTTGTTCTCGATGACGACGGTCTGGCCCAGTGTCCTCGATAAGGGATCCTGAAGGATACGGCCTGCGGCGTCGACGCTCCCTCCCGGCGGATAGGAAACGATCATGCTGATCGGCTTGGCGGGATAACTGTCGGCTGCACCCGCCTCGCTCGCGTGCGTCTGAAACGGCGTGGCAGCCAATACCAGCACCGCGCCGGCTAATCCAGCCAACTTGGTTAGGACGGCACGCTGTCGTTTCAAGCGTGGCTCTTGATTGTTGCTTATGTCCATGATGTCTCCCGAACTGTTATTTTGAAGGGCCTACCGTGGTGATGATTTCTATAATTCAGCAGCCGCCGGATCAGGCAACTGCTGCATGGCTTGTTCCGCGGGCACGGTGGCGGCTGACCACTCCCGAGCCAGCCGCGCGGCTTGTTCAAAGGCAAGACGCGCGTTGACATCGAGCGACACGGTCCAGAAGTAAGTGCCGGCGGCCAAGCTGCCCAGTACGCTTATGCTTTGGACGACCCCGCCTTTTGCATCGAGCAAACAGCCAGTGTGAAAGTCGAGCTTCAAGCCGCCGTAAGGATCAGCGCAGGCAACACCGCGCGCCAGGAGCGAGCGTAGCAGTGGATCGGCGCAAACCGAGACGTCCGTGGACATCCCCGTAGCGTTCACGACGAAATCGACATGCCGGCCAGCAAGCCGACCGTCTGCGCCTCGCAGCCGGATTGCAAAGCCTCCGGCGATGGCACTGATCGATAAATCGCTTCCTGCTTGAGCTATTTCAAGACTGCCATCGTTCAGATAGCTCTGTATCTTCAGTGCGTTAACCATGGGGAACGTGGCGCGTCGCGTCATCCACAATGATCGCCATTCCGCCTGGAAGCGTCGGCGTTCTGTGTCGGGCATAGCGCGCCACAGGTGCTCGATGGCGTCGTTCAGCGAAATCGCGACGGCCTGCCAGCTACGGGCCCGGGTTGAAGAAGCGATGATTTCATACTGAAGCATTTCTTTGGCAGTGTCGCCCTGACCCACTATATCGGCAAGGTCCAGCGCATCGCCCGAGGCGTCAAGTCGCTCTAAAAGGAATGAGAAGATCGCTTCAAGCGTCAAGCACTGCTCTTTTCCATTGCACATAGTCGCAATCTGCTGGGCGGAAGGTGCAACGACGGGCATGGGTAGGGCGACGGTGCTTCGCACGGCAGGCAGCCTCCCGCTACGCGATACGGCCACTATCGAGCCAGTATGGCCGGATTCTTTCAGTGCGACAATTGCATCGACGGCACTAAGGCTGGTGCCTATGACCGCAACATGCGCTTCGCGGCCCATGCTGGCGGCCAGGTCGGCGACGGGATACGGCGTATTGAAATACCCTGGGCAGTCATGCAGATTCGTATAGCTGACGCTGGGCAAATTACCATTGCACAGTACCACCCGCCGCACAATAAAATTTCCGGCAGGTGTTTGAAGGCATACGCTACCGTCTTCCGAAGCCGGCACGATATCCTCGACCCGTGCCTGCACGCGGCGAATATCGATACCAAGCTGCCGGGCTCGGCCAAGCAGTTCGGTCCATACATCCTGGAGGTACTCGCCAAACAAAGGACGGGGAAGAAAGGCATTGGCCTCGAGCCGGTTCACCCCGTACTTCTGCAGAATGGCTGCACCCCTGTTTTCAATCCACCGCAGGAAGTGTCCGCGATCATTCGCATAGGCCGACATTTTCCCCGCAGGGATGTTCAGCAGGTTGGAAGCCAGGTCGGGTGCATAGGGTTCGCCCGGCCCGACATGGAGCCGCGGCTCGAAGACCAGGATTTGCCTGCCACCGTTACGCGCTTCGTCGCCGAGCGCGGCGATCAATTGCGCGAGAAATGATATGGCGGTGGACCCTCCGCCAACGACCGCCAGATCTGCGGGCTTTTCCATTTATAGCTCCTGTACCGCCGCAGCGAACTCGGCGATGCGGCGTTGTGCCATTGTTTCTACTTCAACTCGGCGTTCTGGACAACGTCGCGCCAGATGGCGACTTCATGGGAAAGCGCCTGAAACGTATCAGTCGGGGTGCTGGGTACCGCATCCGCACCTTGGCCTGTCATGGCTTGCTGCAAAGAAGGGCTCTGCGCGGCCTGCTTCATGGCTTCGTATAGCTTGGTACGAATCGCTTCAGGTGTGCCCTTGGGTGCAAGAAGCACATACCGGGTGCTGACGTCGAAATCCTTCACGCCCTCTTCCTGCAAGGTGGGAACCTGCGGTAAGGACTTCGCGCGATCTTTGGTGGTGACTGCCAGAAAGCGCAGTTTTTCGTTTTTGACATGCCCCATGAGGGTGGGCATGGTGTCAAAGACCATGTCGACTTGACCGCCGATCAGGTCGGTCAGCGCGGGCCCGCTGCCTTTGTAAGGCACATGCAGCAGCTTGGTTCCTGTGGCAAGCTGGAACTTCTCGCCCGTCATGTGCTGCGAGGAACCATAGCCTGCCGAGGCGTAGCTGAGCTCTCCATTGCGCTTTTTGGCCAAGGCGATTAGCTCCTGGATATTCTTCACCGGCAGATCGGCACGCACCACCACGGCCAGAGGCGTGGACGTTGCCATGGACACGCCATCGAAGGCGTCGGGAAACTTGTATTGCTGCTGCTTGGACGGCAACAGGGAATTGATCGCCATGCTGCCCAGCGCCCCCAGCAACACCGTGTAGCCGTCGGGCGCGGCATTCGCCACGAACTGCGCACCGATCTCGCCTGCTGCGCCAGCCTTATTTTCAACAACAATAGACTTGCCCAGGATTTTACCGAGCTGCTCGGCATAGACCCGGGCTGAAAAATCAGTCGCCCCGCCTGGCGGGTAGGGCACGATCATTCGCACCGCTGTTTCAGGCCAGGGGGAAGCCACAGCCAGGGTGGTGCTGGCGGCCAAGGCCGCTGCAGTAAGAAGTCGAGTGAAGCTAATATTCATCGCAGTCTCCGTTATTTCCTAAATATTAGGAACGTATGTTCAATACTTGATTTTTTATGGCTGAATATATACCATGTTTTTGGTGACCACAGCGATTGGTGTTTGCCTTAATATACCTAACAGGCCGTGGTTTACCCTACAACATTTATGAAATAAGCCCTTCGATAGAAAGGTATAAGGCGTGTAGAATGCATATTTTTAAGTTCCTAAATAATGGGACGTCATGGATAAAACTCTACTCAAAGGCTTGATGGTTCTTGAAACCATCAGCCGGCTCGATGGCGAAGCGCACACGCTTGAGCAGATTGCTGCAGAGGTTGGTCTTACGCGCAGCAATACGCATCGAACTGTGCAAACGCTGACCCACGCGGGCTACTTGCGACGGGATACCGAATCGGGGGCTTACTGCTGCACACTGAAAATGTTCGAGCTGGGCGCCCGGCAGCTCGCCGGCATGGACGCTCGCCGACTGGCTCCCCCCTTCATGCGTGAACTGGCCCGCAAAACCGGCGAAACGGTTCACCTGTCAGTGCTGGACGATCTGGACGTCGTCTACGTCGACAAGATCGACAGCGCGCAGCCGCTCGTTGCCTACTCCAGGGTGGGCGGGCGAGCGCCCGCCTATGCCGTGGCTACGGGAAAGGCACTGCTCGCATTCCAGGCCCCCGACTACATCGAGCATTACAGTAATTCTGTTCGCAAGCACACCGAGAACACCCATGTATCGATTTCGGCGCTCAAGCAGGAACTCGCGGACATCGCCCGCATCGGCTATGCCATGAACCGCGGCGAATGGCGCCCAGGCATAGGCGGTATTGCAGCGCCTGTCTTCAATGGACTCGACAAGGTCGTAGCAGCGTTGGGCATATCCGGTCCGCTGGAACGGCTCAGCAATCAGAAGATGGCGCAGTTCGCGCCTCTCGTACAACAAACCGCACGGGAACTATCCGCGCATATGGGTTATCGCGGCGGCTATTTTGGCCTCGCCGCGTGATAGGAGAATCAATGCACCAAGAATCCACGCTCAAGGGCATACGCGTTATCGAAATTTGCAACGTGGCTGCCGGACCGTTCTGCGGCATGCTGCTCGCTGACATGGGGGCAGACCTGGTCAAAATCGAGCAACCCGGCACTGGCGACACATTACGCAGCTGGGCACCGATCACCGACGGCTATAGCGAAAACTTCGCCTCGCTCAATCGCAATAAACGCTCCGTCACCCTGAACCTTAAAAACGAACGCGACCAGAAACTGGCGGCCGAGCTCATTGCTCAGGCCGATGTGCTCATCGAGAACAACCGCCCCGGGGTCATGGACCGCCTGGGCCTGGGTTATGCCGACATGAAGTCGCGCAATCCGGCGCTTATTTATTGCTCGATTTCGGCCTACGGCCAAAGCGGCCCTCGCAGCCAGGAAGGGGGGTTCGACCTAACCCTCCAGGCCATGAGCGGACTGATGAGTGTCACAGGCGAGCCTGACGGCGCGCCGATCAAATGCGGTGTTCCCGTTTGTGATTTCTCGGCCGGCCTGTATGCAGCCTTTTCCATCGCGACCGCATTGCGCGGCGTGGCCCTTGACGGGCAAGGCACGCATATCGATGTGTCCATGCTGGGCGCGACGCTGGGTATTGCAGCCCTGCAGACCTCACAATATTTCGGCACCGGCATTGACCCGGTCAAGCT
Source organism: Pollutimonas subterranea (assembly GCF_002849655.1). Taxonomy (GTDB): domain Bacteria; phylum Pseudomonadota; class Gammaproteobacteria; order Burkholderiales; family Burkholderiaceae_B; genus Pollutimonas; species Pollutimonas subterranea. The sequence continues at coordinate 66,838 of NZ_PDNW01000004.1, forward strand.
CGGCTCGGCACACCCGCGCAATGCTCCCTATCAAGTATTCCGGTGCGAGAGTGGCTATTTCGGTATGGCCGCGGGCAACAATTCCCTATGGAAATCCGTATGCGCGGTGGTGAACCGCAACGAGCTGGTCGAGGATGCCCGCTTCCTGAACCCAACCGACCGGGCCGCCAACCAGGACGCACTGCGCGAGATCCTGGAACAGATATTCGCGACAGCCGATGCCGAGGCCTGGCTCAAACGCTTCCGGGATGCCGGTGTGCCGTGCGCGCCGATCAACAACTATTCCGACGTGCTGGCCGATCCGCAGGTCGAGCATATGGAATGGGTACAGGACCTGGAGCTGGTGAATGGCGCAGTCACCCGCACATTCGTCTCACCCATCCGCTTTGACTCGCGCACGGCCCATGTGCGCCTGCGTCCGCCCGCACTTGGCGAACACAATGACGAGGTGCTGGCCGAAGTGCGTGGCGAAGCCATTGCCCACCGGGCAGTACCGCAGACCACGGAGTAAGCGACCATGTCCGAACCACTGATGATCGAACGCAAGCAGGGCCGCTGGACCTTCACGCTGGACCGCCCCGAGAAGCGCAACGCGCTTTCGCAGGAAATCGTCGAGGCACTCATCGAAGGCGTCGAGGCGGCGCACCGCGAGAGCGTGCCTTTACTTGTCTTTTGCGGCGCGGGCAAGAATCTGAGTGCAGGCTTTGACTTCACCGGCTACGAAGAACAAAGCGAGGGCGACCTGGTCCTGCGTATGGTGCGCATCGAGACGCTGCTTCAGCTGGTGTCGAGCTCACCCGCTCTTACCGTCGGACTGGCGCGCGGCAAGAACTTTGGGGCTGGCGTGGATTTGTTTGCGGCGTGCAAGCTGCGCTACTGCACCCCCGACGCCAGCTTCCGCATGCCCGGGCTTAAATTTGGATTGGTGCTGGGCACAAGGCGGTTTCGCAATATCGTAGGCCCGGACACCGCCATGGCCATCCTCGGTACCGCGCGGTCGTTCGGCGCCGATGAGGCCTTGCTCAACCGCTTCGTGACATCGGTGGTCGCCGAGGACGCCTGGGCGGGACTGCTCATGGACGCAGAATCGGCCGCAATCGCTCTCGATCCGGAAACCCGGAGTGCACTGTATACCGCGCTGAACGTGAACGACGCCAACGCCGACATGGCCGCACTGGTGCGGTCCGCGTCCCGCCCCGGATTCAAGCAACGCATTCAACACTACCTGGCGGGATAACCCCCACTACCTAGGAGAACAACATGTCATCTGGATTCAGCAACCTGGACAAGCAGGTATCCATCGCGGAACTGGCTGCGCTTATTCCCGACGGCGCCTCAGTGGCCCTGGGTGGAAGCTTCCTGCATCGGGGCCCCTTTGCCCTGGTACGCGAACTGGTGCGTCAGAAAAAAGCCAATATCGAAATCATCAAGCAATCGCCGGGCTACGACATCGATCTGCTTTGCCGCGCCGGCGTTGCAACACGCGCGCGCACCGGAATCGTGGCCATGGAAGGCAATTTCGGATTGGCTCCCTATTACCGGAAGGCAGTCGAAACCGGCGCGCTCCGGCTGGAAGAGCATGCCTGCGCCACGTTGACCGCCGGCTTGCGGGCAGCGGCTTTCGGTACACCTTTCCAGCCTTGCGCGGGCATCGACGGCAGCCATCTTGTCGACATCAACGGCTGGAAAAAACTGGACGATCCCTATGGCAAAGGCGAAGCGGTCTGGGTGATCCCGGCCATCCAGCCCGATTTCGCGGTCATCCATGCCAACGAGGTGGACAGCCGCGGCAACGTCCGCGTGCTTGGCACCTCGCACTGGGACCGCATCATGAGCCGCGCGGCCAAGCGGGTGCTGATCGTGGCCGAACGCGTGGTCGACAGCGAGATCTTCGAACAACAGCCTGAAGTAACCCTGATTCCGTATTTTCTCGTGCAAGCCTATGCAGTGGTGCCGCAAGGTGCATGGCCGGGGTCATGCTGGCCGGAGTACGAGATTGACTACGCAGCGGTCGAAAAATATCTGGAGCCCGGGCCTGAAGCCCTGCAGGCCCATCTCGATGCCGCCCCCGAAGCCTTGCAGGAGTATGCCCAATGAGCGCCGACTGGACCCCATTTTCCTACATCGTAACCAACTTGGCGCGGTTCATCCGGCCCGACGAAATCACATTCAGCGGCGTCAATTCGACGATGCCCATGCTGGCCTGCCTGATGGCCAAAAAAGCGTATGAATGGGACTTCGTCTATATCAACGTCGCCGGCGGCGTGGATCCGCGCCCTTCCAAGATACCCATTTCTAGCTCTGATCCCGTGCTCGCCGAGCACACGGCTTCCATCTTCGATAATGAAGACTTCTACGACCTGTGCTGCCGCGGCCGTATGGATCTCACCTTTCTGGGCGCCGCCCAGATCGACGGCGAAGGCAATGCGAACAATTCCTGCATAGGCAACTGGCATCAGCCTAAAGTCCGGCTGCCCGGTGGCGGCGGCGGCGCTGTCATGCTGCCGACGGCCAAGCGCGCCTGCACGTGGCGCACAGAGCACTCCACCCGTACCTTTGTCGAGCAACTGGACTTTCGCACTTCATGGGGAGGCTTCCACGGCGTCGTGACGCCCATTGCCATATTCGTCAAGAAGAACGACCGCCTGGCCCTGCAATCGTGGCATCCGGAGTCCAGCCTCGACGAGGTCAAGGCGCGTACCGGCTTCCACTTCGATCATGAAGGCGCCGAGCCGACCGCCCTACCGTTGCCAAGCGAAATCAAAGCGCTGGCCGCTCTTGATCCTGACGGCGCTTTTGAACGCGACGCCGCGGTAAGCTTGCGATAGGAGAGACGAATGCATAAAGCCAGCAGCCTGCAAGCCGCCTATCCCGCGCTATGGTCATCGCCCGAATGGGCATCGCGCCCTGCCCTGACTGACGCCCGGGGTGAAATGACCCTTTCTTACGGCGCCCTGCTCCAGCAGGTAAGCGATATGGCCGGCAAACTGCGCCACGCAGGCGTGGTACCGCGGCAGCTGGTGGCACTGTCCATGGAAAGGTCTATCAACAGCGTGATCGCCCTGCTGGGCCTGATGGCAGCCGGCGCATGCCCGTGTCCGCTCGAGCCCCGCCTGACAGGCGCAGAGATCCATGACCGTCTGCGGGCTGTGGGCATCGATACGGTTCTGGTCGATGCGGCGAACGAAGCCGATGTGGTATCGCGGGATGGCCTGCGAGTCTTGCGTGCCGATGTGTTGCCTGGCGCTTGCGCCTACTGGTCCGACGACATTAAGCCCGAGGATCCCGGCCTGTTGCTGTTTACCTCCGGGAGCACCGGCCGACCCAAGGGCGTTCTACTTAGCCACAAGGGGCTGCTTAACAATGCCAGGGGTGTCATCCCTCTGACCGGGCTTAGCCAGCACGACAAACTGCTGCATGTCATGCCCCTGTACCATACCAATGGCTTGAACAACCAGCTGTTTACGCCTTTCCTGGTGGGTGCCCACGTGGTGCTGGCAGATCGCTTCCGCGCCACCGACATGCCGCAACTAATGGACTTGCATCGCCCGACCGTCATTACCGGCGTGCCCACTATGTATTCCCGCATGCTTGAACTGTCGTTCACGCCGGAGAGCCTTGCTGCCTTGCGCTTCGCGCGCTGTGGGTCGGCGCCTATCACCCAAGCGTTGCATGTAAAAATCGAAGCATTGCTCCAGCGGCCGCTGGTCGTCTCCTACGGCCTGTCCGAAGCGACATGCACATCTACCATGAACCCGCCGACCGGGCGCAAAATCGGCTCCATCGGCAAAACCCTGCCTTTTCAGAACGTCTTCTTAAGTGCCAGCGATGGCACCATCATCCAGGAACCCGGTGTTGAGGGTGAACTATGCATTGAAGGTGAAAACCTGATGCTCGGGTACCTGGGAACCCAGGGAGACGGCGTACTGGAACCGCCTCCGCCCGTGCTGCGCACCGGTGATCTCGGGCGCATGGACGACGCGGGTTTTTTATACATCACGGGTCGAATCAAGGACGTTATCATCCGCGGGGGTGAAAACATTTCCCCAGCCATCATCGAGCAGGCAATCAGCACCAGTCCGGACGTGCACAGTTGTTGCGTCGTAGGTCGCCCTGATACCGATCTTGGCGAAGTCCCTGTGGCGTTTATCGTTGCCTCCGATCCCAAACAATGCGACAAAGAAGCTATCCAGGCGCTTGTGGGCCAGCGTCTATCGCGCATATATCATCTGGATGATGTCTTTTTCGTGGACGCCCTGCCCGAAAATTCGGTTGGGAAAGTAGACCGCAAAGCACTGGCGAAATCGCTGGCGCAGCCCGCCTGAACGGATGCCCAACTGAGTACTACACACGCGACTCATTGCACCACGGAGAGCAACATGAAAAACCGCCGATTACTGGACACCGTGGCCGGGCTTACGCGCCTCATGGAAACCCCGGCCCCCGACGAGGAGACGATATTGAAATCGTCCTGCCAACTCATGGCCTCGCTGGTGGCCCACGATGACTGGCTGCCCGACGCCCTTGCCAAACCGCATCCGGACTACTACACGCAGTACTTGTTGTACGGCGACCCGCTGGAGCGCTTTTCACTGGTGAGTTTTGTATGGGGGCCGGGCCAGACGACTCCGATCCATGACCATACCGTGTGGGGCGTCATAGCCATGTTGCGAGGCGCGGAGCTTGACCAGCATTACCGCAGAACCAGCGAAGGAATCGTACAGGCCGGAGGCGAAAGCCGTCTACATCAAGGGGAGGTTGCCTGTGTGTCGCCGCGCATTGGCGACATTCACCGTGTCAGCAACGCATACGACGACCGGGTCTCCATCAGCATCCATCTATACGGCGGCAATATCGGGCGAATTCGACGCTCTGTCTACAACCCCGCCACAGGCGAACCTAAAGAATTTGTTTCTGGCTATTCAAATGATATGACGCCCAATCTTTGGGCTCCTGCAGCGTAATGGCATTTAACACTATGCTGCGCTGTTGCGTCGGCCTGCGTTTCAACCATTCACTTTGCCGTTCCAGCATGGCCTGCCTATCCGGCAGGCCATGCCGTTCTCATCCGGTCAGGAATATCTGAGGCCTACGACGAGGACCCCGGTTTGCCGGGCGTGAGCTCCGAGAAGTCACCCGTTCCCAAGGCAATCATGCCGTTGACCGGCGTACTGACGCTACGCGCAGCGACCGCCATGATTTCGGCCTTTCCTTTTCTGAACGCTTCGACCAGCTCATCGTCGGATCGACCTGTGGCGCCAAAGTGCTCGACCAGCACATCGGATGAGACCTCAAATTCCTGGTTTACCCGCCCGTCCACTAAGGCAGTAAATCGGACCATACCATTGACGACGGTTGGTGGCTTTTGGTTGGCTATTTCAGTACTCATGCATACTCCCTTAACGATAGTCCTCGCGCCGCGGCGCGATTGCCGGGCAGCGCGATTGCTGCCTGAACTTAAGCGTGCAGCACTTCCTGTACCTGCCGCGCGGCACGGTGCCCAAGCGATATAGCAGTCGACTTAAGGTGCACTGATCTCTCTAAACATGAATTATTTATACCTGGGCTGCCGTGACAATAATCTCCACAAGCGAGTCCGCGCGAGCCAACCTGGATTCACCCGTTGCACGTACAGGGGCAACGCCCTTTGATGTCCTGACTTGCGTCGCCTGCGGTCAGTCCGCAGATGAGTACGATGCCATTATGAATGACAACGCGGCTCATTCGTTCGCTGGGTTCGATGCGAGTGATTTCTGACATTGAATGTCTCCGTAACGGTAGGTGAAGCAGGGCATCACGAATGGTCGGGTGCGCCAATACCCCACCACTTGTCGTGTAGTATGTTATCAGCGTCCCACATGCATTAACTATCAAGCAATGTTTCTACTGACTCCTTTTCCTCGGCCCAGTCCTATCAAAAGTCCCTTCAACCTTGCCGCCATGATTCGCCCGTACGGCCGATCGCTGGCGGTTCTTGGCATGGTCATGTTATTGGCATCTTGCGGGACCACCAAACCCGTCGGGCAGGGCCAATATCGCGTGGTCAGGGGAGACACCCTCACACAGATTGCTCGTCAACATGGGCAGACCGTTGACTCGCTGATGCGATCAAACAATCTGAAAGACAGCAATAGCATTCGGGTCGGGCAGATCTTGAATGTAGAAGGCGGTACGGCAGCGGCGACCCCCAGCTCCACCTACACACCTCCCGCACCCACCAAGGGCCCTTCTATTGCGGCACCGCGATCCATCGACCTTGTCTGGCCCGCAGAAGGAAAGGCAAGCCGGGGAACTTCAGCGACCACTACCCAGGGCGTCTATATCGCCGCCGCGAAAGGAGCCCCGGTCAAGGCTGCGGCCTCAGGCAAAGTGATGTACTCCGGTAACGGCTTGCGCGGCTACGGCAATATGCTCATCGTGAATCATGATGCACAGTTTTTAAGCGTATACGCGCATAACGATGCCTTGTTGGTAAAGGAAGGTGCGCAGGTCAAGCAAGGGCAGACGATTGCCACCGTAGGCGACACCGGCAGCAATGCGGTGAACCTGTATTTCGAACTACGCTACGGTGGCAAGCCTGTCGATGCATTGCGGTATCTGCCTAAAACGTCTGGGCGTTGATGTGCCATGATTGATAATCCCCGAATACGAACAGCCACGGACGACTTGTAACAACCGCCTAATCCGTATGCCCGCGCACTTCTTAGGGCCTGAGGACAATTGCTCCCCTGGTCCTTCCTGCTTCGATATCCGCATGGGCAGTCGCAACGTCGGCCAAGGCATATTCGCGCCAGATGCATGGTTTGATGAAACCGTCCTGCACCGCGGACAATACGTCACGAACTCGCTCTTGATACTCTGCAGCCGTTGCAGTGTGGGCGGCGAGTGAAGGACGTGTAACATACAGTGAACCCTTGGCATTGAGTTTCCGCACATCGATTGGATCAGGTACGCCGGAAATGACGCCAAAGGATACCAGGAGGCCCCTTGTCCTGAGGCTATCCATTGACGCCTCCAGCGTAGTACGACCAACTGGGTCATAAACTACGTGTGCTCCAAAGCCGCCGGTTGCGTCTTTGATCTGTCCTGGCAGCGTCTGAGGGTCGAAGACAAAGACGGCATCGCAACCAGCAGCCTTGGCCCTGTCCACGCTGGCGTTCTTTGAAACCACGCCGATGACTGTAGCTCCCAGGTGCTTGGCCCATGAACACATTAGCTGACCTAATGCTCCAGCTGCGCCATAGATAACCGTCTGGGTTCCCGGCCCTACCTTGTAAGTGGTCTTAAGCAGGTACTGAGCTGTTATCCCTTTGAAAAGCAGAGCTGCCGCTTCCTCGATCTTCAACGAATCAGGCAGCTTGACAAGTCGCTCCGCGGGATAGACGCGCGCGCTGGCGTACGCACCGATTGGTCCCGTAGCATACCCAACGGGATCCCCAACTTTCAAGCCTTTTACACCCTCCCCCAATGCAACTACGTACCCCGCGCCTTCCAATCCTAATCCTGACGGAAAGGAGATCGGCGTGGCTCCGCTGCGGTGGTTGATATCTTGAGGATTCACGCCAATAGCGGCGTGCTCCAGCCAGACCTCGCCTGGCCCTGGTTGCTGCACTTGCAAATCTTCCAGAAACATATTCTCTGGACCGCCGGCGGTATTTATGCGTACCCGAAACATCTCCACAGAAACATCCCCTATTTGTAAGTAACCCCCTAGCGCTCGCGCGTCAATGGATTGTCGCGCTCAAAGCGCCATATCGAATGAAAGCAATACCTGAGAACCAACCGACCTCATGATTTGCCCCACAAAGCAAGGTGTTAATCCTAATGCAAGCCATGCAGCCGGAAAGCGGGCTGCAACGCTGAAGAGCAATGCAGCCTGCTTGGCTATTACTTGTCCTTGATTGAACCGATTGCTTTGGTGAAGAGTTCATTTTGCCCGGTCAGGTAATCGCCGTATTCTTTGGGACTCATTACGCTGACTTCGGCTCCTAAAGTAGCCATGGCCGCAGTGACCTGCGGACCGTGTTCCGCAACCACTTTCTCGGCTGCTTTGTAGAGCGTTTCGATTACTTGGGGCGGTGTGCCTTTCGGTGCCATCAAGCCATAGACGGTTGGGCTACCCACATCAAAACCTTGCTCACGCAAAGTCGGAACATCCGGATAGACCGAGAGGCGCTTGTCGCTAAAGATGGCCAGAGCACGGAGAGCGCCTGACTTGATGTGGGCCTGGGCGGGGCCTACAGCTGATACAGCCATCTCGGTATGGTCACCCAGCAACGCGGTAATCGCGGGTGCACTACCCTGAAAGGGGATGTGTAGCAATTCGATTTTTGCCGCATCTGCGAAGCTCTCGCCCAGTAGGTGGCTAATGCCCAGGGCGCCGGAGGTACCGTAGGAGATAGAGGCCGGCTTTTCCTTGGCCGCTGCAACGACGTCGGCCAGCGTTTTGTATTTCGATTTGGCAGGGACGACAATCATCATTCCGCCGAGCGAGATGCCGGCCACGGGCTCGAACGAGGAAAGAGAATATTTAACCTCTTTGTTGGCCAGGGGAACGACCACTAAGGAGCCGGGTGAACTGCCCACAATGGTGTAGCCATCAGGAGGCGCTGATGCGGTGAAGGCGGCCCCAATGCCACCGCCAGCTCCTGGCTTGTAGTTCATCACTATCGGCTGGTCTAGATATTGTTCCATTCTGTCAGTAATAGGACGCAACATCCTGTCCGTATCGCCAGCGGCAAATGGAATAATTAACTGAATCGGCTTGTCAGGATAGTTGTCCTTAGCGTGTGTCGGCGCACTAAAAGCCAAGCCGATTACAAGAGAAGCGACAGCCGAACTCATAAAATTACGCATATTTGTCTCCCGATTTATAGTGATTGCGTGATTGACCAGCACTTATTATTCGTGATCGACCTGGATAGCCTCCAGGAAGCGCGAAACCATGTTGTAGGCGGCAATTGTTGCCGTGATTTCTACAATTTCCTTATCGTTGAAAAAATTTTTGACCGTTGCGAATGTTGAGTCCTTAACGCGAATATTGCGCGTCATTTCATCGCAATAGAGGATCGTGGCCCGTTCCTCCTCATTGAACAGGCTAAAGTCATTTACTCTTAGCCCATTAACTTGCTCTTGTGTACAGCCTTCTTTGATTGCAATGGGAAGGTGCTGTTCGAATTCATAGTCGGCTTCATTCAATACCGCCACGCGCATGATCAAAAGTTCGCGGATCTTTGGGGAGAGCCCGCTTTTCTGGCGAATGGCAGTAAGGTAATTGAGCCAACCTTCTGCTATGGGGGTGCTGTTGAGCAGCATCTTGTACAGGTTAGGTACGCTTGAGCGCTCATTTTGAATTCGTTCAACCAGAGGCTTGATGACTGGATTAGTAATATCCGCATAATTAATTCGTGCCATGCTTATCTTCCTTTGTTAGACCTAATCGCAGCGGGCACTCATGCCGCCATCAACCACCAATTCGGTACCAGTGATGAACCGGGCTTCATCTGATGCTAAAAACAAAACTGCATTGGCCGTGTCAGTGCCATCTCCCATTAATGGCAGAGGAATTCGCTTCTGCCGTACATGCAGTAACGCTTCGACGTCTCCCTTCGATTGCTGTTTTGCCAAAAACACATCAACAAGCGGCGTGTGCAATTGGCCAGGCAAAACAGAGTTAATGCGTATCCCTTTCTTCGCAAATTCGACGGCGGCAACTTTCCCATACTGGATTACACCGGCCTTTGCAGCGGCATAACCAACCTGGGCAGCACCTGTCCAGCGAATTCCAGATGTCGACGACACGTTGACAATCGCGCCGTGCCCTTGCTTTTCCATCACAGGAAGAACTTGCTTACATGTGATGAAAACTGATGAGAGATTGATCTCAAGTTGTTTGTGCCAATCTTCTTCGGAGAGCTCGGTGGGTCCGCCTGGAATTGGGGCTCCCACGTTATTGATCAGAATGTCGATCTTCCCGTGCGATTGAACGACTTCCTGGATCAATTTCTGGACTTGACTTGAACTGGTGACGTCGCATATTCGGGGTTCAATGCGGGATCTGAACTCGCCTGCCATTTCCAAAGTCTCGGGAAGCGATTCAGGATTTTTGTCTACAGCAATTACCGTCGCACCTTCTTGGGCAAATCGAACTGCAATGGCACGGCCATTTCCCCATCCGGGGCCTACGCAGCCAGCCCCCATAATGATTGCCACTTTATTCGCCAGTCGTTCGGAGCCTGTATTTGGATTGTTCATAGTGCTTCCTTGCTGGCTATCGTGTAGCCATCGTGATGCCGCCGTCCACGATCAACTGCTGGCCCGTGATGTATCTGCTCTCGTCACTTGCCAAGAAAGCCACCGCGTTGGCAACATCCCAGCTGTCGCCCATCTTGCCGGTGGGCACTTGATTGTGGCGATGGGCGACAAAACCTTCAAAATCGCCGCCTGCGTATTTAGTTGCCAGGCGCTCGACCAGAGGAGTAAACATAAGACCCGGCACCACTGAATTCAGACGGACACCGTCTTTTGCATAAATGACGGCTGTGGTTGCGGTCATTTGCATTAGCGCAGCCTTTGCGGCGGCATAGCCGACCTGGGGCTTTCCCGCATACCTGAGGCCGGCAATGGATGATATGTTGATAATTGAGCCGCCACCAGCGGCTTGCATTAATGGGATAACGTGCTTGCAGCAAAGAAACGACGAAGTCAGATTCACCTGTAACTGATCATTCCATGCCTCCTCAGACATGGTGACCGGATCACCAGGCTCTGATCTGCCAACATTGTTCACAAGAATATCTATACGCCCATAGGTATCCATACAGGCTTTAACAAGGGCTGCGACTTGCTGGGAGTCTGTGACATCGCATTGCTGGACTTGAATTTTTCCTCCCTCGTCACTAATAACTTTGGAGGACTGCCGGGCTGCCTCGATATTCAAATCGCAGCCGTATATTGATGCGCCTTGTCTAGCCAAGACAGCCGCCGTAGCCTTGCCGTTCCCCCAGCCATCACCAAGCGTTCCACAGCCAGTTACCAGGGCGACCTTTCCATTAAGACGAAACATTTGACCTCCAGAAGTTTTCTGGGATCAAGATTAACTGCACCTATGGAAGAAGTTAAGTTCCAATTTAGATTTTATTGATAGACAAAACGAATGAATCTTTCGATCAGACAGCTGAGAATATTTGTGCTATTGGCAGAAACCCTGAGCTTTCAGAAGGCGGCAGGAATTCTCCATGTAAGCCAGCCGACATTAAGCAAGTTACTGAAGGAGATTGAAGAGTCGCTCGGTATTCAATTATTCGAAAGGAGCACTCGCGTCGTAAGACTCTCCAGGGATGGGCAGGATCTATTGCAAACCGCGAAAAGTATGACGGCGATGTACGAGAAGGGAATGTGCGATATATCGGAGAGACTGAGAGAGAAAAACAATAGGATTGCAATTGCCGCTTTACCCACCCTGGCCGCCTCTTTAATTCCCAAGCTGATTCGTAATTTAAAAAAAACCAACCCGGACGTAAGGATTCATGTTTATGATCCTGTCGCCAATGAAGTATTGGACTTGCTGCGATTGCGCAAGGTCGATATTGCCGTAACGGCGATAGGCCACGACAGACCTTCAGACCTTTTATATCAGGAACTATTCAGTGAAAGATTTGTTTTATTTCACAGCAGCAGCATTACTCTTGAAATAAAACATTGGAATGTAATTGAACTGGGTCGTCTACCACTTATAAGCATGCCGCCCGGAACAAGCGTCAGAGCATTAACTGAAACAGCATTTCAGAATGAATCGCAGACGTTCACCCCGATTTATTCGCTGCGCGATCTAAATACAATAGCGCGTTTCGTGCAGAACAATTGCGGCATTGCCTTGTTGCCTGAATCCTCATTCGATCACACGTCACAGCTCGGTATCAGTAAGACCAAGTTGAATGGGGCATTATCACGCTCGATCGGAATGTTTACTCCGAGAGACCTTCCACCAAAAGAACTGGTTCAACTGGCGTTGTCTGAATTATTGGCCCTCGGAAAAGACGGAATGGCTTTAGGCTAGGCATGTATCGCTTGCAGGAAATGGTTCGTGCCCATGGCCATCATAGGCCTGGGCACTTACTCCCGATCGCTTATTTTCAAGTGGCATCACTGGTCGCGCACCCGCCAATCACACCGTCGGACAACATCGAGTCGATCTCGTCCTGGCTGTAGCTGAGCTCCGCCAGAATGGCCTGGGTGTGAGCCCCTAATGAGGGCGGGCCTTCGCGTAACGGCAAACGCTCGCCGTCTAAGGCAATAGGCAAAAGCGCAGCCCTGGTTTCCACTGATCGTCCGGCAGAGCTTGCATCGGCGGGAATGGTTACCGGCGCCAATCCCCCTGTGTGCAGCAAATGAGGATCATCGAGCAAATCCTGTGGCCGCGTAATGGGCGCATAGGGCAGGCCCATCTTCTCGAAACGTTGGCGTAGCTCGCTTGCCGAGTACAGCGCGAATCGTTCACGCAGGATAGGCATCATCCACTCCCGCGCCTTTACTCTATCGTTATTGGTCAGCAGGCGTTTATCGTCGAACAAATCGCCGAATTCGAATTCCTGACAGAGCAAGGCCCATTGCGTATCACTGACCGCCGCGAGGAACACCTGCTCGCCATCACGCACGGCAAACACGTCGTAGACGGCCCATGCACTGATGCGGCTGGGCATGGGGGCCGCAGGCTGGCCCGTTACGGCGTACTGCATCATGTGTTGGGCGACCAGGAAGACATTGTTTTCGAATAGTGCGCTTACGACTTCTTTTCCGCGTCCTGTACGGGCACGCTCCTGCAACGACGCCAGTACGCCAATGGCGCCAAACAGGCCGCCCATGATGTCGTTGACGCTTGCACCGGCGCGCAAGGGACGGCCTTCCGGTCCCGTCATGTATGCCAGACCGCCCATCATCTGGACGACCTCGTCCAAGGCGGTGCGCTTGTCATAGGGACCAGGCAGAAAGCCCTTGTGCGACACATAAATGAGACCGGGGTTTATGGCGGATACGGTCGGGTAATCGAACCCGAGCTTGTTCATTGTCCCGCTTTTGAAGTTCTCGCTGAAGACGTCGGCGCCCGATAAAAGCTTGAGCACCACTTCCCGACCACGAGCCTCTTTCACGTTGACCGCGATGCTTTTCTTGTTGCGGTTGAACATCGGGAAAAATCCGGCGCCCGAACCAATCAATTTGCGGGTGTTGTCGCCACCAAGCGGCTCTATCTTGATCACTTCGGCGCCGAGGTCGGCCAGCACCATGCCGCAGGTTGGACCCATGACCATGTGTGTAAACTCGACGACGCGGATGCCTTCCAGGGGAAGCTGCTTAGTCATTCAAATGCTCCTGCTTGAACCCTATTGGCAAGCCAGCCTCGGGCGTCATGCCATACAGGGGCTGGCCCGGCAGGCCGGCGGCTAAGGAAATACGTGCCTCGAGCAGCTTTTCGAGATCCACTCCGGTATGTATGCCCATGGATTCGAACATGAAAACCAGGTCCTCTGTGACCACATTGCCCGAAGCGCCCGGCGCATAAGGACAGCCGCCGAGTCCGGCCAGCGAAGAATCAAAGGTTCGCACGCCTGCGTCGTAGGCGGCCAGGCAGTTTGCCAAACCCAAGCCCCTGGTATTGTGCATGTGTGCAGCACCAGCCTTGGCCCCCAATGCCGCCTGCAGCCGAGCGAACAAGCGCCTTACCTGCGCCGGATTGGCCATACCCGTGGTGTCCGATAATCCCACTTCATCGACGCCGGCTGCAACAGCAGCCTCTGCCAGCCGGATGACCTCGTCCTCATCGACCTTGCCCTGGATCGTGCAACCAAAAGCCGTCGAGATACCCACCTCGATCTTTACTTGAGCGGCGCTGCCATTGCGCAAGGCAACAATCTCTTTTACTTCGGCGAGCATCTGCTGCCGCGTTTTCCTGACATTCGCCAATGAATGCGCCTCGCTGGCGGAAACCGGAACGGTCATCTTATGTACGCCGGCCTCGATGGCCGCCTGTGCGCCACGCCGATTGGGCACAAGCGCCATGATGGTTACACCGTCGTGTTTCATGGCATGACGCACGACCTGCGCGGCATCCGCCATTTGCGGCATTAACGAGGCCGGAACGAAAGAAGCGACTTCAATCTCGCGCACGCCCGCACTTACCAGAGCATCGATCCACCGACACTTATCTGCGGTGGGCATGGTTATGGCAACGGACTGCAGGCCATCTCTTGGCCCCACTTCGCTTATCAGGACGTCATTGGATACGTTGGACATAAGGCTCTCTAAAAATGCGTGGGAATTATCTCGTCGTTATATTCTGCAAGATAGAATAGCGTTCTATTTAAGAAAAAGTATGATTGTACCCGTAGCACTTGTCAAGCCGACCCCACTATCACAAAGGTGTATCCATGCCCCGAAAAGCAGCCGTCAAATCAATCGCGGACACAAGCGCAGCCGTAGGCGGCGTGGCTGCCGTGGACCGCGCCATCAGCATACTTGCCGCATTCAGGAATGGCGATTCGGCACTGAACCTTTCCGAACTCGCAACCCGCACACGTCTTTATAAAAGTACCGTGCTGCGACTGATCACCTCGCTCGAGCACGGTGGACTGATCCAACGCCTGGACGATGGCAGCTATATCCTGGGTACCGAAGTGGGAAGGCTTTATGGAATTTACTCCAGCACCTTTTCGCTTGATCGCGTCGTAATGGCCGTGTTGCGCGAGCTGGTTGATAAAACGGGCGAAAGCGCGGCATACCATGTTATTCGCGGCGACTCCCGTCTTTGCCTGTACCGGGTAGACTCCCCACACCCAATCCGCGATCACATTCGCGCGGGCGATACGCTGCCGATCGATAAAGGCAGCGGAGGCCGGGTCTTGATCGCCTTCGACGACACCCTCAGCCAGCAATTCGCCCAGACAGACAAGGCGCTATACAAAAAAATCAGGAAGGATGGCTACCACGCCAGCGCGGGCGACCGTCTTGCCGAAGTGGCCGGGATTTCGGCACCGGTCTTTGATCAAGAAGGAAAACTGCGGGCTGCGCTCACGCTTACCATGCCTGCCCATCGCTATGACGAGCGCCACATTGCGCCCACCGTTGAAGCCGCGATACACCTGGGTCGCCTAATAAACTAGTACAAACCCTAGGCATAGGCCCTTCACCTTTACCCAGGTATGGAAATGATTTAATCTATTTATTAATAGAACGCTATTCTATAAGATAGAACAGCAGTTATTGCCACTACTATTTTCGAGGTGCTCATGTTTTCAAAATACGTCTCACGCCACATCTCCGGAATTGCGATGGCACTGGTCGCCGGCGTCTCAAGCGCAGCCGCGTCAGACTATCCCAGCAAACCGATAACCGTCGTGGTTCCTTACGCCGTCGGCGGCACTACCGATATCGTGTCGCGCATCATCGGGCAAGAGCTCGGGAAAACAACCGGCGAATCAGTCGTGGTGGAGAACCGTGCCGGTGGTGGCGGTATCATCGGATGGTCTATCGTCGCCCGGGCCAAGCCGGATGGCTACACCCTCTTGACTACCGAATCCTCCCTGGCCATGTCCACGGCGCTTAAACTGAAAATGCCATTTGATCCAAACAAGGCATTTACCCACGTTGCCATCGCCACATCGGTACCCTACGTGGTTGTGGTCAATCCAGACGTTCCGGTAACCACCGTGGAAGAACTCATCGCCTTGGCGAAAAACAAGCCGAACGAACTGTTTTATGGCTCGGGCGGCAACGGCACCAACACCCACCTTGCCGCCGAACTGTTCAAGACATTGGCCGACGTAAAAATCGATCACGTCCCCTACAAGGGAGCCGGCGCCGCCTTGAATGACGTGCTCGGTGGTCAGATCCAGATGTTGATCACCGCGCTGCCCACCGCACTGCCTCATATCAAGAGCGGGAAACTGAAGGCACTGATGGTGACCAGCGATACTCGCTCCCCCGTTCTACCCGATGTCCGCTCCGCGTCGGAGGCCGGGCTTCCAGGAATGAAGACCGAGTTCTGGGTTGGCTACGCCGTTCCCGCCGGTACGCCCCAAGACATAGTCGAAAAAATCAACGAAGCCGTTCGTACTTCGATCAACCGCCCGGACGTAAAGCAACGCATCGAAGGGCTTGGCATTTCGGTTAAAGGGCTCACTTACGAAGAGTCGGAAAAGCTCGTAGCCGACGATATCGCGCTTTGGGAAAAGACCATACGCGACGCCGACATCAAGGTTCAGTAAAAGGCATCGTCGGGCCGGCGCCCGATGAATCCATTATTTCAGTTCGCGTCCATACCGGAGAAGCAGCGTGTTCAATTTGAGTTTTACCCCGCCAACCATCGTTGAAGCTGAGGTATGGTCACGCCTTCCTGATAATTTTCGAAACGCGCGTCAGAACGATTGGGCGTTGCTCAATAAGCCGGGCCAGGAGATCGACTCGTTTATCGAGGGTCCGGCTTTTGACGCGCAAGGAAATCTCTATGTCTGCGACATTCCCTACGGTCGCATTTTCAGAATCACTTCCGGTGGCACGTGGAGCCTCATAACACAGTATGACGGATGGCCCAATGGGCTTGCCATCGACGCTGCCAATAGGATCTGGATCGCCGACCACCGCCGCGGACTTCTGCGGCTGGACCCCGACACAACAAAGATGGAAACCATTCTTGAAGGGCCTGTCCACGGCAAGCCCTTCAAAGGTCTCAATGACCTGACGTTCACCAAGAACGGCGACCTGTACTTCACGGATCAGGGACAGACAGGTCTCCATGATCCCACCGGTCGCGTGTATTGCATGACGTGCGACGGTGAACTCGTGCAGGTTCTCGACAATGTAGCCAGCCCGAACGGCTTGGCGTTCGACGTGGACGAACGCTTTCTGCACGTAGCTGCCACGCGCAGCAACAATATTTGGCGCATGCCGATTTTCAAAGGGCCTGCGGCAAGCAAAGCCAACGCTTTCCAGACTTTTTTTGGAACCAGCGGCCCTGACGGCCTGGCATTTGATAGCAAGAACGGATTGTATGTGGCTCATGCCAGCCTGCGAGGGGCCTTTCGGCTGAATCCGATGGGCGAACTTACCCACTACATCAAGTCCCCGCTCGGAACCACGGTCACCAATATTGCATTCGTGCCCGGCGAAAAGAAAGTGGTCATGACCGAATCGAGCACAGGCACGATACTGATTGCAGACGTACCCGAAACCGGGAAGCCGCTGTTCGCTTCCCTTCCTGGTGAGCGCATGCTGATTCAGTAGCCATGCGGCGCGGCGCGTCGTTTGCCCCAACAGCAAGGGTTGATCAAGTCCCGGCCGGCTCGCTCCAGGGAGCCGGCCGGGACTTGACATGCTGGCTGTAAATGCCGCTTTCCGTATCAGGGTTGCAGCGTGCCGTCCTTGTTGCGGTCCTGGCGATCGAAATCGCTCATGACGTGCTGGATGAACTCGTCTAAAGTTACTTTACCGTCCTTGTTGGCATCGATGGTGGCGAACTGATCCGACGTCATGACCTTGCCAGCTTCGGCACTGCTTAAACTGTTATTGCGATCGGTGTCGAGCTTCTTAAATGCATTGCGCATGAACTGTTCGTACTCGTCTTTGCTGACACCGCCGCTCTTGTTCTTGTCCAGCTCGGCGAAGTGTTCCGGTGTGAGTTCAAATTGTCCATTTTGGGCCAGCACAGCTGCCGGTCCGAGCAATGCCACGGAGACAGCCAGGGCAAGAATTCTTTTCATGGTCATATCCTTCATTATTTGCACCCCATGCTGTTGCCGAGATAGCCGCCGGCCCCGGCGCCGACCGCTGCAGCCGCCGTACGACCTCGTCCGCCCCCAATGGTGCTGCCTAATAGCCCGCCGATAACAGCACCACCTATTGTGCCGGCGATGCAATTGAATTCCGAGTTGTTGGAGCTACGTGAACTACCCGAATTTGACGGAGCCTGGCAAGCCGCAAGCGCGCCCAGGCTGATTACGGCAATGGCAATTGTTGCTTTATTCATGCTTTTTTCCTGCTCATGCGTTGAGCGTTGACGTTGTTGAATGAAAACGGCCGAAAGTATTGAAAAGAATGTTCTGCAAAACAAGGCGTTCTAAAAGCCGCTGAAGGCATCTACGCATCACGCTGCCGTCCTCAAGCGTTTCAGCAACACGGGGACGAACAAGAACAAGAAGGAAATCAGCAGGAAGGTCACGGACAGTGGCGTTTCGAACAGGACCGACACCTTACCCTGGCCCGCAGCCAAGGCGGTCCTGAGCTGATTTTCAGCCAGCGGCACGAGTATCAGGCCTATCAGTAGCGGCGGAATGGGAAATCCGTAAACCCGCATTGCGTAGCCGACCACACCCAACGCTGCCATCAACCCCAGATCAAATACCGAGCCCGACACTCCCCAGATCCCCATGACAGCGAAGACCAGGATACCGGCGTACAGCTGCGGCCGCGGAATCTGCAACAGCTTTACCCATATGCCGACCAAAGGCAGGTTCAGCACCAGCAGCATGACATTGCCAATGTATAGGGAGGCAATCAGGCCCCAGACCAGTTCCGGATTACTGGTGAACAGAAAAGGACCGGGCTGCAGGCCATAGTTCTGGAACGCCGCCAGGAGGATAGCCGCCGTGGCGGATGTCGGCAGCCCCAGCGTGAGCAGCGGTACCAGGATGCCGGCTGCGGACGCATTGTTGGCCGCCTCTGGTCCCGCGACGCCCTCGATGGCGCCTTTACCGAATTCATCCTTGTAGCGGCACAGCTTTTTTTCCAACGTGTAGGACAGCATGGTGGGAATTTCAGAGCCGCCGCCAGGAATCGTGCCTATCGGGAATCCGATGGCCGTACCGCGCAGCCACGGTTTCCAGGAACGGCGCCAGTCCTCACGCGTCATGAAGGCTTTGCCCTTGATGGCAACGATCTCGTCTTTTGTTGCCGAGTAGCGACTGGCCACGTACAGGATTTCCCCTATCGCAAACAGCGAAACCAGCACCACGGTCAATTCCACGCCGTCCAGCAACGCTGCATTGCCGAACGTCATACGGGGTTGCCCGGTCATGGCGTCAATGCCGATCACGCCCAGCGCCAGGCCCATGAACAGGGATACAAAGCCGCGAACCCGCGACGCGCCCATGACCACGGCCACCGACGTAAAGGCAAGTATCGTCAGTGCGAAATAGTCGGCGGGCTTGAGCAAAAAGGCCAGCTCCGCCACCACCGGCGCCGCGAACGTCAATAGCAGGGTCGCAATGGTTCCCGCCACGAAAGAACCGATAGCCGCCGTGGCCAGTGCCGCAGCGCCTCGACCGGACCGTGCCATTTTGTTGCCCTCGAGCGCGGTCATCATCGACCCCGCTTCCCCCGGCGTATTGATGAGGATGGACGTTGTCGACCCGCCATACATGGCGCCGTACAGGACACCGGCAAACATGATGAACGCCGATACCGGCCCTACCGATACCGTGACCGGCAATAACAATGCGATGGTCAGCGCAGGCCCGATACCCGGAAGGATGCCGATGGCCGTTCCCAATATTGACCCGACCAAGGCCCACATGAGATTGGTGGGCGTCAGCGCGACCTCAAAGCCTTGAAGCAACAGTGCCAGAGTATCCATTACACACCCGCCAAGGGAAAGAAACCACCCAGTTGAAGCCCCAGCCAACCGAAGAGGAACCAGCACATGGTGGCCAGCACAAACCCCACGACAAGGTCGGAGACCAGGCGCTTGGAACCAAAAGCGCGCGCCACCAGCATGAAAGACAACATTGCCGTCATCGGCAGCCCAAGCGTTTCAATGGTGAGCGCGGGTACTATGGCGCCCAGCAAGGCAGTGAAAAAAGCGCGCCGGTCCATGGATTGGCCCGGCACCGCGTTCTCGGCGTCTTCGGGTTCGAACACTTCGCCGCGCGCGATCTGGATGAGCAACAGCACGCCCAGTCCTATCAGGCCCAGGCCCACACCGGCCACGAACATTCCGGGGCCGATGGCTGCGTACTGTGCGGTCGCCGCCAAGTCGGTCGAGGCATAGAAGCAGACCGCGCCCATGAATATTACGGCCAGCCCCAGCCACCATGGGCCTTTGCGCAACAACGTCATCAACATTCCTTCACTGGTACTGCGTGATTACTTGGCCAGCCCTGCGTCTTTGAGAATCGTATTGATGCGGCTGCTTTCGCTTTCAATGAATTTACCGAAGGCGTCGCCCGGCATGAAGTAGGCATCCCAGCCCTGCTTTTTAAGTACAGCTTGCCATGCCTCGCTTTCGTTCAACCTGGTGAAGCGATCCACCCACTCCTTGTGATTGGCCTCGGGCATGTCGACCGAACCAAGAATGCCGCGCCAATTTGCAATTTCCACGTCGTAGCCGGCTTCCTTGAATGTGGGGATGTCGTCCAGCCCCTTCATGCGTTCGGCGGTCGTGATGCCCAATATGCGGATCCGGCCTTCCTGGGCGAATTGCTGGAACTCGGAAATACCGGAAATACCGGCCTTCAGCGTGCCGTTGATAATACCGATGACCGTGTCGGCGCCGCCTGCCTGCGGAATATAGTTCAGCTTGGGTACCGGCACACCGGCGCTTTGGGCCAGCAAGGCCAAGGCGATATGGTCCACGCCACCGGCCGAGCCGCCGCCAACGGCCGATGCGCCGGGGTCGCTCTTGAGCGCGGCAACGAAGTCACCCAGCGTCTTGTACGGCGAATCTGCCTTGACCGCCAGCACCAGGTACTCGGCGGTCAGGCGCGCTACCGGTTTGAATTTGCTCAGGTCAACGGGGGACTTGTTCAGCGTGATTGCACCGACGGTAATGGCACCGAATACCGCCAGGGCATCCGGCTTGCCTTTCTGTGAGCGCTGAAAATCAGACAAGCCTATCGTGCCACCAGCCCCGCCCTTATTGGAAAAATTCACCGTACCGGTGTAGATACCGGCCTGATTCATGGCCTGGAAGGCTTGCCGCCCCGTGGAATCCCAACCGCCGCCTGGATTGGCGGGCAGCATTACGCTGACCTGCGCATGCGCCGCGCCCGCGCACAGCGCGGTCATAACGGCCAACGATTTCAATAAGTGACTGACTTTCATTGCGGACTCCTCGAATTTTTTCTGATTTTCATCACACTGTGATGCCTGCCGGCAGAGTAAGCCTCCGGCTATGCACTGTCAATGCTGTTTATCTCCGCTGGCCGGCCCCAATTCTTCGCAGCAGTCGCGAACGCGGCATGGCCGACCGCTCGATCGAAGTGCAGACTCTCATGGGGCGCATCCTTCCCGAGGGTGCACGTGCCTTCCTGGCGACCCTGACGCAGCAACTTGCCCCCACTTGAGTGGCCCGGCTGCAGAGCAATGCCCCAAGCCGGGGCGTTGCTCTATTGCATTGCACCATCTCCAGGCAACTCCCGTGGTGTCACCTGATCACCAGAGTCGGCTTCCACCTGCGTGGATGGGGCCCATACCAGGGCCAACAGAGAAGATGCCGGCGCCTCAGCACCCTTCGTAAAAACTGGCACGTCTATTGCGTAATGCGTTTATGCCATTCAAGTCGCTTGAATCTGATGCATGCGATTTGAATTCATCAACATTCCGTACCAGGGGTCACGTATGAAAGCCATGTTCACAAAAGTTATCGCCGCCGGTTGCATAGCCGCCTTCACGATGGGCGCGCAGACCGCCCTGGCCGCGGATGTGCTAACTGACATCAAGGAAAAGAAGCAAATTTCCATTGGCACGGAAGCGCAATTTCCGCCATTTGAGTATATCGAAGACGGCAAAATCGTCGGCTACAGCACCGACCTGCTCGCGTTGGTGATGGAACAGTTGCCGGACGTAAAGGCGACCCGCCAGGACGTCCCGTTCCAGGCTATCCTGCCCGGCCTTGCAGCCAGGAAATTCGACTTCATCGTCACGTCGGTCACGGTCACCAAGGAACGTGCCTCCCGCTTCGCGATGACACTGCCCATTGCAGATGCGACCGTGGCGCTGGTGAGGCATGCCGGCGCCACCGAGTTCACCAGTCCTGACCAACTCAGCGGAAAAGTTGCCGGTTCGCAGGCAGGCTCCGCGCAGCTCAAGGTTCTGCAGGCGTATGACAAGAAGTTGCGTGACGAAGGCAAGCCCGGCTTGAAGGAAATTCGCGAGTACGTCTCCTTTGACGAAGCCTATGCCGATCTGGCCGCGGGCCGTCTGGAGGCAGTATCGCAGTCGCTGCCCAATCTTGCTTCATTGGTCAAGACGCGGCCTGACACCTTCAGCATTATTGAGCCGGCAATTGGCCCCAAGACGTACTACGCATGGGTCGGTCGGAAAGACCCGGGCAGCGAGTCGTTGGTGAAGCTGTTCAACGACGGCATCGCCAAGGCCAATACCAGCGGCAAGATGACCGAACTGCAGCAGAAATGGTTTGGCTTCACGATGAATGTGCCGGCAGACCACCTGCCTGAACCGACGATGTAACGCTGCAGGATGCAGCGGCGTATTTAACGACTGGAACAGTAGCAATGACGCTTATTGAACGCCTTGCCGGTTATGTGCCGGCTATCGTATCAGGGACGCTGACAACGGCTTGGCTGTCGGCCGTTGCCATTGCCGTGGGGTTTATTGCAGCGATTGCGCTGTATGTGTTTCGCACCCAAGGCGGCTCGCTGGGCAGGACTCTGGTGCATGGGTATGTGAGCTTCTTTCGCGGCACGCCGCTGCTGGTCCAGCTGCTGATGCTGTTCTATTTGCCATCGGCTCTTGGCGTCGACCTTCAACCGGAGATCGCAGCGATCGCGGCGCTCGGCTTGAATTCCGCGGCATTCCAGAGCGAAATTTTGCGCGCGGGGTTCTCGTCCATTCCCTATGCACAGCTTGAAACCGCAAGCGCATTCGGTCTCTCGCAGCGGCAGATACTTTGGAACATCCAGATTCCACAAGTGCTACGCCTGACCCAGCCCTCGCTGGTCTCGGAATCCATCGACATCATCAAAGGCTCGGCCGTATTGTCGGTCATCGCCATTGCAGACCTGATGCGGGTGGGCCGGCAACTGACGGCTGTTTCTTACCGGCCACTGGAAGTATATGTATCGGTGGCCCTGGCTTACCTGGTCCTGACCAGCCTGCTGGTATTGCTGGCCGGCTACCTCGCGAACCGCAATCAAATGGAGCGTGCGGCATGAATGTAGCGCTCATTATCGAGATTCTTCCAGCCTTTATGGCAGCGGCGCTGGTAACGCTCAAGCTGTCGCTGTTGTCGATAGCCATCGCGGCTGCGATCGGCTTCCTGCTCAATGCCGTTTGGCAGATGGCGCCCCGCGCGTTCGCTGCGCCATATCGCGCCTTCATCTGGATAGTCCGTGGCACGCCGTTCCTGGCACAGCTGTTCGTGCTGTATTTCGGGTTGCCGCAGATCGGCATTTCGTTCACGGCGTCGCAGGCAACGGTTATCGGCCTCAGCATTTATGGCAGCGCATACTTTGCGGAGATCTTCCGCGCCAGCTGGCAAGCGATCAGTCCCGGCCAGATCGAGGCGGGACGCGCGTTCGGGATGCGACCCCTGCAGGTGCTGATGAATATCCAGGCCCCCCAGGCCGTCAGGCTGGCAATTCCCATGCTCACGAACCAGGCAATTCTGATCCTGAAGGAGTCATCGGTAGCATCGATCATCACAGTGCCTGAGCTTACAAAAACAGCCGGCACCGTGGTAGCGGAGACGTTTTCCTATGCGGAACCCTACATTCTGCTGGGCCTGATCTATTGGGGCCTGGCGCTGGCGCTCGCCGCGACGGGCAAGGCCATGGAGCGGGTCACCGCTCTCAAACCATATCAAGGAGTGTGACATGAGTACTGTTTCCGTGCCTATGGTCAGCATGCGCAACGTGGGCAAGTCGTATGGCTCGAACAAGGTGCTGAAGGACTTCACCCTGGACGTACATGCCGGCGAAGTGATCAGCCTGATCGGGCCATCGGGTTCCGGCAAGACGACCGCGCTGCGATGCATGAACTTTCTCGAAGCATACGACCAAGGCGAGATCCGCGTTCGCGGCGCCCTGCTGGGCTATGACATCGACGCCCATGGCCAGCGGCGGCGCGAAAGCGAACGCGGTATCGAAGAGGTGCGTGCGCCGCTGGCCATGGTCTTCCAGCAATTCAACCTCTGGCCCCATATGCGCGTCATTGAAAACATCACCGCTCCGCTGACACTGGTAAAAGGAATGCGCAAAGAGGCGGCGTGCAAGCGCGCCATGAAGGTGCTTGAGCGTGTCGGCATGGCTGCCAAGGCGCACTCGTATCCCAACCAGTTGAGCGGCGGGCAACAGCAGCGCGTCGGTATCGCCCGCGCGCTGGCCGTGCAGCCCGAGGTGATGCTGCTCGATGAACCTACTTCCGCGCTGGATCCCGAACTCGTTGACGAGGTGCTGGAAGTAATTCTTTCGCTGGCACGCGAAGGCATGACGATGATCATGGTGACGCACGAGATGGAGTTCGCGGCGAAGGTATCGAGCCGTGTGGTCTTCATGGAAGACGGCCGCATTGTCGAGACTGGTTCGCCAGACACGATTTTCCACAAGCCGGAAACAGACCGGCTGCGTGTGTTCCTGAAGCGATGGTTCGCACGCCAGGCGTCCGGCGAAGACCTTACTTGCGCCCCGGCAGCCGGGGTCCCGAACTCCACGCACCGTCTACCTTGCCATTCAACAAGCGCGGGCCAAGTTGCCTGATGCACACTTACTGACTGTACCTAGAAAGGACCTGACATGACAACCGAAACACTTGCCCCCGCCATCGTCGACAATAGCGAGCCGGCCGGCGTCAACAACACACTGCGCGCGCCCATCTCCACGGACGGTACGCCGGAACTCGGCAAGACCTATGAAGTGCCCGCGCGTATGGGCCGAGCCGTCCGGGTCGCGGCGGGGCAAACCATACGCATCACCAATACTCATGGCACGCAGGTGTGCGACATGTGGGCGTTCAACGTCAACAGCATGAACGAATTCCTGTCCATGGAACACTTTCGCGCCTGGGTTGACCGCGTCAACCCGCAGCCCGGCGACGCCATGGTGACGAATCACCGCCGTCCCATCCTTACTTTCAAGACCGACACCTCGCCCGGCGTGCACGACACATTGATCGCGCCCTGCGACATCCACCGCTACCGCACCCTGGGTGTCGAGGAATACCACGACAGCTGCGCGGACAACCTGCGCCTTGCATTGAAGGCCATCGGCCTGCGCACCCGCGAAGTGCCCGGCTCGCTGAACCTGTGGATGAACATTCCCTTCGACGCCCAAGGCGGTATCCAGTGGCAGACGACCGTCAGCCAACCCGGCGATTATGTCGAATTCGTCGCTGTCATGGACTGCGTAGTGGTCATGTCCTCGTGTCCTCAAGACATTATCGTGATCAACAGCAACAAGCCCATGCCTGTTCATTTCACGGTGTTCTAAGCAATGGAGCCAAGTCCGATCCTGCTTGCGGGCGGCCGCATACGGCATGCCCGCAGTATGCAGGGGCTGACACTGAAAGCGCTGGCGGCCGTGGCGGGCTGCTCCGAAAGCATGATCTCGAAGATCGAGCGCGGCGTGGCCATGCCCTCGATCTCGACCCTGCATCGCGTGGCACGCGCGCTGGGCACCAACATTGCCGAACTTACCAGCCAGGATGAAGCCCCCTTCTCGCCCATCATGCGCGCCCATGACCGACGGATCGCCAGCTTCGGCGACGGACAGTTGAACATTCACCTGGAGCGGCTGATGATGCCAGTGCGCGGTCAGCTGCTCCAGGGAGACATTCACGTGCTCGACGGCAAGACTGATTTCGAGGAAGCGATTTCCCACCCCGGCGAAGAGTTCGGCTATCTGCTCGAAGGCAGCATCGAACTGTGGGTGGACGGCATCAGTTATTTCCTTGAAGAAAAGGACTCGTTCTACTTTTCAAGTGAGCTACCGCACCGCTACCGCAATCCCAACCCAACACGGGCACGTATCCTCTGGATCAATACACCCCCCACTTTCTGAGCATCCACCATGCAAGCCACCGACAACACCTCACACTCGCTTCCTCGGTACAGCGGCATTCCCACTTTTATGCGAGCGCCGTTCAGCCAGGACCTGAACGCCTTTGACATCGGCATTGCCGGCGTGCCCTTCGACGGCGGCGTCACCGCGCGCACCGGTGCTCGCTATGGCCCCCGCGAGATCCGCAACATGTCTTCCATGACGCGCGCCATTCACCACGTCACCGGTTTCAATCCATTCGCCGCCTGCCGTATCGCCGACGTCGGCGATGTGCCGTTCACGGATTTGTTTCATCTGGAACACTCGCTCGATGATATTCGCCGCTTTTTCGTGCCGTTCTTTGCCGCCGGCAAGAAAATGCTAACCGCCGGCGGCGATCACTCCATTACCTTCCCGATTCTGCAGGCCGTCCGACCCGCACAGCCGCTGGGTCTTATCCATATCGACGCCCATACCGATACCTGGGACGCCTTTTCCGGTTCGAAATTCACCCACGGTTCACCCTTCAGGCGTGCCGTGGAAGCGGGCCTGATCGATCCGCACAAGACCGTACAAATCGGCATACGCGGCGCACAGAACTCCGACACCGGCTGGAAGTTCTCGCACGAATCCGGCATGCGCGTCATCTTCATTGAAGAATTCGAACGCATGGGTGTGGACGCCGTCGTTGCCGAAGCCCGGCGAGTGGTCGGCCACGATGCGACTTATCTTTCATTGGATATCGACGGACTGGATCCGGTTTTCGCACCCGGCACGGGCACACCCGAAGTCGGCGGAATCACCTCGCGCGAAGCATTGCAGCTGCTACGTGGCCTGGCCGGCTTGAACATCATGAGCGCCGATCTGGTTGAGGTGGCGCCGCCCTATGACCCAAGCGGGAACACGGCACTGCTGGCCGCCACGCTGATGTACGAGGAGTTGTGCTTGCTGGCCGGCTAGCTGGGCTGCAGGCCATGATGCACGACAAAGCAACGCTACACATACCAACGGAACATATCCATGCCGGCAATCATTGTTGAACCACTTACACCCGATACATTCAAACCGTTTGGCGATGTCATTCATATGCCGGCCGAGCCGGGACGGATCTACTTCGATGAGGCATTGGGTACTCTGCGCAGCCATGCACGAGCCAGCTTGTCCACAATCAGGTGCGCGCCGTCACCGTCTCTTCCCTTCCGGGTGGAGACGTTGGAACGCCACGAGTTTTCTTCTCAGACGTTCGTCGCCATCGATGCGGAATGTTGGTTAATCATTGTGGCGCCGCACTCGTTGGATGGCGGTCCGGACACCAGCCGCGCCCGGGCCTTTTTGGCTACATACCAGCAGGGTGTGACATATCGGGCCAACACCTGGCATCACGCACTGACCGTGTTCGACAAACCGGCGCAGTTCGCCATATACATGTGGAGTGACGGCACATCAGGCGATGAAGAATTTATGCAGGTGCGCCCTTTCACCGTAATCGCTGGCCCCGACGGAATTGACTCTGGAATAGTGGGCGTTCCCTGACAATTTTGGACAGCCATTTACTTTCATCGCATCCACTACCAGTACAATTCGCTCTCGACAGGCGCAGCACAACTGCGTCATCGAAGAGGTAAATCCGGACACTGCCCTCCAACCCTGGGTAACCATCAACCGAACGCTGCGCCTCATCCTGCGCTGACAGCGAGCCTTGAATCGACACGGCCTCCCACCCGTCATTGCCGCGTCGCTCCTATGTGTTTTTTATTGTTCAGTACAGAATCCAACAAAAGGTGCTTCATGTCCAAGCGACTCAACTTACTCACGGGCCTTATGGCGTTTGCCCTTGCCAGCGCAGCCGGCCTCGCCCATGCCGCTTATCCAGAACGACCCATCAATCTGGTCGTACCGTTTCCACCCGGTCAGGCCACCGATATTTTTGCGCGTATGGTGGCGGAGGAACTGGCCAAAGAAGTAGGCCAGCCCGTGATCGTAGAAAACAAGGCGGGCGCGGGAAGCAATATTGGTATGCAGCACGTCGCCCGCGCCAAGCCGGACGGCTATACCCTTGCGGTCGGAGGCAGCGCCGGCGCCGTCAATCAGACGCTGTACAGCAATCCAGGGTATTCCTTGAAGGACGACTTCAAGCCGGTGGGCGGAATATTCACCGTTCCGCTGATTTTCCTGGCCAATCCAAAAAGCGGTATCGACTCCCTGTCCGACCTTATCGCCAAGGCCAAGGCCAAGCCCGATGAGTTGGCGTATGCCAGCGCCGGCATTGGCGGAACGCAACATCTGTCCGCGGAAATGCTCAAGGCTGACGCCAGCATCGAACTGCGTCACATCCCTTACAAAGGCAGCGGTCCGGCACAAGCAGACTTCCTGGGCAACCATGTGCCCCTGATGGTGGACTCCGTCACGGCCGCCCTGCCCCACCTGCAATCCAAATCCGCGGTGCCGCTGGCGGTCACCACGCGTGAACGGGTGGCACAATTGCCCGACGTACCGACCGTCGCCGAATCGGGCTACCCGAGCTTCGAGGCCGTTGGCTGGGCCATGATTTTTGCACCGGCCGGCACGCCTGACGATGTGGTGACGTTTCTAAATCAGAAAATCAACGCGATTCTTGAGTCGCCCGAGATGGCGAAGGCGCTCAGTACGCGAGGTGGCCAGCCGCTTGTGTATACGCCGGAAAAGGGACAGCAATTCGTCACCGACGAGATCGAGAAATGGGGCAAGGCAGTCAAGCGGTCTGGAGCTTCCGTCGACTGATCTGTATTCGGTCGCCGGCCCTGCACAAGCCTAATTCGTGGTCAACCTTGCGGTGGTCCGGCCCTTAGCCGCCCTTGCTTGCGCTGACCACGTACTCTGCCACTGCGTTCAGGTCATCTTCGCTTAGGCTGTCCGCAAACGAAGGCATCACGCCTACGCCGTCTATCAAGGCGCGACGCACCTGTTCCAGCTCCGGCTTGAGGTCATCCAGGTTAGGGCCGATGGCCCCCTCGGCGCCGGCATCTGCCAAGGTATGGCACACGGCACAGGCAGGCACTGCCTGCGTCTGAAACAAGGCCTTGCCGCGGGCCAGTGTGGCGGAATCGGCACTGCCATCGGCGATACAAGGGCCTGCGGCGCCCGCCAGCGCGAGCGCCGCAATACTTACTGCGAATTTCATCTCTGTCATTCCGGAAAAAGCTTAGGCGACGTCTATCGTAACCATGTGGTCACGCCAGCTATTGTTCATATACCCGCGATTATTTTCCTTGCGCATTTCGGGCTGGGACGTGCCGTCTGCATTCGTAACCCGGCTGGCGAGCTCATATTTGCCGGGCTTCAGGTCGGCGGCCAGCACGAAGCCGCGCCAGGCATATTTGCCCAAATCCGGCCCGGTAAGCGTAGCCTCTTGCCAGTCCTTACCGCCATTGACGGAGACCTCGACCTTCTTGGCTTCACTCATGCCGCCCATGGCAACACCACTGATCTGGACGCGGCCGGCCTTCACCGGTACGCCGGGATCCGAGGGCAGAGTGACCCAGGACTTAGGGTCCATTTCCCAGATCGAATCGAATTCCGGGGTGCCCTTCACGCCTATGGGTGAGAAACGGTAGCTGCTCTGCTGAATGTTGGCGGGCGATTGCTCCTTGGTGAAGGCGACATGCTTGACGTACTTCACGTTATTCACACCCGCATAGCCCGGCACAATGACACGCAGCGGGCCACCATGGGCCAATGGCAAGGGTTCGCCATTGGCCTCCCAGGCAAGAATCGCGTCTTCGATACCAGACACTGGTACCGAACGCTCCACCATGATGCTCTTGGGATCCAGGCCAGGCGGAATCTCTTCGCCGCCGGTACTGGTCATATAGACCATGCCATCGGCCATACCGCCCGTGGCCTCAAGAACAGCCTTGACAGGAACACCGGTAAAGATCACGCAGCCAGCGGCACCCACCGTCCACTGCGTGCCGCTAGGTTTATGCTCGGAAAAGCCCCTGCCATTGCCGGAACACTGCAATACGATGGTGACCGAGGCCAGCCCCAGCGACTTGAGTTCTGCCACGGTAAAGCTGCGCGGGGATTTGACGCCGCTGACCTCCAGCTTCCAGGCGTCCGGATCCTTCATGATATCTTCGGACGGCGGCGCAATATTGTTCCGGATGTACAGCCTGTCCAGCGGAGTGATGCCGCTGGAGCCAAAGGCGTTGCGGCGTGTTTCGATGGTGTTGGCGCTGTGGACGATCATGCTGTCGGCATCTTTCCACTTGGCATACGGGGGCAAGGGCTTGGCACTGGATACCGGGCCGGGCGCGGACTTGGCGGCGGGTTCGGTGGAGTCGGCCAATGCCAAGCCGCCACCAAGGCCGGCCCAGGCTACTGCACCGCTCGCGGTGATAAGCATGCGCCGACGTGTGATGTCCGTAGATGTTTTCATAAAGGTTCTCCTTTTTTTGGCGGATAGCGGCAAGTGACTGTTATTGTTTTTCGCTATGAACTTATAACTTATAACCATAACGACAGCAAGGCTTTAAGCTAAAGAGCGTTACTGCAGGCCGATACTTCTACCTCATTGCAATCGACTGTAGTGCATGCTTTCATCTTCTATACGATCAGGGAATATGGGTTTTCGAGCAAGCCCTTTAGCTCCGCCAGAAAGGTTGCGGCAAGGGCGCCGTCTATTGCCCGATGGTCTGCTGACATCGTAACCGTCATGACGCGGCCAATAGCAAGCACGTCGTCCCGTATGATGGGCCGTTTCTCCACGGCGCCGAAGGCCAGGATAGCGGCTTGCGGCGGATTGATGATCGCCGCAAACGCCTTGATGCCCTGCATGCCCAGGTTGGATATCGTCAGCCCTCCGCCTTCATAATCCGCAGGCGCCAATCGTCCTGCTCTTGCCCGGCCAACGAAAGCGCGAAGCTCCCGGGAGATATTCCCGAGGCTTTTGCGGTCCGCATCCCTGACGACAGGAGTTACCAGGCCCTTTGCCGTGGACACGGCCACACTTATATCGATCGCGCTGTTTTGCTGCATGGCGTCGGCGGCCCAACGCACATTCACACTCGGAACTCTTGCCATCGTCCGCGCCACCACATAGACCAGTACATCGTTGATCGTGATGTTCAAGTCTTGGCCGGCGTTGGCTAGCGTGCCGTTTATGTGCGCCCGCATCTCCCATAGCGCGTCCATGTTGCAGTCGACGGCGAGATAAAAATGCGGAATCTGCTGCTTTGCTTCCTGCAAGCGTCGCGCGATGGTCTTGCGCATAGTGCTGTGCGGAATTTGCTCTGCGTGCGTTGCCAGCTCCGGCGCGGACGATCGGCGCATCGCTGGTGGCGCAGGCGTTGGGGCCGGGACAGACGCAGTACGCGCAGCCGCAGCTTCGACGTCGACACGAACGACCCGCCCCCCCGGGCCGCTGCCTTTCAAGGCCGTGACATCGACGTCGGCCTGGCGAGCCAATCGCCGTGCCGACGGGCTGGCGAAATGACGAGGAAAGTCCGTCGCAGGCGCGATGTCCTTCGGCTGGATTTGTGCCGAATTCGACAATACTGCGATTACCTCGCCAGTGGCCACTTCAACGTCACCTGCCTCGACGACAATCTCCTGCAGGACGCCTTCATCGAAAGCCTCGACTTCGATCACGGCCTTATCGGTTTCGACCTCGGCCAGGATATCGCCGGCGGACACCTTGTCTCCTTTCTGCTTCAGCCACTGAATAATTTTTCCGTGGGACGTGCCTGCGCCGACACCGGGCATCAGAACTTGTATGGTCATTGCACCAGTCTCCTGTCAATCCGATAAATTAGCGATGCTTTCGATATAGGCAGCCGCATCGCGAATGTCCGCGACGACGGCGTCGCGCGCAGCCTGCCCGTCCCGGGCAAGCAACGCCCGCAGCAATTGGCCGTGATGGTCGAACGACTCCCACTTTTCGGAGCGCCTGTCTTTGGTGCTCATGCTCAATGCGAACACTGGCGCGATCTGCGTCCAGATATTCTCGATCATCGTCTCGAGCATGGGCATTTCCGCTGCGGCATACAACGTGAAGTGAATCTCACGATTCGCCTCAATGACGGCAACCATATCAAGCTTCTTCTGGCGGCCCAGGCGGTCAAATTTCCGCACGTACCCCTTGATTTGGGTGATGGTCTGCTGATCCATATGCCCGACGGCTTCTTCGGCCGCAAAACCTTCGAGACAGCAGCGCAACTTGACGATCTCGCGAAATTTTCGAAGCTTGGGCTTGAACACGCGCAAGCCCCGATTCGGCAGCATGTCCAGCGCGCCTTCGATGACCAGCCGAGTCACCGCGTCGCGCACCGGCATGGGGCTTGTGCCAAGCACGTTGGCCAACCCGCGCAACGTCACCTTCTCGCCGGGCGGAATAGACCCCGACAGCAGCAGTCGCTTGATATCGAGATATACCTTGTCCGCCATCGTCGTTCTTTCCTGACGCGGCAACAAACCTTCCAACATACTGCTCATAAAATTCCAGGTTCAATTCATATAGACGCCGCCGTTCACGTCCAGGATGGTTCCGCATATGTAGCTGGCGGCATCAGAACATAGAAAGGCGATAGGCAATGCAATCTCGCGGGGCGAGGCCATCCGGCCCAGCGGAATGGCCTGCTCGTCAAAGACCTGGTCGCGCACCATATTGGTGGCTGTGGCACCTGGGGCGACGGCATTTACCGTAATACCATAGGGGGCCGCCTTCCTCGCCAACCACTTGACCAGAGCGTTGATGCCACCCTTGGCGATAACATAGTGCGGGCTTGCCCTGAGACCGCCCATGCGCCCCGCCACAGACGATACCAGGACCATACGGCCGCCGCGCTGCTGCATCATTTTATCGAGTCCCGGACGCAGCAAGTTGATGACGCCCAGCGCATTGATGTCGACCGTTTCATGGAATACGTCGTCCCAGTCTGGATCATTCCAGTCATCCCAGGGGCAGTAGCCCGCATTCGCCACGATAACGTCCAGCCGCGGCACGCGCTGCAGAAAGTCCTCGCACGCCTTTCGGTCGCGGACATCGAAAGCACAGGTCTGCACCGACGCGCCAGCGGCTCGCAATTCGCCGGCTATTTCAAGGGGATCCTCGCGGTCGGCCAATATCAGGCTGGCGCCCAGACCGGCACACACCCTTGCTGTCTCCGAGCCTATGCCGCCCGCCGCGCCAGTGATAACCACCACTTTTCCAGTCAATGAGAAAGGCATATCGATGTCCTCAAGTGCCGGAGACAGCAAGGCCACTGTCTACCATCATGGCTTTCACTGCCGCCTCCACGTCGTCCGGGCTTGCCAGCGCAGCCGCCTCGAGGGCTTTCGAAACGACCGGTGATGCCCAACGTCCGGTTACCCGCTTGACCGGCTGGTCCAGATAGTCAAAAAACCGCCGCTGTATTTCATCCGCGATGATGGCCCCTATGCTGGCTCCCCGAGTGGTTTGTTCGACAATCGCAACACGTCCGGTCTTCTTGACCGATGCGCCTATCGTGTCGTAGTCGACGTCGCGCTGCGACAAGGTACGCAAGTCGATCACGTCGGCGCTCACGCCCAGGCGTTCGGCCACATCTTTGCAAACCTCGACCATCGTCAGCGTGGCCAGCAGCGTAATGTCGGAACCTTCAGCGACACGACGG
This sequence comes from Pollutimonas subterranea, assembly GCF_002849655.1. Lineage (GTDB taxonomy): Bacteria > Pseudomonadota > Gammaproteobacteria > Burkholderiales > Burkholderiaceae_B > Pollutimonas > Pollutimonas subterranea. Next base: position 100,448 of record NZ_PDNW01000004.1, read on the forward strand.
GCTTTCCCGATAGGAATAAAATAGTTGCACTCCTTGGGCACCAAGGTCTTGATCCTGTGCAATTCCTGAGGCTCAATGACCAGCACGGGATCGTTGCAAAGCAGCGCCGAGTTCATCAAGCCCACGTAATCGAAGGCATTGGACGGCGCCACGATTCGCCAGCCTGGAAACAACGCGAAGACGCCTGCAGGGTCCATCGAATGCTGGGAACCGTAGCCTTCGTGCCCAGGCACCCGAGTGCGCAATACCAAGGGTACCGAGGCCGTACCGCCAAACAGATGACGTATTTTTCCTGCCTGATTCAATAATTGGTCGCCAGCGACCAGGAAAAAATCGCTGTACATCAGTTCGACAATAGGCCGCAAACCCGACAGCGCTGCCCCGGTCGCCAAACCGCAAAAACCATTCTCGGTAATCGGTGTATTGATGACCCGGTCGCCGTATTGCTCAAGCAGGCCTCGGGTCGCCCCAACCGTGCCCCCGCCCATATTGGCGACATCTTCGCCGAAGATGTAGATGGAGTCGTCTTCTTGCATGCGCGCGCGCGCAACGCGCGGCATAGCTTCAATAAATGAAAGGCTTTCCAATTGATCGGGAGCAAAATCCTCGATCTCGGAAAACGTCACGCCGTCGAATTCCGACATATCGCTCGTGAGGCTATCGTCTACCGTCGCAACATCGGGCCAAAGTTCAGCCCGTATGCGGGTAGCAGAACCCGACCCTTCCACGCATGACTGATAGGCAGCCTCAACCGCCTCGGCTGTTGCTTCGTCGATTGCGTCCAGGTCAGCTTCATGCAGGATTTCCCGCGCAAGCAGTTCACGCTTGAGTAGCGGCCACGGATCGCGTTGCCGCCACTGGTCTTCTTCGTCGCGCGTTCGATAACCGAATGCGCTGCCTGGTACCGACGAGCTTTGGTGATAAAAGCGATAAACATCTGCCTGGATGAACGCCGGGCCGCCGTGTTCCTGGATTTGCTCTTGCGCCCATCGGGCAGCCAGCCACACGGCAAAGGGATTCATTCCATCGACGGAAACCGAAGGAATGCCATGGGCCTGCGGACGGGTAAGCAGTTGCGTCTGGAAGGTGGATTGCTCGATGCTCATCGAGACCGCGTATCGATTATTTTCCAGGAAAAACAACAGGGGTAGTCGATACAGCGCGGCCAGATTCATGGCTTCGTGCGTGGCTCCCTGGTGAACAGCGCCATCGCCAAAGAAGCTGACCATCAGCGAGGTACCGTGCCTGGCTTTTTCCGCAAAGGCATGTCCGCATGCAATGGGCAGCCCGCCCGCCACGATGGCGTTGGTGCCCATAATGCCAAGCTCGGCGCGACGCAAGTGCATGGAGCCCCCGCGCCCCCCCGTCCAGCCGTCGCGCAAGCCCAGGATCTCGTGCATCATTCTGCGCGTTTCCTCGCGCATGCTTTCGGTTAGCCGGCCGGTAACGGCGGGATCGAAATCAGCCTCATACAGTGCGTTGATTGCTTTGGCCAGGCACTGATGGTGAGCCCGATGCGTGCCGTTGATCATGGTGGCAATCGGTAGCGCGGCAATACAGCCGGCTGCGCCGCCTTCTTGCCCCAGACTGGAGTGTGCCGGCCCATGCACCAGATTCAATTTATCGAGCAGCAGTATGCGTTCCTCGAAATGGCGCGCTGCCAGAAGCAAAGTGACCAGCCGCTTGGCGTCGAGGGCGCTTAGTTTTTCCCAGTCAGCCTCTTCTATCTCAAGCCTTTGCATGGGCGTGGTGTTATCGATCCCGATCAGGCGCATGGCGTCTCCGTTACTTTGTACATTTGAATCCCCTAGGCGTGTGCAGTCACGCCGCCATCCACGACAAGGCTGGCACCGGTCATGAAATCCGACGCAGGACTAGCCAGGAAGACAGCCGCGCCGACGATGTCTTGCGGTGTGCCCCAACGCTTCATGGGAGTGGTTTGCACCACCCGTTCGGCATGCCCCGCAATATCGACCCTTGCCTGACGCGACAAGGCCGTATCGATCCAACCCGGCAAGATCACGTTTACATTGATGCCATTTTCGGCCCAGGCGCAGGCAAGCGATTTAGTCAATTGCAGAACGCCGCCCTTGCTGGCCGAATACGGAGCAGTCATGGCATTGGACACCAGGGACAGGATCGAGCCGATATTGACGATCTTGCCACCCTTGACGGCCAAGGAAGCGTGTGCCGCCTGGCACATATTGAACGTGCCTTTCAGATTAATGTCGATAATTTCATCCCATATGGATTCCGTATATGCTTCGGGCCGCATACGCGTGTTGACTCCGGCGCTATTGACCAGAATGTCGACCCCCCCATACGAATCCAGCGCCTCTTGGACTGCGTCGCCGCACTGGCCCGGATGCTGCACCTGCAGCGCGACCGCGTTGACCTTATGACCTGCCGAACGCAGTTCAGAGGCCAGGTCGTGCATGTGTTCCAGGTCTCGGTCGGCAAGCATCAGGCTGGCCCCGCACTGGGCAAACGTGCGCGCAATTTCAGACCCGATACCTCCGGCCGCCCCTGTTATAAACGCCGTCTTGCCGACTAAATCGAATAAGCCGTTATGCATAGGTCCAGATCCATTAGAAACCGATAGGTGAAACGCACATCACACTTTCCCCGGTAGCCACAGGGCGATAATCGGAAAAAGCGCAACAAGCAAGACACCGAGAAGCTGCATCAGCACGATCGGAACGACACCTCGATAGATGTCGGCCGTGGTGACGCCGGGTATGGCGATGCCTTTGAGGTAGAAAAGCGCATAGCCGAATGGCGGCGTAAGGAACGAGGTCTGCAGATTGATGGCTACCAACAGGGCAAACCAGATCATCACTTCGCCCTGGTTCGCGAATGCATCGCCAAAATCCAGCCCCGCCACGATGGGTGCGAATAAAGGCAGGACCAGGAACGAGATTTCTATCCATTCCAGGAAAAAGCCGAGTACAAAGATAAGCACCATGATGGCCAGGACCACCATGTACGGGCTTGCTCCCAGCATGCCGGCAGCATCTTCGATCATGCTTTGTCCGCCGACGCGCTTGAAAACCAGGCTGAACGCCGTGGCGCCTATCGCCAGTATCAGTATCATGCCCGTCGTAAGGCAGGTCTCCTTCAGGCTGGACTTCAGTACGGACCATGACAGCTGGCCGCTGAACATTGCCAGCACCAAGGCGCCGAACGCGCCGATTGCAGCACCTTCGGTTGGCGTGGCCACGCCAACCACAATGGAAACCAGCACGCTTGAAATCAGAAGCCCAGGAACGATAAGGTTCCACATCAGGCGCAGCATCAGCTTTCCACGGCTTCCCGCAGGCGGGGCCGGCCCGGGCGGCACTTTCTTCGGGTTGGTTATGGCTATATAAATGATATACAGCGCATAGAAGCCGCCCAGCATCAAGCCGGGGATCAGGGCGCCTGCAAACAGATCACCAATGGGTATTTGCATGACATCGCCGAACACGACCAGCATGATGCTGGGCGGGATAAGGATGCCCAGGGTGCCCGAGCCAAGGACAGTGCCTATTGCCACTGTTTTGTCGTAGCCCTGCCTAAGCATGAGTGGCAAGGCCATGGTCCCCATGAGCACCACCGATGCGCCGATAATGCCGGTGCTGGCGGCCATGATGATGCCAATAATCACGACTGCCAGCCCCAGGCCTCCTGGCTTGCCACCGAACAGGGCTTCAAGTTCGCTCAACAGCTTATTCGCCACTTTGGACTTGTCGAGCATGATGCCCATAAAAATAAACAGCGGGATGGCGGCCAGGATCCAATTTTCCAGGACGGATCCGAAAACCCGGCTGGTAATGAGTGAAAACGAGGCAAGCGTTATATCGCCAAGCAACATGAACAACACAGAGAGGCCAGCTAACAGAAAGGCAACCGGATACCCTGAAAAGATACCGGCGACGAGGGCCAGCAGCATCAAGGAAGGTAAGAGATAAGTCATCGTACTGGGCTCTCCGCAGCGGCTTCCGGTGTACGTGAGGACAACAACAAGCCCAGATTCCGCATGATACGGCCTACCCCGGCGCCCAGCATCAATACACTGCCGATCGGCAACACCGCTTTCACAAGGTATCGATCGACCAGGCCGCCCGCGTTGGACTGCTCTCCGAACTGATATGCCGTTTGAGCGAAACTGAGGGAGTACCACGCCAACAATGCGAAGAAGGGAAGCAATAAAAAGAGGTCGCCGAAAATATCTATGTAGAGCCGGGTACGGTCAGAAAAGCGCGCCGACAGGACATCAACACGCACATGTCGGTCTTCTTTCAGGGCATAGGCGCCTGACAACATGATCAACAGGGAAAACAGATGCCACTGCAGTTCACCCAGGCTTGTCATGCTCAAATGAGTACCCAGCAGGGGGATGCGTGTTTCCCACTTGCCCAGGTCGCTGAGGCCAAATTGCGCACCGATTACGGTAACCAGCACAACGAAGATGAGAATAAAGATCACTGCGGAGGCATAACGGCCGGGAAGTGCGCACGCATCGAGCAGCGCATCTCCCCATCGCGTTATGACGCCCGGATGGGAGCGCCTGTCCATACTTACCTCATTTCAAGCTTTGCAAGGATTTCCAGCGATCTGCGCCTTCGATATATGCGCTTAACGATCCGTACGCCTCATCGAATAGAGGATCTCTCTTGCGCTCCTCTTCGATGACTTCATGGGTTGCCTTGCGCAAGGCAGCCAGCACCTCGTCAGGCAAGCGTTTGATTGTGGTTCCACCCTTTTCCATGCGCTTCAAGGTGGCCAACTGTTCCGGCACGCCGTTTGTAAGTGTCCACAGGAATGAAGACCTGCAAGCCGTTGTGATTTGATTCTTCTGCAGATCGCTGAAGCCGTCCCATACTTTTTTGTTGAAGGTGACGGAATTGATGCTGGACGGTTGATGCCAGCCCGGGAAGTAGTAGTACTTTGCCGCCTTTTGCAGCTGAATGCTCTCGTCGATGGCCGGAAGGGAGAACTCGGCGGCGTCGATGCGGCCGCGCTCAAGCGAAACAAAGACTTCGCCGCCTGGAATCATTTGCGGACTGACCCCTACCTTGGTCAAGGCACGCCCGGCCAGCCCGCCTATTCGCATCTTCAAACCCTGGAGGTCTGCAACAGTTTTGATTTCCTTGTTGAACCAGCCAGCAGGCTCGGCCGGCACGACCACGCAAGGAAGAAACTTGACGTTGTGCGCGTCGTAAGCTTTCTGGATGATTTGCATACCACCACCTTCCCAGATCCATTCCGCCAGTACTTCTGGCGTGGGCCCAAAAGGCAAGGCCCCTACTAGGTTGGCCACCGGAATCGTACCGCCCCAATACCCTACCCAATCGTATCCGCCACTTACGGCACCGCTGCTGACTGCATTCAATACCTCGAGAGCCGGCACCAGGTCGCCGGCACCATGGATCTTTATCTTGATGTCGCCGTTGCTGATTTCATCAACAGCCTTGGCGAACTGCTTCAGCCCGTCTCCGAGAAATAGCATGTCTTTGGGAAAGGTGCTGGCCACATCGACTTCCACGGCGCTGGCGGCGGGCGCCGCTGCAAAACTGAACGCTGCCGAGAGCGCAGCAATGGTGTATTTAAGCTTCATGTCGTCTCCTATATGATCCAAATGAACCTGCTTGATGAGATTCTGGTACACCATCGTTGCGTGCGGTGTTGGTTGATACTACAAGGCAGAAAATACAATGTCAATATGATATTTGTGATCACAAAATAACTAGATCTGTGCCATACTATTCACGTCCATCACTGCATCAAAATCAGCTGCCACACGGGAATGAGACGGCTCATGAGCAAAGCAAAATCTTTGGCTTCAAGCGCGGAATATTTCGATTACGTCATTGTCGGGTCGGGTGCTGCAGGGGCGATACTGGCAAACCGCTTGTCCGAGGACGGATCTACGGTATGTCTACTGGAAGCGGGTCCGCCGGACCACACACCGTTTCTCCACATACCCGCAGGCTTCATAAAAGTCGTATTCAACCCCAAGTATGCGTGGCAGTTTTCCAGCGAACCGACAGAGAACACCCATGGCCGCCGCATACCGATCCCGCAAGGTCGCACGCTGGGCGGATCCACATCGATAAACGGCCTTGTCTACAACCGTGGCCAACGCAGCGACTACGACGCGTGGGCCAACCGAGGCAATCCGGGCTGGGCTTACAGCGACGTACTACCCTATTTCAAGTCCCTCGAAAAAAGGACAGGTGGCGACGACTACTACCGTGGCCGTTCCGGCGAATTGCCCATTTCCGATATCGACTGGATACATCCTCTTTGCGAGGCGTTCATGGCGGGCGCGGTCGAAGCCGGTATTCCGCGCAATCCGGACTACAACGGCCTGGACCAGGCGGGGGTAGGCTACTTCCAGCGAACAATCGACAAGGGCTGGCGCATGAGTACCGCACGCAGCTTCCTCAAGCCGATAAAGTCCCGCCCCAACCTGCACATCAAGACTTATGCTCAGGCAAGCCAGATCTTGTTTGAAGGGAAAAAAGCCATTGGCGTGACTTACTGCCATCCCCGGCAGCCGGCAAGCGGCAAGACGGTTATGGCCGCCAAAGAAGTAATCATTGCCTGCGGAGCCATCAACACCCCCAAGCTGCTCCAATTATCTGGTGTAGGCCCGGCAGGTCTCTTGCAGTCGGTAGGCATTCCCCTGGTGCACGACTTGCCGGGCGTGGGCGAAAACCTCAGCGACCATTACTCCGTTCGGGTCGTCGCGCGGGTAAAGAATAGCGAGACAATGAACGAACTCGTTAAAGGCTTGAAACTTGGCGGCCAGATATACAAATGGCTAAGAAAAAAACCCAGCGTGATGGCATTAAGCCCCTCTTTAGTGCACTACTTCTGGAAATCCCGGCCGGACCTTCCTGTTCCGGATTTGCAGGGCGTTTTTTCTCCTGCCAGCTACAAGGAAGGCTATGTCGGCATGCTGGACGACTTTCCCGGCATGACGACCGGAGTATGGCAGCACCGGCCTGCGAGCAGAGGATACGTGCGTATCAATTCGGCCGATCCTTTCCGGGATCCAATCGTCCAGCCCAATTACCTGGATCATCCCGACGACCAGCTCACTTTGATCCGTGGCATTCGGCTTGCTCGCAGGCTGCTGCGCTCTAAGCCTCTTGAACCCTATTTCGATAAAGAAACCCTGCCTGGCGAGCTATGTGAGTCGGACAACGAATTGCTCGACTTCGCCAGGCGCTATGGCGTGTCCTCATATCATGTCAACGGGACCGCCCGCATGGGGCCCGCCGACGACAAACTCGCCGTCGTCGACAGCCGCCTTCGTGTACATGGTATCCAGAACCTGCGCGTGGTCGATTCTTCAGTCATGCCGTCGATTCCCTCGGCCAATACGTGCGCGGCAACGATGATGATTGGCAACAAAGCAGCAGATTTGATACGGCGCAGTTAGCAACAGACTATTCTTTCATCTACCGCAAGGGCTATTTGGCCGTCCGCAATTTATCAAAATCGGCATCCAGCCGCCCTAGCGCCGTAGTGATCTTATTGCGTTGGTCGTTGATCCAGTTTTGCTGGGCAACGAGATCGTCTTTGGCGGCAGCAATCATGCGTTGCATTTCGGCCGGCTGCGGACCACCACTTGTTTTGCGATTCTTCACGATCATCAGCGGATCCAGGTTTTCCTTGAACAGGGCCTCGCTCATTGGAAGCGTTTGCGGATAGTCCGTCCCTTTTACCGTTTCAGCATAAATACGCTGCGCCTCGGCATAAGGAAACTCAAGCGGCTTGATGTTGTTCTTCTTGGCATAGCCCACGACTTCCGAGGCAAAATGATGGCCGATCCGGAAGGGCAGCCCGTGGTTGCGCATTAACGCATCGGCGAGCTCCTGCGATGCGGTCCAGTCGCTATTGAGCTCTTCAAGGGCGCGATCAGGGCTCACCACCAAGGCCTTCAGCACGCGATCCCAACCCGACAGCGCCTTGACGGCGCTTTGCACCATCGCGCTATTGGTTTTTGCGCTCTTGGGATCTGACATGCCTGGCGTAATGTTGTGTGCCTGGATCGCCGGACCGAAGGCCAGGGTAAGGGCGGTGGAAGCACTGCTGCGGGTATTGTTGAGCAGTCCGGGATTGCGCTTTTGCGGCATGGCACTGGATACGTAGGTATTATCGCCGCCCTCTTCCAGCAAGATCCAGGGCCGCGGCTGCGCGTACTGCGTAAGCAAATCCTCGACAAACTGGCCGGTATGCAGCGCAATGCTGGTTACCACCGCGCCCACTTCAACGGGATGTTCCATCGATGCAATCTGGGATGCATCGTACGCGTTCTCGACGATCCCGGAAAAGCCAAGGTAGCTGGCCATGCGCTCACGATTCAGTGGCCAGCTCGTGCCATTCAGCACAGTCGTGCCCATGGCGGAACGATCTATGCGTGCATACGTTTCACGTATGCGCTGGGCATCACGCCGCAGGCCGGCGGCATGGGCAAGCAGGTAATGGCCATAGCTGTTGGGCTGCGCTGCCACACCGTTCGTGTAGTTGGGAACAATGGTGTCTTTGTGACGTTCCGACAGGGCCACCAGCGTAGCGCTAGTCTGATGCAATTGCTGGGCAAGCGCCAGCAGGTCGTCGCGCAAGATAGCCGCACGATACGTGGCATGCATGTCCTGGCTGGAGCGGCCAGCGTGCAGCAGCGTGATCTCGGGTCCCGCTGCCTCTATCATCAGCGGTTCAAAAGTAATAACCGTCGAAGGCCTCTTGGCGCCCTTCTGGTCACCGGCCGCGATTACCTTTTCGATACCCTGCGCAAAAACCGGCGCCGCTGACTTTTCGATCAGGCCTTGTTCAGTATTGATGACCAGCGTAGCCTTGTTCATTTCCCCCAGCCAAAAGAATTCATCCCTTTTGGTGTCGGCGGCATAAGCCCCTGCACAATAAGCAAGCAGGGAAAAGCTCAACACTGGAAGTGCGAGTGATTTCATGTTTTGTCTCCAAGATAGAATGTTTTATTGTCAAAAATTTCAGAATTACGATGTCGGCGCAGTACGCAGGCTGCGCCGACGCAGCAGCCTGTCCAGTCCACGCAGCATGCCTACCAAACCGGCCATCAACCAAGCCAGCGGCCCAAGAACAAAGCGCAACAACAGCATGATCGGAAGCAGTACCAGCGTCCAGCCCACGATCTGCACCAGGCCCACCGGCAAGCCGAGCTTTTCGGCGGCGGACCCCAGCAGCGAGTTGATCACGCTCGGATGCCGGATTGCAATATACGCCAGTACCGCCGGCGCACCGTACTTCACCAGTCTGGCGCCAATCACGCTACCGCGCCACAAGCCCGCTCCCAGCGCCGCGGAACGCTGCGAAAAAGTAAGGGACCGCCCGCCTACCGCAGTGGTACGGCCCATGCGCAACACCTTGAGCGCGCTCACGCCGATGGCGACATCCAGGGCCGCCCAGCCCACGTCACCCATGGCGATGGCTTCATCACGGCGAACTTTGCTTTCCAGCCCTTTTATCCCGCCGGCAAAGAAGCTATTGATGCCTTCCAGCACCCGCTCTGTCTGGACCCAGCCTACGTCTCCCTTGGGGCTGATCACGAATTGGCCAAGAAAGTCGTAGCCCTCCGCCTTGATGAACTGAACGGCATACCTGCCGCGCTCTTCGGCTGTCAGCGCACCATTGGTAGTGGCTGGGGCTGTCTCGTTGCCATTCCACATTCGCCGGACCGCGCTGAGTGCCGACTGGGCGGTCTCGCTGAGCCCCCGCATCAATTCCAGGGTGAATACCTCATGGGTCAGGAAGAAATGAATAGGCAGGGTCACGTCCTCGCCGTAGCGGCGAAGCACCTCCTGAAAATCCTGGCTTTCCCCTAACATCAGAAAGATGGGCCTGGCCATGTCGGGATAGCGCAGAAGCGCGAGCCTTGCCTTCGCAAGCAAAACCGGATCGTCGGCATACACGAGAAAAAGCGCTTGGATTTCTGCAGGCTCGCGGACCATCTCGCTGGCCGCTTCCGGCATGGATTGCTGCACCTGCAGGTGCAGCAGCTGCGCCTCCAAAGGCTTGGGCTTGTAGAGACTCGTGATCAGGAGCGCACCCAGCAAAGCGAACAGGCCGGCGACTAATAGCGTTTTCATGGGACGGGCTCGATAGTGTGCAAGCAGGGACGTTTACTGTAGCAGAGGTGCCGCGGTATCCGGTAGCGATACCGAGGCACCTGTGAAACATGGTGCGTCGCCCTGCCCGGTGCTACTATTCCCGATGCCTGCAAGACGCCATCCTGCCAACGCCACACAACGGCCCATTCCATGACGACCCAGACTCAACCACCTTATATGCGCACGCTTTATATCGGCGCCTTTATCGTGCTGCTATCGCTCGGGGTGCGTGCCACCTTCGGTTTGTTCATGCAGCCCATGGGCCTGGAGCATGGCTGGGGACGCGATGTCTTTTCACTGGCTTTCGCCATTCAAAACATCGTCTGGGGCGTCGGCGCTATTTTCATGGGCATGCTGGCAGACCGCTACGGGGCCGGGCGCACGATTGCGCTGGGAGCAGTGCTGTATGTGCTTGGCATGGTCGGAATGCGCTTGTCCAGCGATGAAATGTCCCTGTACCTGACGGCAGGCGTGATGGTGGGCCTGGGCCAGGCCGGCACGACGTTCCCCGTCATTCTGCCGGTCGTGGCGCGCGCTGTCCCGCCGGCCTATCGAAGCACGGCAATGGGGATAGCCAGTGCGGGTGGCTCTTTGGGGCAGTTTGCCGTCGTGCCGACCGGCCAGGTGCTGATCTCGACCATGGACTGGACGGGCGCATTATGGGTGCTTTCACTGTTTGTCGCTGCCGGTTTGCCGCTGGCCGCATTTCTCCGGGGCCGCCCGGAGTCCAGCATCGGCACGCTCAGCCTGGGCGGCGCCATACGCCAGGCACTTGCCCACCCCTCGTTTCACTTCCTGTTCTGGAGCTACGCCGTTTGCGGCTTCCACACAGCCTTCATCACGCTGCACCTGCCCGCCTACCTGACCGATGGCGGGTTGACCGCGGCGCATGGCGCCACGGCTATCGCCTTGATCGGACTCTTCAACGTTGCGGGCTGTATTTATGCCGGCAAGCTCGGCGGGCGCTATAGCAAGAAAACGCTGCTGGCGGCCATCTATTTCCTGCGGGCATTCGGCATTATCTTCCTGCTCGCCGTGCCGCTGACACCCTGGGTTGCTTACGTGTTTGCCGCATGGATGGGCCTGTTCTGGCTCGGTACCGTGCCGCTCACCCAGGGCCTGATCGGACAGATCTATGGTTTTCGGTATGCCGCCACCTTGTCGGGCATTGCCTTTCTGGGGCATCAGGTCGGCAGCTTTATCGGCGTATGGATGGGCGGCTATGTGTACCAAACCACGGGCGGCTATACAATGGTGTGGTGGACAGGCATCGCGCTGGCCGTAGTTGCTGCGGTGCTGTGCCTGCCCATCAAGGAACAGACGCTGGCCAGTCCGGCGGCGGCCTGACGCCAAACTAAAGACACGGTGACGCACATGCCCACGAGCTCTTCATCTGACACCACCGGAACAACGGTAAGACCCGTTCACCGCCTGAGTCTGTGGCGTGTGGTGGGCTGGCTTGCCCTTGCTGCGGTTTTGGCGCTGTCTTTCGTCGGACATCTTACGCCCCAAATGCAAGTGCAGTGGGCGAACTTCATGTCGATGTGCGGGTTTTAGTTATCGGACTTCCGGTCCGCTTCAAACCCAGCAGGCCCATTGCAGGCCTGCTGGAACAGCACTTTACTTCTTGATATTCCGTTCCTTGATGATCTTGCCCCACTTGTCCGACTCTTTCTTCATGAACGCGGCGAATTCTTCACGCGTAGTCGGTTGTGGCGTCATACCGAATTCCGTCAGTTTCTTTACCACTTCAGGATCCGTCAAGACCTTGACGATTTCTTCATTCCAACGGTCAAGAATCGGGTCGGGCGTGCCACCTGGAGCAACGAACGCATACCAGTTCAAGGCCTCAAATCCGGGGTAGCCCGATTCGGCAACCGTCGGAATTTCAGGCAGGTAGGCCGGGCGTTTCAGGCCGGTCGTGGCCAACGGAATAAGCCTTTTCTCTTCCACATACGGCATGGCAGTGGGTGGTGCCGAAAAATACGACATCACGCGTTCGCCCAGCAAGTCCTGCATGGCTTGAGCGCCACCCTTGTAGGGCACATGCACCATATTGACATCGGCTTCCATATTCAGGAGTTCGCCAGCCAGGTGGGAAGCCGCGCCAAAGCCGGACGAAGCATAGTCGACCTTTTCGGGTTCCGATTTGGCCAACGTGATGAATTCCTTCAGCGTTGTAACGCCTGCGCCCTTATGCACGACCAGTACGTTGGGGAAGTTCACGCCGCCGGAAATGGGCGCAAGGTCTTTGAAGGGGTCGTAGGACACCTCCATCAGGTGCGGCGAAATGGTTAATGGACCGACCGAGCCCAGCAGCAACATGCTGCCATCTTTTGGTCCCTTGGACACGTATTGATGAGCAATGTTGCCACCGGCGCCGGGCTTGTTGATGATCGCAATAGAGCGTCCGGTGTTGTGTCCCAGTCTTTCCGCGATCAAGCGGGCCGACGTGTCCGCCGCGCCGCCCGCTACAAAGCCCACGACCAGGGAGATTGCCCTGTCAGGTAGTTCCTGGGCCGCATGAGTCACCGGCACCATCAGCGTTCCCGCAGACAGCACTAGGCTGCTGATTATTTTATTGATTGTCATGAATGTCTCTATACTTTAAAAGTATCTCAGTCAGCGCCGGGCTGTGCTGATTTGGGTTGTCGTTTTTCCACGGCGTAACGCAAGAGCGCGGCGCTGCGGAAGAAACCATGCGCAAACTTGCTGTAAGGCATGGTCAGGAAAAGGGCCATTACCGCACCCAGATGCAGGCAAAGCAATAAGGCCATTGCCGGTGTACCGCGTCCGAGCCATAGTGCGAGGCCGCTCGCGCTGATCAGAAAAAGCAGCGCGATAAAACCCAGGTCCATCGGTCTTTGGGCAAGATCGCCGTGTAGCGGGTGACGTCGGCGATGCAAGGACCAGAGGCCCGCCGTGCCTATCATCAGCGCTACGCCCCCGACGGCGCCGAGCACCTTGGGTAGGCTCGGCAGATCGTAAGGCGCTTGCCAGCCAAAGGCATAGTGATACACAGTAGCCAGGCTGGTCGCGGCAAAGCACAACATAAAACCGTAGAAGGTAAGGTGATGAAAACGCTTGCGCGACAAGGTGAACTTGTCGTCTTCGTTGTTGCAACCTTCCCCGTGGCCTCCGCCCAGGTATTTCAGCTGCAGCACCGCGCTGGTGGCTTCAAGCGCCGCCGGAGTAGTCGCTGGTGCTCCGCTGGTCGTTGGCCCGATATCGCGCAAGAAATGCCGCAAGCCCATGCCCAACGCCAACAACGCAAACAGGAATACCGGAGCGAATAACCCCACCAGCAGATTGTGCGGAAAGACGTTGTAGAAGTCGCCGGCTACGGCACTGTTCCACAGCCCGCTACCCATGGCCACGGCCAGTGCGAGAAAAAGTGCCAGCCCGGCAGCCAGCGCCAGCGTCAGGACAAGGCTGTTGCGCTCATAGAGCTTGCCCAGCGCGGGCGGCCATGCGTAATCTTTATAGGTTTGCCCGCGCAACTGCGCCATGACTTGAGGCACGTTAATGGCAAACTCATGCGGCGGCGCGTATTGGCACGCATGCAAACAGGCGCCGCAGTTGTGGCAAAGATTGGCAAGGTAATGCACGTCTGCCTTCTCGAACATCAACCGTTGCGTCATGGCGGGAAACATAGCGCAAAAGCCTTCGCAGTAGCGACAGGCGTTGCATACTTGCAGCTGCCTTGCCGCTTCGGCTTCCGAGGCGGTCAGGGATATAGCGCCGCCGCCCAGGTCCAGGGCGTCTTTGGCCAGGGCTTCAAGCTGCTGCATGATCGGCCTCCTGCGGGGTGATGTTCCCGGCGCCCAAAGCTGCCTTGGCGGCATTGGTGCCGGCAATGCGGCCGAACGCCGTGCCTATGGACATTCCGATACCTGCGGTGTAGCCCTTGCCCAGTACATTGCCGGCCATCATTTCGCCCGCAACATACAGGTTGTCGCTGGGCTGGTCGTTAAAGCGCACGGCAGCGGTTTCATCGGTCAAAAGTCCTTGATACGTAAAGGTCACGCCAGGTCGCAGCGCATAGCCGTAGAACGGCGGGCGGTCCAACGGCAAGGCCCAGTGTGTTTTCGCAGGTGACAGTCCTTCAGTATGGCAGTCGTCCAGTTTTGTATGGTCAAACGTGCCGACCTTACAGGCCGCGTTGTAGCTGTTCAGTGTTTGCATGAATACGTCAACGTCCAGGCCGAGCTTGCTGGCGAGTTCCGGCAGACTGTCGGCTTTCTCGCCGGGGAATACCGGCGGCATGAAGCGCCCTACCGCTTTGCTGTCGATGATGGAGTATGCCGTCTGCTCGGGTTGGTTGGCCAGCAGCCGGCCCCAGATTGCATAGCGCTTGGGCCAGAAGTCTTCGCCTTCGTCATAGAAGCGTTCGGCCTGGCGATTCACCACGACACCCAACGACACACAGTCGATACGGGTGCAGATGCCCCCGTCATACAAGGGTGCACGCGCGTCGATCGCAACCATATGGGCCTGGGTCGGATCCCCGATCTTGTCCGCCCGGTGCTCTTCAAACATATGCTTGAGCACTACACCCTGATTGAACCGCGTACCGCGTATCAAAAAATTGTCGACCGGCCACTCGCCGCGCTCGTTCTGGCCCCATGCCTCGCGCAGCCATTCGCGGTTCGATTCAAAGCCACCCGCGGCCAGCACACAGGCGCGTGCCTCGATGCGTTCACCGTTGACGTAAGCGGCAATGAAGCGACCATCACGGATATCGAGGGTATCGACCGGCGAATCGTAGCGTATCTGTACCCCCAGCGCCTCGGCGCTTCGGTAATACGCGTTGATCAGCGCCTTGCCCCCGCCCATGAAAAAGGCATTGGTGCGCGCGACGTGCAAGGCACCTGAAAGCGGCGGCTGGAAGTGAACACCATGCTTGCGCATCCAGCCCCGACAGTTCGAAGAGGCGCGAATAACGAGGCGAGCCAGCTTTTCATTGGTCTGCCCGCCGGTAACGGCCAACAGGTCACGCCAGTACTCCTCTTCAGGATAGGCGTCGATCAAGACGTCCTGGGGTGCATCATGCATGCAGCGCAAGTTCCGGGTGTGCTGCGAATTGCCGCCCCGCCATTCCCGCGGCGACGACTCCAGGACCAGGACGCTGGCGCCGGCTTCGCGCGCACACAAGGCGGCGCACAGGGCGGCGTTGCCACCCCCGACTACAAGTACATCGAACATGAATCGATCCGTGTAAGACTATTTAGTAGTCGTACTGTAGTCGCGTTTACGTATACCCGCTACGGCATATGCGGCGACAGGTGTTCACAAATAATGAACACATTGACGCGTTAAGCCGTGAGTTCGGCACCGGGCCAGCATCCTTCCGCGACGAGCTCGCGCATGACGTCGATCAATACGACACGCGCGGCCAGGCCGGCCGGGGATAATTGATCGTCAGACAAGCTGGCCACTAGATTGCGGCGCACCATCTTGTCGTGCAGCAAGGGAATCCGCAGCAATTGCTTGTCGTTCGCGCGCACCACAGCGGCGCCCGGCTGTATGGTGGCGGCGAGGCCAGCCTGGACGATATCCATCAGCATGGACAAGCCATCGACCTCGGCGACGACATTGGGTTCGTGCCCATAATGAAAGAAAGCCGCGTCGATAATGGCGCGCAAGCCATGCGATCCCGTGGGGAGGACCAGCGGCAGCGTGACGATGTCTTTCAGCGAGAGTTGGCCGTCCGTGGGCAACGGGTATCGATCCGGCTGGGCCACGACAAACAATTGTTCCGTCAGCATGGGAACCAGTGTCCAGCCTTGCTGGCTGCCGGCATGAAACAACACGGCAAGGTCCAGCTGACGTCGGCCCAGCATCTGCGATAAATTGCCTGACAGGCTTTCGACCAAGTGAAGACGCACATCGGGATACCGGCGCTGCATCGCCTGCAAAAGCGGCACCCCCAGCACAGAGGATGTCGTGGGCGCCATACCTATCGATACGTGCCCCGCCAGCCGCGCGGCTTTGGCGGCGTGCACGGCACTGGCGGCATGACGCAACACGAGCTCGGCTTCCTGGCGCAGTGCCAAGCCAGCCGCGGTGGGTACCACCCCGGTCGACGTGCGCTGCAAAAGGCGCGTACTGAGTTCGCTTTCCAGCCGACTGATCTGCTGGCTGAGCGCCGACGTAACAACGCCCAGATCCTGTGCGGCGCGGCCCATGCTGCCGAGCTCGACCACCCGCACGAAATAACGCAATTGGCGCAGTTCCATATCAGCGGGTGTCCAAAGAGAGGGTAATGGGCGAGTTCATGGTCTGGATTGTAGCCACTGCTTCTCCGCCAGGCTTAACCATCGCCGGCAACCCAGACCATGAGCATTGTCGCGCAAGCGTTATGCGAGATATCGCTTGAACCACTCAACGGTCCGGCGCCATGCGAGTTCCGCTGCGTCCTTGTCATAGCGTGGCGTAGAGTCGTTATGGAAACCGTGGTTCACCCCCGCGTAGATGTACGCCTCGTACGTTTTGCCGTGCTCGTTCAAGGCCGCCTCATAAGCCGGCCAGGTTTCATTGACGCGCGCATCGTGTTCTGCGAAGTGCAGCAGCAGTGGGGCCTGGATCCTGGGTACGTCTTCCGGCTTGGCCTGCCGGCCATAAAACGGAACCGCAGCAGCCAATTCGGGGTAGGCAACCGCCGCGGCGTTGGCGACGCCGCCGCCATAGCAAAAGCCGGTGATCCCCACTTTTCCGGTGGCACCGTCATACGTCGTCATGAACTCGACTGCCGCGAAAAAGTCATTCATCAGCTTTTCCGGGTCGACCTGTTGCTGAAGCTCACGTCCTTTGTCGTCATTGCCGGGATACCCACCCTTGGAGCTAAGGCCATCAGGCGCAAGCGCGATAAAGCCCTCTTTGGCCAGCCGACGCGCTACGTCTTCAATGTAAGGATTGAGGCCGCGATTCTCGTGAGCCACCACAACGGCAGCCAATTTTCCCTGTGGCTTGGCCGGCCTGACCATGTAAGCGCGTACTTCCCCATGCCCTTGCGGAGAGGGATAGTTGATATATTCCGCGACGATGTCCGGATCGGTGAACGAAACTTGCTGCGCCAAGGCGTAGTCCGGGCTCATTGAGGCAAGGAGCGCAGCAGCGGTCAGGCCCCCCACCGCGAATTTGGCGGACTGGTGCAAGAACTGCCGCTTGGTAATTTTCCCGTGTGCGTAGAAGTCGTAAAGTTGGAGCAATTCGGGGGTGAAGTCCTTCGCTGTCAATCTAGACATGACATCTCCTTTTGCGGTGGCCGGCATTTAAGAACCAAGACAAATTATGCGGTCAACGCACAGCGGTAACCAGCGTTAATTTCTTTTCCGCTCATACGGCCCGCAATCTGGAACCTATACCAGATGCAGATCAACATCCCGTTTAAAGATCCTACCCGGCACAGAGCAGTGGTCCGAAGCGACAAAGTCCATGTAAGCGAATCCAAGATCGATCGCTCAAAAGCTCCCTCGGGTCCGTCGACCCAGCAAAGATCCAACAAAGCTATTAATCACTGGGTTTGATGCTTCGCGCGCGACGGCAACTATGACCTGAGCAACGGGTAGGTTGATGGCGCTGATCGAGCGCCATGTCAACGAAGCAGCGCGTGCCTGAGCCATGGATGCAGGTGCAATGGCCACGCCGACGCCAGCCTCGACCAGTGTCAGAATCGATGGAAGCCGGCTTTTCTGGACAATATTCGGCATGGTATTTTCTCTTGCAAAAATGCCCCGCACCATCTCCGCAAAGTATGGCGATACGCTCTCCTCATAACCAATCAAGGGGTGACGGGCTATTTCTTTCAATGTAACCGTGTCTTCGGCAAACACATGATCTGCCCTTGAAACCAGCCCAATAGGCTCTGAGTAGACCGTCATGCTTCTTATTTTGTCGCTCTGTACGATAGGCCGCATGAGAGCAACATCCAGTTCATGTGCCAGTAAAGCGGCGGTCATATTCACCGAGTCCATTTCTCGGAGATCCAACTCAATGGTCGGATGCCTGAGCCGAAAAACATGCAGCGATTCAACCAGCGGTGAGTTCGCGGCACTGGGGGTAATGCCGATAGACAAGGAACCGGCATCTCCTCGAGCTACCTGACGCGTCGTCTGCACCATATATTCCAGATCGGCGCATATCCGGCGGGCCTGTTGGTACATGACAACGCCTGCCGCGGTCAGGGCAACGGTTCGGGTCGAGCGTAAGAACAAGGCCGTGCCCACCCACTCCTCGAGCTGCTTGATCTGGCGACTAAGCGGCGGCTGACTAATCGAAAGCCGCGCAGCCGCCCTGCCAAAGTGCAACTCTTCAGCCACTACACAGAACGCAACCAGCACGCGCCCGTCGAGCTTCATTATTTCTGAAATGGACATAATTAACGTCAAAAATGGTATTGGACTAGTATTAATCCGCACTCTACCATTCCTACTCTTCCAAAGCACTTATTTAAGCGCATCAGAAAGGACAAGCCGATATGTACGAGAAGCAGGAACCGGAATGTTTGCCCCCCCCGCTTTTTCCCGGTCGAAAAGAGCTCTCCCAAAAAGAGCCGGATTTCGCTATTCGCCAAACCTTGGACGCCATAAAGCGCAAAGAGGCGGATGTACAGGCATGGGCTCAAGTGAGAACTGCAGAGGAGCTGGACGCTGATGTAGTGACGAGCGCCTCCGCGCCGCTCAGGGCCATGCCATTTGGCGTTAAGGACGTGATCAACGTGGGCGGATTGCCAACCAAGTTCGGCGTGGCCGCAAGCAGCGATCAACCCGTCCGATTCGACTCGGCATGCGTCGAGCAGCTGCGATCCGCCGGAGCGATCCCGGTGGGTAAAACCGTCACTGCGGAATATGCCTTTCGCAACCCGGGACCGACCCGTAACCCTTGGAATATCGCGCATACTCCGGGTGGATCTTCCAGCGGGTCTGCCGCGGCTGTCGCGGCAGGAATGGTACCGGCGGCGCTAAGTACGCAGACCGGCGGCTCCATAATCCGCCCCGCCGCCTATTGCGGTGTCGTAGGCTTCAAGCCGTCGTTTGGACTCGTGAGCAGGGACGGACTGAAACTGACCAGCGAGTCGCTGGACGTCATCGGCTGGCACGCCGCCTCCGTCGATTATGCCAAGGTGTTGGCGGACGTGTTGCTACCCAAAATGCCCGCCATGACGACCCGTGAATTGCGTGGCATCCAAGTAGCAATAACGCTACACGGCAGCGCGGAGCGACCCGATCCTGAAGTCGTGAGCACGCTGCGACATGTCCAGAAAACGCTTGAGCGCCGCGGAGCCCATTGCGTCGAGATCTCAATCGATAAGGAACTGGATCTTCTGGCACGAGCGCACACAGCCATCATGAAGTACGAGTTCGCACGCAATCTCGCCCCTGCGATACGGCAGTGCGGCCATTTACTAAGCGCCTCCCTGTTAAATAACGTCGAAGAAGGTTTCGCCGTGCCAGACAGCCTGTACTTCGAAATGTGCGCCGTGCAACGGGAGCTCAGAACTTCCTGGCATGACCTATCTAACGGCGCCGACCTGATTCTCACCCCCAGCGCCTCCGGCGCCGCGCCATTGGGTCAGGTCCATACGGGCGCGCCTGCATTCAACAAGATGTGGTCCGTACTCGGCTGGCCATGCCTTCATATTCCGGTAGGCGTCAACTCCAATAACCTGCCCATAGGCGTTCAGCTGATCGCGGACTGGCATCACGATTTCAGCTTGCTTGAGCTGGCAACAACGATAGAAGAGCAGTTAAACCAAAAAGGAGATACCAATGATTAAGATCCAAAACTTTGCTGGCAAGGCCGTTGCAACACTGGTTGCAAGTGTAGGCCTCTGTATGACCGCCACCGTACATGCTGACCCAGTATCAACGTATCCGTCGCGGGCAATTACGGTCACCACCCCCACCGCGGCAGGAGGCGGAACCGATATCGTCGCACGCGTCGTTTCAGAAAGACTGGCGTCGGTACTGGGACAATCGATTGTGGTCGCCAACAAGCCTGGAGCCGGCGGCGTCATTGGCAACCAAGCCATGCTGCGCGAAAAGAATGATGGCTATAGCCTCTTCATTACGGCAAACAGCAATCAGCTTATCGTTCCTTGGGTTTTCAAGGATGCCAACTTTGATCCAATCAACGACTTCGAACCCGTCGCTGGCCTCGGCATTGTGCCGTATGTGCTCGCCGTCCATCCCGATTTTCCCTCAAAAAATCTTGATGAGTTCCTGGCTTTGATCAAAGCGAACCCCGGCAAGTATCAGTATGCATCCGCTGGGGCGGGCACGTTAAATCACCTTATTCCCGAAATGCTGACTCATGCGTTAGGCACGAGCATGGAACATATTCCTTATCGTGGCGTAGCACCCGCAATGGCCGATGTGTTAGGCGGCCGCGTGCCTATTGTCTTCGGTAGCCTTTCGTCCGTCCTTGAAAACATACGGGCGGGCAAACTGCGGGCCCTCGGTGTGAGCAGCATGGAGCGCGCAGGTGTGCTTCCAGAGATACCGGCGCTTAGCGAAAAAATTCCCGGCTTCCGAAGTGAAATGTGGGTGGCCCTCTATGCTCCTGCAGGCACACCTGAGCCGGTAATCACAAAACTGCATAAAGCAGTTCAGCTCGCTTTGGCCGACCCGAAGACTCACGAAATCTTCAAGGGCTTGGGAATGACGGTCATGAACGAAGGGCCCGCCGAACTGGCTGCCCTGCAAGAAGCCGAATACCTGCAATGGAAGGAAACCGTTGCACAAGCTGGAGCAAATGCGAATTAGGGTGTCGTCATAGTGAATCGGCGGAGTATCTATTTCTCCGCGATCAAACGGTCAGCACCACCGACCCTTGCCGGGATCGGGACTCGAGTTCACGATGGGCTTGCGCAGCCTGGGCGAGGTCGAACGTTGTAATGTGATCAGGCTGGAGTATCCGGTCGCCCAACGCCTTGAACAGCGCGGCGGCTGCCGCATGCAGCGTCACGGTGGTCCTCAAGTGCTGGAATACACTGGGCCGCGACAGGGAATTGGATTTGGGGAACAGGGCCGAGACTTCAAACGGCGGCACGGGGCCCGAAGCCTGGCCGAAATTGGCCAGATGACCGCAAGGCGCCAGGCATGCCAACGAGCCCATAAACGTGTCCTTGCCCACGGCATCGTACGCCACCTGCACGCCTTCATTTTCCGTAATTTCATTTACCCGGGCCACAAAGTCCTCTCGCCTGTACTGAATGACATGACTGCATCCTTGGCGCCGGGCAAGCTCCATTTTATGATCCGAGCCCACTGTGCCTATGACGCGAGCGCCCAGGTGGGCGGCCCATTGACTGAGCAGGGAGCCGACACCGCCGGTGGCCGCATGCACGAGCACCCAGTCACCGGGTCCAACCGCGTACACCTCATGCAGCAGCACCCAAGCCGTCAGGCCCTTGAGCAAGGTGGCGGCAACAACCTGGTCGTCGATGCCCGCCGGAACCAGGATCGCCGCATTGGCCGGCAGCAGGCGTTCCTCTGAATAAGCGCCATAGCCTCTGTGAATGTAGGCGACACGGTCGCCAAGGTTCAAATGCTTGACGTCGCTACCAAGCTCCGTGACGATGCCGACGCCTTCAATACCCGGCACACCTGGAAGGGCAAGCGTCTGATACAAGCCCGATCGAACATAGACATCATGAAAATTCACGCCGATGGCGGTGTGCCGCAGCCTGATCTCTCCCGGCAAAGGGAGCCCAACAGGGACCGGTTCGAATATCAGGTTCTCGGCTGGGCCGGCTTGATGCAGGACTATGGCTGAAGGCATATCAATTTAATCCCGAGGAAAGAATCGTTCATTAATAGTACAGCGCCGCCCCTATTGGGCCTTGATGTCTCCTTGTTGTATCACTTTGGTCCATTTGGCGACGTCATCTCGGATGCGCTGTTCAAATTCTTCCGGTGTACTGCCAATAGGCTCAAAACCCAGGCTCTTCAATTTTTCATGAAGATCTCCGGTGCGCACGGCCTTGGCCAGAGTCGCAGAAAGTTGGTCCATAACTGCCGCAGGCACGCCCGCCGGTGCCACAAGACCAAACAGCGGCGAAGTATCGACGCCCGATAAGCCGACATCCCCAAAGGTCGGCTGGGAATATAGAACCGTACCGGCTTATCAGGATAGCTGGCCGCCTGTACCGATGATGCCCATGGCGTGGCCCCTGCGGACAGTGACAAAGCCGATGTCCGAATTACAAAAGCCTGCTTGGTGTGTCCATATTATGTCTCCTCTTTATTTAATGTATGGAGTGATCTACCGCGTTCTGCCTGCAATGAATAATGTGTGTGGAATACTTGCCATACCCGCCCATCATTGAAGTCGCGCAATCCTCTGCCGCATGTGCCTTGGCCGCCGAAGCCGCGCGATGTCTCTAAGCCTGTACGACACAGCCGAACGCTCCGTTCGTCGATTTGAACTGGCCTGCAGGCACGCAGATTCGTAGACTGTCTTTCTGTCTGAACGAGGTGCCTATGATCGAACAAGCGTTAAACGGCGTGCGGGTTGTCGACCTGTCGCGCATCCTGGCTGGCCCGTGGTGTACTCAGAACCTGGCCGACTTGGGCGCCGAGGTTGTCAAGATCGAACGGCCCGGAACCGGTGATGACACGAGACGTTGGGGACCACCCTTCATGATGTCCAACGACGGCAGCGAGCGAACGTCGGCCTACTTCATGTGCTGCAACCGTAACAAAAAGTCGGTATGTCTGGACTTCAAGGCCGAAAGCGACCGGCAGAAGTTGTTGCAATTACTCAGAACTGCCGACGTGGTCGTCGAAAATTATCGCGTGGGCACGTTGAAACAATATGGCCTGGACTACGAAAGTGTGCGGGCGCTGAATCCCGAAGTCGTGTATTTATCGATTACCGGCTACGGCCAGGACGGTCCCAAGGCGGACCGTCCTGGCTACGACTACATTTTCCAGGGGCTGGGCGGATTAATGAGCTATACCGGGCGTGCCGATGGCGAACCCGGTGCGGGACCCTTGCGTGCCGGGGTGGCCGTGGTGGATGTGACCACCGGCATGTACGCCACATCGGCGGTGCTGGCAGCCTTGTATCAACGCAGCAAGACCGGCCGGGGCACGTATCTGGATATTGCCCTGCTGGACGTCGCCGTGGCCATGAATGCAAATCAAGCTTCAAATTTCCTGGTATCGGGCAGCTCGCCCGAGCGCAGCGGAAATGCGCACCCCAATCTGGCGCCTTACGAAGTGTTCCAGGCTTCGGACGGCTATTTCATCCTGGCGGTGGGGAACGACGAGCAGTTCACGCGGCTTTGCCAGATGATCGATCAGCCGCATTGGGCGCATGACCCGAAATTCAGCAGCAATGCGGACAGGCTGGCAAATCTGATTGACTTGCGGGGCATTCTGGCCAGTGTATTTCTTGATGCGCCGCGCGAATACTGGGGCCGTCAGTTGCAGGCCCGCGGTATTTCCTGGGGCACGGTCAATAGCCTGGATGAAGTCTTTAGTGATGAACAAGTCGTACACCGGGAAATGCTGCGTACGACACATCACCCTGAATACGGCGACATGCCGATCGTGCGCAACCCCATGTTGTCTGATCCACAATCACGCCGTGCGCCCGTCAAGCCAGTGCCGCAGCTCGGTGAACATACCGAAGAAGTGCTCGCGTCGTTACCGGCGGCATAACCACCCAAAAACCAGATTATCAAAGCCATAAACCAAAGAGGAGCGTGTCCCATGTTCAAGAAAGCCAGCAAGTACACCCTGATAGCCACACTATGCGTGGCTCCCGCCGCCGTACTGGCTGCTTACCCGGAAAAACCCGTGCAGTTCATCGTGCCATATGCACCCGGGGGCACCACCGATTTGATCGCGCGCATCGTCGCCCCCAGGCTGGGCGAAGCGCTTGGGCAGCCTGTCGTCATCATCAATAAGCCAGGAGCGGGCGGTGCCCTGGGCAGCGCGCATGCAGCTAGAGAAAGGCCCGACGGGTACACCATAGTCATGGCCGTGGAAAGCTCACATGCGGTGAATCCAAGCGTACAAAAAGACCCCAGCTACAACCCGTCGAAAGATTTCGCACCCATCAGCAATCTGGCCAATGTGCTCGGCGTATTGGACGTAAACGCCGACTCCGACATCAAGACATTCGACCAGCTGATCGCCGCGCTCAAAAAGAACCCGGGCGACATGGCGTACGGATCTTCGGGTAACGGCGGCTACAGCCACCTGTTTGGCCAGCGTTTCCTGTCGATTACCGGCACCGAAATACTGCACGTGCCGTACAAGGGCCTGGGACCAGCCATGATCGACTTGTTGGCGGGCCAGATACAAGTGGTGTTCGACAACCTGCCTTCGTCCGCTGGCCAAATCCAGGCCGGTAAAGTACGTGCGTTGGCGGTGGCTGCACCGGAACGGGTCAAGAGCATGCCCGATGTGCCCACCTATGCGGAAGTGGGCTACCCGCAGATGAATACTCCATCCTGGTTCGGATTGGCCGCACCGGCCAATGTACCCGAGGACGTCCTGGAAACACTGAATCTGGCCGTCAAGAAGGTGTTGCAGGATCCTGAGGTCATCGCACAAATCGAAAAGCAAGGTGCGGTGCCCGACTACACGACGCGCGGTGAATTTGCCGACATGATCAAGTCGTCCAACGAACAATGGCAAGAGGTCGTCAAGGCTATCGGCTTCGAGAAGTTGTAAGCATACGCAGCCCTTAAACCGAACCGGGAAACAGGAATGGAATACGAAAACACACACGCCACGCTTGCCGTTGCTCCCAACGGCGTCGGCACACTGACAATCTGCAATGCGGGTAGCTTGAATATTCTGGGTACGCCCGTTATTGAAGGCTTGCTGGCAGCCCTTGAGCATGTTGCACGCACGCCCGCTGTTCGTGTGCTGATCATGCGCGGTCATGGCGACAAGGCGTTCGTGGCCGGCGCGGACATCAAGGAAATGGCCAAACTTGATCAGCAAAGCGCAGCGGTCTTTATCGAAAAGTTGCGTCAGCTGTGCGAAGGTGTGCGCCTGCTATCCATTCCCGTTATTGCACGGATACCCGGCTGGACGCTGGGAGGGGGACTGGAATTCGCGCTAGCGTGTGACCTGCGCATTGGGTCCACAGCCGCTCGGCTTGGGATGCCGGAAGTACAGGTCGGCATCCCGTCCATCATTCATGCCGCTCTCATGCCTCGCCTCATCGGAAAGGCGCGAAGCTCATGGATGTTATTGACGGGCGAAGTGGCGGACGCCCAGCAAGGGCTGGCCTGGGGCCTGCTCGACCGCGTCGTCGAACCGGACCACCTGGATACGGAAATCACGCGCGTGGCCGATGGCCTCGCCCAGCTGGGCACCCAGGTACTGGCGCAGCAGAAGCGCCTGTTGCGTGAATGGGAAGACGAGCCGCTGGAGGCCTCGATACGTAATGGCGTCAATGAATTCGCCGCGGCATTTACCACCGGAGAGCCACAGCGTTATATGGGCAAATTTGTGGAAGAGAAGGCACGCCGCGCCGCGGCAAAGTAAAGCCAGCTTGTTCCCCGCCATGGCCAGCGTTATGCTGTGGACCCTTTATACGTGATTGCCACGGCGGGTGAACGCATGCGATACGAACTGAAAGACCTGCGCCTGTTCAAGGCCATCGTCGACGCCCAGAATCTCTCGGCGGGTGCATCGGCCATGTACATGACCGCATCGTCGGCCAGCTACCGCCTCAAGAACCTGGAATATGCAGTGGGTAGCGCCCTGTTCGACCGCACGCCCAAAGGCATGATGCTGACGCCAGCGGGTGAGGTTCTGTTGCGCCATACCCGCAGGCTGCTGGTCGACGTAGAGGTCATGCACAATGAGCTATGCGACTACTCACGCAATCTGAAAGGCAGCATTCGACTGCTGGCAAACAGCAGTGCGCTAAACGGTTTCATTATTCCCAGCCTGGCCCGCTTCCTGGTTGCCAACACCAGCATCAATGTGGACCTGCGAGAAAAAGACAGTCTGTCCATCCCCACCATGATCCAGGCCGGCGACGCCGACATAGGTGTGGTGGCGGGTCCTGCCCGGTCGCGGTTTGAAGGATTGCTTTCGGATCTGTATGCCATTGACCGGCTGGTCTGCGTGGTGCCCAATGATCATCCCGTAGTGGGGCATGCCAGCATCAGCCTGCGCGAAATGCTGCAGCACGACGTGGTGAGCGTGGATCGCAAAAGCAGCAACTTTGTATTCCTCGATGCCCAAGCCAAGCGCGACGGCCACGCGTTCAACGCCCGTGTGCATGTTCAGGATTTCTCTTCTGTGCTGTACTTGGTGGAGGCGCGAGTGGGGCTTGCGATCGTGCCACAGAGCGTCGCGCACAACAGAATCATGGCGGGTCGCATACAGTCGGTTCCCATCGCCGAGCCCTGGGCCGTGCGTCATCTTCACCTGCTTATGCAAGGCGACGCTCAACACAAGGGTCAAATACACGAATTCGCACAGATTCTGCTGAATGATCCCGCCGTGGTGGCGGCCCGCGCCTTGGAAATGGATCCGGCCATCTGACGGTACGCCTGCGGGGTATTGCTATATCCATACCCAATTTGCACCGCAACATCAAGCATACGTTATTATCCAGAATGCTTGCATGACTGGCGCTCAAGATGGAAAACCATCGGGGAGTGCGGGCATTTGAAGCCGTGCGCCTGGGCATCCTTTCCTCTGACGGAGAATTGCCATGCCGGATACACCCAATCTCGTTGCCTTTGCTCTCATCTCGTTGGCCATGGTCCTCACCCCTGGGCCAAACATGATTTATTTGATTTCGCGCTCGATCTGCCAAGGGTGGCGTAGCGGGCTGACTTCGCTTGGGGGCATCGCGCTAGGCTTTGTCTTTTACATGGCGTCCGCAGCACTGGGCATCACCACTCTGGTCATGGCGGTTCCCTATGCCTACGATGCACTCCGGTTCGCAGGGGCCCTCTGCTTGTTGTGGCTCGCGTGGAATGCGGTACGCCCCGGCGGCAGCTCGCTTTTCCAGCTACGTGATCTACCCGAAGACAGCCCCCGCAAGCTATTCATGATGGGGTTTTTCACGAATCTCCTGAATCCTAAGATTGCAGTGATGTACCTATCCCTGCTGCCTCAGTTCATCACCCCAGAAAACGGTAGCGTCCTTATGCAGTCGCTCGTCCTGGGTTCCACCCAAATTGCTATCAGCATCAGCGTGAACACGGTGATTGCCATTGCAGCGGGTTCTATCGCCGGCTTCCTGATCCGCCGTCCGGGATGGATGTTCGTTCAGCGCTGGTTGATGGGTACCGTTCTGGCGGGTCTCGCCGTCAAAATGATGACGGAAGGCCGGCGCTAACAAGCAAAGTCCCTGGTGCGACGCGCTTTGTCCCGTAAAACACTGGAATAGGCGGCTGCTACACTCCCCCTGCCCGACAGGGCATCGTTGCAGCTTTCTATCTCGGAGTTTTTCAGCATGGCCAGCACTTTGGCGATTGTCGTTTCCCTGTTATTACTGATGTACCTGGCCTATCGAGGCATTACCGTACTGCTTCTGGCGCCACTGATGGCCGCATTGGCGGTTCTGCTCTCCGGTGACATTGGCATCTACCTGCCCACCTATACCGATACATTCATGAAGGCACTGGGCAATTATGTGATCCAGTTCCTGCCCATCTTCCTGCTTGGTGCGCTGTTCGGCCAGTTGATGGCGGACTCCGGCGCCGCCCACACAATTTCGCGCTGGATCGTCGACAAACTTGGCGATAAGCATGCCATCGTCACGGTTGTGCTGGCTTGCGGGATCCTTACCTATGGGGGCGTATCGCTTTTCGTCGTCGCGTTTGCCATCTACCCTATCGCCAAGGATCTTTTCCGCACCGCCGACATTCCGAAACGACTGGTGCCGGCCACCATTGCGCTCGGTTCCTTCACCTTCACCATGACGGCCTTGCCCGGCACACCCGCCATCCAGAACGCCATCCCCATTCCCTATTACGGCACCAACGTCTTTGCGGCGCCTGGTCTGGGGCTCATTGGAGCCGCCATCATGCTGTTCGGAGGCCTGTGGTGGCTGCGCAGCCGCGCGAACAGCGCCCGCCTGGCTGGCGAAGGCTATGGTCAGCATGAAGATGATGGGGATGATGCCGCAAGCGGAGACCTGGATCGTGGCGCGCTGTCGCACATGCCGCTAGCCTTGGCCGTGCTGCCGCTCATTCTTGTCATTGGTGTGAACGCGCTCTTCACCTATGTGGTGTTTCCGCGCATGGACATGAGCTTTGTGACGGACCATTTTCCGCATATAACGCCGGCCAAGGTGATCGGACTGTGGGCCCTTATCATTGCCCTTACCGTGGCGTGTGCAACACTCATCGTGTCGCGCCTGGGTCACTGGACCGATTTGCGCGGAACCGTCAACAAGGGCGTGTATGGTTTCATGCTGCCGCTGTTCAACACGGCCTCCGAGGTTGGCTACGGTGCCGTTATCGCGGGTCTGGCGGGCTTTGCCATCATTCGCGATGCCGTACTGAACGTGACTCCTGGCAATCCGCTGATATCCGAAGCCATTGCCATGAACGTATTGGCAGGAATTACCGGCTCGTCGTCCGGGGGTTTGAGCATTGCGCTGCAGACGCTGGGTCCGGATTATCTGCGCATGGCGGAAGCGGCCGGTATCGATCCCGCGCTGATGCACCGCGTGGCCGTGATGGCCGCCGGGGGCTTTGACACCTTGCCGCATTGTGGTGCCATCATCACGCTGCTGGCTATCTGCAAGCTTACCCACCGTCAGTCCTACCTGAACATTGCCGCGGTAACGATGGCCGTCCCAATGGTTGCACTGATCACGGTCATTACGCTCGGTACGATTTTCGGCAGCTTCTGACGCAAGCCGCCAGCCGGCGCGCGTATCGCCACAGGAATGCAACTTGCTTGCCGCCTCCAGATTAAGGAGGAACAATCATGCAAGAACACCGCAACTCTGTCTCGCGCGTCGCGCTCTGGGCTTTCTGGCTTTATACGCTGCTGCTGATTCTTTTCGGCGCTGCAATGCTGGGGCTCGGCGCCATCCTGATCTTCGAGGGCGGCTCATGGTATTACGCCTTAATGGGCATTGCCACCGTCGCGGCTGGCGTGCTGCTGGCCTTACGCCGCGGTACAGGAGTTCTTGTATTTGGTGTCGCGTCGCTGCTTACCCTGGTTTGGGCCTTATGGGAAGTGGGCCTGGACGGCTGGTCGTTGATACCGCGCCTGGCCTGGATTAGCGGCTTTGGCCTGTTGCTCCTCGCTTTCTGGATCGTGGTGACGCGAACTTTCCGTGGGTTGAGCAAACCGCTATACCTGGCTAGCGCGGGCGTACTGCCGCTGGTAATGATTGCGCTGATGGTGTTTCCGCTGCTTAACCCATCCAATATAGAGCTTGCGGATCCCGCGCTGGCGCAAAATCGCCCCGCAGAACCCTTCAGCAGCGCCACCGTGTCCTCGCCCGACGGCAACGTCGCTGCCAACCATGATGCGAGCAACTGGACCTCGTATGGCGGGTCCAATCTTTCGCATAAATTCAGCCCGAGCGCACAAATTACACCCGACAATGTGCATCAGCTGGAAGAGGCTTGGCACTTTCATACCGGCGACAACAAGCCGGAGGACGCCAAGTATTCATACGCCTTTCAGAACACGCCACTGATGGTGGACGGCACGCTGTACGTGTGTACGCCGAGCCAGATAGTCATTGCAGTCGATGCCGCCAATGGCACGGAAAAGTGGCGGTTCGATCCCGAGGTCGATCGCGAAGCCATGAGCAATATAGCGGCCAGCACCTGCCGCGGCGTCGCCTACTTCCAGGCTGCGGATTCGGCCGCCCAATGCGGCAAGCGCATCATCTGGCCCATGGTCGACGGTCGCATGGGCGCCCTCGATGCCGAAACGGGCGAGCTGTGCACGGATTTTGGTGAACAGGGCTATATCGACTTGAATGAGGGAACCGGCAACGACTTGCCCGGTTTCGTCGCACCGACCTCGCCGCCACTGATCATGCGCGGCGTTGCCATCATCGGCACCGGCCAGGTCCGTGATGGAACGGAAAGGGACGCCCCATCGGGCGTCGTGCGCGGATACGACGCGGTGACGGGTGAACAACGCTGGGCCTGGGACCTGGGCCGCCCGGGCGTCACCACTCCCCCGCCACCGGGTGAAACCTATACGCGCAGCACACCCAATGTATGGTCGCTGCTGGCGGGTGACGACGAGCTGGGCCTGGTCTACCTGCCCACCGGCAACCCGGCCAGTGATTTCTATGGTGCGGACCGGACCGAGCAGGAGGAGGAATACACCGCCTCGCTGGTGGCCCTTGACGCGGCGACCGGCCAGGAGCGCTGGCATTTCCGGACAGTCAATCACGATCTGTGGGACTTCGATCTCAGCCCGCAACCCAACCTGATCGATTTCCCGACCGCCAATGGCACGCGCCCGGCAGTATTGCAGGCCAGCAAGAATGGCCAGGTCTATGTCTTGGACCGGGCCACCGGCGAGCCTATTCTTCCCGTGGTCCAGGCCCCTGTTCCGCAAGGCACGGATACCGATGAATTCACGGCTGCCACGCAGCCTTTGTCGCCCGAAATGCCCAACACGGTCGGTGCGCCGAGCAAGGACATGGAAGTCCTGAAGGCAAGCGATGCCTGGGGCATCACGCCCCTGGACCAACTGCAGTGCCGGATCGAATTCATGCGCCTGCGCTACGACGGTCCATATACACCTCCCACCCTGCAGGGATCGCTCGCATTCGCCGGCAACCATGGCGGCATCAACTGGGGCGGCGTATCGGTTGATATACAGCGCGGTATCCTCATCATGAACAGCAACCGGCTTCCCTATACGGAACAGGTTTATACCCGAGAGAAAATGGATGAACTGGGTGTGGTGTCGGTCTTTCGCGGCAAAAGCGAAACACCGGGATATATGGCTCAAATGGGCTCGAAATACGGCGCCCGCAAAAAACCATGGATGTCCGTGTTGAACACGCCTTGTATCGCACCGCCCTGGGGTTATATATCGGGTACTGACTTGCGCACCAAAGAAGTCATTTGGCGTCGGCCGCTGGGTACGGGCTACGATGCCGGGCCCCTTGGAATCAAATCTCACATCAAGCTTGAAATGGGCACGCCCAATAACAGTGGATCGCTCACGACGGCCGGCGGTCTTGCTTTCGTAGGCGCGGGCCTGGATCAGTTCCTGCGCGGCTTTTCCACCGAGACCGGCGAACTGCTCTGGGAAGTGAGGATACCCGCCGGCGCGCAAGCCAACCCGCTGAGTTACGAAATAAACGGGCGCCAGTACATCGTCGCCGCGATTGGCGGGCACGACCGTATGGAGACCAAACTGGGCGACAGCGTTATTGCGTGGGCTCTGCCGGAAGGAAAGTAATCGAGCCTGAACAGGCGTTGTTGCCAGGGCGGGCCGCTACGGCGGCCCTTGATCATGCACACTGCAGCGGAGGCCTGATGCAAACCGAAAAAGAGAAAATGTTGGGCGGTGAGCTCTACGATGCGTTTGACCCCCAGCTATGCGAAGAGCGCCGGCAACGCCGGATTCTTCTCAAAAGATTGAACGAGGCTTCTGCGGAGGATCTCGAGGCGCGCCCCGAGTTGATCAAGGACCTGATACCCAACTGCGGAGCAAATACCTGGATAGAACCGCCATTCTTCTGCGACTACGGCGGCAATATAACGCTTGGGGACGATGTCTTCTTCAATTTCAATTGCGTGGTCCTGGATGTCGCCCCGATACGCATAGGCGCACGTGTACTCTTCGGGCCAGCGGTGCAGATTTACGCAGCCACGCATCCCATGCGGGCGGCCGACCGAAGGACCGGACTGGAATTGGGCAAGGCCATCGAGATAGGCGACGACGTGTGGGTGGGAGGCGGCGCTGTTATCTGCCCCGGCGTACGCATCGGCGCACGTTCTGTTATCGGCGCAGGCAGTGTC
The DNA here is from genome assembly GCF_002849655.1 of Pollutimonas subterranea. GTDB lineage: Bacteria > Pseudomonadota > Gammaproteobacteria > Burkholderiales > Burkholderiaceae_B > Pollutimonas > Pollutimonas subterranea. The sequence goes on from NZ_PDNW01000004.1 coordinate 132,542, forward strand.
GTCACCAAGGACATACCCGATGATGTATTCGCGGCAGGCAATCCTTGCCGCGTCGTGCGCGAAATCGAAGCTTAAGACGACGGCAAAATACGGTCCGGTGCCCGCCTACGTATAATCGGTGCGACCGTAGTGCTACCTCAACAATTTCAAGTCGACCCAAATGCAACCAGACAACCATCACGTAGTTACAGCGGCCCCGACGACCGGGCACTCCCCGGTCAATGACGAACAGCTGAAGTCTTTCAAGAATTACACCATGATCGTTTATGGTTTGTACGCCTTGGGCTTGTTCCTGGGCGGCGTGCCAACGGTCATCGGCCTGATCGTGGCTTACCTGAAGCGCAAAGAATATTCAGGAACCATCTATGCTGAACACCTAAGTTTCCTGATACGCACCTTCTGGTATGGCGTGCTATGGTCCATCGTCGCCCTGATACTGGCGTTGGTGTACATCGGCTTCATTGTCATGTTCGTCGTCGGCATTTGGTACATCTACCGCATCGTGCGCGGCTTTCTTTACCTTAACGACGGCAAGGGCATCTGGTAATCGACCGGGCAGCGTGCCCGCGGCTAAACACCTGACGCCGATATTGTGTAAAACCTGCCTACCGATCGCTCTTTGGGCACGCCGCTTGATGATGACGTCTTGGCTCATAACGATCGGGACACAGACATGGATTGCGATGTCATCATAGTGGGCGGCAGTTATGCCGGCCTATCGGCTGCCCTGCAGCTTGCGCGTACGCGTCGCAAAGTCTGCGTTATCGACGCCGGACAACGACGGAACCGGTATGCCGAAACCTCCCACGGCTTCCTAACCCATGACGGCCGCTCAGCGGCGGGTATTGCGCAGGAAGCGCGCCGCGAGGTGCTGGCTTACCCGGGCGTTCACTGTGTACAGGCTTGTGCCACACGGGTCGAAGCCCGCAGCGATTCATTCCTCGTCACGGTTGACTCCGGTGAGACCCACGCTGCGCAACGGCTGATACTGGCAATTGGCGTCATCGACCATTTGCCGGACATTCCAGGCCTGCCCGAGCGGTGGGGTAAAAGTGTATTCCACTGTCCTTACTGCCATGGCTACGAACTGGACGAAGGCAATATCGGCGTGCTGGCCACCTCGGAAGGATCCATGCACCACGGCCTGATGGTGCCCGATTGGGGAAAGGTGACGTTCTTCATCAATGAGTCATTCGCGCCGGAACCGGATCAGTTGCGCAAATTGCAAGACCGGGGGGCATCCATAGAGCGAACGCCTATTGCGCGTGTCCTGGGCGAAGAGGCCAATGTCGAATTGACCGATGGCCGTCTCATTGCGCTGAAAGGCCTTTTCACGACGCCACAAACCACGCTCGCCAGTACGCTGGCCGAACAGCTGGGCTGCGACATCGAGGAAGGCAGCTGCGGCCCCTTCATCCGAACTGACCTGTCCAAGGAGACGTCAGTACCGGGAGTATTCGCCTGCGGAGACGCGGCAAGGCCATCGGGTTCCGTGGCCCTGGCGGTAGGCGACGGCGCCCTCGCGGGCGTCGCAACGCACCTGTCATTAGTGTTTGACTAAGGACTGGCTCCCACGCTATCTTCCTGCGTATTCCATCTCCTGCATCACCCAGTCCCGCTGCTTGGCGCCATAGCGCTCGGCAATCTGGCTTAGCGTGCGGTCCAACTGGTTCATGGGCTTGAGCTCCGAAGAAAGGGGCAAGCGGTGCATAGCCTTGTCAGCGGGTCGCGCCACCAGCACCAATCCGCTGCGCAACGTCACCGGACCGGCTGGTGATGCGGCCTGGATGCTGACATGCCCGGTACGCGACCAGGCATCCGCCGCCAGTGCCAAGGCGACATCATCCATGCCATCCTTCACGTCGACGACCCACTCTTCGCCACGCCAGAATGCCGCCTTGTTCATCATGTAGCTCCAGGCGCGCCCTGAATTAAGACCGAAGCGATCACTGTCATGCTCGGGGCCCCATGACTCCACACCTATCTCGGCAGCCAGCGCCTGGGCCTTTTCCTGACCGCCGATTGCCTCGATCAGCGCAAGCGTGACCGGCACCGACGCCGAAATGCCGGTGGTCGTGGCGACGCCGCGGTCGGCCACGTAGCGCTGCTGCGGGACATACGTGACACCCGGGTACTCAAGCAGCGTGCTGCGGTCGTACCAGTGGCCGGTGAAGCGCCGCCCGTCAAGCAGACCGGCCTGCCCTACCACCCGTACGCCGGAACAAACGCCAATGACTATCGCTCCCTGTTTCGCCTGCCCACGAAGCCACGCCGTTACGGCAGGATCATTATCGGGCTCCATCGCCGGCACGATTATGTAGTCGGCACCGCCGGGGTGATCCTGGTCGTAGCGGTGAGTATCTTGTGCGCTTTCAATTTGCAGCGCCGGGGGATACAGATTCACCCGACCGGAATGCGGCGCAACAAGCTGTACATCGGCCACGTCGGCGCGCTTGAGCAGAGCGTGAGGCAGTAGCAGATCCGTCATTTCAGTGCCTTCGTTCAAGGCAAGAATAGCTATCAGCGGCCTGTCTTCCTGCCGGGGCTTGAGCGCGTCAATGAATGCCTGCTTTTGCTGCTGGCTGAATGCATCGCCAGCCCTGGCGGATACCGGCGCGTTTGCTGCAATGCTGGTAAGGCTGAACGCGGCAATGCACACCGCCATAATGGCCCATATCGATCTGAACATGGTCGCCCCTCCATGATCGAAAAGTGGGGATTACCGAAACGCGGCCTCCGCAAGGTTCTGTGCATGCTGGAGATGCTGCTGCAGTGTCTTTAGCGCCTTGCCCGCAAACGCCTTGATCTCATCGTCTTCGGACTTTTCAGACGCTTCCGTGAACAGCGTTACGGCTTGTTTGTGTGCTTCGACGGCCACCTGCTCGACATATCGTTTATCAAAACCGGCACCTGTGTCCTGTTGCAGCGCGTCCAGCGTATCTTGGCGATCTCCCTCAAGGTCTATCGGCAGCTCGATGTTTCGCATCATGGCCAGGCTCTTGAGGTCACCATCGATTTTCTCGTGCTCCACCAGCATCATTCGCGCAAATTCCTTGATGCGCTCTTGGCTTGCTGCCTGTATGGCCAACTGGCTGGCTTGCATCTCAAAGAGGCCGGAGTTCGCCGCTGCCTGGAGGAAGCGTGCGTCCCGCTCGCTAACGCTCGCGGCCTGGGCGTTGACCACGGTCGGCGCAGCCAGGGCCAGCGAGAGAAGTAAGGTTGCAAGGTATTTCACGTTATTCTCCTGAAAACCCAGACAGTCTGGGCATCCACGGCGTGCAGCAAGTGACTTGCCTAGCCTTCATATCTGTTGCAGCATTGCATTTGGTGTCGCGCGCCAGGCTATGTTTGACGGATTAGCGTAGTCGAGAATTTGTAGCGTCCGGCGGGATGATAGGACACTGATACAGCGACGAGCTCGCTGGCCGCATCGCGATACTGCCTGAGAATGAACAGGCCAGGTGAATCGGGCTCGACCTTCAAGAGTTTTGCCACGGATGGGGGCATTGCGCAGGCAGTAATGTCTTGTCCCACCGAGGTAATTCGCCGGCCATACTTTTCTTCAATCAGCTCTGAGATCAGCCGATCCGGAGTCTCTTCAACGACCCTCTTTATCCCGCTGTATTGTGGATCTACATAGACATCGGTCCAAACAATCGGATTCCCATCTTCTCCGTGGCGGGTAGAACTGAACCGGAGCCAGCGCGTTCCTCCCCCAACCCCAAGCACTTGGGCCAAATCAATATCCACGACCACTTGCTTCGCCGCGCGTAGCTGCCTGGGCGTTGTCGCGGCCAAGTAGACGAGATCTTCGAGCGAAGTAAGGGACTGGTTAAACCCGGCACTGGATGTCTTGGCTTCGACTATGGTGCCGCTTCCACGCCGGCGGGAAACCAGCCGCGCTTCCTGCAACTGGCGCAGGGCCGCCCTGACTGTGTGTCGACTGGTATTGAACTCTGCCATCAGATCTTTTTCAGTGGGCATCAGGGAGCCGACGGGATAACGCTCTTCGGCGATGCGGCGCGCCAGAATTTCTGAAACCTTGGTATAGCGGATGGCTGTCATGACATGGATAAGCAATAAGTTCTGCTGATTTTAGCCTGTATGCGAGCTAGAACAACGCTGAATGCCTAAGCCGAAATAGTTAATGAAAGTGCATTGACAAGCAAGTACAGCACACATTAATATGTTCGAACAACTTAATATGGACGAACATTAATCATGCCCATTTCCGTTCTCGAATCAGCGATCTTCAAAGACATGTTCGGCACTCCTGCAATGCGAGCCGTATTCGACGATGCCGCAACTGTACGCCGCTATGTCGAAACCGAGGTCGCCCTGGCTGTGGTGCAGGGAAAGCTGGGCGTTATCCCCGAGGCTGCCGCCCAGGCCATTGCCGCGCGAGCAGACGCGTCCCAGATCGACATGCATATCCTGAAAGAAGAGACCGAGATCGTCGGCTATCCGATTCTGCCGCTCGTCCATCAGCTATCCAAGCTTTGCGGGCCGGAAGGGGAATACCTTCACTGGGGGGCGACAACACAAGACATCATGGACACCGCAACGGTGTTACAGATCCGCGATGCACTGGCCATCATCGAAGCGGACCTGGAAGAGATCGATGGCCTGCTGGTTTCGCTATCGGAACGCTATCGCGATGCCCCGATGGCTGGACGCACGCACCTTCAGCATGCGCTTCCTATCACGTTTGGCTATAAGGCTGCTGTCTGGCTGCTGATGATACGACGCCATCGTGAACGCTTAATGCAATTGAAACCGCGCGTACTGGTCGGCCAATTTGGCGGTGCCGCGGGTACCTTGGCGTCTCTGGGCGATGATGGCCTGGCGGTACACGCCGAACTCATGACAGAACTCAAATTGGGCGCCACACCGGTTACATGGCACGTCGCACGTGATGGGTTGGCAGAAGCCGTCCAGTTCCTCGGACTGGTTACGGCCTCACTGGGGAAAATCGCTGTCGATGTCATGATCATGATGACAAACGAATTCGGCGAAGCCTTCGAACCCTTCGTAAAAGGACGCGGTGCCTCCAGCACAATGCCGCAAAAGCGCAATCCTATTTCATGTGAACTGATGTGGAGCGCATCCAAGACTGTACGTCAACACGCCGGACTCGCGCTGGACTCCATCATGCAGGACTTCGAACGTGCCACCGGCCCGTGGCATATTGAATGGTCCGCCATTCCCGAGGCATTCGTGCTTACTGCCGGGTCATTGCATCAGGCGAAATTCATGCTCGCCGGACTCGAAGTAGACACGCAGCGCATGCGGCGCAATCTCGCCATATCCGGCGGATTGATTGTTGCGGAAGCAGTAATGATGGGACTCGCCCCACACATAGGGCGCCAGACGGCACACGACGTCGTCTACGACGCCTGCCGTAAAGCAGCAACCGAAGGCCGTGCTCTGTCGGAAGTGCTGCACGATGATCCATCGGTTTCATCCAGACTCGACCGCTCCACCATCAATGACTTATGCGATCCCGCGAACTATCTGGGATCAGCTCAGAAAATGGTGGACCGCATGCGTCACTTTGCTTGACTCACTGGGTCACTATCGGCCCGCTAACCACATACGCAGGAGACATCAATGAAAAAATGGATCGCAATTCTCGCTACATCTACACTGCTCAGCCCCATCGCCGCTCATGCGGCCGACGACTATCCTAGTCGTGCAATCACGTGGATCGTACCGTTCTCGGCCGGCGGACCCACAGACTCCATGGCCCGGAACATCGCCAACCGGTTGTCCCAGGAGATAAAGCAAACTATTCTGGTCGAGAACAAGCCGGGCGCAGGTGGCACCATAGGCGCCACAGCAGCAGCCCGCTCCGATCCGGATGGGTATACCTTTTTGGTGGGGCACATCGGCTACATGGCTGCAGCGCCGTCCCTGTATTCGGAGCTTCGCTACGACCCGGTGAAAGACTTCGAGGCTGTATTCCGGTTTCCCGACACGCCGCTGGTACTGTTGGTAGGAGAAAACTCATCCTACAAGACTATCGACGAGCTGGTGGCTTTCGGCAAGGCAAATCCGGAACAGCTCAACTTCAGTAATGCGGGGGTAGGATCGACCTCTCATCTTGTAGCGGCGATGTTTGCCAGCAAGGCAGGGATGAAAATAACTCCGATCGCCTACAAGGGAGCAGGGCCGGCGCTGAACGACCTGATGGGCGGACAGGTAGACGCCATGTTCGACCAAACCAACACGGCGCTTCCACAGACCCGAGGCGGCAAAGTTCGCGCGCTGGGCCTGACGTCGGATAAGCGAATGGACCAGTTCCCGGGCGTTCCCACCATGAAGGAGAAAGCGGTTCCCGGATTCCAGGTATCAACGTGGTACGGTCTGTACGCACCCAAAGGTACTCCATCCAATGTCATCGACACACTGTCGTCGGCTTACCAAACCATGATGCAGGACAAAGCATTTACACAGAAAATGTCCGACCAGGGCATCCTCTTGCTGTCCGATGCAGACTATGCCCCAAAAGCCTTCCAGCAATACACCGCGGATGAAGGCAAGCGTTGGGCACAAGTCATAAAAGAAGCAGGCATCAAACTCAAATAAAGAACTTCGCGATGACGACACGGACAATACGCGCAAACGACGTGGTAGACAGCATTGCAGATGCATTGCAATTCATAAGCTACTACCATCCCGCAGACTTCGTACAGTCACTGAAACAGGCATATGAAGCTGAAACGCATGGCCCTGCCCGCAACGCCTTGCTGCAGATACTGATCAATAGCAAGCTTTGTGCAACGGCCAGGCGTCCGGTGTGCCAGGACACCGGCATCGTGCACGTGTTTTTCCGCTTGGGCATGGACGCACGCATACGCGACGAGCAAAGCGATATCACCCCGAGCCTCCAAAAGCTGGCTAATCAGGCTGTCGCCCGGGCTTACGGCTCGACATCAAATCCCTTGCGGGCGTCCATGATTCAAGACCCTCTTGGTTGCCGGACCAATACACGAGACAACACGCCGGCCATTGTCCATATTGAGATGGTCGAAGGCAATACAGTTGGCATGACCGTCGCCGCGAAAGGAGGTGGTGGCGACGTAAAGGCCCGCTACACCATGCTGAACCCCAGCGACTCCGTCGCCGATTGGGTGGTAGGCCAAATACCTGCGATGGGCGCTGGATGGTGCCCGCCCGGCGTCCTGGGCATTGGTGTTGGAGGCAGCCCGGAACAAGCCATGATCATGGCCAAACACGCATTGTTCTCGCCCATCGACATGCATGTATTACAGAAGCAAGGCCCCCAGAGCCCTGTTGACGAACTGAGGCTCGAGCTCTTCGAACGCATCAATAGCCTCGGAATAGGGGCGCAGGGGCTGGGAGGAAACACCACCGTACTCGATATCAAGATCGAACAGGCCGCATCGCACGCCGCGCTGCTTCCGGTTGCGATAATTCCCAACTGCGCAGCCACACGGTTTATCACCTTCGAACTCGATGGCTCAGGTCCTGCAAAACTGGAGCCGCCCTCACCCTCGCTGTGGTCCGGCATACCGGATTCGCTTCCCGCACTGGAAGGCAAAGCGGTCAACCTAGACACGCTGACGCCTGCGGAAGTAGCCACCTGGAAGGCGGGCGATACGATCTTGCTCTCAGGAACGTTGCTGACGGCGCGGGATGCAGCACATAAGCGCTTAGCCGACTTGCTGGAACGTCAACAACCCTTGCCCGTAAAACTGTGTGGCCGCGCAATCTACTACGTCGGCCCCGTTGATCCAATCGAGGGGGAAGCAGTCGGGCCGGCCGGGCCCACGACTTCCACGCGCATGGACAAGTTCATGCCAGCGTTGCTGGAAAAAACGGGCTTACTCGTAACGATCGGCAAGGCGGAGCGTGGTCCGATAGCCATTTCGGCGATCAAGCAGGCCGGCGCGGCATATTTGATGGCAGTGGGAGGGGCCGCCTATCTTATCTCAAAGGCAGTTCAATCGGCCCGAATAGTCGCCTTCGAAGATCTGGGCATGGAAGCCATATACGAGTTCACGGTACATAACATGCCTGTGGTCGTGGCGGTCGATGCCAATGGCCGGTCGGTGCACAAGACTTTCTTCGCCGAAGTGGATGGCACATGAAAGGCCTGACATCATCACTTTTCCACGTAAGCGGACGCCTTCTTCAGATCGTCCAGCCACCTCTCGAATGCCTGCTCGCGCTCCGCTGATGGCCCGCGCAGCAAGGCCGAAGGATGCAGCGTCACCAGTACTGGCAACCCGTCCGGGGTCTCCAGCCAATTGCCTCTTTCCCGCATGACGGCCACGGGATGGCCGGTAAGCGCCCTTGCCGCCGTTGCACCCAATGCCACAGCCGCTTCGGGCCTCAGCAAGGCAAGCTCGCGGTCCAGCCACTGCGCACAGATTTCGATTTCCCGTTGTGCCGGGGATTTGTGCATGCGTCGCTTGCCGCGCAGTTGAAACTTGAAATGCTTTACCGCATTGGTCAGGAATATTGATTCGCGCGCCCATCCCAGTTGCTCCAATGCCCGATCCAGAAGATGCCCTGAAGGACCTACAAACGGGTGACCCTGGATATCTTCGCGGTCGCCCGGTTGCTCGCCTACCAGCATCAACCTTGCGGCAAGCACACCTTCGCCGAAAACCACCTGGGTAGCATGCTTGCCGATGGGACAGTCGCGGCAGTCTTGCGCAGCGTTGCGCAGCTCTTCAAGCCCGGCGTCCGGTGCAAGCTGGTCGGATTTGCGTTGTGGCTCGTCAGCTGACATGGCGGGCTCCAGGAGGGAATTCCGCAAGTACCTGCAAGCGACGTGCCGCGCCAACATTGCAGGGAACACACGACGGGCACGGCACTTGCTATGGCCTATACCCACCCTTCAATAACCGCATCATAGGAAACAATATGGATCGAGCCTACATCAAATCAGACCGAAACGAACGCAATGGCGAACCGATCGGCGAACGGCGCCCCTTGATGTGGTCCCCCGGCATAAAAAACTACACAAGGGTATTGAAGACAGCGCCACTCGGTGCCACCGCAGCCTTGAACGCATCGAGCAATTCCGATCGACCAGTGATGAACACGAAAACGCAGTGAAAACACTGCGAGGAGCAAAGACATGGCCAACGCAAAACTTGAACCAGGTGACGGCAGCATTTCTTTAGGAAAAGCCAAGCAACAACGGCAAAACGAAAAAGAAGAGGAAAAGGACTTGTTGCCCGAACTGGGGCTGAAACGCCCCACAAAGCCGAAAAGCGGCACCAACAAGCCGACACCTGCCGATCCGGGGATAGACTTGGGCAGCTAAGCGGACTTATTGCAGTTTAAGCCCCGCGCCTTGTATCAGATCACGATTCGCCTGGAGCTCATCGCCGATCTGACCGGAAAAATCTTGCGGTGTACCGGTCACGGGTATATTGCTGCTACCTGTCAGCATTTCCTGGATTTTCGGTGTTGCAATGACCGCGTTGATTTCCGTGTTCAGGCGCGTAACGATGTCCTCGGGCGTACCACCGGGCGCGAAGAAACCGAAGACCGACATTTTATTGGCCTTGGCATAACCCAATTCAGTGAAGGTCGGCACATCGGGCAGAAAACCAGCCCGCTTGGGCGCGGCAATCGCGACGGCGTGAAGTGCGTCGCGCTGTATATGCCCGATCAGCGCCGAACTTACATTGGTCGAGATCAGTTCGAACTGCCCGCCCAGTGCATCGTTCGTTTGTTGTCCGCTGCCCTTGTAGGGCACGTGCGTCACGCTCACCTTGGCATCGTGCTGGAACTGTTCCAGCATTAGATGGCCTACCGAGCCAGGCCCCGATGTCGCCCAGCGCAAAGACCCCGGGTTTGCTTCGGACTGACTGATTACGTCTTGAAGGCTCTTGCCTTTGAATGCACTGGTTCCCAACAGCACCACCGGGGACACCATGACGCTGGCGACCGGAGCAATATCTTTGGCGGGATCGTAGGATACTTTCGAAATCAGCGGAGACAGCGCAACCGGGCTGATTGATGAAAACCCGATTGTGTAGCCGTCAGGCTCGGCCTTTGCTACGGCTGCCATGCCGACCGTTCCGCCCGCACCGCCCTTGTTTTCCACCACGAACGGTGTCTTCAGGCGGACGCTGAGTTCTTCCGAGATTGCACGCGTTACTGTGTCGCTGACGCCGCCAGGAGGATATACGACGATGACCCGGACCGGCTTTTCCGGCCAACTGGCGGCGACGGAGGCTGATGTGGCGGCGGCAAGAAGGCATGCAGTCAGCATGCCCGACATTTTTGTTTTTGACATGGGAGTCTTCCTGGGTCTGGGGAATACGGATGAACAATTGTATCCTTGGAAGGCTGCTTCTTATCCATTAACTTTACTGCGCACCGCCATGACCGATACCACCGACGATCACCTGACCGAAACACTGCTGCACAGCGAACCGCTCTTCGAGGGTCGCTTCCTGAATGCGCGCCGAGACACGGTGCGCCTGCCTGACGGCGCCAGCGCCACCCGCGAATACTTCGTCCATCCCGGGGCCGTGGTCATCATCGCCCTGATGGATGATGACACCGTATTGCTCGAACGCCAGTTTCGTTATCCGGTGGGCCGGGTCATGACGGAGCTCCCGGCCGGCAAGCTGGACCCCGGCGAAGACCCGCTGGCCTGCGCCAAACGCGAACTTATGGAAGAAACCGGCTATACGGCCGGCAGCTGGGCCTATGCGGGCGCCTTGCATCTGGCCATTTCCTACTCCACGGAAATTATCCATATTCTCTTTGCACGCGATCTGATTGCCGGCGACGCACAGCTGGACGACGACGAATTCCTGGAATTACTGCCCATGGCGGCGGACGACGTCCTGGCAGCGTGCAGCAACGGCGCCATCACGGACGCCAAGACGCTAAGCTGCAGCCTCTGGTTGCAGAACGTGCGTTCCGGCGCCTGGTCGCTGGACTGGAAACCTGCTTAGCCGATGCGACGGCTTACGTAAGCCCGAACCTCGCCCAGAAGGTCGCCGAGATCGCGTTGAAGACGATGGAATCCGTCATTGCGTTCGCGGCTGGCTTCATCCATATAGACCGGCCGCCTGATCTCGATCTGCAGGCTATGTCTGCGCAGCGCCGGCTGTCCAATTTGCGCGATCAACTGGACGCCTTTATACGGATCGTTGCGGGCAACCGTATAGCCTTTGCCGCGCAATACATCTTCGATCAGTTGCACGAATTCCGGCTCGCAAGTCGTACCGTCGCGGTCACCCAGCACAAAATCCGCCAGTGGATGCTCGCTGCGCAAGCCCAGCCGTTCGTAGGCATCGTTGGGCATGGAGTGCAGGTTCATATGCCACAAAGCGCCAAATTGTTCATAGCGTTCCTGGATGGCCTGGGCCAGCACTGCGTGATACGGCGCGTAGTAGTGGTCGATGCGGTGACGCACCTCGGCAACGCTCAGCCTGCGTTCGTAGATCGGGTTACGGGCGTCCATGCGCGTCCAGACCAGCCCCTTGCCCAGGCGCGTCTTTTCGCCCGGCGAGAGGGCTTCCGGCCATTGTCCATCCAGCGCATCCGGATCCAGGTCGGTGAGACTGCGATTCGCGTCGATATAAGTACGCGGGAACGTAGCAGCGACAAGCGTGGCTCCATGCTGCGGAGCCGCCGCCCACAGGGCCTCGACATGAGTGTCTTCGCCCTGGCGCAGCAAGGCCAGCGGTACGACATGGCCAAAGTCGGCCGGATAGGTCGTGCCGCTATGCGGCGAGTCGCAGACCATCGGGATCGCCTCGGTGGTCGGGTCGATTCGGAGGACAGCTTCAATGGCTGGTTGCGACATCATCAGTTCGTCTGGATGTTGGCGGCTTTGGCTACCGCGGCATAGCGTTTCAGCGCAGCATCGATGTCCTGGGCGAATTCTTCAGGCGAGTTTGTTATGAGCGTACCGCCCGCCTTCCTGGCGCGTTCCTGGAACTCCGGACTGGCCGCGGCCTTGCGCACGGCCTGGTTCAAGCGATCGATAATTTCCTTGGGCGTGCCTGCCGGTGCAACCAGGCCAAACCAACCGCCGGTTCCCATCTCGGGAAATCCCAGCTCGATGTAAGTCGGCACATCCGGCAACAGGGCCGAACGCTCGGCACCCAGGACCGCCAGCGGACGCAAGCGACCTTCCTGCAAATGCGGCAAGGTCGAGGACAAGTTGTCGGTAATGGCGTCGACCTGGCCGGCCAATGCATCGTTCAATGCTGGACCCGCGCCGCGATAAGGCACGTGCAGCAATTTGATGTCGGAGAGCATCATGAAGTTTTCAATGTTGGCATGGCCCAGCGAACCCACGCCCGGAGAGGCAAACGAATAGTCCATGGGCTTGGACTTGGCCAGCGCAATGAATTCTTTCATATCCTTGGCCGGTACCTTCATGTTGACGGCAAAGATGCTGGGGATGCCCATTACGTTGGCAATGGGTGCGAAGTCCTTCACCGCATCGTATTTCAGGCCTTTGTGAATGGCGGGATTCGCCCCGTGGGTACTTACCGTGGCCATGCCGATGGTGTAGCCATCGGGTACGGCGCGCGCGATCTGCTCGGCACCCATGGCACCGCCGGCACCGGATTTGTTTTCCACGACAATGGCTTGACCCAATTCACGCCCGACATACTCGGCAATCAAACGACCGACCAGATCGGTCGAGCCGCCGGCGGCAAACGGTACGATCATGCGAAGGGAATGGGATGGGTAATCGGCCGCCACGGCGGAGCCGGCACAGCCCATCATGAACATGGCAGCACCGGCGAGGGCACGGCGAACCAACTTTGCGGTAATTGTTGCGGACATGAAAAACTCCGGTAACGTGTGAAGGACAAAAATGGAGTATCTGCAATTTACTTGTTACCGGCAAACGACTATATTTCACGCCAGTATTACATAATGTAATGCTACCCTTTCACCACCTCGTCTCGTATCGCCGTAATGAAGATTCACTCGCCATCGATGTCAGAATTGCACGCCTTCGCCACGGCAGCACGCCTGGGCAGCTTCACAAAGGCTGCGGAAGTACTCTGCCTGACCCAGGGAGCGGTCAGCCGCGCCATTTCCCGGCTCGAAGCACATTTTGGCCAGCCGCTAATGAAGCGCAGTGCCCACGGACTGACGCTTACCGAGGCGGGACGCCGACTGGCCGATGCCACCGCCGGCCCATTGCATGCTATAGAAACCATTTCGTCGGAATTGCGCGGGGCCGCCGGCCGCCAGCACCTCAGCCTGGCCGTGGTGCCCACGCTGGCCAGTGTCTGGCTGGTACCGCGCCTCCCCGACTTCCATCGCCTTCATCCGGAAATCACCCTGTCCTTCGCCGCATATCGACGCGATGAAGACTTCTCACAAGCCACGCCGCACGCCGCCATCCTCAGCGGTCTTCCTCAACAATGGCCGCAATGCCATTGCGACTATCTGCTGGGCAGGGAGATCGTCGTTATCTGCCATCCCGAGCGCCTCCGGGCGCGCCGGGCAGCCGGGCGCTGGAACCATCCCGGCGAGCTGCTCGACGAAGCCCTGCTGTACCACGCCAACGCAACCGACAACTGGCAACGCTGGTTCGATGCGGTCGGCGTTGCGGGCAAGCCGCAGCCGGGCACAGCGCTGGACCAGGTCTCCATTATCGTGCGCGCCGTCATGGCTGATATGGGCATCGCCGTACTTCAGCGCTGCCTGGTACGCGATGAAATCGATGCCGGCCGCGTGGCCACGCCGTTTGACATACCCGTATCGCTCGATCGCGGCTATGTCCTGTGCTGCCCACAGCAACGCAAGGACCATCCTGCACTGAGCGCCTTCCGCGCATGGCTGCTGGAAGCAGCCGCCCGCGAATGCAAATAAAGAAGGCTTTGATATGACACTGTTAGGCTGGATAACGCAGTACGGCAATATAATGGGTTTCCTGTTGCCGGTACTGGTCTGCGCTGGAATAGGCGCCAGTTGGGCCCTGAAGAAAAAGGACTACCCGGGCGAATTCGTATCGGTGCTGGTCACCTCGGTTACGACGCCCGCGCTGGTATTTCATACCCTCCTGACGACCAAGCTGAACGACGCCTTATTACTGGATATTCTCGCCGCCGCTTTGCTGGGGCTTGCAGTGATGGCATGCCTTGCCGCCATCTTGTTGTATTTGGCCCGCCTGCCGGTGGCATCGCTGCTTCCGACTGCGACGTTTCCCAATGCCGGGAATCTTGGTCTGCCGATCGCGCAGCTTGCCTTTGGCGAGGTCGGGTTAACGGTCGCCGTAACGATCTTCGCCATTTTTTCCCTGTTTCAGCACACCTTGGGCGTATGGCTGCTTGGCTGGAACACGCGCGAGACCCGGCCAAGCAAATGGCCGAGCGGCGTAGCGGCCGCTTGTATTGCGGCCGTAGGCCTTCGGCTACTGGATTTCTCTTTACCAGCGCCCATCCTGGCCAGTGCGCACTTGGTCGGTTCATTGACGGTCCCGCTTATGCTTCTTAGCTTGGGCTATTCGTTGGCAACCGTATCGCGCTCCAGCGTTGGACCAGGCTCCGTCGTGGGTCTGATTCGGCTAGGTGTTGGCGCCATGGCAGGCATCGCCGTCACCAGCCTGATTGACCTGCCGCCACTGGTGGGTGGCGTAGTCGTACTGCAAATGCTCATGCCGGTGGCGGTCGTAAGCTACCTTTACGCCGAACGATACACCAAGGTCGGTGAAATATCCGCCGGCGCCGTGCTCGTTTCGACAACACTGTTCCTGATTTTTTCGCCACTATTGGTAGGATGGGCCGCCGCGACGCCCTGAAGTTAGCGTACTGATAAGCTTGACTTTATCGCTCACATCAATATACTGGCGAACATCAAGGGGAGTAGCTTTCTTCCGACGCATCGTCATTACGGCTGTCTTGCATCACTCTGCAAACGCCCGGTGCTCGGGCAACATCCACATGTTGCTAGCAAGACCTTGCCATCGAAGGCAAGGCTCATATCCCAGCAATAGCTGTCAATGGCCTGTGTCCTTCTGGATCAGGCCATTTTGCTTAGCCCAGCAATAGCTGTCAATGGCCTGTGTCCTTCTGGATCAGGCCATTTTGCTTAGTCTGGAGCTCGCCCCCTCAGCATCAAGGCGATACTCAAGCAGGCTTGCAGTCGGCCCGATCCGTTTCCCTTTTCAATTTTTACTCATACGGGTGACCGATGCTTGAATTTTTACAAACACTAAGCTGGGCCGCAGTATTCCAGATTATCCTGATTGACATCCTGCTGGGCGGCGACAATGCCGTCGTGATCGCGCTGGCTTGTCGTAACCTTCCGGCCAAACAACGGATGCAAGGCATACTTTGGGGCACCGCCGGCGCCATCTTCCTGCGCGTTGCATTGATTGCCTTTGCCCTGACCCTGCTTGCCGTGCCTTACCTGAAGATCGTCGGCGCACTATTGCTGGTGTGGGTCGGTGTCAAACTTCTCATCCCGGAAGAAGACGCCCACGGAAAAATCGATGGTGGCGGCTCAATATTATCTGCCTTCAAGACGATTATCATTGCCGACTTTGTCATGAGCCTGGATAACGTCATTGCCATCGCCGGCGCAGCCCAGACCGCCAACCCCGACCATCAAATCGGACTGGTCATCTTCGGCCTGGTCGTCAGCGTGCCTATCATCATCTGGGGCAGCACGATTGTTCTGAAGCTTATCGATCGCTTCCCAATGGTCGTCACGTTCGGTGCAGCGTTGCTGGGCTGGATCGCGGGCGGAATGCTGGTCACCGATGTCGTGATCGTCGAACAGTTCGGCCCAATCACAGGCACCATGAAACTGGCGGCTGAAATTGTCGGTGCATTGTTCATTGTGATCGCTGGCCGCCTGCTGGCGCAACGCAAGCGTTCGGCTACTGTGGCAGAACAGCAGTAAGCCTTGCCGGCGGCGCCCGACGCAACAGCGCCCGACGTTGACGCGTCAGCGCCGCCGCACCAGTCCCGCCGCTGCCGCGAGGACGGAATGGCTCAAGACCTCCATGGTCTGCGAATCAACCCCCCAGTGCTGCCAGTAAAGCGGCACATCCTCCCAGGCCCGCGCTCGCAGCGGTACCAGACGGCCTGCGGCCAGTCCCTCCTGCGCCAACAGCAAGGGATTCATGGTCCAGCCCAATCCTGCCAACGTGGCTTGCACGAAGGCACGCGATGAGGGCAGCCACCATACCGGCGGATGCCAGTCGGCACCGCCCATCACCTTTTTTGCAAAACGCGCCTGCATGGCGTCTTTTCTATTGAAAACCAGGACCGGCGCCTCGGCCAAAGAGCGTGCATTGACGCCCTTGGAAAAATAGCGCTGATGAAAGTCAGGCGAGCAAGTGGCGACATAACGCATGCTGCCCAGCGCGTGGATCCGGCATCCCTGTACCGGGTCGGACAGTGTGGTCACCGCTCCCAGCACGGCGCCCTTGCGCAACAGGGCGGCAGTATGGTCCTGGTCTTCGGACTGTAAATCCAGCGTGGCGCTGGTCTTGCCCGAGAACAACTCTGCCGCATGCATGAACCAGGTTTCGAGGCTGTCGTGGTTGACGGCCACGGCGATACTGGTTTGCGGCATGCTATCTTCCAGACCAAGCCGGTTAAGCGCATCATGCTCAAGCAAGGCAGTGTGTTCGGCCAACTGCACCAGCACTTGGCCATCCGGGGTGGCTATTGCAGGAACGGTGCGCTGCACCAGCAGCCGGCCCATGCGCTCTTCCAGTACCTTGATGCGCTGGGACACGGCAGAAGGCGTCACGTTCAGTACGGCTGCGGCGCGTTCGAAGCTACCCTCGCGCACGACGGCGGCAAGCGCCCGGAGATTTCCATGGTCGATATTCAACATTAGCGCAGCTTAATCATGGTTAATTAAATTAGCTTTATTTTATACGCGAGAAGGGTCAGAATGGGCAATGCCGTAGCGAACTGCTGCGGCATTGTCATTCTTGGAATTCCGTATGTTCTCGCTTGCTCTTCAGCCTTCGTTTTACTCCGCATGGGCCAGTGGCATCGCCACCGGCCTGGGCCTCTTCGCCGTCGTCGGCGCGCAAAGCGCTTTCATCCTGCGCCAAGGGTTGATGCGCGCCCATCTGACGAGCATCCTGGTGGTCTGCGCCCTTATTGATGCCGTCTTCATCTTTGCCAGCGTATGGGGACTGCAGGCCGTCGCCACGTCAATGCCGTGGCTGACCGACGGCATCCTGTGGTTTGGCGTTGCATTCCTGCTCTGGTATGCCTTGCAGTCCGCTCATCGCGCATTGACATCGCAAAGCGGCCTGGCGGCAGCGCGCCACGCTGTTCCATCGCGGCGAGCCGCGGTGCTGGCCGCCACCGGCTTCACCCTGCTGAATCCGCATTTCTGGCTGGACATGGTGGTGGTCGGATCGCTGGCTCACAGCTTCGCCGACGCGCGCATGGGCTTCGCCGCCGGGGCACTCACCGCCAGCATGACGTGGCTGGTACTGCTGGGCGCAGGGGCCAGGCTGTTCGCACCGCTGTTCGCGAGGCAGAAAGCGTGGCGGGTCCTCGATGGGATCATCGCCGTCGTCATGGCGGGGCTGGCCTTCGGACTTGCCCACAAGGGAATGGGAATTTGATCCGCGCGCCGCGCTAGCCGGCTTCGTGCACCGAGGCAATATCGGATTGCGGCATATCCAGTGCAGTCGCCGCAGCGATAATTTCGCTCCAGGTGCCTGGATCAATTGGTATGCCCGCGCTGCGTCGCTGTGCGATTCGCAACCGTTCAGGCTCTCCGGGCGCAAAAATCTGGTCAGTGCCGGTCGACCTGGGCGATGCCTTGACCCATTCGATGAAAGCCTCTGCTTCGGCTTCCGTATCGGCAGCGTCGAATGCCTCCGGATTGATAATGACGGAAAGCATGCAATTGATGATGCCGCTGTGCTTGACACGTGTCTCGGCATGGGTGGTGTACCCGCCGGTCAGTGCTCCTGAAAACAACTCGCACATCATTGCAAGCCCGTGGCCTTTGTGTTCGCCGAAGGTACGCAAGGCCCCGTGCGGCGCCTCGAACATGACGCGTGGATCTGTTGTGGGCCGGCCCTGGGCATCGATCAGGCAGCCCTCAGCCACCTTGGCGCCTTTGTTATAGGCGACCCGCGCCTTGCCTTGCGCAATGCCACTGGTGGCAAAGTCAAGCACCAGAGGCTCTTTTCCCTTGCGGGGAAAGGCCGCGCAAAACGGGTTGGTACCAAATCGGCCGTCGCTGCCGCCCCATGGCGACACATGGACACTGCCCGCTACGTTCACGAAATGAAAGGAAACCAGCCCTTGTCGTGCGCACTGCTCGGCCCAGTGGCCGATACGGCCGATATGATGGGCGTTGCGAAGGCCCACGGCGCAGATCCCCATTGCCTTGGCCCGCTCTATGCCTAGGTCCATGGCCTCGTACGCAACGACTTGTCCAAAGCCGCGAACGCCGTCCACGGTCAGCACAGCGCCGGCATCCCGCACGATGGCGACATGTTGATTCAGCGCCAGCACCCCATCCCGCAATGACTTCACATAGCGGGGAATCATGCCTACGCCATGAGAATCGTGACCCGTAAGATTGGCCATGACCAGATGGTCGGCAACCAGGCCTGCCTCGGTTGGACTGCTTCCAGCCTTGAGCCATAAGCGCTGCACAAAACCATGCAGGGCTTGAGCATTGACCAATATATCGGAGGAGGCTTTTGTGGATTCTTGAACGGTCATTTATCGGCCTGAAATGTCGGAGTGCACCACCTTAACAAGCGTAATATGCGTGCCGTATTGATATAAACCCCTAGCACTTACACCTTGACAGTGATTTTACCAACGGACAATACTGGCTGGCACCTGAGTTAAGACTCAGACACCCTATAAGCGGATTATTACAAACACATCGCTTACGCGCCGCCCATGCAACAGAATGGCGGCCAACCATTAGACGGCAATTTGAGGAGTAGACATATGCGCATGAAACTCAAGAACAAGGCAGTGACGGCAGGATTCCTTGCATCAGTATTGTTCGGCACGATCGCCGGCGCCCAGCAGGTTCGATTGATGACGGGCCCTCAAGGCGGCTCCTGGTACCCCCTGGGAGGCGCGATCGCGAACATCGCCGGAAAAGCCGGGGTGAAGGTTCAGGTGCTGCCTGGAGCGGGCATAGCGAATGTCAAGGCCGTGCAATTGGGCAAGGCCGATTTCGGATTTGGTAATTCGATCTCGACCGTAGACGGCGTAGCAGGTCGCGCACCTTTCGAAGCCAAGGCCGACAATGTGTGCAACGTGGCTACTCTGTATCCCCAATATTTCCAAATCGTTGCCAACGCCGATGCAAACATCGGTTCACTTGCCGACAGCAAAGGAAAGTCTATAGCAGTGCAACCCCGTGGCAACACGGCCGAATTCATTACGGCCCAGATGCTTGAGGTCTATGGCATGACCTACAAAGACATGAGCCGTGTCAGCTATGTGTCGTATACCGACGCGGTTTCTTTGCTCAAAGACAATAACGCGCAGCTCTTTACGTTGGGAACCACCGTCCCGTCGTCGTCCATCATGGATCTGGCTTCGGCTCGTGCAATAAAGCTCATCGAAGTCCCCGACGACAAGTTCCAGGCGATGCGCAAGCTCAACCCGGGCTACACCAAGCTCACCATTCCGGCTAACAGTTATCCAGGGCAGGACAAGGATGTACAAGCTGTGGGCTATGCCACTCACCTCATCGCCCGCTGCGATCTTGATCAAGATAGCGTCTATAAAATCCTGCAGGGCATCGTCGCCGACAAAGCAGACCTCGAAGCCATCGCCAAGGCAATGGCTCCCACAACCCTAAAGATGATGGCTGAAGATATCGGCGTACCCCTGCACAAAGGAGCTGAAAAATTCTACAAAGAGAAAGGCGCTATATAGCTTAGTTGCGTACCAGGCGACGTGCCGGGCATGTGATCATTTCTGCCTGCATGTCGCCTGATTCCTTCGCGTCATCACTTTGCAGGTGAGCCCGCATGTCATATCTTCCCGCTACATGGACTGCCCGTTTGATTACTCTGGTCGGCGCCTCGATGTCGGCCTACCAACTGTACGTGGCACTCGTCGGGCCGCCCGATGCCTACGTAATGCGCGGGCTGCATCTGGCCTTCGCCCTGGCTCTGGCGTTTCTTGTCTTGCCCGGCTTGAACGGCCGTGCTGCAAAAGTGGGCATCGTCGATATCCTTTTCCTGCTGGTAGCGGTTGCGGGCGCACTTTATCCGTCGCTGAACCTGGACTACATCGTCTACCGGATGCCGTATGTCGATGATCCGACCGTCTACGATTACGTGTTCGGCACTGCGCTGGTCCTGATGCTGCTTGAGGCCACACGACGGGCCACAGGACTGGCGCTACCTATCATTGCTGTGGTTTTCATCGCGTACGGGCTGACCTTGGGCAATCAGTCCTTCGCTGCAATGTTTGACCAAATCTACCTGACCACCGAAGGGATATTCGGCATTCCCCTCTACGTGTCGGCCACCTACGTCATGCTGTTTATCTTGTTCGGCGCCTTCGTGGAGCGCAGCGGGGCTGGACAATTATTCATGGACTTTGCCCTTGCATTGGCGGGACACAGTGCCGGCGGACCAGCCAAAGTAGCAGTCATCACCAGCAGCTTGTTTGGCACCGTCTCTGGCAGTGCCGTCGCCAACGTCATGACGACCGGCACGTTTACCATTCCGCTGATGAAGCGCACCGGGTACAACGCTGGTTTTGCCGGCGCCGTCGAAGCGGTCGCCTCGACCGGCGGCCAGCTGATGCCGCCCATCATGGGCGCGGCGGCCTTCGTCATGGCCGAATTCCTGGGTGTTTCGTACCTCACGGTGGCGGCATTCGCGGTGTTGCCGGCCATTCTGTATTACATCGCTGTATTCATGGCTGTGCACTTCGAAGCCAAGCGCATCGGCTTGAAGGGCCTGCCCAAGCCTGACCTTCCCCGCATAGGTGCCGTGCTCCGCGAACGCGGCCATCTGTTCCTGCCGCTCTTTGTCATCATCATCACATTGCTCATGGGCTACAGCGCCGCCTTCGCCGCCCTAAGCGGTATTGCCTCTGTCATACCTACCACATGGCTGCGTGCCAGTACACGGCGCGTCTTCACGCTATCGGCCATTATTGAAACGCTGGAAGCCGGTGCCCGCAATACCATTGTCGTGGCGCTGGCGTGCGCCACCGCAGGCATTGTCATTGGCGCCATTACCCTCACCGGCCTGGGCTTGAGCTTTACGGGCGTGGTCCTGGCCATTTCCCAGGACTCGTTGATACTGGCATTGGTATTGACCATGGCGGCCGGAATTTTGCTGGGTATGGGTCTACCCACGACACCAGCTTATATCGTGCAAGTAGCATTGCTGGTTCCTGCCCTCGTGAAGCTGGGCGTCCAGGTCGAGGCTGCCCACTTGTTCGTACTGTACTTTGCCGTTCTATCCGCCATCACGCCGCCAGTAGCAATGGCGGTCTATGCCGCGAACGGAATATCGCGCGCAGGCCTCATGGAGACCAGCTGGGCAGCCGTCAAGCTTGGGCTTACCGGCTATATCATTCCCTTCATGTTCGTTTTTTCACCGTCGCTGCTGCTGATCGGCGACGTGGGAACTGTCATGCTGACCATCGTGACGGCAACCGTGGGGGTCACATGCCTGGCAGCAGGCTTGCACGGGTACTTTTTCTTTGGCCCTGTCCGCTACTGGGAACGCGCCATGCTGCTGGTGGCTGCCATTACCCTGATCAAGCCCGGTATCATTACCGACCTGATTGGTGCAGGCCTGATAGGCCTGACCATACTGAGCCAATTGTATGTAAAACCGGCGTTGACACCATCGCTACCGGCAGAAGAAAAGAACAGCACCTCCGTATAGCCTTTACTTGAAACAGGCGGCGCATGATTCGCCGCCTTATTACTTCTTGCCACCAATCGGCCGCAACTGGACCTTGCCGTAACGCACCACAGTCTTGAGCCGGCCGCCTTCGACCGTTGCGCGGCCTTTGTCGTCATAGGCGATGACTTCGCACATGCCGAGCTCTTCGTCCGCGGTGATGCAACCTTTTATCAATTGACCATCCAAAAAGACATCGTAGCGTCCGTACTGCAAAGTCGCATGGCCGGGATCGTCTTTATTGACCGACACTCTCATCATCTAACCTTTGCCAATGCATCTTCATCGCCCGATGAGATCGCGTATTTTGCTGCCCATGCTCGCCATGGTGAACGGCTTGGTCATCACTTCCATTCCGCTATCCAGCAAACCATTGCGCACGATGGCGTTTTCGGCATAGCCGGTGACGAACAATACCTTCAGACCGGGGCGGCTTACCCGCGCTGCGTCGGCAACCTGGCGGCCGTTCATGCCGCCCGGCAGTCCCACGTCGGTAATGAGAAGATCGACGTCGTCTTCCGATTCGAGCAGTTTCAAGCCTGACGGCCCGTCCGCCGCTTCGAGGGCAATATAGCCGTTATCTTCAAGCACTTCGACCATCAGTTGCCGCAGTGCCGGTTCATCGTCGATGACCACCACGGTCTCGCCGCGGCCCGAGGCCGCCACGGCGGCATTGCTGACTTCCCTGGGGGCATCGGCGGTGCCTGCATGGCGAGGCAAGTAAACACTCATCGTGGTGCCCATCCCGACCTCCGAGTAAATCTGCACCTGTCCGCCGGATTGCCGCATGAAACCATAAATCATCGAGAGCCCGAGCCCTGTGCCCTGCCCCAGCGGCTTGGTGGTAAAAAAAGGATCGAAAGCCTGGGAGATCACGTCGGGCGGCATGCCGGATCCTGTGTCGGTGACCTTAAGCACAACGTACTCGCCCGGTGGAAGCGCCCGTTCGCGGGCCGCCCTTGCGTCAAGTGCCTTGTTCTCGGTTTCGATAGTGAGGCGGCCTCCGTCGGGAGACATGGCGTCCCGGGCATTGATGCAAAGATTCAGCAGCGCGTTCTCCAGCTGGGATGGGTCGACGAGAGTTGACCAAAGGCCCTCGAAACCCACGATATACACGTCGATATCAGGGCCGACCGTACGGCGGATCAGGTCTTCCATGTCTGCGATAAGCCGGTTGGTATCGGTGGGCTTGGGCGCCAGCGTCTGGCGCCGGGAAAAAGCCAGCAAGCGTTGCGTCAAACCTGCAGCCCGGCGCGCCGAACCTTGCGCCCCGCTGATGTAGTGGTCCAGATCGGACAGGCGGCCCTGTTCCAGGCGCATCTCCAACATTTCAAGGTTGCCGCTAATGCCCGCCAGCAAGTTATTGAAGTCGTGGGCAATGCCGCCGGTCAGCTGGCCGATGGCTTCCATTTTTTCCGACTGGCGCAAGGCGTCGCGCGCAACAGCAAGCTCTTCCTCGGCTTCTTTCTGGCTGGTAATGTCACGTCCGATACAGTAATAGGCATCGTTGAACGGTGCCGCCGCCCATACAAACCAGTTGTATTGGCCATCTTTACGCCGGTATCGGCATTCGAAACGTGTAATGGGCTTGCCCTTCTCGAGGCGTTCGAATGCTTCCAGCAGCTCGTGCCGCTCGTCGGGGTGAAGCAAGTCGACAAACGAGATCCCCTCGATTTCGGTCTCGGTCCAGCCCAGCACGTTCAACCAGGCAGGATTTACGCTTTCGAATTGTCCGTTCACTGACAACACGCCAAGCAAATCCGGGCTGATCTGCCAGAAGCGCCCGCCCACAGCCGAACGCTCCATCACTTCGCGCTCGAGATACATGTTGAGCTCGCGCAAACGCGATTCGCTTTCACGCAATGCCGCATCAGCGAGCGCCCGGTCCGTAACGTCGAAGCCTTCGACAAAAATTCCGCTTATCGAGCCATCGGCATCGACGATAGGCTCGTAGATGAAATCAATGAAGCGTTCTTCAAAGGATGCGCCCGGGGTACGCGCCAAGCGTAGCGATTTCTGTTGTGCCACAAAGCGCTCGCCGGTGGCGTAAACCTGATCGAGCAGCTCTTTATAGCCCTGGTCTTTTATATCGGGTACGGCATCGAGGGCCGGCCTGCCGATGTAGTCCCGGTCTCCGGCCAGCTGTATATAGGCATCATTCACAAATTCGAAGATGTGGTTCGGCCCACGAAGAATGGCGATGAATCCAGGTGCGCACTGAAAGAGCCGCCTTTGTCTTTCGATGGCTAGCGCCAGGCGTTTCTTGGCCATGACGTTTTGTGTTGTTTCAGTACAGACGACCAGGACGCCGCCCACGCCTCCGGGCACGGACTCGTCGTCGATGGGACTGTAGCTGTAGGTCCAGTAAACGTCTTCACGTCGTCCGTGGCGGGTTATCGGGACAAGATGATTTTCATTCCAGGTTGCCGGCCCGCCCGCCATGACCTGCTCGATCTGGGGACCGATTATGTCCCAGATCTCTTCCCAGACCTGCCGGGCAGGCTGGCCCAGGGATTGCGGATGGCGCTCGGGACCGATCGACTCTCGGTAAGCGTCGTTGTACAGGCAAGCGCCGTCCTGGCCCCACCAGATATACATGGGATGGCCCGTATTCAACAAAAGACGTACGGCCGTGCGTAAGGATTGAGGCCAAGCTGAAGGAGGCCCCAGCGACGACGCGGACCAGTCATGCGAGCGCATCAGCGCGCCCATTTCTCCGCCGCCATGAAGGAAGCGAAAGTCAGGCGAGAGAGCGGTCTTGCCGCCTACGATTCCTGTATTCTGAGTATCCATGATCGCTTAAGGTAGTGGCAGTGTTCAACGAGAGTCATGAATGAAAAGTCACGAACTCGTCAAGGCCGATACGCGGCGGCCTGAACCGATTGGCCAGGCAGTCGGTGTCTTCATAGCCCATCGAGATGCCGCAAATTACCGTTCGTCCATCGTCGATGCCCAATTGGCTTTTTACGATATCCGGATAGTTGGCCAGCGCGGCTTGCGGACATGTGTGCAGGCCGCAGCCTCGCGCCGCGACCATGATGTTCTGCAGGAACATGCCGTAATCCAGCCAACTGCCCTGCTGCAAATCATTGTCTATGGAAAAGATAAGGACGACCGGAGCACCGAAGAAGCTGTAGTTACGCCCGTGCTGCTGCGCCGATGCCTGGCGGTCGCCCTTTTGTATACCGAGGGTTTCATACAATCCCCATCCGGTCTCGCGCCGGCGTTCGATGTAGGGACTGCGCCAGTTGACGGGATAATAGTCGTATTCGCGGCTTTCGGGCCGCTTCCGGTTATGGGCATCGAGTAATTGGCGCGAGAGCTCGTCGCGTTTTTCGCCCATGACGACATGGACGTGCCAGGGCTGGATATTGCTGCCACTGGGCGCGTACGACGCCGTGGCAAGAATCTTGTTGATGAGGTCGATGCCGACCGGTTCAGGAAGAAACCCCCTGACACTACGCCGAGACGTAATCGCATCGACGACTATGTCGAATTCATTCATGCTTTGCTTCCTGTAGGACAGTAAGGCGAGGGACTATTCTATACGCAGTGCCAAGGCAAAGACCGGTAGCCCCTTAACAAACCCTGGAGAAACTGATGACTGAATCGCTACATATAGTCTGTCCGGATTGCGATACCGTAAATCGCATTCCTCGAGAGCGCCTGCATGATCAACCCAGCTGCGGAAAATGCAAGCAGGCGCTGTTTGCCGGTAAGCCCCTGGACCTGACCAGCAAGCGCTTCCCCCAGCATATTTCACGTAACGACATTCCCGTACTGGTGGATTTCTGGGCGCCGTGGTGTGGTCCTTGCCTGAGCATGGCGCCAGCCTATGCCCAGGCGGCCCAACAACTGGAGCCCATGCTGCGTGTGGCCAAGCTGGACACCGAAGCGGCCCAGGAATTGGCAGCCGGTTACTCCATACGAAGCATACCCACCTTGGCGCTATTCAAGGGCGGACGCGAGATAGCCCGTCAAGCCGGCGCCATGAGCGCCTCTGACATCATTGCATGGGCACGGCGCCATGCCGGTCTGGCATGACGGCGCCTGCTTCGCGCAATGCTACCGGATCGTAGCGGACAACGATCGGTTGCCAGGCGTCAATATTGGCCCATGAAGTCGCGCTTTCCGACTTCCACACCATTGTGGCGCAAAATTGCGTAGGCGGTAGTGACATGAAAAAAGAATTGCGGCAGGCCGTAAGTCAGCAAATACGATTGGCCATTGAACTTCTTTTCTTTGGGTGTACCAGGGCGAGTCACAATGCTGCGGTCTTCGTTGCCGTCGATCTGGTCGGCAGAAAAGCCGTCGATAAAAGCCAGCGACTTGGCGATCAACCCATGCAGATCCGCAAAAGTCGGTTCGATGTCGTCATACTTGGGCACGTCGGCACCAGCCAGTCGTGCCGACACACCACGGGCGAAATCAGCGGCCACTTCCACTTGGCGAGCCAGCGGAAACATATCGGGGAAAAGACGTGCCTGCAACAAGGCAGCGGGATCAATTTTCCGGGCCTCCGCATGTTCTTCGGCCTTGCTGAGCAAGGCATCCAGGCTGTTCAGCATTTGCTTGAAAACAGGAACTGAAGCGGCATAGAGGGAAATTGTCATGGAGACTCCGAGGTAAGAGGACAGATGATTATAGTCATCGTGGAATCTTAGGCGCAGACGGGCATCCAGAGCAGGGGAAGCCCGATGGCCACGGTCGATACGAAACCGGAGATATCCACCGTCAGGGTCAAGACAGACATGAAACGGGACAGCGGTTGTGCGCTCCCCGCTACGCGCGTCAGGCGCAGCGACGACAGGCTGCGCGCCGCCAGCCATAAAAGGACCGCCAACGAGATTGCCCAGATCAGTACCAGCAGCCATGTCAGCATGGGCAAGCCGAATGCCTCGTCCAGCAGCACGCGGTACCGGCATCCCAGCGCATGGCCACCATACAGGGCGACAAAACACAGCATCCATATCGCAAGCCCCGTCATGGCGCGCCACAAGCTGGGACTACGTGCCGCGGTCATGGGAACACCCGTGGAAGACCGTAGAGCGCGGCAATGACCACCACGGCCGCAATGGCTGTGTAGTCACACCACAGGCGTAGCACTGCCGGCTCCAGCGACCGGACACGGGACACATATCCTGCCCGGCAACGCAAAGCAACATGCACGGCCAGAATCCCGGCTATCGCCATGTGCAGTCCCGCATAACAGAGCAATACGAATGTGGTCGCCACATAGGCGTGGCTGGTGGCGGGCGGAAGGCGCCCCACCACCATGCACACCGCCAGGATCGCAACGATGCTTGCAAGCGCGCCAGCAAGTAGCCAGAAGGAGCAGGCCTGTCGCCGGCCGCTCTGGTTGGCCGAGCATGCGGCGCGCACGGCGATCGTTGCTGCCACGGGCAAGCAGGCCGCAAGCGCTCCCCACGCCGGGGGGATATCGATCCACGCCGGCGGAGGCCAATTCGGCGCCATCGTCCACAGAAAAAGATAACCGAACAATAAAGAGCCAAACAAGGCCGCATTGGCAGCCAGGCTACACGCCATACCCCACCACCCCGGCGCACCGGACGCGGCGAAATGCGCCGGCAGCATGATTTGCGCAACCGCCTCTATGGATGCGGGATCATCGCGGGCTCCGTTCTGCCATGCCCATCGAAGGAAAACCAACAACGCCGCGAGGGCGCCGACAATCGCTACCTCGTAAATCTTGAACAGAATACAGACGAAAAACACACCCGTGGCGATGGCCGCATAAAAAGGCAACCAGCTCGGCCCAGGCAATTGCACGACACTGCGTGGATTGCCGGTCAGCACGTCCACACTGAGCGTCTGGCGCTGGCCAGGAGCCGGTATTGCAAGCCAATGCCGGCCCCCGGCCAGCTCCGCGCCCAGCGCCGGATTGTCCCAGAGCGGATCGCGTCCCTGCACGTCGGGCAGGGACGCAAAGTTGTAGGAGGGAGGCGGGGTGGGCGTGGCCCATTCCAGTGTTCCGGCATTCCATGGGTTGCGCGGCGCGGCGCGCCCGGCACGCGTGTGCAGGAACATATCCAGCAAGAACACCAGGAAGCCCATGGCCTGAATAAACGCACCCAGCGAAGACAGCAAATTCAGCGTATCCCAGCCCGCATCCGACGGATAGGTATAGATTCTGCGCGGCATGCCCAGCAAGCCGGTCAGGTGCATGGGTAGAAACGTGAGGTTGAATCCGACAAAGATAAGCCAGAAAGCCGTGATTCCGGTCTTGCCCGCAGGCATCCTGCCTGTGATGTGCGGCATCCAGTAACATGCCGCGGCCAAGAGCGGAAACACCATGCCGCCCGTCAACACATAATGCAAGTGCGCCACCACGAAATGGGTATCGTGTGCCTGCCAGTTGAACGGCACCAGCGCCAGCATCACACCGGTAAGTCCGCCGGTGACAAACACGACCAGGAAGCCCGCCAGGTACAGCATGGGCAGCCGGAACCGGGTCTGCCCCGACCAGAGCGTCGCAATCCAGGCAAAGAACTGGACGGCGGTTGGAACCGTGACCAGCATGCTGGCCGCCGAAAAAAACAGGACGGCGAGCTGCGGGATCCCCACCGTGAACATATGATGGACCCACAGTCCGAAACTGAGAAATCCGACCGCTGCCACGCTGGCTACCACCCATACATAGCCGGCCAGGGGACGCTGCGCGAACACGGGGATCATGGTTGACACCATGCCGGCGGCGGGCAGGAAAATAATATAGACCTCGGGATGGCCGAAAAGCCAGAACAAATGCTGCCACAAGAGCGGGTCACCCCCACGCGTCACGTCAAAGAACGGCAGGCCGAAGGCGCGTTCGATTTCCAGCAGGATGCTGCCCAATATCAGCGGCGGAAATCCGACCAGTATCATTCCTGCGGTAACCAGGATATACCACGCGAAAATCGGCATGCGGTTCAGCCCCATGCCCGGCGCGCGCAGTTTCAGTATCGTGGCGATCAGCTCCACCGCGCCGCAGATGGCTGAAATCTCGGCGAACGTCACGCCGATCAGCCATATATCGCTATTGATGCCGGGCCGATAGGTAGGCCCCGACAGGGGCGTGTACATGAACCAACCGCTGTCGGGTGCCAGGCCCAGCGCCATGGCGGTCACCAGTATCAAGCCGCCCGCAAGATAGCACCACCACGCATAGGCGCCCAGCCTGGGATAGGCCAGGTCGCGCGCGCCCAGCATCTTGGGGAGCAGATAAAACGAGAAGCCCTCCAGCATCGGGATCGCAAAAAGAAACATCATCACCGTGCCGTGCATGGTGAAGACCTGGTTGTAGGCGTCGCTGTCCAGGAATGCGTTGCCGGATGTCGCCAGCTGGGCACGCAACAGCATGGCCAGGACTCCGCCAATCAGGAAGAAAACCAGCGCCGCGACAATAAAGCGCAGCCCTACCGTTGTGTGGTTGACGGCTGATATACCGCGCCAGCCCTTTGGGGAGCGCCAGTCCTTATCCAATGCGTGGTGCAGGGCGATGGGCGAGAAATGCTGTTTCATGGCACCGCCCTCACCGTCGATAAGCCTGCAAGCGCCTGCGCCAAGCCCGCTTCGTCGTGCGCCCGCACATTCAGCGGCATGTGAGCATGCCCTATTCCGCAGAATTCCGCGCATACCCCATCGTAGGTTCCCGGCTCGCTCGCCATCAAGCGTATGGTGTTGCTGCGCCCCGGAATGGCATCGATTTTCCCGCCCAGCCGCGGAACCCAGAAACTGTGGATCACATCGGAAGAAGTAACGGTGACATACACCGGACGCCCCGCCGGCACATGGATCTGGTTGACGGCATACAGCGGCCCATTGTCGGCTTCCGGATAAATGATCTCCCACCACCACTGATGGGCCCGGACCTCCACACGAAACACATTACTTTCGCCGCGGCGAGGCGCCTGTTCGTCGCCGGCGTTCCATCCGTACCCAAGCAAGGCGATCAACACCACGCCGGGAAATACCAGCCCACCGCCTATCAGCAACAGCATCGTCGGCGTACCGCGGCGCTTGCCCGGCGACCGGCATGCCGCATAGACGGTCAGCGCAACCATGAACACCAGGATGGCGGCAGCACCCCAGGCCATCACGTTCCATACCTGCGCAATATCGCGGGCCGCGGGACCGGCCGCATCCAGGGCGGACAGACGCCCTTGCGAACACCCCGCCAACAAAGGAACGAGCAGCAACGCCGCAGGCAGCCGCCGGCGGCATGGATTTTGCTGATGCCCGGCAGCTGTCCCACACGGAGATTCGATGGAAAAACTGGCCCAGCCCTTACCCGACGGAACCCATACCGTCGTCGCTCTGTCGAGCCACCCCATGCACCCCATGCTGGTGACGTTTCCCATTGCACTGTTGATCTGTGCGCTGGGCAGCGATGCCGCCTTTGTCCTGCTGGGTGACAGTTTCTGGGCGCGCGTGTCGCTGTGGCTGCTTGGTGTGGGCACCTTGATGGGCATACTCGCCGGGGTGGCAGGTACGATCGAATTGCTGTCCGTGGCCGGAATACGCCAGCGCGCCGCCGCATGGAACCACTTTGTCATGGCGGTCATGCTCCTGGCCGTGGGCTTTATTAATTGGCTCAGCCGGCTGGCTGACGCAGAGGCAGCAATTTTTCCCATAGGCATCTATCTGTCCTTTCTTGGAGCCTTGCTCGTTGCCTTGGCCGGATGGCTGGGCGGCAAGCTCGTGTTCGAAGATCGCGTCGCCACCCAGCCCCAAGAATAAGCGAAAGCAACATCGGCGAGGCGCGACACCATCATGGGGCGCTCCACGTATCAAGAAACAGCACCGGCTTGGCCAACACCAGCCATAGAACAAGGCTGATCATCAGTACCGGCGGGATGACGAGCCAGGGTTCCACCCGATAGCGACGCCGCTGCTGCGACTCATGCCCGAGGCGCGCCAACATGTGTCCGCAATACGCATGAAATATCGCCATGAAGGCGACCACGGTAAGCTTGGCGGCCAGCCAGCCGCCTGAAGCATCCAGTGTATAAACCAGCGCGGAGCCCGAAATAATGGCAATCACCGCCGCGGGCGAGGCAATCCCCACGAACGC
Organism: Pollutimonas subterranea; assembly: GCF_002849655.1. Classification (GTDB taxonomy): domain Bacteria; phylum Pseudomonadota; class Gammaproteobacteria; order Burkholderiales; family Burkholderiaceae_B; genus Pollutimonas; species Pollutimonas subterranea. The sequence goes on from NZ_PDNW01000004.1 coordinate 163,486, forward strand.
TACACGGCTCATCACGCGTATGCGATGAAACTCTGTATGCTGACGAAGATGAGTCTGGACGCTGTACAAGCCGGGCAGGTAGAGCAGCCCCGCACACCAGACGACCAGGGCGGCGATATGCAGGCCCATGAGCCACGCCATGTTAGATGAACTCGCAATGTGTGGAGATTGTGGCGATCGACATGGCATGCTTCCGTTTTTTAGGGAGGTATTCGGTGTTGAACGGGAAACCTCAGCAAGCCCTGTGCCTGCTACAGCCCACCTGCTGGGTATCCAATATGCTGCATGAAATCTCCGCCCACTTACTTTGGAGAGCGACATGCCTTCGACATCCCAATCACCATCCATTGCCGACTGGCCTGAAAATGCACGCGAAGCTGCGCAACTGGTCATCGACCAATATGGCGAACCCGACGATGTGACCGAGCATCTGGTGACCTGGCACAAAGCCGGTCCATGGAAGCGCATCGTGGCGTCCAGGACAGTTCATACCCACAATTTTCCGGCGCCGCACATGGATTCGGTTGAATCCGTCATCGACTATCAGGTTCCGGTCGACAAGGTGACCTTGCTGGCCGGATTCGATGGAAGCGTCGTGGTAAACCGCACGACCGGCGAGGTATCGGCACGCTGCCATGATGAACAGGCAAATTTCCTGGCCCTGAACCTGATGCACGACATAGCCACCGATGCAAAAAGCGTGCACGAGGCACGTGAATACTACGCAAAGGAGTTTGCCGACTACCGCCGCAAAAAACCCACCCCTTATATGGAAAAGCTGCATTTTGCACCCGCCAGCGGCAATACCGCCGATCCTGATGTGCGTGTCCTGTCAGATGAAGACCTTGAGCGCGCCGTACAGGAAGGCAAAGATAAGGGCCAGTAACACAGGCTCGCGGCATGCAACGTATTTTTTGGATTGATTAAAAAAAGATTTTGCCCTCGGGCGCTGTAAGGCTGCGAACATGGACAGCAGATTTCTGGAAACATCACAAGACTCATTAAAGGGACATCCATGTTTCAACAATCCAAATCCATGCTCGGCATCTCGCTGACCGCATTGCTGCTCGCTACGCCCCTGGGCGCTACAGCCCAAAGCGCCGATAGCTACCCCGATCAACCCATACGCCTGATCATCCCCTATCCTCCCGGCGGCGCCACCGATGTCATCGGCCGTATCGTGGGCAAGAATCTCAGCGACGAAATCGGCAAGCAGGTTGTCATCGAGAATCGTGGCGGGGCTGGGGGCAACATCGGCGCGGCCGAGGTCGCGCGCGCCAAGCCGGACGGATACACGCTGCTTATGGGCGCACTGACCTCGCACTCGGTCATGGCCACGCTGGAAAAGGGCAAGCTTCAATACGACTTGCAGAAAGACCTCACGCCTGCGGGCGTAGTAGGCTTCGTGCCCCTGGTGGCTGTGGTCAACCCGTCGGTGCCCGTCAAGTCATTGAACGACCTTGTCGACTATGCCAAGAAAAATCCTGGCAAGCTGAATTTCGCATCGTCGGGTGCCGGCGCGCCGCAACGCATGGCCATGGAGCTCTTCAAGCAAATCGCTGGCGTCGATATCGTGCACGTCGCCTATCGCGGCAGCGGCCCGGCCATGACGGACTTGGTCGGTGGACAGGTGGAGGTCATGACCGAAACAATGCCGGCGGCCATTTCGTTCATCAAATCCGGCCAGTTGCGTCCTTTGGCCGTGCTGACGCCCGAGCGCGTGTCCATGTTGCCCGACGTGCCTACGGCTAAGGAACAAGGCCTAACTGGCTTCAATGTCAGCTCCCTGTTTGGCGTCATGGCGCCGGCCGGCACGCCCGCTCCTATCCTGGAAAGAATCAACAAGGCACTGTTGGCGGGACTTACAAAGAAAGAAGTCAAAGAGCAGTTATTGCAGCAAGGCGTCTATGCCGACCCCCTGTCAATCGAGGCCTCAAAAACGCGCCTTACCGCCGAGGTCGAACAATGGGCTAAAGTTATCCGCGACGGCAATATAACTGTCAATTAACGAGAAAGAAGCATTCATTCATGACCAAGAAAACTCCCGCAACTCCCGACATCGAAGCCACCGGCCTGCGCAAGGGCTTGACCAGCTATGGTGACAACGGCTTTTCGCTGTTTCTCAGGAAGGCCTTTATCAAGGGGGCGGGCTATTCCGATGAAGCCCTGAATCGGCCGGTGATCGGAATCGCCAACACGGGAAGTGCCTACAACCCCTGTCACGGGAACGTGACACAACTGATCGAGGCGCTCAAGCGGGGCATTATGCTGGCAGGCGGGCTGCCCATGGACTTTCCCACGATATCCATCCACGAAAGCTTTGCCTTTCCCACCAGCATGTATCTGCGCAACCTCATGTCGATGGATACCGAGGAAATGATCCGGGCGCAGCCCATGGATGCCGTGGTCCTGATAGGCGGTTGCGACAAGACCGTGCCGGCGCAGCTGATGGGCGCCGCGTCGGCCGGCATTCCCGCCATCCAGCTTATTACCGGGTCCATGCTGACGGGTTCGCACCGCTCCGAGCGCGTCGGCGCTTGCACCGACTGCCGCCGTTACTGGGGAAAATATCGGGCCGAAGAGATCGATGACCAGGAAATCGCCGATGTGAACAACCAACTGGTGGCCAGCGTAGGCACCTGTTCGGTGATGGGCACCGCCAGCACCATGGCTTGCATTGCCGAGGCCTTGGGCATGACCGTGCCGGGCGGAGCCAGCCCGCCCGCCGTTACGGCCGACCGCATGCGGATTGCGGAAATGACGGGGGCCCAGGCCGTGGAGATGGCACGCAGCGGCCTGACCATCGACAAGATACTGACTGCCGACGCCTTCGAGAATGCGATGCGCGTTCTGCTGGCCATAGGCGGCTCCACCAACGGCATCGTCCACCTTGCCGCCATTGCGGGGCGCCTGGGCCTGGATATCGACCTTAAGGTCCTGGATCGCATGGGCAAGGACACACCGGTATTGCTGGATTTGAAGCCTTCAGGCCAGCACTATATGGAAGATTTCCATAAGGCCGGCGGCATGGCCACGCTGCTGCGCCAGCTCAAGCCTCGACTGAAGCTGGACGCCCTTACCGTGACCGGTCGCACGCTGGGCGAAGAGATAGAACGGGCAGGCCCCGGCTTTCACCAAGATGTCGTCAAGACCATGGACAACCCCATTTATCCCCAGGGCGGCATCGCCGTGCTGGAAGGCAATCTGTCGCCGGGCGGAGCCATTATCAAACAATCGTCAGCCGATCCCGGCCTGATGGAGCACGAAGGCCGGGCCGTCGTCTTCGAGAATGCCGCGGACCTTGCCAATAGAATCGACTCCGACGACCTCGACGTCACCGCCGACGATGTGCTGGTTCTCAAGAATATCGGCCCCAAAGGCGCCCCCGGCATGCCGGAAGCTGGCTACATTCCCATTCCAAAGAAACTGGCGATCAAGGGCGTGAAAGACATCGTCCGCATCTCCGATGGCCGCATGAGCGGTACGGCTTTCGGCACTATTGTCCTGCATGTGACGCCGGAGTCGGCAATAGGCGGCCCGCTGGCTTACGTACAGAATGGCGACCGCATCCGACTTAGTGTCAGCAAGCGCGAGATTTCGCTGCTGGTCTCCGACGAAGAGATGCAGCGCCGCAAAGAAGCCGCCCCCATGACCCCACCCACCGCCGACCGGGGCTACAAGAAGCTGTTTCTCGATACGGTAACCCAGGCCGACCAGGGCGTTGACTTCGACTTCCTGCGTGGCGTGCGACCCGGCGTGCCGCCTTCGGCTTAAAACGGTAGCGCGCGCATGCCGGCGTAAGCCCTATGCGCGCGTTCCAAACAAAGCCTTGGCCTCGTCATAGACCGAGGCGGCCATTTTTGCATGATGGCCCTGCGCGTTCCAGACCAGGCCGTTTCGGCGGACCGGCGCACGACCCGGCAGTGCAACACGCACGATGTCCAGCGACTCCCACATGTATGACCAATCGGGTATCAGCGATACACCCAAGCCTTCGTGCACCAGTGAGGCAATGGCCAGCAGGCTGTCGATTTCCAAGCGCTGCCTGGTGCGAATTTGATGGTCGCGCAGATACCGGTCAGCCAGCTGACCGCCATACACGCTGCGATCGTACCTAAGAAAGGGCTGGGTCTCGAGCAATTGATGGGCATCCTGTCCCTTCAGGCTGACAGGCGCCACAACCACCAGGGGCTCTTCCATGAATGACTGCCATACGCAATTCTTGGGGACCGCAAACTGTGGTTCCACGACAATAGCGGCATCCAGCTCGCCGTTTGCCACTTTCGCACACAGATCAATGGAAGCACCCGGCGTGATGAAAATGGAGGCGTTCGGATAGATGCCATACAGTCGCTTCAGTATGGGGGGCAAGACATTGATCAAGGCCGACACAAAGCAGCCCATGCGCAGCTCGCCGGCTTGCCCGCCATCGACCGCCATGGCGCGAAGGTCGCGAATGTTGCGTATGACGGCCCGGGTTTCTTCCAGGATGCGGATACCGCTTTCCGTCGGCTTCACCGATCTGCCGGAGCGCTTTACCAGCGCGACGCCAAGGTCTTCTTCCAGCGCCTTGATGCGCGCGGCGATGGCCGCGGAAGTCAGGTCGAGCCGGCGTGCGGCTTCGGCAAAGGAGCCGGCCTCGACGACGGCAACAAAGCTCTGCATGTATTTCGTGTCCATAATGCTCGACCGGTGCAGGTTAAAGGCAAATAATTCTATTTTGTGAAACAAGCGAAAGCCACTTTAACTTATACCCTTCCCGGGCAATACTTTTGCAGTTCACTAAACCAAGAATTTGTTAGCGGAGACCTTATGACCAACACGAAAATGCGCGGCGTGCTATCGCCCGTACTGACCCCTTTCAATCCCGACTATTCGGTTTCCAAGCCACGTTTTGTCAAGCACTGCCGGTCTTTGATTGAGCAGGATGTCGGCCTCGCCGTGTTCGGCACGAATTCCGAAGCAAATTCCTTGTCCATCAATGAAAAGCGTCAGCTTCTTGATTTGCTCGTCGATGAGGGCCTGCCCACCCAAAAAATGATGCCGGGGACGGGCCATTGCGCCATCACCGACTCCATCGAGCTTACTCGCCATGCGGTGGAACTGGGCTGCGGCGGCGTGCTGATGCTGCCGCCCTTCTACTACAAGGGAGTCAGTGACGAAGGCCTGTACCGCAATTACGCCACCATCATCGATACCATCGCCGACGCACGGTTGAAGATCTATCTTTACCATATCCCTCCTGTTGCGCAGGTGGGCATCAGCCTGGACCTGATCGAACGCCTGCTCAAGTCCTATCCCGAGAATATTGCCGGCATTAAAGATAGCTCTGGAAACTGGGACAACACGCTGGCCATGCTCACGCAATTCCAGCCCGCCGGTTTCGACGTATTCGCGGGCAGCGAGTCTTTCCTGCTGCAGACCTTGCGTCACGGCGGTGCCGGCTGCATCACGGCAACCGGCAACGTCAACCCGGCGGCCATTGCGCATCTGGGCGCCACGTGGCAGGACGACGACGCCGACGCCCAGCAAGCGCGCTTGAACGAGGTGCGAGGCGTCTTCCAGAAGCTGCCCATGATACCGGCCATGAAGTCCGCCATCGCCGCACAGGCGCAGGACCCCAGTTGGTCGGTCGTGCGCCCGCCCCTGGTTGAGCTGACGCAAGAGCAAGCGGCGCAACTAAAGTCCGGCCTGGCCGCCATCGACTTCCAGATCGACAACGCCAACGCGCTGGCCCACCTGGATGCCTGATCAGCGGAACCCTTGACGACCATGGCCGTTTCCTCCAGCTTCCCTCCATTGCTCAAGATCGGTGTCTTCCCGGAAGCCGTGGAGGCCCGCTTGCGAACCACCTTCGAGCTCGTTGAACCGCATGAGCTTGGCGAGACCCCGCAGCGACGCGCGCAAATACAGGGCATCGTCACCCGTTCCAATTACCGCATTCCGGAAGATCTTCTGGAACAACTGCCGAACTTGCGCATCATTTGCACCAATGGCGTCGGCCACGACGGCATACCGCTGTCCTATGCACGCAACCGAGGGATTGTCGTCACGAACACGCCCTCTGTGCTGGACAAGGCGGTCGCCGAACTCACCGTCGGACTGGTGTTGGCGACGCTGCGGCAAATTCCGCAAGCCGATCAGTTCGTGCGGACCGGCGCGTGGCAGGTTGGTGCCTTTCCGCTAGGATTGACGCTGGCCGGGAAGAAGGTTGGAATGGTCGGCCTGGGCCGGATCGGCAAGGAAATCGCCGCGCGCCTTTTGCCCTTCGATGTCGATATCGCCTACTTTGGTCGCCAGCGGCAAGCCGTCGACTGGCCTTACTTCGACGACCTGGTCGCGCTGGCAGCGCATGCCGATATCCTTATCGTGTGCTGCCCGGGCGGCCCATCCACCTATCGGATCATCAATGCCGCGGTGCTCGATGCGCTGGGGCCTGCGGGAATACTGGTCAACATTGCACGAGGCAGCGTCGTCAATCACGCCGATCTTCTGAATGCATTGACCAACAAGACCATCCTGGGCGCGGCGCTCGATGTCTTCGACGAAGAACCCCTACCAGACAATCCGCTCCGGCGGCTGGACAACGTCATCGTCACGCCGCATATAGGCAGCGCCACGCACGAGACGCGAATGGCGATGGCCGAACTGGCCATCAAGAATCTAAGGAGCTTTTTCGAGACTGGACGGGCGGTGACGCCGGTTGCGGAGTAGCAAGGTCCAGAAAAGCGCGCACTAGCTTTTCACGGGCATTGGTACGCAGCCACAACAGCCCCAGTTCACGAGTGGGCACGGGCTCTGGAAGGCGATGGCGTGTCAATGCCGGGTCCAGCCGGTTACCGTCCGCCCAGTCGGGAAGCACCGACACACCCAGGCCTGCCTTCACCATATCGGCAATATAGTCGATGCCATCCAGCTCCAGTCGCGCAGTCGGATAAAGCTTATTGGTCCGCAGGTAGTCATCGGCCATCTTGCCGGCGACCACCCGGCGGTCGTAGCGGATGTAGGGATAGTCGCGGATGATGGCGAACGGATCGACGTGGTCAAGGCCCGATGGCGTCAATAGAATCAGGCGTTCAGTGCGCAAGGTTTTCCAGCTGACGGTCTTGGGCACATCGAACAGGGGATGCACCAGGATGGCCGCGTCAAGCACACCGCTCATGACGCGTTCGTACAAGGTGGTGGACGGGCCCGGCTCGATCAATACCTCGATTGAGGGGTACTTTTCCACCCACCTTTGAAGGATGGGCAGCAGCATGCCCTTGAGCGCCGACGGTGTCGCGCCAAGCACCAGGGGGCCTGCGGGCAGCTCGGTACTGCTTGCCAATGAGTTGAAATTCTTCACCTCCTGCAAAAGCAGCCTGGCCTGCGTCAATACCTTGCCCCCCGCCTGAGTGGGCTGTACGGTTCTGCCTGCACGCTCCACCAGGGCCGTTCCCACTTCCGCCTCAAGTGCCTTGAGCCTCAGCGACACGGCCGTGGGCGTCAGGTCCAGTGCCCTGGCCGCCGCGGCGATTGAGCCCAATTCCACCACCTGTACGAAGCTCTCCAGAAAACGCGTATCCACCTTTACTCCTGTCGTGTTCCGGGGCGGTAGCCGCCGTTGTCAAAAGATTGTTTTTCTTATTTCTGAAGCCAGCAAAGCAATATTGTTCTAGCTTTGCATATCAACAAGAATAGCGTCAAGCACCACGGTGATTTGAACACTCAACAGGAGAAATTTTTCATGCCAATTATCCAGTCCATCGAAGTCTGCGCCGCTGCCGTACCCCTGGACATCGTCACATCTTTCTCGAACCGCTCCGTCAGCACGCGGCATTATGGCCTGGTCCGGATCCGGTCCACCGACGGCGTCGAGGGGATAGGCTTTTGCTATGTCGGCAGCGCCGGCGGCGCCATCTTCACCGCCGCCGTCAGGGACTTGCTGGCGCCCGTGCTCATCAACGGCGACTCGTATGCTGTGGAAGGCCTATGGCAAAAAATGAACCAGGAAGCGCTGCTGCAAGGGCGGGCTGGAACCGTGATGCGAGCCATCAGCGCCCTGGACATCGCCTTGTGGGACCTCAACGCCAAGACCCATGGCCTGCCGCTGCACAAGTTCATGGGAGCCGTCGAACTGGACGCCGTACCGGCCTACGCCAGTGGCGGTTACTACCTTGACGGCAAGACGCCACAACATCTGGGCGAAGAAATGGCCAGCTACGTGGACAAGGGTTTCAAGGCCGTCAAGATGAAATCGGGACGCCTGTCGCCACGCGAAGAAGAACAGCGCTTGAAAGCCGCACGCGAAGCGATCGGACCCGACGTCGAACTGATGATGGACATGAATAATGCCTGGGCGGACACCACCGAAGCTATGCAATATGTCCGGCGTTTCGAGCAATACGACCCCTACTTCTTCGAAGAGCCCTTTCTGCCGGACGATATCGATAACCATGCTCGCCTGGCCAAGCTGACCCGCGTGCCGATCGCGACGGCCGAAATCGGCTATGGCCGGTGGTACCACAAGGAACTGATGGACAAGGGCGCGGCATCCATCCTGCAGACTGACGCTGCGGTGTGCGGCGGCATCACGGAGTGGCGGCGCATTGCCCAAACCGCCGCCAGCTACGGATTGGTGATGTGCCCGCACTGGTTCCATGACCTTCATGCCCCACTGGTCGCCAGCACGCCCAATGCGCGCTACGTCGAATTTTTCTGGAACGACCAGGTGCTGAACTTTCGAAACCTGATCGACCGGCAACTTTCGCACAAGGATGGGAACGTCATCCTGCACCAGGAACCCGGTCTGGGTTTTGGATTCGATGAAAAGTTCATCGCAAAGTTCGCCAAATGGGAAACCATAAGCTAGCGCCCACAAGAAAGTGCCGCAACGGCATGCCGGGACCGGCTCGCATGCCTGTTGAAACTACGCCGCTTTACTGACATAACAAGCAAAGGAGACTAAATGATCAAATTAAAAAAAACACTGACACTATGTTGCCTGACGGCGCTCATGGCCGGCGTACACGCCGCCCATGCCGCTGATGACTGGCCGTCCCGAACCATCACCTACGTCGCGCCGTTTCCCGCCGGCAGCAACACCGATACGCTGGGACGGATCATTGCAGACCAGTTGAGCAAGAAGCTGAATGTGTCGGTCGTGGTAGAGAACCGGCCCGGCGCCACCGGCATGATCGGGTCCAGTTACGTTGCCAAGGCCAAGCCCGACGGCTACACCATCATGGGCGGCAGCATCGCATCGCACGCCATCAATGCCGGCCTGTTCCCCAACATGCAATACGACCCCGTCAAGTCGTTCGAGCCCATTACCATCATCGGCTTCAATGCGAACACCCTGGTCGTGGCCAACAGCAGTCCGTTCAAGAGCGTGAAAGACGTCATTGCCGCGGCCAAGAAAGATCCGGACACGGTGACGTACGCGTCGTCCGGCATCGGAACCACCCAGCACCTGTCCGGGGTGTTGCTGGGACAAGAAGCCAATATCAATGTGGTGCACGTTCCGTACGGCGGTAAGTCGGCGCTGCCCGACATCATGGGCGGGCAAGTCAGCATGATGTTCGAAGGCCCCACCGTCGTCCCGCATGTGCTTGAAGGCAGCCTGCGCGCACTGGCGGTGACATCGACCCAACGCATGGCAAGCCTTCCTGACGTACCGACAATGCAGGAAGCCGGCTTGCCCAACTACGAGATACGGTCATGGCAGGCGATTTTTGCGCCCAAAGGCACTCCTAAGCCCATTGTCGACAAGCTCTATCAGGCTATCAGCGAAGTCCTGAAAACACCCGAGGTACTAAAGCGGCTGGAGACGATGGGTGTTGAACCGTCCGGAATGCCACCGGCCGAGTTCGCCGACTTCCAGCAACAGGAAATCGAGAAATGGCGCAAGGTGATCAAGGCCGCCGGCATAAAAGTACAGTAGCCCGCTGGGCAGCATATCGGTGCGCAGACGCATCGGGCGGCATGCAATTTGCTGTGGAGGCCTGCGCAAACGATACGCTTACGAGCAGCGAGGTACACGCCAGTGAACACGATAGAAGAAGTCGCCAGATTCATGAGATCGGAATCCTTGCTGCTGGTCACGGCCGAGTCCTGCACGGCCGGCTTGATCGCGGCTACCCTGGCCGACATTCCGGGCGCTGGCAAGCTGCTTGACTGCGCCTTTGTCGTTTACTCGCCGGAAGCCAAGAAGCGCTGCCTCTCGGTCAAGCAAAGCACGCTGGACCGCTGCAATCTGACCAGTGAAGAGGTCGCCCATGAAATGGCGGAAGGCGCCTTGGGCAACAGCCGGGCCAATGTTGCGGTGTCCAACACAGGCGTCGTTGATGATACCGATGATGATATTCCCGCGGGGACACAGTGCTTTGCCTGGGCGTTCGGCGCGGGCAAGGGCAGCCCCGCCGTCTTCACGGAAACACGTCGCTTCATGGGCGACCGCGTTGCCATTCGGGAAGCGGCCGCACGCCACGCACTGGAACGTATTCCCTATTACTTTTCGAAACTGGAACGATAGAAGGCCGACTGGGCGACGCCTCCCGTAGCCCTACGTCAGCCGCCCTCGTCCGCCCCGAACCGGGCAATCAACTGTTCAAGGCTCGCCTCGCCCGGCAATGCGCCGGCCTCTTTCAAGGCTTGTTCCAGCCAGCCGTATACCAGCCGGCCTTCCGAGATATCGGTCATCCGCCTGAGTTCGCTGTCCACCTTTTTTTCTGCGTCGCGCAACGCTTGCACCACACCCGCTGCGGGAAGGACGACCACCCCGTCGTCATCACCGGCGACGAGATCTCCCGGCTGCACGGCAACACCGCCCACCGAAACGGGTTGGCCAATGCGCCCGGCAAGCTGCCTGGTCGGTCCGTTCGGATTCGACGCACAGGCGAATACCGGAAGTGTTCCATTTTTGAGTTCGTGAAGGTCACGCACCGATCCGTCAATGACGACACCGGCCAGGCCGGCGGCCTGCGCATGAGCACACATCAGTTCACCCATTAGCGCGGCGGTCGAACAACCCTTGCCATCGATGACCAGTACGTCGCCCGGCTGCGCCAATACCAGGGCGGCGTGAATCATCAGGTTGTCACCCGGCCTGACTTCAACCGTGAATGCGGGACCGCACAGCTTCATCGACGGTGCAAGCGACTTGATCCGTCCGTCAAGGGAACCGCGCCGACCGGAGACATCAGCCAAAATCGAACAGGCCACGCGCGAGGCCTGTTCGACGTGCCTCTTGCTCACGCGACTGAATGCGCTATTTATCATGCCTCACCTCGTCGAGAAATGAAATTGGACCCCAGCAGAGGCCGTCAGAGCAGATCATCGGTGACACGCGGGTAAACACACTGAAAGGCTTCGGCGTACTTGATTTTCTTATCGGAATTGCGGGATGCCTGCGCACCGCGTTGCAGTCCAACCCGGGTGTAGTACTCCCACAGGTGCTCCTGCGCGCCCATGATTTGAAACGCCTGGTATTTTTGTTCCCAGACCGACGAGATATCCAGGAAGGTTTCAGGCTTCCACTCGCATTGCTCCGGCTGATGCGGCTCGAACAGGAATACCGGAGGAGCGCCGATCACGGGTTCATGGGGACTATGGCCATGCGCCTGCGCAATAATCCGGGCTTCCATCGCCAGGTGATTTGCCAGTGGATGATCAAAGTTGTACGGGTCCTTAAATGAGTGCGTCAGGACGAATTCGGGCTTCAGATCCCGATACACCTGCACGATCTTGAACAGGGTTTCATCATCGACACGCAAGGGATAATCGCCGCAGTCAAGGAAAGAGACCGACGCGCCGAGGATCGCAGCTGCCTGCTCCGACTCTTCCCTGCGTATCTGCTTGACGGTTTCCAGCGATATATTTTCCCGCTTCCAAAGCCTGGCAGACTCGCCGCGTTCGCCAAAGGACAGGCACAGAATATGCACGTTCCATCCCCGTTGCGCATATAAGGCCACCGTGCCGCCCGCCCGCCACACGAAGTCCGCGGAATGAGCGCTGACAATAAGAGCGTTCTTTTGATTCATCACCTGTATCCTCAATATCTTGTTGACCCTGACGACTAGTCCGCGCGGATGTTGCCCGCTTTGATCACGTCAGTCAGCACGGTGGTTTCTTTGTCCAGGAACGTCTTGAATTCCGCCGCAGTGCCCGGCAAGGCGGAGGCACCCAGCTTGTTCAGGCTGCTTACCACCTCTGGATCCTTCAGCGCCAGGTTCAAGGCAGCATTTAATTCCGTCACCACCGGCTCAGGCGTGCCGACCGGCGCAGCGATTCCCCACCAGACCGTCGCTTCCAGGTCATCGAAGCCTTGCTTTTCGGCCGTCTGCAGTTCCGGAAGCAGAGGCGTGCCGGTTTTGTTCAAGACGGCCAAAGGACGAAGAGTCCCCGCCTTAATGTGTGAAACGACTTCCAGTGGATTGATCGACATGAAGGAAAGGCGTCCGCCCAGCAGATCGGTAATAGCGGGAGAGCCGCCTTTATAAGGGATATGTAGGGCCTTGAAATCGGCTTTGCGCACAAACAGTTCGCTGGCCATGTGGCCTGAGCTGCCCATTCCCGCCGTGCCGAACGTCAGGTCCGTGGGATTCTTTTTGCCGAATTCGACAAGTTCCTTCAATGTCGTGAAAGGCGAATCCTTGGCAACTACGATCACCAAAGGAGCCTCGCCGATTTTACCGACGGCCGTGAAGTCGGCCGCGGGATCGAACGTCAATTTGGAATACAGCGCCTTGTTCGTGGTAAAGGTATTCGAAGCGGTATACAACGTATATCCGTCGGGCTTGGCACGCGCGACGTAAGCCATGCCTATATTGGTGCCGGCGCCCGGACGGTTTTCCACGATGAAGGGTTGCCCCAGCTCTTCCGACATTTTCTTGGTGACCAGGCGAGTCACGATATCCACACCGCCACCCGGCGAGTATGGCACCACGATCGTAATGGGTTTTTCCGGATAGCCGGCTGCGATAGCCGCTTGAAGAGGAACGACGCCCGCAAACGCGGCCGCGAGCGTTACGACGTTGAGCAACTTGAATGACTTCATTTTGTCTCCTGCCTGATTTAATTGAATACAGGGGTCATGATGGAGAGCAACACTTATATGGTCCAATACTATTTAAATCTAACATTTATATGATTTTCGAATAGCTATGGATTTCAGACAACTCAATTACTTCGTCGCCGTCGCTGAAGAGCTCAGTTTCAGCCGCGCAGCCGTCAGGCTGAATATGAGCCAGCCGCCGCTAAGCCAGCAAATAAAACTGCTGGAAGATGACCTCGGTGTAGGACTGTTCAACCGGACGCGGCGCTCCGTCGAACTCACTCATGCAGGCTCCCTTTTCTACGAACAGGCGACGGCGATTCTGAAGCAATACGCCAACGCCAAGGAGTTATGCGCATGGACGACGGATGGCAAAGCGGGCAAGTTACGCATTGCCTTTACCGCGTCGGTACCGATATTCGAGGAGTTTTCGCTACTGATACAAGGCTTCCGCCACGCTTATCCGCACATTGAAATGGACTTGCTGCATCTCTCCACGGGCGAACAATTGCTAGCGCTGGACGCGGACGAAATCGACGTGGGCTTCCTGCGACCCTCGCTGGACTTCCGCATTCCGTCATTCATAGAAGCCTTCGACCTGTGGCACGACGAACTGATGCTCGCCACCGCGGTGACCCACGATGAGGCACGCGACGGGACCGCGGTGAATCTCAATGACCTGTCCAAGGAAGATTTCATTCTGTTTCCCCAGGCTCTGGGTTGCGGTCTGTTCGAACACATCACCACCATCACCGCCCGCGCGGGATTCTCGCCGCGCATCGTCCAGGAAGTTCGCGAAAACAGTACCACCCTGGCTCTGGTCGCGGCAGGCCTGGGCATATCCATAGTGCCCAGCACCTATGTGTATACAAAGCCACCTGGCGTCGTCTTCAAAAAAATCAGCGGTTCCGCTACTGAATCGAAAATCGTCATGGCGTCGTCCAGGAATCGCGAGATGGCCTCTTTGCGACTGTTCCTCGACTACGCACGGGCGCATCGGAAACCCTGCGCCCCGGCTTCCCTTATCGAGTCAGCAGCACATAAAATCCCTGAACCAGATACACCGTGCCTATCGCCATGACCAACCAGCGCGTCCAGCGGCGGAACTGATGGTCCGACAGCTTCTCCAGCACGAACTTGCTGATGCTGGTGCCGGTGATCGCCATGATTACCGCCACGCCCATCATCCATTCGTCGATACGCGCCTGGGTTCCCAGGATATTGAAGAAATAGACTAGCTTGGCCATGTGTGAGAAGGTCTGGCAGGCGGCTTTTGTGGCAACAATGGAGCGGCGATCCATCTGGTTGCGCACAAAGAACACGTCCAGCAACGGGCCGGATACGCCAGCAATGAACTGCATGGAGGTGTTCAGGAAGCCGCAGAATTCGGCGCCAAGCCGGCTGTCGGCTTGCGGCACGAACCTGGCCGGAATAAGGACGGCCAGAAAGGGGATTATTCCCAAGGCTATCAAGACGAATGCCTTGTCGGGCACAAAGCCCACAAATGAGAACAGCGCTCCAGCAATAAGTAACCCCACTATGTAGCGGGCAAAGATCGGGTAGTTGACGTTGGCGCGCCACATGATCGCGCGCCAGCCGTTTGATGTCATCTGCGCGGTTCCATGCAACACCATGGCTGCCGACACAGGCAAGAACGTGATCAGGACGCCCATCAGGATCATCCCGCCGGCCATGCCGAAAACCCCGGAAATAAACGACGTGCCCAGCACAGACAATGCTACCAACAACAAAATACCGATCTGCAATTTCTTTCCAGGGTTAAGGAGCGATCACGCGCGATTGAAGGGCCTGTGATTATAAGTGACTGGTATTCTTGATCGACAGCCTGCTAAAGCTATCGCGTCGACACCCATAGTCCGCCCGCAACGCCAAGCATGCCCAACACTACGCCGGGGGTCAGCGATTCCCCAAGCAGGCTCACACCCAATAACGCAGCGGTAAGTGGGCTGAGCGACAGGAATACCGTGACGTGTGTAGGGCTGGCATGCTTGAGCGCCCAGAGCCACAGCATATAGGCCACGCCACTGGATACACCGATGAAGAAGATGATTGTCCAGGCGGTTGCCGACAGCGAGGGTGGCTGCGTGAAGATACCTTCAAGGCCCGCCGCCACCGCGAGAAACACCACAGAGGCGAGCATGGCGGACGCTGCCAGGGGCAAAGTGGGGTAACGAGCCAGATAAGGCCTGTAGAACACCGAACACAGTGCACCGCAAAGCGCCGAACCCAACACAGCGACGACCCCCAGCCACTCGTACCTGCCGCCATCGACCAGCAAATTCTCGCCCATCGTTGCGGCGACCCCGGCTATCGTCATGGCCACGCCCACCGTTTTTCGGCCCGTCAACGGCTCGCTGCCCAGCAGCGCGGCCACGACCATGGTGATTAACGGCAGCGTGGCAAAAAGCAGCGCCGCGCGTGTCGAAGAGATAAACTGCAACCCCAGGTTCAGCAGCACGACAAGAATCGCAAACTGGCCGATGCCCAGGGCAAGCACGGCAAACAGATCACGGCGCATGAAATGCACGCGCCCGTGCATCAACACAAAAGGCGCGATGCACGCCAAGCCTATGGCATAACGCAGCAGTGCCAGAGAGAAGGGCCCGATATCGTGCACGACATAGCGCGTGCCGACTATCGCGGCCCCCACTTGTATTCCGGTCGCTGCGGCAGCAGCCAAGGCCAGCGTCGAGCGAGGCACGTTCACAAGTCTTGATTCCTGTTGTTCAATATGACCCATGCCCTGGAAACGTTGCGGTGGTACCGGGGCCTGAAAAGAGGCCTATTGTCCACCCGTTGCTGGCCTCCCGCAAATAAAAGTCTCGTCCACTATGACATGAGTCTGAGCGGGGTCTCGTGTTTCCAGCATGAGATGAGTCTGAAGCGTTCCCGTGGATTATGAAACGTGTTGATTCTTGTCAAAGACACCCACTAATAACCATGCCTAGATAGTGGTAATTATCCACCACTGGGAAATCACCATGAGCAACCATCTCACTACCGTTCTTTATACGGCCGCTGCCATCGCTTTCAGCGCGAGCGCCATGGCCGCCCAACCCGCGTCAAAAGAACTTCGCGAAACAGCAAACAAGCTGTTTCAGCCTATACCGGAAGCGCAAGTCGTTATTGCTGACCGGAAAATCCCGGACGATCAAATACAGCTGGGCAAGTGGCTGTTCTTCGAGCCCCGGCTCTCGAAAAGCCACATCATCAGCTGTAACACCTGTCATAGCGTGGGCACAGGCGGAGCCGACAATATACCGACGTCTATCGGTCACGGATGGCAGCACGGCCCACGGAACTCGCCAACTGTATTCAACGCCGTATTCAATATTGCCCAGTTCTGGGATGGCCGTGCCGCCGACCTGAAAGAGCAGGCCAAGGGTCCAGTGCAGGCCAGTGTCGAAATGAACGCCACACCGCAGCACGTGGAAGACACCCTGCGCAGCATCCCGGAATACGTGGAGTTCTTTGCCAAGGCCTTCCCGGGCGAGAAGCAGGCCATTACGTTCGACAATATGGCCACAGCCATTGAAGCCTTCGAATCCACGCTTACAACACCAAACTCCCGTTTCGACCAGTTCTTGGCCGGCAAGGAAACCCTTAGCGGTACCGAGCTTTCCGGATTGAATCTCTTCATCAACAAGGGCTGCGTGGCATGCCATTCGGGCATCAACGTTGGCGGCCAGGGGTACTTCCCGTTCGGCGTCATCAAGAAGCCAGGCGCCGAAGTACTGCCTACCGATGATAAAGGCCGCTTCGCCGTCACCAATACGGCTTCTGACGAGTACGTGTTCCGCGCAGGTCCTTTGCGCAACATCGCGTTGACAGCACCCTATTTCCATAGCGGCGAAGTATGGGACCTGGAGCAGGCGGTGGCCATCATGGGAACAAGCCAGTTGGGGCATGAGCTGAACGAGGGCGAAGTGAAGTCCATTACAGCGTTCCTGCATACGCTTACGGGCGAGCAACCTACCGTTGAATACCCAATCTTGCCGCGCAGCACTGCTGCGACCCCTAAACCGGAAAAGTGACACAGTGGCCTTGATGGCCGCTACTAGCTACCGATACCTGGCCAGGTTACGTTCCTGGCCAGTGGGCATATCGGCTCTGAACCAGTGCTTATTTGGTGCATGTCGGGTCCTATGCAGTTCTTGGATTGTTTCGTTTTTGGCCGGTGCCTTAGCAGTTCTTGACCGGTGGCGGCGGCAACTGGTGGGGGCCACTCAATGCGTTCGCGGTCCCGCGCTCCGCCGGGACTGCCCTCGCCAACGCTCGACCCGGGGCGCCCGCGAACTCGCGGAACGGACAGCCACTGGCTGTCCGTAAGCGTCCCGCTCGAACAGCGCGGACTTGCACCCCCGGGCCGAACATTGGCTCGGCGCACGCATACTTCGCCGCCCCCTCCAGTTGCCACCACCCCCTCGACATAAAAGTATGCAGCGGACTACGCACAGAGGGACCAGCCGAGACCCACACCATCCGAGATCACCGAACGCTGAGGAGACGGGGGCTGGTGTGGGCGGGGCGAAATTTGAGCGCGCCGCGTCGGCGTCCTGGGTCAGGGGAAAAAGGGCGCGCCTGTTTGAGCGGCGCGCTTACGGACAGCCAGTGGCTGTCCGTTGCCGCGAGTTCGCGCCCGCCCTGACCTAGGATGTCGACGCGGGAAGTCCCGGAACGGGACCGCAGCGATATGGAGCCCAGCTCACACCAGCCCCCGGCGCCGGCAGATAAACACGATCCGCCCGATGAACCGTTGAACCGATAAACCGATAAACAGCCACAACGTCAAAAACCACACTCAACGAGTTCATCCAAATCAATCAATAAAATGGTCGCCAAAAAACTGATCCAGCGTCAGCAAAAGAAAGCCTTACTCGGCAGACGTCCCCCTCAATTCAGCTTAATGTCCGCCTTGCGGACAATCTCCCCATACATCGCCGTATCCTTCTTGATCAGCTCTGTAAGCTCCGCCGCGCTGCCTCCTACCGGCACGAAACCCGCGTCGTTAAAGAGCTTCTTCACATCATCCTCCTTCACGATCGCCGCGATCTCCGTCGACACGCGTTCCACGATATCCTTGGGCGTCCCAGCAGGCGCCATCAAAGACACCCATGAATTCATCACGAAACCCGGGAAGCCCGCCTCGCCCATCGTCGGAATATTCGGCTCATCTTCCCAGCGCTTCGCCGACGTCACCGCCAGCACCTTGAGCTTACCTTCCTTCACGTACTGCATCGGCACCAAAATAGGATCGAACACCATCGAAACCCGATTGCTCAGCAGATCGGTAAGAATCGGCGCGCTGCCCTTGTAAGGAATATGCGTCATCTTCAAGCCCGCCTGCAAGCCGAAGTTGGCCCCGGTAAGGTGGGCGCTGGACCCCGTTCCACTGGAGGCATAGGTGAGCGCATCAGGGTTCTTCTTGCCGTACTCGACCAGCTCGGCCAGGGAATTGACCGGAAGGTCCTTGCTGACGAACAAGAACAACGGCAAATCGGCCATGTGCGATACCGGCTCGAAGTCGTCGAACGAATAGCTCAGCTTATACAAATGCGGATTGACGGTGTAAGCGGCCAGTACCGTTACGAAACTGTAGCCATCCGGCTTGGCGCGCGCCACCATTGCCGTTCCGATCGTGCTGTTGGCGCCCGGCTTGTTGTTCACGATAACGGGCTGGCCAAGGCGGTCGGACAGCTTCTTCATGACGATACGCGTGACAGTGTCCGTTGCGCCGCCCGGCGTGTACGGAACCACCACCTCGATGGCCTTCTCAGGCCATCCAGCCGCATAGGCCGGCATCGTTGCGTAGCCGGATAATGCGGCGGCCATAGCCACCATTGCAAATACCGGTGTTCTTTTTGTACTGGCGTTTACAGTAAACATCGTTTTATCTCCAGGATTTCCGCATAGCACGCAGTTCCACCATGCAGAATATGATTTCGATTTACATCGGCTATACCTATCGGTAGTATATAGAGACTCCAGCCCGTTACACACAGTATTTACCATTGGATCGGCTACGAAGTTCTGCAATGCAGAACAAAAGAATGTCACAGCCACTTAACGGCCGATATCATGAATATTCAATATACAGAAGAACAGTTGGCATTCCGCGACGAGATACGCGAATTCCTGCGTAACAGTTTGTCCGGCGAACTCAGGGACAAGGGGTTCCGCGAAGCCGTGCTGACCCGCGATGAACGTCTGGGCTGGCAGCGCACCCTGTACGAACGTGGCTGGGGTGCGCCTGCGTGGCCGGTCGAATACGGCGGGACCGGCTGGAATGCCATACAGCGGCACATTTTTGAAGAAGAATGCGCGCTCGCCTATGCACCCGAGCAGCTGTCCTTCGGTATAAAGATGGTCGCACCGGTCATCCAAAAGTATGCAACGCAGGAACAAAAAGATCGTTACCTACCGGGCATCATTTCAGGCACGGACTGGTGGTGCCAGGGCTATTCCGAACCCGGTGCGGGCTCTGACCTGGCCGCCGTTAAAACGTCCGCAGTGCGCCAGGGCGACCACTACCTTGTCAACGGGCAAAAGACCTGGACGACACTGGCCCAGCACGCCGACCGGATCTTCTGCCTGGTGCGCACTGATCCCGATGCACGTAAACAGGCAGGCATTTCGTTCCTGCTGATCGACATGAAAAGCCCCGGCATCACGGTGCGCCCCATCATCATGCTCGACGGTGGCCACGAAGTAAACGAAGTATGGTTCGATGATGTCCAGGTACCGGTGCAGAACCTGATCGGCGAAGAGAACAAGGGCTGGACTTACGCCAAGTATTTGCTCGGCCATGAACGCACCAATATCGCACGCGTGGGGCGCTCGAAGGCCGCCTTGAAGCGTCTTAAAACCATCGCCGCACGCCAGCCGGGCAACGATGGGCAACCTCTTATCCGGGATCCGCGTTTCAGGGACCGCATCGCGATGGTGGAACTTGAGCTGCTGGCACTTGAAATCACCAACTTGAAATTGGTGGCGGCCGACGGCCAGCAACGCGCGCCTGGTCCAGAAGCCTCGATACTCAAAATCAAAGGCTCCGAGATCCAGCAGGTCCTGACCGAGCTGACCGCTGCCGCGCTGGGGCCCTATGCTGCCGCGCACGTGCACGACCCGCAACACCATGAACCGGAAGGCATCAGCGACGCCTTTCCGGCAGATTGCTACAACATGGCCGGCCATTATTTCAACTATCGAAAAACCACCATATACGGCGGTTCCAGCGAAATCCAGAAGACCATTATCTGCAAGACGATACTGGGGCTATAGGAAAACCAGGAATACACATCATGGATTTCAGCTACACCGAAGAGCAGTTGGCCCTGGAAGACACCTTGCGCCGCTTCATCGCCAAAGAGTACTCGTTCGAGCAACGCCGGGGCTACATGAGAAGCGCCGATGGCTTCAGCCGCGCCGCATGGAGAACCTATGCGGAACTGGGCATATTGGCGCTGCCCTTCCCCGATGAATTCGGCGGACTGAACGGCACAGCCCTGGACACCATGCTGGTCATGCGCGCGCTGGGTACGGGTTTGACGCTGGAGCCCTACCTGGGCACGGTCGTCCTGTGCGGCGGCATCCTCAAGGCCCACGCCTACCCGAAGCAACAGGCCAGCCTCATTCCCGCCATTGGCGATGGAAGCCTGATGCTCGCCCTGGCTCATTACGAGCCGCAGTCACGCTATGACGAATCAACGGTCAGTGCCCGGGCGGTCAGGAAAGGCGGTCAATGGCAACTGGACGGGCACAAAGCCGTCGTCCAGGGCGCCGCCAGTGCAGGCCAGTTCCTGGTGTCGGCCAGAACAAACGGCCATGACGGCGCTGACGCACTGTCCCTGTTCCTGGTCGCCGCAACGACACCGGGCCTGTCTTTCAGGTATTATGAATGCCACGATGGCACTCGCGCGGCCGATATCGTGTTCGATCAAGTGTTGCTCGACGACGACGCCCTTCTCGGACGCGAAGCGCACGCGTTGCCGGCCATCATGCAAGGCATCGCGCTGGCCAATGTCGCCATGTCGGCCGAAGCCGCCGGCATCATGCAGGCACTTAACGCCGCTACGCTTGATTACCTGAAGACACGCAAGCAATTCGATGTGCCTCTGGCTTCGTTCCAGGCCCTGCAACACCGCATGGCAGACATGGCCATTGCGGCCGAACAGTCCGACTCCATGGCCTTGCTGGCCGCCATCGAGATGCAGAATCCGGATGCCGGCGTCCGGCTGCAAAAGGCATCGGGAGCCAAAGCCTTCGTGACCCAGAAAGCCAGGCTGGTGGGACAGGAGGCCATCCAGATGCATGGCGGCATCGGCGTGACCGACGAGCTTATGGTGGGCCACTATTTCAAACGCCTTGCGGTTATCAGCGCTTCGTTCGGTGACATGGATTTTCATTTGCGGCGTTATAGCGATATCATCCGGGCTGCCTGAACAGCCACATCGAACTAAAGAAACGCAATGACTCAAATACCAGACGGATACCGTGAACGCGTCCACAACAGCGAATTCACAGACTTATGCGGACCTTTCTTTGAAAAAATCGAAGATGGCAAACAGGTTGAGCTGGCCCTGCGCATCTCCAGCAAGCACAGCAATCTTCGCGGCATCACGCACGGCGGCTTGCTGGTCACCATCGCCGACAGTGCCATCGGCGATGCCGTCGCCCAAGCCTATGGCGAGGAATTCGGCCTGGTCACCGTCAGCCTCACCAGCGAGTTCTACCGCCCCGCAAAAATGGGCGACTGGGTCATTGCACGGGCCAGCGTACAAAAGCAAGGCCGGCGCATGGCCTTTGCCGATTGCTTCCTGTATGTGGACGAGCAGAAAATATTCCGCGCCACCGGGGTATTCGCCATCGTTGAAAGGCAAGGCGGTCGCTAGTGCCTGCCAAACGGCACACTACGCCGCCCCGGCAAAAAAAAGGCCGCCACACAGCTCAGTGGCCCATCGATGACGTAATCTTGCGCACCACCTCGAGCAGCCGGGGCCGCGCCTCTTCCAGCAGGTATTCGGCCGTCACCGACGTCGAAGGCGCGCCGCAAGTCAGCACCATGATCGGCTGCGCGGGGCTCAACTGGAAGGCGACCGCAATGCCGTTCACGTCCTTTTGCCAGTCGCCAAATGAACATGTGCATCCGAGGCGGCGGTAATCGGAAACGGCCCGGTTGATGCCCTCGATGATTTCATTGCGCGACCAGGCATCCAGTTCGCTCAGGCGCTCAATGATTTCGTCGCGCTCCTGCTGGCTGGCGAGCACCAGATAGGCGCGCCCCATCGACGAAGTCACAATAGGGATACGCGCGCCGACATCCAGGCTCAAGGCAAGGGCCGCCTCGCTGCGGCAGTTTTCGATATAGAGCATGGAAAGCCGGTCGCGCACACCCAGCGAGACCATAGTCTGCGTCGTATCGGCAAGCTGCTGCATGAAGGGTCGGGCGACCTCACGGATATCCAGCTTGGCGAGCATACCGACGCCTAGGGACATCGTGGCCATGCCCAGGGCGTACTTGCCGCTATCTTCGTCGTGCGTGAGATAACCCAGTTTGACCAGGGTGGAAGTCAGGCGCGACACCGTGGACTTGGGCAGATTGCAACGCGTCGCGAGCTCCTGGTTGCCCAGCACTTTTGATCCCGACCTGAAACAGGCAAGCACTTCCAGCCCCCGCGCCAGGGCGGTGACAAAGTGCCTGTCTTCTTTGGCATGGGCGTGAGCAGACAATGGATCTACGGGCAAAGTGTGTCCTTCCAGCGGCAAGAATGCGTATTCTAGCGGCTGTGGCGGGCAGGACGGCATCAAATTCTAAATGGCGTCCAGATGCCTGGCAAAAACACTGCTGGTCGATAGGGCACGTATGCTTTTCCTGCCTACCGCCTTGACGTCCGTGACGCCCAGCATGGCCGTATTGCGCCGGACCTCGGCGCTGAGCAGATCCAGGGCATGATGCACGCCCTTTTCTCCACCGATTGCGGCGGCATATCCGAAAGGCCGACCGACGAAC
Source organism: Pollutimonas subterranea (assembly GCF_002849655.1). Lineage (GTDB taxonomy): Bacteria > Pseudomonadota > Gammaproteobacteria > Burkholderiales > Burkholderiaceae_B > Pollutimonas > Pollutimonas subterranea. The sequence goes on from NZ_PDNW01000004.1 coordinate 186,549, forward strand.
ACAAACTTGGCGCCCAACGCCATCGCTTTCAACACGTCGGTTCCTCGTCGTATTCCGCTGTCCATCATGACCGGAATGGTGGGACAAGCAGCGACGATCCCGGGCAGCACGCGCAGCGGCGACACCGTGCCGTCAAGCTGTCGCCCGCCATGATTCGACACAATCACGGCATCGGCGCCGTAATCGACTGCCAGCTTCGCGTCCTCGGCCGCCATGATTCCCTTCACGATGAGCTTGCCCGCCCATAGCTTTCTGATCAGCTTCAGGTGCTCCCAATTCAGGTGGCCGCGATCGGAAAAATCACGCAATACATTGCGCGAAATAATCGGCACTCCGCGGGCTGCGTAATTATTCTCGAAATGTGGAATGCCGGATCGGTAAAGCGTGCGCAGGAACGTGCCCACTGTCCAGCCCGGATGGCAAGCGCCATCCAGCATCAGTTTCAAGGTAGGTCGCAAGGGCGTGGAAAAGCCGGCCCGGACATTGTTTTCACGATTGGCGGCCACCGGTGTGTCGACAGTAATAACCAGTTTTTCGTATCCGGCCGCCGCCACGCGTTCGATCAGGCCAACGATCTGTTCTTCGCTACCGGGCAGATAGGCCTGGAACCATACGTTCTTTCCAATCCGTGCAACCTCTTCCAGGGGCGTCAGCGAGGAGCCGCTCATGATCATGGGCAGGTTCCTGCTGAGCGCCGACTGCGCCAGCACGCAGTCTCCCCGATACGCCGACATGGCGCTTATACCCATAGGGGCAATACCAAAGGGCGATGCATAGGTATCGCCCCAAAGCGTCACCTCGGTGCTTACCTTGGAGACGTCGCATAAAACGCGCGGTATGAATCCCAATTCGGCGAAAGCTTCCCGATTGTCGCGAAACGACGAATTGGTTTCGGTCGCGCCCGAGACATATCCAAAAATCGCCCTGGGCAGGAATCGTTGTGCTGCTATTTCGAAATCGTCCAGACACAAAAGACGCTCAAGCCGTTTCTTGGAATACATCATCACTTCTTCGCAAAATTAAACATCAACCGCCATACCGGCAAATAGCTGCTTATTCATTCCAGGGAGTGTCTTTCCAGAACTGTTTGAACATTTTCTCGTCCGACTCGAGCTCGGCCTTGTAGTCCTGTGGACCCATATAGCGCAACGGAACGAAAAGCTTCTTGGCTTGCTCACGGAATCCAGGATCGTTGACCGCCTGCTCAACGGCGGAGACCAGCTTCTTGGAGACGTCCTCCGGCAAGCCCTTGGGTGCGCCAATGCCGCGCAAAGAAGCCATGATGATGTCGTGACCTTGTTCCTTGAACGTGGGCAGGTCGGGAGCCAGATCGGTTCGCTCGTCGCTCATCACACCAAGGTCGATCAAGGGCGAGCCGCCTTTGATGTAGGCCATGACCTCACCGATGTTCATGGCCGCCAGCATGATTTCGCCGCTGGAGATGGCGCTGCGGACTTCGCCCGCGCCCTTGTAGGGCACGTGCGTCAATTTCGTACCGGTGCCTTTTTCGAACATGAGCATGGCCAGATGATCGTCTGAACCAATGCCTGTCGTGCCGACCGTGACATCGCCGGGATGCGCCTTGGCATACTCGACGAGATCTTTCAGCGTTTTGATCTTGCCGTTGGCGTTGACGGCAAAACTGTCCGGGTCGTCGATAAGATTGCCGATCAGGTCAAAGTCCGTCCAGTGGTATTGTGCTTTGCGTTCGAGGGGGATGGTCAGCATATTCGGGGTGTTCAGGAAACCGATCGTGTAGCCGTCGGGCTTGGCACGTGCGATTTCCGCAAAGCCGATGGCGCCACCCGCACCGGGCCGATTAAGCACGACGATGCGCGCACCGTTGCCCAGGTATTTTTCGATGTAAGGGGCAATGGCGCGAGCGACCAGGTCGGTGCCGCCGCCGGGCCCATACGACACCACCATATTGATGGGGTGTTCCGGATAGGCGGCATGGGCCAGCGGAATGCCGGCGCTCGCCGACAACGCAAACGCCGCTGCGCCCATGGCGGCGAGCTTCTTGAGCGATTTTCTACGGGATTGAATCATTAGTGTCTCCATTTTTTAATGCGCTATAGATAGGTAGCGCTCGATACCTGCACAACAAATTGCAAGTTGCGATCAGCCTGGCATTGCCTTGAACCGTGCAAGGAACTTGGGAAGTACTTCTTTGTTGATCATGCGTTCAGCCGTCTCGCCGGCACAGACCTGCAGGATCTGAGTGGCCGCCATGGTGGCCACATTCCTTCGGCCTTCGTGCGTGACACCCGCGGTGTGATAGGTGGACACCACATTGTTGAGCGACAACAATGGGTGGTCCGCCGGAGGCGGCTCTATCCGCCAGACGTCAAGTCCGGCGCCGGCCAAGTGGCCCGATGCCAGGGCGTCGTACAACGCCGCCTCGTCGTGGATGCCGCCGCGCGCCGTTGATATAAACAGGGCGCCCTGCTTCATTTGGCCAAAGACTTCGGCGGCAAACAGGCCATTGGTCTCGGTAGTGCGTGGGCAATGAAGCGAGACGATGTCGCTATTGGCCAATAGCTGATCCAGCGACACGGCACGCGCCCCACGGCCCGCAATGGCATTCTCGTCCAGATAGGGATCGTACGCCAGGACATCCATGCCGAATGCCGCCCCCAACCTGGCGGTGCGCGTGCCGATGTGCCCCAGTCCGACAAGGCCGAGGACCTTGCCGCTCAATTCGTGGCCCATCAGGTCTTCACGCGAAAATCCGGTTTCGGTCTTCAGTTTCTGGTCTGATTCGACGATGCGCCGCGACACCGCGAGCATCAGGCCAATAGCGTGTTCAGCGACTGAATTGGCATTGCCACCCGCCTGATTCACGACGAGTATGCCGGCATCCGTACAAGCCTGGACATCAACCGTGTCGTAGCCGGCGCCCGACGTCGACACGCACGCAAGATTCGGGCAGCGCTGTATCAGTTGTTGCGTTACCAGCCACTCAACCGGCACCTCGTCCTTTGCCGCCGAAATATGATAGATGTCGGCGAGCTCCAGCTGCTCCCAGATGGTAGCCGGGGAGTCGTCCTGAAGGCTCAGCACACGCAGGCTTACATTTGGGCTGGCACTCAGTATTTCATCAAAACTTGGATCAGTCCAAAGATTCAGACGGACTACTTTTTTCGGGATAGTGTTCATAGGACCAGTCGTTAGGCGAGGGCTAAGGGGTTCAGCGGACGATTTCGCAATTGAGTCGAAGCAGGGCCTGGTCTATCCAGGAGATGTCCAGGGTATCGTTCGCAATATCGGCCATCATCTTTTCCTCGAGCTGGTGTTTGGCTGCGGCAGCGTTATAGACGCTTTCAATCTGTTCGAATGGAATGCTCAGCAAACCGTCTTCGTCACCCACTATCAAATCACCGGGTTCGATGACCATTCCGCCGAGACTGATCGGCACATTGATTTCGCCGGGGCCGTCTTTGTAAGGCCCGCGATGCGTAACACCGGCCGCATACACCGGAAAATCGCCCTTCCCAATTACGCCCACATCGCGTATCGCGCCATTGATCACCATGCCTGCAATGCCTTTTTTCTGGGCAGTACTGGTCATGAGTTCGCCAATGATGGCGTTGGTCAGATCGCCACCCGCGTCAACCACGATAACGTCCCCGGGCTTCGCCATGGCGATGGCCTTGTGCACCATCAGGTTGTCGCCAGGACGCGTCTTTACGGTGAATGCCGGCCCACAAAGGTTGCCCGCTGCATGCATGGGCCGCAACGCCGCCCCGCCCGCGCTCATTCGTGTCATGACATCGCTGATGTTGGCCACCGGGATACCGCGGAACTTACCAATCCAGCTTTCATCGACGCGCCGTTTTATTTCAAGAATCCGAAAACCGATCATTCGTAGCCCATCCAGGAATTAAGTATGCTTTTCGGCCGATATAGAGCCGCTCGGTGCCGCGATCCACCGTATCAAGGCGGGTCCGGCTTGATCAGATTCTAGTAGCTCGCCACGTTTTTTAATCCCAAAAATTCTGCGGTCACAACGCAAAGAAATTGCGGTTCATCAACATCAGGAGAAGACGAGGCGGGCATGCTCCACCAGCGCCTGGGCAAGCGCGATGCGTGGCCCCTGCTTATCCCAGATCATGCCGATACGCCGTATGGGCGTACGTTGCGGCAAGGGGATCTTGACGATTCCGGCCTTGTGGTACCAGATCGAAAAGGAGTCGGGCACAAGTGAAACGCCCACTCCGCGCTCCACCAGCGACACGATAGTAAGCAGGCTGTCGATTTCAATGCGTTGATTGGGGACGATATGGTTGTCTTTCAGGTAGCGATCCACCAGCTTGCCGCTATGCGCCGCACGGTCATAGCGTATGAAGGGCTCGTTAAGCAACAAGTCGTGCGCGTCGCGCCCGGCATAGTCCGGAGGCGCGATGACGATAAGAGGTTCTTCCTGCAAGGTAAGCCATCCACACGTCTTGTTGATGGCAAATGGCGGCTCAATGACAATGGCAATATCCAGCTGCCCTTCGTGGACTTTCCTGCATAGCTCGGCCGACACACCGTAAGCGATGTAAAGGGAAAGCTCGGCATGTGCGCTGCAAAAGCCTTCCAGCACGACTGGCAGATGCGTAGTCAATGCCGAGGGAAACACGCCAACCTTGAACTCGCCGGCAAGGGTTCCCGTGCTGGCCACCGCCTGCAGATCCCTGGCGTTCTGGATAAGCACCTTGGCCCGGTCATAAACGCGCAATCCCGCCTCGGTCGGCTTTACGGTCTGCCCCGAGCGCTGTATCAGGGCGCAGGCCAGCTCCTCTTCCAAGGTGCGAACCCGTGCCGCTACGGCGCCGGGCGTCATATTCAGACGCCGCGCTGCCTCGGCAATCGATTTGTACTCAACGACTTTGACAAAGCTTTCCAGATATTCGGTGTTCATGCTCAAACCTTACGCTGTCCAGGCCCGTGGGCCATGCCTGCTTCCATTCACGACGGGGATAGTTTTCCCACGATCCGGCGCAACTTGCCCGCAATTTCGGTGCGCAGCAACTTTTCGGGCAATACGCTCGCGGGTCCGCCACAGCTCATCACAAAATAGCCTTCACCGGTGATGGTGGAAAAAGGTGCGGCCACGGCATTGATGCCTTGCTGCCAGTCGCCGATGGCATAGCAGCAGCCGTCAGCCTTGAGCTCGGCGCACGCGCGTTCCAGCATGGCGGGCGACACCATATCGCCGCCGGGCCCCTTCAGCAGCGCGGCACGCTCGGCAGCCGGCACGGCGGCCAGATAGGCGCGGCCCATGGCGCTGTCAGGACCCAGGCGGTGACCGACCGGCAGGCGTAAATATAAAGCCGACGAGCCATGGATGGCATCGACATAAGTCATGGCGTGCCCATCAAACGCACCTAATGCAACGGCGCCGCCGGTTTCGTGAGCAAGCTCCTCCATCAACGGGCGCGCCAGTTGGCGCACTTCGAGGCTGGCCAGCAAGCCAAAACCCAGGGCCAGAACGCCATAGCCCGGCGAATACCGGCCTGTGTCGGCGTGATAGCGCAAATACCCTTCCTGAGCCAAGGTATAGACAATCCGGCTAATCGTCGACTTGGGCAGCCCCGTCAACTGCGCCAGCTCCAGATTGCCAAGGGACTTCACGCCGGGCCCAAAGCAACGCATGACGCGCAGTCCGCGCGCCAGGGCCTCGACGAAATCCGATGACGGTTCGGCGCCTTGGACGATCTGGCGCTTGCGCCGCGCAGGGCGAGCGGCTTCCGGACTGTTACCGGAGCCGCCAGCAGGTGGTGACGTGCCCTTCCCGGAAAAAATTTGCATTTCACGTCCAGTACTTTTATAGTGGTTTAAAAATGAAACTGAATTCCATTGTACGGGATTCAGTTTATTCGCTCCACACAAACTCGCCTCCTATAAAAAAAGGAAACAATCATGTTTAAAGCAGGAACACGAATACTCGCGGCGGCCATCCTGGGAACAGTTTTTCAGGTGGCAAGCGCCGCCACGTTTCCCGAACGCCCCATCACAGTCGTCACGCCGTTTCCTGCGGGAGGCGCAACCGACGCACTTACCCGTGTACTGACGGAACACATGGGCCAAACGCTGGGCCAATCCCTTATCGTTGAAAACCGCGCCGGCGCCTCCACCACCATCGGCGCCTCGTATGCGTCACGTGAAAAACCCGACGGCTACACCATCCTGCTGGCCACCAACTCGACATTGGTCACCAACCGCTACCTGTACAAGGCCCTTTCCTACGATCCGGACGCCTTCGCACCGATAGGCATGATCGGTATCGGTCCCATGGTATTGCTCTCCAGCAAGAAACATGACTTCAAAACGGTAGGCGACGCCGTCGAGCGCGCAAAAAAGAATCCAGGCACGCTAAGCATTGCATCGTTCGGGGCTGGTACTTCCTCGCATCTGGCCTCCGAATATTTCCAGCAGCAAGCCGGAATCGAAATACTGCACGTGCCGTTCAAGGGCTCCACCCAGGCCTTGCCGCAGCTGATAGGCGGCGATATCGACCTGTTCTTCGATATGGTCGCCACTGGCATGCCGCAGGTCCAGGCCGAAAAGGTAGACGTGCTGGCCATTACCAGCAAAAAGCGTTTGACTTCCTTGCCGGACCTACCCACCTTGAGCGAGTCGGGCTACCCCGACTTCGAGATGACGGCGTGGTTCACGCTGGTCGCTCCCCAAGGTACGCCCACTGAAGTCACTGCCGTCCTGCGCAAGGCACTGCAATCCGCCTTGCAAGACAAGACCATACGCGAGCGCCTGCTGACCATGGGCATTGAACCCGGCGACGGTTCGGCCGAAGCACTGGCCAAGCAAATACAGACTGAGAAGCCCATCATCAGCGAGCTCGTCAAGCGCGCCGAGATCGTCGCTCAGTAGATTAAATGGGGCATTGCCCCGCACCCTCATTAACACCACGGAGATATCATTGCCTGCCGATCAATACTGGGAGTTCCCTCACCTGAGCCGCCGCATGCCGGTGCTTGCCGCCAATGTCGTCAGCACGACGCAACCCCTGGCGGCCCAGGCTGGCCTGCGCATGCTGCTGGCCGGGGGCAATGCCGTTGACGCTGCGTTGGCAGCGGCCATTACCCTGACTGTCGTCGAACCGGTCATGAACGGCCTGGGTGGCGACGCATTTGCGCTGGTATGGGACAAAGGCGAGCTACATGGGCTTAATGCGTCGGGACGGGCGCCATCAGCCTGGACGCCGGAGTACTTCGCCGGACGCGACGCCATGCCTGACATCGGCTGGGATACCGTCACCGTTCCAGGCCAGGTGGCCGGATGGGTGGAATTATCCAAGCGATTCGGCAAGCTGCCGTTCGCAGACCTGTTCGAGCCCGCCATCGCCTATGCGGCCAACGGCTTTCCGGTGTCGCCCACGATTGCCCGTCAATGGGCCTCGCAGGCGCCCAAGCTTTCGAGCCAACCCGGCTTCTCCGACGCATTTCTGAAAGACGGTATACCGCCCAAGGCCGGCGAGATGTGGCGTTTCCCCGCACAGGCCCGTACGCTGGAACGCATCGCCGCGACCCTGGGCCAGGATTTTTACCAGGGCGAACTCGCCGACAAGATTGCCGCCTTTGCCGCCAAAACCGGTGGCGCGCTGACCGCATCCGACCTGGCGCAGCACACCTGCGAATGGGTGAAGCCCATTTCCATGACGTACCGCGGCGACTACATGCTGCACGAAATTCCGCCCAACGGCCAAGGTATTGCCGCCCTGATGGCGCTGGGCATGCTCGACACCTTCGACCCGCCGCAGGAAAACGATCCCCGCAGCCACTTTCACCTTCCCATCGAGGCGATGAAGGTCGCCTTTGCGGACTTGCATGAGCATGTCTGCGACCCGGTCACAATGGGCGAACTGACGGCTAAAATGCTGGATCCGGCCTATCTACGCCAGCGCGCACGCCTGATCGATCCCGTGCGTGCCTCCACCCCTGTGGCCGGCGTGCCCGACCAAGGCGGTACCGTCTATCTGACGGCTGCCGACAGCAACGGCATGATGGTCTCGTTCATCCAGTCCAACTACCATGGCTTTGGCTCGGGCGTCGTAGTGCCTGATACAGGCATCGCCCTGCATAACCGCGGGCGCGGCTTCTCACTGGTGCCGGGCCATCGCAACCAGGTAGCACCAGGAAAGCGCCCTCTGCACACCATTATTCCCGCATTCATCACCCGTAAAGGCCAGCCTTTCGCCAGCTTTGGCGTCATGGGCGGTAATATGCAGGCACAAGGCCATGTACAGATGATGCAACAGCTCGTGGACCTTCAACGCAACCCACAAGCCGCCGTCGACGCGCCGCGGTTCCGCGTCGAGGCCGGGCCGCGCGTAATGCTGGAGTCCCATGTGCCGGAATCCATAACAAATGCCTTGAAGGCCAGCGGCCACCGCATCGAACCCCAGGGCCCCGACAGCCTGGAGTTCGGGTCCGCACAGGTCATACTGCGACAAGAACATGGCGCTTATATCGCCGCATCCGATCCCCGCAGAGACGGGCAGTCTGTTGGATATTAAGGAGACATCAAAATGAAATCGAATACATCTCTTCGCCGCGGCGTCAAGCGCCTGGCCTATGCGGCAGCGCTGACGCTGGCCACCATCGCCACCGCCCATGCCGCCTATCCGGAACGGCCGGTCACGCTGGTCGTGCCTTACCCTCCAGCCGGCACGACCGATCTCGCGGCGCGCACCATGGCCCAGGCCATGGAAGCCGGCCTCGGGCAAACCATCGTGGTCGAGAATCGCGCCGGCGCCGGAGGCAGCATCGGCATGGGCGTCGTGGCCCGCGCCAAGCCCGACGGCTACACCATAGGAATGGGAACGATCGGTACGCAGACGATCAATCAATTCCTGTACACCGATATGCCCTTCGATCCCGAAAAAGATTTCGTTCCGATCGCGCTGGTCGTCACCACCCCGAATATCATTGCCGTCAATGCGAAATCCGATATCAAGAACCTGGCCGACCTGATCGCCAAAGCCAAGTCGAGCAAGGACGAAAAGCTGACCTACGCAACGCCGGGCATTGGATCGTCAGTCCATCTGACAGGCGCCTACCTCGAGCAAGTGGCCGGAATCGAAATGCTGCACATCCCGTTCAAGGGCGTCTCCGGCTCGTTGCCGGCCTTGATCGGCGGGCAGGTCGACATCCTGCTGGACAATCTGCCCAGCACGCTGGCCCAAGTGCAGGATGGCTCGAAGATACGCGGCATTGCCGTCACGTCGGCTAAGCGCCTGGCATCGGTGCCCGATATCCCGACAGTAGCCGAGTCCGGAATCGCCGACTTCGATGTCACAGCCTGGTTCGCCCTCTATGCACCCAAAGGCACACCCAAGGAAGCGGTGGATAAGCTGATTGCCGCCGCTCAGGGCGCACTGGCATCGTCCGAGCTTCAGGCCAAGTTCATATCCCTGGGTGCGCAGGCCGGCACGCTGGTGGGTGACGAACTGGCTGCCTTCGAAGCCAAGGAACGCGAGCGCTGGAGCAAGCTCATCAAAGACCGCAACATCCAACGACAATAGTTTTGATTTTCACACGTTAAAAGGTTTACCCATGAATGGTGCAGACAGTCTTTGCGACACTTTATTGGCCAATGACGTCGACGTATGCTTTGCCAATCCCGGCACATCCGAGATGCATTTCGTCGCGGCGCTCGACAAGAAACCCCAGATGCGTTGCATCCTGGGTTTGTTTGAAGGGGTCGTAACCGGCGCCGCCGACGGCTATGCGCGCATGGCCGACAAACCGGCGGCAACGCTTCTGCACCTGGGACCGGGCCTTGCCAATGGCCTGGCCAACATCCACAACGCGCGCCGCGCAAACACGCCGATGGTCAACATCGTGGGCGACCACGCCGCGTACCACCTGCAATACGACGCGCCCTTGACCAGCGACATCGAAAGCCTGGCCCGGCCCATGTCAGACTGGGTGCATCGCATCCAGTCCGCCGCCGACGTCTCGCCCGCCGCCGCAGCGGCAATCCAGGCATCACGTAGTGGACCTGGCGGCATCGCCACTCTTATCCTGCCTGCCGATGCGGCATGGACCGAAGCCCCTGCAACCATACAACGCGCCACCGATCCCGAGCTCGCGCCCGTCCAGGACGATGCGTTGCGCGCGGCTGGCGCTGCGCTGCGCAATGGCCGGAAAACAGTCATTCTTCTTTCAGGCAAGGCGCTGCGAGGCGAGGCGCTGGACACCGCCAGCCGCATAGCGGTAAAAACGGGCGCGCGATTGATGGCGCAGCAATCCAACGGCCGGGTTGAACGCGGCGCGGGACGGGTCATGATAGATCGCGTGCCTTTCAGCGTCGACCTGGCCCTCAAGACGTTTGAAGATACCGAGCAACTTATCCTGGTCGGCGCCAAGACCCCGGTCGCTTTTTTTGCCTACCCCGGCAAGCCCGGCGTACTGGTGCCCGCAGCCTGCGACATCATCCCTCTTACCGGACCGGACAACGACGTGGCGCAGGCATTGCAGGCGCTGGCCGAGGCGGTCGGTGCGGACCACACCGTTGCACCGCTTACCTCGCAGCGCACGGCCACCCAATTGCCCAGCGGCGCGCTGAACGCCGCCGCCATCATCCAGGCCATCGGCGTGCTGAGCCCCGAGAACGCCATCATTTGCGACGAGTCGGTCAGTTCGGGGCGCGACTCATTCAAATCCACATTCGGCGCCGCACCACATGACTTCCTTCAGATCACTGGCGGTGCGATCGGCATCGGCATTCCCCTGGCAACCGGAGCCGCGGTCGCCTGTCCGGACCGAAAAGTGATCCTGATGCAAGCCGATGGCAGCGGCATGTATACCTTGCAAGCCTTGTGGACCCAGGCACGCGAACAACTGGACGTCGTAACCATTATCTTCGCCAATCGCAGCTATGCCATCCTGCACAACGAACTCAAGATGGTGGGCGCGGGCGAACCGGGGCGCAATGCACGGCGCATGCTGGATCTGGACAACCCCACCTTCGATTGGGTACATATGGCGAAAGCGTCCGGCGTGGAAGCCGCCAGGGCTACCGATGCCGAATCATTTATCGACGTGCTGCGATCAGCCCTGGCACGCAAGGGCCCCTTCCTGATCGAAGCCGTTATTTAGTACTGCTTAACGCAATTGGGCGGGCGCCCTGTCAGGATGGCGTCCAGCCTTGCGGAAAGACCGGCAGTGCGCGCTTGTGGCCTGAATTGAGATAGGTACGCACTATGGTCTCGTACGCCTGCTCCGAGACCTCCTTGCCCTCGAGAAAATCGTCGATCTCGCCGTAGGTCACGCCGAAGGCATCCTCGTCAGGCTTCAGGGGCGTAAGCGACTCCAGGTCCGCGGTGGGCACTTTGTAAACAAGCGAATCGGGCGCGCCCATTTCATGGGCCAGCGCGCGCACGCGCCGCTTGCTCAAGCCGGTCAACGGTGTAAGGTCTGCGGCGCCGTCGCCAAACTTGGTAAAGAAGCCCATCAAGGCCTCGGCCGCCTGATCGGTGCCCACGACCAGCCCGCCATGCGCCCCGGCTACCGCATACTGCGCGATCATGCGCTGGCGCGCCTTGATATTGCCCAGCAGGAAGTCCTGATGCCGCTCATCGCGAAACGGCACCTCGGCGCTGAGCAGTGCCGTCAGCATGGCGTCGCTGGCGGGCTTGATATTCACGGTGAGAACTTGATCGGGCTTGATCACTTCGAGCGACGCCTGCGCATCGGGTTCATCGCGCTGTTCGCCATAAGGCAGCCGCATGGCAACAAAGCTGGCGGTGTGTCCCCGCTGACGCGCCTGTTCTGCGGCTCGTTGCGCCAGGCAGCCGCCGACCAGGGAATCGACCCCGCCGCTGATACCCAGCACCAGCGCGCGCGAGCCGGTCGCCACCAGGTAGTCGGCCAGGAAGCCGACCCGGCGCTCGACGTCTTGTCGGGCATCAAAGTCATTGCTCACAAAAAGCTCGGCAATAATGTCGCGCTGCATGGCGCGGTGTTCGGGAGTCAACACGATTCTTCCTTTCCGGTTCGTTGGGTCAAACAAAAGGCATGGGGTAAGTGCGCGTGCGCAGAAGGGTATGATACGCCAGGTCATATCAGGATTTATTCACACCATGAGCTCCACGCCTTCGGCGGCTGTCGTACTTGCCGCCACCTTGACCGTACAGTCGCTGGTGGCCATGGCCTTGTTGACGCTACCGGTCGTCGCCCCTTCTGTTGCCGAGTCCCTCGGAATTTCCGCCGCGTACGTCGGCTTGTACATTGCGCTGGCCTATGCGGGCGCAATGATGGCCAGCCTGCTGGCGGGCGGCGCCGTCAGGCGCTTCGGCGCCATCCGTTCCAGCCAGATAGGCCTGCTCTTGTGCGGCGCCGGGGTGACACTATGCACCATCGAATCGCCGGTGGCCATGGCAATCGGCGCAGTAATGGTAGGCATGGGCTACGGGCCGATCACGCCATCGAGTTCGCACCTGCTGGTCAAAAGCACTCCTGCGCATCGCATGTCGCTGGTCTTTTCCATCAAGCAGACCGGCGTGCCGCTGGGCGGCGTACTGGCGGGCGTCATCGTTCCCAGCCTGGCTGAAGCGGCGAGCTGGCAATGGGCATTTCTGGGGGTGGCCGCGGCCAACGTGCTGTGCGCCATTGCCATCCAGCCCTTATGCGCCGCGCTGGATGCCGACAAGGACATCAAGCAACGCATTTCCGTCGGCAATGGCTTGGCCGGACCGCTTAGGCTGGTATTCAGCCAGCGCAGCCTTACCGTGCTGGCTGCAGTTTCCTTCCTTTTTTCCATTGCGCAACTGTCGCTGACGACCTATCTGGTGACCTTCCTGCATGAAGACCTGGGCATGGGGCTGATTGCGGCCGGCTTTATATTGGCGATGGCACAAGCGGCAGGCGTCGCGGGCAGGCTGCTCTGGGGCTACGTGGCCGACCGGTTCCTGGGTCCGTCCAACATGCTGGCCGTACTAGCCATATTGATTGCCCTATGCGGCATTGCCACGGCCCTTCTCCAGTATACGGACTCCATGTTGCTGCTCATTGTGGTGCTGTCCGTCTTCGGCAGCAGCGCAGTCGGCTGGAACGGTGTGTACCTCGCCGAAGTGGCCCGGCAAGCGCCCAAAGGGCAAGCCAGCATGGCAACGGGCGGCACACTGGCCATGACATTCCTGGGCGTTGTGATCGGGCCGCCTTTGTTCGGTCTCGTGGCGGGCAGTTTTGGCAGCTACAGCCTGGCTTATGCAACGCTGATAGTGCCTGCGGGACTTTGCTTGTGGCTGCTGCTGCGCTACCGGTCCGCGTTTATCGCGTAGCCGTGGCGTAAGTCCGGGCGCCCTGCTCCAGCAACTGCGCCAGATGGCGGGCGGCGGGGCCGGACTCGGCGCCATTGCCGAAAGTCCGGAATAAAGACACGCGGCGGATCTGCCCCTCGTTCAGCGGCAAGGGCCAGAGGCTACCCTGTTCCAGCTGCTTTTGTATGACATGGCGCGGCAGCCATGCGAACCCGAGGCCGTCGGTGACCATGGCGGCCGAGGTCTCCATGCTGGTCACCGTCCAGCGTTGCCTGGAGCCCAGCCAACCTTCATCGCGGGGCTGCAGCGTTCCGGAATCGCGCAGCACGATTTGCATCTCGCGCTTCAGGTCATCGGTGCTTAACGGCCTTCCAAGGCGATGCAGATTGTGGCCGGGATGGGCGACCGCGATGAAATCCACATCAAGTAGCAGGTCGCCTAGGTAGCCCGCGGGCACGCGCGTACCGATCAGGACATCGGCTCGCTGTTCAAGCAAGGCTTCGTCAGCGCCCGACAATACCACTTCACCAAGCTGTATCCGGGTCTGGCCGACTTCCTGTGTGAATTGGTTCAAGGCCTGCAGCAACAGGGACGTGGGAAAGGCCACGTCGACCACCACGCGCAATTCGGCCTCCCACCCCTGTTCCATGCGGCTTGCAAGTTGTTCCAGCTTGCGGGCATCGGCCAACAGTTCGCTTGCTTGGCTGAGCAGGGCTTTGCCGTTGTCGGTGAGGCGCGCCTTGCGCCCTTCAATGACCAGAAGGTCGACACCAAGCTGGGCCTGCAGGCGCGCCGCCATGTAGCTGATGGAAGACTGGCTTCGATGCAGGGCTTCCGCTGCCTGGGCGTACCCGCCATGTTCGACGATGGCCTGCAATACGCGCCATTGTTCAAGTGTGGTTTTGAGCGTGTGCATGATGGGTCCTCGCCCATTAAACATCTATTTAATAGATATATATAACGCATATTTTGCGCTATTTTATCTAAAAAACAAACCATAAAATAAAGACATCGGAGCAAGTCTCCTTATTTATCTGGAGCAAACCATGCTGGAAATTCGTAAAGCAGCCGACCGCGGCCATGCCCAACACGGATGGCTGAACAGCCATCATACTTTTTCATTTGCCGAGTATTACGATCAGCAGCAGATGGGGTGGAGCCACCTGCGCGTCATTAACGACGATACCGTCCAGGCCGGCGAAGGCTTTGGCACACACGGCCATCGCGACATGGAGATCATTTCGTATGTGCTGGAAGGCGCGCTCGAGCATAAAGACTCGATGGGATCGGGGTCGGTAATACGGCCGGGAGACGTGCAGATCATGAGCGCAGGTACCGGCGTGCGTCACAGCGAGTTCAACCATTCGCGGGCTGAGCCGGTCCACTTCCTGCAAATATGGATAGTCCCCAAGTTTTCAGGCATAAAGCCCAATTATCAGGAGAAGCGCTACGACGACGCACAGAAGCGGGGAAACTTGTGCCTGGTGGCGTCCCCCGACGGCGCCAACGGTTCACTGATCGTCGCGCAAGATGCCAAAATGTTCGCGGGGTTGCTGGACGGGGCCGAACGCATTGAACATGCGTTGGCATCGGGACGCCATGCCTATTTGCATGTCGCCCGCGGTGCGCTGACACTGAACGGCGTGGCACTTGCAGCGGGCGACGGCGTAAAGATCGCCGACGAAACCTCGCTTACGCTGGCCGACGGCAACAACGCCGAAGTGCTGTTGTTCGACCTGGTCTAGCTGACTTGGTCTAGCAGACTTGGCTTAACCAACCTGGCCTGCAGGCCAGGTCGAAAAGACCCGGTTTAGAACTTGTCCAGGACCGCGCCCGTGCTGGCCGTAGATGCGTTGAAGGCGAATTTCGCCTGCACCCCGCGCGTGTAGCGAGGCGCGGGCGCCTTCCATTTGGCCAGGCGCGCCGCAATTTCGTCTTCCGGCACGTTCAGTTGCAGCAGCTGCTGATGGGCATCGATGGTAATGGAATCGTCTTCCTCCACGATGGCGATATGGCCGCCTACCGCTGCCTCGGGCGCTACGTGGCCGACGACCATGCCCCATGTTCCGCCTGAAAATCGGCCGTCGGTGATCAAGCCGACCGAATCGCCAAGGCCTGCGCCAATGAGCGCACCGGTAGGAGCCAGCATTTCGGGCATGCCCGGACCGCCTTTGGGGCCCAGGTAACGCAGCACCATGACGTCGCCCGCTTTCACCTTGCCGTCGAGGATGGCTTTCAATGCCGACTGTTCGTCATCGAAAACACGTGCCGGGCCGGTGATGACCGGATTCTTCAGGCCGGTAATCTTGGCCACTGCGCCTTCTGGCGACAAGTTGCCCTTGAGAATAGCCAAATGGCCTTCCTTGTACAGCGCCTTGTCGATCGGGAAGATGACCTTTTGGTCCGCACCGGGAGTGCCGGGAATGTCCTTGAGTATTTCCGCGATGGTTTCGCCGGTAATGGTGATGCAATCGCCATTAATCAGCCCGGCATCGAGCAGAATCTTCATGACTTGCGGAACGCCGCCAGCCTTATGGAAATCGACAGCGAGGAAGTGGCCGCTGGGTTTCAGGTCGCAAATGACCGGCACACGCCGGCGTACGCGTTCGAAGTCGTCGATGGTCCACTCGACACCGGCAGCGTGTGCAATGGCAAGGATATGCAATACCGCATTGGTGGATCCGCCGGTGGCCATGATGACGCTGACGGCATTCTCAATGGACTTGCGCGTAACGATATCGCGCGGCTTGAGGTCTTGCTTAACGGCGTTCAACAACACGCGGGCGGAATCGGCGGCGGAATCGGTTTTTTCGTCGTGGACGTTGGCCATGGTCGACGAGTACGGAAGGCTCATGCCCAAGGCCTCAAAGGCCGAGCTCATGGTGTTGGCGGTATACATTCCGCCACAGGAACCCGGTCCGGGAATGGCGTGCAGTTCGATCTGCTTGAGTTCATGGTCGCTCATGCGGCCCGCAGCGTTCTCGCCCACGGCCTCGAACACGCTGACGATATTCAAGTCTTTACCGTTCAAGCGGCCCGGAAGAATGGTGCCGCCATACACATAGATGGCCGGCACGTTGGCGCGCAGCATACCCATCATGCCGCCCGGCATATTCTTGTCGCAGCCGCCGATGACGACCACGCCGTCCATCCATTGTCCCTGCACACAGGTTTCAACGCAGTCAGCGATGACTTCGCGCGAGACCAGCGAGTATTTCATACCCTCGGTTCCCATGGCCATTCCGTCGGAAATGGTAGGCGTACCAAATACCTGCGCGTTGCCGCCGGCGGTCTCGATGGCTTCTATCGCCGCATCGGCCAGCTTCTGCAATCCGCTATTGCAGGGGGTAATCGTGCTGTAGCCGTTGGCCACGCCTATCATGGGTTTATTGAAGTCTTCTTCTTTGTAACCCAGTGCGTAGTACATGGAGCGGTTCGGGGCCCGTGCAGCGCCCTGAGTGATATTTGCAGACCGCAAAGGTTTGGTTGTGCTCATTTCTTTCCTTTCTGAATTGGAACCGTGCACGGCGTAACGTGAATCGAAACGAAGAGTTTACCTCCTAAGTCAGCCAGCGTCGCCATGCGCGCACACGGGGTGCGCATAGCAACGCATGAAAACTTGATATGGATTAAGGATGGCCACCGTTTCTTGTGAGAAGATTCTCAACTGGTAATCATTCTCATTCATATTATGTTTAATGTAGGTAAGTACGCAGTCATGTCAGCGAAAGCCCTGACGTCGATTGTGTTCTGCGTGGCTGCCGCCACGCTGCCGGCACACGCCGCCCCATACGAAAAGCTCACTTTGGCGGGTCCCACCGCCGTCGTCACCTTCCCGCTCCTGCACATGGTTGAAACACAGGCACTCAGTCAATACACCGACAAGCTCGAGTTCCGCCTGTGGCAAAGCCCCGACCAACTAAGGGTGCTACTGGCCAAAAAAG
This sequence comes from Pollutimonas subterranea, assembly GCF_002849655.1. Lineage (GTDB taxonomy): Bacteria > Pseudomonadota > Gammaproteobacteria > Burkholderiales > Burkholderiaceae_B > Pollutimonas > Pollutimonas subterranea. The sequence goes on from NZ_PDNW01000004.1 coordinate 203,763, forward strand.
ATATCGATTTCAGCGCGGCACCCAGCAACCTCCCCGCCCTCATGGCCAATCGCGGGGATCCCGTGCGGCTGCTGAACATATCGGTCTGGGGCATACTGTGGCTGGTCAGCCGCGACCCCACCGTCCAGAACTTTTCCGATCTGGCGGGTAAAGAACTGCTGGTTCCCTTCCAGCGCGACCTTCCCGCCGTACTGCTCGACACCCTGCTTGATGCCCAGTCTTTCGCGCCGGACCAGGCGCCAAGCCTGCGCCGTACGCGCGACTCCCAGGACGCCATTGCGCTGATGCTCACGGGCCAAGGTCAGCATGTGCTCCTGGTCGAACCCACGGCCTCGCTGCTGCTATCGCGCAACGAACAGCAAGGCGGCACGCCCTTGTATCGGGTTCAAAGCCTGGAAGCCGCATGGAAAAAAAGCTTTCCTGCCGAGGCCGAGCTGCCGCAGGCCGGCATCATGGTGAATTCACACTTGGCGGGCGACCTGGGCCTTAGCCGCGCGGTCGAACAGGCCTATGCCCACTCCGCCGCATGGTGCTCCGGCAATGCACTGGAATGCGCCAAGCTGGTTCATCGCCATATCCCCCACTTGCCGGTTCCAGCCATTGAAAGCGCCATCAAGGTCACCCGCCTGGACAGCCGGCCCGCCAATAGCATCCGTCCGCAGCTAGAAGCCCTGTATCAAATGCTGGGCAAGCAAAATCCGCAAGCCATCGGAGGTCGTCTGCCCGACGCAGGCTTCTACGGACCGTGATTCTTTCCAATCTACGTAAACCGGAACGCACCTCCCGGGGCTGGTCCGCGCTTGGCGTCCTGTTGATACTCGCGGGCTGGCAGATCTCCGCCCAATACCTGGGACCTTTGCTCATGGCCACGCCGGCCCAGGCGTTGCGTGCCCTGGGCGTGTTGGTCAACAGCACGACGTTCTGGCAGAACGCCAACGCCAGCCTTACGCGCATCGCGCTAGGGGTCGGCACGGGGTGCGCCATCGGCTTCGCCTTCGGCGTGTTGGCCGGCCACAACGCCAAACTGCGCGGACTGCTCGAGCCCCTGCGCTGGCTACTCATGGCCATGCCGCCCGTGGTCGTCGTGGTGCTTGCCATGCTGTGGTTCGGCCTGGGTTCCTCCATGGTCATCTTCATCACGGTCCTCATGATGGCACCGGGCATGTACGTGAACACCGTCAAGGGCATGCAATTGGTCGACCGCTCTCTCGTCGAAATGACACACGTATACCGCTATGGCGCATGGATGCGGCTGCGGCACTTGTATCTGCCCGCGCTGGCCGCGCCCCTGACTGCTGCCCTGCTTATTGCCACTTGCGGCGGCGTACGCCTGGTCGTCATGGCCGAAGTCCTGGGTGCGGAAAGCGGAGCCGGCTTCGCGCTGGCTAATGCCCGCAGCACGTTCGACAGCGGCGAACTCTACGCATGGGTCATTCTTATCCTCGGGCTGGTCGCCGCGCTGGAATTCCTGCTGCTGCAGCCTTTGCAACGGCGTCTCACACAATGGCAAGAGCCGCGGAAAGAACATGCTTGAGCTCAAACAGGTAACACTCAGCTTCGGAAGAACGAAAATCCTGGACGCCATCGACTTTCGCCTGGAACCAGGCGCGCGCGTGGGCGTGCTGGGGTCCAGCGGAGCAGGAAAAAGCACGCTGCTGAAGCTTGCCGCCGGGCTGTTGAAACCGAACAGTGGGCACTGCCTGAACAGCTATCGTCACCCACTGCTCGTCTTCCAGGAGCCACGCCTGCTGCCATGGCGCAGTATTCAGGACAACATCGAAATTCCACTGCGGGCCTCCGGTGTTCCTAAGAACGAAGCCCGCTTGCGCGCGACGCATTGGCTGGAGCGCGTCGATCTGCCGGATGCCGGCAAAGCTTGGCCCGGCGAGCTCTCCGGCGGCATGGCACAGCGCGCCGCGCTGGCACGCGCCTTTGCCTTGCAGCCTGACCTCCTATTGCTGGATGAGCCCTTCAGCGCGCTCGACCCTGCCCTGCGTGCCGCCCTGAGCCGGCTGTGCACCGAGTGTGTGAAGGACACCGGCGCGGCCCTGCTTTGCATCAGCCACCACCCCCATGAGCTCGTCGAAATGGTCGACCGCTGCGTACTCATCGAGGGAGGCCAGCTCCAGTCGTTCGACTTCGAAAATTCCACAAACGGCCGGTCCCGCGAGGCGGCCGCCCACATCCTGCACCAGACGCTGCTGCGGCACGAAACGCCAGGGCCGGACCAAACCAAAAGGACAGTCGCGTGAGCTACTCGGTACTCTTAACCATCCATCTGTTTGCGGCCATCATGTTCGTTGGCACGGTGTTCTTCGAAGTGCTGATCCTCGAAAATATCCGCAAGCATGTACCGCGCGAAACGATGCGCACCCTGGAAATCGCCATCGGTACACGCGCCCGTGCCCTGATGCCCTGGGTACTGCTTGTGCTGTACAGCGCCGGCATCGGCATGGCCTGGCACCATCGCGCCGCACTGGCTCATCCCTTCGACAGCAGCTTCGGCTTGTTGCTGACCGTGAAGATCGCCCTGACCCTTAGCGTGTTCGGCCACTTCATCACCGCCATGACCCTGCGCCGCAAGGGCAAGCTGCGCACCATCCATTTCCAGCGCATTCACCTCAGCGTCTTCTGTCATATGGTCGGCATCGTATTGCTGGCCAAAGCCATGTTCTACCTGCACTGGTAACTCATACCCCCTAAAAACGAGAAAACACTATGCCTGCTAACCCGATGTTTCCGCGCCTTGCACTCAGCGCAGCCTTGTTCGCACTTTGGCTACCCGCCGCCCATGCCGAACAAGTCACCACCCTGGCGCCGGTCGTGGTCTCCGGCCAGACCGACGCCTCGCCCCTGGAGCCCAGCGTAAAGAAAGAACAAGCCAGGCTCGCGCGCGTGGCGGGCGGCACCAACCTGATCGAACCCCAGAAAGAAGTGCGCCTGGTCACGTTGCGCGATGCGCTGGACTACCAGCCCGGCATCGTTGTCCAGGACTTCTTCGGCGGCATCGACCAGCCTCGCCTGAACATCCGCGGCTCAGGAGTGCAAAGCAATCCGGTAAACCGCGGGGTGCTGCTCATGCAGGACGGCCTGCCCCTGAATGAAGCCGACGGGTCGTTTGTCATCGGCCTGCTCGAGCCTCGCAACGCGCGCCTGATCAGTGTGCTTCGCGGCGCCAATGCCCTGTCGGCGAGCGCGACCACGCTGGGTGGCGAAATGGATTTCCAGTCCTTCACCGGTACGCAGAATGACGTTCTCAGCGTAGAGGGCGGCAGTTTTGGGCGCCTGGGCCTGCACGGCGCCAAGGGATTCCAGGGAGACCAGCTGGACGGGCGCCTGAGCATCAGCCATGACAAGGCAGAAGGCTACCGCCACCATTCCGACTCCGAAAGGACCAGCATCCAGGGAAATGTCGGCGTACGCGGCGATAATTTCGAGAACCGTACCTACCTCTCGTACACCGATCTGGACTTCGATATCCCCACCGTCGTACCCAAGGACCGCGTGTATCAGGATCCGCGCCAGGTCATGGGCGATCGCCCCGGCGACGCCCCCAACGTCTACAACACCGACCCTCACCGCAAGACAGAACAGATACGCCTGGCCAACCGTACCTACTGGGGAACCGAAGACTTCAACCAAACCCTGGGCGTCTATTGGCAAAACACTGACGATACCTTTACGGAACCCTCGGGCTCTACCCGCACGGACAGCAACACTTACGGCGCCCAATGGCAGCTGGGCGGCAAATGGAACACCGTGGACTACCGCATGGCCCTGGACTGGGCCCGCAGCGATATGGACCGCGATTTGTACAACATGAATCCCATGTCCGGCGCCCGGGTTCCGGGCTCGACACGAAACTATGACCTGCAGGCTGAAAACCGCAGCGCACTGGTCGGACTGCAATGGCATGTCGCGCCGCAATGGAGCGTGGTGGGCGACCTGAAATATACGCAGGCGGTGCGCGACGCGAAGAACAAGGCGGGCGGCCAAAGCCTGGACCAGGACTGGTCCTATGCGAGCCCCAAGCTGGGTGTGATCTGGAAACCCAGCGATACCCTGCGCCTGTTCGCCAATGTCAGCCGCAGCAACGAGGCGCCCACCTATTGGGAGATCATCGGCAGCAGCGGCATGAACAAGCTTGACCTGCAAAGGGCCATTACCTACGAAATCGGCGCCGATGGCCAGCTTGATGATGGCGCCTATGCGACAAACTGGTCCTTGACCCTGTACCGCAGCGACGTCAAGGACGAACTGATGAGCTTCACGGACGGCTCGGGTTATGGGCCCAGCACCACCATCAACTATACCGATCGCACCCGCCATCAAGGCATTGAGGCCGGCTTGAACGGCTCGCTGCCCGCCCCCGGTGCCGGCGCTTTTGATTACCGCCTGGCATATACCTTCAGCGACTTCCGCTTCCGCGGCGGCAACTTCAACGGCAATCAGATCGCCGGTGTACCACGCCATCTCATCAGCGCCGAGCTCATGTACCGCATCGGTGGCCTGCGTTTCGGGCCCAACCTGCGCTGGATGCCAACCGAGACCCAGACCAACCATTTGAACCTGGAAGGCACACAGCAAGACTCCTACGCCCTGCTCGGCTTCAAGGTCGCTTACGAACACGACAAGCACTGGAGCGCATGGCTGGCCGGCGACAACCTGACCGACAGGCAATACGCCAGCAGCTTCGTCATCCGGGCCACGCCACCCTCGGCAAACGCACCCGGCTACCTGCCTGGCAATGGGCGCAGCGTCAGCGCGGGGCTGACCTACAAATTCTAGGCCGGCAACGGTGGTGCCAAATCGGCGGCATTACCGCATAATGTCCCCGGAAACAGTCAACCGGGAGACATCATGGCGCCACCTAACAACACCGTACTCATTACCGGCGCAAGCCGTGGCATAGGCGCGGCAACCGCCATCGCGGCCGCGCGTAACGGCTTCGATGTGGCGGTCAACTACGTCAAGGACGAAGCCGCTGCGCAAGGCGTCGTAGAAGCCATCCAGCAACAGGGCCGGCGAGCCGTCGCCATACAGGGCGATGTCGGCATCCCCCACGACATACCCCGCCTGTTTCAATTGGCCGAAGAAGCGCTGGGCCCCTTGACGGCGCTGGTCAACAATACGGGCATCACGGGGCCTATCGGCCCCTTTTCAAACACCACCGACGCCACGATAGAACACGTATTCCAGGTCAATGTGTTCGGCACCATACAGTGTTCGCGCGCGGCACTGGCCAGCTTCGCCCGGCACGGCACAAAGGGTGTCATTGTCAACGTCTCGTCGGTCGCCGCCCGCAGCGGCAGTCCCGGCGAATACATCCACTACGCGGCCAGCAAGGCGGCCGTCGAAACCTTTACCTTGGGCCTGGCACGCGAGGTGGCCGTCAGCGGAATCCGTGTCTGCGGCGTGGCGCCAGGCTCAACGCTTACCGAAATCCATGCGGCTGCCGGCGAACCCGGCCGACCCGAACGCATTGCACCCAGGATCCCCATGGGGCGGCTCGCGAAGCCCGAAGAGGTGGCTGAAACCGTGGTGTGGCTGCTCTCGCCGGCCGCGTCGTATATAACCGGCACGGTGGTGCAATGCGCGGGAGGCCTGTAAGCCGACAGAATTGCACTATATTGTTGGGCATGTCCACATCTTTGCTTGCCCCGCCATGAGCTCACCCGCCGTAGAAGTCTGCCCTTCAATCGAACTCCGTGATGGAGACCTCGCCCGGAAACTACCCGTCACACACAACAACGAAGCCGGCACCGCTTTCTTTGTCCGCTATAAGGGGCAGGTACACGGCTACCTGAACCGCTGCCCTCACATGGGTTCGGAGCTGGATTGGGAGGGCAGCATATTCACCCGTGCGGGGGACCAACTGATGTGCGCGCGTCACGGCGCCACGTTTACGCCCGACACCGGCGTATGCACGGGCGGCCCCTGCAAGCCCAGCAAGCTGCTCGAATTGAAGACGTCCGAAGAGCAACGCGACGGCCGGCAGACCGTACTCTGGTGGCCAGAAGGAAAGACCATTCCCGGAAACTGATCGGGGCAACCATTGCGCGGCATGTAATGCCCCGGCCATAACGATAGCAACAGGAGACTTAGTGAAACAGACAGCTTCATCAAACATGGAATCCTCCCCTCTGCGCAGCGACATCCGGCTGCTGGGGAAAACGCTGGGCGACGTGGTCAAGGAGTGCGAAGGCAAGGCGATTTACGACGTCATCGAAAAGTTGCGCCGCGCCGCGGTCAAATTCCGCCGTGAAGGCAATGAAGTCGATAGCAAAATCCTGGAGCGGCAGATAAGCAGGCTCGCCGACGGCGAAGCCAACTCCGTCGCCCGCGCCTTCAGTTATTTTTTGCACCTCTCCAATATCGCCGAGGATCGCGACCAGAATCGTCGCCAGCGCGAACAGGAGTTGCACGGCGCCACGCCAGCGCGCGGCAGCCTGCAACATGCACTGGATCTGCTTAAGGAAAACGGCATAGGCAGCCGCAAGGTGCTGCGTTATCTTGAAGATGCGTGCATTGTGCCCGTGCTGACCGCACACCCCACTGAAGTCCAGCGCAAGAGCACCCTGGACCTGCACCGCGAAATAGCACGTCAGCTTGCCAACAGCGGCGCCACGCTGACGCCATCCGAAAAGTTGCTCACCGATCAACGCCTCGCGGGGCTGGTTGCGGCGCTGTGGCAGACCCGCATGTTGCGCAAGCAGAAACTGACTGTGCTCGATGAAATAGACAATGCCCTGACTTACTACACCAGCACGTTCCTGACGACGATTCCGCGCATTTACCAGGATCTCTCTACCCGGCTACGCCGACCCGGACGCACTGTGTTCGACATCGACACAGCGCCACTGCCGGCCTTCCTGAAAATGGGCAGCTGGATCGGCGGCGACCGCGACGGCAATCCCAATGTCGATGCCTCCACACTGGAGCAGGCTCTGCTGAGGCAATCCACGCGTGCCCTGCAGCACTATCTCGTCGAGATCAAGGATCTGGGCACCGAGATATCCATTTCGCAGTCCCTGGGTACGGCCAGTCCGCAACTGCTGGGGCTATCGAACGCCAGCCAGGATCCATCGCCGCACCGCCTCGATGAGCCTTACCGGCGCGCCTTCATTCACATATATGCCAGGATGGCGGCCACCGCGGTGGCCCTTACGGGCCGCCAGCTCGCGTTGCGTCCTACCTATCCGGCACCATCCTATCCCGATCCACAGGCTTTTCAGGCGGACTTGCAGATCGTCGCCGACTCGCTGCACCAGCACCATGGATCGCTCATCGCGGCCATGCGCCTGTCAGGCCTGATTCAGGCTGTCAGTATTTTCGGCTTTCATCTGGCCACGGTTGACCTGCGGCAAAGCTCGGACGTGCACGAGCGTGTACTGACCGAGTTATTCCAGGCGGCCGGCGTGCAATGGAAGGGCAAAGTCGTCGATTACGCCGCCTTGCCCGAAGAGGACCGCAACGCGCTGCTGCGCGAGGAATTGCAGCAGGTCAGGCCCCTGGTATCCCCCTGGATTTCCTATACGGCCGAGACCGAAAAAGAACTGGCCATCCTGCGTACGGCGGCCACCATACGCCGGACATATGGCAAGGACGCCATCCGGCAAGCCATCGTATCGCATACCGAGACACTTAGCGATTTGCTGGAGGTACTGGTCCTGCAGCAGGAAACCGGGCTGATTTCACCGGAACCCGGCAGCGCCGGCCACAAGCCGCGCGACGGCCTGATGGTCGTACCACTGTTCGAAACCATTCCCGACTTGATGCGCGGCTCCGACATCATGGCCGACTGGCTGGACATTCCTGAAGTCGCCGCGCGCGTGCGCTACGCCCAGGACGGCATACAGGAAGTCATGCTGGGCTACTCCGACAGCAATAAGGACGGCGGCTACCTGACCTCGAACTGGGCCTTGTATCGCGCCGAACGCCAACTCGTACGCGTCTTCAAGCAAAGAAAAATACGGCTGCGCCTGTTTCACGGCCGGGGCGGCTCGGTGGGCCGCGGCGGCGGATCCAGTTTCGACGCCATCCTGGCCCAACCACCCGGTACCGTCAATGGCCAGATACGGCTGACCGAACAGGGCGAAGTCATACAGACCAAATACAAAGATCCCGAAGTGGGACGCTGGCATCTTGAGACCTTTGTCGCGGCAACCCTGGAGGCCAGCCTGGCCCCCAATTCGTCGGCGTCCAAGACCGAAGACGACAATATGGCGCATTTCGGCGCAATTCTGGAGTTCATGTCCGATGTCGCGCAGCAAAGCTATCGCGACCTGGTCTACCAGACCCCCGGCTTCAATGACTATTTTTTCGCATCCACGCCTATCCTGGAGATCGCGGGCCTGAATATCGGGTCGCGGCCGGCGTCCAGGAAGGCCAGTCAGAAGATCGAAGACCTGCGTGCCATTCCATGGGGTTTTTCGTGGGCGCAATGCCGCGTGATGCTGACCGGCTGGTATGGCGTCGGCACGGCCTTGCAAACCTACATCGACAAGGGCAGTAATGCGAGCCCGGCCACCGCCGACGAGAGACTGGCACAATTGCGGCAAATGGCGCAGGTCTGGCCTTTTTTCAGGACTTTGCTGTCCAATATGGAGCAGGTGCTGGCCAAGACCGACCTAGGCATAGCCAGGCGCTATGCGGACCTGGTGCCCGACAAGAAACTGCGCGACAGCATTTTCGGCCGTATCGAACAGGAGTTCGCGTTGACGCTCGAGATGTTTGAGCACATCGCCCAGCATGAATTGCTCGCCGAGGACACCTTGCTCAAGGCCGCATTAGGAGAGCGCTTCGCGTACATCGATCCGCTTAATCATCTGCAAGTCGAATTGCTGCGGCGCCACCGCTCGGAGCGCCCAAAGCGGGGCCGCGACGACGGCGAAAGCCGCACCCAACGCGCCATCCATATGACCATCAACGGGGTTGCGGCGGGACTGCGAAACTCGGGGTGAGTGTAATCGGGCTTGCGAGGCAATGTAATTGACCTCGCAAGCTGTTTGCCACGTTCGTATCTTACGTCATCAAATGACCTGCCGAGATCTCAATGAGTCGATTTCGGCCTCTGTCATGTTCAACCATTCAGTAAGGATTTCCGCACTCTGCTCCCCCAGCAAGGGAGGTGCTTGCCAGCCAGCACCAACATCAAAAGCCGAATACTTCACCGCTGGACCGACTTGCGGAAGCAGCCCATACATCTCGTGCGACACGCTGGAGTGCATATTCCTGTGTAGCACTTGTCTATGCGAAAATACCTGTTCAATATTGTTGACGGGAGAGCAAGGAACTTTCGCCTTGTTCAACTCCGACATCAGGTCGGCGATTTTGTATTGAACGACCTCCTTATCGATTTCCATATATAGATCTTTTCGATTACAGATTCTATTTTCCAGAGTACGAAATCGCTGATCCGAGACCAGATCATTCCGACCGAGAACGCTCATAAACGCTTCGTATAGATTCTGATATGCGGCGCCAATCACGATCCAGCCATCCGAAGCTTTGAAGGCCTTATAAGGAACTTGCTGAGCATGTTCGGAGCCCATTTTCTTGGGCTGCTGGCCAGTTATCAGGTACTCCAGCGCTGCGTTTGCCAGAAAGGCAACTTCACTTTCCAGCAAGCTTGTTTCTATCTTCTGACCTTGGCCGGTGAAAGTCCGTTGATAAAGTGCAGCCAATATCGCGGCTTGGCAATTCATGCCGGTTACCATGTCGAATGCCGAGGTGCCGAGCTTTATAGGAGGCCCGTCCTGTTCTCCAGTAATGCTCATGTAGCCGCCGATCGCCTGAATAGTAAGATCAAAAGCTCCTTGCAGCATATCAGGGCCATCTGCACCCAGCCCCGATATGCAAGCATAGATCAGGCCCGGATTCAGACCAGACAGTGTTGCGTAATCGAGTCCAAGACGCGCCATGACATCTGGTCGGAAATTTTCCAACACGACATCGGCTTGTGAACACAAACTGATTGCTATGTCGCGTCCTTCCTTCGACTTCAAATCCAAGGTAAGGGATTTCTTATTTCGATTCGCCGCCAGAAAGGTCAACCCGATTCCATGATGAAAAGGAGGGCCTTGGCGCCGTAACGGATCGCCGTCCACCGGCACTTCCACCTTAATGACTTCCGCTCCCAGATCTGCTAGCAGCATGGAGCAGTACGGACCGGCAAACACGCGGGAAAAGTCAACAATCTTGATGTTGTGTAGCGGTTTGGGGTTCGTCATATTGACATTGACCATGGGATGCTCCGACGGAAAGAAGAGGAACGTCGAATTTTGAGCATTACCGAAGCCGATATCAAATGACTTGATGTCGCAACATCATGACTTAAATGCATACACCAGTTCTTTATGGCCCATTTAGGCTATCGCTATTGCGCAGCAGACTGCTTCTTGAAATGGATCGATTCGTTGACTAGCCATCGCTTGAAAAGTTCCAGCTTGGGGTTGTTGCGCTTGGACGGCGGATACACCAACCGATATGAGTCCCGGGAAGCGAAGTGATGCTCGACAGGTTCGATCAATCGGGAACTGGCAAGGTCATCAAGAATTAAGAACCTGGGCATGAGTGCAACACCCAAGCCTGCAATCGCGGCCTGCAATAACATATAAAAATGTTCAAACTGCGGTCCAGCCCATGCATTCGCAGCAGGAATGCCCTGATCAGCGAAAAAATCGTGCCATGAATTTGGCCGCCTGGTTTGCTGCAGAAGTGAATGTTTGGATAGGTCGCTTAGCGTCACAACCCTTCTCTTGCCCTTAAGGTAGCCAGGCGCGCATACGGGCACAAGATCATTGCCTAGCAATGGTTCACTGACCACGTTAGGCCAATCATCGCAACCGTAATATATCGATGCATCAATCGATTGCGCATCAAAGTCAAACTCCTTGGATCTGCTTGAGAGAGTGATCAATATATCTGGGTAAGACTTATGAAAAGCAACCAGACGCGGAATCAGCCATTTGACGGAGAAAACCGGCGGAGCAGCGATATTGAGAATACCTTTGTCATTTCTTTGCGCCAGCAGGTCCACCGTGGCGTTCTCTATACACGTCAATCCGACCCGTACCTCGCGCAGGTAATTTTCTCCGGACTCGGTCAACACCAGTTTTTTCTTGACGCGCTGAAACAGCATAATTTCCAAGTACTCCTCCAACTGCCGAATTTGCCTGCTGACCGCGCTTTGTGTCACGTTCAATTCGAGTGCCGCCTTTGTGAAGCTCAGATGCTTGGCAGCTACGTCAAGCGTTCTCAGGGCCGAAAGTGAAGGTAGTTTCCAGGTCATATCCATTCCGTTTACTCATGACGTCACAATGTTAGCTGTCTTGATACGCCTGTACAAGACAATCAGAATACCTCCATCGAAGATCCGAACCTCCATGCGTCGGATACAGCCACATCGGAAGATTGACCTATGACAACAACCGAACGCCAATGGACCGACGTCCTTATTCTAGGGGGCGGAATAGCAGGTTATCGCGCCGCCGTAGCCGCAATGGCGCAAGGCGTGAAAACCACCCTTATATCGCGGGGTAGAGGCGCCTCGCCGTACGTGATCGGCTTCAATGCGCCTATCGGTTCTATTGACGATCGGGACACCCCTGAAATATATATGCAGGACATGATACGGGGCGGATATGAGCTGAATGATAAACGCCTGGTTTCTGCGCTGGCCGAACATTCAATACAGAGTTTCAAGGATCTAAGGGCGCTGAAAGTACCTTTCTCGAATACCAATGAACACGTATCGCAAAGGCATTTATCAGGAAATAAATATGCTCGTTCTGTCTTTGTACCTGAAGGCACGGGAAAATCGATTCTCAATGCCTTGATTAAGCAATCCCAACAAAACGGCGTTGAAATACTCACCGGCTACAAGGTCATCGAGCTGATCCGATGTGAGCAACGGGTTATCGGCGCGATAGTCTGGAAATACCATGCGCGTAATTTGGTATTCATATATGCCCGCGCCGTCGTTCTGGCAATGGGTGGTATGGGGAGGGCTTTCTCCGATACTACTTATCCTGCGGATGTAAATGGCGAGTCCTTCGGACTCGCATACCACGCTGGCGCCACCTTGATCGACATGGAGTTCATTCAATATGAGCCGGTTGTCACTGTGTGGCCAGAAACGTGCCGGGGAATGGAAATGCCTACGGCCATGCTGGGCGACGGCGCTTACCTGAAAAATGCTACAGGCGACCGGTTCTTGCTCACGCCGGCGAATCCAAAAGGAGAAAAAGGCGTAGAAAAGGCTCGTATGGCTCTTCTAATTCAGAACGAAATCAATGAAGGCCGTGGACTGTCGCAGGGGGGCGTCGCCTTTGATACTACGGTGCTAGACCCCGCCATTCTGGAGTCCTATGTATCACACTGCAAACGTCTACGTGCCGCGGGCGTTGACCCGCGCGTGACGCCGCCTATCGTCGCTCCTGCAGCTCACAGCATCATGGGCGGTGTTGCGATCGATGAAAAATGTTGGTCAGGAGTCCCTGGTCTGTACGTCGCAGGTGAGGCAACCGGTGGAGTACATGGTGCAAGTCGGATAGCGGGAAATGGCTGTGCCGATGCACTGGCCTTCGGCTTCATTGCCGGCGTATCGGCAGCAAGCGATATTGGCCCCCCCCTTCCCTCGGATATCTGTTCAATGGAGGACGAACTGCTATCAAATATCCAACATGTCAGCCTGCTTGATCCGAAAGACAATGTTCAAGCCTTAAAAGACGATATACGCCACGCGCTCTCTACATCGGCAGGTATCTATCGCAACGAATCAGGCTTACGACAAGGCTCAGAAAAGGTCCGCGCCGTTCAAATGAAAATAGTCAGAAATAAATCCGCTGACTTGCAGGAATCAATTTCAGTAACTGAATTATCGAATATGGCGCTTGCCTCGCAATGCGTCATACAAGCTGCGCTATTACGAGAAGAGAGCAGAGGAGCACATCAACGCCTGGACTACAGAAGCCAGGATGACGAAAAGTGGTTGGTGCATATTGGATTCAAGAAAGCAATGAATGCGACCCTGTCGCACGAATTGTTGCCCATTCAGTAAACCTACTACCCGACATTAAGGATAAAAAATTGAATTTCGAATTGTCTGAAGAGCATCGCCTCGCCGTTGAAAGTTGGGGAAAATTCGTAAAGAAAGAAATTTTTCCGCTTGCGAAAGAATATCAAGGTGAGGCCTTTCCGCCCGATGTGGCGCATGAGCTTATGGCGTTGATGGCTCCCTATGGCGTCGGCAACGGCTGGATTCCCGTTGAAGGCGGCGGCATGGGCTACGATTACTTCACCAGCGGATTATTTTTCGAAGAGTTGGCTAAGTTTTCCCCTGATGCCGCGGGACTGGCATGGGTCGCAGAAGGCGCTGCACTGAAAATATATAACAATGCCTCCGACAAAATAAAGCAAAAATACTTACCAGACCTCGTCTCCGGCAAGCTTATCGGGTGTTCCGCCATTAGTGAGCCCGGCGCCGGTTCAAGTGTGCGAGAAATACGCACGAAGGCGATTAAGGATGGCAATTCCTACAGAGTCAGCGGCACGAAAATGTGGACATCGAACGCCTCGGTAGCAGATGTCTTCCTAATTCTGGCAAAGACAGATGAACGCCAATTTTCACTATTCTTGCTGGATAGAAAAGAACACAAGATTGACGTAAGGGAAATAAAGAAGCTCGGCTTGAACGGCTGGTCCATGGGCGAAGTGCATTTGGACGATGTCCGAGTGTCTGCCGATAACCTTGTCGGACCGCTAGGCTCGGGGTTGCGCGAGACAATGAAAGGCTTTGACCGATCTCGATGTTTTGTTTCAACCCTGGCCCTGGGTATTGCGCAAAGCGCGCTGGACGATGCCCTGAAGTACGCCGCTGACCGAGAACAGTTCGGGAAACCCATAGCGGGCCACCAGCTTATTCAGTCTCTATTGGCCGACATGGCTACAGACCTGGCAGCTTCGAAGCTACTTGTATACCGAGCCTTGACTGGATTGGGCATCAGCCCGGATTGCTCCCTCCATGCCTCCATTGCCAAGTCGTTCTCCACCGAAGCTGCTCTACGAATAAGTTCCCATGCCATTCAGATTCATGGCGCATTCGGGTTGACCACCGAGTTCCCGGTTGAGCGTCATTTCAGAAATAGCAGGATGCTGACTATTCCAGATGGAACGACACAAATCAACAAGCTGATTATCGGTAAAGCCCTTACCGGCATTGATGCATTCGTTTGAATAATTGAAGGAGACACTATGAAGTTCTATAAGAAAGCAGTCGCGGCAATGTTGTTTGGAGCATGCGCGTCAGTTGGCGCATCGCCTTGGCCAGGCGAAAAACCGGTCCGCATAATACAAGGATTTTCCCCGGCCTCGGCTCCGCAGATGTTGGCGCTGGAAATCGGGAAAATACTGAAGGACAAGCTCGGAGCCTCTGTCTATGTAGAGAGCAAACAAGGGGCCAGCGGCAACATTGCTGCTGAAGCGGTAGCTAAAGCAGCACCGGACGGCCATACCCTGTTCGTCACGACTACCGGCACGATGGCGATAAACTCTTCTTTGTATAGAAAGCTTCCTTTTGATCCAATAAAAGACTTTCAACCTGTAGCCTTATTGGGCTACGTGCCCAATGTGATTATCGTGAACAATAAGTTCCCGGCTAAAACGCTAAGAGAGTTTGTCGCTCACGTCAAAAGCCATCCCGACCAAGTCAATTACGGCACGAGCGGTGTAGGCACATCACAGCACTTGGCTATGGAGCAGTTCAGCATAGAAGCCGATATGAAATTGACCCATATTCCGTATGGGACTGGTAGCGCTGCGACGGATCTCGTCGGTGGGCAAATCGAAGCCATGTTTCATCAATTACCTGCGGCGATGCCACTAATAAAAAGCGGCTCGGTAAAAGCTCTGGCAGTTTCTACCAAAGATCGAGTGTCTGCAGTAGGCAGTGTGCCAACCGTTGCCGAAGGCGGTTACCCGGGATTTGAGTCCGTTACCTGGTTTGGCTTGTTTGCGCCAAAAGGGACCCCAACAGACATCGTAGAAAAGCTGAACTCCCTGCTCTTCGAGGCGCTAACCGGCGATTTAGGCAAGAAGCTGAGTGCTACCGGGATCATACCCACAACCGCCACACCCGACGAGCTCAAGAGAATGATCGTCCAGGACACTGCAACATGGCACGCAATCGTACAAAAAATAGGCTTGAAACTAAACTAAAACACCGGAAATGCAACAGTGAAGCGTAGCGTAAGGTCCAGTTGGCGGGGCCTGGGGCGGAAGTAAGTCTTGGATTCCGACCCAGCTACCCGCCAACTTTCAAGTCAGATCATGCTGTCGCCGTCCTTGCCGGCGGCGCGCAGATCCTTGATCAGCGCAACAATCAACACCAGAAGCACGGCCGCCGAAATTACCGGCCAGACAAGGATGTACGTAGTTAACATTAATGCTGACATATCTGTTTTCCTTTAAGCGTTGGAGGGGACTGGGTCGGCCGCGGGGCGGAACGCCGGTTTGACGGGAGCGGCTTCGTTCTCGTCGGTATGGAACGAGGTAACACGGACGGCCAGCAGATCGAAATCGAAGCGCTCATTGCTGCGCCAGCTCATTGCCGTACACACCATGGCGCTGACGCCGTAGGCGGTCAGCGAGCTCAACAAGACGGCATAGTCGCGCAGGAAACCCACTGTGAAGGGCAGTGAACCGACGATCACGGCGACGCCAACGGTAATGGCGATCTTGCGGTTGAAGAAGGCAAAGGCCATCAACCCTACTACGACACCGGCACCGACCGACGCGCAGATTTCGAAGAACACCGCTACGGCGCCCTCGATGGGAATAAGCTGGAAGCGTGAAACGGTGAACAAGGCAACGGCGCAAATGACCGACGTGGTGAAGGCCTTGTTGGTGACGCGATCCCAGTAAAAACTGATGATGACCGGAAACACAATGGCACCCCATAACGCGCCGACGAACACCAGCATGACCAGGATATCCAGCCGCAGGCTGGCAAACACAACGCCCAGCATCGTGGCAACGATCATGGTCGCGCGGCCCCACCACAACATGCGTTTCGGATCGGGCTTGCCGCGAGCCAAGTTCTTGCCATAGATGTCGGTCATCATGATGGACGACAAGGCAGACAAATCGGAGTCGGCGGTGGATGAGAGCGAACCGACCACCAGGATGAAGAACAGCGCAATGGCAAAAGGCGGCAGATACGTGGAAGCCATTTGCGGAATGATGTTGTTCATATTGCCGTTGGCAGGAACCAGGCCGACAAACAATGCGAGCATACCCAGCATGCCCAGGCCGATCACCACGGCCCCGTAGCCGATGGTGGCGGTCAGGAATGTGGATTTGATCAGGTCTTCACGCACCGCAAACAAGCGTTGCGCGATGGTCTGATTGCCGATCGCATAGGCCAGCACGGCCACAAAGTATGGCGCGCCTTGCTCAAGAAGGGCTTTGGTCGAGAAAAAATCCGATTGCTGGTCCGTCAGGTTCGACATATTGGTCATCAGCATATCGGTGCCGCCGGCGTTGATGAAAATGATGGGGATGATCACGACCGCTGCAAGGATCATGGCGATCAGTTGCGCAAAGTCCGTCATGACAGATGCCCGGAAACCCGACCATAAGGTATAGGACAGTACGCCCAGGCCGGCGATCAGCACGCCCTGAATGAAATTCAGGGGGCTCAGTATTGAAACGAGCGCACCGGCTGCAGTGAAGTTGACCATCAGGCTGATACAGCTACCGATCAGATTGGAGCCTGCCATGATGAGCTGACTGGAAGTGCCATGCCGGGCCTGGATCACTTCGGCCAACGTATGCGCCTTGGGAGCGAGCTTTCGAAAGCGCTTGCCGAAGGGATAGATGAACATGATCATCAGGGCGCCCCAAAGGCCGTAGTGAATAGGCCCGGAAAGTCCGTACTTGTAGCCCGACGTTGCGCTGGCATAGAAAGAAGCTGCCCAGATCCAGGTGGCGATCATACTGGCAGCGGAAAGCCCGAATCCCACTGCGTTGTTTGACACCATATAGCCGTCTACGTTTTCCTTCTTCTTGCCGATCAGTAAAGAAAGAAGGAAAGTCGCCCCGTAGAATCCGAAAAGCAGTAACAGCGTCGTGGAGGTCGACAACTGAAAAAATGCAGCTTCTTGCATGCGTGGTAGTCCTTATATGTACGTAATCTATCTGTTTCGTGAAATACAGTGATCAAAAAATTGGCCGTTTTTTATTGAAAATAATAGGCGGCATGAGCGTCGGTTGCTGTTATGCAATCGACGCCGAAATTGCGGCAACAAGCGTCCACGGCACGCGTCTTGTCAAAAATTTGACTGGCGTTGCCACAATCGACAAGGTGCAATGTTGATCAAACAGCGACCAACTTGGTGTTCCGCGGCCGTACCGGCCGGGCATGGTGTTTCGGCTAAGAGCCGGGCCGCTGCGTAGCGGCCTGATGAAGAAATACTGGAAACTTCAAGCGGCAGTTTAACGCTTACAGCCCGATTCGTCTAGAGCAGGCCAGATAACGGTAGTCGTTCGAGGCTCAAAAACCGTATGATGCACCTACGGAAAATCCTTTTTTAAGGCGACATGCAATGAACGATTCATCTACCATTGCGAACTTCCTTGATGCCATGCGTCCTCCGTTGGGCGACGCCGCCGGGCGGGCAAACGCGGCAGCGCCTCACGTAGCGGGTTGCGGCAATCTGCCCTCCGCATTTCCGGTTACCGCTTTCGCCGTGGCCGCCATAGGCACCGCCGCACAGGCGCTGGCCCGCTACGTCGAGGCACGGTTCGACGACTACCCCGCCGTCACCGTCGATAGACGGCTGGCCTCTTTCTGGTTCGGCACGTCGCTGCGTCCTCAGAACTGGCAGGTACCGGCCGTACGGGACCCGGTCACGGGCGATTACCGGACGCGCGATGGATGGATACGCCTGCACACCAATGCACCCCATCATCTGGTAGCCGCCCTTTCAGTCATCGGAACCCGCGCCGATCCTGGCGAAGTGGCCCGGGCATTATCACACTGGCAAGCCGGCGAACTTGAAGAGGCCATCGTCCGCGCCGGCGGTTGCGCCGCCATGATGCGCAGCCGTGACGAATGGATCGCCCATCCTCAAGGAGCAGCGGTAAGGGTCGAGCCCCTCATCCATGTCGAAGGCGCGAGTAAAGGTACGTCCGGCCGGCATGTTGCCACGCGCATGCGACCCCTGGCCGGAATCAAGATACTGGACTTGACCCGTGTGCTGGCTGGCCCCGTTGCGACGCGTTTTCTGGCCGCGTACGGCGCACAAGTGCTGCGCATCGATCCGCCCTTCTGGACCGAGCCTGGCATGGTTCCCGAGGTCACGCTGGGCAAGCGCTGCGCCCAGCTCGACTTGCGCGAGGCCGCAGGCCTTGAACGCCTGAAAGCACTGCTGAGCCAGGCTGATGTCATTGTGCACGGCTATCGCGGCGATGCGCTGGACGGCCTGGGCTTTGGCGCAGAGGCCCGGCAGTCCCTACGTCCGGGCCTGGTCGACGTGAGTCTGGACGCATACGGATGGACCGGGCCGTGGCGCGCCCGGCGAGGTTTCGACAGCCTGGTGCAAATGAGCAATGGCATCGCCTGCGCCGGGATGCGCTACTTCGGCGCCGAAAAGCCCACTCCCTTGCCGGTTCAGGCGCTGGACCAGGCAACCGGTTACCTGACGGCGGCAGCGGTCCTGCATGGTTTGACCCGGCGTGATCACGACGGACACGGTTCGATCAGCCGGCTGTCCCTGGCGCGCACGGGCGAGCTGCTGGTATCACAACGAGGCGGCGCATTGACGCAGACAAGGGGGGAAGACCATGCACTGGAACCGGAGACCGCCGCCGACCATTCCACCGAGACAGAAGAAACCGACTGGGGGCCGGCAAAGCGCCTGAAGCCGCCTTGCGAGCTGGAAGGGATTCCGATGCACTGGGATCTGCCTGCAAGTGCGCTGCGCAGCAGCATTCCTCAATGGGTGTGAACGAGGCGGATCAAACGCCTCCGGGCCGTGGCGTTTTTGCTACGTGCCTTACCACCGTGCGCCGAACACGTCGCGCAACTCGGCGATTTGCGGATCCGTCAAGGGCTCCGGTGCATCGGCCGACAACCGGCACGCCAGCCACAAGGCCGCTGTTTCCTCGAGTTCCTCCAGCGTCGCCATGGCCGCCGCGGGGGTGTCGTGCCATACATTAGGCCCCAGCCTTTCAAGCATCACCGAGCGAATTGGGCGACATCGCTGCCCGTAAGCCGTGATGGCCGCCTCGACCAGATCGGCCGACGCTTGCGCGCCAGGCCGATGATACGGAATGAGGGGCACGTGGCCGACCTTCATGACGAAGTAAGGCGTCAATGCGGGCAGCAATTCCGCGGCCGCCGACCCATTCAGCGATAAGGCGACACAAGCCTTGCTGTGAGTATGGATGACGCAAGCGGTATTGGCGTCGAACGCGCGTGCGGCCCGGTAAATTCGCCGATGCAGGAGTATGGTCTTGCTGGGGCGGTCGCCACTGATATGGACGCCATCATGATTCAGTTTCGGCAATGCGGCCGGATCCAGGAAACCCAGGCAGGCATCGGTGGGTGTGATCAGGAAACCGTCATCAAGCCGGACACTGATATTGCCGGCGCAAGCATGCACATAGCCGCGATCGAACAAGCTCTTGCCAACCCTGCAGATTTCTTCCCGCGCTTTACTTTCATGCATGTGAAGACTCTTGTACCCTGGCCGCGTCGAAAGCTTTTTCAAAAAAGTCCTCAGTGCCGAAATTGCCCGACTTGAGTGCAATATGGATGCTATCGTTGCCATGCACAGTCGTATGTGCGTGGCACCATGGTACCCCTGGATCTATCTGGCTGCCTATCTGCAGTTGGGAAATGCCCAGGGCCTGGACGCAGGCGCCCGACGTTTCGCCTCCAGCCACGATCAGCTGCCCTACCCCGCCTTCGACCAGCCCGCGCGCAATTGAAGCAATGGCGTTTTCGGTCATGGCGCCGGCCTCAGCCACGCCCAGTCTGGCCTGCACTGCTTTTACCGCTGCCGACGCGGCGGTGGAATAGACGAGTACGGGTCCGTTTTGCAGCAAGGGTAACGCTTGCGCCAGGATGCGGCCCACCACATCACTGCCTGCGGCCACTTCTTCAGGATCCAGTGCAAAGGCCGCATGACCCGCCTTGATAAAGGCGGCCACCTGCGCATTGGTCGCAATCGAACAGCTTCCGGATACGATGGCACGCGCGCCCCGGGGCGCAGGCAGTGCTGAAGCTTGGCTGCTGGGCGCAATTCCGAAATTCTGCGGCAGACCAATGGCCACGCCCGAGCCGGCCGTCAGCAAGGGCAAGTGCTTAAGCGCCGGACCGATATTGATCAGATCCTGATTGCTGAGCGCGTCGACAATGGCGATGTTCACGCCCTCGCTGCGCAGCAAATTCATATGCTGCTGTACGGCCGGCGCACCCTGCCGCACGACGGAATAATCAATCAGGCCAACCTTGCGCTTGCACTGGGACTGCATGACGCGAACCAGGTTGGGGTCTGTCATGGGCGTAAGGGGATGATTTTGCATGCCGCTTTCATGCAGCAGGACGTCGCCCACAAACAGATAGCCGTTGAAGACGGTGCGCTTGTTGTCGGGGAAGGCCGGGGTTGCAATGGTGAAATCGGTATCCAGCGCGTCCATGAGGGCCTCGGTCACGGGCCCTATATTGCCCTCTTCCGTGCTGTCGAACGTAGAGCAATATTTAAAGTAAATCTGCCGGGCGCCCTGCGCCTGCAGCCATTGCAGCGCAGCCAGGGAATCGGCGATCGCTTCCCCGCTTGGCGTCGTCCGGGACTTCAGCGCAATGACCACGGCGTCGACATCCGTCGACAAGGGTCGGCTGGGGACGCCT
Source organism: Pollutimonas subterranea (assembly GCF_002849655.1). Classification (GTDB taxonomy): domain Bacteria; phylum Pseudomonadota; class Gammaproteobacteria; order Burkholderiales; family Burkholderiaceae_B; genus Pollutimonas; species Pollutimonas subterranea. Next base: position 224,680 of record NZ_PDNW01000004.1, read on the forward strand.
ATCGCCTGCAACACCCTCAATCCGGCCTGGACGAGATTGTTGGCAAGATCGGTAGCGCCCGTAAAGTCGTCGGCAATGCAGCCTAGTTTGATGCTCATGTCGGGTCCATAGTAGGGCTACACCGGCACGGACCGGCTGCGCCAGCATCGAAATTTGGGCGACAAGATCGCATGGACCATGGCGACGGCACTATGACTGCCGGAATGGTGTGTGATCTTGTCGCCCAGCAACATGGCAAGTATAAGCCGACGGGAGAACCCTTAAGAGCCGATTCTGCAATCCTTGACCAGGATATTGCTGACTGCTGTGTTCTGGCCATTTACCACTTGCGACGCGTCCTGTGTCAGCATATTGCCGGTCACGGTATTCACATTGTCCGCGTCGAACTTTTCGGTCGTCCACGTATACCCGTTGCCACGGAAAGTATTACCCACCATGTCGGCGTTACTGGTCGTGGCACGGGTCAAGTCAACGACCTGGTTCTGATACACCACCTTGGCCGCCAGGGGTTCCTTGCCCTGGAAGGTATATTGCACGCTCAAGGGCTGCTCACCACTGGCGCCGCAACGGTACTCCACGGTTTTCTGCGACAATTCCCGGGCGTCTTGCGGCGTACCGCAAGCCGCCAGGCCGGCACACAGGACCACACCACTAAATGCTAATAGATTACGCTTCATGGAAAATCCTTTAAAGTTCCAGACACATTGCCTGCTCGTGAATTTTTTATACCATCGGCCCACGCAGCATCTGTAAGCGCAGGTATCCAATTGAGGCGGCCGACAACAGAATAAGACGAGTTATCCCAGATGCATCCAAGCCGCTCCAAACCGCTACCCTTCCTGCAACGCTGGGGAGGATTTCTGGCGGTTAGCTTCGCCCTTGGACTCGGCTTTGCCACCAGCTCTTTACCCACCCCGCTCTACCCGCTCTACCAGTCCCAGTGGCAGTTGCTGCCCAGCGCACTGACCTACATCTATGCCTTTTACATGGTCGGCGTGCTGTTCGCCTTGCTATGCTTCGGACGCTTGTCCGATACCATCGGCCGGTATCACTCCGTATGCCTCTCGCTGGTCCTTATCAGCGGCGGGCTGGTGTTGTCAGGCGTTGCATCAAGTATCAATACATTGTTGCTCGCGCGCGCCATTATCGGATTTGCCAATGGGCTGCTGACCACGGCGGGTGCGCTGGCTCTGGTCGATGCGCATCCCGACAAGGACCGCCGCATTGCCTCCGTAACCACGTCGGGTGCCATTGCCGTCGGCGTAGGGCTTGGGCCTTTGCTAGGCGGCTTGCTGGCGCAGACCGGCTTTGCGCCACTGCGCCTGTCTTACTTCGTGGTCGCTGCCCTGGCCTTGGGGAACCTGTACCTGACCTGGCGCTGCCGGGATGCCATCAGGCAGCAGCCCGGCATCCGGACTCGCCTGTCCATCGCTCCCAAACTCGCCTTACCGGGCCCGTCAACACGCACGGCTTTTCTTCTTGCCAGCATCTCATCCTTCCTGATGTTCTCGTCGGGCAGTCTGCTCGCTTCGCTGATACCTTCGTTCCTGTACGACCTGCTGCCCTGGAAAGGCCCCGCCGTACCCGGGCTGGCCTTCCTGATCTTGTCGATCGCTGCGGCCACGACGCAGTTCTCACAACGCAATCTCAACCCTGTAAAGGGCCTGATCGCAGGCTTGATCACCCTGATTCTGTTTCTCGTGGCGGTCAGCGTCGGCATCACGACAGGCAGTGTCCTTGCCTTTGCCGTCTGCATGGTGCTTGCCGGTGTCGGCCAGGGACTATGCTTCATGTCGGCCACCATGATCGCCGCTCAGAGCGCCGACGAACATCGCCGCAGCGCGAACATGGCCACGTATTTTTCCATTGCCTATATCGGTGCCACCATACCTGTGATCGTGGTGGGCCGCATGGCAGACTATTGGGGGATGACAACCGCCATCCTGGCCTTCTGCGCCATCGCGGTGTTCGCTTTTGGCGCCCTGGTGTACAAGGTACGCACGCGCATGCCGGGAAGCTGAGCCCTATGTCATTCTTATCGAGCCGAATAGCAGTCCGTATAGCCGCCGGCGCCTACGCTGTCTTGTGGGCAGTACTGGCGATCCGGCCCGCACACCGGGACGACTGGCTGCTGGAGAACGTCCTGGTACTGGCACTGCTTGTCCTCCTGGCGCTTATTCGACGCTGGTTCCGTTTTTCGAACACATCCTTGGTATTGATACTGCTGTTTCTTGCGCTGCACACCGTCGGATCGCACTACACGTACGCGGAAGTGCCCTACGACCAATGGTGGCGCCAATTGACCGGACATACCTTGAACAGCGTGCTGGGATGGGAACGCAACAACTATGATCGCGTGGTGCACTTTTCCTACGGCTTGCTGCTGGCCTATCCTATTCGTGAGTTCTTCCTGCGCGTGGTCGAAGTACGGGGTTTCTGGGCGTATTTCCTGCCGCTGGATTTCACCCTTAGCACCTCGGCGCTGTATGAGTTGATCGAGTGGGGCGCGGCGGCGGTATTCGGCGGCGAACTGGGCATGAACTATCTCGGTACCCAGGGCGACATCTGGGACGCCCACAAAGATATGGCACTGGCGGGGCTGGGTGCCTTGATCGCCATACTGATGATTGCGGCGCTTACTGCAAGGACGCGGCGCGACTTCGCATGGGAATGGTCGCAGCAGATGAAATCCAGCCGTGGCTCCGGATCGTCCACGAATCGGGAATAAACTGCACACTCACCCGCCTGTGCCGTTAAGCATAAAACTGCCTTTCGGAAGCCATATGCGTTAAATCCTGGTCGGCAACATTGCTTTACCAGAATCAAAGGTTAGACTACAACGTTTGCCTGAAAGCCAGTGATTTAACTGGCTTTTTCGTTTGTGCTTTTCCACAACAAGATTCCGACCCCATATTAGCGGGATTTCAAAAAAAACTTAAACGGCGCTCGAAAACTGGGGCTATACGGTAGTGCAGCACCGCTACAAACCGACGGCCGAAACAAATGGTGCCCAATCCAGGACCCGGTAAACATCGATCCACCGCTCTAGTAGTTGGAAACACAACAGCTCGCAAGGCCTGCTGGCGCCAACCATGTTGCTGCCTCGCTTGCCGCATTCCGGCGAGCTCGCTGTAGCGGCCGCAGGCGGCTGGAGCATCATCAGGGCGTATCAGGCGCACACATAAGACATATTTCCCCAATCCTCTTCGCCTGGAGTACAATCCAACTAGTTGGTCGATAGGTGTAACCAACGCAACCCTCACTCTTTTCTGGAATATATCAATGACCTCTACTGCGAAGCCATATCTCGATATCGACGCCATCAAAGCCACGGTTGAAGCCGTGCGCGAGCAGCCTGCTCTTGGCAAAGTCACGTTCAATATGAAAAGCCGCACCACGGGCGGTGTGGCGCTAGAGACCAAAACCGGACCTATCGTCCAGAACGGCACCCCGGACGCTACGCGCAATGCGAAGTTCACTTTGATCAGCGATGAACCAGTCGCGCTAATGGGCACAGACACCGGTGTGAGCCCCGCCGAGTACGCGCTGAAGGCATTGGCAGGCTGCTATGCGGTAACGCTGACATCCTTGGCCGCTTCACGGGGCATTCAACTCGATAAAATCGAAATGGACCTGAACTTCGATATCGATCTGAACGGCTTCTTGGGAATCGACAAGTCGGTGCGCAATGGCGCTCAGGCCATTCGTGTAGACGTTCAGTTGGAAAGCGAAGGCACGAGCCGAGACCAGTTGAACGACTTGGTGAGTTCGTTGGAGCGCCATTCGCCATTGCACGACACGTTTGCCAATCCAGTCAACGTCAGCGCCCGCCTGGTTTAACTGTACCGGTACCGACGTACTCCTGCGTAGCGGGTTCCACGGCTTGCGAGCTCGCGGCCCGCTACTCGCAAGGAGTATGATGAGAGCCCTTTTAATCGTCGGGGAATCCGCCGGTGGCCTATATCATGAAGCAATCCGCGTTCATCTCTCCTACCGCACTCCGCGTCCTCGATGCGGCACAGATCCTCATTCAAAACAACGGCTACAACGGGTTTTCGTATGAGGACTTATCAAAGATGGTGGGTTTGAGAAAACCCAGCCTGCACCATCATTTTCCCAAGAAAGAAGATCTTGGCGCCACAGTTGTGGAGCGCTATACCGAGCGCTTCGTTCTGGCACTGCATGAAATAGAAAACACGTATGTAGGCGCCAAAGAACAAATACAGGCCTACGTGGACCTATTTATCGACACGTACGGAGCGACGCAAAGGCTATGTCCTTGCGGCATGTTGGGTGCAGAGGCAGAAACCTTGCCAGAACGCGTCAGGGCCGGTGTCACGGCTTTCTTCGAATTTAATCTTTCCTGGCTGGAAGCTGTCATTACGCGCGGCGAGAAATCGGGCACGTTCACGCTGCGTGACAGTCCTGATCAGGCTGCGTTGCTATTGTTCGCTGCGCTGGAAGGAGCCATGGTGGTGGGCCGAGGCCTTAATCGCCGCACAGCTGTCGCCGCCGTCGGACAAGCCGCCATCCTTAGTGTATTGACGGTCAAGTCGACACAATCGTTACAAGGGCGCCGTAATGTTTCAATTGAATGAACAGCAGCACGTCAGTAAAGACGCGCATTACGCGGATCTGCTTGAGCAAGCACGAGGACTGCTTGCTGGCGAGCATGACCTGATAGCGAATGCCGCAAACTTCAGCGCGCTGATATTCAATAGCGTGCCGCAACTGAATTGGGCCGGATTTTATTTGTTCGATGGCCAGGAGCTGGTCGTTGGGCCGTTTCAAGGCAAGCCGGCCTGCGTACGGATTGCATTAGGCTTGGGCGTATGCGGTACAGCGGCGCAAACTCGTACTACTCAAGTCATTGCAGACGTCAATGCCTTCCCTGGCCATATCGCCTGTGATGCCGCGTCGCAATCCGAAATCGTGGTTCCGCTGGCTTATGCTGATGGAACGCTGCTGGGCGTATGGGACGTAGACAGCTTTGTTCTCAATCGCTTTGACGACGATGATCGTCGCGGCATGCAGGCTCTTTGCGCTGCCTTCATGTCGAGTCTGCAGTCTGCTAACTAGCCACTAGGGTCACGTGCAGTAGAATGGCCCCGGCCCATTTTCAGGGCCAGGGCGTTCTTCTTTTATGCGTCGCGGCGCAGCGTCAAAGCTTCTGCGTATGCATATACTGATCGAAGCTTCCTTCGGCGAACTTGAACCAAAGGTTTTGATCGGCACGGAACTTCTTGAAGTCATCGTAGACCTTCTTCCAGTTCTGGTTCTTGGCCGAAATATCATCGAAGAGACCCATGGATTCTTTGAAGCTTGCGTCCATGATGGGCTTGGAGAAGCGGTGTAGTTTGGCGCCGCCAGCGACCAACTGCTTGAGCGCATCCGGGTTTTCTGCATCGTAGACGGACTGCATGGTGATGTGTCCCACAGCCGACGCCGCTTCGATGATTGCCTTGTATTCGTCGGGAAGCTGCTCGAAGGCTGATGTATTCACGAATAGATCAACTTGCGCCGAACCTTCCCACCAGCCCGGGTAATAGTAATGAGGCGCTACCTTGTTCAGGCCTAGTTTCATATCGTCCAAGGGCCCCACCCACTCGGCAGCATCAATGGTGCCTTTCTCGAGTGACGTATAGATGTCGGACCCGGGTATCTGTTGGGGTACCGCACCGAGGCGTTGAAACACTTCCCCGGCCAAGCCTGGAATGCGAATCTTCAGCCCCTTAATGTCATCGAGCGTCTCGATCTCTTTGCGAAACCAACCTCCCATTTGGGTGCCGGTGTTGCCCATCGGAAAATTGATGATGTTATATTTCTTATAGAACTCGCGCATTAGTTTCAGTCCGTTGCCTCGGAACATCCACGCCGTCATTTGCCTGGAATTCAAGCCAAACGGAATGCCCGATCCCAGCGCGAAAGTTTCGTCTTTGCCGACGAAATAATAGGGCGCGGTAAAGCAGCACTCTACCGTTCCATTCTGCACGCCGTCCAATACACCAAACGCGGGCATAAGCTCGCCTGCGTGATGCAATGAAATTGTGAATTTTCCGCCTGACATTTCCGATACAAGCTTGGTGAACTTCTCTGCGGCAGTGTGGTGCGCTAGTAGCGAAGTGCTATAGCTTGTTGCCATCCGCCAGCGCAAGGTGGTTTGCGCCTGAACCGCTGGCGCACCGATAACCGCAGCGGATGCAATGCCCAAGCCTGCCCTCTTTATGAATGTACGTCTCTGCATGTCTTCTCCTTCCTTATGGTGGGTAACGCTATCGAATTAGTGGCCTGATCAGCCGGGTTTGGGTACCTCGAAGCCGTCCATCATGTCCATGGCCGGGGCCTCGTATCCAGACCTGTCTACGTTCAGTTCTATGCTGTTCAGATCGCCTGTCGGAGCCCGATCCAGGTTATTGGTGACCAGTTCCGGAAAAACGATGACCATAACCAGCATGACGACCTGCAACAAGATGAACACCAAGGATCCCTTGTAGATTTGCCCGGTAGTGACCTTGCCGATGCGTCGTTTGGTCACCAGGTCGGTGTAGTCAGTCTTGGGAGCAACGCTACGCAGATAGAAGAGTGCGTAGCCAAATGGGGGCGTCAGAAAAGACGTTTGGAGGTTCATCGCCAGCATGACGCCAAACCAGACCAGGTCTATGCCCATTTGCTCCGCGACAGGCGCCAGGATGGGAATGACGATGAACGCAATCTCGAAGTAATCAATGAACATGCCCAGGACAAATACAAGCAGGTTCACGGCAATCAGGAAGCCGACATATCCGCCTGGCAAGCTGTCGAACAGCTTGCCGACCACTTGTATGCCATCGACGGCATTGAAGGTAAAACTGAAGATGGTCGCTCCGATGACGATGAACATGACAAAGATCGTAAGCAGTGCGGTGTGATCCAGCGCTTGCCGTAACAGCTTCCATCCAAGGCTGCGCCGGGCCAGCGCCATCACAAGAGCACCCGTGGCGCCCATGGCGCCCCCTTCGGTGGGCGTGGCGATGCCCAGGAAAATGGTACCCAGCACAAGAAACACGAGCACCAGCGGGGGAATCAATACGAACACCACCTGTTCTGTCAGCTTCGATAGCAGTTGCGCGCGCATCAAACGATTTGTGATCGCGATGGCCAGGGCAACGACGGCCCCGATCACCATGGACGAGATAACCAAACCGGCTGGCTCCGCGACATGATCCGTTCCACTGATCACACTCATGAAAGGCTCGTGTACCAGAGACCATACGTATCCGGCGGCGCCGGCAATGCCAAGGACAACGAGCAGCGACTTATGCCCACTCGCTCCGTCGTCCTCTTTGTAAATGAGAGCCTCTGGGGGAAGTGCTGTCACCCAGTTAGCACGGAATACGGCCAAGCCGATGATGAACACGGCATATAGCAAGATCAGTAGCAGGGCTGGAATCAAGGCACCTGCATACATGTCACCAACGGGGCGGCCCAGTTGATCGGCCATCACGATCAGTACGAGCGATGGTGGCACAACCTGCGCAAGGGTGCCGGAGGCACTGATGACGCCCGTAGCGATACTTCTGTTGTACCCATAGCGCAACATGATGGGAAGGGATATCAATCCCATCGAGATCACTGCGGCGGACACGACGCCGGTCGTGGCGGCCAACAACGCCCCGACCAGTATGACGGCAATGGCAAGGCCGCCGCGAACGCGCCCGAACACCTGCCCTATCGTCTCCAATAAGTCTTCAGCCATGCCGCTGCGTTGCAGGACGATACCCATGAAAGTAAAGAAGGGAATCGCAAGCAGTGTGTCGTTGCTCATGATGCCAAATAAGCGCAGCGGCAAGGCTTGGAACAAAGAAAGCGGGAACAGGCCGATCTCGTTAGCTAGCCATCCAAACCCCAAGCCTGTCGCAGCCAGGCTAAAGGCAACAGGGAAACCCGTTAGCAGGAAAAATATCAGTCCGCAAAACATCAGCGGCACAAAGTTATTGACCAAGAACTCCATTACCTTTGCTCCCGTGTTTCATTGGCGCTTTCCGAGGCTTTGGAGTGGCCTGGCGTTTGTACTTCCGGTATATCTTCCAGTTCGGGCTCAGCGATGGGGTCCGGGATAAGGCCCATGATGAATGCGGCACGCTTGATCAGCTCTGACGCGCTCTGCAGCAGCAATAAAACCATCCCTATGGGCACCAATGAATAAACTGGCCAGCGTATAAGTCCGCCCGCATCCGGCGACATCTCTCCACTAACCCAGGCATTTACCAGCAAGGGCCAAGAGAGACCGATCAATATGCAGCAAAGCGGGACGATAACGGCCAGGATGCCGACGATGTCTATCGCTGAGCGGGTTCGAGGCGATAAGCGACCTGACACGAAGTCTATGCGCACGTGGGCATTTCTTAGAAAGGCATACCCTGCGCCGAGCAAGAAGATCCCTGAGAACAAATACCACTGGATCTCGAGCAAGCCGTTTGAGCTAATGGAGAAAGCCTTGCGCATGATTGCGTTGCCGGTGCTGATCAACACAGCCACGAGCACGAGCCACTTGACCGCAGTGCCAACCTGCTCCGAAAGCTTGTCCATCCAATGTGAGAAGATCAATAAGGAGTTCATGGGGTTTCCTATGCTTTCTTGTTCACCCAGTACTTGGGTTCTTCTCCGTTCAGTACGCGGACGATTTCAGCAACGGATTTAGTTCGCAGTTCTTCCTCCGACTCGACCGAATAGAACGCAGCGTGCGGCGTAAGCATAAGATTCCGTGTACGCGAAATAGCTTGCAGATCCTGGGGCGGCTCCTGTTCCAGCACGTCCAGCGCAGCGCCCGCGATGCGGCCTTCGTCTAACGCCTTGAGCAATGCCTTGGTATCGATCAATCCACCACGCGCGGTGTTGATCACGATGGCGCCGGGCTTTATCTGGCGCAGTGCCGCGTCGCCGATCATGTGTTGCGTGTGTTCATTAAGCGGCACGTGAAGCGAAAGCACGTCGGCTTGCGACAATAACTCTTCCAGTGCTACCTGTTTAACTTCGTGAGCGCGTGCGGCATCGGCAGAAAGAAATGGGTCATATACGATGATCTCGAATTTGAAGGTCCGCGCCCGTTTTGCCACCGCTTGCGCGATGTTTCCGAACCCTATCAAACCCAATTTGCAGCCCGCGTTACGATGAATAGGCGTAAGCCCTTTAAGATTCCACAGACCTTGCCTAGCTTGCGTGGCCCCTTGATCAATGCCGCGCCGCAAAGCCAGCATTAGCGCCAGCGTGTGGTCCGCGACCTCGTCAATGCAATAGTCCGGAACATTCGTGACCTTGATGCCTTTTTGCGTCGCCAAGCCGACAGGAACGGTGTCCACGCCTATGCCTGAACGGGCAATGATCTTGCATTTTTGCATTCCGTTAACCATGTCCTCGGAGAGCCGCGTGTAGCAGTTAAGCACTGCATCGGCATCGCGCAGCAGTTCCTGGAGTTCTTCAGGCGCTTTGCCCTGGCCGTATATGACATCGGCATGCCCATCGAGCATTGCAAGCTCTATGCTTAAATCGGCTGACACCGAGTCTGTAATGACTACCTTTGGTTTCATTGGCTTTCCTGCTGTGTATGTGTGTTTTTCATGGCGGCCTCAGGGGTCCAGATAACTGGTGCGTTCTTTGGGTGGGTGGGCCAAAAAGGCCTCTTCGCTGCGTTCGCACCACCCATCTCTTTTGGATATGCCGCCTACCAGCAGATATACCGTCAAGAGAGTGTGTTGCCGTTAGCCTATCTAAATGTTGCATGCTGTCTTGAAAAAAACAGGAAATGTGGCACAACATGCTACCGGGCCCACAATCTCCAGGCTTCCCCGTCTAACTGGCCATTAAGGCATCTTTAACGAATGCACTTGCTTGGCCTTATGCAGTGCATTCCTCGTTATTGGTAGTTCCGATCCAATATCGCCTTTGCAATGTCGGGACTCACACCTTTCAGGTATTTTTCCAGAACCGGCTTCGCAAGCACAGTCATCTTGTCAGTCTCCTCTGCGGGAAAAGTATCCACAATCAGTCCGTCCGCTTTCATTTCAGAAAGCATTTTTTCCTCACTGCCTCTGTTTGCTGTGCGCTGATAATCACGCGCCTCTACAACGGCAGTGCTGATAATTTCTTTTTCCTTCGGAGAAAGCGACTGCCACACCTTCTGGCTGCCCACAATCACATGCGCTCCATAGGCGTGTGCGGTCAGTGTCATATATTTCTGAACCTCATTCAGCTTTGCCATATGGATAGTGCCAATCGGATTCTCCTGGCCATCGACCGTATTGGTTTCCAGGGCGGTGTACAACTGGTTCCATGACATCGGAATAGCATTGGTATTCAAACTCTTCAAGAAATCCACACTGCTTGGGCTCTGTTGAACACGAACTTTCAGGCCTGCCATTTCAGCTACTGTCTGAACCCGGTGCTTATTATTGGTTAGATGTCTGAATCCGTTTTCAAAGTAGGCAAGACCAATCAATCTCTTTGTATCGAACTCCTTAAGAATTTTCTGGCCAATCGGGCCATCAAGCAGCTTGTCCGCCTCTTGAGGCGTCGTCACCACACCAGGAAAATCCAATACTTGTAAATCCCGCACAACAGAAGACATCGGTGTGCTGGACAACATGACAAAATCCTGAAGCCCGCCCTGCGTCGCACCGATCTGCTGAGCCTCACTGCCCAGTTGACCGGCAGGGTAGATTTTGATTTGAATCCGTCCGTCTGACCTTTCAGCCACAAGCTCCGCAAACTTCAGCGCGCCTTGCCCCAGCGGAGACTCATTCGTCGAAAGGTGTCCAAATTTCAGTGTGCGCTGCTTGACTTCGTCAGTCGCCGCGTACGCAGAAAAGCCAGTTGCGGTCAAGGCCGTAGTAACTAGCAAGCTCATTAAGTTTTTATAGTTCATTCCTATCTCCATTTAATTTATTACATCAACCACGAAAGGGGAACCAGCACAAGATTGGGAAAAGCAATCAACAACAGCAATACTGTTATCTCCGCAAGAAGGAAAGGAAGCACGCCACGAGCAACGCCCGTAAATTCGGCTTTGGATACTGAAGCGACGACGTTAAGAACATTACCCACAGGCGGCGTAATCAGACCAATCGAAACAGCCATGATGAACAGCACGCCGAAATAAACAGGATCAACCCCCGCCTGTTGGGCAACGGGGAGCATGATCGGTGTCAGGATGAGGACCATCGGCGTGAAGTCCAGAGCCATACCAACCACCATGACAATAACGATCATTACCAATACCAGCAGCCTCGGATGTTCCAGGAAGGGCTGCAGAAGCCCACCAAGCTGCTCAGGCAGGTTGGCAACAGTAATGAGCCAACCAGAGACAAATGCGGCAGATACCAGCAGCATTACGATGGAGGTAGTTTTAGCCGCATCAATGAGACACTGATAGAGAAGCACTAGTGTCAACTCTCGGTAAATGAATACGCCTACTGCGATGGCATACACGACAGCTACAACAGCTGCTTCCGTTGGAGTGAAAACACCGAATCGCATGCCGCCAACGATAATGACGGGCAGCAAAAGCGCCCATATACCTTGTGTCAAAGCAGACTTCACCTCGTTCAGCGACATACGCGGGACTGGAGCCTCGGTGCTCTTGCGACTCAACCACCACCACACCAGCGCCAGTGACCCACCCATCATCAAACCAGGCACAATGCCGGCCAGGAAAAGTTTGGTGATCGAAACGGTCCCCACCACCCCGAACATGATCAGTCCGATGGAAGGAGGAATAATAGGCGCAATGATGCCACCTGCAGAAACCAGCCCCGCAGCTCGCTCAAGACTGTAACCAGCGTTGCGCAACATAGGAACGAGCAGCGCCGCCAATGCCGCGCTGTCTGCTATAGCGGAGCCCGATAAGCTCGCCATGACGATGCTTGCAATGATTGCCACATAGCCGATGCCACCACGCAGATGACCAACCATCGCGATCGCCATGCCGACGATACGGCGGGAGAGGCCTCCGGCGTTCATCAACTCGCCGGCAAGTATGAAAAACGGAACAGCCAGAAAGATAAAGTTATCTATGCCGTTAATCATATTACTGGCAACAATCTGAGCATCAAATATGTCCAACTGCAACATGATGGCCACAGCTGCCAAAATGAGTGCCAGGGCAATAGGGACGCCGATCAGCATGGTCGAGAGCAATGCCCCGACAAAAATAAATATAGTCATTTAGAGACCTTTAAGGAGGGTGTGGTTTAGATCCGGAAGCAGCGTCGACAATGTTCGTACACAACAAACATTGAGCGCGTGCCTTAAACCACGCCTTCGACTACATCGCTCGGGTTACGCACAGGTCGTTTCCAGACAAGGAAAAACAAATTTTTCAGAATCACGGTCAAACATCCCATGCTACCCACGACACCTGCGACATAGATCCATGAAAGCGGATAAGGGACAGCTCCAAGCGCATACACTCCTGCATTGAGTTCAGCCTGAGCCCAACTGCCGCACAGAAGAAGGGTAAAGGCGAAGCACATCAACACATGGCTGACAATCATGCAGCTTTTTCGTGCTCTCGGACCCAGTGATTTCAACAAGATATCGGTACCAAGATGGGTGCCCTCTTGCATCGCGAGAATCGAGCCGATGAAGACCATCCAGATGAAAATGAAACGCGCAATATCCTCCGACTCCGCAATACCTGAATTAAAGCCATAGCGCAGTACAACATTCACGAACACCAGGGCAACCATGATAAACATGCTGCCCGCGAGTATCGCGTGCGTAAACAATCTGAGAGATTTAGCAGTTTTAGCTTGAGTCATGAGGTCTCCTCCAACTACTCACCGGTTCAAAGTTTTTGCCTCAGAGGCCCAGATAACCGGTGCGTTCTTTGGGTGGGTGGGCCAAAAAGGCCTCTTCATTGGGCTCGCAGCCCCAACCCGGGGTGTCGGGTACCAAAATTTCCCCGTTGCGGACTTGCGGTGCGTAATTAAACAGTTCGTCGTCCCAAGCCAGGCGGTCGATGTCGTACTCCATGATGCGCAAATTCGGCACTGCCGCCGCAAAGTGCACGTTCATCATGCTTGCAAGATGGCTATAGAAGTTGTGCGGAGCAATGTTGATATCGAACGCTTCGGCGGTATTGGCCACTTTCATCGACTGCCATACGCCGTTCCAAACGGCATCGATGATGGCGACATCCACGGATTGCTCGCGGAAGTAAGGTAGAAACTGGCGCACGCCGAACAAGGTTTCAAGTCCGCTAATGGGACAATGACTTTGCTGTCGTATATAGGCGAGCGCTTCGGGGTTATAGCTGTCCAGCTCGACCCATAGGAAGTCGAAGTCCTTCAACGCTCGTATCATGCTAACGTACCCTTCCGTTCGCGCGTTGAAGTTCAGGTCTATCATCAAGCGTACATCCGGGCCCGCGCCGTCTTGCAGCGCTTCCAGGTGCGCGCGCACACTATTGATAAGCTTCCTGTCGATCGTCAATGATGGCGCGTACGGCGCGCCAAAGCCGGTCATCCATTGCCGCACGGGGCCATCGCCGTGCATGAACATATTCGTCTTAACGGCCGAATGGCCCGCAAGGCGCGCGTCTTCACCTGCTTTTTTTACGCCGTCCAAATCTACAATCGCCGGCTTGTAATGTGTGGGATGGCTAATGCGCCACGTTGCGCAATGAGACCAGTAGATAGGTATGGCGTCCCGGTGTTTACCGCCAAGCAATTGATAGCAGGGAACGCCTAGCGACTTGGCCTTGGCATCGAGGAGCGCGTTTTCGATCGCCCCCAGCGCCTCGGCGCTTAACCCATAAGGGGCTGGCCGCATTGTCGCGGCGATGGACCCATAGAGCATCTCGTGGTCATCGACCGATTTGCCGATAAGCTGGGGTGCATAACGCTTAATGACATCACCCAAACCTGCGGGGCCGAATGCTTCATCAAATTCACTCCAGCCAACGATGCCAGTATCCGTCGTGATCTTTAGAAAATGATAATTGCGCCATCCCGCATCGCACGCCAAGGTTTCCACACGCTCGATCTTCATCCCAATGCTCTCCAATTGCTAAATCTTCTTTGGTTGTTTCGTTAACAATTAACCGTTAACTATTAACCCGAGTATGATTAACACGTTGAAAAGTGTCCACCGGGGTTTACCCGCGCTTTACTCATAGCGGTAAATCGCCTGTGTATTTACACCAAAGAACTGCCGGTCGATACAATAGCGTTGACTTAGGGTAGCGATCATGGAATCAACAGGACAAAGAGGTCATATGGCCATTGATAAAAGAAGTCTCGAACAGCAAGCGGCCGACTGGCTTCGCGACGCGATCATCGATGGCAGATTTACATCGGGAATGAAATTGACCGAGATAGGGCTTGCCACGGAGGTCGGGTTGTCGCGTTCTACTGTCCGGAGCGCTCTGCAACGGCTTGGCGCCGATAGTTTGGTCGTTCAGCGCCCTTACAGCGGCTGGGAAGTGGCGCCCTTGTCGCCCGAAGATGCCAACGAGCTTTACACTTTGCGGCATTGCCTTGAGGGGATGGCGGCGAAGCTCGCAGCGAGGAACATCGATGAGCTGGGAAAAAAGGCGCTACTAAGCGCACTCAAAGAGCTGAAGCGCGTTAGCCTTTCCAACGACCGTCGAGCTATTGCCGAGGCCGATTTAAACGTGCACAAAACTATATGCATGGTGGCCAACAACAAACGGTTGACTGCCCATCTAGAACTCTTGAACCAATCTATTCTTATCTACGTGATGTCCACGAATCTCGCGATGGCCAGCCCTGCGAAGCTGATCGACGAGCATCAAGACCTCGTCGACGCGATTGTTAGCGGCGATGTCGAGCGAGCAGAACTGCTGGCGAAAGAGCATGTCGTGAACGCAGAGGCTTACATTATCGAAAACCTGGCCAAAAAAGCAGGATAAACAAGGGGTTTAAAAAGAGCGAATAAGAAGCGGCTTATTGCGCCCTCCGATCGAGTTTCATCGGTTCGACAGCGCCCGGGTCGCGGTTGTTGCGCGCTGGCGGTATCGGGGCTTCTTTGCAGACTCCATCCTTCTTTGCCGAACTACCGAAGGCCTAGTGTAGTGCTTCATTCTATTTAGAGCTTAAGCTGCGGTTGGCACGAACGACCTTTTGAAGGATATCGCGGGCCTTGGCGGTCCAGATAAACGGCTTGGGATTTTCATTGTGATGGGCGACATAATCATCAATGGCAGCAGTCAACTGCAGCACACTGGGAAAGACGCCGCGACGCAGACGTTGAACAGTTATGTCGCGAAAGAAGCGCTCCACCACATCGAGCCAGGACGCCGAGGTCGGCGTGAAGTGGACATGAAAACGCGGACGCTTTTGCGTGGCGTAGTTATCGCACACCAGATGCAGGTCCTTGCCCTTGGGTGTTTGGCGGTTGATCCGCTTGAGAAAGTCGTTCCAGCGTCTTCTGTTCGTCGGCTGCCAGTACCAGTGTGGTTGCGCAGGTAACCCTCGCTTCCTTGCCTGTTTCGACTTACAAGCCTACCTACTAGACGGTCCCCCAAGATGGTAGAATTGTGCGCACTCAAAACCGGGATGAAAAATGAAACAAGTAAACGTCGTAATTTGGTCGGACTTTGTGTGCCCATGGTGCTGGATCGCCAAGCGAAGGTTCGAAAAAGCACTTGCCGGACTGGCCGACCAAGTTGAAGTCGTCGTCACTACAAAATCCTATCGGCTTGCGCGGGGCATAGAGCCAATGGACTACAAAGCTGCGCTCTATCAAAAGCTCGGTGGCCCCGCCGCTGCCGACAGGATGATGGCGGCGGTAAGTGACAACGGGGCCATGGAAAACTTGGCATACAACTTCACCACCATGCGTTTCGGCGACACCAGTGCGGCACACACGGCGATCAAGAGCATTCGTTCACCAGTGCTCGCTCAAGACATGACCGAGCGTGTTTACAAGGCTGTCACCACGGATGGACTGGACATCTTCGACAGGGAGGTGCTCGTCTCTTTGGCCAAAGAAGTCGGCCTCACTGACACGCGCTTTGATTTTGATTCCCCAAAAATTAGGTCCGAGATTGAGCGCAACGAACGGGAAGCGAACCAGATCACAAACGGCGTGCCGTTGTTCCTCTTCAACAACAAGCTATACCTATCTGGCGCACAAAAGGTTGCCGTGTTCGAGAAGGCGCTTCTTGAAGCGGCTACCGATGTACCGACGGTGCTGAACGCAAGCGAAGGCGAAAGCTGCGGGATTGACGGCTGCCAGCGCTAGGTCGCCGAGCAGCCAGCCAAGCCCTTGCCCCCCGTTCCAACGTTTGAATACGGGGTGCGGCAGGCGCCTTTTCAGGTTTTCTTTGGTCGCATCAAACCGATCCGGCGGCAACGAAAATACTCTGTACTACTGGGTAGATTTTTTACTGGACGATTGGCTTTCTTATCCTTTAAAAAAGAATGACCGGCATAGATACGCTTTATTCGTAAAGCGCGTGGAGTCTGCGTTCCGTAGAGAACAGAAGAGTCGGCGACAGCTTTATGCTTTAAGTTCCGGCGGGCTTATGGTTAGCGGCACACCGCCATAACGCCGATTTTTGTCAGCAAACACCGAGTTGCCGCGCCGCTCAGTCGAAGCCGCAATTGGCCAGCATGCCCTCACGCTTCATGACGACCATTCCCATACGATACGCTGTGTTCACCGTAGTTGTGGAACCAGGTGGTTCAAGGCGCAGCAGGCTACGCCGCACTTGAACGTGTGCGCCTGGCGCTACGTGATTGCGTGCCGGAGGAAGACGCTGGGTTGCAAGACACCGAAGCATCGACCACACAGTATTTCAGCTGGCCGCCGGCACACGGCAAAAAGGTTTGATACAAATCAAATGCAGGCGTTATCCGACATGAGAACATGGTTATAAGACGAGATAGTATCGTTTAACCTGATCCTTCGTGCCGCGCAATGAGTCAAAATCCCGCCCCCAACACAAGCGCGAGCTTTCCTGGTCCAGGCCAGCGCGGCGACGAGCGCCGACGTCCCGCCAAGTCCCGGCCTGTCACCTTCGCCGGCATCCGGGCCATCGGCGTCAGCTCCATCCATGACACGCTCAGCAGCCGAAGCCACTCCAAGGATTTCGCCCATGCGCGCAGCGATTATCTGCGTAGCCGCGTCCTCATCGTCGGCATAATCTTCGCGCTTCTTACACCGCTATGGGTAGCCATCGACGCCGCCGTGCTACCGTCTACGACCCTGACTTATACCGTTCCCGGCCGAATCTTCCTGATGACCGGGCTTCTCGCCACCCTGGTCTTGGCCACGTACAGCCGGGCACGGCCACTGCGGGTACGCATCTCCGCGGGACTTCTCATTGCCTTGCCGGCAGCGTTCTACGCCTTGGTGCTGATCGCCTTGCCGCCAGGCCAGGCCGGTGACCTCGTGGGATACGGCTTCATTCCCTTCCTGTTGGTGGCCACCTTAAGCATTTTCCCCTTTACGCTGGCCGAATCGGCACTGGCGGGACTCGCCTTGACGGCGCTGCATATCCTCTCGCAGTACGTAACAGGCATATGGATGACTCCTGGCGGCTGGGAGCAAATGTGGCTGTTAAGCGCATTGTTCGTCGTGTCGCTGGCGGCAAATTATTTTCACCTGGGCCTGTTGCTGCGTCTTTACCGCCAAGCCACCCACGATTCACTGACAGGCTTGCTGAACCGCGGCGCACTTTCCCATGCCTTGCAGCAGATTGACGGCGTCGATGCAAGACCGCCCATGTCGCTGCTTATGATCGATCTGGACCATTTCAAGAAAATCAACGACAAGCATGGCCATTCCGTGGGCGATCATGTCTTGCAGAAATTCGCCTCCATCTTGCGCGAAGCCGTACGTAACGCCGATTTGGTAGCCCGTTATGGCGGCGAAGAATTCGTTGCCATACTCATCGGTGCTACCAGTGAGGAATCCTTGGTCGTGGCCGAACGCATACGCGTACAGACCCAAAACGCAACAGTGCTCGATAACGACGGAACGCCCGTATCGTTCACGACCAGCATCGGCGTGGCCTGCTTCCAGGATGGCGAAACATTCGACGACGTGGCAAAACGCGCCGACGACTATCTGTATGATGCCAAAATGCTTCGGCGCAATTGCGTGGTGGGTGGCAACTGAAAGGTTTTTTCGTTCCGAGTCCCAGTATAATCGCCGCTTATGGTGACATTCTCGATCGGACAATGGCGAGCATGGGCGCCGGAAATGCGCGATGCGGAAAGCTGGATGCAGTGGGCCAATGCCCCTTACTGCCCATTGGCCGACTACGAGTCGCCCGAGCTCAATTTCCTCACTCCCATGCAGCGGCGCCGTCTAAGCCCGATGGCCCGGATGGTGTTCGATTGCGCCTGGCCATTGGCCGACCACCGCGCACCCATGCCTCTGGTCTTCGCATCACAACACGGCGAGACAACGCGCAGCTTTGCGCTGCTCCAAGCGATGGGCCGTCACGAAGGCTTGTCGCCGACATCCTTCGGGCTGTCGGTACATAACGCCGTCGTAGGAATGTGGTCAAAGATCCGCAATGACAACACAAAGTCCATTGCGCTATCGGTGAATGCCGACGGTCTTGAGCAAGCCTTTATGGAGGCCGCCTTTCTTCTGCGACGAGGCGCGCGCGCCGCCATGGTTGTGTTGGCCGAAGAGCGTCCGCCGCCTGCCTACATACCCTGGATCGTCGATGTACCATTTTCCTATGCCGTCGCCTTTCGCATAGAAAGGGGTGCCCAATGGCGTCTTGAAAAGCACCAGGACGAATCCGGCGTCCCCCAGCTTTGGCCCAACGCCCTGAATTTCGTGCGGCATCTGTGCCTGGGTTCGGCTGAATTGAAAAACACGAATGGTGACCAACACTGGCTCTGGACGCGAACTTCCTGAGCGCATCAATGATTTTGGCCATTGGCCGCACAGTCTTATCAGTATCACTCAAGGAGAATCCGTGGATCTTTTCATGCAGGCAGCAATAGAACAAGCCAGACTGGGCCTGGCCCAGGGCGGCATCCCAATCGGATCCGTCATTGTGCACGATGGCCGCATTATCGGCCGCGGACACAATAGACGCGTGCAGAAAGGCAGCGCCATCCTGCACGGCGAAATGGATGCGTTCGAGAATGCCGGGCGCCAGCCGGCGGGAATCTACCATGAGTCCGTGCTCTACACGACGCTGTCGCCCTGCGCCATGTGCAGCGGAGCCATCCTTCTGTACGGCATCCGCCAAATAGTCATTGGCGAAAACCAGACTTTCATGGGTGAAGAGGCGCTGTTGCGATCACGCGGCGTACAGGTGGACGTGCTCCAGGATGCCGACTGTATTCATATGATGCGCACATTCATCGAGGCCAGCCCGGAACTCTGGAATGAAGACATAGGCGTCGAGGACTCCGACCATCCTTTGTAGCGCTCCAGGTATTGGTCAACCTTCCAACAATTCCTCCAAGCGTCTCAAATGGAAATCCGTATCACCCAACAGAAAATCCATGTGCGTCAGGCGCTTGAAATAGTCGCCAACCTCCAGCTCGGCCGTCATGCCAATTCCGCCATGCAATTGCACGGCGCTTTGGCCAATAGAGCATCCCGCCTGGGCCACCGACACCTTGGCCAACGACAGCAATCGTCGGCGTTCGGCGGCATCGCTTTCGCCCAGCGCCGTGGCGGCAACATAGGCCATTGAGGTTGCCAACTCTTTATGCAGCAGCATGTCGGCCAGGCGATGCTGCAACACCTGGAAGTCCGCCAACGGCCGCCCGAACTGACGGCGCGTCTTCAGGTATTCGGCCGTGATCTCCACCAGGCGATCCATGGCACCGGCAGCGTGCGCGCACATTGCCGCAACACCGTGATCCATGGCGCTGGCCAAGGCGTCATCGGCTGCCTGGCCTTGAGCAATCAGCGCAGCCTCGTCTACAACAACGTGATCCAGCTCGACATCCGCGCAGCGATAGCCGTCCATGGTGGGAAAATCCTGGACGGCCATCCCTTGCGCATCGGCGGGGACCAGGAACAGCGCCGTTTCCCCATTCAGCACCGCACTGACGACCAGCTTGCCTGCGCTGGCACCTTGCCATACAAGCTTCTTCCTGCCGTTTAGCGTGTAGCTCCCGGCCTCGTGCACCGCGTGCGTCGTGGCGGGGCGGCATGCATTACGCTGGCCGGGTTCAAGATACGCGACGGAGCACACCAAAGAGCCCGACGCCATGAGGGGCAGGCATTCTGTTTTGATTTGCTCGTTGGCGCTGTTTAGCACCAGGGCCGTTGCCATCACCGCGCTGGGAATGACCGGCTCGGAAACCAGGCCTTTGCCCAATTCGAGATGAACTGCCACGAGCGTCGCCGGCGATTCGCCGAAACCTTCGTATCGCTCTGGTACCAGTAGGCCTGCGACCCCAAGGTCGGCCAGCGACTGCCAGGCCTTCTGGTCAAGCGCCGATTGTCCGGCACGCTCGCGCCGTTGCTCGACGCCCCAACTGTCGCTCACCAGTCTGCGCAGGCTGTCCGTCAGCATGCGCTGCTCGTCGTTATACGTGAAATCCATTTCTTGTTTCCTGTGGAATGTAGGAGAAACCGCTATCGATACATGGACCCGCGTGACTAAGACCCAAGGATCATCTTCGCGATAATGGTCTTTTGCACCTCGGTCGTCCCCCCATAAATACTGGTTTTACGCATATCGAAATAGCCTGCTGATGCCGCCGCGGCGAATTCGGCGCCAGGTCCGGAAAATGCAGCGTCCGCCTCCATCCAGACGGGATCGTACGGCCAGGTATCGACGCCCATCACTTCCATTTGCAGCATGGCCAGGTCCTGCTGGATTTCGGATCCTCGTATCTTCAGGATAGAGGCCTGCGGCCCGGGTCCCTGATCGCTGTTAGCGGCCACTCGCAGCAACAGCATTTCGAGCGCGACGATGTCAATTTCTATGCGCACGATTTTTTCTTTCAAGCGGGCGTTCCGAATGGCTGGCTCGCCGTCGATCAGCGTTTGGGCCGCAAGCGTCTTGAGTATCTGCAGCTCGCGATGGCAATGCCCTATGCCGGCAATTCCGGTTCTTTCATGGCCCAAGAGATATTTGGCGTAGGTCCATCCTTCGTTCTCGTTGCCGACCAGATTCTCGAAGGGCACGTTTACATCGTCAAGCCACACCTCGTTGACATCGACGCCACCGTCCAGCGTACGGATGGGACGCACGGTAACGCCAGGCTGGCGCAAGTCAATCAGCAATAGCGATATTCCCCGCTGTGGCTTGGCTTCCGTATCGGTGCGGGCAAGGCAGAACATCCAGTCGGCATACTGCCCCAGCGTCGTCCAGGTCTTCTGGCCGTTCACGACATACCCGTCGTCGGTGCGCGTGGCGCGTGTCTTCAACGAGGCGAGGTCGGACCCGGCGCCGGGTTCGGAATAGCCCTGACACCACCAGTCTTCCACCGTGAGCATTCTGGACAGGAAGCGATCCTGCAACGACTTGCTGCCGTATTTCATTAATACCGGGCCTATCATGCCCAGGCCAAACGGTAAAAGGCGAGGTGCGCCGCCCTTGGCGCATTCGATTTCAAAAATCAGCCTCTGCAGGGGATTCCAGCCTGTACCGCCAAACTCAACGGGCCAATTTGGAGCCCCCCAGCCCTTGGCGGCCAGCACACGATGCCACCGTATGTAATCGTTCTTGTCCAGTCGCTGGTGCCGGAATACTTTTGTGCGAATGTCGGCTGGCAACTCCGCCTGCACAAACTCACGAACCTCGTGCCGGAAGGCAATTTCCTGCGCGTTCCACGTCAAATCCATAGCAGATCTCCTTTTGATTGGAATCTACCAAGTTAAGTGGGTCTTCCACAATATCGCATTGCGAAAGCCTGTGTTCATCTGTCGCGAACCGACCCACTTATACGCTGGCAAAAGTCACCCTTAAGTAAAACAGAATTGCCAAGGGAAAGCTTTGCAGTGAGACTTGTTCATCCGTCGAGGCGGCTCACTGATATCGATAAAACTGGAGACAAGCCCATGAAACTGAAGTCTATTTTTTTCCTCGCCGGCGGCCTTATGGCCGTCGCCACCGCGCAAGCCCAGGCACCATGGCCCGCACAGCCCATAAAACTGATCGTCGGCTATTCTCCTGGCGGTCCGGTCGACACCAGCGCACGTACCTTTGCCAAGTATCTGGGCGACGAACTGAAGCAGCCGGTCATCGTCGAAAACCGCACCGGCGCCAGCGGTATGATTGCCGCCGAATCGACCTCACGAGCGCAGCCCGATGGCTACACCATCAACTTTGTGGCCAGTCCTACCCTGACCATCACACCGCTGATCCAGAAGAACGCCAAGCTGGATCTGGAAAAAGACTTCACGTACATCGGCAATATCGCCGATTACACCAACGTACTGGTGATCAACAAGGATGTTCCCGTAAAGAACATCCAGGAACTCGTTGCGTATGCCAAGAAAAACCCGGATGCGGTCTCCTTCGGCTCGGCCGGCGTGGGAGCCTCCAACCATCTCTCGGCCGAGTTGCTTAAGCAGAAAACCGGAACCGAGATGCTGCACGTGCCCTACCGCGGCAACTCGCCCGCCATGATCGATGTCATAGGCGGAAAGATCACCTACATGTTCGACATCACCAGCACAGCGATCCCGTATATACAAAGTGATAAAGTGCGCGCGTTGGCCGTAACTTCGCGCGAACGCAACGCCGGCCTTCCCGACGTACCCACCATGATAGAAGCTGGGGTAAAAGACTACGCGGTAACTGGCTGGTATGCCTTGATCACACCCAGCAAGCTTCCCGCCAACATCCACGAACGCCTGGAAACCGCATTGAACACTATCGCAAAAAACCCGGAGTTTGAAAAGACCATGAAGGCAGGTGGATATACGATCAACGTCAGCAATGGTGCGGACCTGCTGGCTAAAGCGAAGCGCGAATACGCCATGTGGGACGATGTGATCCAGAAAGCCAAGATCCAGACCAACTAGACGAAGTTTAGCCGGGCCTGACTAGCAGGCCCGGTTCCAGCGATCCGATTCCCCTCATTCGATCTTGATATCGGCTTCCTGGATGACCTGCGCCCATTTCTTGATCTCGTTATCCAGGAACCGGGCAAAATCCTCAGGTGTGCCGGGCATGGGCTCGGCGCCCGCAGCAGCCATGGCCGGGCCAACCGCCGGATCGTTCAAGATGGCGACCAGGTCCTGGTTGAGCTTTTTGACGATATCCTGACGCGTGCCCTTGGGCGCCATCAACCCGGTCCATGAATACGCTTCGTAGTCCGGAACGCCAGCTTCGGCAATGGTCGGCACGCCCGGGGCCAATATCGAAGGCTCTGGATTACCCACCCCGAGGGCCTTTACGTGGCCGGACTTGATGAACGGCAAGGCAGAGGGGGCATCGGCAAACATAAGCTGTACCTGGCCACCGACCAGATCCTGCATGGCCGGCGCACTGCCTCGGTACGGAATGTGCAGCAGCTTGACGCCTGCCAGTTTATTGAAAAGTTCGCCCGCCAGGTGCGTACCGCCGCCGGTTCCCGATGAGCTGAATGACACTTTGCCCGGATTCTCCTTGGCATAGCTGATCAATTCCTTGACGCTCTTCACCGGCAGCGACGGGTGCGCGACCAGGATGATGGGAAACCGTGCCACCGAACCCACCGGCTCGAAATCAGCCTGTATGTCGTAGCCCAAGTCTTTACGCAGGCTAGGCAATACAGCATGGTGGATGGCGGGAAAGAAGAAGGAATAGCCGTCCGGCTTTTCCTTGACGGCATACCTTGCCGCTACGATCCCGCCGGCGCCTGCGCGGTTGTCGACCACTGCGGACTGGCCCCACTTCTCGCCCAAGGGCTTGGTGACGAAGCGGGCCGACGTATCAACGGGGCCGCCCGCCGGGAACGGCACGATGAAATTGACGGCGCGGCCGGGCCAGGCCGCATCGGCCGCCCATGCCGCTGACATGGGCGACGCCAATGCCAGCATGCCCAGGCCCATGCCGGCCAGTATATGGCGGCGATTGAGTTTGATATTGTTCATTGATTGTCTCCTGCACTGGTTGATGAGGTCTTAGGTTGCCCGCTGCGCCAGGCCCAATTCCTCGAGTATTTCATCGGTATGCTGGCCAAGCAAAGGAGGAGCCATCCGGTACTGGATGGGCGTTTCCGAATACCGTATGGGACTGGCCGTCGTGGGCGTCGTGCCCGCCAACGGATGCGGCATGGTTCTCCAGATTTCCCGCGCCTTGACTTGCGGATTTTCAAAAACTTGCTCTATCGTGTTGATGGGGCCGCAAGGCACGCCCACTTCCTGAAGCGCGCCGATCCAGTCGTCCCGGGTGCGTGTCTGCATAATGGATTCAAGCTCCTTGATAAGCTCCACCCGATTGATCAGACGCTGGCTATTGGTGGCATAGTCAGGATGCACCGCCAGGTCGGGCCGGCCCATGGCCTGGCAATAGGCGCGGTACTGGCTATCGTTGCCCGTGGCAACGATCAGGTGGCCATCGCTGGCTGCAAAGACTTGGTAAGGGACCACATTTTGATGCGCATTTCCCGCGCGCTTGGGGGCAACCCCCGAGGTCATGTAGTTCAGGTTCTGGTTTGCCAGCATGGCCACATGACAGTCCAGCAAGGCCAGGTCGATATGCTGTCCCAGGCCGCTGCGGTTGCGTTCCTGCAGCGCGCCCAGTATGGCGACCGCGGCATACATGCCAGTGATGATGTCGGTGACGGCCACCCCCGCCTTTTGAGGACCGCCGCCTGGCAGGTCGTCGCGCTCGCCGGTGATGCTCATCAGGCCGCCCATTCCCTGGATCATGAAGTCGTAACCCGGCAGGCTGGCCAGAGGACCGGTCTGGCCGAAACCGGTAATGGAGCAATAAATCAGGCGCGGATTGATCTCCTTGATGGTTTCATAATCGAGCCCATACTTCTTGAGCCCGCCCACCTTGAAATTTTCAACCAGAATATCGCAACGCGCCGCCATTTGCCGAACCAGCTCGGCACCCTCGGGACTGGCAATATCGATGGCGATGGAACGCTTGTTTCGATTAGTGCTTAGGTAGTAAGCCGCTTCGCCGGTATCGACGCCATTGGCATCCTTCAGGTAGGGCGGCCCCCAGCCCCGGGTATCGTCGCCCATGCCTGGGCGCTCTACCTTGATGACGTCAGCGCCGAGATCGGCCAGGTTCTGACTGCACCAGGGACCCGCCAATACCCTGGACAAGTCCAGCACTTTGATGCCGTCCAGGGGTGCCAAACGTTCGTTCATTGCTTTACTCCTGCGATTCCATTGCTTAATACCACGATGTCGCGCTCTGCGACGCGGGCCTGGAAATGGACGGTACCAGAAACGCCGGGCCAGATCTCGACCTGCAAGGTTTCGCCTGGGAAAACAGGCGCCGAAAAGCGGGTGTTCATATAGAGCAGGCGATTCGGATCGTAATCGCAAAGCGTTTTTATGATGGCATGCATTGCCACGCCGTAGGTGCACAGGCCATGCAGGATCGGACGCGGGTAACCGGCGTTCCTGGCCACTTGGGGATCAACGTGCAGAGGGTTGGGGTCGGCATTAAGCCGGTATAACAGCGCGGCCTGCGGCAAGGTGGGCAAGGCGCACACGTGATCCGGCGGCGTGGCCGGCACTTTAGGTAAGGGTTCGGGTGCGGCGTCGCCCGTCCCGAAACCACCGTCGGCACGGCAAAAAGTGGTCTGCTGTACGGTGGCAAGCAGCGCGTCGTCGGCGGCATCGTGGATGTTTCGTTCCACCACCACCAGCGCCCCCTTGTCGGCGCCCTTGTCAATCACATGGGTGACCCGGCTACGCCCTATGACCTCGCCGGCAGCGGGGAAAGGCCGATGAAAAGTCATGCGCTGCTCGCCATGCACCAGCTTTACCCAATCTATACCGGCCTTGGGGTCTTGCATCCAGAAGCCCGGATAGCCCAGTACGGCCGCCATCCCGGGAAAAACCTTGAGGCCTTTTTCGTAGACGTATGCCAGCTGCGCTTCGTCCATCGGGTCGTACCCCAGTCCGACGCCCAGGGCATAGAGAATGACGTCCTTCTCGGTGTAGGCCTGGCGCACATCGGCGAACTTCCAGGCCTTGATCAGATCGTAGTCCAGTGCCATGGCCGCCCCTTAGATAGGATCCCAGCCGATGACTTCCGGCGAACGCTCCAGCTTGTAGAAATCATTCTTCATGGCGGGCACGGCAATTTCGGCGATATCTTCAGGTGTCCAGCCCGTTGACATATGCACCGAGCGCACGGGCCGCGGCTGGCTGAACAACATGATTTCATTGGCCCGCACCGCAAAGATTTGCGCCGTGACTTCGCTGGCGGCGTCGCTGCCCAGATACACCACCAGTGGCGCGATCTTGCCCGCTTCCATTTTTTGCAGCTTGAGCACACGCGCTTTTTCTTCCGGCGTGTTGGCGGGAATGGAACTTGTCATGCTGGTCCAGGCAAATGGCGCTATGCAATTGGACCGTACATTGAAGCGCGACATATCGAGCGCGATGGATTTGGACAAGCCGACAATGCCCATCTTGGCTGCGGAATAGTTCGCTTGGCCGAAATTGCCAATAAGCCCCGAAGTGGACGTCATGTGCACGTAGGCGCCGGACTCCTGCTCGCGGAAATACGGCGCCGCCGCCCGACTGACGTAAAACGAGCCATTTAAATGTACGTCCAGTACTTGCGACCATTCCTCCTCGCTCATTTTGTGGAACAACCGATCACGCAAGTTTCCGGCGTTGTTCACGATGATGTCGATCTTTCCATACAGGTCAATGGCATTCTGGACGATATGCTCGGCGCTTTCCCGCGTGGCCACGCTGTCGGTATTGGCGACAGCGTGGCCGCCCGCCGCCTTGATCTCGTCGACTACCGCCTGGGACGCCTCCGCGCTGATATCGTTAACCACGACGCGCGCACCGGCCGCCGCCAATGCCAACGCTATGCCCTTGCCTATGCCGCCGCCCGCTCCGGTCACCACCGCTACCTTGCCCGCTGCCATCTCGCTCATTTCGTTGCTGCTCCTGTGTCTGGTTTTTCCTGTCATTCACGGTAGAGGAATTCGATCGCCGCTTCAACTCTGTTTTCAGAAAGAGCGCCTTAACGGGCGGTTAAGAGCCCATAATTACTTAACGATCGCAAAACACAGGCCTAAGTAAAACGAGATTCCCGTTGTGGCCAGGCAGGCCGACAATAGACGTCCAACGTTTGGAGGAGATACAAGCATGTCGGACGCAATATCAACTCCGGCTGCAGGCGCCGATAAGCATTATCGCGAGCAGCTGGAACACGGTAACTTCCTGATTCAACGCTGCCTGTCATGCACGCAAGGAATTTTCTACCCACGCATGATCTGCCCGCATTGCGGCTCGGATCAGCTCGAATGGTTCAAGCCTTCGGGCCAGGGCGTGGTCTATTCCACGACGGTAGTGCGGCGCAAACCTGAACATGGCGGCGACTACAACGTTGCGCTGATTGATCTGGCCGAAGGACCACGCATGATGTCGCGTGTCGAAGGCTTGTCGCCCGATACCGTTTCCATCGGCATGTCGGTATCTGCCCGGATCACCGAAGGTGAGGAAGGCAAGATGGTCGTATTCACGCAAGCGGAGACAAACCAATGATAGACAAGAAACTTCGCGGTGCCGTCGCCATTGCGGGCGTGGGCCAGGCCGGCCTGGGACAGGCGCATGGCTACACCGAAATGGAAATCCTGGTTCAGGCGGCACAACGAGCCGTAGCCGACGCAGGTCTTACCATGCAGGATATCGACGGCATTGCCACCGCCAGCGTAACAGCGACCATGTGGGCCATGCCCGTCATCGAGCACCTGGGCATCAGGCCAACCTTTATCGACAGCACCATGCTGGGCGGCTCCAGCTTTGTTGCCCACCTCATGCCCGCGCTGCAGGCGCTGGAGTCCGGCCAATGCAATGCCGTATTGGTCTGCTATGGCAGCACCCAACGCACCTCCACCATCGGGCGCGCTGAAATCGCCAACGCCCGGCGCAAACTGGATCCACAGCCCTACGAAGCGCCCTACAACCCGTTGAACCCATTAAGCTCGTATGCCCTGGTGGCCGCACGCCACATGCATCAATATGGCACCCGGCGCGAACACTTGGCGGAAGTCGCAGTGGCGGCGCGCCGCTGGGCCCAAATGAATCCGGAAGCGACCCAGCGCGACCCCCTGACGATCGAGGAAGTCCTTGCGTCGCGCATGGTGTCGGACCCCTTGTCGGTACGGGACTGCTGCCTGGTCACCGATGGGGCGGGCGCCTACGTGCTGGTGCGGGCGGACAGGGCCAAAGACCTGAAGCAAAAGCCCGTCTATGTGTTGGGCAGCTCCACGGCCGTCTGGAACCGACAAATATCGTCCATGGCCGACCTAACCGTGACGGCCGCGCAGCAGTCCGGGCGCATCGCCTTCGAGATGGCCGGACTCGCGCCCAAAGACATTGACGTGGTGGAGCTCTACGATGCCTTCACCATCAACACGATCCTCTTTCTTGAAGACCTGGGCTTCTGCAAGAAAGGCGAAGGCGGCGATTTCGTGAGCAACGGCGGCATCGCGCCCGGCGGTCACCTGCCCGTGAATACCAATGGCGGCGGGCTGTCATGCATCCACCCCGGCATGTATGGCGTGTTCATCATGATTGAAGCCGTCAGGCAGCTACGCGCCAGCTGCGGTGAACGGCAAGTCGCTAATGCGAAGACCGCCGTGGTGCATGGCAATGGCGGCACGCTCTCCAGCCAATCCACGGCCATACTGGGCACACAAGCGGCACTTTGACTTGAAACCATACTTAGGACGAACAGAAATGATCCCCACCAGATTCTCGCAAGTTCTTGCCGCCCTCGCATTGGCCATTCCCTTTTCCGCGCATGCGGCATGGCCCGAGAAACCCATCACCATCATTGTTCCAGCCGCCCCTGGCGGAACAACCGATATGTCCGCCCGGCTGATCAGCGAGAAACTGGCCGAGAACCTCGGGACATCCGTCGTGATCGAGAACCGTGCCGGAGCGGCCGGCATCATCGGCTCGCAGGCCCTGGTACGAGCCAAGCCAGATGGCTACACATTGATCATGGGCAATATAGGCCCTAACGCCATCAACTACAGCATGTACAAAGACCTGCCGTATACGCCCGACGATTTCGCGCCCATTACCCTCGTCATCTCGGTCCCCAATGTACTGGTCGTTAATGCCGAATCGCCGGCGAAAAGCGTCAAGGATCTCATCAAGATCACCAAAGACGCCCCACAGGGAGGCACCTTCGGCAGCTCCGGCGTCGGCCAGTCGCCGCATTTGTCAGGCGAAATGTTCAAGCAGCGCGCCGGCATCGACGCGGCACATGTCGCGTACAAGGGCGCCGGGCCTGCCGTTACGGCATTGCTGGGCAATCAGTTCGACTTCATGATCGACAACCTGCCCAGCTCGCTTTCCTTCATCCAGGCCGGCAAGTTCCGTGCATTGGCCGTAACCAGCGATAAGCGCGTCCCGGAACTTCCGGACGTCCCTACCATGGCCGAAGCAGGCGTCTCGGACATGGTCGTCACGGCGTGGTTCGGTTTGCTGGCTCCCAAGGGTACGCCCCAGGATGTCATCGATAAAATCTACACCGGTGCCAAGGCGGCGCTGGAATCCCCCGACATCCAGGCACGCTTCAAGCAGATGGGCGGCACCGCGGGCGGCAACACCCCTGCGGAGTTCGGTGAATTCATTGCCGCTGAACGTGCTCGCTGGGAGACAACCGTCAAGGCCGCCAATTTGTCCGCAGGAAACTAATTGATGATTAACAAGATCAAATCGTCACTGGCCGAAGCCGTGCAAATCATCCCTGACGGTGCAAGCGTGCTGATCGGCGGATTCGGCGATGCCGGCATCCCTTTTGAACTCATCGATGCTTTGCTGGAGCACGACACAAAAGACCTGACCGTGGTCAGCAATAACGCGGGCGCCGGAGACCGAGGCATTGCTGCATTGATCGCGGCGGGACGCGTGCGCAAGGTCATTTGTTCGCATCCCCGCCCGCCCAAGGCCGAAGTGTTCGCCCAGGCATATCGGGCAGGAAAGGTGGAACTGGAGTGCGTGCCGCAAGGCACCCTGGCCGAGCGCATGCGTGCCGCGGGCGCCGGCTTGGGGCCATTCTTTACGCCCACAGGTTATGGAACACGGGTCGCCGAAGGTAAGGAAACGCGCGTCGTCGACGGCAAAGGGTATGTGCTCGAACAGCCATTGTCCGCCGATTTCGCACTGGTCAGGGCCTTTCAGGGCGACCGCCTGGGCAACCTTACCTACCGGCTTGCCGCCCGGAACTTCAATCCGGTCATGTGCATGGCGGCGCGTCACACCATTGCGCAGGTCGATGTCATCGTCCAGGCGGGAGACATTCCCGCCGAGCAGGTCATGACACAGGCTATCTTTGTTCAATCCGTCGTTCTGGCAGACAAGAAACATGACTGAGCTCATTTCACTGAATCGCATTCAGATTGCCCAACTGGTGGCGCAAGATATACCCGACGGCTCCACCGTCAACCTTGGCATAGGCATGCCTACCCTCGTTGCCGATTACCTGCCCGCAGACCGCGAGATCCTGATGCACAGCGAAAACGGCATACTCGGCATGGGTCCGAAAGCGGAGGACGATGACATAGATCCGGACCTGATCAATGCCAGCCGGGTTCCGGTCACACTGTTGCCCGGGGCATCCATCACCGAGCACACCATATCGTTTGCGATGATGCGCGGCGGCCACCTCGATTACTCGGTGCTCGGCGGCTTCCAGGTAGCCCCCAACGGCGACTTGGCCAACTGGATCACCGATGCGCCTGATGCCATCCCTGCCATAGGCGGGGCCATGGACCTGGCCATAGGCGCCAAGCATGTATTCGTCACCATGGATCACACCACCAAGCAAGGCGAACACCGGCTGCTTGAACAATGCTCGTACCCACTGACTGGGGTGGGCGTGGTCGACACCGTGTATACCAATCTCGCCATCGTCGATGTCCATGACGGCAAGTTCACGGTGCGGGCCATGGTCGAAGGCCTCGCGCTTGAAAATTTGCAGAAACTGACGGGTGCGCCGCTACACGCATCGCCGCAGATAAAGACGATTTCATTGACGAAAGAAGGAGTACCCACGCTTGTGTAGACCATAACAGCAAGAAGGGCCGCTACAGGCATGCCCTTCACCCACGGAGACAGGCTATGAATAAAGTGAAAACCATCCACCGTGTCGTTGCCATCGCGGCACTCGCAACTGGCGCGCGCCAAGGATAAAAGATTTTTTATCACCATCACGGTAATGCTGGAACTCGAGTGGGTACTGCGTTCCCGCTATCAATTCGACAAGCCATCGGTGACAGCAGCTCTGGACGCATTGATGACTGCGGCGGAACTCGAATTCCAACATGAATCCGCCCTAGAGAAAGCGATCTGGTTCTTCAAACAGAAGGGCTCACCCGATTTTGCGGACTGCCTGCACGTCGCCCTGGTCCGACAGGCCGCACAAGTACCTTTTCTGACTTTCGACAGGCAAGCTTCAAGCCTTGATGGCGCTACTCTTCCCGGCTGAACTAATCAGTCAGTACCGCCGCGTCCGCGCTCCAGTCCCGGTGTCTCGAAAACCGCTGCAGCTCCCGCTCCACATCGATGCCAAACGGTTCCAGGGCCTTTGCGAGCGCGTGCGCATGGCGCTTCAGGGCGTCGTCGTCCGGCAGCGGGCCCCGGCTCGCGATAATGACCCGGTTGCCCGCGCGCAAATTGAAGAAATCACCAAACACGGCGGCATAGGTAGCCGATTCCCGTTCGTACATCGTGGATCGGGTAAAGGTGTTGGCAACCAGCACGCCGTCTGGTGAAAGAATGGCATGCACCTGTTGAAAGAACTCGCGGGTGAGCAGATGGGGCGGAATGTAGTCGACGTCGAACGCGTCGAGCATCACCATATCGTAGGTCCGGCCTTCGCGACGCGCCTGTTCGATAAAGGCCCGCCCATCATCCACGAACACGCGCTGTCGCGGCCCTTGCTTATAGCCGAAGTAGCGCTCGGCCACCCGCAGGACGGCCGGGTCGATCTCCACCGTATCGATCACGGCATCGGGCAGTATCTTTTCCAGGGCAAGCGGAATGGTGGCGCCGCCCAATCCCACCATCAATACATTGCGGGGATCAGGCTTCACGAAAAGGGCGCTCGTCATCATGCGCGTGTAGTCGAACACCATTTTTTCGGGCGCGCTCAGATCGAAACAGGTTTGCCGACCCCTGTCCTTGATTTTCTCGAAGTTCATGCAGCGCTGGCCGTACTCGTCGATGACCAGGACAGGCGCGAATTCTGAGGGTTCGGTATGAACGAGCCGCGGGGCCAGCGAGCCCGATAGCGAATAGGTGACCAACACCGCGGAGCACGCGGCCAAGGCCAGCCCGAGCAAGGCGGCCCATCGAAAACGGCGGGGATCAAGTTTCATGATGTCTCCAGATCAATACCCTATCATGCCTTCGAAACTTTGATCATAGGCCAGCTACGTTTATGACTCATGTACCATGCCTAGCGGCTGGCTGAATCAGCTCGTACTTTTTGATGAACAATGAATGTGGGAAGGAACCGTCAGATGGAATTGTATGAGGACCCCGCATTTTTTATGCTGCTTACGCAAAGCTATTGTCGCCTCGTCGGGCAATCGCTGGTGCCGGAAGGAATGAACCCCATCGTGGCGGCCCGATGGCTATATGAAGACGCGCCGTTCGGTGTCCTTGCCCATACAGCGGATGCGGACCCCGTCTTCATGTACGGGCAATAAGGCTGCGCAGAAACGCTTCGAATATACCTGGCAGGAATTAATCCGCCTGCCCTCGCGCTTATCCGCTGAAGCTCCCAACCGCGAAGAAAGACAAGAATTCCTGGACCGCGTCAAGCGCGATGGCTTTGCATGCGGCTACCGCGGCGTACGCGTCACGAAGTCCGGCAAGCGATTCTTGATTGAAGACGCCACGCTTTGGCAGCTATGCAGTGAGAACGATACTTTCTACGGACAAGCCGTGATCATTCCACGTAGTACTGAAATGTGAACGTACGCTAGATAACCCACAGGCATAACCAAATATCTTTATATTCGTTTCGAATTAATCACAAGGCCATTAGACTCTATTGGAATATAAACCTGGATCAAGAAACGAAACCATGAGCCGCATCACCATTCAAACCGTAGACACCGTTCACGCCGACGCCAAGGAACGCCTGGAAGTCGCGCAGAAAAACAATGGCTTCCTGCCGAACCTGATAGGTGTGTTGGCCAATGCCCCGACAGCGCTTGAAACATACCAGGTAGTGGGCGCGATCAATGCACGCACCGGATTGTCAGGTGCCGAACGCGAAGTCATCCAGATTACCGCGGCAACGCTTAATGGTTGCGGATTTTGTGTGGCAGGCCATACCGCCATCGCGCGCAAGAAGCTCGCCATGCCCGAAGAAGCCATTCAAGCCCTTCGCAACACCCAGGCGTTGAGCGACCCGAAACTCAATGCGCTGGCACTGTTCACGGTGGCCGTCATGGAAAATAAAGGCGAGGTTTCAGACACCGAGCTGAACGATTTCCTTGCGGCCGGCTACACCCAGGCCAATGCGTTGGAAGTGGTGCTGGGCGTCAGCCTGGCAACGTTATGCAATTACGCCAACAATCTGGCGAAGACACCCATCAATGAAGAGCTGCAGGCCTACGCCTGACTGCAACAACGACCCAGCATAGAGCAAGGAATCCCGTCGTGAGCCTTACCGACCCAGCGGCAACACTAATTGAAGCCATCGCGGCGCACGTCAAGTCCGACCTCGCACCCTTAGCGAGCGCGATTGATCAAGACGGTTTGTACCCGATCGATTATCTGCGCCGCCTTGGCGACCTGGGCGGTTTCGGCGCAAGCATCCCGCGCGAACATGGCGGATCAGGCCTGAACATGGCCGCCCAGATCAGAATCACTACCGAAGTGGGGCGCGAATGCGGATCCACGGCCTTCCTAGTGTGGTGCCAATCGAGTTGCGCCGCTTATTTGCTGGCTTCGCCGAACCAGGCCGTGCGGGATCGTTATTTGACACCGGTCACTCAAGGCAGCCTATTGTCTGGCACCGGCATGTCCAATGCGGTCAAGCACTTGGCCGGCATCGAGAAGATCCACCTGGCAGCGCGTCGCGATGGCGACGACTATATTGTCAGCGGGTCATTGCCGTGGGTATCGAATGTCGGCGCCCAGCACCTGGCCATCGTAGCCGCCTCGGTTGAAGATGAAGGCTATGTGATGTTTGCCGTGCATGGCAGCGCCGATGGTTTGAGCCTGCATCCCTGCCCCGAATTTTCCGCCCTGGAAGGCACGCAAACGCTGAACCTGCGCTTCAAGAACGCCAGGATTCCCGCCGACAATGTGCTGGCCCATCCTTCCCAGTTTGCGAAATATATCGCCGGCATCAAGCCAGGCTTTATCCTGGGCCAGACCGGCATGGGCTTCGGCGTGACCGAAGCTTGCCTGAAGACCATACGCGAAAGCAACGCCACCACCGCCCACGTCAATGTGTTCCTGGACGACCAGGGGCAGGAACTGGCCGCCGAGCTGGAGACGCTCAAGGCACAGGCCGCCACACTGGGGGAACAGGCACAGACCGGCAACGCCCCCATTCTAGACGTCCTCAAGCTGCGGGCGCGGACCTCCGAACTCACGCTTGCCGCGGCCAACTCGGCCGTCCTGCATGCGGGCGCAAAAGGATACCTGATGCGTCATCCCGCTCAACGCCGTCTGCGCGAAGCGGTGTTCGTGGCCATTGTCACGCCCGCCCTAAAACACTTGCGTAAAGAGATCCATGACCTCGAGCGGGCCGCCGCCCAGAACCGAACCACGGATGTGCTCGAACAGGAACAAGCGCTTCAGGTCGAGGCCGCACAGTGAAGCAATGGATGTGCGGCCCCTGCGGCATGATTTATGACGAAACACTCGGCATGCCGGAAGAAGGCATCGCACCCGGCACGCTGTTCGAGGACATCCCCGACGACTGGGCATGCCCTGACTGCGGCGTGACCAAGGCCGACTTCTTCGTGATACCTGACTAGGACAGACCCTTGACTATTTCCACGGCAGTGGACAGGCCCATTGTCCTGAACGCCCACGACATTGCGCTCAGCTATAAGCGCCCCGACCAGGCGCCCAACACGGTCCTCCAAAACTTCTCGCTGCAACTCGCAGCCGGAGAAGTCGTGGCTATCCTGGGTCCCAGCGGCGTCGGCAAGTCATCGTTGCTGCGAGTGCTTGCCGGGCTGCAGACCTCCGACCGCGGCATGGTCCATATCAACGGCGAGCCGCTACGCGGACCGCATCCGCGTTTAAGCTTCGTCTTTCAGGACCCAAGCCTACTGCCCTGGCTGACGCTGGAAGAAAATGTGGCCTTCGGCCTGGATTTCAAGCACCAGCCGGCACTCGGCAAGGAAGACAGGAAAATGAGAGTGCGTGCTGCCATTGAGGAAGTGGACCTGCAAGGGGCGCGCGAGCGCTACCCCGCCGAACTATCAGGCGGCATGGCGCAACGCACCGCCCTGGCACGCAGCCTGGCGCGCCAGCCCGAAATGCTGCTGCTGGATGAACCCTTCAGTGCGTTGGACGAAGTCACTCGCAGCGAAATGCAAGCGCTTTTGCTGCAGATCATCGCCAGGCACCAGGCCTCGGCCATTCTTGTCACCCATGACATAGACGAAGCCCTGGTTTTGGCCGATCGCATCCTGCTTATAGGGCAGTACCCGGGTCGCCTGATTGGAGAGTGGTCCATAGCGCTGCCGCATCCCCGCGATGCGTTGACGCCGTCCCTCACCCGCATACGTATCGAAATCATGCAGTCGCTGCGCGACGCGCGCAGCGCCCACTAAGTTAAAGAACCTCGTTTGGAATAAAATCTTGAAAAAATCCGATACGCATGACGCTTCATTGGAAGCGCGCCGCCAGTTCATCAAGCTCTCCACATTGTTCACGGCCATGGGCGCCCTGCCTTTACTGAACATGCACAACGTTGCCAGGGCGGCCGAGCCCGATGCCCCTGTCCGTATCGGCTACCTGGCCATCACCGATGCCACACCCTTGCTGGTGGCACACCACAATGAACTGTTCCAGGCGCAAGGACTGCCGGTTGAAAAGCCCCGTTTATTCCGTAGCTGGGCGCAAATCGTCGAAGCATTCCTGGCGGGACAAGTCAACGTCATCCACCTGCTTTCACCCATGACCGTATGGGCGCGCTACGGAAGCCAGTCGCGCGCCAAAGTCGTTGCCTGGAACCACATGTCCGGATCAGGCCTGACCGTGCAGCACGACATCAACGACATCGCGGACCTGGGCGGCAAGACCGTCGCCATTCCATTCTGGTATTCCTTGCACAATATCGTGCTCCAGCACCTGTTGAAGAGCAAAGGCCTGGAGCCGATCAGCGACGGCGATGCGGGGCCCGGCCAGGTAAAACTGGTGGTCATGTCGCCCTCGGACATGGTGCCCGCACTGGCCAACAAGCAGATCGCCGGATATACCGTCGCGGAGCCGTTCAATGCCTCGGCGGAAGTGCTGAAGATCGGCAAAATTTTGCGCTTCACAGGCGATGTGTGGAAAGACCACGCGTGCTGCGTCGTGCTGATGCATGAGCAGGACCTGGAACAGCGGCCCGAGTGGTCACAGAAAGTCGTCAATGGAATCGTCCAGGCGCAGGTGTGGATCCAGGACCACCGCCAGGAAACGGCCCGGATTCTGGCCAGGGACAATCCCCAGCGCTACACGCCCCATTCATACGAGGCATTGGCACAAGTGCTGATGCCCGAACTGATGGACACCGCGCAGTACGAGGCGTCGGGCGCTATCGTGAATACCGGCTGGAAAGAAAAACGTATCGATTTCCAGCCCTACCCCTTCCCGAGCTATACGGAAGAACTGATCCGGAAACTCAAGACCACGCTTGTGTCCGGCAAAAACGACTTCCTGCAAGACCTGGATCCCGCATTCGTGGCACGCGACCTCGTTGACGACCGGTATGTAAAAAGAGCCATTGCCGACAATGGCGGCATGGCTGCGTTCGGCCTGCCTGATTCGTTTACCCGTCAAGAAACCATCACGACCTGAAAACAGGCCCGCGAGCCGGGCCCATTTCAAAAAGCCCAATCATGAAAGCACTGAAACAGACGCCACTGAGTACACGAGCCGTTCTAGGCCTGGGAGGCCTGCTGGCGGTCATTGCGCTATGGGCGTTCGGAACGCACTGGCTTCAAGGGAGCATCGCGCTGGCCGGCCTGCTTAGCCCGGGCGAAACGTTCAAAAGCTTGTACGAGCTGTTGGTGCAGAACCAGTTGACCCTGCACACGCTGACCAGCATGAAGCGCGTGCTTATCGGCCTGGGCCTGGCACTGATGCTGGGTGTACCCATAGGACTTGCCATCGGAACCTCGCGCGCGCTGGAGAACTGCACAGGCAGCGCATTCCAGTTTCTGCGCATGATTTCACCGCTGTCATGGATGCCTATTGCCGTCATGGTATTTGGCATCGGCGATGCACCGATCTATTTCCTGCTTACCTTCGCCGCGGTCTGGCCGATTATCCTGAATACCGCAGCCGGCGTGCGCCAATTGGATCCCAAATGGCTGATGCTGGCGAAAAGCCTTAGCGCGACGCGCCGGGAAGTCCTGTTCAAGATAGTGCTGCCCGGCGTACTGGGCCATATCCTGACGGGGGTACGCCTTGCCATAGGCATCATCTGGATCGTGCTGGTACCGTGCGAAATGCTGGGTGTCAGTTCAGGTTTAGGCTATTTCATCCTGGACACCCGCGACCGCCTGGCGTATTCGGAATTGATGGCAGTGATCGTGCTGATCGGTGCGCTGGGGTTCATGCTCGATGGCCTGGCCCAGAAACTTCATCAGTATTGGACCCATAGCAAGTGAAGGGCCCCTGACGGTCGCAGGCTAGGGGTAACGAACAGGCTTGCCCGGAAGATCGGGCAAGGGAATGAATTCGGTTTCGCCGGGTACCTTATCAAAGCGCTGGGCGATCCAGTCTTCTTTTGCCTGCTCGATACGGTCCGCCGAGCTGGAGACAAAATTCCAGGTAATGTAGCGCGGCCCGTCCATCGGTTCGCCGCCCAACAGCATAAACCTTGCAGGCTCAGCGCCCCAGGCACTGAGCGTAACGCCAGCGCCCGGCTTCAATACCAGCAAGCGGCCGGATTCAAAAAGCCCGTCCTTGCCCAGGTCGAGCGTGCCTTGCACCACATAGATAGCCTGCTCGGGGTAGTCAGCGGGAACATCCAGCTTGGCGCCCGGCGCCATACAGACGTCGACCTGAAAGAGGTCCGATAAGGTCGGCACCGGCGAACCGCGTCCGAAAAAACTTCCAGCGATAATGCGTGCCGATACGCCGTCGCCCTCTTCCATCGGCAGCTCGTCCTTGCCGGCATGCAGGAAGTCCGGCTCTTTTTCTTCGTGCGCTTCCGGCAAAGCCACCCAGCACTGCAATCCGAACAACGACGACTCTTCCTGGCGCAGCTCATGTGAGGTACGTTCAGAGTGGACGATGCCGCGGCCCGCCGTCATCCAGTTGACCTCGCCCGGCCGTATGGCTTGCACGGTGCCCAGGCTGTCGCGATGCATGATCTCGCCATCAAACAAGTACGTGACGGTGGCCAGGCCGATATGAGGATGCGGCCTGACGTCAAGCCCTCGCCGTGGCGAGAAAACGTGAGGCCCCATCTGGTCGAGGAAGACAAAGGGTCCGACCATGCGTCGCTCCCGGGATGGCAGCGCGCGCCTGACTTCAAAATTATCCCCCAGGTCGTGGCTGCGAGGAACGACAACGACCTCCAACGGACTGTCGGGAAGTAGCGGATCTGACATGGCGTCGCCTCCTGGATGCGATGGGACAGATCCAACAATCATACGCCTCTTGATCCTCATGCATCTCCAGCCATGCTGTCGATCGCACAGACAATCTGGACACCAGAGCGCTCCCGACACAACTGGCTACAGTGGCACGTTGACGTGGCACGTCAGCCTTCTATATCATCGGGCTCTAGTAATTACTTTTGGAGCACCGCCGTGAAAGGATTTGTAGACAACATCGAAAAGCTCACAACGGATAACGACAATTTTCGAAAGGTGCTGTACACAGGCCAGTACATGCAGCTAGTGCTCATGACCCTTAAGCCGGGTGAAGAAATAGGCGCGGAAGTTCACGAAGACCACGATCAGTTCTTCAGGGTCGAAGAAGGCAGCGGCGAAGTCATCATCGACGGCCAAAGCCGCGCCATCAAGGACGACGACGCGGTCATCGTGCCGGCCGGTGCGCGTCATAACGTGGTCAACAACGGCGACCAGCCACTTAAACTCTACACAATCTACGGGCCGCCCGAACACCGCGATGGCGTTGTCCATGCCACCAAGGCGCAAGCCGATGCGTCGGACGAACACTTCGACGGAAAAACGACCGAGTAATTCAACAAGGTTGCAGGAACGTTACAGCTGAAAGGCCGGGCCCCCATGGTGCCCGGCCTTTTAACGTGGCAACCAAGGATTGATAAGCGTAAGACCCAGGCCATCGAAATCCTTGATGTTGCGCGTAACAAGCACCAGGTCATGTTCCAGCGCGGTGGCCGCCAGCAGGCTGTCAATGGCGGGCAATGGGCGCCCTGCCGCTGCCACCATCCGACCCCACCGATCAGCCACGGCAATATTCACAGGTAGAACGCGCCCAATGAAGAAGGCCGTGAGTTCAGTCTCGAGCCAATCCACCAGCAGCTGACGCCGCTCGATATGAGAAACGCCTTCAATCCCTTTCCGGATCTCACCGAACGTCAGGGCACTAAGATACAGCGTCGACGCTGGCCTGGCTGTAAACCATGCGAGTACGTCCGGGTTTGGCGCCTTACGTTTAAGTTCGGAGAGCACATTGGTGTCTACGAGATAGCTCAAAGCTCCACCTCGCGCGTGA
Source organism: Pollutimonas subterranea (assembly GCF_002849655.1). Lineage (GTDB taxonomy): Bacteria > Pseudomonadota > Gammaproteobacteria > Burkholderiales > Burkholderiaceae_B > Pollutimonas > Pollutimonas subterranea. The sequence goes on from NZ_PDNW01000004.1 coordinate 264,670, forward strand.
GGCTCTTGTCACGCTCAAACTCCAAATCGTCCATCCCATGCATGGGCGAGCGGCGCATGAAGTCGACAAGCGAGCCATCCATCTGAGTCAAGCGATCAAATGTCGCACGGGAAATAACGACCGCCACTGACTTACCATGCGAGGTAATCTCTTGCGGCTGCCCTTGGGCCCGCTTGATCACCTCGGACATTTTTGCTTTCGCTTCCTGTATTTGCCAGCTCTGCATGACGGCACCCCCCTAATCTGACTACTCTGGTCATATTATACGATGTGTGTGACGCTTAATAGGATGCTTCAGGCAACGACCGCAACAGCCTTGACCTGGACCCATATTGGCGCTCCCGACTGCACACCAAGCCCGTCCACCGCCTTCCTGGTGACCCTCGCCAGGATGATCGCGTTTCCGCACTTGATCCTGACGATGTTTTGAGAGGGATGGCTGTCCTGGACGACACACTCGACAATACCGTGCAAGTGGTTCTGTATGCTGCTGCGCTGCGGTTCATCGGTAGTCAGGCTGACATCCCTGGCAAGCACGCGTACCCTGACGCTGGTATTCAGCGGCAAACCGTTATCGCCGGCCCAAAGCCTTCCGCCGTCGAATGTCACACAGAGTAGATTCCAGCGCTCGTCGCGTTCGGTGATACGGGCATTCAGCAATACGCTCACATCGTCGCCCATGGTGATGGGACTATTCGCCGAGGCCAATACTGCCGCCGTTTCTCCCGCCATGCTGACCTTCCCATGATCCATGAGCACAAGGTGATCGGCAAGACGTACGATTTCATCCGCCGAATGCGTGACGTAAAGCATGGGTGTACCCAGTTCATCCCGAATTCTCTCCAACCAGGGCAAAACCTCCTGGCGCCGGGCAACATCCAGTGCGGACAACGGCTCATCCAGCAGAAGCAGGCGGGGCTGGGTGGCCAGCGCGCGAGCGATCGCAACGCGCTGGCGCTCGCCTCCGGACAGTACTTCGGGCCGGCGCGTCATCAGTGCACGAATCCCCAGCAGATCGATTGAATCCTCCAGGCTTTTCCTGGCATCAGGGTTCTTGATACGTTTCAGCCCGTACTCCAGGTTTTCCTTTACATTCAAGTGTTCGAAAAGGCTTGCCTCCTGGAAGACATATCCAAGAGGTCTCTGCCAAGTGGGCTTGAAGATCGCACCATCGCTATCCTGCCAGGTCTCTCCTGCAATACGCACGACGCCATGGCCGGCTCGCTCCAGGCCCGCAACACAGCGCAGCACCGTGGTTTTGCCGGAGCCTGACGGCCCGGACAGCATGGTTATGCCCTGGTCAGGAAAAGAAATATCCACGGACAAGGTAAAGCCGATCCTGGACACTTGCAGCGCGATATGGTTCGAGTGTGCGCTCATGGCATGACCCTGCCAACCCGGCGTTTAAGAAGCGAAAGGCTAAGAAGCACGAAAAACGAGAAAATCACCATGCCGCCGGCCAGCCAGTGCGCCTGCACATACTCCATCGCCTCAACATGGCTATAAATTTCAGTGGACACGACCCTTGTCTTGCCCGGAATATTCCCCCCTATCATCAGCACCACGCCAAACTCCCCCACCGTATGAGCAAAGCTCAGGATAGCGGCGGTAATCAGGCCGGGACGCGCCAACGGCAACGCGATGGTGAAGAACGCAACGATCGGACGCGCGCGCAAGGTCGCGGCGACCTCCATGGGCCGGCGCCCGATCGACTCGAAAGCGTGCTGGATCGGCTGCACCGCGAAGGGCAACGAGAAAAATATGGAGCCGATCAGTAAGCCTGTGAAGGTGAATGACCACAAGCCCAGCCCCATCGCCAGAGTGAGTTGACCCAGCGGACCATTCGGCCCCATTGCCACCAGCAAATAGAAACCGAGTACCGTAGGGGGCAACACCAATGGCAGTGTCACCAACGCGCCGATGGGAGCACGCCAGCGTGATCGAGTCTGCGATAGCCACCACGCCAGGGGCGTCGCAATGATCAACAGCAAAACTGTCGTGAGCGTGGCCAGCTCTATGGTCAACGTAATGGCGCCCCAGGTTTGTTCGTCGAGAGGGAAATCCATGTCAACGCTCATAGCCGAAAGAGCGGATGATGCCTGCTGCCTTTTCGCCGCGCAGGAAGTCCATAAGCGCCTTCGCCGCCGGGTTGCCGTTGCCGCCGGTCAGGAGGACGGCATCCTGCCGGATGGGCGCATGCATTTCGGCGGGCACAATCCATGCGGAACCCTCGGTAACCTTGCCATCGGCGAATACCTGGGATAGTGCGACGAATCCGAGTTGCGCATTTTCTGTCGCCACGAACTGGTAGGTCTGGGCGATGTTCTCGCCTGTCACGATCTTGGGCGTCAGCGCTTCGATCAGCCCGAGTTTGTTGAGCGTTTCAATGGCGGCCGCGCCATACGGCGCAAGCTTGGGATCGGCCAATGCGAGGCGGTCGAATTTTTCGGTGTGCAGGACCTGGCCCTTGGCATCGACCACACCCGGCTGCTTGCTCCAGAGAGCCAGTTTCCCGATCGCATAGGTGAACCGTGTTCCAGCTACGCCCAAACCTTCATTCTCCAGTTTGGCTGGTGTCGCCGCATCGGCGGCCAACAATACCTGAAATGGCGCGCCATTCTTGATCTGGGCGTAAAACTTGCCCGTTGCGCCAAATGAAAGTGCGGCCTTGTGGCCCGTATCCTTCTCAAACTGTGCTGAAATCTCCTTCATGGGAGCCGTGAAATTGGCAGCTACCGCAACGCTTACTTCCGCTGCCTGGATCGACGCGCTGAATGCTAACGTGACCGCCACTATCAAGAATCTTGTTGCCATTTCAGCTCCGCTATTCTATAAACGAATAGCGAATATATCATGCGCTATTCGTTTATAGAATAGCGAACGTGGGCCCCAGATCTATGTTTGAAAAAATCAATGCATGAAAAGTAAACCTGTCCATTTTGCACAAGCCCTGGGTAGCGAGGTCGCGGACAAGAGAATCGACATTCTGCGACGCATCGGTGAGGCCGGCTCGATTTCCGAAGCAGCTCGCGGCGCGGGTGTCAGCTACAAAGCCGCATGGCAAGCGATCGAGACACTGACTAATCTGGCCGGTGCTCCGCTGGTTGAAAAAGTGGTTGGCGGCAGCGGCGGAGGCGGCGCGCAGCTCACCAAGGCGGGACAGCGCTTATTGCATGCCTCTGAACTTCTGGATGCCGCAAGGGGTGAGGTCCTGGCCAGGCTGGGCAGCGATTCCGTCGACGAGACGCCCATGTCTGCAATTGCCTCTCTTGGACTGCGCACCAGCATGCGTAACCAGCTGCCCTGCATCATCAAGGCCATACGCAAGAACGCCCCGTCAATCCAGGTAGAGTTGGAGCTTGGCGATGGCCAGTCCATTTTCTCCAGGATCACGCGCGAAAGCATCGACCTCCTGGGCTTGCTGCCCGGGCAGAGCGTGCTGGCGCTAATGAAAGCAACTGCCGTTCACATCGCAACGACGATAGTCAAGCAAGACGGTTTGAACCTGCTGCACGGAACCGTAGCTCGGACTTCCTCCACATCGACGGGTTCCGAAATCGGGATCGTGCTGCCATCCGGGCTGCAGCTGGTCGGCTTCGCCGCGCCAAAACATGGCCTGAAGCGTGGCAGCCCTGCCATGGCGGCTTTGGACGAGTCCGCGGTTGTGATTGCTGTGACTGGATGAGTGCAAAAGCTGAAACTTACTTGTCGGCCCCCGCGCCAGGCAATGGGGCTTCACCGCGCAACCCATGTCCGACCGCATAAACGGCCACCTGCACCCGGCTGGAAAGGTTCAGCTTCTTCAGGATATTCTGTATGTGTATCTTGACCGTGCTTTCAGCAACGTTCAAATTGCGCGCAATGACCTTGTTGCTTTCGCCCCTGGCCAGGCATTGGACAATCTCGCGCTCGCGAGCCGTCAGCCGGGCACGCTCCGCGTCGGCGGACGAATCTGACGGCGTATGCGAGCGAAACTGGGCCACCAGCTTGGCGGTCATGCTTTCAGTGATGACCGCCTCTCCAGCGGCCACCCGACGTATCGCCGCCGTGAGTGCATCGGCATCAATATTCTTCAGCAAATAGCCGGCGGCGCCATCGCGCAGCGCCTGACCAAGTTCTTCGGCCTCTTCGGAAACCGTCAGGATCAGCACGGCGCAATCAGGCACATCCTGCACCAGGAGTTGTAAGGTTTCCAGACCCGACAACCCCGGCATATTGAGATCGAGCAGGATCACGTCTGGCATGAGGGCCTTGGCGCGCTTGATGCCCTCCAGCCCGTCCGCGGCTTCACCGACCATGTCGAAATCAGGCTGGCGTTGCAACAGCAAGCGTACGCCCGAACGGAACAGGCTGTGATCGTCAATGAGGAGGATGCGAATAGCCATGGGATTGGTCGCTAGAAAGAGGAAATGATCGTCCGGTCACGCTGCCTGCCGCGCACTCGCTGGTAACAAAAGAGTAACAGAAGCGCCGCCACCAGGCCTGGCCTGCAACTCCAGGGATGCCTGCATGCGTTGCGCACGCTCGTGCATGATGCGCCGTCCGAAGTGTTCATCTGTGCGGCTGGCCACCTCTTCCGGATCGTAGCCCACCCCATCGTCGGATACATACAGCCGGAAATCATGCCGGTTCTCGATCTTTATCTCCACCCTGCTGGCGTGTGAGTGCTTGCGCACATTGGACAGTGCCTCCTGCAAAATGAACAGCACCTGCAACTGCTGCTCGGGCGGCAGCGGCGCGCCGGCCAGGCCATCCGTTATCAACATCATTTCAATGCCGCTTTGGCGCCTGAAGCGTGAAACCGTGGCTTCGACCGCGCTCAGTAAATCGCCCTGCCCCAGGCGGCTGCGGAAGTTGCCCAACAACTCGCGCACATCCTGATAGCTCTCGTCTACGCCGGCGCGCAACAGCGGCACCAGCCCATTGATCTCGGCCAGATCGCTGCGCGCAGCCGCCTGATCAAGCAGCTGCAGCTGCAGGTTCAGGAAATTCAGGCTTTGGGCGATGCTGTCATGCAGGCCCTGAGCCATCAAGCTGCGCTCTTGCACCATGGCCAATTGACGCGCCTGCGCGCTTAAACGGCGGTTCTCCAGGGCGACGCCAAGGTGCTGCCCAAGTGTTTCCAACAAATGCCGCTCGTCGGCGCTGAACGCCAGCTTATGGACAAAGTGCAAAGAATAGGAACCCAGCACTTCTTTTTGGGCCTGAATGCGAAATACCGCCAAGCCGCGAAACCCTTCTTCGGAGCACTGGAATTGGTCCGGAACCGGGATGTTGTGCACATCCTGAATAAACAGCCCGCCACTGCGCGTGGCGGCGCCACAAAAACAGCCGTCAGCCTTCATGCAATGCTCAGCACGGCCATGGGCATCCGACAGGCCGCGCGACACCACCATATTCAGGTTCTCGCCCGTAGGATCCAGTGTGCGAATGGTTCCCCCGCCTGCATTGAACTGCCGCATGACCCGGTCAAGAAATCCGCGGCACATTTCTTCGATCTCGTTAGGCTGGTTCAAGAATGCCGCCATGTCGTAGAGGGCCCCCAGCTCCCGGTTCTGTGCCGCAAGCTGCGCCGTTTTCTCCACGACCCGTGCTTCAAGATCGCCGTACAAGCCCTCGAGTTCATCAGCCATCTTGTTGAATCCTGTCGCCAGCGCGCCAAACTCGTCGTGAGTATCGACGGGCAGCCTCACGCGGAACTCGCGAGCTGCCATGCGACGCAGGCCCTCGCCAAGACGCAGCACCGGAAAGATGATCCACAGGTACAACAGGTAGATCATGGTCAGCGTACCGATGCAGGCGATCACGATAAGTACGCTCTGCGATAAACGCAGCAACGATGTCTTGCTGGAGCTATCGGCCTCTATCATACGCACCAGCTTATCGGCCTGGAACACAAACTCCGGCAGCACCCGTAGATAGGCATCGCTGCCGGCGCCCTCGATGGCTTTCAGGGCCGTCGGCGTCATGTCCTGGCGCCAGATACGCAGCACCTCATCCATTTGTGCAAGCACCGCTGGATCAGCCGGAAGGAATAATGGCCGTGCCGGATTTCCGCGCGCCAGTTGCGCCAGGATACCGTCCTGAATAGTGATTTGATCGCGTGCGCGCTGGGCGTGCACCCCACCGGGCAGAACGTGCATCTTGGCCAGTTCCACGGCAACCAGATTGGCCCGCATGCGCAGGCTGCCCGCATCGTTGATGGCGCCGCCGGCGCCTTCCAGTTGCCAGGACAGCCATAGCGTCCACACTATCATGGACAGCACGACGACCAGCGCCACCACCGAGCTGGCGATGATACGGGTGGAGAGCCGGTCGCGCACTGCTGGCCGTTCGGATAGCGGTATGGTCTCGTTCATAACAGCGGTATTAAAGCACTGTCCAGTGCTCAGGCAACCCTATGCCCCTTCAGCTCGGAGATAAAGGGACATACCAGCGGCAGAAAGGCATCCGCGCGCGATGAATAAGCCAGCAGCGTCCCCGCGTCCATGTCGAAATACCAGCCGTGCAATGAAATCGCCATGTGGTCCAGGCGCTGGCGCACACAGGAAAAGCTTTCGAGGTTCTTCAGCGATACAAGAATGGACGCCAGTTCGCAGGCGCGCCTTTGCTGGCGGATATCCGCTAGCGGCAACTGCTGCATGACCTGCGCGCGCCGGTGCGGCAATACTTAACCAGCGCCCTATCACCCCCGCCTCGTCATCAGTCGAAAATTCCTGTTCGACCAGCGCCCGAATACCGCCGCACTGGCTATGTCCAAGCACAATGATGCGGCCGACCTGCAATTGTTCCACCGCAAATTGTATGGCGGCCAGCACGCCTTGATGCGCCGCTCCACCGCCATAAGGCGGCACAAGGTTGGCAACGTTGCGCACGGTGAAAATATCGCCGGGGTCGCAGCCCAGCAGCAAGGCGGGATCCACACGGGAATCGCAGCAGCCGATCAGCAAGGTCCGGGGCTGCTGCCCGTCGCGAAGTACCTTGTACAAGGATGGCTGCTGATGAAAGTAGCGTGCCTGGAATTTCTTGAAGCCATCGATAAAGCGCTCAATATCGTGCATATACGGTTACTCATTGCACCAGAAGACTATCGGTGCCTTCCATCTCTATGCCTTCGATGCGGGCACGACCCACCAGCAGCTTTATATATTGCTTCCAGGCCGTATCGCGGCTGGCCGCCGCCAAGGCATGGGCAATGCTTGCCGCCACCGCTACGTAGGGTTGCAGCCGGCCCTCGATACGGCGATTCACCTTGACGATATGCAGGCCATAACGGGTTTCGAGCAGGCGTGGCAGCAGCCCTGGCGCTTGCATGGCGAATATGGCGCGCTCGAATTCGGGCGCCGTATCGCCACGCGCCACTTGGCCAAGACTGCCGCCGACAGCGCCGGACGGACAATTGGACAAGGTACGCGCCTGTTCGGCGAAGGTGGAAGGATCGGCCATGAGCGTCGTCAGGGTGTCTTGCGCCAGGCTGCGTAGCGCAACCAGGTCGACGTGCGGCGTTACCTGGAACAGGATGTGATCCGCCTCCAGTAGCTGGCCCACCGTGAATCGGTCCTGATGCTGCTCGTAGTAACGCCGGCAGGTCTGATCGTCGGGCGTTGGCACCTGTACTTCTTTTTCAAGCAAGGCCTCTATCGTCGCCTCGTGGTCGGGGCCGATAATTTCCAGCCTGGCCGCCTCGTCGAGTAAGATCCGGCGCAACACCAGGGCGGTCATCGCGCGCTGGACCGGGTTCTCGGCCTCTGCATGCAATGGTAATTCCTCTGCCATCTCGGCATCCGTCAATTCAACATCATTCACTATTACAGCCATGCTGGACCCCACAACAATACAGTGCAAGAAAAGGCTAGCGGGAACGCACGAGCTGCCAGGCGCGGCCCAGGTAGCCTACCGAGGCAAAGCCGCTCCAGACGTGCACCAGGCGGGTGAATGGAAAGATCAGGAACAGCGTGATACCCATGAACAGATGCGCCTTGAACAGGACCGGGGCATCTGCCACATAGCCGGCGGCATCGCCACGGAAGGTGACAATATGCTGGGCCCAGTTCATGAGTTGCACCATCATGCCCCCGTCCATGTGGCCAGCCGATACGGCGATCGTTGACAAGCCCAGCAGCAAGGTGGCCAGTATCCAGGCCAACAGGATTTTGTCGCCGGTGCCGGTACGCGCGGCAATACGCGGGTCGATCAGGCGCCGATGCAGCAAGATCAGCAAGCCGGCCAGGCACACCGCGCCCATGACGCCACCCGCCGCCATCGCGACAGCCTGCTTGAGGCTGTGTGAAACACCCAGTGTGTCCCAGACGATTCCCGGTGTCAGCAGGCCAACCAGGTGTCCGAAGAACAGGCCAATGATGCCGATGTGGAAAAGAATGTTCCCCAAACGCAGATTGCCGCGATACAGCAATTGCGAGCTGTCGCTTTTCCAGGTGTATTGCTCTCGTTCAAATCTCAGCAAGCTGCCCAGCAGGAATATCGACAGGGCTATGTATGGATAAATACCAAAAATGAATTGATGAAGCGTGTTCATATTGCTTTCCTTGATGATCAGCCGGCTGCGGCGCGGGGATAAAATCGCAGGGTGTGCTCGCCCATGGCCGGCTTCCGTAGTAAAGGCTCGACCCCATCGGTGCCAACGCCGAAGGTCTCCATGGCTTCGTCCATATCGCGCACCGGCGGTTCGGCCTGCGCTCGCGGCTCGACACTGGTCAAGCTGCGCAACACCACGAAAACCGCTGCATACGGACTGTCGTTGCGTCCCAGCCGGTCGCCGATCGCTGCCAGCACATGAATGGCTTCGTCCAGCAACGCCTCGGCGGCGTCTGTCTCGAGCAAGCTCAAGTACTCCAGGAATAGCGGCACGTGATCGGGCAGTTCCGCCTCCTTGGGTTCGAAGCCGCCACGGCGATATTCATCCAGAAGGTCAACCATTGCCTGCCCGCGATCACGGCTTTCGCCATGCACGTGCTCGAACAAATGCAGGGAGTGAGCGGGATTGCGATCAAAGGTGGCCACATAGTTTTCCTGGGCGGCGATAAGATCGCCGGCACCCAGAAATTCGGTCAGGGGTTCAAGCGACCGGGCCGCTTCGGGCCAAGCGGCCAGCGCTTGCTCGATTTCCGGCAAGGCATCGACCATATCCTGCTGGGGGTAATCCAGCAGTGCGGAAAGTATCCGGTAAAGACGCATCATCAACTCCTGATTTACCTGGCGACCACAGTCGGTTTCTTGCGCGACTTGGGCATTTCAATAAAGATCTTGCTACCTTCGGGCTTCCGGCCAAAAAGGCCGGTCTCGGACACGCCGCCGGAGCATCCATTGCCGAAGGTGAAACCGCAGCTGCCCTTTTCATTGAAGCTGTCTTCCACCATTTCCTTGTGGCTGGAAGGGACCACGAACCGGTCTTCGTAGTTCGCGATAGCCATGATCTGGTACATATCTTCGACGGTTGCGGCATCAAGCCCGACCGATTCCAGCACCGCGGTGTCGGTTTCACCGTGCACCGTCTCGGACCGCTTATAGGCCCGCATGGCCAGCATGCGCTTGAGGGCATGCACCACAGGCGCCTCCTTGCCCGCGGTCAGCAAGTTGGCCAAGTAGCGCACGGGTATGCGCAGGCTTTCCACATCGGGAATCACGCCGTTGGTGCCAAACGTGGTGTGCGGCATACGGCCTGCTTCAGCTGCCGACTGTATAGGCGATAGCGGCGGGATATACCAAACCATGGGCAAGGTGCGGTATTCAGGGTGCAGCGGAAATGCCACCTTCCATTCGCACGCCATCTTGTAGACCGGTGATTTACGCGCGGCGGCCAGCCAGGTTTCAGGAATGCCCTGCTTTCGCGCTTCGGCGATCACTTCGGGCGAGTGCGGGTCGAGAAAGACGCTTAACTGCTCTTCGTACAAGTCCTGCTCGTTGGGTGTGGACGCCGCACGCTCGATCTGGTCGGCGTCGTACAGCATGACGCCCAGGTAGCGGATACGGCCCACGCAGGTTTCGGAACATACCGTAGGCTGGCCGGCCTCGATACGCGGATAACAGAAGGTGCATTTTTCGGCCTTGCCGCTTTCCCAGTTGTAATAGATCTTCTTGTACGGGCATCCGGAAATACACATGCGCCAGCCCCGGCATTTGTCCTGATCCACCAGGACGATGCCGTCGTCTTCGCGCTTGTAGATGGAACCCGAAGGGCAACTGGCCACGCAAGTCGGGTTCAGGCAGTGCTCGCACAACCGGGGCAGGTACATCATGAAGGTGTTCTCGAAGGTGGAATACATTTCCTTCTGCACGCCTTCAAACAGGGCGTCCTTGCTGCGCGCGCTGAATTCGCCGCCCAGGTCGTCCTCCCAGTTGGGACCCCACTCTATTTTCTCCATCTTCTTGCCGGTCAGCACAGAGATCGGACGCGCGGTGGGAGGCGTCTGGCTTAGCGGCGCATTCTGCAGGTGTTCGTAATCGTAGGTGAACGGTTCGTAGTAGTCGTCGATTTGCGGCAGATTGGGATTGGCAAACAGATTGGCCAATATGCGCAGTTTGCCGCCCTGGCGGGGCTGCAGCTTGCCCGCGCTGGTGCGCGTCCAGCCACCATTCCACTTCGCCTGGTTTTCCCATTCTTTCGGGTAGCCGATGCCGGGCTTTGTTTCTACATTATTGAACCAGGCGTATTCAACGCCGTCGCGGCTGGTCCAGACATTCTTGCAGGTAACCGAACAGGTATGGCAGCCTATGCATTTATCCAGGTTCAGCACCATGCCGATTTGCGCACGGATTCTCATTTTACGGCTCCTTCGTTCGTCGCTTCCTGTTCGAGCGGGCCTTCCAGCCAGTCGATTTTCGTCATTTTTCGCAGCACCACGAATTCGTCGCGATTACTGCCCACCGTGCCGTAGTAGTTAAAGCCGTAGGCCTGCTGGGCATACCCGCCTATCATGTGGGTCGGCTTGAGCACCGCCCGGGTCACCGAGTTATGGATGCCGCCGCGTTTGCCGCTGGTTTGTGCGCCAGGCACGTTCACGATCTTTTCCTGGGCGTGGTACATCAGGCACATGCCCACCGGCACCCGCTGGCTGACCACCAACCGGGCCGTCACCACGCCATTGATGTTGAAGACTTCCACCCAGTCGTTGTCGACCAGCCCCGCCTGTTTAGCTTCGGTCTCGGAGATCCACACATGCGGCCCGCCGCGGCTGAGCGTCAGCATGCGAAGATTGTCGGAATAGGTGCTGTGTATGCCCCATTTCTGGTGCGGCGTAATCCAGTTGAGGACCAGTTCGTGTTCACCATTGGAGTAGCGGTTCAGCATGGGCTTTACCGTCTTGGTGTCCACCGCCGGCTTGTAGACACAAAAGCCCTCGCCAAAATCGAGCATCCAGCGGTGGTCCTGGTAGAACTGCTGGCGGCCGGTAAGGGTGCGCCATGGAATCAGTTCATGCACATTGGTGTACCCGGCGTTATAGCTGACCTCTTCGCTTTCCACGCCGGACCAGGTCGGCGAAGAAATAATCTTGCGCGGCTGCGCCTGAATATCGCGGAAACGGATCTTGTCGTGCTCGCGGCCCAGGGCCAGATGATCATGATCGCGCCCGGTAATTTTAGATAGCGCCCGCCACGCCTTGAGCGACACGTGGCCATTGGTTTCTGGAGCGAAGGTCAATATCATTTCCGCCGCATCAATGGCGGTGTCCAGCCGTGGGCGGCCTTGACTGACACCGGGTTCGAGCACCCGCTTATTGATGCCGCCCAGTTCCTTCACCTCGTGCTCGGTATTCCAATTGATGCCTTTGCCCCCGTTACCCAGCTTGTCGAGCAAGGGGCCGACCGAGGTGAACTTGCGGTAAATATCGCGATAGTCGCGCTGGACCACCGTCATGGACGGCGCGGTCTTGCCGGGAATCAGTTCACATTCGCCATGCTTCCAGTCTTTCGGTTCAAACGGCTGGCCGAGTTCGCCGGGCGTGTCGTGCATGAGCGGAGTAAGGACGATATCTTTGCGCACGCCCAAATGAGGGCCGCCAATTTCACTGAACTTCTGTGCCAGGAGCTTGTAGATTTCCCAGTCGGTCTTGCTTTCCCACAAGGGCTGCACCGCCTCGCTGAGCGGGTGTATGAAAGGATGCATGTCGGACGTATTCAAGTCGTCCTTTTCATACCAGGTTGCCGTGGGCAACACAATGTCGCCATACAGGCAGGTGGTGCTCATGCGGAAATCCAGGACCGTCAGCAGATCGAGCTTGCCTTCGCCGGCCTCTTTCCGGAACCGGACCTCGGACGGCTTGATGGCGTCGTTTTCATCGCTGAACACGGCATTTTGAGTACCCAGCAGATACTTCAGCAGGTATTCGTGTCCCTTGCCGCTGGAGCCCAGCAAGTTGGATCGCCATACGAATAGATTGCGAGGAAAGTTGGCCGGATTATCGGGATCATCGCAGCTCATGTTGAGCTTGCCGCTTTTCAGGCCGTCCACGGTGTAGGTGATCGGATCGACGCCTTGCGCTTCCGCCTGCGCGACTATGTCCAGCGGGTTGGTTTCAAGCTGCGGCGCCGAGGGCAGCCAGCCCATGCGTTCCGATTTTGCATTCAGGTCGATCAGGCTGAGCTTTTCATAGCTGGCATGGTTGCCGGTTGGCGCCAGGACCTCATTGACTGCCAACTGCTCATGCCGCCATTGATTGCTGTGTGCGTAGAAAAACGAGGTACCGTTCATTTGACGGGGCGGACGCGACCAGTCCAGCCCAAATGCCAGGGGCGCCCAGCCTGTTTGGGGACGCAGTTTTTCCTGGCCCACATAATGCGCCCAGCCACCGCCGCTTTGGCCCACGCAACCGCACATGACCAGCATATTGATAATGCCGCGATACGCCATGTCCATGTGATACCAGTGATTCAGGCCGGCCCCCACAATGACCATGGACTTTCCATGCGTGTCGTGGGCGTTCTGCGCAAATTCACGCGCCACCTGAATGACCCGCTCACGCGGCACAGTGGTGTGCTTTTCCTGCCAGGCGGGCGTATAAGGTACGTCGTCATCGTAATCGGCAGCCACATTGGGGCCGCCCAAGCCGGCATCCACCCCATAGTTCGCCATCTGGAGGTCATAGACCGTGGCGACAAGGGCGGTGGCGCCATCGGCCAGCGACAGCTTCCTGACTGGAACACGACGAAGCAGGACATCGTCGTGCTCGCCGCCAAAATAGGGAAAGGCGACGTCAGCGACGGCATCGTAAGCGTTCGCGAGGCTAAGCCGCGGCACGATCGCTTGGCCGTTGGCCGCATCCTTGAGCTCAAGATTCCAGCGCCCTGCCTTGCCACCCGACTCGGCACTCTCTTCGCCCCAACGCAAGCCGATGGAACCGTTAGGGACGACCAGTTCGCCCGTAAGCTCGTCGATCAGCAGTGTTTTCCATTCGGGGTTGTTGTCCTGGCCCAGCGCGTTATCCAGGTTCGAAGCCCGCAGGAAATGATCCGGCACCAGCTTGCCGTCGCGCTCCTTGAGCATGACCAGCAGCGGCATGTCCGTGTACTGCCGGGCGTAATCGCGGAAGTAATCCGACTTGCCCGACAGGTGGAATTCCTTGAGGATGACATGGCCCATCGCCATTGCCAACGCGGCGTCCGTGCCCTGCTTGGGAGCCAGCCAGATATCGCCAAACTTGACCATTTCGCCGAAATCGCTGGATACGGCAACGGTCTTTGTGCCCTTGTAGCGAACCTCGGTGTAAAAATGCGCATCCGGCGTGCGCGTTTGGGGCACGTTCGAGCCCCAAACCATCAGATAGGTCGAGTTGTACCAGTCAGCCGACTCGGCAACGTCGGTCTGCTCACCCCACACCTGCGGGCTGGCCGGCGGCAGGTCGCAATACCAATCGTAGAAGCTCAGGCACACGCCGCCGATCAGGCTAAGGTAGCGCGAGCCGGCGGCATAACTGACCATGCTCATGGCCGGAATGGGGGAAAAGCCTATGACACGGTCGGGGCCGAACTTGCCGATGGTGTAGGCATTGGCAGCGGCGATGATCTCCATCGACGTGTCCCAGTCGGCACGCACGAAGCCGCCCAGGCCGCGCACCGATTTGTAGTGGCGCGCCTTCGCCGGATCCTGGCTGATTGATTCCCAGGCGCTGATGGGGTCCATGGTTTTACGGGCCTCGCGCCACATTTTCATGAGACGCCCTCGCATCATCGGGTACTTGACGCGCTGCGCCGAATACACGTACCAGCTATACGAAGCACCGCGCGGGCAGCCGCGAGGCTCGTGATTGGGAAGATCGGGCCGGGTGCGCGGGTAGTCGGTTTGCTGCGTTTCCCAGGTGATAAGGCCATTCTTGACGTAGATCTTCCAGGAACAGGACCCGGTGCAGTTCACGCCGTGCGTCGAACGCACCACCTTGTCATGCTGCCAACGGCTGCGGTAGGCGTTTTCCCATTGGCGGTCTTCGTTGACAACTTCACCATGTCCTTCAGAAAAGGTGGATACGACGCGCGACATGAATTTCAGTCGGTCGAGGAAGTGGCTCATTCATTTCTCCATACTGCCGAAGAGCTCGGCGCTGTGGCGTTTGTGTATACAAGTACTTTAAAGACCGACTGCGATACCGGCTATTCATCTCTATGAGAAGAAGGCGACGGCAGTGGTAGTAGTCGATCTAGTTCGGATGGACTAGTTCTTCACCGTGGGCTCAACATGGCATCGCGGCATTTTTGCGGGCGTAGAACCACCAGGTAATGCCCACGCAGCTCATGTAGAACACAATAAAGAACAGCAGCGCGGCAGACGCACCGCCTGTCAGCTCGATAGACGTACCGAAGCTACGGGGAACGAAGAAACCGCCATAGGCCCCGATCGCGCCGGAGAACCCGAGCACGGCGGCGGACTCTTTGCTGGCGTCGACCACGGCTTGCCGCTCCGCCTTCACGCCCTTGCCCGCGGCCTTACGCTGGCGCTCTGTCAGGAAGATGACGGGGATCATGCGGAATGTAGAGCCATTGCCTATACCTGTCAGCGCGAACAGCACAATGAACAAGCCCAGGAAGCCGGTGAAACTGCCCACCTGACCCTCTGCGGGAATAAACGCCAAGACACCAAGGACGGCGGCAATCATGCCGATAAAGGTGTATAGCGTGACCCGTGCGCCGCCCAGCTTGTCGGACACCCAACCACCGAATGGCCGCGTCAGCGAACCGACCAGGGGCCCGAGAAAGGCGTAAGTCATGGGGTTCACCTCGGGAAACAGCGTCTTGGTCAACATGGCGAACCCGGCGGAGAACCCAATAAACGAACCAAACGTGCCAACATACAGCCAGCACATCAACCAATTGTGTTTGCGCTTGAAAATGATCGCCTGATCAGCAAATGAAGCCCGTGCATCCGCAATGTCGTTCATGCCGAACCATGCCGCCACCGATGCCACGATGATTATCGGCACCCAGATGAAGCCCGCGTTCTGCAGCCACAGATTGCGCTCCACGCCGTCAGCCATATACTGCTGGGGCTCGCCCCCAAAGGCACCAAACAAGCCTATCGATATCACCAGCGGCACAACGAATTGCACGACCGATACTCCCAGGTTGCCCACGCCGGCATTCAAGCCGGTCGCCAAGCCCTTCTTTGACTTGGGAAAAAAGAAACTGATGTTCGCCATGCTCGAGCTGAAATTGCCGCCGCCCAGGCCGCACAACAGGGCCAAGGCCAACAGCGTGGGGTAAGAGGTGGTGGGATCGCGCAATGCAAGGCCCATACCCAGGGCGGGTATCAGCAATGTTGCCGTAGAGATCGCTGTCCAGCGGCGCCCGCCAAAAATCGGCACGAGGAATGAATAAAAAATCCGCAAGGTGGCGCCGGACAAGGCCGGCAAGGCGGTCAGCCAGAACAACTGGTTTTTCGAGAACTGGAAACCTGCGCGATCCAGGTTCACCACCACGACGCTCCATAACATCCAGATGCTGAACGCCAGCATCAAGGCGGGAATCGATATCCAGAGGTTACGGTTCGCGACCCGCGATCCGGTGTCCTTCCAGAACGCCGCGTTCTCGGGCTCCCAACGGGTCAAAACTTGACTGGTCATGTCTACGCTCACTGAAAAATATACGAGGGCCGGTCGCCATGTAGCGACCGGTGAAATCAGGCGGCACTGCCTACTGCGGCAGTGGCGGCGCGCTTGCGCTGGGCGGGACGGAAACTGAAGTGCATCCACACCAACGACACGCAAACCGTGCCGTACAGCAACATGAAGCAACTGGAACGGACCCCGGTCAGATCCAGCAGGAAGCCAAACATGATGGGCAGTACGAAGCCCCCCAGCCCGCCGGCCAGGCCGACCACGCCGGAGACGGCGCCGATGTTGTCGTCGAAATCGTCGGAAATGAACTTGAATACCGAGGCTTTGCCGATCGCCGTGGCGATGCCCACCACAAACATCAGCACGGTGAACAGGGTTGAATTGAGCGCTATATGGAATGTCTGCGGGCCGCTGGCGGTCTGGATAGTGAACTCAGTCTGGGGATAACTGAGGATGAAAAATGCCACCCAGCACACCCACATCACCCACCAAGTGGTCTTGTACGCACCATAGCGATCGGAGAGCCATCCACCCGCGGCACGCAACACACCGCCAGGCAACGAGAAGCAGGCGGCCAGGAATGCCGCGACCTGTATGTCGAAGCCATACTCGCCGATGTAGTACTTGGTCATCCACAGCGCCAGGGCCACATAGCCGCCGAACACGACCGAGTAATACTGGCAATAGCGCCATACCCGTGGATCCTTGAGAACCTTCATCTGTTTCTTGAACCCGACGCTCTTGCCCGTGTTGTGCGACGGGTCGGACGCGGAGAACACCCAGAACAACAAGGCCGTCACCAACAAGGCCACTGCATAGACTTTCGGAACCACCGTCCACGCGCCGCCCGCAGCGATAATCAGCGCCGGAGCAACAAACTTGGTTATGGCCGAGCCCGAATTGCCGGCCCCGAACACGCCCATGGCAAAGCCTTGCTTATTGCGCGGAAACCAGCGCGCCACATAAGGCGTCCCGACCGAGAATGATCCGCCGACCAAGCCTACGAAAAGCGCCAGCACGAGGAAATGCCAGTAGGCGGTGGCGTAGGCCATCAGCCATATCGGCACGACGGCAACCAGCATGGTCAGGAAAAACACAATGCGCCCGCCGTAGCGGTCGGTCCAGATTCCCAGCGGAACCCGCACCAGCGAGCCGGTCAACACTGGCATGGCCGCCAGCAAACCAAATTCGGTTTCAGACAAATCAAGTTGCGCTTTGATTGGGATGCCGAGTACGGCAAACATCATCCACACCGCAAAGCAAACGGTGAAGGCGAAGGTGCTGGAAATGAGGACGGAAGTTGCTTTGCCGGAACCGGCGCTGGGGGAGCTGCTCATGGTCTTTCGCTGCCTTTCTGATCGAGTGATCGTTACAGGCTCAAGCTTAGGGAGCTGGCTCTCTACGGACTATTCCCCACTAGAACAGCATGGGGACTGCAATGTGACTAGTTATTCAAGACCACTGTCGTTGACATACTAATATATTAGTGTTTCAATTTATCGGCTGATCGACTTGCACCGCCCGGGCTTTCGAGTGTCGGCCGGAATGGGTGAGGATCGTAAACGGGGTAGGCGCCGGACCCGACCGGTAGCCAGCTTGGCCATACATACAGCAAGATAAATACAATCAAGGAGAGACAAAACCATGAAGACTCAACGCCGTATAGTGCTCAACACCTTATTGGCCGGCAGTTTGCTCGGCATCGTGGCTGTGCCCGCGCAGGCCGCCGACTGGCCGGCGGCAAAGCCGATTTCCTATGTGGTTCCTTTCACCGTCGGCGGTTCGACTGACGTGGTTGGGCGCATGCTGGCCAGGAAGCTGGCGGAACGCCTGAACCAGAATGTAATCGTGGAGAACAAGCCCGGCGCGGCCGGTGCCATCGGCGCCGGCTATGTTGCCAGTGCGGCACCCGACGGCTACACCCTGTTTGGCGGCACCATCAGCACGCATGCCATCAATGCCAGCCTGTACAAGAACCTCAAGTACGATCCCGTCAAGGATTTCGAGCCTGTATCGCTGATTGCCTATCTCCCCAATGTGCTGCTGGTGGATCCCAACCTGGGCGTGAATACGGTCGGGGAACTGATCGAATTGCTGAAACGCAGTCCGGACAAGCGCACCTTCGCATCGTCGGGTGCGGGTACCTCTACCCATCTGACCGGCGAGCTGTTCGCCAACGCGATCGGCGTGCCGTTGACCCACGTGCCGTACAAGGGTACGCCACCGGCCATGGTCGATGTGTCGTCGGGCCAAGTCACGTTCATGTTCGACCAAATGACAGCGGCCCTGCCGCTGCTGCAGGCCGGCAAGTTGAAGCTGCTTGCCGTCACCACCAAGGATCGTATCGCGCTGTCGCCAAAGACCCCCACCATGGAAGAAGCCGGCGTGGCCGGCTTCAATGTGGCATCTTGGCAAGCCGTTTATGCACCCAAGGGTACGCCCAAGCCCATCCTGGATCGTCTGGCCCAGGAGCTGGCCGTGATCGTAAAAGATCCAGAAGTGCAGGAGCAGTTGGGCAAGACCATGGGGATGCAATTGGTAGGCAGCACGCCCGAGGGATTACGCGACTTGATGGCCCTGGAAATCCCGCGCTGGGCCGAGGTGGTGGAGAAGTCCGGGGCCAGCATTAACTGAGCGGATTATCTTGGATCAACGGCCGAGCGCTTTTGCGCTCTTGCCGCCAATGCCAACATTGATCTTTGGCATGTCATGCAGTAACACGCGGACGCTTTCCCCGAACACACCCAAGCTTTCCGCAGTCGCTTTGGTCAAGCCGTCGATAAGGTCCGCCTTTTGCAACTCGGTACGCCCCTCCATCATGAATACCTCAATAATGGTGAGTGGAGCGTCGATCACGCCGGCAACTCCCGATGCCCCAGGCGGCAACTCCTCGAGCATCACGCGGATGGTGGGCAAGGGCATGCCCAACGTCTTGGCGATCGCATCCGTGTAGGCACCGATAAGCACGGCTTTTTGTTCTCGAGTATGGCCACTTTGAATGTGTGCCTTCATCATTGGCATAGCTAAAGCTCCTGAAAAATTTGCTGCGGATCAACGTTGAGCCGCCGAAAGCACGGATTCCCATAGATTCTTCTCTTTCTCTATGCGTGCAGTGACGTCTTCAGCGCCGCCAGTAAACATCTCGTAGCCGGACAACTTCATCTGTTTCTGAAAGTCCGCGTTGTTGCGCACTGCGATCAGGGCTTTGCTCAGGGTTTCGGAGACACTTGCAGGGATCGCTTTAGGCGCAAAGAGTCCAAACCAGCTTGTTACTTCGTAATCCGGATAACCAAGTTCTGCGACACTGGGCACATCAGGGAACATGGCATTTCTATGCTTGGACGTAACCGCCAGAGGTTTGACCTTGCCACCTTTGACATGAGCTTGCGCCGTTGCCGTGACATCAAAGAACATCGAGATTTGCCCGCCGATTACGTCCATCATCGCCGGTGCAGCACCCCTGTACGGAACGTGTGTCATAGGCGCGCCGGTAAGCTGCCTGAAATATTCCCCCGACAAGTGGCTGGATGAACCAATCCCGGAGCTGCCATACGTCACAGCCTCGGGATTGGTCTTGGAGTACGTAATAAGCTCCTCCAGATTACTGACCGGCACCGTATCGTTTACAAGCAGGATATTGGTGTAATCGACGATGCCGCCTATAGGCGCCAGCTCCTCCAGCGACTTCACCTCGGCATCCCGATTAATGGTCGGCATGACGGTAAAGGTTGCGCCCACAGCGAAGTAGAGCGTATAGCCATCCGGCGCCGACTTTGCCGTACCGGAGGCCGCAATCAAGCCGGATGCGCCGCTTCGGTTCTCTACTACGACTGTTTGGTTCATTTCTTCGCCCAGGTGCTTGGCAAATACGCGAGCGGCCAGATCCACCGAACCACCCGTCGCATACCCGCTAATCAACCTGATCGGCTTTGCGGGATATTCCGCCGCCATGGCTGGAGCCATGGCACACATCAAGGCCGTCAAAACAAAATATCTCTTCATACCAAATGTCCCCTTAAACCTGTTTATCTGAGTCGGCACCACAATCGGTATGACCCTTCGTTAGTTAGCCGTTCACGATCAACGCAGCACATCGTCGGCTCGGAAAGCTCTGCATCCGGGCCATGCCGCGCGCGTTGGATCCCTGCCAGCCAGTCTATGGATGAGCAATGCAAGTAGCAATAATGGCGAGCGGAGATTCCACGGTATGGAATAGCCTGTCAGCACGAAGTCGGCGGGACTGAACATCCGTCGAACTTAAAGTGAAATGTGATGAAGGGAAGGGCGCCTAGCCATCAATGGCATCCGTTGCCAAAGCGGTGTTTGCAATCAAGACTAAAGACGTGCGCTTGAAGCTATTGCCTCAGGAAAGAAGATCCGTTTCCTGTTCCCACACCTGACCTATCTGATCGGCTGTTTTTCTAAGCTCAGGCAAAAACTTCTTGATCAGGTCGTTGTCCAGCATGCGTGAGAACGTGGAATAAGCCATGGTCCCAACAATATTCCCGCCGGCCATGATCGGCACGGCAAGCGCGCTGCTGTCCGAATCTTTATCGCCACGTCGAAGACCATAGCCTTGGGTGCGCGTTTGCGTGACCATCCGGCGCATGGAGATGAAGTTGGGAGGGCTGGTATCCGGGTGGCCCAGGCAGTACAGGTCATACAGGATGCGCCGCTCGCCAGCATCGCAAAAAGAGAAGTAAGCGCGACCCAACGCAGACTCAAACAGCGTATATCGGCGGCCGTAGCTGCTGGGACGAATCGCGTAGGGGCTGTAGGGCATCGTGCAAAAGTTCACCCTCAGGTCACAGCCGTCAACCACTCCGATCGAAAGAGGCCATTTAATTCGCTTGGTAGTCGCAATAAGGATGGGTGCTGCAGCGTCGACCAGTCGACTTTGCTGCACCACGCCGTGGCTGAGCTCGTTTACCGCACCGGTCAACTGATAGTAGCCGTACATCCCTTCATGACTTCGTACATACCCTTCTTCCCGTAGCGCAGCCAGCGACCTGTGCAATGTCGACTTTGGCAGCCCTGTGCGGTCGCCGAGTTCCTGCAACGACCATACCGGCTTTTCGTTCATGATTCGGAGCACGTGAAATGCTCTGTGGACGGAACGGATGACTGTCATTTCTTCTCCCAGCCGGTTTTGAATAGCTCGACCCAATATTCCAGCATGTGGAATCTGCCGTCGCGCGCATTGAAGTATAGCCGGCTGCTTACCTACAATCGAACGCACATGGAGACAAGGCGCCTGCCTCATGCAGGCAAATTCACGCGAAGACGCAGAGGTATATAAATGAAAAACATGACACACGGTCGCAGAGCTTTCCTGGCCAGCTGCATGGCAAGTGCAGCATTGCTTATGAGTCCAGTCACTCAGGCCGAAGAGCAATATCCCAAGAAGACTGTTTCTCTCGTAGTTCCGTTTGCACCGGGCGGTTCGACAGACATCCTGGGCCGCATGATCGCGCAGCATTACTTCAAAGACTCCGGCGTCACGACTATCGTCGAGAATACGCCCGGAGCGGGAGGCAACATTGGAGCCGCGAAAGTGGCCAGGTCAAAACCGGACGGATACACGCTTGAAATTGGAGCCATGTCCACGCATGCCATGAATGGCAGCCTGTATACCTCCTTGGCGTTCGACCCAATGAAGGAATTCGTGCCAGTGGCCATGCTGGCTCAGGCGATTAACGTTATCGCGGTCAAGCCATCGTTTCCGGCGCAAAACTTCGACGAGCTCATCAAGCACGTCCGCGCCAACCCTGGCAAGGTCAATTACTCCTCCGGCGGAATCGGCACACACAATCATCTGACGCTGGCCCTGCTGGAAGAGAAAGCTGGCTTAGAGATGGTTCATGTTCCCTACAAGGGAGGCGGGCCGGCCGTAACAGCGCTGCTGCAAGGGGAAGTCGACATGTTCGCCGGTGGCGCATCACTTCTTTTGCGCCACGCAGAGGCGGGGAACGTGCGATTGATCGCAGTAACCGAAGCGACGCCCAGCGACTTAGTGCCAGGTGTACCCAGCGCATCGGAAGTGGCGTCCGATTTCGTGGTGACAAACTGGTATGGGGTATTTGGTCCCAAGGGAATGGATCCAGCGCTGGTCGAGACGATCAATGCCGAGATCAACCGCATTGTCGCCCTGCCGGAGGTTGCGCAGCGCCTGAAAGGCATGGGGATGATTCCTTTGCCAATCAAGCCTGGTGAACTGGCCAAGATGCTGCAGCAGGACTACGACCTTTGGTCCAAGACCATCACCTCGCTCAACATCGCCAACAATTAAGGATAGGCCGGGTTCATCCGGCCCACATTAAAGGAAACAGATCCATGAACATCAAGCAGATCAATTGGGAGAACACTGAGTGGAAAACAGTGCGCCAAGGCATTGAGCGTAAAGCATTCGGGGGCGATGGTGCCACAATAGCGCTTCATCGACTTTGGCCTGGCCACGAGGTACTACCTCATTCGCACGAGAACGAGCAAATTGCTTACATCATCGAGGGTTCAGTCGATTTTCGCTTAGGCGATCAGGTCATTCGGCTCGGTCCAGGTGGTATTGTCGTTGTGCCGCCCAATGTCATTCACTGCGCCACCGTAGTAGGAGATGAGCCAGTATTGAATCTGGACGTATTCACGCCAGCACGTCCAGAATACGAAACATGACCGGCACAGGATCCATACATTCCCGGCGCGCATCGTCATGTCTTCGCGATGCGATCTCGGAAGGCCAAAGACTGGCGGGCACCTTCGTCAAGACAACGCATTACCAGATCGTGGAAGTCCTTGCGGGCACAGAGCTGGACTTTGTTGTCCTTGACGCTGAGCACGCCCCCTTCGGTAGAGAATCTCTTGATGCGTGCTGCCTGGCTGCCCGTGCGGGGCACTTGCCAGCCTTGGTACGTACCGCATCCTCTCGGCCCGAAGACATACTTCAAGCCCTCGATTGCGGCGCCAGCGGCGTGTTAGTTCCCCATGTGGACGACGCGGAGATCGCCTCCGCCGTTGTGAGGTCTGCCCGGTATCGAGAAGCGAATGGGGCGAGAGGTTTTTCCAACTCACCCCGTGCCGGCGGGTATGGTGAGTTAACCCTCGCGAAACACATCAGCGAAAGCGATCAACGGACGACCGTTATTGTCCAAATTGAAACCGCAACAAGTGTTGAAAATATCGGAGAGATTGCCCAGACGCCCGGCATAGACGCGCTTTTTGTGGGACGGGCTGATTTGGCCGTATCTTACGGCGTTGATAGCATCACTCATCCTCGTGTACAGGAAGCGGTCGAACACATCTGCCAAGTAGCCCAAGCTTGCGGTCAACCCCTAGGCATTTTTCTGCCGGACACCGCGGAACTTGATGTTTTCACGGCGTTGGGATTTACCTTCTTTATCATTGCTTCTGACCAAGGCTTGCTGAAAAGACACGTCAAACAGGTGGCCGCGCAAATTCTCGCGACGGCACCATCGTAAAACCATGAATTGACATGATTTTCATCGGCTTGCCGCCCATGGGCCGTCCCCCTAAACCACATAGTCCGGCCTGTCCTCGCCGCCATCCGACAACCGAGCAGCCAACAGGCGAGTCACGACTTTTTGGACCGCTCTGACGGCCGAATCCGGCGTACGGTTTTGATTGCTCACCAGGTTGATGGTCCGGGTGATGCTGGGGTCGGCGATGGGCGTGATGGCCAGTTCCTGGCGGGACAACTCATCGTCGATGGAATGAATCGACAAAATGCTGTGCCCCTTGCCGGCCGCCACCAGTTTCTTGATCGCGTGGGTTGAATCAACATCGATCAGGATCTTCGGACTTTTGCCGATGCTGTCCAGGAAGACCTTTTCGATCATCAGCCGCAAGGTTTGCGGAAACGCCGGCAATATCAGGTCGAGCTCGGCAATTTCCGCAATGGTGATGACATCGGGAAGGGCGCCTTTAGCCTCGCGGTTACTGACCAGATACAGCTTCTCGCGCGCCAGGAAATTCACCACCAGAGGGGTATTGCCTGGGGTATCGTAGACCACGGCCATATCGATACGGCCACTTTCGGTCCACTCCAGAAGCGTGCCGCTCATGCTCTCGACCAGCGCCAGCTGAATGTTTGGGTAGATACGATTCACGCTCTCCAGCACGTCCACGCAAAACTTCGTATTGATGGCGGTGGACATCCCGAGCTTCACATGGCCAAACGGATTACTGTCCGATGACACGAAGTCGGTGTGTACGGACTCCACACGCCTGATGATTTCCAAGGCATGGATCTTTAATTTATGTCCGGCGGCGGTCAGTTCGATGCCCCGCGGCAATCGCGTGAACAGCCGTTGTCCCAGTTCGGTTTCCAGCTGCTTCAAGCGCTGGGAAAGTGCGGGTTGCGCCACATGAATCTGCACCGCTGCCCCCGAAATGCTGCCCGCTTTTATAACGGCCAGAAAGTATCGCAACTGAGTAAGTGTCACGTCATTGTTCCATGACAATAGTTTCCTTCACGCATTGGCATACATGAATATGTATGCCGCACATATTAAAACAATATTTGATATATGCCAGCGCGAATGGAAGAATAGAAGACTACTTATATGAACTATCGGAGACACGGTTATGCCTCAACTACGAAAGATCGCCGCTGGACTATGCCTGCTTGCCACGACCGGGTTCGCAACACTTGGCGCCCAGGCCGCCGCGTTCCCCACCAAACCCGTCAATATCATTGTTCCACATGCGCCGGGCGGAACGAACGATATCGTGGCCCGACTGATTTCCGAAAAACTGGCGCAGCAACTCGGCCAGCCTTTTATCGTGAACAATCGCCCCGGCGCTGGCGGAAATATCGGCACACAGGCCGTGCTGCGCGAGCCCGCCGACGGCTACACCATTCTATTTACGGTCAGCAGTACCCAAGCCATCAACCCCACCTTGTACAAAGACCCGGGATTCGATCCGGTCAAGGACTTCGAGCCGGTAGCTGCCGTAGGTTCGGTACCGAATGTTCTCTGCGTGAACCCTTCTTTTCCGGCCAAGAACCTGAAAGAATTTATCCAGCTTATCAAGGACAATCCCGACAAATACCAATATGCGTCGGCGGGAAATGGCTCGCTGAACCATTTGCTGGGCGCCATGCTGGACAGCAAAGCTGACTTGAAGCTCCAACACATTCCCTACCGGGGCGTTGCTCCGGCCATGGCCGATGTCTTGGGCAATCAGGTGCCCATGGTTTTTGCCAGCCTGCCTTCGTCCATCTCCAATATCCAGAGCGGCAAGTTACGTGCTATCGGTGTCAGCACAAGCGCTCGCAACCCCGCCCTGCCCGATGTTCCCGCCATTGGCGAGGAGATCCCCGGCTACAGCGGCGATCTATGGATCGCCATGTACGCGCCCAAGGGTACCCCCAAAGAGGTCATCGACACGTTATATAAGGCAACGGAGGCCGTGCTGAAAGAGGCCGACGTCAAAGATCGCTTTGACAAGCTTGGCATTGAAATGCTGCATGACAACCCCGAGCAGCTCGCCCAAAGGCTTGCTGAAGACCTTGAAAAATGGTCGGGCATCGTCAAGGCGTCCGGTGCGCAAATTAATTAATCAACGCTATGTCAGTTTGTTGGAGTTCGCATGAAAGCATGTAACCTGAACCACGAAGGGCCTCTGGCAGGCGTGAAGGTAATCGATTTGTCGCGCTTGGTGGCCGGAAATATGCTTTCGCTTTTTCTTGCCGACTTCGGCGCCGACGTTATCAAAATCGAACGCCCGGAAAAAGGCGACGATCTCCGGAGTTGGCGTGAAGCGGGACAGGCGGTTTACTGGAAGGTATATGGCAGAAACAAACGTTCCGCCGTCATTGATTTCAAGACCGAGGACGGCCTCGACCAGCTTAAAAAACTGATTAAGAGCGCTCAGATCGTAGTCGAAAACTTCGTGCCCGGCGGCCTGGAAAAAATGGGACTCTCGCCCAACGTACTGCACGAGCTCAACCCTGCCCTCGTTATCGCCCGGGTTTCAGGCTGGGGGCAAACCGGACCGTATAAGTCAAAACCGGGTTTCGGTACGCTGGTCGAAGCCATGTCGGGCTTTGCCTATTTGAACGGTTTTGCCGATAAGCCGCCCGCCTTGCCTCCCCTGGCCATGGCGGACATGATCGCGGGCATCTACGGCGCCGCCGGCGTACTCACCGCCCTGCGCGCATCCGAGAAGAATGGCATCGGCCAGGTGGTCGACCTGTCACTGTTCGAACCGATTTTTTCGCTGATTTCATCCGAGGCCGCCAAATACCAACTGAGCGGCGAACCCACCATGCGATCGGGCAATCAGTCCAGCCACACCGCGCCGCGCAACGTCTACGCCTGTCAGGACGATAAACACATTGCCCTGTCCGGCTCCATGCAGTCCATGGCCATGAAAATCTTCGATACCATCGGGCGCCCGGAACTGAAAACAGACCCGCGGTTCCATGACAACGATGCCCGCGTTTTGAACCGGGACTTGCTGGACGGCATTATTCAAGAATTCATCGGATCAAAAACACAGGATGAATGCCTGGGCCTGTTTGAACAAGCCAACGTCACCGCAGGCCCGGTGTGCTCGGTGGCCGACCTGATCGATCACCCGTTCATCGTCGGCCGGGAGGCCATCGTCCATCTCGAAGACGAAGAGTTGGGCAGCGTTCCCATGCACAACATCATTCCGCGCCTGTCGCAAAGCCCCGGCGGCTTCAGGCGAGCCGCTCCCAGGCTGGGCGAGCATACGGCCGATGTGCTGGCCGAAGTCGAGCACATTACCCTTAACTGAGCAGGACCACGACTATGAATTCCGTTTTCGCATGGCGTTCCATGCTGTTTGTACCGGTTACCAACGAGCGCTTCATTCAAAGCGCATTGCGCCGGCCTGCCGACGCCCTCCAGCTCGATCTCGAAGACAGCATTGCCCTTGAGCACAAGGAAGAAGCACGTCACCGTGTCGCCGAGGTTGCCAAACGCTGTCGCGACAACAACTACGATGTCATCGTACGGGTGAATCGCCCCTGGCGGATGCTGGTCCGCGATATCGAAGCCTCTGTCTGCGAAAGCGTCCAGGCATTAACACTGCCCAAAGTTCCCAATGCGGAATTCGTCCAAGCAGTGGCGGAAATCGTCGACGAAGTGGAAACGGAAAAAGGTATGCCTGTGGGCAGTACCCGGTTCATCGTCATGATCGAAGACGTGGAAGGTCTGCATAATATGCACCGCATTGCCGCAGCCCATCCGCGCATTTGCGGCATGATCGTCGGCGCCGAAGATTTGGCCGTCTCCATGCAAATGGCCGTCGACGCCGACAGCCTGTATGTCCCCAACGTCATGGCCGTCGCCGCCTGCCGGCGCGCCGGCATTGCGCCCATCGGGTTTGTCGGTTCAGTGGCCGATTTTGCCGACGAACAGGAGTTCAAGAAGGTAGTGGAACGAGCCGCCCGCCTGGGCTTCGAAGGCGCGTTCTGCATTCATCCCGCTCAGGTCGCATTGGCCAATAGCGCCTTCTCCCCCACCGAGTCTGCCGTCGAACGGGCCAAAGCCTTGATCAACAAATTCGAAGAAGAAAAGGCCTTGGGGCGCGCCGCCTGCACGTTCGAAGGCAGAATGGTCGACGCGCCCGTCGTAAAGCAAGCGTTGCGGCTGATTGAGAAAGGGCGGGTGTTCGGTCTATAGCTGGCTTCGGCACTCGTCAGTTCCATACGGCGCAGGCACCATCAGGCCGTAAAACGTTTCCCTCGTGTCCGACTGTAATACCGGTTGCCCTCCGCTGAGGGCAGCCCGTAAACTCTGCTGAAGGACATGGTTGTATCCCCTATCTTCACGCTTGAGAGGGATCATGAAACTACAGTATTGGGTGACGATTGTCGCTGCGAGTACATTGTGGGGACCGGCTTGCGTGTGGGCTCAAGGGGCGCATGGCGTGCCGCCTTTGCCTGTCCCGCATGCCCCGGAACACCAGCCGGATGGCGCAGGAAATTTCCTGCCCGATATTGTTGATCCCGCCCTTCCCAACCGTCACGTACCGAACCGTCGCGTACCCAGCTTGGCGCCACCCCAGCCCGGCGACACCCATCCGATCACGCCCGACGAGGCGTGGGGCAAGCCGCCGCCCTTGATCAAGCCCGCCCTTCCTACCGGAAGATCCGGCTCGGACAGCTCGACCGCAATGCAACCCCTGAACGGAACGGGCAGCGAAGGCATCCAGGACCTGCTGCGCACGGACAAGTAAAGTACGCAGCAAAACCATTGCCCGTACAGAACTCAACGTTCGGCACGATCGCGGTAGTCGACCGGTACGAAAATGAAGCCACCGTCGCTTTCAGCCCGAATATGACCCAGTCCAGGGAAAGGAAGATGAGCGCCCGCTACCAGTTCGCGTTTAGCAGCGGCCAACGCGAATTGCCTCTCACGTTGCGCTACGGCTTCCTTGGGTGATACGTCGTAAAGAATGGCAATTTCCGGCTTTGGAAATTGCACCGATGCCACGTGCACGATGTCACCGATGAACTTGATCGACTGACCTTTGCTTTCTAGCTGATAAAAGCTGTGTCCTGGTGTATGTCCCGATGTAGGGATCGCCTTGACGCCAGGAAACAGTTGAGTCTGCCCGGTGAAAGTCTGTACCTTGCCGGCTTTGACATAAGCCCCGACGGATTTCACCGCTTCCTCAAAGTACTTCTTGTCATAGCCTTCAACGCCGTGGATGTTCGCAGGATCGAGAAACAGATCCACGTCGGGCTTGCCCACATGAACGGTCGCACTGGGGAATACCCGTTGACCGTCGGTAACCAGGCCACCGCTATGGTCAGTATGAATATGGGTCAGCAAGATATCGGTAATCTGCTCGGGCGAGTAGCCCGCCGATTTCAAATTTCCAAGCAGCTTACCGCCATTACCTGGACCAAAGAATAAACCGGATCCGGTATCGACCAAAACGAGTCGAGTGCCAGTATCAATCAGAAAGACATTGATAGACGCCTCGACAGGATTAGATAAAAATGCATGCTTCAGTAAACTGTCGGTTTCAGTGGCGGTGGTATTGGTCAGCAGGGCGTGCAGATCCTGAGGAACAGTACCATCGGACAATGCGGTAACTTGGAAGTCCCCTACGCGATAACGATAGACACCAGGGGCTTGAGCATGAAATTGCGAGGCAGCCACCGCATGAGCCCCATGGGCATCACTCGCTGCATTGGCGCCAAGAGGAAAAACGCCAATGACCGCTATTGACGCTGCCAACAGACGCGAGATAAAAAAATTGTTGAGTTGCATAGACCACTCCAGAATAATGCTTGGGTTTGATGACCGCCCCGATCACGTCAGTATGCCGAGATCAGTACAGACCAAACTCTAAAGCTTCGCTGTCGCGATCGTGAGTTGCCTTTCCCTATACGAGGTATACCGAATATGAATATCCGGCGGTCGGATCTCCCTTTGCTCATTTCACTGGATGTGCTCCTTGAAGAGCGAAACGTCACACGTGCCGCGAAACGATTGAACATCAGCCAGCCAGCACTATCAACACAACTGAGTCGGCTCAGGGACATGTTTAACGATCCCCTCCTCGTTCTCTCGGAGGCGGGTCGGGGAATGGCGCCCACCGACCGTGCATTGGCCATTCAGCCGCGCTTGCATCAGGCCTTGTTGGATCTACAGGGGGCTGTTGCTTCCAGCGAAGACTTCGAGCCGCTCACTGCGCAGCGAAATTTCTTAGTTGCCGTAAACGACAACCTCTTCACGCAAGTGGGATTGGCAGTCACGCAATCGGTTTTGGCGCATCGTTCACCAGGCATACGCCTGAGCTTTATTGCCCCGATGGAAGAGAATCTGACTTACAGAATGGAAAGAGGCGAAATTGACCTGTATGTCGGTCTTACGCAAAAAGTGCCCGACGTATTGAAGGCTAGATTCTTGCTCAAGGATGACTTTCGCTTGGCGCAGCGCAAGGGTCATCCACGGGGTACGGAAGATCCCAGTCTCGAGGAGTACTGCTCTCTCGCTCACGTCATGGTCTCGCAAGAGGGCAAGTTCAAAAGCAGTGTGGACGACGCACTGGAAAGCTTGGGACGTGAGCGCCACGTGGCGCTGACAGTATCCAGCTACAACCAGATACCGCTGGTGCTCGAGAGCACAGACTGCGTGGCGACCCTCCCTAACCGACTACTGCAACGCTATGCCGCATACCTCGATATTTTGCCCCTGCCTTTCCATCTGCCCACCTTTGACGTCGCCATGGCATGGCATCCCAGGGCCCATGAAGATCCAGCCCATCAATGGCTACGCGAACATTTCATTCGGGCCGCTGGCCCACCTGCAATTGCGCGCCCGAGTGGCCCGGCTTAGTCCTCGAAGGTCTGGTGGGCGGCGCTGTCGCCACGCCGCCAGTAGCTGGCGGCGCGAATACGGGACTTGTCCAGGCCCTGTTCCTGGACCAGATACTGGCGTATTCCCCGAATAGCCGAAAATTCACCGGCAGCCCATACATAACCCTCGCCGTCGGGAAGTTGAAGTTCGCGAACGGCACGCTCCAGGGCGCTTACCCCATCGGTCGAAGCCACTGGGCCGTGCACCCAACGGATGCTGAGGTCCGTATTGGTTTCCAACAAGGGCTCGACATCGGGATTAGCTACTTCAATGACAGCCAGCACGCGCTTGCCTTCAGGAAGTTCTTCAAGCCTGCGGCCAATGGCCGGCAATGCCGATTCATCGCCAATCAATAGATGCCAGTCGAATCCGTGAGGAATGACGAAGGACCCTCGAGGCCCAGCGATACCCAGGTATTGGCCTACCGTAGCCTGTGCGGCCCACGTCGCCGCGGGACCGCTGCCATGCAACACGAAATCGATGTCCAGTTCGCGCGTAGCGCCATCGTATCGACGAGGCGTGTAATCCCGGGCAGCCGGACGTTCTCCTTCGGGAAATGTCGGCCCGCTTGGACCAATAATTGGCAACACCGGTTTGGCGCCCGGCGAAGATGGAAAAAACACTTTGACATGATCATCGAATGACGCCGACATGAAGTCGTCCAGATCTTCCCCCGTAAGCGTTATGCGCACACGCGACGGGGTAAGCGGTGTTACGCGACACACTTCCAGCTGGCGAGCCTTCAGGGGATGGCGGATTTTTTGCACGGTCAGTTCGGTTTGTTTGACTAAGGTATTCATGTTGTTTCCTAAGAATCGCTAGAGGGAGCGGCGTCGGCGCCCAGAATTTCGGACGCCGCACGCTGAAGAATCGCAGCGATCCGGCGTTGCTCGTCGGTAGAGGCGTCGCTGTGTCGATACAAAGCCATCTTCAGTGCACGGCGCGCTTCGACGAATTCGGACAGCCAACCGCTTGCGCCGACGCCTCCCGGTTCGGACGCGGCTTCATCGGTCAAAGCCTCCTTTATCCAGGCCATTTTGCGTGCGGCATGTTTAAGCTTGGCGAAGAGCAGCTCAATGCGTTCGCGATTGGCGTCCAGGTAAAGGCGTCCGGGCTCGGCCAAGTGATAACGTTTACGATTGCCATGTGCCTCGACTGTCGCGTAATCGAGTTCCTCCAGATAGGTGAGGGCCGGATAAACCATACCCGGACTCGGCGTGTAAAAGCCGTTGGAACGGGTTTCCAGCGCTTTGATGAGTTCATACCCATGGCTGGCCTGTTCCTTAAGCAAAGCCAGCAACATCAGCTGCAACTCTTCGGAACCGAACTTACGGCCGCGTGTCAGGCTCCCGCCGTTGCCGCCCATGCCATCCCAGCTTTCGATAACGCCTTTTCCACCTTGCCTTCCGGAGTGTCGCCCCGCCGCCATCCGCAAGGAACGGTCACCGCAGATGCTGTATGTGAAGACTGAATTGTTCATTTCGTGCATCTCATGCCTTTATATCTTATGATATATCGTAAGATACTATTTGAAGCTGGCAGTGTCAACGACCACGATCCACGAAGCGCTTGCCTTCTCCATCTATAGCGGCGGGATCTCACCGGTAGATGTTTCCCTCGTGCCTGGCTGAAATACCGGTTGCACTACGCTGAAGGCGGCACGTAAGCTCGGCTGAAGTGTATGGTCGCAAACCCGGTATCTTCAAGGCATTACTCAAGTCTCGCCTTCACATTCGAGAAGGCCTAACGCAACCCTTGAACGAGACGGGCGAAGGCGTCACGCAGCTACCGCGCGTAGGGCGGTAGGATGTGCATGACCTATTGATATATTAAGTAGGTTTGTCGACGGCCCCTGCCGTATTCGTATTCAAGAACGCGATCAATTTCCTGAACGCGGCATCGAAAAGGATTTCATAACTATTGCGCTCTACATATCCAATATGTGGGGTCGCAGTACAGCGAGGCGACTCCGTGAGCCCGGTGGCGTGCAGAACAGGCTCATGCTCATGGACATCGACGGCTACGCGACCCGGACGCCCCGCTTTCAGGGCTGCCACCAGAGCGCCCGGCTCAATCAGACCCGGACGGCCCGTATTCACCAGTAAAGATGTAGGCTTCATTAGGCCAAGGTCGCGCAACGTAACGGAATGGCGTGACTCTGAACTCATGCGCATCTGCAGAGCAAGAATGTCACTCTGTTCGAACAAGGCATCCCGCCCGTCGGTCAGCCGCACTCCGGTCTTCTGGGCCGCCAAGCGCGTGTTCTCGCGCCCCCAGACCAGGACGTCCATACCGAAAGCCTG
Source organism: Pollutimonas subterranea (assembly GCF_002849655.1). Lineage (GTDB taxonomy): Bacteria > Pseudomonadota > Gammaproteobacteria > Burkholderiales > Burkholderiaceae_B > Pollutimonas > Pollutimonas subterranea. The sequence continues at coordinate 297,394 of NZ_PDNW01000004.1, forward strand.
CGCATAGCCTCCAAGCAATTGTCCGATGCGTCCATAACCCAGTATGCCCAGCGTCTGGCCGTGCAGGGCGCGACCTATCTGGCCCGTCGGATTGCCTTGCTGCCAAGAGCCTTGCTTCATGCTGTTCATGTAATGATGCACGTTTCGGCTGGCGTTGAGAATCAACGCCCAGGTGATTTCAGCGGCCGAGTGGCCATCGCTGACGCCGCCTTCAAGTATGGCAATGCCCCGCTGCGCGCAAGCTTCTTGATCGATATGCGATGTAGCCGCCTGGCCCGCCGTACCTGTCTGCACCAGTGCCCTCAATGCGGGGAGACCATCAAGAAGCTGCGCCGTTATCGGCGAGCGCTCCCGTATCAGAACCAGATACTCGACATCGCGAATTTGCCGAATAGCCCCGTCATCCAGCGGCTGCCGCGTAATGACGCGGATATCGGCATTGGGCAAAGCCTCCTTCAACATGCCGTACGCGTTCAACGCGGGGACGAAACCCTCGTAATCATCGATGATGGCAATAACGGGACGCGCAATGTACATGATCAATTCGCCGCGATACCAGCAGTCTTGACCACTTCGCCCCATTTCGCCAGATCGTCCTTCACGACCTGGCCTAACTCGGCAGGCGAGCGGTAGCTGGCGTTCGAACCCTGTGCATTCATCTGCGACTTGAACTCATCCGAGGTGATCACTTTTTGCATGGCGCCGGCCAGCTTTTCCACCACATCGGCGGGCATCTTGGCGGGGCCAAATACCGAAAACCACGCCTCAAGTTGGAACTCCGGCAGACCCGCTTCCGCAGTCGTGGGAATATCGGGCAACTTCGGATGCCGCTGGTTGCTGGTAATGGCCAGTGCGCGCAAGGTGCCGGCTTCCACATGCGCCATCGCCGTAGGTGGCGTTGTAATGAAAACATCGATGCGACCGGCCAGCAAATCTTGCATTGCAGGTGCGGCGCCGCTGTACGGCACATGTACCATGTCAGTATTCGTCTTGAGCTGGAACAGCTCACCGCCCAGATGCTGTATTGAGCCGACACCCGACGAAGCAAAATTCATTGATCCCGGTTTTTGCTTGGCCAATTCGATAAATTCCTGCAAGGTCTTGGCGGGCGAGTTCGCGGGAACCAGAAACAGGTGCGGTCCCCGTATCACTTCCGCGATCGGTGTGAAGTCTTTCACAGGATCCCAACTCAGGTCTTTCATCAACACAGGATTACCCGTGTGAAAGCCCTCGTACGACAGTACCAGGGTATACCCGTCGGGCTCAGCCCGCGCAACATAAGAATTGGCGATGCTGCCGCTGGCGCCTGGCCGGTTTTCCACCACGACCGGCTGGCCGAGTTCGTCTTTTAGTTGCTTGGCCAGGGCACGCCCCGCGATATCCGTAGTGCCGCCAGCTGCCACAGGGATAATCAGCGTTATGGGACGATTCGGATAGTCGCTTGCTGCATGCGCCACAGTAGCGGCAGCCAAACCAAGGCCTACGCCCAGCCATTTCAGTGTTTTCTTGAACATGTCATGTTTCTCCTCGTTATAGGAATGTTCCGGGCAAGCGCGACGGCTGGTGCAGAACATCATTATGTCCAGCGATTATGCATGGCTTGCCAAGCACATTTCTATGGCTTTGCTCTTGTATCAGCTATGCTTTTTTGGGCTAACTTGAAGCGATTTTCGGCCTGACTCAGTCAAGCCGCATGTGCAAAGGAATGACGGCGGACTCTATGGATTGCTGCAGTACTGGGCGAATTTGCTGCAGCACCGCTCGCCCCGCATGAGTCAAAGCACGATTCAACGATGTGGCAATCATCAAGCGCGTTTCCATGGACGGAGTATCCAGCTGCGTCGCGGTCAGTGCGCCCGAGTCGACTTCATCGGCCACGGCCGGCATCGCCAGTATGGTGTGGGCGATTCCAGCCAGGGCAACCGCCTTCATCAACGTAAGAGTATCCAATTCATATTGGATGTCGAGATCGACCTTGAGCTTTGTCGTTGCCTGATCGATTGTACGGCGCAAACCGTGCGAGCCGCTGGGCAAGGCCAGTGGCAAGCCTCGAAGGCCAAGCACGGGCAAACTGGCCTTGTGGGGAGTCATAAGCTGTTTCGCCAAACTCGGATGCGACACCAAAAACAACCGTGCGGTCGCTAGAGCATCAACAGCAATATGCTGCGATCGGCGCGCGTCGTGAAGAATGGCGATGTCCAGGCGGCCGTCGACCAGCCATTCGTGCACATACCCGCTGTAGCCGGTCAGAAAATTCAACTTGATGCCAGGTGCGATCGCGCGCATTTTCTGCAATAAGGGCAAGCCCATCAGCGACATCATGGTCGGCGTCATGCCTAGCGTGACGGACCCGCTTAATGGTCGCCCGCTCTGGTTCAAGCCATCGGCAGCCATCGCCAGCTTCGTGAGCAGCGGGCGAACTCGTTCGGCAAAAATTTCACCTTCAGGCGTCAGAGATACGCCCCGGCCATGGCGATACAACAGCTTTGCGCCGCATTCCTCTTCCAGGCGCTGCACCTGACGCCCTAGTGCCGGCTGCGCCACGCCTATCACGCTGGAAGCTCTTGAGAAGCTGCCGTGATCTGCGACTAACAGAAAGTATTCGAGACGCTTCAGATCCACGGCAAACCAACTATGCAAAGGGAGGGTCTATGACGGTACAGCGCTATTAGGACATGGAAGCTATGCCGCTGCCGCCGTTTATGTGTATTCAAAAAGTATAGCTGATATGCTGCGCCCGCCATTGTCACTGTTGACGCCTTTTCCGACAATAGTAAATCGCTCCAGCCATCATCACGTTTCCAACCTTTATTGACCCATGAAAAATACGTCCGCCCATGCTCTTTTGAATGTTTTCCACGCAAACGGCATAGATCGCGTGTTTCTTGTTCCGGGTGAAAGTTACCTGGGCGTCCTGGACGCACTGCTGGACTTCCCGGAAATCGATACCGTTGTATGCCGCCATGAGGGCGGAGCGGGCTATATGGCGGTAGCTGATGGCCGGCTAACAGGGAGGCCCGGCGTAGCCATGGTCAGCCGCGGCCCGGGCGCCAGCAACGCGGCCATCGCCGTACACACAGCGCAACAAGACGGCGTGCCGCTGATTCTGTTGGTGGGGCAAATCCCCAAGCGCGACTTGCGACGCGAAGCATTTCAGGAAATCGACTATCAGAAAATGTTCGGGTCGATCGCCAAATGGGTCTTTGAGGCCACTGAGCCACAGCAACTGGCGGAAGCTGCCTACAAGGCCATTCGCATGGCCACCTCGGGCACACCCGGCCCCGTCGTGCTCGTCATTCCCGAAGACATTCAACAACAGCGCGTCGAACAGCCCCAATGGAAGCTGACCCCGCACGCACCGGCGTTGCCCGGCCCGGACACACTGGCGGCTCTCGAAAAACAATTGCGGCAGGCCAAACGCCCATTGATCATCGCGGGTGGAATGTTCGAGCGACCTGGCGGACGCGCAGCCTTGAACAACTTCGCACAAGCCTGGGGCATTCCAGTTGCAATATCGTTTCGCCGCCAGGATATCTTCCCACAGACGAATCCGCTGTATGCCGGGGAACTTGGGCTGGCTACATCGCCTGCCCAACTCGCGGCCTTCCAGGAAAGCGACCTGATTCTCGCATTGGGCACCCGCCTGGGCGACGTCACCACCCAGGGCTATACCTTCCCCGTTCTGCCCAGGCCAGAACAGACGCTGGTGCATTGTTATCCCGACGATCACATCGTGGGCCTGCACTACACCGCCGATTACGGGCTGGTTTGCGATCCGGTGCAACTGGTGAAAGCCATCACTCCTGATGCGGTACCCACAATACCGACCGAGCGCGCGGCCTGGAGCAAACGGCTGACCCGCATCCACGATGGTCATGCCGCATGGCCCACGCGCGCCACAAGCCAAGGGATAGACTTCAGCAAAGTGGTTCGCAGTGTGTCGGAGCAGGCGCCGTCAAACGCCACGATATGTGTCGATGCCGGCACATTTGCTGCGCCTGTTTATCGCTACTTCCGCTTCCGCGACGGCCAGCGCCTGATGTCGCCGCTTTCGGGCGCGATGGGCTACGGCACGCCCGCAGCAGTCGCCCATGCGCTGCGCCACCCGGATAAAAAGACCGTCTGCATGGTCGGGGACGGCGGCTTTATGATGACGGGCAACGAGATGATCGCCGCTGTGCAGTATCGGCTACCCATCGTGTTCATTCTATCGAACAACAACTGCTATGCGTCCATCCGAATCAATCAGGAGCACGCATACCCGGGCCGTGTAAGCGGCACGTCGCTGTTGAATCCCGACTTCCGGGCTATAGCGGCGGCTTTTGGAATAAGGGCCGTCACCCTGGACCATGACGCTGACATTGATAAAGCGATCGGAGAGGCATTGGCAGCCGACGGCCCTATGTTCATCGAGGTGAGAACGGATTTAAGATCGGTTCTGCCAGAGCCTGCACAGGCGCCCACACTACTCCAGGAACAGCTGTAGTTGCGCCCGAAACTGCCTAAGCGGCGCAAGCTGGTGATCCCACGGCTCACGCTCTACATTAGCTCAATGTTAGCTTCGTCGATAACCCGTTTCCATTTCGCCGTATCCTTCTTCACAAGTGCTGCCAGCTCCTCTGGCGTCCCTGCGACAAATTCGACGCCTTGCGATTCGAATTTCTGATTTAGTTCGGGATTCTCAACAACCTTTCCGATGGCCGCGTTCAATGTCTGTATCACGTCGGGCGGCGTACCCGCTTTAGCGAACAGACCATACCAAGTCGTGTATTGCAGATCAGGCAGACCTGCGTCAGAGATAACAGGCAACTTCGCTGTATCGGATCCGCTACTCGGAGCGCTCATGGCAATGGCTGTTACAGAGCCTTTATCAATCATCGGCTTGAGTGAAGGCATACTGCTGAATAAGGCGTGAACCTGCCCTGCAGCGAGATCCACCACAACTTGAGAGGTGCCGCGATATGGTACGTGAACAACATCGACGCCGGCCTGGCTTTTGAACATTTCCATGGCCAAGTGTGCAACCCCGCCTACACCCGCAGAGCCAAAATTCACTTTGCCCGGGTTTGCCTTGGCATAATCGATCAGTTCCTGAACAGACTTGATGGGCAAGGTTTTACTGACCACAAGCACGTGCGGGCTCTGTGTAATCTGGCTGATCGGGCTCAGCAATTGCAGTACGTCTTTGTCCTCCATCGCCTTGGATGGGATCGTCATATTCCCCGATGCAGGCAATAGAAGGGTATATCCATCAGCCGGCGCACCCAACACTTGATTGAGCGCGGGCACGCCATGGCCGCCACCCGCATTCACGACCACAATTGTCTGTCCCAGTTGTTGGCCAAGCAATTGAGCAAACTCTCGCCCGACAATGTCGGCCGGCCCACCAGCCGCAAACGGAATGACCATGCGGATGGGGCGCTCTGGATATTCAGCGGCGCCAGCGCTGGAAAGAGGCAGAAGCGAAGCGATAAAGGTAAGTGCTGCAACAGCGTTGCGTAGTTTCATTTTTATGTCTCCGGGGAAGTGATTGAATAACAACCAGTAGTACTAAGCTCACGGTCTTTCCGTCAGCGATCTTCAATATCTGTTCGTAATGTCCACAGCGCCACGGTCCAAATGGGACTGCAACCAAGCTGGAGTGAGATCGCCTTGCTTGATGGCTGCCATGCGAGCATGCTCGACCTCGAGTTTCTGAGCCGCAGCTCGCACTAACGTCGTACGTTCATCTTCAGAAAACGAAACCACACCGTCTTCGTCCCCGAATATCCAGTCGCCGGGATTGACGGTCACACCGCCGCATACAACGGACCGAAAGACGCTGCCATCGCCGTGCTTCGTCGGGCCTGCTGGCGATATCCCAGCCGCAAAGACCGGCAGGACTCCGGCCTGCAGTTCAGCTACGTCCCGCACCGCGCCGTCTATGACGATCCCGGCCATCTTGAGTGCGGCGGCCTGGCCGCACATAATTCCGCCCATCAAGGCCCGGTCAAGATATCCTTCACCACCTACAACAAGGACATCCCCTTCCCTGGCGACAGAAAGTGCAGCATGAATAGCCAAGTTGTCACCCGGAGGTACCGATACTGTCAACGCCCGCGCAAATACGCGCCAGCCGGCCCGCAACGGCTTGATCCGGCAAGCCATAACTCGCGCGCCGCGATCTGCAAGTAGAGTCGAGCTAAGCCAATCGAGGCTCTCGTAGCTCATATTTACTCCACCAAAGAAGTGTGAACGGAAGGAAAGATGCTTTGATACGCTTCCCCGTAAAGGGTAGCGGTCTTTGCCCGCCGCCCTGCCTGCGCGCCTCGCTGAAGGGCAACACGCTCGTAATAGTCCCAAAGATTGCTTTGCGTCGGCATGGTCTGCATTGCATGCTTTTTCTGTTCCCAGACGCTGGTGATATCGAGCAACATGTTCGGCTTGAACCCACATAGCTCTGTCTGATGCGGTTCAAAGCAAAGCACCTGAGGCGGACTGATGAAGTTCCCGCCATGGCCAGGGGCTATGGCTTTCATACGCGCCGAGAGCACGGCCTCGAATGTGCGGCAATGATCCAAATTTGAAGGATCTTTTTCTGGATGGGTAATCACAAGGCTGGGAGCATATTCGCGGAACGCTTCGGAGAGCCGGCCCACGATTTCTGCAGTTACCGTCATGGGGTAGTCGCCCACGTCATAGAAATCCACAGATCGAGCACCAAGCAACTCAGCAGCAGCCTCGGCTTCGGCATGGCGAATACCTTTCACACTTTCCTGATCGGCCGACGCATCCTTCCAGGCGATATTGGATTCGCCATTCTCACCGTAGCTAAGACAAACCAGATGCACCGGGATGCCCTTGGCGGCATGAAGTGCGATCGCGCCACCGCAACGCCAGACGAAATCCCCAACATGTGCCGTGACGACCACTATGGACCCTGTCATATGTTTCTCCCCCTGTGAATCCGATCATTGTATTTTAATAAAACACTGTTGTACTATATACAACCACCCACTGCGAACATGAGACAAGAGATGAGCAATGAGGGCGTTGCCGCTGTAGAGCGTGCGCTTGCCGTACTGGATTGCTTCAAGCCGGGGTCAGAGAAATTGACTCTTACCGACCTGAGCAAAAAACTGTTGCTACATAAAACAACGGTATTTCGACTATTGAATTCGCTTATTCGTTGCGGTTACGCCATGCGCGATGCCGATAGCCGCTATTCACTTGGGCCGCGTGTTCTATACCTGGGTCGTGTTTACGAGAGCGGGTTTCGGCTTTCAGACGTCGTTATGCCTGTACTGGAAAAGCTGTCTGGCCTGACTGGAGAAAGCGCGGCTTACTACGTCGAGAGTGATCAAAAAGGAACACGGCTATGCCTCTTCCGCTGCCAGCCGCACGAGGGGCTACACAGCCAAGTACTGGCAGGAAGCATTATGCCGCCGGACAATTCTTCCACAGGAAGGGTCTTCAAAACCTGGGCACAGCTTTCAGGCTCCTCCGATGAACGACTGCCCTTTTTTTCCTGCGGCGTGCGCGATCCATACACATCGTCTTGGTCCGTGCCCGTCATTGGAGACGACGACCGGTTTGTCGGCGCGATTACGATTGCGGGGCCTTCAGAGCGACTGCGGAATGTAGATGTGCCTTACTTTGAACGAGCGATTATCCAGGCTGCTTCGGATCTTTCTGCGGGCTTGGGAGCATCAGTGGAGATACGAGAAGTCATGTATGGGTGTTGAGGCCATCCATACATGATGACAAACGGCACACACATGTTTATACTTTCTGCATGAAACCATTCCGATGGAATCCCGAGAAGGGAGATGCACTTAAAGCGGAACGTGGCATGTCGTTCGAAGCTATTGTGGTCGCCATCGAATCGGGTGGGCTACTCGATATCTTGATGCATCCGAATGCAGCCAAGTATCCCAGGCAACAGATTTTGGTTGTCGGCTACGAGGGTTACGTCTATCTGGTGCCCTATGTTGAAGAAGACGCTTATCTCTTTCTCAAAACCATTATCCCCAGCCGTAAAGCTACGCGGGACTATCTGAATCGAGGTGAATCTGATGCCCAAGACTGACCATTACGAACGCGACATTCTGGCTGCTTACGATGCGGGTCAACTCAAATCCATTGCAACCAAAAGCGAGTTGGCCCGCATACGGTCCGCGGCGCGCGCAACCGCCATCAAGGATAAGCGCGTCAATATTCGCCTTTCATCCGGCGATCTGAACGATATTCAAGTCAGGGCGCTCGAAGAAGGCATTCCTTACCAAACGCTGATTGCCAGCGTGCTGCATAAGTACGTCACGGGCCGTCTGCAGGAACACGATTGAGTGGTGCCCCTCACCGCCATACATAGCGTATTGACGATCGAGTCGATATAAAGGTTATAAGGACGCCGTAATGTTTCCATTGGTTGAGCAATACGACAGTGAAGAAGCCCATTACGATGATCGGCGCGGCATGCAGGCTCTTTGCACCCTCTTCATGTCGATTCTGGAACCCGCCGATTCATGAGCGGGACTGACACGGACGCCCGCCGTGTTAGTCGGCCCATCATTATCATCGTCATCGCCGAGCTGTTTTGCACCTCGCTTTGGTTTAGCGGCAATAGCACCACCGACGCGCTCCGCGCGCTTTGGGGACTGGACGATGCCGGCATAGGCTGGCTGACGAATGCGACACAATTCGGATTCATCATTGGAACCTTGACCCTAGCCTTGACGGGTCTTGCCGACCGATATCCCGCCAGCAGGATCTTCGTGGCGAGCAGCATCGCAGGCGCGAGCGCCAATGCCGGATTTGCGTTGCTAAGCAGCGGGCTACCCATGGCGATAGGCTTTCGCTTTCTGGTCGGCGTGTGCCTTGCCGGTGTTTATCCCATAGGCATGAAACTTATCCTTACGTGGACGAATCGGGACACCGGTTTTGCCCTGGCGCTGCTGGTGGGCATGCTGACACTTGGCACGGCACTGCCCCACGGCATCAGAGCCATAGGCGCATCCTGGCCCTGGCAGTACATCGTACTGACTTCCTCGGTCCTGACCCTTATCGGGGGCGCCATGGTCTACAAGTTGGCTGATGGTCCACACTTATCGCTCCCGAGGAATGGACAACGAAAGTTCAGTTGGGAAGGAGCGCTGGGTGCGTTCAAACTCCCCGATTTCCGAGCAGCAGCCTTTGGGTATTTCGGGCACATGTGGGAACTGTATGCGTTCTGGACCATCGTTCCCCTTTTGTTGACGCGCTCCCTGGGTGATACTTTGCCGGCATCCGCAGCAGCGGCACTTGCCTTCGCCATCATTGCCATCGGTGCGGCAGGCTGTCTGGCAGGCGGGTTCCTGGTCCGTCGGTTCGGCAGCGCCCGAATCGCGTTTGTCGCGCTGGCGGTATCGGGACTTCTTTGCGGGCTCTATCCTTTTCTTGTCGGACTGCCGGCGCCCTGGCTGCTTGGCCTTTTACTGGTATGGGGCACGGCGGTCGTGGCCGATTCGCCGCAATTCTCCACTGTTAATGGCCAATTAAAATGACCCACTAATGGCCAATAGTTTTGACCCACCTGACGGTGGCTGCAAAGCCATGAAACGTGTAGCGTTCCTGCCATATAAAAGACAACGGGAGCGCGTCAGTGAAGGAGTGGGTAGTGATACACAAGATCAAAGGGCTGTATGACCGGGGCAAGGGGCTGTCGATCCGTGCCATTAGTCGGGAACTGAGCATCTCGCGCAATACGGTGCGTAAGTATTTGCAGTTGGAAGAGAAGCAAATCAGCGCCTACAAGGATGACGGGTCGCGCCACAAGCACCTGGACGCGCATCGGGATTTTCTGATCCAC